>JADJYK010000004.1 GCA_016719815.1 Chitinophagaceae bacterium | reverse complement strand
TATTCCAGATTTTAGTTTGGGGGGAGGAACTACAGCAACAATAGTTAACGGAATTTTAGAAACGACTGTCCCTATTGCATTTACAGGCAACACCACAAAAACTTTTAGAAACGGAATCTCCAATTCAGGTACTATTGATGGATTTACTGGTAATTCACAGAAGTTTATCATTAATGGGCAATCAGCAATATTAGGTAGCACCGGCTTATTAATGCTGCCTGCCACCGGAGGATTGGAGATTGCTTCAAATACTACAGTAGCATTAACTTCAGACAAAGCTGTTAAAGGAGATATTAGTTTATTGTCAAACAGTAGTATTGAATTAGGAAATTTCAATCTTACAGATACCGGCTCCATCACCGGCGGTTCCACCAACTATATAAAAACCAATGGCACCGGCGCTTTGATATTAGGAAATGTTGCCGGCCTTCGCAATGCACCCATTGGTAACAGTGCTTATAACCCGCTTACGATTACCAATACCAGCGGACATAACTGGTCGTTACGGGTGGAAGATGCCCTGCCAACGGTAATCAACCCTACTTTTTCAGGCAATGAACAAAAGGCTGTTAAACGGGTGTGGCATATTACGCCTTCACAAACGCCAACTGCAACAGGAGCGGATATAGTTTTTCAATATGATGAAACGGATATTAACCAGATTGGGCCATCTTTTGTCCCCGGTGCCAATGTGCAGGTGTGGAGAATGGAGGGGACAAACTGGATAGCAGCCAGTGTAACCCAACCACCCGGTGGTGTTCCAACTGCAAGGATCCCCAGTATTACCAACTGGTCGCTGTATTCACCATTTGCGATTTCTAATTTTGATTCACCCCTCCCCATCAAACTCATCTCCTTTACTGCTGCCAGGGTCAGCTCTTCAAGGTCGCTGGTAACATGGGAACTGGCGGCCTGCTGCGCCAAAGAGGCAAGCTTTGAACTGGAGAAATCAACCGATGGCAGAAATTACTCTCTGCTGTCTATACTTACCGGCAGCGAAACCAGCAGGCAGTACAGCTATACCGACAGCCATCTTGCTGCTGGTACCAGCTACTACCGCCTGAAAGCGACTGATGCCGATGGCAAGATTACTTACAGCCGTGTGGCCCTGGTAATAAATACATCAGCAGATGTGCTCATTACTTCCCTTTCGCCCAACTCTGTAAGTAGTAGGGCAACTGTAGCTCTTAGCACCACAAAGAGCGGCACTGTTCTGTTGCGGATAACTGATATGGCAGGTGTGGTGGTAAAGCAATGGCAGCAAACGGGGGCTGCGGGCACTCAGTTGGTAAGTGTTGATCTTTCGGCCCTGCCGGCAGGTATGTACCAGCTGGTAAGCAATAGCGGCGGCACCAGGGCGGTGACCCGGTTTGTGAAACTGTAACAACTGGTATTACCTAAAGCGGTTTGGCCAGGGCAAAGAAACAGGGCAGGAGGATTGCGCAAGTACGAAAAGCGGAGCAGAGTTTTTAATAGTTTATCCACAGTAACATAAAAATCATATTGGGCAAACCATTAACTCATTATTTTTATGCGGAATCTGAAA
Source organism: Chitinophagaceae bacterium (assembly GCA_016719815.1). Classification (GTDB taxonomy): domain Bacteria; phylum Bacteroidota; class Bacteroidia; order Chitinophagales; family Chitinophagaceae; genus JJ008. Next base: position 316,090 of record JADJYK010000004.1, on the reverse strand, counting down.
AAGGTTCTTCTTCAATTCAATATCCTCCCAAAGATCATGTATTGGTAAAGCAATTATGCTGCGCTGTACGCAGAAGAACAAAACCTCAAACACCATTTAATACTGAACCGACACAATGCCTGGCATTGAGCCCGGCCATTTATTTGTTAAAAAAAACAATACATATGAAGAAGATTTACTTTTTGGTGGTGATGTTAGTGATGGTGAGTGGGATTAGTTGGGGACAGGTGAGTATTACCTCAACAGGAACAGCTTTCACGGAAAGTTTTGATGGGATGGGGACAAGTGGTACTGCAACACTTCCTTCCGGTTTCAAGGTTGGGACAGATTGGTCGTCTGGCACTACGGCTACTACATTGGCTTATGGTACAACAGGAACAGGTGTAGTTACTGGAGCGTCAGGTGGAGGTGTTGTAAACTGGGCTAACGGAATTACTGGATCTGCTACAGATAGATCTTTGGGATTTTTAACTTCGAGCGGATTTACAAGCCCAAGGTCAATAATGTATGCTTTACAAATAGTACAGGATCAACCATTACTTCACTTACGATAGCTTTCGATTATGAGAAGTCAAGATCGGGGTCCAGAGCTTTTGGCTGGACATTCTTTCATGGAAATACAAGTACAGCAACTGTGGCTGCAGCCGGTGGCGATCAAGCGTATGCTGCCGATGCTAATAATACAACGATTTATAATCCTCCGACAACAACGAGTAAGAGTTTTACAGTGTCTGGGCTGTCTGTTGCTAATGGTACTAATTATTATTTAAGATGGACATTTACAGGAGTTGGAGGATCTACTAATGGTCAGGGAATAGGAGTTGACAATTTTAGTATTACTGCCACTGCCGGTGCGGTTGCCGTACATCAACAATTACTGCCGGAGCGGAACTGAACCTGCAACAATTATCTTCATTGGTCAATACCGCAGGGGCTGCATCAGTTAATTTTGATTTTACTGTTACGGATGACGGAGCAACCGGCGACAGTGACCCAACATTGATTAACCAAATTATAATCAACCAGGGCTCCAATAACAGTCCTGCATTGGCTAATTGGACACAAGCCATTGCCGGTGCAGAAATATCTGATGGATCCAATACCGTAACAGGAACAGTTAATGCCAAAATATCACTTTTGCCTCTTTGGCAAATACACACTAACAACTGATATTGGATATGTGGCAGATGATGGTCCAAAACATATACTATAAAAGTATGGCTAAACTCAACACTTGAGGTACTTTAGCTATGTCTGATGGCAAGCAGTTTGAGTTCTCGTACAAACCTCCGGTGTATCAAACTAATGGTACCGGCAGTTCTGTTATTGCTGCCAGTCAGAGTGTCGGGTTCCTGGCAGCATCCACCAATGTAGTTACAGTGGTAGCTGCTCAATTGGCATTTGTACAAAATACCACATCTCCAACAGGATTGAGTGCAGCTATGGCACCGGCACCAACCGTAAGTGCTAATGATATAAATAACAACCGTGACCTTGACTTCATTGGTTTTATAGAAATTACTTCTACCGGCACACTATTGGGCAGTCCCGTATCCTCACAGGCCGTTGCCGGTTTAACTACCTTTTCTGGTGCTATCATACATACTGTTGCCGGTACTGGCTTTCAGCTTACTGCTGCATCAACAGGGTTGGCAAGTGCAACCAGTAACCTGTTTAATATTCAGACAGCTTCATCGGCTTCTGATTATTTCCATTCTGTAACCTCAGGTGACTGGGGTAGCCTTGGAACCTGGGAATCATCAGCTGATAACAGTACATGGATTTCATCTACTTTAATACCCGATGCCAACGCCAACACAATCACTATACAATACTCATACTGTAACGGTGGCAGCCCCTGCCGGTGCAGACCAACTGGTGGTAGAAGCGGGTGCTACTCTAACATTGGGTGCTGCATTTACTTTGGCTGACGGTGCCGGTACAGATCTTGATGTAAGCGGAACATTAGTGAATTCTGTGGGTACACATGTTTTCACCGGCACATCATCCTTTAATGCTAATAGCCTTTATCAACATAACAGGAATGGCGGTGCGGCACCAACTACATCATGGAATGTGACATCTTTATTTGAAGTTACTGGTGGCACATCTTCACCACCTTCCAATATTTCTCAAACATTAGGAAACTTTACCTGGAACAGTAATACAACCACTACTACTAACCTGCTTGGAGGGTTGACCACTGTAGCAGGTAATTTCAGGGTTCAGAATTCTGGTGATGCTGCACCCGCTAAGTGGTAGTGCTGATCTGAATTTAATAGTCAGTGGTAATTTCATTATTGAGGACGATTTAGATATTGATAATAATCTAACGGTGTTTGTAATATAAGTATTGGCGGTAACTTCTCTCAAACAGGTGGTTCGTTTGGAAGCAGCACAGATATTGCAACAATAACTATGACTGGTTCCGGCAAGACTTTCACTCAGTCAGGAGGAACCTTTACAGGTACTAACATTAATTGGATAGTTAATTCAGGGGCAGATTTAACCCTTTTGAATAATCTTACTATTGCCGCTTCAAGAAGTTTGACCGCGGCAGGTACGGTTACAACAAACAGCGGCACTGCAAACATCAATGGCATCTTCCAGTTGAATGATGGTGGATGGGGTGGTGGAACATTGGCTTTGTGTATGGCCTGTCAGCAACACTTGTTTTCAACACAACCAGCAACTATGGCGTAAACGATGATGCTTACTGGCCAGCCACAAGCGGTCCTGTTAATGTAACTGTTCAGAACACTGGGGTATTACCATGAATGTTGCCCGTACGGTTACTGGTCTTTTGCCAGACTTCTGCCGGTATAACTAATGCGCCAACAACTTAACTTTCAATGGTACCTTCCAGCTAACTGCTGGTGGTTATATTTCCGGTGCCGGTCGGCCTTTTATGGACCGGCATCTTTGCTCAGGTACAACACAGGCGGTACTTATGGCAGGGGAAATGAATGGTATTGCTCAGGCGGAACCGGATGCCCCAACAATTTACAGATAAGCAATAACACAGTTTTGAATGTTCCTAATGGAGTAATATTTGGCAATGGACAGATACAGGGTAATCTTACCATTGATGCAGGGTCGGCAATGTACATGGATTATGGAAGCCCTGGCCAAAACCAGGTTATAGAAGTGTACAAAGATGTAATACTGAATGGCTCTCTTTCCCTGGGTGATGCTATTGGTGGTGACCTGCATGTAAAAGGCAACTGGACTAAAGATGCTGCTGCTACTTTCAACTCCAATAGCCGTGCCGTAATATTTAATGGTTCTACAGCAGATCAGACTATAACCGGCGCAACAACGTTTGGTTACCTTATTCTTAATAAATCAACAGGCAACCTGTTATTAACAAATAATGTTTCCTGCAATAACGGCCTTACGCTTACCAGCGGCAAGATTGTACTGGGTGCTAATGACCTCAGTTTAACAGCGCTGGCACCAAGTTCTTTAAGTGCAGGCTCTTCCACATCGTATGTTGTTACCGATGGTGCAGGAGCATTTAAAAGGGGAGTGGGTACAGTCTTCACAGGCCAGGATTATCATTTCCCGGTAGGGACACTATCAGCTATTCAGTCAGCAACTATCAACTTCAATACGCTTGCTACTGATAACTCACTGGCGGCACGTTTCATTACAGGACCAGCCGGAAATGCCGGTCTTCCATTTACAGAAGGAAGTGATAATATTGTAAGAGTGGCAAACAATGGTTATTGGGAGGTTAATTTAGCTTCGGGAACAACAAATGGATATAATGAACGGCACACATGTTGCCACAACTGGTTCCAATGCACTGGCTGTTTTGCAGCGTACCGGAATGAGCGGCTTCTCACAGTTTGCCGTAGGTGGCGTAAGTCTTATTTCTTTACCGGTTAACATGCTCAGTTTCTCCGGTTACAAACAAGGCAGCGTAAATAAACTAAGCTGGACCACAGTAAGCGAACAGAATAACCGTGGTTTTGATGTGGAGCGTTCAGCAGATGGGGCAAATTATACAGCAATAGATTTTGTAAGCACTCTGGCCGTTAATGGCAACAGCGATGCCAGCTTAACGTATGGCTTTACAGATGCAAACCCAACAGGCAGCAAGCAATATTACCGTTTGCGCCAGCAGGATATTAACGGTGTGAGCAAGATGAGCAATGTAATTGTGATTAGGGGAGAAAAAGCTACAACATTGGCTATAGATGGATTGTATCCTAATCCTGCCAGCAGCCAGTTGAATGTGGCATTGAGCAGTCCTGCCCGTGGTACTGTAACCTTGCAGGTAGTGGATATGACCGGCAGGATACTGGCACAACAGGTAAAAGCCATTGCAGAAGGGAGCAATACTGTTTCTCTCAATGTGGCCGGCCTTACAAGCGGCAGCTATATCCTGAAAGTGGTGAATGCTGAGACTGGTGCGGTGAGTGCTAAGTTCAGCAAGCAATAGTCTCTATTGAAAGAACCAAACAATACAGGCCCTGCTTCAGATGGAGCGGGGCTTTTTGTACGTTAGACCCCGGTAAGCCCAGGTTGACATTCGTTTGTGTTCAACGGTACGTTGCTGCTATGGAATTCTGCTATGCCGGATGTAACGCTGCTACGGAGTAGTGTCATGCCGGATCTGATCCGGCATCTCATTCCATCTTCATGTCAGACCCCGGCTCAATGGCCGGGGTGACTTTTCGTTAGCAGTATGACATCGCTTCATTAATCCAGCACGGAGAGGCTTTGCGCAATTATGGAAATACATTTTTTTATCTGCTCTTCTGTGATAACAAGCGGAGGGGAGAAGCGTATCTTATCACCATGTGTGGGTTTGGCTAAAAGACGATTATGCTTCAATTCAAGACAAAGTTTCCATGCCGCTTCTTTATCAGGATGATTAATAACAATAGCATTGAGCAGACCTTTGCCCCGTACAACAGCAATATGTTTTGATTGTAATGCCAATAACTCCTTTCTGAATATCTTGCCCATTGTTTCAGCATTTTCTGCAAGCCTTTCATCTTTCAAAACCTGTAATGCTGTTATGGCCACTTTACAGGCCAATGGATTACCACCGTATGTGCTGCCATGTTCGCCGGGTTTGATGGTGAGCATCACTGCATCATCCGCAAGCACCACACTTACCGGCATCATACCACCGCTGAGGGCTTTGCCAAGAATTAATATATCGGGTCTTACGTTTTCGTGGTGGCAGGCCAGCATCCTGCCAGTACGGCAAAGACCGGTTTGTATTTCATCAGCCACAAATAATACGTTATTATCCTGGCAGAGTTGTTTTGCTTTTGAAAGATAACCCTCATCCGGCACCACCACTCCTGCTTCGCCTTGTATGGGCTCCACAAGAAAACCTGCCACGTTTTTTTCCTTCAGGGCAGCTTCTAATAATGCAATATCATTGTAAGGAATACTGATAAATCCGGGAGTGAAGGGCCCAAAATCTTTCTTCGCTGACGGGTCGCTGCTGAAGGAAACGATGGTAGTGGTGCGGCCATGAAAATTTTGACCGCATACGATGATGACGGCTTTGTCTTCCTCAATGCCTTTTATTTTGTATGCCCATTTGCGGCATAGTTTGATGGCAGTTTCAACGGCTTCGGCACCGGTATTCATTGGTAATACTTTGTCGTAGCCGAAATAACGGGTGATGTACTCTGAGAAAATTGCCAGCCATTCGCTGTGAAAAGCACGGCTGGTAAGTGTGAGTTGCTGTGCCTGTTGAGTAAACACTTCTACAATTTTTGGGTGACAATGTCCGTGGTTAACGGCAGAGTATCCGCTCAGGAAATCGTAATACTTTTTGCCATCCACATCCCAAACGAATATGCCTTCGCCTTTTGTTAGTACTACAGGGATAGGGTGATAATTGTGTGCCCCGTATTTATTTTCCAGGTCAATATAGTGTTGTGTCTTTTCAGACAGGTTTTTTATGTCTTGCATACGTTGAAATTGAATAATGTGATAAAGATGAGTCGGCCCGGATAAAAAAAGGCAGGCTGCTTAGTGGTTAAGCAGATCGAGATTGGAAGCGAGAACAGATACCTGGAATACTGTATTCAGCATAGCTCCTGCAAGGTACAAAAAAAAAGAGGCAGGCTGGCGGTCTATTCGCCACTGTACACCACACCGGTAGTAGGTGTTTCTTTGAGTTCTATGCGGCTTAGTTGCGGCAAAATGGGTTTCAGCCTGTTCCAGAACCAGATAGTAATATTCTCGGCAGTGGGGTTTTCAAGGCCGGGCACATTGTTCATCACGGTGTGATCGAGCTGATCAACCAGCGGACGTACAAGGTCTTTCAGTTCTTTAAAGTCAAAAATCCAGCCGGAGTTTTCACCCGGAGTACCTTTAACATAAACACGGAGATGATAGGTATGGCCATGCATGTTTTTGCATTTATGCCCATCATGAACATTCGGAAGAAAATGGGCCGAATCGAAAGCAAATTCTTTATAAATCTCCATTGTTGCTGATTTGGCTGCAAAAGTATTGGCAAGCAGGCAAAAAATGGCTGATTTTTTATAAAAAAAGCTTGCCCGCCGTCAGGCAGGTCTGCCCGTAGTGTCGTATAGGCTGGGGGCTGAACAGTCAACTTGCGGCAATCATAACCCTGTAATTAACAGGGAAGTGAAATAGAGGCGTATCCGTTTTTTTGAAGATACCAAAAACGGTGGAGCCGCTGCCGCTCATGGCAGCATAGACTGCTCCCTGGTTGTATAATGTTTCTTTAATAGCCCCGACAGATGGGTGCTGTATAAAAACCGGGTTTTCAAAATCATTGACAAGCTGTTCTTTCCATTTTTCAATGGGCTGGGAAATAATGTCTCTGACTGCAGTTACTTGCTCAGACGGTGTGATATGCGAAAAAGCCCAGCCTGTATTAATATGGATGCCGGGATTGATAAGATATATTGAATAGCCTGTAAGCTGTATGGAGACCGGTTCGAGTATTTCACCCCGGCCAGAAGCGATGCAGGGTTTGTTGAGTATAAAAAACGGGCAATCGCTGCCAATCAGCAACGAATAATCAATCAGTTGTTTAGCTGTTAGACCCAGGTTGAAATAGTTATTCAGCAATTGCAGTGCGAAAGCACCATCGGCACTGCCGCCGCCAAGACCGGCCCCAATGGGTATGTTTTTGTGAAGGTGCATTTTTGCGCCTGGCAATTGCGGGAAATCTTTTTTGAGCAGTTCGTATGCCTTTGTGCAGGTATTATTTGTGTTGTCAATATTTATACCTGATGAAGTGAATGTCAGTGTATCGCCTCCGGGAATTATTTCCAGTGCATCAGTAACCGGTACGGGAAAAAAGGCTGTATCCAGGTCATGAAAGCCGTCTGCCCGTTTGCGCAGGATGCGGAGACCGAGGTTTATTTTACAATTGGGAAATACGATCACTGTTTATTTTTTGAGTAGTGCTATGTAAAAAGGTACTATTTGTTATCAAAATTATCATCGTAGAAATCAAAAATATATTTTTCATCAAAACTAATTTCGGAATCTGCCAGCATTTTGATGTATTCGTCTCTGAATGATGTGGTTTTGTGATGTTCTTCCTGGGTCATGATGTATTTAACAACTGTATCTCTTTGACTTTTGGATAGAGAAAACGCACCATAGCCCGATTGCCATTGAAACTTACCCGGAACGAAATTCTGTTCGTTTATCCATTTGCTGCTGTTTGCTTTAATTATTCTCATGAAGTCAGCAATACTTATTGTTACAGGCAGGCCAACAAGAATATGGACATGATCTTTCCAGCCACCAACTGCTAAAACCTTGGTGCCATTTTTAGTAATTGTACCAGCAATATAGCGGTGTAATTCATCCCGCCATTTTTTTGTTATACAATTTTCCCTTCCTTTTACAGCGAATACACAATGGATTGTTATTTGCGAATATGTATTTGACATAGTATTTAATTGTAAGAGATAAATATAAAGTGATTTCTTTAACCAAAATGCCGCCCCTACAGGGCTTTGTTTGTTTTTGAGTTGATGTGTTACTAAAATGCCGCCCCTAGGCGGTTCAAATCCCCCCCCTGGGGTTTTTTTTTTTTTTTGTTTGCCCCCTTCAGGGCTTTGTTCGTTTGAGTTGATGTAAGCCGCCCACAGGGCTTGTTTTTTGAGTTGATGTGTGTAAAAATGCCGCCCAAAGGGCTTTGTTGTTTGAGTGATGACAAAATGTCGCCCTTACAGGGCTTTGTTCGTTTTTGAGTTGATGTGTTACCAAAATGCCGCCCCTACAGGGCTTTGTCAGGGCGACATTTTATTTGAGATTTTTTTAGCTCCTTCCGACCTCCTCCAAGGAGGAAGCCACCCACACCCAGCCTCATTTTGCAAAGCATCGGTTACAAAAATGGCACCCCGCTAGTTGTTGTGATTGAGAAGAAGTTTATGAAAATTATAAAAGGCCCGTAGGGCCGGCATAATGGTAGAATGAAATTTGAAAGAGGTGTTTAAAGCCCCATTGGGGCGACAATTTTTTTGCAGGAAAAAAGTTATTTCTTCCCTTTATTTCGGCTGTTTATTTCATCACGGATAGCAATGGCCCTGACGTAATCTTCCTGATCCAAAACATCATTCAACAGGGTGTTTAGCTCATCCAGTGTCATTGTCTTCAGATCTTCATTACCGGTTGGGACATCATCCTCTACGTATGCTTCCTGTTTTTCTTTTTTCTTCTTTTCGCCTTCCGTTTCTTCCATCAGGATACCGGCGTTATCGAGAATATTTTCGTATGTGTATATCGGGCAGCTAAAACGAACAGCAAGGGCCAGTGCATCAGAAGTGCGGGAATCAATTTCTATTGTGTCATGGTCTGAGGAGCAAACCAGTTTGGAAAAGAATATGCCTTCCTGCAGATCACAGATGATTATTTCATGCAGTGTAACCCCAAATGAATTCATGAAATTTTTAATCAGGTCGTGGGTAAGCGGACGGCTTGGCTGCATTTTTTCCAACGCCACGGCAATGGCCTGGGCTTCAAATCCGCCGATAACTATTGGCAATCTTCTTACACCATCCACTTCGCCCAATACAACGGCGTAGGAGTGTGTCTGTGTTATGCTATGTGAAAGGGCAACTATTTCCAGCTCTATCTTCTTCATTCACCTGTCTAGTTTGTTCAATGACAAATATAAAACAATAAAGCCTTTCGGTTAAGGAAAGGCTTTACGAAAAACAAATCAATTGTATCAGGCTGTGCTTTTAAGTTTCTTTATTGCCTCGTTCAGTTTAGGAACCACTTCGAAAGCATCGCCGACAATGCCGTAGTCTGCGGCTTTAAAGAAAGGGGCTTCGGGATCTTTATTTATTACTACAATTACTTTGCTTCTGTTTACACCGGCGAGGTGTTGAATTGCGCCGGATATGCCGATAGCGATGTAGAGGTTAGGGGCAATGGCAAAACCGGTTTGTCCCACATGCTCATTATGCGGACGCCAGTGGGCATCGGCCACAGGGCGGCTGCAGGCCGTGGCGGCATGTAATGTTTTTGCGAGGTCTTCAATCATGCCCCAGTTTTCTGGTCCTTTCATACCCCGGCCGGCACTGACCACAATTTCAGCTTCGGTAAGAACAATATCTCCTGAAGCTTTGGAGGTATTGGTTACGGTAACTTTTCCGGGTGTGACAGCAACATTTGCGGTAACCAATTCTGCAGTTCCTTCGCCGGCTACCACCTGGTAAGCATTCGGGCTTAGGGAAATTATTTTTACTTCGGTATTTACTGTTACATTAGCAAACGCCTTTCCGGAGAAAACATTTTTCTTTACTGTAAAACCATTGTCAGTGTTGGGTAAAGCCACAGCACCTGCAACCAAACCAGCTTTGAGGCGGGCAGAAAGGCGTGGGGCAATGGCTTTACCGCTGATATTATTTGAGAAGACGATTACTTTTGCTCCTGTTGTGGCAGCTACTTCTGCAATTGCTTTTGTATAAACCTGCGCATCAAACTGACTGAAAGCATCGCCAGTGGTATGGTGTATTTTTTTTACGCCATATTTTCCCAGGGCAGCGACATCGTCGTTAACAGCACCCAGTACTACGCCTTCGGTAGTTGTACCCAATTGTTCTGCGATTTTTGCGCCGTAACAAATTGCTTCGATTGATGATTTTTTAATGTGACCTTCAGCCGTATCTATATATATTAAAACTGACATATTTTTTGAATTGAGGTTGAGTTTGGGTTAAGGGTTCATATCGCTTTTGCTTCTTCGTGCAGCAGGTGCACCAGTTCATCCACATTATCGGGAGATACCAGTTTAACACCAACTTTTGCCGGAGGCAGGCCAAAGGCGGCAACAGAAGTAAGTGTTTCTGCGGCAACAGGTTCAACTGCTTTAAGCGGTTTGGTACGGGCTGCCATAATTCCCCTCATATTGGGAATTCTTGCTTCGGCCATGCCTTTTTGTGTGCTTACAACCAGCGGCAGTTCGGCTTCGTTTACCTCTTCGCCACCTTCTATTTCTCTTGTAACTGTTGCTTTTTTTCCAGACAGTTCAAATTTTGTTGCCAGCGATATATAAGGCAAATCGAGCAGTTCGGCTACCATACCGCCTATCGAAGAGCCGTTGTAGTCAATAGTTTCTTTCCCTGTAAAAATTAAATCGTAACTGCCCTGTTTTGCTACCTCGGCTATCTGGGAAGCGATGTAGAAACTGTCGCTGCTATCGGCATTTACCCTGATGGCTTCATCGCCGCCAAGGGCAAGGGCTTTGCGGATGATGGGTTCAGCATCGGCTCCGCCAACGGTTACCAGGTGAATAGCTGCAGAAGCGTCTGCTTCTTTCAGTTCAATGGCACGAACAAGTGAGTACCACTCATCGTATGGATTGATAATCCACTGCACGCCATTGGCGTCGAATTTCGTGTTGTTGTCGGTGAAGGCTATTTTTGCCGTTGTGTCCGGCGTTTTGCTAATGCAAACAAGGATTTTCATTTCTGAATAGTTAATCGTTAGAAAATAGTTGTTTATGCAACTAAGGCAAAGATAAGGGGAGGCACGGATAAATAAACATTATTAATTGATAATTTTTTGATGGACAGGATTGGGAAAATAAAGGCCATGCTGGTTGATATGCCGGAAGATTCTTTTTTGCAGCATGCCCTGGCATTGGAGTACATTAAATTGGGTGACGATGTACAGGCAAGACAGTTGTTTGAAACATTGCTGAACCGGGAGCCGGGTTATGTGGGCAGCTATTATCACCTGGCCAAACTGCTGGAACGAAATGGCCGGGAAGCAGATGCCATAAAAGTATATGAGAAGGGAATGGAAGAAGCGAAAAGGCTTTAATAAGTTTATAGAAGAAGTGAAGAAGAAGAATCTTTTTACAGTAAAAGATAAGCTGCTGCTTGCCGTAAGCGGTGGTGTGGATTCTGTCGTGTTATGTGAACTGTGTCACCAGGCGGGATTTGATATTGTTATTGCTCATTGCAACTTTCAGTTAAGGGGCGAAGAAAGCGAAAGGGATGAATCCTTCGTAAGAAGCCTGGCAGAGAAGTATGAAGTAGAAGTAAAGGTTAAGAGATTCGATACAGAGAAATTTGCACAAGAAAATAGGCTTTCCATACAGGAAGCTGCGAGGAAGCTCAGGTATGACTGGTTCTCCGAACTTGTTAACCTATCAACTAACCAACTAAACAACTATCTGCTCACAGCCCATCATGCAGATGATAATAATGAAACCTTGCTGATGAATTTTTTTAGGGGAACAGGTTTGCATGGGTTAACAGGCATACCGGAAAAGGCTGGTTATATCAGGAGGCCGTTACTCAATTTTACAAAAAAGGAATTGCTCGCCTTTGCTAAGGTTAACAATCTGTCTTATGTGGAGGATTCTTCAAATCAGTCAACCAAATACACCAGAAATTTTTTCAGGAATGAACTGTTGCCTGCCATTGCAAAAGTTTATCCGCAGGTGAATGAGAACCTGATAAATAACATCAGCCGGATTAAAGAGATTGAAAGATTGTACCTGTTAATGTTTGGAGATTTGAAGAAACAGCTGTGTAAGGTTAAAGGCAAAGAAATTCACATTCCGGTTAAGCAGCTGATGGGATATAAAAACCGGGCATTGATTTATGAAATCATTTCTCCTTACGGGTTTACAGAAAAACAGGTTGACGAAGTAATTAAGCTCTCTGTCAGCGAAACAGGCAGTTATATCGTATCGCCTTCAAAAACTTATAATATTATCAGGTACAGGCATTGGTTTATCATAAGTCCGGTAAGCGGTGAAGTCTCCGGGAATATTGTAATAGAAGAAGGAGATACAGAGCTTCTATTTTCTTTAGGAAAATTAGGGATAAAGGTAGCCAGCAACCAGCGACCAGCAGCCAGCAACCAGGCAGCCTCACTTGATTTGAAAGACATCACTTTCCCGTTACTGCTGCGCAGATGGAAAACAGGAGATTATTTTTACCCGCTGGGGATGAAGAAAAAAAGAAGGTTGCCCGGTTCTTAATTGATCTTAAACTTTCAAAAACAGAAAAGAAAAGGTATGGGTGCTTGAGAGTAATCAACGCATCATATGGGTAGTGGGTTACCGTATTGATGAAAGGTTTAAAATTACTGATAGGACTGTCAGAAGTCTGAATGTTAAATTAGTTCCCTAAACTGTGTTTTATTTTAAGTACAAATTGCTCCAGCGGCTGATAATCTGTTTTGAAAATGGCGGCGGCTGCAACTATAAAAATGATTCCAAATATTGCTCCCCAAATGTGTGCTGAGTGATTTACATTATCTTTTCCTTGCTTTTCCAGATATGTGGATATGAGTAAATACAGTGGCCCGAAAATATAACCCGGAATGATTGGCGGAATAACGAAGAAACCCATTTTCGCAGTTGGATCAAAAAGAATTCCGGCAAATACAACCGCACTTACAGCGCCTGATGCGCCAAGGCTCCGGTAGTAATAGTCATTTTTGTGTTTTATAAATGTAGGTATGAGGCAAACAAATAATGCTAATGCATACATAGCGAGGTAGAGTACTTTCCCCTTCTCTGCAAACAGTATCGGGCTGGCAAAGCTGTTTTCAACAAACTCGCCAAACAGGTACAATGACAGCATATTGAAGATGAGGTGAGCGGTATCGGCATGTATCAGCCCACAACTGAAAAAGCGGTACCATTGTTTTTGTTGCGTAACTGCAGGCGGGTAAAAAATCATATCATTAATAATCTTGTTGTTGCTGAACCCGCCAAAAGAAATAAGCGAAGTAATGATTATAATGATAAGTGTAATTGATAAATCCATGGTTTCAATCTATTTGCTAACTCAAAAAATCCGAATAATTATTTATGATGATATTTTTCATTTTTTAAAATACTGCAGGCCCGGTACACTTGCTCGGCAAGGATCAGCCGCACTAACTGATGCGGAAATACTAATTGCGACAGGCTCCATTTAAAGTCGGATCGTTTCAATACTTCATCGCTTACACCAAATGCACCGCCAATCAGGAAAACAACCTGCTTACTACTTTCATTTGCTCTTGCCTGTATAAAAGTTGCCAGTCCTTCTGAACTCAGTTGTTTACCCCTTTCGTCGAGTACTACCAGGTAGTCGTCTTTGCACAGCCATTCCAGGATGATCTCTCCTTCTTTCTTCTTCAAATCCATTTCACTAAGCATCCCTGCATTTTTAGGTGCAGAGATAAGCCTCCAGTCAACCTTATAATACCTTGAGATGCGGCGGGTAAAATCTTCCACACCTGCTCTTATATACGGCTCATGTATTTTGCCGACTGACCAGAAAGATATTTTCATTTGTTTAGTAAGGGAAAGTTAATTTCTTTCAAATGTATGACTGCCGGCAGAAATAAAAAAGAGATGTTTGTACAATCCATTATAGCAGGTCCTATTTTTGCCATGTTAAATCAAAGCATCTTGGCTAAGAACTACCTTGCTGGAATTATTCTTATTCTTTTTACAGTATCATGTAAGATGACAGAAAAAACGTATTCAGGAAAAGCAGGCTTTGCCAATAATACTGTTGTGGCGCATCGTGGTGCCTGGAAGCAGAATAATCTGCCACAAAATTCAATTGCTTCATTAAAACAGGCAATTGCATTAGGCTGTGCCGGCTCGGAGTTTGATGTAAGAATGACTGCTGACGATACGCTTGTTGTTAATCACGACCCGGATTACAATAAAATGCGTGTTGATAAATCAATGTATACACAGCTTAGTTCTGTAAAACTTCCAAATGGTGAAATGCTTCCAACTTTACGGGAGTATATTATGGCAGGAATTGCTGACAACAAGGAAACGATGCTGGTTATAGAGATAAAACCTTCTGATGTCAGCAAGGACAGGGCTATGTTTATAACAGAGAAGGTGGTAAACCTGGTACATGAACTGAATGCAGAAAAGATGGTTTGCTACATCAGTTTTGATTTTGATATGCTGAAAAAAATCAGGGAAAAAGATCCGGCAGCTATAGTACAGTACCTGGAAGGAAACAAAACGCCGCAGGAATTAAAGAATGAAGGTATTAACGGTGCTGACTATCATTATTCTGTTTATAAAAAGAAGCCTGAGTGGATTGAAATAGCAAGGAAGCAAAAAATACTGCTGAATGCCTGGACAGTTAATGAAAAGCAGGATTTAGAATGGCTGCTTGTAAGTAAGTTTGATTATATAACAACCAATGAGCCGGAACTACTGCTTAGGTTGAGCAGAAAATGAAAGAAACCTCTGCAGAAACCTCTTGTGTAACTTGGTATTTTGCCCTATATTTGCAGCCCCATTATTGATGGCCCCGTAGCTCAATTGAATAGAGCATTTGACTACGGATCAAAAGGTTTCAGGTTTGAATCCTGACGGGGTCACGAAAAAAGCCTCCAGTTTCAGTGGAGGCTTTTTCTTTTTCCGAACGATTATTATCAATACTGATACTTTACAAATGCCTCCATTGCTGCATAGTGTGTAAGACCAAGGTCGGCATACAGTGCCGCTGTGGCGGCATTTCTTTCTTCAGCTCTTTGCCAGAATTCCCGTGAATCGCTACCCTGGAAGGGTACCATATCTTTCTGCGATTGATGAATGAAAATGCCGTTTCTTTTCTTCAGTACCTGATCAGGACTCATGGGTATGGCCATTTCAATTTCTTCAACATTCCATTCCTGCCAGGCCCCTTTATAGAGCCAGAGCCAGCAGTCGCTGATCCAAACATCGCCAGCCGCTTTAATTCGTTTTAAGGCTTCAAGCACCACATTAAAACAAACTTTGTGTGTACCGTGTGGATCTGCAAAATCACCAGCGCAATATACCTGGTGCGGTTTTATTTTTCGCAGCATTTCCATTGTCACCTTCACATCTTTATCACTCATCGGTTTTTTCTCAATAGTACCTGTTTCGTAAAACGGAAGGTTCATGAAATGCACATTCTCTTCTTTAATACCAATATAGCGGCAGGTAGCCTTTGCCTCGCCCTGGCGTATCAATCCTTTTATGGCACGGATAACCGGGGTATCAACCTGGTTCGATTTTTTCTTCGCAATAAATTTGCGGGCATTATCGAGAATTTTTCCAGATTTGCTTGTGTCTATTCCTGCAATCTGTTCAAACCCTACAGCGAAATCAAGAAAACGGGTCACAAACTCATCAGTTACAGCTATGTTGCCACTGGTTTGATACCCGACATGCACGTCATGGCCCTGGTCATGTAACCGCTGAAATGTGCCCCCCATACTAATGATATCATCATCGGGGTGTGGTGAAAAAATTACCACTTTTTTGGGATAAGGAGTTGACCGTTCCGGGTGTGTAGGTAAATCAACATCAGGCTTTCCTCCGGGCCAGCCGGTAATTGAGTCACGCAACATGTAATAAACCTGAAGATTTATTTCATAGGCTTCTCCTTTTTCAACTAAGAGGTCGCTTAAGCCATATTCGTTGTAGTCGGTATTGGTAAGACTGAGTACAGGCTTTTTTAACTTCAGTGCCATATTAACCACCGCCTTTTTTAATCATTTTCTCGGTCCAGTCGCAATCACCTGTAAGCCATGGCGATTTGATGCGGGTTAATTCAGCAGCAGCAGCGTTATCTACAACGAAGGTTACATCGTCATGGTTTTGCAGTAATGATGCCGGTACGAATTCTGTATCATCTTCTTCAACTGCTTTTAACGACCGGGGCTTTTGAATTGCCCCATGCCATCAGCAATACTTTTTTTGATTGCATAATGGTGCTTATACCCATCGTAATAGCGAGCCGGGGAACCTGCGAGATATTGGCAAACTCATACGCATTAGCAATCCTGGTAGAATTGGCCAATGTGGTTAATCTTGTTTTAGAAATTAATCCGGAGCCGGGTTCATTGAAACCTATGTGACCGTTAACACCAATCCCCAGTATCTGCACATCAATTTCGCCTGCTTCCTTAATCATTTTTTCATACTGGCGGCAATGCTCCTTAATATCATCTTTGTTTATTTCCCCATTGGGGATGTGTATGTTTTTAGGATTAATGTCGATGTGGTTAAACAGGTTTACCCGCATGAAGCGATTATAGCTTTGCAGGGCGTCGTTATCAATCGGGTAGTACTCATCGAGGTTGAAAGTGATAACATTTTTGAAACTTAATTTCTCTTCCTTGTGCATGCGCACCAGTTCTGCATACAGGGTAATAGGGGTGGAGCCGGTTGCAAGTCCAAGCACACATTTTTCTTTTTTCTTCTGTTTTTCCCTGATAATACCAGCAATCTGTTTTGCTACGAAGAGGGACCCATCCTTCGGGGTATTAAAAATCTTTACTGGTATTTTTTCAAAACTGTCGGTGAGATCAATTGTTGCAGCTTTCTGTGCCATTTGCTTATTATTTTTCTTCACAAATGTAAAATTTTATAATGAAGGGTTATGCGGTTTTTTGCTGGTTAATGCAGTTTTTGGATAAATACTTTAAAACTAGTTCACCTCAATTTCATTAACAAATAACCAGGCTTTGTTTCCAGCCCCTGGATTCTCTTTTTGGTATTTGGCCCCAGTTCTTAATCAGCACTTTAACCGTTTGTGTTTTGACAGATTTGAAAGAAAAAGTCATAGTGCCATTTGTTTTCCCGCAAATTCACTGGTAGTGCCAAGGGATTTCCATTCGCCGGCATCATCCGGTACAAAAACTTCTAGTGTTTGCGGTTGCCAAATCCAGCTACCTTCCTGGCGCAGGCCATGTACAACCACTTTACTGATAGTATCAGGTTTTATTAAATCAATGATGGCTTCACAATCAGTACCGCTAAAGCCGAGAAACTCCTTGCTTTTGGCTATGCCTTTTTCATTAATCACCCCGTTTACCAAAGTGAATGCGCCATCGCCGGGATATTTGCCGGATGGGGATGTTGTGAGTGTGATTTTCTTGCCGGTGGCTTTGGAGAAGTGGAATGTTTGATTAACACAAGAAATCGGCTTGTTACCAACAAATAAGCAGACCTGCTTACTATCAGATTTTTTTATTTGTAAAGGTTTTGTATATAGTTTTGGAGTATTAGCCCCTTTTGTTTGTGTGTAGCCAATAAATCCGTCTTTGAAGTTTGTTTCAATTTTCCACTTTACTCCATCATTAAATTCATCAGGGGTAACTGTTGCCTTCAAATCATAAAACGCCTTACTGTAATTTGCTTTCCATAAATCATATCTTTTAAATTGTCCTGCCAATCTTTTTCAAAATCTTTATAATCCTTGTTCTCCTTCTTGCTCCACAACACTTCACTTAGTGCTGCCATACGGGGAAAATCATGTACTCTACTTTCTTAGTGTTATCTATATACTCTGTCCACAGATTGGCCTGTGCACCAAGTATATGCTTGGCCTGTTCGGCATTCAGTTCTTTGGGTACAGGATTATAAGCAAATACTTTCTCAATGGGATTGAAACCGCCAATGGTTACACTGTCTTCATTTTCACTTTGGCTGAAATCGAAATAAACCGGGTTGCCCGGTGTCATTATCACATCATGATTTTGTTTTGCCGCTTCTATGCCGCCTGCTTCGCCCCGCCAACTCATCACCACCGCATTGGGGGCAAGACCACCTTCGAGTATTTCATCCCAACCAATAAGCGTACGTCCTTTGTTGTTCAGGTATTTTTCCATCCGCTGAATGAAATAGCTCTGCAGTTCATGTTCATCTTTAAGCTTATTGTCTTTGATACGCTGCTGGCATTTGGGGCATCGTTTCCAGTTTTCTTTCGGGCATTCATCACCCCCTACATGTATGTATTTTGAAGGAAAGAGAGCCAGCACTTCATCCATCACATCTTGCATAAAATTGAAAGTATTTTCCTGTCCGGCGCAGAACACATCATCAAACACTCCCCATGTTTGCTGTACCTGTTTGCCGTTTTTATCGCCACTCCAGGCACATTGTTTGGGATAGAAGTTTATAGTCTGTTCATCCGGGAAACAACTGAGTTCAGGATAAGCCGCAATTGCCGCCGAGGCATGAGCAGGCATTTCGATTTCAGGGAGAACGGTAATGTAACGGTCGGCTGCATACTTAACAATTTCCTTTATTTGTTCCTGTGTATAATGGCCACCATATTTTAATCCGTCATTTCCGGATCCGGGATAGCGGCCTATGATAGTACCATTACGCCAGCCACCTATAGAAATAAGCTTTGGATATTTTTTAATTTCTATACGCCAGCCCTGGTCATCAGTCAGGTGCCAGTGAAAAGTGTTGAGTTTGTGCAGGGCCAGGTAGTCTATGTATTTCTTAATGAAATCAACCGGCCAGAAATGGCGGCTGCAATCGAGGTGCATGCCGCGGTAGGCGAAGCGGGGATAGTCAAAGATTGTGAGTTGAGGTATTTGCAGGTTTTGGGTTTTGAGTTTCGGGTTTGTTGCTGGCAGTAATTGAATGAAGGTTTGAATACCGTAGAATACACCTTCTGTGTCACCACCAATCACTACCCCATTTTTGTCGCAGGCAAGTTCGTAGAGTCCTTTTTTATCCTGGTCTTCACCATTAATAAGCAAAATTGCATTTTTAGATTCTCTGTTGTGCCTGGCCAGTTGCAGTTGCAAACTGTATTGTGTATTCAGATAATCTTTAAGAAAGAGTGCAGCATCTTCTATCTTTTCATCGCACACTATCAATGTTTCTCTTGTCAATAAGAAAGTGCCGTCCGCTTTCATTATTTCAACCGGTTTCGGAATAATATTTATTTCTTGTGAAAAAATGATGGTGGCTGCAAAAAGCAGGCAAATCGTAAAGAGGAACCGCATTGTCTTTAGTTTTATTGTGCTAATTTAGCCAATAACCACCAGTTAATTTATGCAAACGAATGCGAAGATTATTGAAAAGTTTTATCTGCTTTTCAAAAACTCGACCACCAAACGATGAACAGTTGCCTGAGCGATGATATTGTTTTCAGCGACCCGGCCTTTGGTCTGCTGGAAGGCGATGATGTGAAAGCCATGTGGGAAATGCTCTGCCGCAATGCTTTTGATTTCAGGCTCAGTTTTTCAAACATCCAATTGCTTGATGAGGAATATGCCACCTGCAATTGGACAGCCAGTTATATTTTTTCAAAAACCGGCCGTAAAGTGGTTAACCATATTAAAGCACATATGCGGTTGAAAGACGGCATAATTATCGAACACAGCGATGCCTTTAAATTAAGTAAATGGGCCGCCCAGGCTTTAGGCTGGAAGGGAGTATTTTTGGCTGGACAAACTTTATGAAGAAACGTATTCAGCAGAATGCGAGAAAGAGCCTCGAAAAGTTCATAGAAAAAAGAAATAGCCAGGAGTCATAAATATTGCTTCTGGCTAAATCTGTACAGTTAACTAATCTTCCAGTACTCCAAATTTTCCGGTATTCACATCCTGAATGGCCTGTTCAATTTCCTGCCATGTATTCATCAGGAAAGGGCCGTATTGTGCAATGGGTTCATCTATCGGTTCGCCTGAAAGAACCAGAATTGTGGCATCTTCAGTTGCTTCAATGTTTATTTGTTCTCCTTCATTATTAAAAAGAACGAATTGGTCGGTGCTGACACTGCTGCCATTTATTACTGCACTGCCTTTTATAAGCAGCATTCCTGTATTGTAGTTTGAAGGGAAGCTGAATGAAGCCGAAACGCCTTTTTTTAGTTTTGCATTTTGCAGGTGGACTGTAGTAAAAGTGGTGGCAGGCCCTTTGTTCCATTGTATTCACCGGCGATTACTTCAATATAACTATTGCCATCATCCAGCAAATGTTTTCCCATCGTTGCATTGGGAATTTCCTGGTATTTAGGTGCAGTCATTTTATACTTTGCAGGCAGATTAACCCACAGTTGCACCATCTGAAAAGCACCGCCTTTCAGGCTGAATTCTTCTTCATGATATTCTTTGTGCAATACACCTGATGCCGCTGTCATCCACTGTACATCGCCTTCGCTTATCACTCCGCTGTGTCCGGCACTGTCGTGGTGGGCAATTTTGCCATGATAAGCAATGGTTACTGTTTCAAAGCCCCTGTGCGGATGCACACCTACCCCACGGGGATTGTCTGCAGGTGGAAAATCAATTTTAGAATTATAGTCCATCAGGAAAAAGGGACTCATTCTTTGTTTGCCAATTTTTCCGCCGGGGAAAAAACCATGTACCCTGAAACCATCTCCAACCATGTGTGCAGGGGGAGGTGCTATAATTGCTTCAATTGTTCTTAGTGGTTTCATTTTTATACTCCTTTTTATTTATTGTTTGTTAAGCGTTCAGCCAGCCATAAGAACTCAGTGGTAAAAGTATGAATCGCATTCAGGAAACTATCGTCGGCTAAAGTACCATCTTCATTAAACTTCTTATCCACTGCAGGTATGATCAGCATGTTAGGTGATGCAATGCCAAGAAGGGCAGGGACTAGCAATAATAATTGCTGTGATGCCCTTATCCCTCCCATTGCACCCGGTGATGCGGTTGCAATGCCAAAAGGTTTATGTAATTGCTTGGGGAAATGATCCAGCAGATTTTTCAGGGCAGGAGAGTAGCTGCCGTTGTATTCCGGTGTTACCAAAATGAAAGCATTTGCCTGAAAAACTCTTTCGGCCAAATGCCTCAGGTTTTCCGGAGCTTTATCAGGCGATGTCCAAACGGATTCAATGGGTGGCACCTGCCATTCCTGTAAAGAAATAATGTCTGTTGAATGAGATGTATTTTTGGAAAACCATTCATTCAGATAAAGGGCTGCTCTGTGCGTTACACTACCATTGCGTGGACTTCCTGATATAATTTCTATTTTCATTTCTTAAGTTTAGGATACAAAGATAATCAATCAATGTTTAAACATCAATTTTGATATTCATAGATTTTGTTAATGTTTTAATGCTATTGAATTTGAATGTTTTAATTTCGGCAGATTATTGCAATAACATGTTCAACAGAAGACGATTCATTAAATCCTCGGCACTGGGTTCTGCCGGTTTATTGTTTGGGAGAGCGATCTCAGCATCGGAAATTCAACCAATAAAAGGTAAGCCTGTGGTCATCTCTACCTGGGATGCCGGGCTGGATGCCAATAAAGTTGCCTGGGAGGTTTTAAAGATGGGTGGGAGGGCTTTGGATGCTGTTGAAAAGGGAGTGATGGTTACTGAGGCTTCTCAGAATTGTTGCGTGGGATTAGGTGCCAATCCTGACCGTGACGGATTTGTTACCCTTGACTCCTGTATCATGGATGAGCATTTCAACTGTGGCAGTGTAGCTTTTCTTGAACGCATAAAACACCCGGTTTCGGTAGCCAGGAGGGTGATGGAAAAAACCCCCCATGTCATGTTGGTTGGTGAAGGAGCTCAGCAGTTTGCCATTGCTGAAGGATTCCCGCTTGAAGAGCAGAAATTATCTGATGCTGCGAAAGAAGCGTACAATAACTGGCTGAAAAATTCTCAATACAAACCGCCGGCAATTAATGTTGAAAATAAACAAACAGGACATGGCCCCTTTGCCCCGGCAAAACTTGAAACTGGTGAATGGAATCATGATACCATCGGTATGCTGGCGATGGATATGAATGGTAACCTGAGCGGCAGTTGTACCACAAGCGGTGCCGGGTTTAAAATGCGTGGAAGGGTGGGTGATTCACCAATTATTGGTGCCGGGCTTTTTGTTGATAATGAAGTGGGTGCCTGTGTGGCTACTGGCCAGGGCGAAGATGTGATACGGGTGGCTGGCTCACATTCGGTAGTGGAATGGATGCGGCATGGTTTATCTCCAGAAGCTGCCTGTAAAAAAACAGTTGAAAAAATTATCAGGATAAAAAAAGAAAAGGCAAAGTATATACAGGTTGCGTTTCTAGCCATTAATAAGAAAGGGCAAGTGGGAGCTTACGCCATTCACAAGGGGTTCAGTTTTGCAGTAAAGGACGGAAAGGCAGAAAAGCTGGTTAGTGCGAAATATATTATGGAGTAATATGGAAAATACCAGATACATTATTGAGATAGCTACTTCTGACTTCAGTACCACAAATTCGGCAGTTGAAGGCGGGGCAGACCGAATTGAATTATGTGCTAATCTCGCAGAAGGAGGCACCACACCGTCTTACGGCACCGTGCAATTTTGCAGGGAAAAATTTGCCATTCAGTTGTTCCCGATTATCCGCCCCCGTGGTGGTGATTTTCTTTATACAGAAGAAGAATTTGAAATTATGCTCAGTGACGTAAAGCTGTTTAAACAATTGGGTTGCGATGGAATTGTAATAGGAATGCTGAACGCTGACGGAACCATTGACATAAAGCGTAACGGTTTATTGGTGGAAGCTGCTTATCCGATGCGAATTACATTTCACCGTGCATTTGACCGTTGTAAAGAACCATTTGAAGCGATGAAACAATTAATTCAAATAGGCTGTGAAAGAATTCTTACTTCAGGTCAGCAGCCTGCTGCCCCCGAGGGGGTCGGGCTTATTGCAGCACTCAACGAAGCTGCAGAGGGAAGGATTATCATCATGCCGGGCAGTGGTGTAAGGGCAGATAATATAAAAATGCTGGCAGCAAAAACGGGATGCATTGAGTTTCATTCTTCATTGAGGGGAAAAGAAAATTCACGTATGGAGTTTATTCATCCTGCTTTTGTCAACTCGGCTGAAAGCTATAGCAATAATGCGATTCATCCGGAAGATGTAAGGGCATTGAGAGATGCACTAAATAATGAATGTTAATACCTGTACACTTTTATTGAAGAGGCCCTATCGTTCCAACTGGAATAGCTAAATCCCGATCTTGATTCTGTAATGGTAATCGATTTACCACCGAAATTCTCATGTTCGTATAATACAACCCTGAAGCCAGGCGGAACATGCAGGGAACTTAGCGCTTTAGCGGGAAATCCGTCTGCCTGTGTCATTTTACTGAATGAGCCGGGGAGCAGGTAAGAAGACTGTCCTTTGTAATTTGCATCCGTATAAATAACCACAGCATCAGTTGTGGGCAGATTATTATTTCCGCCATAGCCGCTTCTTTCTTCCACTACCAGCGAGCCAATCTTATTTTTTATACTGTAATCAAGGCATGAACTCTTTGTGTTTATTAGTTTTGATCCACCATACAGGTTGTCATTATTAATGAAAGCTTTTATCTGAAAGTTGGATGGTATTTGGATTGATGCTATTGCATATTTCATAATTCCCAGCTTTTCGCCCGGATAATAACCAGGTTGCAGACGAATGGCGTTACCTCCGTAATTGCAATCAGCATAGAAAGTGGCAAAATTTCCGTTATTGTTCATACCTCCGCCTGTATTCCCTCCACTGTTGTACGGCTTGTACTCAATAACCAGGGAACTGATTTTATCATTATACATACTGCCCAGGCAGCTTTGTGTCGTTTCAAAGGTGTTGTAATAGCCACTGGCAGTTTCATTATTGACAAAAACTCTTACCCGCAGGTTGCCAAAAATATAGAACGAAGAAATATTATTTTTTAGTTCGCCCAGTTCATCGCCCTTGTATGTGCCGGGCCGCAGGCTGCGATAAAACCCTTTTGTATAACAATCATTGTAAAAAACTACATAATCAGAAGGATTGCCCTGCTGGTAATTTGAATTTTCCACAACAATGGAAGATGCCATATCATTCCATACAGAGTCAAGGCAGGCCACATTGGATGTAAATGTTTTTGACCGGCCCCGAAACTCATCATCTTCATAAATGGTTACTTTGAATCCGTGTGGTATCTGTATACAGGATAGTTTATCATTTCCAATACGCATCTGGTAATAGCGGTAAGTGCCGGCTTCAAGAAAATAACTTCTGCCACCGTAGTTGCAGTCTTCGTGAAGGGTTACATAATTTTGGGCAGATGTAAAAAAATATTGCCTGTAAAGAAAATGGAGAAAAAAGCATTGCTTTCATAAGAAAAAATGTTACATCATGAAAGCTAATGAAAATATTCTATATGCAGGTTGAGCGTAATCAGTTTGCCGCCTTCATATCAACAATCTCCACCTCGAAAACCAAAATGCTGTTAGGAGGAATTTTTGATGCTCTTGTTCTAATTGAATAAGCAAGGGCAGAAGGGATGACCAGTTTAATTGTTGCACCCACTTTGCATAGCGGAACGCCAATTTGCCAGCCTCTAATAAGTCTGTTTAAAGGGAAGGTAGCCGGTTTGTCTCTTGTCTGGTCAAAAATTTCACCAGTTCCGAATAAGGTGCCTTTATAGAAAACAGTTACCGTATCTGTTATATTCACCTGCTGTCCCGTTCCTTGTAATATTATTTTATAAAAAACATCATCCTTGTTTTCTTTTGTTTCAGTTAATCCCTTTTCGATTGCAGCTTTAATAATTGATATTTCTGCAGCATGGCGGGTAAGGCTATCCAGGTGCGAAGCAAGATTGATAACAGGGTTAGAGGATTTATTGTCCAGCATGTTTTTCCAGCTTCCGGTATTGCGCTGTACCCATGCCTGAGAAAAGACAGCATTTACTTTATTTTTTTTCCCCGTTGTGTAGAAAACAGAGGGCTTTTGTATGCTGTTCCACCGGCCCTGAATTTTACAAGTGGCAATTAGTTTCCATTTATTTTCCTTTGGTAAAAAAACATATCCTGAGTAAAGCATAAAGTTGCTGGCAGAATCCTGTGCAATAGACAACAGCAGTTTGTACTTCTCATTCACATTCCAGTCATACTTCCATTCCACTTCATCATTTTCCGGCTCTGCCTCTTCGCCTGTCGCAAGTATCTGAGCACCTTCAGGAAAACCAAACGTTATTTCTTTTTCTTTCCGGTCAGCTTCAAATGAAAGTGAAACCAAATCGGTTTTAATACCAATTTCAGCCTCCTTTTTGCTTATCATGGATGAAACAGAAAACTCTGCCAGGAATTGAACTGCTTTTACAGAATCGGAAAGATTAAAATTTTGAACGGATACATGAGTAGTATCGGCAGCCAAAACCGCATTTGCCACAGCTACAAGCCATAGCAGCGAAAAAAGTTTATGCATGCAGGGGATTATTTAGTACTTACTGCGGCGATCCCTGTCGTAGCCACCGCCACCTTTGTTATAGCCGCCGCCACCGCCGCCTCCACTGCGGAAGCCGCCGCTACCACCTTTATTATACCCTCCGCTGCCACCGCTGCGGAAACCACCACTACCGCCGCCGGGTTTTTCTTCGGCTTGTTTTACTACCAGCGTTTTTTTGCCGATGGCAAGATTGTTAAGCCCTTCAATGGCTTCTCTTGCTTCAGTTTCAAGAGGCATTTCAACAAATGCAAATCCTTTGCTTTTACCGGTTTCCCTGTCCATAGCCACCTTAACGGAGGTAACAGTACCAAATTTTTCAAAGAATTCTTCTAATTCAGCGTCGTCCATATCGTACGGAAGGCCGGCTACAAACAGTTTCATCAGAGATTATTTTCAGCAAATGTACTTTTTTTTCAAATCGTGGTTACAAAATAATATCTGGTGCTTACTATTCATTGTAACATTTATTAAAAGAAAAAAAAACAGTCATGAAAAACACAATCATTCTTGCCGCCTTTGCCGCAATTTCATTTACAGCATGTTCAAAATCAGCTATTGATGATAATACTACCGGTAACGGGAATGCCAATGTAGTGGATGCTTCGGCAGTGCCTCAGGCTGTCCGTACATCCCTCGTCAGTAATTTTAGTGGTGCCACTTCTGTTGAATGGCAGCGCCATAGCAGCAGCAGTTTTGAAGCACAGTTTAATTACAGCAGCCAGCGTCATTCTGCCGGTTTTGATGATAGTGGCAACCAGACTTCACATTCAGTAATATGCATTGATGGTCCTGTACCACAGGTGGTACTTGATGCTTTCCGTCAGCGCTTCCCGATTGATAATGTGTATGAGTGGAAGCTGAGAAATGACGGCACATGGAAGGCTCATTTTATGCGGGGCAGTCTGAAATATGAAGCTACCTATTCTGCTGCTGGAGCCTTGCTCAAGTTTGAACAATCAGCATAATTATTCCTCACATAAGATAAACCGGCCGCTCCGCCTGCAATACCAGGTGGGGCGGTTTCTTTTTATTATACATCAGCTTAACTTTATACTGAAACTTCAGCAGTATGCAAAAAATCTTTTTCAGTATAGTCATAACTATTTCAATTTCTGTATCAGCTCAGCAAACACAAAAGCCGCCTTTACATGGCAAAAACTGGATGGCCATAACAGGTAAGCCAATGGCTGCCACAGCCGGGGCAATAATTTTTCAGAAAGGAGGCAATGCCATTGATGCTGCCTGTGCCATGCTCGCCGCCACCTGCACCATGTGGGATGTACTTAGCTGGGGTGGCGAAACACAGGCTCTCATCTATAACCCAAAACAAAAAAAGGTGATTGCACTCAATGCCCTGGGCTTTGCTCCCACAGGCGCCACACCTGAGTTTTTCAAAAATAAAGGATATGATTTCCCTCCGGAGTATGGCCCATTGGCAGCTGTTACTCCCGGCACACCCGGCGGTCTTTGCCACATGCTGGCCCAATACGGCACCATGAGTCTCAAAGAAGTGCTGGCACCTGCCATACAAATGGCCGCTGGTTATCCCATTGACGCACAAACGGCCAACAGTATTGAACGGGGCAAAGCAAGAATAAAAGAATGGCCGTATAGCAAGAAAGTATTGCTGCCGCATTCAGACGAAAAAAGAGAAGCTCCCGAAGCAGGCGAAATCTTTGTGCAGAAAGATTTACTGCAAACGCTTACCAAAATGGTGGCTGCAGAACAGGCAGCATTAAAACAGAAAAAGAACCGTAAAGAAGCCATCATGGCTGCTTATAACCGCTTTTACAAGGGTGACATTGCGAAAGAGTTTGTGCGGGGTTGCTGGAACAGGAGGGCTTATTACTATGCAGGATTTAGCAAAATGGAAACCTGTTGAAGAAGAACCTGTACAGGTGAACTACAAGGGCATTGATGTATACAAACTTCAGCAATGGACACAGGGGCCAGCGTTATTACAATCGCTGAATATTTTGGAAAATTTCGATTTGAAGAAAATGGGGTACAACTCTGCTCAATATATCAATACAGTTTACCAGGCCATGAGCCTTGCCTTTGCCGACCGTGATTTTTATTACGGCGACCCCTGTTTTTCTCCATTAAATCCAATAAAAGGGCTGTTGAGCAAAGAATATGCAAAACAAAGAGCGGCATTAATAAACCCCGAACGAAATATATTCTTTACTCCCGGCAATCCGTATGATTTAATGGGAAATGGCAAAAATCCATTTGAAAAATACCTGCAGCAGCATAATGCCCTGTCAGATAGTAACTATAAAACAGACGGCAACTTCATGCCAAAACATGATATAAGCATTCAGGCAGAAGAAAACATTGAAATCAATAGTGGGTTTCAAAATAATTCTTTGCTTTACAGTGCCCGGGGCTCCTCCATCGCAGCAGATTCAACGGAGGCCTTATATTACGACCGCCTGTGGCGCGGCACCACCACTGTAGAGGCAGCTGATAAAGAGGGATGGATAGTCTCCATCACTCCAAGTGGTGGCTGGTTGCCCGCCTGCATTGCAGGTAATACAGGTGTGGGTATGAGCCAGCGGATGCAGAGCTTTGTACTCGACTCTGCAATCAATCCGTTTAATGTAGTGGCACCGGGCAAAAGACCCAGGGTAACTCTTACGCCAACCATTGCTATAAAAGACGGCAAGCCATTCCTGGCATTTGGTGTACAGGGCGGCGACACGCAGGACCAGAACCTGCTCCAATTTTTCTTGAATATGGTTGAGTTTGGAATGACGGTACAGCAGGCCACCGAAGCAGCTAACATTAATACCAACCAGTTGTGGCTTTCATTAGGCGGCAGCAAAAAAGCCGATCGCAAACCCAGGCCCGGCCATTTATTAGTAATAGATAAAACATCCGAACAGGTGAGGGGCGAATTAAAAAAAATGGGATACATCCTGTCGTTTGATGACAGAACAAGCGGACCCATCAATGCAATATATTTCGACTGGAAGCACAGCAGCCTTTGGGGCGGCAGCAGTAATCATGGTGAGGATTACGGAATAGCCTGGTAACAGCGCATCAGGCCTTTTCCACCCGCTTACCCAGCAGGTAGCCTGCAAAGCCCATTACTACGATACCGGCCGCAATCCACAGCAGGGCACCACCCGTGGCAATATAACCAACGGTGCCACCCAGCACTATACCAAGCAGCGTAAATACAAAAGTGGTACCTGTTTTTTGCCGCACATGGGCAAGGTCTTCATGCACATGTTTATAATCTTTCAGCCTTTGCTTATGAGCTTTTCTGTGATGTGAACGGGCCATATCCAATTTTATTTTATGCCGAAAAGGTACAAAAAACAAGTTTTCAAAAAAATGATATAGTTAAACCCGTTTTATGGCAATATGGATTAACAAATAAATACTGCGAAAGGATGATTTTACATATTATGATATGATTTTTCGCTTCTCCTGATATAGCCCCTTTATGCAATGCATTTTTTCTGCTTTTTAATTTTTGGCATCAAGATTGAATAAGCCCGCATCCGGTTTTTACCGCACCGCAGGCTTTTTTATTTCCGTTCAGATAATATAAAAGCTAAAAATTAATTCGCACCCCCACAGCAGGGTAGTGCTTTCCCCCTCTGTAAAATCTGGTAGCCATAGCAGACAACTGTTCCGGTACAAACCCAATCGACACTTTTTCCGCCCTTCCCTTATTCCGTGCCGATGAAATAAACAGCGGTATGCTGGCCACCATGGCAGCTACACCCGCAACCATAACAGCACCTGCAGCCCCTTCACTGTTGTCTTCATCCGGTCCAAAAATGTCAATCGAAAAAGATTCGCCAAACCAAATGCCACCCGCCACCGCCATTGCGGCACCGCCGCCCAGCAGTACCCACGCCACCGTTTTCTGGTTCTTGCTCTTTTTCAGGTAATCCTCCCGTGTTAGCTGGTTGCCCGGTGTTGCTTCCTGGCCATAACAAAGCACACCATTCAGCAGCAGCCATAATAGCAATGTCTTTTTCATAACCATTCATTTTGTGAGGATAAGTTACAGCATTTTTCATCCCTTTTCCAATGATAGTACTCATCCACCTCATCTTATACAGCCTCAACACTCATTCTCCTGATAACCAACATCACCCGCTGGGATAATTTTCGTCATAACCAAATGCAAAAAATGGGCTAATTTGCCCTGAAATCTAAAATCAATATTAATACACATGAAACACGAATACTGGATCAATGTCACTCATGCAGATAACAGGCTTGTAATCTATCTCGACGGGGAAATAATCTGGGACAGCAATATTACCCACGATGATCCCGAAATGAATCACTTCATTAATATTACAGAAGGGCTTGAAGAACATTCAGGGCATACCAACGAACTCATCTTCGAAGGCTTCAACGACCATTACGGAGAAAAGCATGATGACGGCGATTTCAACTTCTGGCATTTTACCTACCGTGTTTTCAGAAAAGACATTAACGACGCAGGCGAAGTGGTGGCAGAAGCCGATATCCTCGAGCCGTTCAACGAGAGGCATCTTTCAAATCCCAATATCACGGCAATAGAAAATATGTACCAGATCCGGTTAAGAGATGGCAAATACAGGGTGGTGCACAACAGTATGAAGAAGAACTTTTACAAATAACCGAAATATAAAAATGAATGAAGAGTGCCCTGCCTAACAGGGCACTTTACGTAATTACCAGGCAACGGTTTCTTAATCATTAAAAAATGCAATTTCAAAATCTCCGCATACATATCGCAGTGCCGGCAGATGTGCCGGCAATAACAAGCTCTGCTCAACACGGCCTACCGCGGCGAAGCTTCCAAAAAGGCTGGACAACAGAAGAGCATTTAATTGGCGGTGATACTAGATCAACCCCTGAACTAACAGCCGAAACAATGAATGAACAGGGAAGTGTTTTTCTGAAGTATGTAGAAAAATCCGGCGAAATAACTGGTTGCGTAAACCTGCAGCAACAGGGCGAAAGAATATACCTGGGCATGTTCAGCGTTTCTCCGCAAAGGCAAGGTGCTGGTATCGGAAAGGAAATATTAAAAGCGGCCGAAGAATACACCCGTTTTGTCAATTGCCGCATTATCTACATGTCCGTCATTTCCGTTCGTTCTGAGCTGATTGACTGGTACAAACGCCACGGTTATGCAGATACAGGCATTAGAAAACCATTTATAGAAGATGGAATTACCGGCAAGCATAAAATGCCGCTTGAGTTTATGTATTTGGAAAAAAATATCAATTAACGTTATACGATAAGCTTTCTGCTTGCATTCTTGGTACATTTGAACAAAATATACAGCAATGAAAATAGCAGGTATTCTTATTTCTTTTATATTGTTTGCAGCAATGTGCTCCGCACAGTCAGGCACATCATTGGCAACAGTACCAGATAGCACCAAACCGGTTCAGGTATTAAAAGTGGCCTGCGGTCAATGCATGTTAGGAATGAAAGCAGACGGGTGTACTTTTGGCTGTACAGATTAAAAACAAAAAATACTTTGTTGAAGGAACAACACTTGATGACCACGGCAATCCGCATGCTGCAGATGGTTTTTGCGCCGCAGTCCGTAAAGCAGAAGTGCAGGGAGAAGTTATAAACGGAAATTTCAGGGTTACATATTTTAAGCTGCTTCCTGCAGGCAATAAAAAACCGGCCAGCCACTAATACTACCACAAAGCAGGTTTGCAATGGCATTCTTAGAAGTTAAACATGTTTCCCGCATTGAAAATGGTATAACCTTACTCAGGGAAACCAGTTTTGTACAGGCAGAGGGAGAAAAAATTGTCATTGCCGGTGAAACAGGCTCAGGCAAAACATCATTGCTAAAAATTATTGCCGGACTGATACAACCCATAGCGGGAGAAGTTTTTTTCCAGGATGTACGGGTGCCCGGCCCGTTGGAGAAACTGCTGCCTGGTCATCCTGCAATTGCATACCTGAGCCAGTATTTTGAGCTACGAAACAACTACAGGGTAGAAGAGGAGTTAGAATGCAGAAACCTCCTGACCGGTGAAGAAGCAATGACGATTTATAAAGTATGCCAGGTGGATCATTTGCTAAAAAGAAAGACCAATCAGTTGTCTGGTGGCGAAAGGCAGCGTATCGTTCTTGCCCGTTTACTTACCACTACCCCAAAACTGTTATTGCTGGACGAGCCATTCTCAAATATGGATATGGCTCATAAGCGAGCAATAAAAAAAGTAATTCATGATATTGGGGAGCAACTGGGAATAAGTTGTATCATCGTTTCACACGAACCAACCGATACACTTTCCTGGGCCGACAGGATTCTGGTATTGAAAGACGGAAAATAATTCAGCAAGGCAGTGCTGAAGAGATTTATTTTAAACCGGAAACAGAATATAGTGCCGGTCTTTTTGGTGATTATACTGTACTTTCTGATTTAACCACAAGTTTCTTTGCTGCAAATTATAATCTTGCAAGAAATGAAAGAAAAATCCTCTTTCGGCCTGAGCATTTAGCGATCAGCACAAAA
Source organism: Chitinophagaceae bacterium (assembly GCA_016719815.1). Classification (GTDB taxonomy): domain Bacteria; phylum Bacteroidota; class Bacteroidia; order Chitinophagales; family Chitinophagaceae; genus JJ008. The sequence goes on along the minus strand of JADJYK010000004.1, from coordinate 284,141 downwards.
GAGGATGGTCAGGTTAAAGGTGAAATAAAAAAAATTGATTTTTCCGGAAACAGTTATTTGCTTACAATATCTTTTCTCGACCAGGAATTACTGGTTAGAAGTATGCAAGGAAATTTTTTGACCGGCACCAAAGTCTCTGTTATCCCGGATACGATAAAAGCCTGTTATAGCAGTAAAACTGATTAAAGCGTAATGACGCTGTTTGTACCGCCAAACTCATTTTCAACCTCTGTATCTGCGTCTGGCTCATTATACCAGTTATTTTCATTTACCCTGTATTTGAACTCATGGGTAGATTCTTTCGGAAGATTAATTTCAGCAGAAAAGCTTCCATCTTTTTTCCTTTTCAACACAATTGCTTCGTTCCAGTTGCCATTTAAGCCGAGTACTTCAACAGTTTCAGCATTTTCAGGGGCGATTGAAAATTTTACTTTACAATAGTCTTTAGTCTTGTAGTAGGTTTTTTGTACCATTTTATATTTGTTTGATTAGCGAATTTGCTTAAACCTGTTTCAGATGGCGGCTATCGTTGGAGAAAGGGAGTACGGAACTGTAACAAACCCTTAATTCCCTGAAAAGCAAAAGGTAACCCATCGGTTATGCCCTATTCGTACAGGAAAGTGCAAATATGCGGTGATAAGTAAGAAAATAAAGATGTATTTTTCCCCCTGATGTTAATATGCTGAACCCCAGGTTTAATCCATTCCCCGCACTAACTACTGAGCGGTTGCTGCTTCGAGAAATAAAGGCAGAAGACAAACGGGAAATTTTTTTTCTGCGTTCTGACAAGCGGGTGCTCGCCTTTTTGGGAAAAGAGCCTGCACGCAGGATGCAGGAAGCGGCAGAGTTTATCAGAATGATAAAACAGGCTGCGGAGAAAAACCAGACAGTACTATGGGGAATTACTTTAAAAGAGAACCCTGAAGTTATTATTGGCACCATTTGTCTGTGGAATCTTCAAAAAGAAAATCACAGGGCTGAGGTTGGTTACGTTTTACATCCTGATTTCTGGAAAAAGGTATAATGAAGGAGGCCGTTGTATCTGTTTTGAAATACGGTTTTGAAATCTTAAAACTCCATAGTGTGGAAGCCAGGATTCTCGCTGCTAACAAGCCATCTGGATATTTGCTTGAATCAGCCGGTTTTGTAAAAGAGGGGCACTTACGGGAAGATATATTTTTCCGGGGTAATTTTTATGATACAATTATTTATTCCCTTTTGCAGTAGCATTATAAAATGAAGCACAGTACTGTTTTAGGTTTTATCCTGCATCTCACTTAATTTTGCCCACCTATAAATAAAGAAAAATGGCAAGAACAATTGCATTCAGAGAGGCACTCAGAGAAGCAATGAGTGAAGAAATGAGGAGGGATGACCGGGTATTCCTGATGGGAGAAGAGGTGGCAGAGTATAACGGTGCTTATAAAGTAAGCCAGGGGATGCTTGCAGAATTTGGTCACAAACGGGTTTTAGATACACCAATTTCTGAACTCGGGTTCACTGCAATAGGGGTAGGGCTGCACAAAACGGACTTCGCCCGATTGTGGAGTTTATGACTTGGAACTTCGCTGTTTTAGCCTTAGACCAAATATTAAATACAGCTTCTAAGATGCTGGCAATGAGTGGAGGGCAAATAACTTGTCCTATCGTTTTTAGAGGAGGGAATGCCTCTGCCGGCCAGTTGGGTGCTCAACACTCCACCGCTTTTGAGGCTTTATATGCAAATATTCCGGGTATAAAAGTTGTATCACCCAGCAACGGCTATGATGCAAAAGGCTTGCTAAAACAGGCTATCCGGTTTGAGGAAGACCCCATTATGTTTATGGAAAGCGAACAACTTTACGGTGAAAAATGTGAGGTGCCAGAGGAAGAGTATTACATTGAACTTGGCAAAGCCGACATTAAAAAACCCGGCAGGGATGTTACAATAGTTTCATTCAATAAAATGATGAAAGTTGCACTGGGAGCCGCTACCGAACTGGAAAAAGAAGGTATCAGTGCTGAAGTTATCGATCTAAGAACTATCCGTCCGCTTGACTGGATGACAATACTTGAAAGCGTTAAAAAGACAAACAGGCTGGTGATTGTGGAAGAACAATGGCCTTTTGCATCCATTTCTTCAGAAATAACTTATCGTATTCAAAAAGAAGGTTTTGACTATCTTGATGCCCCGATACGCAGAATCACTGCTGCCGATGCGCCATTGCACTATGCTCCTAACCTTGTGGCTGCAGCGCTGCCCGATGTACCAAGGACGGTGAAGCTGGTAAAAGAAGTGATGTACCAGGTTAAATAATTGCTGAGCCAATATTAACTGCGAGCCCTGCATTTTGCAGGGTTCTCTTTTAAGGCAGGTAATTTTACTATTAAATAAAATTATTTTATTACAGATGCAGCTTTTAGAGTATAATCCTGCATCTTTGTTATGGTTTTTCATAGGATATTGGATTTTAAAACGAGGCTGGGTTTCTACCCGGCCTCAATTTTTTCCTGGGTATTGCTTTGTAAACAGGAAATAAACACTTCGTATCAAATCAGCTATTTTTGTTTCCCAAATTTTATTATAATGCCAGATATTCTGATAATAGATGATGAAAAAGCAATCCGCAAAACGCTAAGTGAAATACTTTCTTTTGAAGGATATAAAGTAGATGAAGCGGCAGATGGGGAAGAAGGGGTAAAAAAAATAAGGGAAAAAGTGTATGACCTTGTATTATGTGATATTAAAATGCCCAAACTGGACGGTATTGAATTTCTTCAAAAGTCAAACGAAATAAATCCGGATGTTCCTGTGATAATGATTTCTGGCCATGGAAATATTGAAACTGCAGTTGAAGCAGTAAAGAAAGGAGCATATGATTATATTTCCAAGCCACCCGACTTAAACCGGCTACTCATCACAATCCGGAATGCAATGGACAAAAGCACCTGGTTTCGGAAACCAAAGTGCTGAAGCGAAAAGTAAGTAAAGTGCAGGAAATGATTGGGGAATCAGCTCCTATCAAAAGATCAAGGAAACTATTGATAAAGTGGCACCAACAGATGCAAGAGTGCTCATAACCGGTGAAATGGATCTGGTAAAGAATTAGTGGCACGGTGGATTCAAGGAAAAAGTAACCGGTCTGCCGCACCTCTGGTTGAAGTGAACTGTGCTGCAATTCCAACAGAGTTGATTGAAAGTGAATTATTCGGGCATGAAAAAGGTTCTTTTACTTCTGCAATAAAACAACGAATCGGAAAGTTTGAGTCAGCAAATGGCGGCACATTGTTTCTGGATGAAATTGGGGATATGAGTGCTAATGCGCAGGCTAAGGTGCTTCGGGCCTTACAGGAAGGAAAAATTACAAGGGTGGGGGCGGACAAAGATATAAGTGTAGATGTCAGAGTAATAGCAGCAACCAATAAGGATTTACTGAAAGAAGTGGAAACAAAAAATTTTCGCCTTGATTTATATCACAGGATCGGAGTAATTATTATTCATGTTCCCTCACTTAATGACAGGAACGACGATATTCCGCTGCTGGTAGAAAAATTTCTCAATGATATTTGCACAGATTATGGTACTGCATTAAAAGCAATTGAACCCGCAGCCATTAAATTGCTTCAACAGTATAACTGGACAGGAAATATCCGTGAGCTGCGGAATGTGGTGGAGCGGCTGGTAATTTTATCCGGTAAAACAATTACTGAAGAAGATGTACATACTTAGTGTTATGCCAAAGTGACCGGATGCTTTAGCAAAACTTTGATTATTAATTATCCCGGCGGGCAAATAATATTGATATTTTTGTCGCCATTAAAACACGGCTTATGCCCGCAAAACACATTTTATCGTTTATCTTATTGGGACATTAATTGTTTTTTACCGTCTTTCGGCTTCGCAAAGCTTTTTACAAAAGCCGGTGCCCCATCCTGGAAAGCATATATTCCTTTTTATAACACATGGGTGATGCAGGATTTAGCAAAAAGACCAAAGCATTGGGTATTTTGGCAATTCATTCCTGTTATAGGGTGGTTTATCAGTCCGGGTATTTTTATAGAGTTTGCAAAAGTGTTTGGCAGGTTTTCTTTTGGTGCGCATACTGCAGCTTCACTCGCAGCGCCAGTGTACTTCCCTTATCTTGCTTATAAAGAGAACCCAAAATTTATAGGAGCTGAAGGCGTAAAAAAACACAAAAAACAAGGTTGGCGAGAATGGGTTGATGCAGGCATATTTGCGGTAGTAGCGGCAACATTGATCCGTACTTTCATTTTTGAGGCTTATACTATTCCAAGCTCTTCAATGGAGAAAACTTTGCTTATCAAAGACTTTCTCTTTGTCAGCAAGTTGAGTTATGGCCCAAGAATACCCAATACGCCTCTTTCATTTCCTTTTGTTCACAACTATATGCCCTTTGGTTCCAGCAAAAAGTCTTACTCAGGGGCACTGAAAATTCCCTATACCAGATGGTTTTCTTCACCTGTTAAGAGAAATGATTGTGTTGTATTTAACTTTCCCGAAGGCGATACTGTAATTAATTTGCCAGGTTTTCAGTCTGCACAGCCTTATTACGATATGATCAGAGAGTTAGACGGCACCATGTCAGATACCAGAAGGCAACAGATATTGAATAATCCTGATTATCCTATAGCAGTCCATCCTGTTGATAAGACTGACAATTATATTAAGCGATGTGTTGCCATAGCTGGAGATTCATTGAAGATTGTTAATGGAATACTTTATATAAACAATCAAAAAGCCTATGTCTCTCCAACTTCAGCAACATATTACTTTTTTAATTCTGCAAAATCTTTGAGTGAATTTGACCTTCGTGATGCGGGAATATCACTTAATATGAATGAGGAAAATGAACAGGCTAACGATTTTCAAACCGTAAGCGGTAATACATACAAAGCAAATCTTACCCTTGATGAAGTTGAAAAATTGAAAAAAATAAATGGAGTGGATGAAAAGTCTGTTTTACCTGAGATTGACTCTTCAAGATCTGGTTATACATTTCCCTACGACACAAACTACTTTAGAAATACAAGAGATAATTTTGAAAGTATCTGGGTACCTGCGAAAGGGGGAACAGTGCAGCTTACACAAAAAAATATTTCATTATACAAAAGGTGTATAGGCTTCTATGAGGGTAATAAGTTTGAAGTGAAAGATGGAAAAGCTTTCGTTAATGATATAGAGGCTTTAAACTATACATTTAAACTGAATTATTACTGGATGATGGGTGATAACAGGCACAAATCACAGGACAGCCGTTACTGGGGTTTTGTCCCGGAAGACAGGATTGTAGGCAAAGCATGGCTGATTTGGTTCAGTTATGAGAATGGTCCCCGCTGGAAGAGGTTGTTCCGTGTTGTAAAATAACGTACTTTTAAATGCCCTTGGCTTAGCGTCAGGGGCATTCGTGTCTTCAACAGAAAAGATTATGAAGGAAAAAAAGTTCGGATTTGCGTACAAAGTATTTGAAAGCAGCAGTGATTTAAATGAAAGCGATGCTGCATTATTGGAAAAGCAAGGTTGGTAACAAAACAGGCCTATGCTCCTTATTCAAAGTTTAATGTAGGCGCCGCTGCTTTACTCCAGAATGGCGAGATCGTTACAGGCACTAACCAGGAAAATGCATCTTATCCTGTTGGTATTTGTGCAGAAAGGGTACTGCTTGGAACTGCTGCAACACTTTTTCCCGGTGTACCGGTTAAAACACTTGCTATCAGCTATGACAGTACGAATGTAAAGAGTGATCATCCCATCTCTCCATGTGGTATGTGCCGCCAGGCCATTCATGAATACGAACTCAGGACATCATCCCCGATACGTTTAATTTTAAGCGGGCAGGAAGGTGATGTATACATTATTGATGATGCCAGATCGTTATTACCGTTTGCTTTTACAAGTGATGAGTTGAAGTAAAGATCGAATAAAATCTTCAGAATAACGTCTGTACTCCATGGGCAATTTTAGCTTCATGTTCGAGTAGCCATTTTTTTCGCCACAATCCTCCGGCGTAACCAGTTAATTCTTTATTGCTGCCTATTACCCGGTGACAGGGTACTATTATTGCAACATGATTTTTGCCATTCGCATTGGCAACCGCTCTCGTCGCCTTTGAATCGCCGGTTTTTCTTGCTAGTTCCAGATAGCTAATTGTTTTTCCAAAAGGGATTTGCGTCAGAATATTCCAGACCTCCTGCTGAAAGGTTGTGCCAGGCTGGTTTAGCGGAAGATCGAAATGCCTGAGTTCGCCGTTAAAATATTGTATTAATTGCTCAACACAGTTAATAAGCAGGGTGGTATATGTTTGTTCCGGGGTGATTGTTTATGGAAGCATCATAAAAAGTCACTTCACTGATGTATGTTTCAGCGCCACTAATTTTAAGTAAGCCTATTGGTGACTGATAATATGTTGTATAAGTCTCTGCCATTTCAATGTAGTGAATCAAACTGCAGAACTAAAGTTACGTTATTTACTTTTAAGCCATTTGGTAAACTGCTGTAAACTAAAACTGCTAAGGTTGTGCTCTTTTGTTAAGCCGCCTTTTTGTGCTGCCAGCACCCCATATTTTACATCATGAAATCCGTCTGTTGAATGAGCGTCAGGGTTAATAGATAATAGTAGACCTTTTTGCAAAGCATAGTCAACCCAACGCCAGTCCATATCCAGTCTCCTGGGATGGGCATTAATTTCAACAACTACATTGTTCGCTGCACAGGCATCAATAATCAGTTTATGATTAACCGGGTATCCATTTCTGCTAAGCAGCAGCCGGCCTGTCATGTGGCCGAGAATTCTGGTATATGGATTCTCTATTGCTTTCAGCAAACGCTGGTTCGCTTTTTCTTCTGTCATGCCAAGATTACTATGTACAGATGCTATCACAAGGTCGAATGTCTTTAGTACATTTTCAGAATAGTCGAGGCTGCCGTCGTTCAGAATATCGCTTTCAATACTCTTAAACACTTTGAATGGACTTAATTTATTGTTGATGACATCAATGTATTTATGCTGTTCTGCAATCCTGTCTTCTTTCAGGCCATTAGCATAAGCAGCAGTTTTCGAATGGTCGGAGATTACGAGGTATTCTAAGCCTTTCCTGATGCATTCTTCTGCCATTTCCCCGATGGAATTTGCACCATCACTCCAGTTGCTGTGTGAGTGTATGACAGAACGGATGTCTTCAGGCTGAATGAGAGCCGGTAATTGGCCTTTTTGGGCTTTATCAATTATAGCTTTTTCTTCTCTCAGGCAAGGAGGTATGAAAGGCATATCAAGTATCTCAAATACTGCCTTGTCTGATTCACCTTTGAGCGAATTGAAGCTAAGGTCTGGAAATGCTTCAGTAAAGGCGGTTAAGAAATCCGAATTCCCGGTTGTTCTGAACAATTCTGCTGCCATATTATTGCCTCCAGTGTACAAATGGAGCTTTAGTCCGTTCTTTAACTTATACTGGATGCTGTTTTCTGTTTCATGGATGAGTTCAGGAGGTTGTGCAGTCTGGAATTTTGGCTTAATAACAGCATTTGATTCAAGTACCACGAATTCCAGTTCTTCAATAACCAGTTCTTGTCTTCTGTATTTTCCGGTTATATGTACTTTTTCTGAGGTAAAAATTCTTTTCAGATAATTTTCTACCTGTGGAAATATTTCTTCCAGTTCTGCGTATAAAAAATAACCCTGGTTTGAAAAGTAAAATTCGATACCCTGTGGTATGTTTTTTTGAGTTGTTTCCCCAAAGCCTTTAAACCGGGTGAGCCTGTTTTCATTGCAGGCGTACAGCAGTTCGCCTAATGAATCAATCTCCATCACCTTCCAGATGGTATTAATTTTCTTTGGTCCAAGACCTTTGATGTTAAGCATTTCTATAACGCCGGGCGGGGTATTTTTTATGTATTCGTCAAGAATTTCCAATTTCCCGGTTTCAAGTAATTCAACAACCTTTTTGCCTGTGCTTTCTCCAATGCCTTTTATTGAGAATAATTTTTCTCTGGGTGTATTCGCAAGCTGTACAGTCAGTTTTTCAATTGTAAAGGCTGCCGCTGCATAGGTTTTACTCTTAAATGAGTTATCGCCATGTATGTCTATTAACCTGGCGAGCATAGAAAAATTATCTGCAATAGCGTTGTTGTCCATAGCACTAAATTACTATAATACCCATCATGTGAGTTTTTGTATAAGATGCAGAACATAAAAAAGTCCTCCGAAACCGGAGGACTTTCTTATAACGTTTAAGCTTTTCTTAAACTTATTTTTTCTTAGCAGCTTTCTTAGCAGCTTTCTTAGGAGCAGCTTTCTTAGCAGCTTTCTTAGGAGCAGCTTTCTTAACCGCTTTCTTAGGAGCAGCTTTTTTAACTGCTTTTTTCTTTGTTGCCATTTTTTTAGAATTTTAGGTTAGTAAAAATGGGTTTGCGTAGTAAAAATAATAATTATTTTATACCACCCAAATTTTTTTTCCACAAAAGTTATAAGGTGCAATCATCATTACGCCTCAGCGATGTTAACTGAAACAATTGTTTTGTTGTCTTTTCCTTTACGAAATTCAACAACACCATCATTCAAAGCAAACAATGTATAGTCTCTTCCAACTCCAACATTTTTGCCGGGATGATAAACAGTTCCACGCTGACGAACGATAATGCTTCCCGAAACAGCAGGTTGACCACCAAAGATTTTAACGCCAAGACGTTTACTTTGGGAATCACGACCATTCTTTACACTACCTTCACCTTTTTTATGTGCCATTGTTTATTGTTTATTAGTTGATAAGTTAATTAATGAACAAGTTTTGATGTTGGCCTGAATTAAGCAATACTTGTTACTTTAATTTTTGTGTAGGCAGTTCTGTGACCTTTCTTTTTGTGAAAACCCTTTCTTCTTTTTTGTTTGTAAGCTATCACAGTATCACCTTTTACGTGGTCAAGAATTTCTGCCTGAACTTTTGCATTTACTGCAGAACCAACAGACAAGTTGCCGCCTGCATCGGCCAGCAAAACTTCAAGATCAATTTTATCTCCGGCGTTACCCTCTACATGGGGAACGTATAAAGTCTGGTCTTTTTCAACTTTATATTGCTGTCCGGCAACTTTTACTACGGCTATCATACTATAAAAATTAGGACGGCAAAGGTAAGGGTAAAATTTGAAGTGGCAAACTGCGAATTAAAGATTTATAAACAATATCAGCCTCCTGTTTTGGCTCTCCAAGCTTTATATTTGTAAACTCTAAACGAAAACAGCCTTTTTAATGACTTATTTCCCGGTTTTGGATTGAGGTCATCGGCCATGTTAAGTCAAAATGTTCTTTTAAGGAGCTGGTTTTCAATTGTAAAGTTTGAAAAATGAAAATTAAATCGGTTTTAGCCAAGCCATTCGCTTCATATATATATAAGGGTATCAGGAAGGGGATGAAGAGTGCCCTGGCCGATCAGGATGTCATCTTGCGCTATTTATTGAAAACAGGAAGAGACACCCTGATTGGAAAAGAAGCCGGGTTGAGCACGGTTAACTCATATGAAGAATTCAGACAGGCGATGCCTGTCCGGGATTATGAACAAATAAGTCCGTGGATCGACATGATAAAAGAAGGAAAACACAATGTGCTGTGGAAGGGCAGGCCTATATATTTTGCAAAGACTTCGGGAACCACAAGTGGCACAAAATATATTCCGATTACAAAGGAATCAATCCCTAACCATATTAACACTGCAAGAAATGCGCTTCTGTGTTATATGGCAGAAACGGGCAATAGTAAGTTTGCAGATGGCAAGATGATTTTTCTTTCCGGCTCACCAGAGTTGGAAAGAGTGGGAGGAATCCCTACAGGCAGATTGAGTGGTATCGTTAATCACCATGTGCCCAAATATCTGCGAACGAATCAGATGCCTTCCTACGAGACCAATTGTATTGATGACTGGGAAACAAAACTGAATAAAATTGTTGATGAGACAATAAATCAGAATATGACATTGATCAGCGGTATTCCGCCATGGATGCAGATGTATTTTGACGAGCTAATTAAAAGAAGCGGAAAGAAGGTAGGTGAGCTTTTTCCAAATTTTTCGGTGATGGTGCAGGGTGGGGTAAACTTTGAGCCATACAGTGCGAAGCTATTTGAAAGCATTGGTAAAAAATTGATACGATAGAACTATTTCCGGCCAGCGAAGGTTTTTTGCTTTTCAGGATTCACAGGATGCCGAAGGATTGTTGCTGAACACGAATAGCGGGATATTCTTTGAGTTTGTACCTGCCGGAGAGATATTTAATGAAAATCCGGCCCGTCTGTCACTGAAAGACGTGGAAGTTGGTGTAAACTATGCGCTCATTATTAACAATAATGCAGGGCTATGGGGCTATAATATTGGCGACACTGTAAAGTTTGTTTCACTTAATCCTTACCGGCTTGTAGTAACCGGCAGAACCAAGCATTTTATTTCGGCATTTGGGGAACATGTAATCGGTGAGGAAGTAGAAGCAAGTATGTTGCTGATTACAGAAAAGCATAATTTGCAGATTACAGAATTTACAGTGGCCCCTTTTGTAAGTACCGATACCGGAAAATCGTTTCATGAATGGTTAATCGAGTTTGAAGAACTGCCTTTAAATATTGATTTATTGGCAGCAGATTTGGATACCGCTTTACGAAATAAAAATGCCTATTATGATGATTTAATTGCAGGAAATATTCTTAGGCCTTTGAAAATCACAGCGATAAGAAAAAATGGATTTATTGATTATATGAAATCAATTGGTAAATTAGGTGGTCAAAACAAAGTACCAAGGCTTAGTAATGACCGAAAGATCGCAGATGAATTAACACATTTTGCTGTATGAAATCATTTTAAATGAATTCAGAAAAAAGACAAAAACGTATTGCCATATTTGGTTCTACTGGTTCAATTGGAACACAGGCCCTCGAAGTGATTGCAGCTAACCCGGATTTGTTTTCTGCTGAAATCCTGACTGCCCAAAGTAATGATGAATTGCTGGTTCAACAGGCATTGCAATTTATTCCCAATGCGGTGGTTATAGGCGACGAAAAAAAATACACAAAAGTTAAGGAAGCACTTGCTGCCACCGATGTTAAGGTTTTTGCAGGTGAAAAGGCACTGGAAGAAGTAGCTGCAATGGATTGCTATGATATGATGCTGGCAGCTATTGTGGGGTATGCAGGACTCAAACCTACTATTCGGGCAGTTCAGGCGGGTAAAGCAATAGCACTTGCAAACAAAGAAACTTTGGTTGTTGCCGGTGATATTGTGATGAAACTGGCCGTAGAAAACCGATTACCGGTAATTCCTGTCGACTCGGAACATTCGGCCATTTTTCAATGCCTGGTGGGTGAAACCAGGAATAGAATTGAGAAAATCATCCTCACTGCCTCCGGCGGACCTTTTATAGGCCGAAAGCCAAATTACCTTGTAAATGTAAAAAGAGAGCATGCCCTGCAACATCCTAATTGGAGTATGGGAGCAAAAATAACCATTGACTCTGCCACGCTAATGAACAAGGGGCTTGAAATGATTGAGGCAAAATGGTTATTTAATCTAAAACCTGAACAAATACAGGTTGTAATTCACCCGCAAAGTATAATTCACAGTATGGTGCAGTTTGAGGACGGCAGTATTAAAGCGCAAAGAGGAGGTAATTTGCCATGTGTAATGAACGCAGCAAATGAAATTGCCGTCTTTGCTTTTTTGCGCAACAGGGTTAATTTTCTTGATATGACAAATGTGATAGAAAAGACTATGGAGATGATCCCTTTTATAGCAAACCCTACTTTAGAGGAATATTTTGAAAGCGACGGCGAGGCCCGTAATTTTGCCGCCGATATAATTAAGTTATAAAACAAGTATCTGAACCTTCATGCAGGTTTGGTCCCGATAAGAATCGGGATTTTATTTTAATAAACGATGATGAATTTATTAGCAATTAACTGGGCTGAAGTTGGAATTAAGGCCGGACAACTGATACTGTCCCTTTCTATCCTTGTTATTCTGCATGAGTTTGGGCATTATATAACTGCCCGCTGGTTTAAGTGCCGTGTAGAGAAGTTTTATTTGTTTTTTGATCCGTGGTTTTCTCTTTTAAGAAAAAGAAAGGCGATACCGAGTATGGAATAGGCTGGCTTCCATTGGGCGGATATGTAAAAATATCCGGGATGATTGACGAGAGCATGGACAAAGAACAGATGAAACAGCCACCACAGCCCTGGGAATTCAGAAGTAAGCCTGCTTGGCAACGTCTGATAGTTATGCTGGGTGGTGTTATTATGAATATTCTGACAGCATTTGTTGTTTATTCATTTATCCTGATGGTGTGGGGTGATAAGAAAGTACCATCCAGTTCTATGAAGTATGGCGTTCATATCGGAGACAGTACTTTAATGAAAATTGGCTTTAAGAATGGGGATAAAATTATTGGTGTGGATGGTAAAGAAGTGTATGACCTTACTAGGTTTAAAAAGAAATTGATTACAGCAGAGCATGTACAGATTGAAAGAGACGGTAAACTAATGGAATTACAATTGCCAGAAAATTTCATCGGCCAACTGGTTGAAAACAAAAACCAGCGAAGAAAAGGATTTATTGAACCCCGTGTTCCGGTATTAGTAGCTAAAGTAAGCGATACTACCGGTGCTTACAAAGCAGGATTAAGAAAGCATGATTACATAGTAGGGATAGACTCTGCTAATTTTTCTTTTATGATGAGATGTCTGACATACTTGAAACGAAGAAAAATAAGGATGTGCTGTTAACGGTAAAAAGAAATGGTGTTGATACAAGCTTTGTTACACATGTTAATAATGAAGGACAAATTGGATTTTATGCTTTCACAAACATGAAACAATTAGATAGCCTGGGATGGTTAAAGCTGGAGATAACGAAGTATAGCTTTTTCCCGGCATTTCCGGCAGGTGTAAAAATGACTTTTACCGAATTACGGGATTATATTGCACAGTTTAAAGCTATTGTAAACCCCAGCACTGGTGGTTATAAGGGGGTGGGTGGTTTTAAAGCTATGGGTTCTATTTTTTCTTCATCATGGGATTGGGAATGGTTCTGGAAAATGACAGCCATGTTGTCAGTAATTCTGGCATTTATGAATATCCTTCCCATACCCGGTTTAGATGGAGGACATGTAATGTTTACATTATGGGAAATGATAACCGGCAGAAAGCTAAGTGATAAGTTTATGGAATATGCCCAAATTGCAGGGATGGTTATTTTACTGGCATTAATGTTGTATGCGAATGGTAATGACTGGTTTGGATGGGGGAGGTAGTGCTGAAAGGCTAATAGGTTTAGGACTTAAGGTTTAGAATTTGTGGAAAGTTTCTTTGTCTTTATAATTTATAAAATGAAGTGAAAGTTCGATGTTGAAATATTTCATACTTCTGACTTCTTGATGGGGGTGTTTGGTTTTGACAGCATAGGTCTTTGAAAGTATAAGCATGTACTGCGTTGCGTAATTAGCAGTTTAATCTGAATACGAAAACTATAAATGGCAATACTCAGTATGCCATGGCTGCTTAATCAGTGATTAAGTAGTCATTTGGGCCGCCGGGCCGGTTGACTTGTTACCATGCCCCGCCGCCGACTTAAAAACAAAACAAGTTGCTGCAACCACAGGCTGTGCCGGTTGCTTAAGACTCATTCAGCTAAGGAATTAATCGGTTGTTTGTTTCCAGTTAATTCCCGACATAACAAAACAAAATAAACATGTAGAAGACTTTTACAGAATATGTTTGGACACCGGTTCGAATCCGGTCACCTCCACGCTACTTTCAGAAAGGTAATCTTACTCAGATTGCCTTTCTGATTTTTTAGATAATACTCTTTCTGAATGGCTCTAATTTTTATTATTGCTGTATAGCTGACAAGGAAGAAAGTGGAAAAAATACTGAATTTATATTGAACCTTTCCACGGATTACAATGAAGCCCTGTGTGTAACATAAAACGGAATTTCAGCACATTCAGTTGTACCATTTAATATAAGTTCTGCGGCCTTTTTCCCATAAATTCGAAATCGGTTGAGATAGTGGTAATGCCATTTAGAATTATCTTTTTTAAAGGAGTTTCGTTATAAGAAATTACTCCAACATGTTTCCCGACTTTTAACTTTGTTACTAATATTTTTTCAATCAGCGACACAAGGTCTTCTTCCATCAGGTTAATAAATACTTCACCTTCCTTAATTGGTTCTATAGAAATGTCATGTACTGTTTTGTAGTTAAACGCATACTGCCTGCAGAATTTTGTAAAGCCCTTCAATATTTCCTCAGGATAATAAGTATCTCTTGGAAAAATGATTTTAATAGTATGATATTTACTCAGTTCGGTTTTTAGTTGTTCCATTGCATCGTAAATATCTTTTTCAAAATTCTCATATACTGCAGCATAACTTCCCTTAATTCCAGGAATTATTTTATCCAGCATCAGTAATTTTTCGGAGGGTATCTGATTAATAATTTCATAGGCCTCATCGCCGCTTTCAATAAAATGGGGCATAATTACGTAATGAGTATATTCTTTTTTGTGTCCGAGTATCAGCTTTTTAAAAAGAGAATAGTCATTGTTATAAACATAGAAATCAATCAAAGCAATGCCATCAAGGGTCTTTACAAATGAATCATAAATAATCTTTTTATGGGATCCCAGCTTATTGAACAGGAGAAAAATTTTGAATGGTTTTTCCACTTCTGTTGATTTAACAAAGTATCCCTTACCGGGAACTGAACCGAGAACACCAATTTGTTTCAGGTATTTGTATCCTTTTTCTGCAGTATCTCTGGAAATCTCAAACTCAAAACTCAGTTCATTAATGGAAGGCAGCAGGTCGCCCTGAACAACTTTTTCTTCACCTATTGCTTTTATGACTGAGTTTGCCAGTTGCATGTACTTTGGTGTGGCAGATAGGTAGTCAATGTTAATATATTGAAAAAGAGTGTTTTTTTTCATCTGTCAGCCATTTTTACGTACTTGTAATGAATAATAAATCAAAATTTAATACAAGTAACTCCAGTGTAAGCAATCTCGGTTTGAAAATAAGATTATTTCCTGAAATATTATTTTTTTGATATGCTGGCTATTAAAAAGCATGACAGGGCATGATGGGGTACTTGCTGTAATTCATAGCTTTACCTGTACACTTTCTGATTGCCTGACAAAATGAAAATCTATTTATGAATGTAATTCTTGGTGTTATTTTTCACTTCTTAGGGGGCTTTGCATCTGGTAGTTTTTATATCCCTTACAAAAAAGTAAAAGGTTGGAACTGGGAAAGTTTTTGGATTGTAGGTGGCCTTTTTTCCTGGCTTGTTGTTCCCCCTCTTGCAGCATGGCTTACAATTCCTGGTTTTGGCAAAATTATTAGTGGTGCAGCTGGTTCTACATTAGGAATAACTTATCTCTTTGGGGTACTTTGGGGTATTGGCGGGCTTACTTATGGATTAGGAGTAAGATACCTAGGAGTGTCACTGGGCAGCAGCATCATTCTCGGCTTATGTATGGTTTTTGGCGCTTTAATTCCATCTATTTATTATGACTTTTTTCCAGCAGCCGGAAAAGATACGTTCGGAGAAATGGTTAGCTCTTCGTGGGGGCTTACTATTCTTGCCGGATTGGTTCTTTGTATCATTGGTATTGTTGTTTCAGGTAAGGCAGGAATGATGAAAGAAAAACAGCTTTCCTCTGCAGCAGCTACTGATACGCATGGTGCTGCAGTCAAAACTGAATACAAATTTGCACTTGGGATGTTTGTTTCAATAGTTTCGGGTGTGTTAAGTGCCTGTTTCAATTTTGGACTGGAAGCAGGGCAACCCATGGCTATTGTGGCCAACGATGCCTGGAAAGCAGCTAATCCCGGCGATGGTGAATTTTTGTACAGGAATAATGTGATATATGTTGTGTTGCTCTGGGGTGGACTTACTACTAATTTTATCTGGTGTATGATTCTTAATGCCAGAAATAAATCTTTTGGTGATTACACAAATAAGAAAACTCCATTGCTTAAAAATTACTTGTTCTCGGCGATAGCCGGAACAGCATGGTTTCTTCAGTTCTTCTTCTATGGGATGGGGGAAAGCAAATTAGGGAATGGCCCCAGCTCATGGATACTACACATGGCATTCATCATCCTGGTAGCGAATATGTGGGGGCTTGTACTGAAAGAATGGAAAGGGGTAACTAAAAAAACAAAAACAATCATTGCGCTGGGGATTGCTATTATCGTATTATCGGTATTACTGGTGGGTCGTGGCAATAACCTGCATGAAAAAGCAAAAAACGAAAAAAATATAACTTATGTCAGTCACAACAGTCAATTTTAAACATGTAAGTTATTTATGGGATGAAGTAAAGGCCGCCTCAATGGCCGGTGACGAAGTGGCTCTGCTGGTGTATCGTTCCAACTTACTGGGTGCCGACCTTAGGTTAACAAACTATGGTGGCGGCAATACTTCCTGTAAAGCAATTGCAAAAGACCCGCTTACGGGAAATGAAACAGAAGTGATGTGGATTAAAGGAAGTGGCGGCGATTTGGGCTCAATGAAGCGCAGCGGCCTTGCTGCTTTGTATGTGGACAGGCTGCGAAGCCTGAAAAATGTATACAGAGGCTTGCAGTTTGAAGATGAAATGGTTGAGTTATTCAACCATTGCATCTATGATTTAGCCTCAAAAGCCCCATCAATTGACACCCCTCTGCATGGATTTCTTCCATTTAAACACATAGATCATTTACATCCGGATGCAGCCATTGCTATTGCTGCGGCAAAAGATGGAAAAAAAATTACCCATGAACTTTTTAACGGAACAATTGGTTGGGTAGACTGGCAACGCCCTGGCTTTGACTTGGGCCTTCAATTGAAGCAATGTCTTGATGAAAACCCGGGCATCCGTGGCATCATGTTAGGCTCGCATGGATTATTTACCTGGGGAGATACAGCTTATGAAAGCTATATGAACACCCTGGAGGTAATAGAACGTTGTGCCCAGTATCTTGAAGATAATTATGGCAAGAAAGGAGAAATTTTTGCCGGGCAAAAAATAAATTCTTTGCCAAAAGAAGAAAGGCTTAAGAAAGCCGCACTGCTTGCTCCAATATTAAGAGGGTTCTGTAGTAATGCAGACACCAGGAACCCCACAGCGGGGGGCAGGGGGGCCGTTGGTCATTTTACTGATGATGAAAGGGTATTGCAGTTTATTAACTCCAATGACCAGGAAAGATTGGCTCCGCTTGGTACCAGTTGTCCTGACCATTTTCTGCGTACTAAAATTTCACCGCTGGTATTGAATCTCACCCCTGCAGATGATGTTACTAATGTGAAGGAAGTAAAAGAAAAACTGAAACCGCAGTTTGAGGCATACCGCAAAATGTATACTGAATATTATGAAACCTGCAAACATCCAAACAGCCCGGCCATACGGGATGCAAACCCTGTGGTAATCCTTTATCCGGGTGTGGGTATGTTTACTTATGCAAAAGATAAACAGACAGCAAGAGTGGCCGGCGAGTTTTATATCAATGCTATTAATGTAATGCGTGGAGCAGAGGCGGTTTCAGAATATACCTCACTGCCCCGCCAGGAAGCATTTGATATTGAGCACTGGCTGCTGGAAGAGGCGAAACTGCAGCGTATGCCCAAACCTAAACCGCTCAGTGGCCGTGTAGCCTTGGTTACCGGCAGCGCAGGTGGAATTGGTAAAGCCATTGCAAAGAAGTTTGCAGAAGAAGGTGCTTGTGTAATATTGAACGACATCAACAGCGAAAGGCTGGAAAGTACAAAAGATGAATTTGCAAAACAGTTTGGCAAAGACATCGTGAGCAGTACTTTATTGAATGTGACCGATACAACCAGTATTGATTCAGCTGTTGATGCAGCTTCACTGGCTTTTGGCGGAGTACATATTGTAATTAACAATGCTGGAATCAGTATTTCAAAATCCATAGCTGATCACTCAATAGAAGAATGGGACAGGTTATACGACATTCTCGTTAAAGGCCAGTTCCTGGTGTCAAAGAAGTGTATTGAAGTGATGCGCAAACAGGGCTTTGGCGGCGATATTGTAAACATCGTTTCTAAGAATGCTGTGGTGGCCGGGCCCAACAATCCCGGCTATGGCAGTGCCAAGGCAGCACAGGCCCACCTTACCCGTTTGATGGCTGCTGAGTTAGGACCCGATAAAATTAGGGTAAACACGGTGAATCCTGATGCAGTGATAGCCGACTCCAACATCTGGGCCGGTGGCTGGGCCGATGGGCGGGCTAAAGCGTATGGAATTACTATTGATGAATTACCTTCCTATTATGCAAAAGAACATTACTGAATGAAATCATATTGCCTGATGATATAGCTAATGCTTGTTTTGCATTTGTTGGCGGATTGCTTAATAAGTCAACTGGTAATGCATTGAATGTAGATGGTGGTGTGTCGATGGGCTTCTACAGATAGTTCCGTTTCGCACAGCTACAATGAATGATTAGTAACTTAGGATAATAATTGAGTTTTATGAGAATAGATAAAAAGCAGATTGCATCACACAACGATAAATACCTGCAGCAACACCAGCAACGATTTTCTTTTAGTAAAACTGAGATTGAAAATGCCGATGCGATTATTCAGAAACTGGTAGAATTCCAGGTGGCCATTCCTTCATGGGCGTTGGGCACTGGTGGTACAAGGTTTGGCCGTTTTCCCGGCCCCGGCGAACCCGGTAACCTTGAACAGAAGATGGAAGATGTAGGTTTGCTTCATGCACTCAACCGCTCAAGCGGTGCCATTTCGCTGCATATTCCATGGGATATTCCAAAGGATTATGCAGCTGTAAAAAAATTAGCTGCTGAACTGGAATTGAGGTTTGATGCTGTTAACTCCAATACTTTTCAGGATCAGCCGGGTCAACCGCTTACTTATAAATTTGGTTCATTACAGAATGTTAATAAAGCTATACGTAAGCAGGCCATAGAACATAATATTGATGTAATAAAACATGGTGTGGCGCTTGGTTCAGAATCCTTAACAGTGTGGTTGGCTGACGGTAGCTGTTTCCCCGGGCAGCTGAATTTCCGTAAAGCTTTTCAGAACACATTAGAAAGCCTGCAGGAGATTTATGCGGTGTTGCCTGACAATTGGAAAATGTTTGTGGAATACAAAGCATTTGAGCCCAATTTCTATTCAATGTCAGTGGGCGATTGGGGACAGTCATTACTATATGCCAATAAACTTGGACCTAAAGCCTATACACTGGTTGACCTTGGTCACCATTTACCCAATGCCAATATTGAGCAAATTGTTTCCTTACTCTTAATGGAAGGCAAGTTGGCCGGATTCCATTTTAACGACAGCAAATATGGGGATGATGATCTGACTGTGGGCAGTATTAAACCATATCAGTTATTCTTAATCTTCAATGAATTGGTAGAGGGTATGGATGCAAGGGGCATGAATCATGCTAAAGACCTGGGATGGATGATTGATGCTTCGCATAACGTAAAAGACCCGCTGGAAGATTTGTTGCAATCGGTTGAAGCCATCATGATGGCGTATGCACATGCATTATTGATTGACAGAGTGAAATTAAACGCTGCACAAGATGCAAACGATGTGGTGGCTGCACAGGAAGTGTTGAAGAATACTTTCCATACAGATGTAAGAAGCCTTGTGGCTGAGGCCAGGCTGAGGAGCGGCGGGGCTATTAACCCGTTACAATTTTTCAGGGACGAAAAGATAAGAGAAGAACTTACTAAAGAAAGAGGTACAACTACTATTGCAACCGGACTCTGATGGAAAAAATTCCCGTCATAGCAATCTTTGATGTGGGCAAGACAAATAAGAAGTTGTTGCTTTTTAATGAGATGTATGAAGTGGTGCATGAAGAAAGCTGGTCGCTTCCGGAGAAGAAAGATGAGGACGGCTTTCCCTGTGAGGATATTTCTGCTTTAACCCAATGGATAAAAGAAACATTCCAGACTATTCTTACCGAAAAGCACTTTGAAGTAAAAGCGGTGAACTTTTCAGGTTACGGGGCCAGTTTCGTTTACCTTGATGGAAAAGGAAATGTATTACTTCCTTTGTATAACTACCTGAAACCTTATCCGCCTAAACTCCAGAAACAGTTTTATGATACGTATGGCGGAGAAAGCCAGGTTGCCAAACAAACTGCATCACCTGTGTTGGGAAACCTGAATTCAGGCATGCAGCTTTATCGGCTAAAGCATGAAAAGCCTGCGATTTTTGCTGAAGTGAAATATGCGCTGCACCTGCCACAATACCTGAGCTTCATATTATCAGGCAAAACCAATACCGATTTAACAAGCATAGGTTGTCATACCAGCCTTTGGCATTATCAGAAGAACAGTTACCATGAATGGGTGCAGAAAGAGAAAATTGCAGATAAACTGCCTGCGATTATGGACGTTGCTGAAGTGGCCGGCTATACTGAAGAAAATATTCCTGTTGGCGTTGGGCTGCATGACAGTTCGGCCGCCCTGGTTCCCTACTTATCTACCTTCCGGGAACCCTTTGTGTTATTATCCACCGGCACCTGGTGTATCACACTCAACCCGTTTAACCACAGCATCCTTACTGATTATGAGTTGCACAATGACTGTCTTTGCTATCTTTCTTTCAAAGGCAACCCGGTAAAAGCTTCCCGGTTGTTTGCGGGTAACGAACATGAGCAGCAGGTAAAGCGGCTGGCTTCACATTTTCTAACAGATGTGTATCATTACAAAAAAGTGAAGGCCGATGAAGTGTTGCTGAAGAAATTCAAACCTGCCTATAAGTCAACACATACCACAGGCAGTACAGTGATGATTGGCGAATCTGGTTTTCAAAAAGAAATCTTTCGGATTATAAGAATTATGATGAAGCATACCACCAGTTAATTGCTGACATTATGGAGCAGCAGGTAAGAAGTACCAGTATTGTTTTGAAAGGCGCTGCGGTGAAACGGATATTTGTGGATGGAGGATTTAGTAAGAACCCTATCTATATGCAATTGCTGGCAGATGCTTTTCCGGGTATGGAAGTGTTTGCGGCAACAGTTGCCCAGGCTTCTTCGTTGGGTGCGGCCATGGTGATGCACAAGATTTGGAATGGCAAAGCCTTTCCATCTTCTATTGTAGAAATAAAAAGAATTACATGAATCAGAGTTTAGACGTTTTGCTGCAACATCCGGCAAAACAAATAGCAATTACAATTGCAAGAATTTACGGAAGGGGATTAACAACCACAAGCGGTGGAAATATCTCCATTATTGATGACGATAGAAATATCTGGATAACCCCATCGGGGATTGATAAGGGGTCGTTGACAGAGAAAGATATTATTTGTGTAAAGCCTGATGGAACATTTGCCGGTATGCATAAACCTTCTTCTGAGTTTCCATTTCACAAGGCCATTTACCAGGCAAGAAAGGATATAAAGGCAATTATACATGCACATCCGCCGGCCCTGGTTTCTTACAGCATCGTCAGGCAGATACCAAAAGCAAGCATAGTATCCCAGGCAAGACAGGTTTGTGGTCATATCGGCTATGCTGAATATGAATTGCCCGGCAGTGAGGCTTTAGGGAAAGAAATTGCTGATGAATTCAACAAGGGGTATTCTTCGGTGATCATGGAGAATCATGGAACGGTGGTAGGCGGTTCAGATTTGTCTGACTGTTTTCAGCGTTTTGAAACGCTGGAATTTTGTGCAAGAACAGGCATCTATGGCAGCCAGATAGGCCAGTTGAATGAACTGAGTGATGAACTGATTGACGAGGTAAATGCAATGATACCCGCCGATATGCCTGACCAGGAGCATGTAGAATATTCCAGTGATGAAAGAAAGCTAAGAGATGAGATATACAGTATTGTAAAACGGGCCTGCCAGCATGGTTTAATGATCAGCTCTTATGGTACAGTATCAGCCCGTTGGAAGGGCGATGATTTTTTAATCACACCGTATGGAATTTCGAGATGGGATTTGCAGGTTAAAGATATTGTACAAATTAAGAACGGACATAAAGAACCGGGAAAGGTTCCGAGCCGTTCGGTTTACCTGCACCAGGAGATTTATAAAAAGCATCCGGAAATAAACACTATCATTCTCACCCAGTCGCCTTACCTGATGTCGTTTGCTTCTACTGGTGTAAACATTAATGTCCGCACCATTCCGGAAAGCTGGATTTTCCTCAAAGACATACACCAGCTTGAGTTTGGGGTTCAGTATAAGAATATTGAAGAGATTACAAAACGGATTTCTCCTGAGAAACCTGCCGTTCTGATAAAGAATGATTGTGTGCTGATTGCCGGCAAGGGATTGTTGCAGACGTTCGATTACCTGGAAGTGGCTGAGTTTAGTGCCCGTTCATTAGTAATGTCATCCGCCATAGGAAGTTTTGTACCCATTTCAGAGGAACAGACAGAAGAATTGCGAAAAGCCTTTCTTAAATAGAGATATATGAAAGTTGGTCTTTTTTATACCCTGTTATATTGACCAGTTTTATCCGGGTGTGGGTATCGCCACACTGGAGTTGCTGAAGAAACTGGGTTGTAATGTTGAATTTCCTCTCAATCAAACCTGTTGCGGCCAACCGATGGCAAACAGTGGTTTTGCCCGTTTATCTGACGGGTGCGATAAGAACTTTGTAAAGAATTTTACCGGTTATGATTATATAGTGGGGCCTTCCGGCAGTTGTGTCCTGCATATCAAGGATCATTTGCATGACGATGGAAATAAAAAAGCTGCAGATAGAATAAGAAGCACTATTTATGAACTGACAGAGTTTATAGTTGATGTATTAAAGATTGATAACATTGAGGCCTCTTTCCCCTATAAAGTAGGCTTGCATAACAGTTGTCATGGCCAGCGGGGCCTGGGGCTTTCTTCCATGAGTGAAAGGGTATTGCCGTTGTTTTCCAAACCTGAGCAATTACTAAAGAAGGTAAAAAGTATTGAACTGCTGAAACCTGAACGAAATGATGAGTGCTGTGGTTTTGGCGGTACCTTCTCTGTGTTTGAAGAGGCTGTTAGTGTAAGAATGGGGCAGGACAGGATTAAGCAACATACTGCAAATAATGTGGACTATATAACAGGTGTTGATGTTAGCTGCCTGATGCATATCGAGGGAATTCTCAGAAGACAGGGCAGTAAGATTAAGACCATCCATATTGCGGAGATTTTAAATGCAGGAGGTGCATTATGAAAGATCATGCAACATTAGCAAAGGAATTTATTAAGGATAGTCCACGTACAGATTGGCATGATGAGACATTGTGGTTTGTCCGGCATAAAAGAGATAAGGCGGCCCACAGTCTTCCCGAATGGGAGCAGCTAAGAGAATGGGCTTCGCAGATAAAGAACCATGCCCTTTCTAATTTAGACAGCTATTTAGAGGAGTTTGAAAAGAAAGCACTTGAGAATGGGGCCGTAGTGCATTGGGCGGCTGATGCAGAAGAACATAATCAAATCATCCACAAGATTATTAAGGAAAATGGTATCAGCAGGATTGTGAAGAGTAAAAGTATGCTCACGGAAGAATGTCATCTCAATCATTACCTCGAAGCAAAAGGGATAGAGGTGGTGGATACCGATTTGGGAGAAAGGATTGTGCAGTTCAGGAAAGAACCTCCCAGTCATATTGTACTTCCGGCTATACACCTGAAAAAAATGGATGTAAGCGAAACTTTCCATGAACATCTGCATACCGAAAAGGGAAATAATGATCCGAAGTATCTTACTCATGCTGCCCGGTTGCATTTAAGAGAAAAATTTATTGCGGCAGAGCTGGCAATTACCGGTGTAAATTTTGCTGTTGCTGAAACGGGCGGAGTGGTAGTTTGCACCAATGAGGGAAATGCAGATATGGGTACTCATGCAGCAAAAATCCATATTGCCTCTATGGGTTTTGAAAAGTTGATTCCCAAAGCTGAACATCTTGCTGTTTTTCTTCGCTTGCTGGCAAGAAGTGCGACGGGGCAACCTATCACCACCTATTCCAGTCACTTTCACAAGCCCAAACCCGGACAGCAATTGCACATTGTGATTGTTGACAATGGCAGAAGCAGGATATTAGGCAAGCCAGATTTTAAAAACTCACTGAAGTGTATTCGTTGTGCAGCCTGTTTCAATACTTGCCCGGTTTACAGAAGGAGCGGGGGATATAGTTATCATGCATCAGTAGCCGGTCCCATTGGTTCTATACTCAACCCCAACTTTGACAGTAAGGCTTTTGCCGATCTGCCATTTGCTTCATCGCTTTGTGGCAGTTGCAGTAATGTGTGCCCGGTAAAGATTGATATACATGATCAGCTATGGAAGTGGAGACAGGAAATTACAAGGCAAGGGCATGTGGCTGTAGCGAAGAAAGTTGGATTAAAAGGAATGGCATTTGTACTGGCAAGACCCGGTTTGTACCGATTCGGTGGAAAAATGCTGCGATGGGTATTAAAGACAATGCCGTTTATGATCAATAACCGGCTGAATCCCTGGTATAAGCAACGGGAAATGCCTTCGCCGCCAAAACAGAGTTTCAGGGACTGGTATCTTAAAAACCAAAAACGATGAGTTCAAAAGACAAAATACTATCGGCAATAAAAGAAAGCAAGCCTGCCTCAACGGCTCTGCCGGTTATAGATATATCCGCTGTTATTTCATTTGATGATTTAAAAGCCCAATTCAAAAAGGTACTGGAAACAATCGGTGGTGTTTGTATAGAATCTGTCGGTAAAGGAGAGATGGAAAAGATAGTTGCTGCAGAGTTATCTTATGTTCAGAATGGTGTAAATACTTTGGGTGCTTATGATGAAGGATTGCCGCTTATCAGTGCTGAAGATTTGGCTTCTGTTGACCTGGCCGTAATAAGTGGAACGGTTGCTGTAGCAGAAAATGGAGCGATTTGGGTGAGTGAAACGCAGATGGTAAACAGGATACTTCCTTTTATCGCCCAGCAACTAATTATTGTGATCGAGAAAAAAGATATTGTAACTACCATGCACCATGCCTATCAAAAAATTGATGTCGCAGAAACAGGTTTTGGTGCTTTTATTGCCGGACCTTCAAAAACAGCCGATATTGAGCAAAGCCTTGTAATTGGTGCTCATGGCCCGGCAGGACTGAAAGTTATTATCTACTGATTTCCGATTTCAGCAGCGGCCAGTCTTTATTGTACACATGTGCTCCTTCAATGAACTTTTCCATCTTGCTCACTACTGCGGGATGTTTTGCAGCCACATTATTTTTTTCTGAAGGATCAACAGATAAATTGTAAAGTTCAATTGGTGAATGATCATTTATACTTACATTCAGCTTAACAGCCTTCCACTTTTTCCACCGCACAGCCTGACGTCCGTTATTTTCATGAAATTCCCAATAGAAATAATCATGCTGCTTTTGTTTGCCTTTGTTGAGTAGTAATGGTACGATCGAAATGCCGTCAGTTTTTCTTTCACTTTTACTCCGGCAAGTTCAAGAAAAGTTGGATATATGTCCCACAATGCTGCAGGCTTTTCAGTAACAGCAGGTTTTATTTTTCCCGGCCAGTATGCAATAAATGCTTCCCGTATGCCGCCTTCGTACAAATCTCTTTTAATGCCTTTGAAAATACCACTGCTGGTGAAAAATTCAGGGTCTCCGCCGTTTTCCCTGTGTGGTCCGTTATCGCTGGTAAAGATGATAAGTGTATTGTCCGCAATTCCTTTTTCCTGCAATGCTTTTACAATTTCACCAACATACAAATCAAGCCGGCCAACCATTGCAGCAAACTGTGCATGTGGCAACGGTTCAGGAATCATATTGTGCGGTCTTGTTTTTAATGCCTCTCCTGTTAAAGGTTTTTCCTTGAATTTTTGTTTATAATAATTGTAAAGACTGTCATGCGGGCCAATCACATCACCATGCGGTAATGTATAAGGCAGGTACATAAAGAATGGTTTGTTGTCTGATGATTCTTTAATGTATTGCATTGCCTGCTGCTGAATAAGTGAAGCGGAATAAATTGAATCATTTTTTTTATTGACAGACAGATCAACTTTCTGATGATTTTTCCAGAGGTACGGCGGAAAGTAATCATGCGCCAGACTCTGGTCATTGTAACCGTAAAACAAATCAAAGCCTTTTTTATTCGGATCCCCGCTGTTTTGATGAAAGCCTAAACCCCATTTGCCAAATGCTGCAGTGGCATAACCGCTCTGCTGAAGATAGCTGACAAATGTTTTGACTGAATCCGGTAATGGTGTTTGTCCTTCGGGCTTAACCGATTTGTTACCACGAATAACAGTGTGACCGGTGTGCAAACCTGTCATCAGTGATGCCCGTGAAGGCGCACAAACGGAAGTGCCAGCATAAAACTGGTTAAACATTAAACCACCTGCTGCCAATTTATCGATATTGGGCGTTTCAATTTTCTGTTGGCCATAACAACCCACTTCACTGTAACCCAAATCATCAGCAAAAATGAAAATGATGTTTGGTTTTTGAGCTAATAAAGAACTGGAGTATATTATGCAAAGGAAAACCGCAAAATGAAAAAAAGATTTCATGCTAATTATTTAATGTTACTTTCAGAAGTCCGATTTCCTTTTTATCCGTGTAAGGAACAATAAAATATTTATCTCCAACGGGCTGCGTCAACGGCAGCAGGTAATTATATGGATGGTAAACGTTCAGTGAGACTGATTCAAGTTTATCTTTTTCGTTTGGATAAAACATAATCAATCCTTTTTTATTTGCTGCAAGTTCCTGAACTAATAATAAGCAAGGAGTATTCTTTAATAAAAATTGAGCATGAGGAGATGGATGCAATTGGTTAAAACTGCCTTTGTTTTTTACAAGACTGTCTTTTGCTTTTTCAAACTTACTGTTTAAAACTGTCAGGCGTATAGCACTGCTGGAATTATTGGTAAAACTGCTGGTTGATGAATTATCATAGTAAACATAACTGTTGGTGATGGAACTACTTGGAAAGTAACTAAAGTAATCACCTGTAAGTTGTGCATAAGCAGGTGTTGGTAAATCTGATTGTATTTGTACTTTGTAATCACTCCTTGTGGGAAAGTTTGTAAAAGTTAACCATCCGGAGGTTTTTGTTTTTTCAACCAAAAAGGTGGAAAGGGTATTGCCTCTGAATATTTCGGGTATAGATTTGGCAGGATAAATCTCGGTTAATACACTATCTAAACTTGCAACAAACATACCAGGCGCTGAGCCTTTATAGCCATAAGGCAAACGAAGCATTGAATAGACAAGGATATTCGGGTTCATAGAATTAAAGCGGATGGCCGGGTTCAGATAGATATACTTACCGCTATCAAAATGCCTGTAAAGATGCTTGTCCTCTTTTGTATCAAGTTTTAACAGTGTAAGTGTATTATTCCCATTTTCGTCTTTGCTGTTTTTTAAAACATGCAGATAGTTGTTTCTGAAAGTAACTTCTTTTAGCTCTTCATTCTCAGCGCTGAATGGGAAAAGCAAATAGGTTATAACTGAAGCTCCGCTATCTAAATTCGGTCTTATAATAGCTGTTCTTATTTTTTTGATTTCTTTAAGATAGGTAAGAGAAGTTAAAACGAGATTATTATCTGCATCAAATATTTGGAAAGTAGCGGTATTTCTGTTCCATAATGAATCGGCCGGATTATTTGAAATGTGTGAAATATTGGTGACAGCGCCATCACCTGTTATTTTCAAAAACTGATGAATATTTGGTTTTTGAGTATGGGTATATAAAATGTAATAGTCTTTTAGTTGCAATAATCTGATATCACATTTTTTGGGGAGCATGAAGTTTAACGCAAGCGATTCTACCAGTTGTAACTCACTATTATAAATATGAATGGCAGGTTTGTTGTTTTCAGAAAAATGAATAAGGTGATGAAAGCCGCCAACATCTGCTACAAGTCTTACTTCGCCACTAGAAGGTAGTCTTACAAGGGGTTTACTGTATTGAAATTTCTGCGCAAAAATGGATGTGCTAGATAGAATCATGAAAACCAAAAGCAACCGATAATTTTTCATATATAGAAGGTATCGTTTTATACTACAAAGGAACTACTTATTGTGATGTCAATATTTGCTGCAACAGAATAGTATCATCTTTAACTTTTTGTTTTACTTCACCGGTTCATAAATTTCCACTTCAATAATACTTAATCTCCCTTTGCTGTTTGCATCATTTCTGCTTACACCATCATCTAATTTTTTGCCGGAGACTTCAGTGGTGGTAGCACCAGTTAAACTGCTGGAAGAAACTAACTCAATCCTTATTTTTTTTCCAGTTGAGGGTTTGCAGATAATATTACAATAGCCAAGACTTGTTGGTGTGTTACCCGTAAACACTTCTTTGCCATCCACCAAAATACGGATAGGATAGGAGCGGCTGCGGAAATTATTCAGCTTCAGGTTTACTTCAGTTATTAAGGATGGTTTGTCCAGTTCATATTCAATCCAGGCGGTTGATAACTGACCATCGTTATACCAATCGCTCAGTTCATTATCATCAAAGCTTGCAAATGCACTGTCGCTATGTGCACCGGCTGTTGCTTTTACAATAGTTACTGCATTTCTTGTTTTGGTGAATGACGGAGTAGATGGTGTGGCGCCACGCTGCAAATTTCCGGTTAACCCATACGATGGTAATTGTTTGCTTAAACCATTTTGTGTAATAACAGGAAGACTCTGCAATTTTACTGTGGCAGATTTCAAACCTTCTGACGATGCAGTTACGGTAATTAATCCTGCTTTTGTTGTAGAACGGATTAATACACGGTTTATTCCACATTCAACAGGTAAACTTTTTGATAAAATAAAATTGTCCGGCCCCTGTGCCATTCCTCCTCTCCATTCTGCTTCGCCATTTATTTTAAAATGAACCATATTCATTGCAACAGGACAACGATTACCATTTGCATCTACCACTTCCACTTCAACCAATGCAAGGTCATGACCATTCGCCTGCATTCCTTTTGGATGTGTCATTGCTTTCAAACGTAAAGCAACGGGTTCGCCAGCAGTTGATTTTTGTGCACTGCATATTTGCCTGCCTGCAGCATCATATCCAATTGCTTTGGCGGTTCCTTTTTCCAATGAATATTCTTAAATGTGTAAAGAAAGCGGCTGCTCTGTTCACCAAATCCAAGCGATTGATTGTTGACAAACAGTTCTACTTTTTCTGCTGATGATATCACATACATATTTTTTACTGTTGTATCACTGTAATTCCAGTGACCAATAATATGTATGCCTGGCTTTTCCACATCAACCCATCCATTCCACATAATCTGATGCGCAAAGAAATTTTCTTTTTTAATCCGCAATGCGTCCACTTCACCGCTGCGGCGATAATTTTCTGCGCCCCGGTGATGTGTGTTTGTTTCAGAAAAAACAATATTTACACCGCCTGAACTTACTCTTGTTCCTGTACCCGGACGTTCTTTCCAGTAATCATGCCAGCGAACAACATTTTCAATGGCATGTGATTCCTGGTTGCGGTTATAAATTCTTGCAGGTTCGCCTTTATGCAACGGGCCATCACCATCTTTATGATAGGGTGGAGAATAATTATCCCAGTATTTACGTAAACCTTCATCTCTTGAATATTCCATTGCCCACATTGGAATATGTGCACTTTTGTTAATGTACAGCATTTCGCCACCGTACTCCGCTTCTTTACTGTCGAGCATTTCACGGCTGCCAATTGCACGGCCGCCAAACGGGTCGTATTTATCACGGATGGCTTTCATTTCTTTCATGTGTGCTTCACTGATGCTTTCATTTCCGCATTCATAAAAGATGATACTTGGATTATTTCTGTTGTAAATAACTGCATCACGCATTACAACAGTCCGCTGCTGCCATCTGGTTCCTTCCACATCTTTTTCTGCATCACCTGCAGGCATTGCCTGTATTAAACCAACACGGTCGCAGCTTTCAATATCCTGTTTCCATGGAGTGATGTGCATCCAGCGGACAAGGTTGCCATTGCTTTCAATGATCAGGTTGTTACTGTAATCACTCAGCCATGCAGGAACACTCATACCTATTGCTGGCCATTCGTTCGAGGTTCGTTGTGCATATCCGTGTACCTGTATAACCCTGTCGTTGAGATAAATCATTCCGTTTTTAAATT
Source organism: Chitinophagaceae bacterium (assembly GCA_016719815.1). Classification (GTDB taxonomy): domain Bacteria; phylum Bacteroidota; class Bacteroidia; order Chitinophagales; family Chitinophagaceae; genus JJ008. The sequence continues at coordinate 254,038 of JADJYK010000004.1, read as the reverse complement.
CTGTTTTACGGAAGCCTGTTTTGCTGCTTGTTACATCAACTGTTTTTCCATCAACAAGCAATGCTGTTTCCACATAGTACAAATAACCATAGCCCCACCTCCAGAAGTTTAAGTTTTTTGTGAGTGATGATGCAGTGATTGTTTTTATTTCATTCGGTTCAATTTGTAATGAAGATGAAACAAACTGGTTAATGATTTTCCACTCATATCCTTCACCGTTACTTTAGCACCGGCGGTTTGCATTTTGCCCGTTTCGTTTTTATTTCTGCAACAGAATGAATAACAGCTGATTTTTCTTTGATGTTAAAACCTGTAGCGTAAATGTAAGTGCCTGTTGTGCCGAGTGTGGTATAAAGTGGTAAAGTTTGATAGATTTTTCCTGTTGTATGCAAAAAAACATTTTTACAGAGACCTCCATAGTTTGCATTGAAGTTTCTGTCAATCCACTGGTATTTTGTATTGGTTGATTTTTCACTGTACTCCCAGCTATTGTCTGTTCTTACGGCAATAATATTTTCTTCATTGCCGTATTTGAGTAATGAACTGATGTCGAAACCAAAAGCTGTAACACCATTCTCATGAAGCCCGACATACTGGCCGTTTACATATAATGCAGCAGCCTGCCGCACACCTTCAAATTCAATAAATACTTTTTGATTTTTTGCTGAAGCAGGAAGTTTAAAATGTTTCCTGTACCAGGCAATGCCTGTTGAAAGGTCAACAATATCTTTTTTAAACGCATCATCTTCATTCCATGCCCAGGGCAGCGTAACCTGTTTCCACTTTGAATCATCATAACCAACTGATGATGCATTGGCATCATCGCCCACAAAAACTTTCCACGATGGATTAAAATTATATTTTACCCTTTGTCCGTATAAACCGATTGCAGCAAAAACGATTGCTGCAACCAGGAAAAATCTTTTCATAAAGTTTTTATTTCATTTTATATATCTCTGTACCCGCAAGAAGAAAACAGCCCAACCCATAATCTTCAAAATCTGGGGTGCTGTCGTAATTTACCGGCTGACCATCCTTAGGTTCTTTACCAGTACCTTGTACATAACCCAGTTTGCCGTCAGAGTGAACAGCTTCTTTACTCATGGCATTCCATGCTTTGGCAATAGCAGGTTTGTATGTTTTTTTATCAAGAATGCCGTTATTGATTCCCCATGCAAAACCATAAATAAACAGTGAAGTGCCGGAAACTTCTTTACCACCAAAATGGTTGGCATCATTCAAACTCACATTCCAGTAGCCGTCTTCCCTTTGTAAAGGAAGTAATGCGGCACACATATCTTTATAGTCCTGCAGGTATTCTGTATAGTGCGGATCTGTTTTTGGTAATTCTTCCAGTGTTTTTGCCAATGCTGCCACCACCCATCCGTTGCCACGGCTCCAGTAACAATCATCGCCGTTGGGTTCTTTATAAGGCGGGTCGAAATCTTTATCTCTCCACCAGAGTTTTTCTGCCAGGTTGTACAACCCTTTGTCGCCGTGTTTGTATTTGGAGAATGCATACATCTCATACATTCTTCCGAAGTAGGAAGTATCGTTATACAAATTGCCGAGCGTAATAAAAACAGGCATGGCAATCTGCAACGCATCAATCCAGTGCCAGTCATCAACTTTTGATGTAAGCATCATCGTGTCAATGGAAGCTTTAATATCTTTTACTCTTTCAGGATGCTGTTTTCCATCAAGCACATACATGTCAATATATGTTTGACCGCAGCACTGGTTATCGGCATTTCTTGTTTTAATGCCGCCACGCAAGCCCCATTTATGTTTTTCGCCCCATTGCAGCATATAATCGTAATAAGTTTTTTTCTTATCAATTTTATACAAAGCCATCAGCCCTTCGTAATACACCGCCCTTGTCCAGATATTACTCGGACGTTCAATGTTGGTGAAAATGGTTTTACCTGCATCGGGCCATTTATCCATGAAGTACTGGTTCGTGAGCCTGAGTGTCTTCACAATTTTTTTCTTTGAAGGAATTTTTTGTGCAGAAACATTTACTGTAAGAGTAAAAAGTAAGAAAATTGAAAATATTCTTTTCATATAGCTGCAATATTTACGTAATTAATTCTTCAATGTTACGGCAAGATTTTATTATCTGTATCCTGCGGCATCCTGCCAGATAACGTTCACTTTTTCAAACGCAACTCAACCTTATAGAAAGGTGAAATCTTAACTGAATTAATTCCGGGTTCAATATCAGTTTTTACTTTGTTCCTGACCTGTTCTGAAAAATAGACGGGCATTTTTCCTGTATTGGGCGTGATGAGCAATAACAGTTCCTTCTTTTTTGGTTGTGCAGAAAGCTGGCGAACACTGATTGCAGCCGGTATGCCGTAATAAAAATCATCAGCTACCAATACTGAATCAAGATATGCTGCCTGTGTGTCGCCTGAGTAATCAATTTCAATCATAGCATCTTTCACATGTGCAGGTAATGATAGGGGATAACTCATCTTCCAGTACTTTGCCCCCGGAATTTTCGTTGGCTTTGTTCCATACAAAGGCATTGAAATAATGGAATTGGGGAGGTTTGCAGCCGGAAGTGATTCTCCGTTTACAGCAGTTAAATCAGCTTTCCATTTTACGGCCGGAAGTATAGTACTGTAATAAGCTGTATTTCCTTTTGCAGCATAGCTGAGTTTTTCTCTGGATGATGAAATCAGTCCTTTCAACACAGGATACACAGTTAAACTGAACTTGTTTTCATTGTAATTGGCAAGAATGATTTTATTGTCATTCACCCTGCATTCAGCAGAAGTGATGACCAGGTAATCCTGGCCAGTCAGTTTTATTTTCCAGCTATCCAGGGCTTCTTTACGGGAAAGAGTAATAATGTTTATTTTTTCGCCGGTTTCATTTTCAATTTCAATCACACAGTTTATGCCTGGCTGAAGAATAGTTGCACTTATCTCGTTACCTTTTTTTATTGCAACGGAATTATTGTGAGACCTGATAGTTTTTATTTCTGCAGAACTAAAAACATATTCAGCTTTTATCCCGTCGTGTGCAAAGAAAACATAAGTGGGAATGTGGTTTTGCAAAATGCAAAGCGGCTGCACTGTTGCATAGCAAAGCATTATATTGTTTATTGACAAGTTGAAAGGAAAAACTGCCTGCGTATTTTGCGGAACCGTTATTCCTTTTCCGGGAAAAATAAGTTCATTGTTTTTTAACCTGATGCGGAACTGTACATTGTTTATTGTTTGCATCGAAACTCTTCGCTGGTAATTGCTGATGAAAACAAATCCGCTGTTTCCGTTTGAACGGACAGCCCAGCGAAGCGTAGAGCTGTCGGCATTGCTTTTTTGTTTTTCATCCGGGAAGAAAGCGGTTGTTGCCGCAAGTCTTTCACCAAAATCATTTAAAAACTGGTGAAATAGTTTATAAGGACGATATGACGATTGAACCTGTCCCCACTGGCCTAACGGCGATTGAAAATCATAATTAATAATGGCGTAATCGTTGGGATATTTTGTTGCCTTACTTTCCTGCATGGTTGATAATTTCCCCAATGGATTGGTACCGCCATGAAACATATAATAGCCCATCAGGTTTGCACCAGCTCCTGTTTTTACATAGGCAAGTGCAGTTGCATCATCAGCAGTAATAATAGGCCGGCGGTGATAAGTGATTTGATTGCCGCCACCCATTTCTGCAGTTGCATATGGATATAAATAGCCGTTGAAATTTGCAGTATCGCCGGCAGAGTATGTAATTAAATCATTGCCGATGCTGTTGTCATTTCGCAATGAATCAAACCTGTAATTGTCTGATAGTGGAAGTTCTGTTGTTCGTTTATCCCAGGGAGCTTCTGGATAACCGCCCCACACCGGAATCAGTTCTTTTTGTTTCAGATTACTGCCGGGCCATCCTGTTGCTGTATAATAAGGAACATCAATACCTGCATCAACTGCCAGCTTTTTCAAAGTGAGCATGTGAGTTAAACCGGATGCATTGTTGAAACGGAATTCATTTTCGATTTGTGTGCCAATGATAGTTCCGTTGTTTTTAAAATAGAAATTTTTTACCTGTTCATGAATCTGTTTATACAATAAAGAAACATAATGCAGGTAGGCAGAATCATTTCTTCTTGTTTTTGTTTTTAATAAAAGCCAATCAGGGAAGCCGCCGTTTCTTACTTCGCCGTGGCACCAGGGGCCAATCCGCAAAAATAAAAACACATTGTGCTTTTTGCAGAGTGAAGCAAAATAGTTTGCATTATTATTGTTTTTCCAGTTCCAGTTGCCTTCTGTTTCTTCATGATGAATCCAGAAAACATATGTTGCAATCACATCAATGCCCGCTGCTTTCATTTTTAAAATGCTTTCTTCCCAGAATTTTTGGGAAACCGGGAAAAATGAAATTCCCCCATCACAGGAAACCAGGGCTTGTTGTTTTTTGATGAAGTACAGACTGTTAGCAGAAATAGTGTCGCCTTTCTGATTGTAATTTGTTCGAATTTTAAATGGCCATTTATGATAGCAGGATTACCTTTTGATGCATCAGCAAAGTATTGTTGTTGAGCCGTGGTAATAAAGTAGCTGCAGCTAAAACATATCAGCAATAAAAAAATCTTCATCAGTTTTGTCTGTTTTTGATGGGCTTCAGTTCATCAGGGCTGTCTTTGGTAAAGCTGTCCCATGTTTCTTTTGAAGGCGAAATGAACAGGTCTTTTATCAACGAAAGTTCAAGTGTTTCTTTAGGTGCAAATTTTTCCGACAGCATGTGTTTTTTTATGCTGTAGAACAACTGCCTTGTTGCAGGATAGAATGATGTGTCGCTGAGATTTGCACTGCAAACAATGATTTTACCATTGCCTGCATTTGCTTCAAACAACATTCCAAGCTTACGGTTCATAAACCATGTATCAATGGGCTGGGCAAGAGGAGTGAAGTCCGTTGGAAAATCTTCCAGGTGCATGACCTGTGCTGTTTGTACAATACTCCACCATTGATAATTGGTGTGATAAGCTGTTGGAAAGTATTCAAATACAGGATGATTGTTTTGCAGCAGCATTCCTGTTACATGCGGCGGACGCATTTTAAACCAGGATGTATTCCAGAAAACAGGCGTGAAATTCATGATAATTTCTTTGCCTTTTACCACTTTGCCAAAAGCATTCACATATACTTTCCCGCCACGCTGCAACACTTCTTCTGCTTTAGCATTGATTTCATTACAGAAATAAATTTCATCAGTGTTGAGCTGTTCATTTTGTGCGGGATAAACCCAGAAGTTCCAGTCGTTTGCAAAATCTGTACCGGCAATTTTTATTTCCAGTTTATATTCTCCTGCTTTAGAGATGTTGTTCAGCGGATATACAATTTTCCCTGCCGGCTGCGATGAACCAACTGTAAAATGCTGCGCTGGAAAAACACCTTTGCTTATTGTATTATTTTTTTCGTCAGTAACATTCCATTCAACAACAGCATTGGTAAGAATTGTTTTTCCTGCATGAAAAATTTCTATATCGGCCTCCAGTGTTTCTGTATTGATGTACACAAATTTTTTCATGCGGATGAGTGGAACAGTGCTGTTGCAGAAGCGTTTAAATTCATTGGCTGAGAAATACGGTTTGCTGTCCCAGAATGCATCAAGCAACCCTACCAGTGCAGTGCCCTGCCCTGGGAAATCCTGCAGACCCAATAATTGAAAACCTGCCAATCCTTTTGTGAGAAAGTTCTTTTCTATTTCGGCTTTATAGCACAACGCCTGCAGTTTGCCTGAAGCCATCATAAAGTTTTTTGCCTGCTGCTGCATACCATGTTCTGCAAGGTTGTCACGAAACAGTTCAAAATTTTTTGCTTTATAAACACCTGTGTATTTTTTTATTTCATCAAAGTCCGGATAAACACACCATTGCCCCATTTCATGGGTTACATACGGAACAGAAAAATCTTTAATGGCGTTGAAATAATCACTATAAATTTCAGGTTCTGTTGCATTCCATCTCAAACCTCTTGGTCCTGATTTTATCATATATTCATTTGCAGGAACCAATGGCCAGCTCATGGCAACCGATGCTCCGCTATAAACTCTCCTGTTATCTTTTGCTTTCCAGTAATTGATGAAATCAGTTAAATAAGCAGCCTGGTTTTTTCCGCAGGTTCATTGCCTGCTGCAAGCATGCAGAATGATGCATAATTGCCATAGTAATGCTGCATTCTGTTTGTTTCATCATAAATATACTGATCAATAAATCTTCCATCGCCGAGTGCTGTGCCGTGGTTGGGCCATGTGGGAGCTTCGGGTTGCAGATAAAATCCTGTTTTGTCAGCAGCAATAAATGCAGCTTCGGGCGGGCACCAGGAATGAAACCGCATGTGATTTAATCTATGATCTTTTGCTATGCTGAAAATTCTTAACCAATCCTTTTCGTTCATAGATGGATAACCAGTCAATGGAAATTCACAGTTGTTTAAATCGCCTCTTAAAAAAACCGGACGGTCATTAATCGTAAACTGTGTTCCCCTGATGCCAAACTTTCGCATTGCAAATTGCCGTGTGATTGTTTGTTTTTGATTTTTAACACGAATGGTTGCTGATAAGAGATAGAGTGCCGGATCAAATTCATCCCAAAGCAACAAATTATTTCCCATTGGTAAAATCATTTCAAATAAAGAAGAGTCGTTTGCTTTGATGAGAAATGATTTTGTGATTTTTTTGTTTGATGTTGTTTGCTGCTGTTGAAACTTTTTGCTGAAAGCTGAATAAGAATTTTCTGATCAGTTCTGGTTGAGTTAAGAAATGAGAATTTTGCAACTGCCGATTTGTTTTTAACATCGGGATAGATTTGAATATTCGTAATTTGCACATGAGGCAAAACTTCTGCAAACATTTTTCCAATAATACCGTTCCAGTTGCCTTGAGTATGGTCTGCAACACTGTGTGAGTCGGGCCCGACATTCATATCTTTTATGCTGTTGTCAACCCGGATGGTAATTGTGTGTTTTCCCGGCGTAAGATTTTTTATAACAAACTCATGCGGCGTTGATAATGAATTGCATTTTCCTGATTCTATTTCATCAACCCACACTGTTGACTTTGTATGCACCCGTTCAAAAAAGAACCGGATGCTTTTGTTTTCCATGAAGCCGGAATAATGATTTCTTTCTGATACCAGGCAGCACCCACATAATATTTAGCCGGCGTAAGCCAGAAAGGGATTTTTAAATTATCTGCCGTTCTGAATTTCGCCAGCGAAGGACGAAAGAAAAATGAACTGTCGTAGATACTTGCCGTCCATTTCGTTTGCAGTGTTACGTCATCGCCTTTGTTATTCTCAGCCATTGAACCGGGAAGTAAAATTTCGTCCTGCAGTTTTTTGCTGTACCATTTCTCTTCAATTCCTTTATTCTCTTTGTCAATTGCAAATTGCCATTTGCCGGTGAGGGAGATTTGCTGCGAATGAGTAACTATTGCACACAACAGGAATGCAAAAACGATGGCAGAATACCTACAATATGTCGTTAAAGACATTTGCAATACTATTTTATGGTTAACAACACAACAGATTTTGCAGGCAGTTCCACCAGGAGTTCATTATTCTCTTTTTTTGCACCTGCAAATGGGGTAATAGCAATATTGTTAGGCTTCTCAAAAGAGTTAATGTCAGTCAGGTTTTTTGATGAAAGCAGCTGACCTTCCACTTTACTCCAGTTTATACCGCTCAAAATAGTGTGGAGGTTAATTTTTTTATTCGGGTCAATATTTACCAATGTGATATGCACTACACCAGCGGAATCTTTGGAAGCAGACATATTAATGGCCGGTAACTTTTTATCCTCAACAGCATAATCCGGAGAGGTGAAACTGAGGTTTAGTTTTTGAGCATCCATATGTACCTTATACATGTCAAATACATGATAAGTAGGTGTGAGCAGCATTTGCTTTCCCTTTGTAAGGATAAGGGCTTGGAGTACATTAATTGTCTGTGCAAGGTTGGCCATCCTAACTCTGTCGCTGTGATTGTTGAAAATGTTTAATGTTGTTCCTGCCACCAGGGCATCCCTTAAGCTGTTCTGTTGATACAGAAAACCCGGATTTGTACCCGGTTCAACATCAGTCCAGATTCCCCATTCATCAACAACCAGTGCTACTCTTTTTGCGGGGTCGTACCTGTCCATAATGGTGGAGTGCCGGGTAACCAGTTCTTCCATAAACAGGCAGTTCTTCATAGTAGTGAAATATTCCTTTTCGTCAAAACTGGTTGCAGAGCCTTTGTTTCCCCAACTGCCGGTTGGAATGGTATAATGATGCAATGTTAATCCCCACATCATACCCGGGTTGACTTTTTTCATCAGTGTTTCTGTCCAGTTGTAGTCAGAGGAGTTTGCACCACTGGCAATTTTCAGCAGGCGGGCATCCTGATAATTTCTTGCATAGGTTGCATAGCGTTTATAGAGGTCGGCATAAAAGTCAGGTGTCATGTTACCACCGCATCCCCAGCTTTCATTTCCTACGCCCCAGTATTTTACTCTCCATGGTTCACTACGGCCGTTTTGTTTTCGCAGGTCTGTCATGGTGCTCTTGGCGTCAGAGTTTAGATACTCCACCCATTTCGCCATTTCTTCAACCGTGCCGCTACCCACATTTCCAGCAATGTACGGTTCGCAGTTAATGAGGGTGCACAGTTCCAGGAATTCATGTGTACCGAAGCTGTTGTCTTCTGATACACCGCCCCAGTTTGTATTAACCATGTAGGGCCTGCCTTTTCTTGGGCCAATTCCATCCTGCCAGTGATATTCATCGGCAAAGCAACCGCCAGGCCATCTCAGGTTAGGCACTTTAATTTTCTGAGTGCATCGACAATATCCATTCTGATTCTGTCTTTTCTTGGCACATTCATAGAGTCATCAACCCAAAATCCGTCGTATATGCAGCGGCCGAGGTGCTCTGAAAAATGACCATAAATATGCCGGCTGATTGCGGAAGAAGGATTATTGCCATCAATTACCACTGTTGTTTGTGAAAATGAATTGCTCATTAATGAGACACAAACGGAGAGAAACGATATGATTTTTTTCATTGACAAGTAATTGTGTTTGATGAATTGGTATATAAAAGTGATACAATAAACTTAAATCCCGAAAATGTTTTTTGAACAGATCGCAGACAGGCCGTGACAGTTAAAAGCAGTAGATTTCTAATTTCCTGCTTTAAACATTGCTATATGGAACGTCTGGCATTCAAGATGAGATTATTTAAAGGACAGGAGGCTGAGTACAAGAAGAGACATGATGAAATTTGGCCCGAACTGTCTGCGCTGTTAAAAGAAAGTGGAATAAGCGATTATTCAATTTTTCTTGAAGAAGATACCGGCTTTCTGTTTGGCGTACTGACGATTGAAGATCCATCAAAAATGGGCTCGTTACCCGAGCAGGCGGTAATGAAAAAATGGTGGGCTTATATGGGAGACATTATGGAGTCGAATGCTGATAATTCGCCTGTCTCAACTCCGTTGAAGGAAGTGTTTTACTTACCATAGAATAAATTGCATAAAAAAGTTTTTGCGGAGATTGGTTGTTTAGTTCCGGGAACGATTGCGTAAATAAAGTAGACAATATCACAAAGCAAGAGTTATCAGGTTGTTACATTTAACTGACGTATCAGGTAAAAGTATTCGCAGGATGCCGCAGGATAGTTTATAACCATTTTGTTTGTTACTTAGACCTGAAATTGGAACGAGAATATTGCAATTTGTGAATGAAGAATTTCAATTTTGTTACTGACTGCTTAATCGATTGCTATGTTATTTATTAAGTTAATTGCTGGCCAAAAAAGATATTTCTGAATTAACCGGAAAAGCAAAATGCTTTTACCGGTTTTTTTGTTTTAAAAGAATTATAAACACCTAACCATATGTACAGGAATACAATAAAGCTGATTCTGTTACTGGTAACTGCGATTACATTGGTTCAATGCCGCAAAAAGGCCCTTGATGATTATTATGGCCGTCCCGACAATCTTGAGCCAGGCATTTACCAGGTATTGGAAGGAAAAGGAAATTTTAAACTTTTTCTGGCCGCAGTAGAAAAAGCCGGCTACAAAACTACTTTGAGTGGAGCTGGTTATTGGACAGTTTTTGCACCACATGATTCTGCATTTCAGGCATACTTTGCTGCAAACAACATCAGTGGTATTGGAGCCCTTGATGCTGCGGCTTGCAGAAAATCGTTACTTACGCATTAGTTTATAATGCTTTTAAGCAAGAAAGGATTTCTGATTATCAAAGTAATACCGGCTGGATTGAGAATGTTGCATTTAAACGGCGTACTGCCAACTATACAGGAGTATATGATACCAAGGATACCTCAGGTGCAGATATTAAAGCCATCGCTTCAAACAGAAATAATAACGGTGCACAGTATTATGTTAACGCAGATAATAATAATAAGTACATTCCGATTTTCGAGACTAATTATATGACTGGGAAGTCGTTAACTGCAGCTGACTATACCTATTTCTATCCAGGCTCAGCATATTCTGGTTTTAATGTGGCAGAAGCACAGGTAGTAGAAAAAGACATCCCGGCAGAAAATGGAGTTATTCATGTAGTAAACAGAGTAATTACTGAATTACCCAGTTTGGATGAGTATATCAGCAAAAACCCAAACTACAGTGAGTTTAAGAAACTTTTTGATAAGTTCCTGGTACAGTATGTGTTAAACGCTACTGCCACTCAAAACTATTTTCTGGTAAATGGAGTTGCGAAGAATGTTTATACAAAGGTGTTTAATTCAAGCCTCGCTTTTTCTCCTAATAATGAGAATTTTCTGAAGCTGCAGGATAATGACGGGCAATCGGACACTTACACCATGTTTGTTCCGGATAATGCTACGCTGCGCAGTTACATAGATACTGTGTTGCTAAAGCATTACCCCACCTTGGAGTCTTTACCTATCAATGTAATTTATGATTTTGTAAATGCCCACATGTGGCGTACCGTTGTTTGGCCAAGCAAGTTTGCCACAACATTTAACTCAGTTGGCGAAGAAGCCCGGTTCGATGCTGCAACAAACGTAACCGATAAGAAATTTCTGAGTAATGGTGTTTTTTATGGAACGAATAGGGTTCAGGAAGCAAACGTTTTTAGCAGTGTTTATGGCAAGGCTTATCTGAATCCTAATTACTCAATGATGACGAGTTTGCTCAATCTTGATTTGAAATACCAGATTTCTAATATCCGCCAGAAATACACTTTGTTCCTGATCAGCAACGCAGCCCTTAATGCAGCCGGTTATTTTTCTGACCCGACTGTCAGTAACAATGTAAACGAGCAATGGCGCTATATTCCACCGGGCGGTGGAACGCAACTTACTGGTTCTTCGGCATTGGTGCGCCTGCAGCGGATATTGAACATGCATGTTGTTCCCGGCAGAGATATTACCAGCCTGGCTACATCTGGTGTGGCAATGACTTATTCAGGGGAATTTATTAAATACAATAGTAATACGGTTATTGCTCCCGGCAATTCAGATGCCGGCACGATGGCACTTGTTGATAGTATTAAAACAGCGAAGAATGGAACTGTATATTACCTGAACCGCATACTTGAGTTTAGCGAGAAAACAGTTGGTAAACATGTTGAAGCTCTTGGCACACCCACCACTTCACAGTTTAATTATTTCTGGCAATACCTGCGTTATGCCAGTATTTATAATTTTACCACAGGTGAAATACAGCAGGTAGCTTCCGGGTCATTTTATACCATTTTTGCACCTAATAATGCCGCAATTTCTGCTGCGGTAAGTGCAGGTTTATTGCCTGGAACGGGTTCAACACCCAATTTTAATCCGACAGTACTTGCCGACAAAGAAAAGGTCAACAACTTTTTGCATTACCATATTCTGAACAAGAAGAATGTGGCTACCGATGGACAGGAGAGCGGTTCTTTCGAAGCGATATTTAAGTTCCCGAATGGCGATCCGTCAAGCATTTTTGTAAATAATACTGTTCCGAACAATATGGTATTAACAGATATGATAAACCGTACGGCGAATGTTGTAACTGGTGGCAGCAACAACCTGAGCAATCGTTGTACGATACATCTAATTGATAACTATTTGAGGAGAAATTAATCATATACTCAAACCTAATATGTATGTGGAATAATCTTTTAAAGAAATGTGCGGTTACATTCTTTTTCATGGCTGTCAGCCTTGCTTTATCTGCCCAATTGATTGTCAGGGGAATTGTTACTGACAAAAAGGGCAAAGCAATACAGGGAGCTTCAGTGTCAGTGTTTGATGCAGACAACCGGATCGTGACCGGTACTTCAACCGATATTGAAGGCAACTTCGTTCTGAAGAATGTAAACCCCAAGAACCGTATATCTGTTTCTATTATCGGGTATAAAACGGTTACAGTTGCTGTTAATAATAAAGCCGAAATGAATTTTACTTTGGAAGAACAGCATACTGACCTGGGCGAGGTTGTGATTATTTCCCGTCCGCAGTCGTCAAATGGTATGGTCAATATCTCTGAGAAGAATGTAACTACTGCTGTATCCAGGATCAATGCGAAAGAACTGGAGGAAATGCAGGCAGCAAGTATTGACCAGGCTTTGCAGGGACGTTTGAGTGGTGTGGATATTACGGCAACCAGTGGCGACCCCGGTGCCGCAATGAATATCCGTATTCGTGGTGTGTCCTCAATCAATTCAACTGGTATTCCACTGATTGTATTAGATGGAATGCCGATTGAAACCGAAATACCCAGTGACTTTAACTTTGGTACCGCCGATGAGCAGGGATATGCACAATTGCTAAATATCTCCCCGGCAGACATAAGGGATATTACTGTTTTAAAAGATGCTGCGGCCACCGCAGTTTGGGGATCCCGGGCTGCCAATGGCGTACTTGTTATTACTACAAAAGGGGATCGGTGAGCAAACCTACGATCAACTATACTTTTAAGGGGTCTGCATCGCTGGTTCCTAAAGCCTTGCCATTATTGAATGGTGATCAGTACTCAACATTCATCCCGGAAGCATTCATGAACAGAACGGGTACCCCTCTTAATACAACATCTGTCCGGGAGTTTAACTATGATCCCAATGATCCGTACTGGTATTATAATTACAGTAATAACACCAACTGGATTGATGCCATATCAAGAACCGGAAAGCTACAGGATCATACGGTAAGCCTTACCGGTGGCGGAGAAAAAGCAAAGTATTTTACTTCTGTTGGATTCTTTGACCAGACAGGTATTACACTTGGTACATCCATTCGGAGGCTTAATGCCCGTATAAATTTGGATTATAACGTATCTGAAAAAATTAAGTTTTTCACCAGTGTTGCATTCACAAATACAAACCAGGAAAGAAATTATGTGGGTTCCGAGTCATCCATCAGAGGGATGGCTTATATAAAGATGCCTAATATGAGTGTGTTTGAATATGATGAGTTGGGAAATCTTACCACAAATTATTTTTCGCCAGCCACTAACGTACAGGGGCAATACACCCGGATATATAACCCGGTAGCAATGGCTGAGAAAGCCAAATACACAGTTTTAGGAAACAGGGTTGTGCCCAGGTTCCAGGTTGATTACGATATTGTAAAACGGGTACTGAAGGCAACATTTGATATTCAGTTTGATATTAACAATACCAAGAACAAGAGTTTTCTGCCACAAATTGCAACAGGAAGACCCAATACTGAAACAGTTGTAAACAGGGCCTATGACGGTGATATTGATGCATTCAATGTTTCCACGCAATCAACGCTTATTTATACTCCTCAGTTTAAAAATGATAAGCATTCAGTTATTTCCTTCCTAAAGTTGATTACAAATGACTATAAAGTGGTTTACCAGGAACTAATGACCTCCAATACGGCATCTTCATTGCTGATAGACCCATCTATTCCGTCCCGTACTCAGAATTCGGAGTTAAGAGCTGTTTCAGGTACATCTCAAACAAGATCAGTAGGAGCCATCGCAAGTTTTCAATATGGCTATGATGACAGGTACCTGGTGAATGCAACAATCAGAGGTGATGGTAACTCAAAGTTTGGCCCTAATTATCGCTATGGCCTATTCCCTTCACTTTCGTTCAGGTGGAGGGTATCACAGGAAGCCTTCATGAAAAATTTTAAGAAAATTGATGATTTAAGTTTCAGGGCCAGTTATGGTATTGCAGGAGAGGCACCCAGGTACGATTACCTGTTTTATAACAGATATACGACTTACGATTATTCCTATCTGGGACAGGCTGGGGTAATTCCTTCCAGCATGGAACTGAAAAACCTGAAGTGGCAAACGCTTCATGGACTTAACGTTGGTGCCAACCTTAGTATGTTCAAAGGAAGGTTCCGAATTGACGCAGAGGTTTACCGTAACAGAACAAAGGACCTGTTCTTTGACGGTTTACAGATTTCATCATACACCGGTTATAATTCAATTTTCATGAATGTGGGAACAATGGATAACCAGGGTTGGGAAGTTGCCGTGTGGACGCAGCCTTATAAAAAGAAAAATCTTACAGTTAGTTTTGACTTCAATATATCCGGCAATGAAAATATTATCCGTGAAATTTCGGAGTATTATCCAAATAGTAAAGGTGATGTTACCAAGAACGGAGAATATTTACGTTTACTGCAGACAAATAACCCGTTTGGTTCTTTCTATGGATTTAAATATAATGGAGTATATAAAGACAAAGATGCAACAATTGCCCGCGGTGCTAATGGCAAGCCCATTATTGGCCCTAACGGACAAGTAGTGTATATGCGTTTCAGCTATCCTACAATTGATTATACTTTCCAGCCCGGAGATGCGATGTACGAGGATGTTAACCATGACGGAAACATCAACTACATGGATGTGGTTTACCTCGGTAACAGCAATCCTAAATTATCAGGAGGATTTGGTCCTTCCGTTACATGGAAGAACCTGAAAATATCTACTTTCTTCAGTTTCCGCTGGGATTATGATGTAGTGAACGGAACCAAGATGAGCACCAGTAACATGTATTACTTCGATAATCAAAGCACAGCTGTATTGCGCAGATGGAGGAAAGAAGGTGATGTAACTGATATGCCCCGGGCATTAATCAATGGTGGCTACAACTGGTTGGGAAGTGACAGGTATGTGGAAGATGCTTCTTACATCCGTTTCCGTACAATCACCGCCCGTTACACTTTTGGTAAGAAAACGTTGTCGAAGTTAAAAATGAAGACACTCAGTGCTTATGTTACGGCTGAAAACCTGCTGACATTTACGAAGTATCTCGGTCAGGATCCTGAAGTGACCTTTAGAGGTTCAGATCCTTTCAGAGTGTCGTACGACTATTCTATGACGCCACCGGCTAAAACAATTACACTTGGTATTGTTGCAGGATTTTAATGATATAAAATAACATGAGCCAAAAACTATAAATAAAAAAAAATTACTCATGAAAAAAGGATTTTTATATTTCTTAATTGCTGTTCTTGTTCTTGGATCGGCCAGTTGCAAAAAGTGCCTTGATTTGAAACCCCAGGATGGTATTGTGAAGGAAGAGTTCTGGAAGACCAAGGAGCAGGTAAAAGCTGCAGTGATTGGTATTTATTCCTCAATGATGGAATCTTCTTCGGGTACTTATGGCAGGGATAATTATATTCCCTCTATGGCTGAATTGTTGTTCGTGTGGGGTGAAGGCCGGGCAGACAATGTGTCGCCGGCAACATTTACCAGTAGTCATGATATTGAACTGGTGAATGTTAACATTCAGGCAGCCAATGTTAATGCCAACTGGAGGCCGTTCTACCGTACCATCAATTTCTGTAATACTGTTATTGAAAAGGCTCCGGAAGTATTAGCCACTGATAATACATTTACACAGGCGCAACTGGATAATTATCTTAGTGAAGCACTGACTGTAAGGGCCTTAATGTATTTCTACCTTGCCAGGACTTTTGGAGATGTACCATTAAAGCTGGATGCAACCCTGAGTGATGAAAATATTACCCCCATAGCAAAATCATCACAAGCCGATGTACTGGCGCAAATTGTGGCCGATCTGAAATCTGCTGAGAGCAAATCTGTAGCTACTTACGGTGATCCTGCTTCTGATAAGGGAAGAGTTACAAAATACACGATCAATACAATTCTTGCTGATGTTTACCTGTGGATGGATAAATATGCTGATTGTATTGCAGAATGTGACAAAATTATCAATTCACAAAAGTTTGGTCTTATCAGAGGGGCAACTATAAACCCGCCGGTTTATGAATATAATGCTGATTGGTTCAGTTCATTGTATTATAATGGCAACTCTGCTGAAGGGATATTTGAGCTGCAGTATGATGTACAAAAACTGAATCCTTACTTCACAATGTTTTCAACTATTTCAAATGCACCAAGGTGGGTAGCAGCACCCGATCTCATGGACAGGGTATTTACCGTTGATTTCACAAACGACCAGAATTATGATATCCGTGGAGATGGTGCTTCGGTAAGGGCCGCCTCATCATCGGTTTGGAAGTACATCGGCATCACCGGTACAACACAGCGTACAGTTAACCAAAGTTTTGCACACTGGTTCTTTTACAGATATGCAGATGTGCTGCTTATGAAGGCTGAAGCACTGAACGAATCAGGTCAGGGACAGCCCGCACTTGATATTCTTTATTCTGTAAGAACAAGAGCAAATGCTTTAGCTGCCACAGACCTGATGCCAGGCCCGACAGATAAGAACCTGATACAGGATTTCATCTTAATGGAAAGGGCAAGGGAATTCTGTTTTGAAGGGAAAAGGTGGTTTGATGTGCTGAGAAATACCAAAAGGAACAACTACGAAAGGAAAAGCATAATACTGAACATGGTGTCGCAAAGTGTGCCATCAAACATGCAGCAATCTGCACAGGTAAAAATGCAGGATAAGAACTGTCACTATTTACCTATTTATCTCTATGAATTACAGACAAATAAATTATTAGTACAAAACCCCTTTTACAAATAATAACCACAAGCATTATGAAAAGAAACTTGTTTGTTTTATCAGGGATTCTGATTATTGCTTCGATAACTCTGGTTTTTGAGGCCTGTAAAAAGCCAGATCTTGTTGAGAGCACAACAGAAGATGTGAATATTGTTGGCTACCTTGATAAAAACCCTGACTCATTTTCGCTGTTTCGCCAGATTCTTGAGCGGACTGAAACCTCAGCATTTCTGAATGCTTACGGTGCCTATACCTGCTTTGCTCCAACGAATAGTGGAGTACTGACGTATTTGCAGGGCCTCGGCGTTTCAACCGTTGACGCTGCCGATCTGAATACCCTGAAGGATATGGTACGGTTGCACTTGTTGTCCGATACTATTTATACGGGGTCATTTACTGATGGTAAGTTGCCGGTTATAACGATGTATGGGCAATACCTGGTTACTTCAGTAACGAATAAGGGTGGTGTATCCAGCTATATTGTCAATCGTCAGGCTGTGGTAACAAAATCAAATGTTAAGGTTGGTAATGGTATCATACATGTTATTGATAATGTACTGCTGCCTGCCACAAAATCTATTGCACAGCAAATAGCTGAAAAACCTGAATATTCAATTTTCCTGCAGGCATTACAGGAAACTGGTTTTTATGCTAAATTGAATACAATCGACCCGGACACATCAAAAAAATGGAATACAGTTATCGCAGAAAGTAATCAGGCACTGGCAGATAGTGGTATCTTATCTTATGCAGCACTGAAAGCAAGATACAGTCAAACCGGTAACCCTGCTCTTGCCAGCGACAGCCTGAATATGTATGTGGCCTACCATGTATCTCCCGGATTAAAATTCTTAGGAGATATTATTACCACACCAACGCATGATACATGGCTGCCCCAGGAAGTTATAAGTATAAAACTGATTGATCAGGATGTGGTGGTAAACCAGGACGTATTTAATGGAGTGCTTGAGATTGGCGTGAAATTAGAAAGGACAAAAAGTGATTTGGCTGCAACCAACGGTGTTTGGCACGACGCAAAATCACATTTTATGGTTAAGTACAGAAAACCTACCGCTTTATACTGGGATGTGTCTTCTTTTGAAGAAATCATGAAATTACCGGCTTACTACAAAAGGGCTAACTACAACTTTGCCCGTCCCACAGAAGCCGACAAACCAATAAAAGATCATTACTGGGGTTGGGGACCACTGGCAGGAACAAACACACTCTCTTATCTATATTCATCAGCAAGTTCAATTACTAACTACGCATATAATAGCGATATAAATATGCTGCCGATGGGTTTACCCAACCGTCCTGTATGGTGGGAAATGAGGACGCCTCCAATCATTAAAGGAAAGTATAAAGTATGGCTTTGTTACAGGCAACAAAAACAATCGAGTGGTTCAAATATGCTTTGCCAGGTTGAAGTAAACGGTGTACTGATGCAACGCACAATGAACTTCACCGAAACCAGGCCTGCCGGTACTGACTCGGAACTGGAAGCGATAGGATGGAAACGCTATACTGAGAACACCTCGAATTTATGGGCTGCAAAACAGGTAGGTGTAATTGATTTTACCACTACTAAACAGCAGATAATAAGGATTACGCCTTTGGTTGGAACACAAAATAATAACAACCTTGATATGATTCATTTCATACCAATAGACCAGGATCAAATATTACCAAGGTTTAAGCCTGATGGAACAATGATTTATTTATAAAAAATGACAGATTATTATTTCGATTGAAATAGAAACTCCATGCGAAAGCATAAAATAAAATATAATTACATGAAAAGCAGGTTTCGCCATATCGTGTTTATTGCTGTGGCTATCGGGTTATCGCTTTCCGGTTGCCAGAAGATGACAGATGAACACAATGAAATAACAGACGGGGCTTTAAAAAAGGACCTGATGCGGATGATTATTGACAATCCTGATTTGTTCAAGTTTGCAGAGATTTTAAAGGAAACAGGGTATGATAAGGAATTATCCTCATCAAAAAGCTACACAGTATTTGCACTGAAAAATAATGAAGTGGTAAGTATGGATCCGGTAATTCGTAATGACCCGGCCAGGCTTAAAGCCTTTGTTGGTAACCACATCGCCAGGCAACTCTACTCTACAAAGCAGGTTACCGTACCTACCCGGATACAAATGTTAAATGGTAAGTACAATAATATGAATGGCAGTCAGATTGGTGAGGCACTTATCACCGATGCTGATAATTATGCTTCAAATGGTCTTATTCAGATAATTGACAGGGGAATTCCTGCATTGGAAAATTGCTGGGATTTTGTAACAGGCAATATTGCTGCACCGGCAAACCAAAAGACCTTTATGCTTTCCTTGTTTAAAAATGTATTTGACCCTACAAATGGTGTTGTAATTGGCATTCACCCTACAACCGGGGCACCAATATATCAGCCAGGAACGGATTCTGTTTACACAAATCTCTTCTGGAATAAAGTACATGACCTGAAAAGAGAAGATAAGCAATTTACATTGTTTATGCTTACCGATGCTGCCTGGGATGCCGAGCAAGTTAAATACACTCCTTACTTTGTCACAAATACAGTTGACAGCAACAAACTGGTTACAGGATGGAATGTGTTGAAAGATTTCGCTGTAGATACTGTTTATGACCCGGCAACAATTCCCGATACAGTTCTTTCAAAGTTCGGCACAAAAATACCCATTGACCGGTCTGCAATTGTAAAAACAGTAAAAACAAGTAATGGCATTGTTTATATTATGAGCAAGCTGGATGTACAGCCTCTTCATAAGTTTAAGCCTTACCAAATTGAGGCGGAGAATTATTCGTCAACCAGCCACGACAGAAGGGGGAATACGTATTTCAGGGACAGGTTTAACCCAATAACTGGAAAGGATTTCAGGGATTTGCTTGTGTTCGGTCATGGGGTGGCTATGTTCAATGTTCGTTACCAGATTGAGGAGATGCCTTCGATTAAGTATAAGGCTTACTGGGTAGCATTGAACGATGTTCAGACAACTACTCACACTCAGAAGCTTACAATTGGCTCAACGGCATCAACAACATTTGCTTATACGACAGTTCCGTTAGCCACATATAGTGAAGTGTATCTCGGTGAATTTACAATGACACAGTACCAGCCTATATATAACGTTTATTTAGTTGCTGCAAACAGTACAACTTCCTCAGCAAATCTTATTACATGCGACTATATAAAACTGGTACCGAGTTTATAATTTTTTGAATAACAAAATTCCAAATAGTGATGTGCTTAAATAAAATATCAGCGGTGAAAAGAGCAGGCTTATTTGCTTTGTTGCTATGGGGCGTAAGCGGTGTAAATGCACAGCAGCAGCCAGCCAGCGGATCAGATACCGTAAAAGCGATAACCAAGTTACAGATTACTGGTACTATCAAGGATGCAGTAACAGGTAAGGGAGTTGTTGGCGCAAGGCTTAGTGTAAAAAACCTGTCTGCAGCTATAACTGATGAGGAAGGAGCGTTTAAACTGACTGTTGCCGACTTCTACGAGAATGTAGTTATTACTGCGGAAGGATACGACTCAAAGCAGGTATCCATAAAAGGGAAAAAAGTATTGAATGTTTTATTGCTTGACGCTTCGCATAGTTCGTACCAGGATGTTGTTAACCTGCCGCTTAGGTCGATGCCGCTGCGGGAAGCAACTGCTGCTCTAACAACCTATAACGCAAACAGTGAATGGAAAAAGCCAATGGAAACGGTAGATGCGTTATTGCAAGGTCAGGTTTCGGGCCTTAACAGTATCAGAAGGTCTGGCACACCGGGTGTAGGGGCAAATCTTTATTTACGGGGCTATAACTCATTGTTCGCAACTAACAAGCCGCTGATCATTGTTGATGGAATGATATATGATATTAATGATTATGGTCAGAGCATTATTGCAAATAATTATACAAATCCTTTTGCCCTGGTAAATGCACAGGATATCGAGGATATAACTGTTTTGAAAGATGCGGCCTCCATTTATGGGTCAAAGGGAGCAAACGGAGCCATTCTGATCACAACATCAAAAGCAAAACAGCAGGCTACAAAGATTGATTTTGGTGCCTATACCAGTTACAATATGACCCCGTCCAATCTTTCTGTTATGAATGCAGCTGATTACCGGGTTTATCTTACCGAAATGCTGCAGAGTAAGGGAATTTCTTCCTCTGAGATTTCTGCGATGGCATTTACAAAAGATGATACAACAGGAAATGCCGAATACTATAAATACCACAATAATACCAACTGGCAAGACGAAGTAATGAAGAACAGCATTACTAATAACTATTTTCTTAAAGTAACGGGTGGTGATAATATAGCAACTTATGCGTTAAGTATGGGATATGCCCGCAGCCAGGGAGTAATCAGAACAACGGATATGGTGAGATACAATACGCATTTCACTGCTGACTTTAATTTTTCCAGGCGATTTACAGGAGCTGCTAACTTCTCCTTTGCGTTTAATGAGCAAAATCTGAAGGATCAGGGTATTTCAGATAAGACGGCACCGGTATTCCTGGCCCTTACGAAATCTCCGTTTCTTACAGCAAATGAAGTAAACAACAAAGGGGTCTTTTCTCCGAACTTTGAAGAGACCGATTTTCTTGGAGTAAGTAATCCGGCTGTGCTTATTAATACAATGCAGGCATTCAACAAGTATTATCGTTTCTTCGGTTCCTTCCGGTTTAATTATGAAATGAACAAATCGTTGAGTGCATCGGCTTTGTTTGGTGTTACATACGACAAAGTGAGAGAGAACATATTTGTGCCCAGGAAAGGAGTTGCGAATTATGACCTGAGCAATGCAGTAGCCGACAGCCGTTTGGGCTCGCAGGTAAAAAGGCTTTTCTCTTTTTATACTGATGGATGGCTCGAATACAAGAAGACGGTAAACAGGTATCACAATTTTGTTTCAAGGCTTGGAATTCGCTACCAGCATAATAATGCAGAACAAGATTATGTTCTCGGCTTTAACTCAGCAACTGATGAACTGATCAGTGTGCAGAATGGCCTGAATGCTCTCCGCCAGGTGGGAGGTGGTATCGGCGAATGGAACTGGATGAATACTTATTTCAATGCAGAATATGGTTACAAGGACAAATTGTTTTTGTCAGTAAATGCAGCTATGGACGGCTCATCCCGTTTTGGAAAAGATACCAAAGAGGGTATTGCTATAGATGGAGTGAAGTTTGCGATTTTACCATCTGCTTCACTGGCTTGGTTGGTTTCTTCAGAGAATTTTATGGCTAACTCTAAAATTGATCTCCTGAAACTTAGAATGTCTTATAGTTTAACAGGAAATGATGATATCGGTAATTATTCAAGCAGGCAAACCTATGTTTCCCAAAATTTACTAGGCATGCAGGGGCTTGTGCGAAACAGTATTCCTAATCCTGCACTCCAGTGGGAAACCAGTACAAAGATTAATGCAGGTCTTGACCTTGCCTTCCTGAATGAAAGAGTTGGACTGACCGTGGATGTTTACCAGGCAAAAACAACCAACATGCTGGTTTACGAAACTGTTACAGCTGCTGCAGGGTTTAAGAATATTCTTACTAATAACGGCAGTATGCAAAACCAGGGTGTTGAAGCAGCCTTGAATATACGATTGGTTAATAAGAATAAGTTTAAATGGGATATTGGACTGAATGGAGCAATTAATAAGAATAAGGTGCTGGCGGTTCCCGGCGGAAGTTTTATAACAGAATTTGCCGGTGCAAATATTATTACTCAAAATGGTCAGCCTGCCAACCAGTTTTACGGGTATGATGCTTTGGGTGTATTCAGCACTGCTGCGGAGGCATCAGCAGCCGGGCTCAGCAAGAAAAATGCCGATGGCAGTTTCAGCAGTTTTGGAGCTGGTGATGTACGTTTTGCTGATCTGAACGGCGATAAAATTATTGATGAGAAAGATATGAAGGTTATTGGCAACCCCAATCCTGATTTTTATGGGGGTATCACCAATAAGTGGTCGTATAAGAATTTCCAGCTGGAGGCATTGCTCACTTTCTCCAAAGGCAACGATGTGTTTAATTACCTGCGTTACAGGCTGGAAGCATCCAATGGTGTGGAAAACCAGTTGAACAGTGTGATTAACAGGTGGAGGGCAGAAGGACACGTTACGGCAATGCCGAAAGCAACTTATGGCGACCCGATGGGTAACAGCCGTTTCAGTAACAGGTGGATTGAAGATGGTTCTTACCTGCGTCTTCGTCATGTTTCGCTTTCTTATACGGTTCCGCTTAAAGAAGGATTTATTAAGAATGCCACTGTATATGTTACAGGTAACAACCTGCTGACTTTTACGAAGTACATGGGATATGATCCTGAGTTTAGTGTTAGCCCAAGCATTTTTGCCCAGGGAATCGATACGGGTCTTGATCCTTTATTTAAAACCGTAACGTTAGGGGTTAAGGTCGGATTCTAAGAGGATTTTTGAAAAAAAAGATTTTTTGTATTACAATAGTAATTCTGAATATTATGAAGAAGTTTTCTGTATCAATGCTCTCGTTACTGCTTGCCGGTGTATTAATGACCGGCTGTAAGAAAGTATTTGATTTGCAACCGCAGGACCAACTGGATCAGGCCAATGCATACCAGAATGTGTATGATGCTGATGCTGCTGTATTGGGCATCTATGGAAAGTTTATGGGGCTTGCAGACAGGTATGTTATCCTGAACGAGTTGCGTGGCGACTTGCTGGATTATACTGCCAATGCCAATGAAGCCTTGCGCCAGGTAAGTACACATACTGTTACGACCGGTAACCCTTTATACAGACCCAAGGCCATTTTATGAAGTGATTATTAACTGCAATGATGCACTGGAGAACTTCAAAATTATGGTTGCCGGTAAAAGATGACTGAAGCTGAGTATAATCAGCGGTATTCCGACATCGGGGCACTTCGTTCGTTTCTTTATCTTCAGTTAGGGATACATTTTGGGGAAATTCCTTATGTAACCAGTTCTTTAAGAAATGTGGATGAAGTGAAGAACACGGCAAATTACCCAAGGCTGAAATTCGATGTACTGCTTGATAGCCTGATTAGTTTTACTGCGGCATTGCCGTATAAGGATTTGTATCCATCGGGTTCAAATCTTAACCTGACTGTTGACGGGTACCAGACACAAAAATTTTATATCAATAAAAAAATAATGTTAGCAGACCTTTACTTGTGGAAAGGTGATTATCTGCAAGCCGCAACCTGGTACCGCCAGGTTATGGAATATGCTTCAACTGCCTTTGGATTTGGAGAAGATTTTTTTTCTTATTACAGGCTTGGATGGGCAGGTGGGCACAATCATTATGTATCCTATTCAAGGGCTGGTGATGCTTCAACACTTCTATACAACGACGGATGGAGAATAATGTTTGAACAGCCTTATGGTTCTGCGAGTTTAAACAGAGAGTGGATTTGGGTGCTGCCTTTTGACAGTAAGTTTAAACCCGATAATTCACTGATAAAATTATTTTCACCAATCGGTGGTAATTATTTAGTTAAACCCTCAAACGAAATATTTGATTTATGGAGTGGAGAAAACCAGCTAGTGGCTCAGGGTGGCTCTATTCCTTATGATGCCAGAAAATTACTGAGTACAGCAACAATAAATGGGCAGCCGGTAGCAATGAAATATTTATACAATTATATTAATTATGCTACAATGGCTCCTTTTGATCCTCTGACAAAGAATGGGAAGTGGTTTCTATATCGCCAGTCGCATATGCACATGAGGTTTATTGAAGCGGCGAATCGCTCTGGAAAACACAGGCTTTCATGGGGGTTGTGGAATAATGGTATTGCAGGGGCATATCCTGCACCCACCTCAGATGTCACACTCTATCATAACACATTGTCAGAATCTTACCCATTCAATTTTGATGCAAGAAATAGTGGAAACTCTGGTGTCCCATATTACAGGGCAGACTGGTACAGAAATATTGGTATCCGTACCAGGGCAAATCTTTTGCCCGTAGCTATACCAGCTTCAGACAGTTTAATTGCTATTGAAGATGGGGTAATCAAAGAAGGGGCACTAGAAAATGCTTTTGAAGGCACAAGATGGCCAGATTTGGTACGTGTTGCCCTACGCAGAAATGACCCTGCATTTCTTGCGGATAAAATCTACAACAAGTTGTTGAAAGATGGCAGCGGTAATGCTTCAGCCGTCAGAACAAAACTAATGGATCCCGCCAACTGGTATTTACCATTTAACTGGTAGAATTTAGAAGAGTTCTTTTAGCAAGCAGTCGATAGAAAAAGGCAGGGAATTAAGTACCTGTCTTTTTCATTTTAAAAAGAAAATAGTAAAATGAGAAACATTACTTTCTTATTTGCATTTGCTCTCTTTGCAAATGCCAATGCGTATGCACAGCCCAAAGGCAATGATGTGACAGCCCCATTGCATGCTATGAAACCCGATTACCCCATTTATTACGGTGTGCCGGACACCAATCAGCTAAAGCGTATAATGCAAAGGGTGTATAACTATCTTGACTCAGTAACACCACCACAGTTAATAAACAAACAAACAGGAAGTGTTGTGGCCAGTGCCGAATCGCTTGATACCAATACGGTATTTAAGCAAGGCGACTACCGTCTTACCAGCTATGAATGGGGTGTTACCTATTCAGCCATGCAAAGGCTGGCAGCAATAACCGGAAACGGCAGCTATAGTGATTATGTGAAAGACAGGTTTGACTTTCTGGCTAAATGGGTACCTGCCGTAAAGAACAAGTTTCCGCTTGAGTATATTCAGAAAAAGAGATTCTTTAATCAGCCGGTCGATCCTCATGCTTTAGATGATGCTGGTGCCGTATGTGCGGCTATGATTAAGGCACAACGCAACGGTTTGAACACCAACTTGCGTCCAATGATTGATCATTACATCAATTATGTTTTTACAAAAGAGTTTCGTTTGAAAGATGGAACGATAGCCCGCAACCGTCCGCAGAAGAATACACTATGGCTTGATGATTTGTATATGTATATACCAGCCGTGGCTCAAATGGGAAAGCTAACCGGCGATAAGAAATATTATGATGATGCGGTTAAACAAGTAGTATTATACAGCAAAAGAATGTTTAATAAAGAGAAAGGTGTTTACATGCATGGCTGGGTGGAAAGTATGGATGTTCATCCGCAATTTCATTGGGCAAGGGCCAATGGCTGGGCATTGATGGCGATGAGTGAATTACTGGATGTGCTCCCGGAAAATCATGCAGGTTATCCAGTCGTATTACAGCAATTCAGGCAGCTGGCAAGCGGCCTGGCGAAGTATCAGAGTGGTTCTGGCTTCTGGCACCAGTTGCTCGACAAAGAAGATTCTTACCTGGAAACTTCCGCCACTGCAATCTATGCCTATTGTATGGCGCATGCCTGTAACAAAGGCTGGCTCGACCCGATGATATATGGTCCGGCCAGTATTTTGGCGTGGAATGCAGTGTCATCAAAAATTAATGATAAGGGACAGGTGGAAGGAACCTGTGTGGGGACAGGAATGGCATTTGACCCTTTGTTTTATTATCACCGGCCGGTAAATGTATATGCAGCACATGGCTATGGTCCGGCGATATTAGCAGGGGCTGAAATAATTGAATTACTTAGAAATTTTTCATTTTATATTAATGACAGCGCTTTGCAGTTAAAAGAAAAGAACAAGCGATGAAACGAATTATCTGGTTTTTTGCCCTCGTTGTATGTATTAGTATTAGTAGTTTTTCACAGCGAAAACTGACTGTTTATGCTGATAAGCCCGTTGCTGCTGTTTCACCAACCATGTGGGGAGTCTTTTTTGAGGATATTAATTTTGGGGCTGATGGTGGACTATATGCAGAACTGGTAAAGAACCGTTCATTTGAGTTTCCAACAGCCATGATGGGCTGGCGGGAGAGCAGAACAAATTACCAGAAAGGCAGAGTGCTTGTAATTAACAAGTCCGACAACTCTATAAATTCAAGATTTGCCCGCATTACAGTTAATAACCTGGAAGGGAATTATTCGCTGGCAAATGAAGGTTTTCGGGGAATGGGTTTTCATAAGGCTAAACAGTATGATTTTTCAATAATGATTCGTTCAGAAAATCCGAAAGATTGCAGGATAAAAGTTCAATTGCTGAATCACTCTGGAAAAGAAATAGGGAGTGCCTTTATAGAAAATTTTAGCAACGATTGGAATACATATAGAACCACTATCGTTACTTCAGATTCTGCACAAAGAGGAAAACTGAATTTGCTTTTTGAAGGAACAGGAGTGACAGACATAGACATGGTTTCATTATTTCCGCATGATACCTGGAAAGGAAGACCGGGTGGTTTACGTAATGATTTAGTGCAGAAACTGGCTGATTTGAAACCCGGATTTATCCGTTTCCCCGGAGGTTGTATTGTCGAAGGGAAAGATTTAGCGAACCGTTATCAATGGAAAACAACTATCGGAAATGTGGCCGACAGGAAACTGATTATGAACCGCTGGAATGTTGAATTTCCCAGGAAATCAGCACCCGATTACTACCAGAGTTTTGGGCTTGGTTTCTATGAATACTTTTTGCTGTGTGAAGATTTAGGTGCTGAACCGCTGCCTATTCTGAATTGTGGTATGGCTTGCCAGTTTAATAGCGGAGAAGTGGTTGACATGAAAGAATTGCAGCCTTATATTGATGATGCACTTGACCTGATCGAATTTTCAAATGGAGATGAAAGTACTAAATGGGGAAAACTGAGATACGAACTGGGGCATCCACAACCTTTCAACATGAAATTTATTGGTGTTGGCAACGAACAGTGGGAGCCACAGTATATTGAGCGTTATAAAGTTTTCGAAAAAGCCTTACTCTCAAGATATCCTCAGATAAAAATTGTTTCTGGTTCCGGCCCGTCACCAGATGGTGAATATTTTAATTATGCGTGGAAAGAACTCAGGCAACTAAGCCCGGCATTAATTGACGAACATTATTACAAGCCACCATCCTGGTTTTTTAGTAATGCCAGCCGTTACGACAGTTATGAAAGAAAAGGGCCGAAAGTTTTTGCAGGTGAATATGCGGCACATTCCAGGGAAAATAATGAGGCAGAAAGCCGTAACAACTGGGAAAGTGCATTGGCTGAGGCTGCCTTCATGACCGGGTTAGAAAGAAATGCAGACCTGGTGCAGATGTGTTCTTATGCTCCGCTATTTGCTCATGTGGATGCATGGCAGTGGCGGCCCGACTTAATCTGGTTTGATAATCTGAACTCAGTGGCTACACCTAATTATTATGTTCAGAAATTCTTTTCTACGAACAGGGGAACCAATGTAGTGAAAATACTGGAGAATAATAATGTAGTTGCCGGGAATGATAGTTTGTATGTCAGTGGGGTGATTGATGATAAAACCGGGGAACTGATAATTAAGATTGTTAATAGTTCTTCTAAAGTACAGGATGTGGAATTGAATGTTTCCGGATCTAAAGTAAAAAGACAAATGCTGTCATGCAGTTTTTGGCTGCAACTGATTTATACAGTTATAATAAATTGAGCGATTTATACAAACTGGTGCCTGCGGAGAAAGCAGTGGAAATGAAAGCCAACAAAATGCATGAACTGGTAGCTCCATATTCTGTAAATGTGATTAAGCTAACGTATAACTCAAAATGAAAAAGTGTACTGGTAACAGGTTTGTTGTTTAGTGTTTGTCTTGTTAATGCGCAGCAAACAAACTATAAGTTCGACTTTGGTGATGGCAAGGCAGCGCCTGGCTATATTAAAATTACCCCTGAAATAAGGATTGATAATAAAACAGGTTACGGGTTTGACCAAAATTCTGTTGTGACAGCAGTGAACAGAGGTGGCAATGCTTTAACCGGGGATTTTATTACAGGTATAAGACCCTTTTATTTTTCTGTTAAACTGCCCGATGGAAATTATGATGTAAAACTGCTGCTTGGAGACTCAAAAGGCACCTCGGCCACAACTGTAAGGGCCGAATGCCGCAGACTGATGTTGGAGAATGTCAGGACAAAAAAGGGTGAAATAAAAACCGAAACATTTACGGTGCATGTGAAAGACAGTTTGATAAGAAACCCTGCTGGTTATTTTGTATCAAAAGTCCGTTTGAAGTCAAGGGAGTTTTCATACCGCCATTGGGATAATTTGCTGACTATTGAATTTAATGATTCATTGCCCAAGGTTTGTGCTGTTGAAATTTCTTTGAATACAAAAGCAACAACCATATTTCTTGCAGGTAATTCAACTGTTGTTGACCAGGACAGGGAACCCTGGGCTGCATGGGGACAGATGTTTCCACGTTTTCTTGTTCCGGGTAAAGCTGCCGTGGCCAATTATGCTGAAAGCGGTGAAACCATGAAGGCATTTAAAGGGGAAAGGCGGCTGGAGAAAATATGGAGCCTGGCAAAAGCTGGTGATTATTTGTTTATAGAATTTACACATAACGATCAGAAGCCCGGTGGCAATCATCTTGATGCCTTTACAACTTATAAGCAAACCCTTAAAGAATGGATTGTTGAGGCTAAGAGCCGTAAAATGATTCCGGTATTAGTTACTTCAATGCATCGGAGAAGGTTTGATTCAACCGGGCATATCTTAAATACATTAGAGGATTTTCCCGAAGCGATGCGCCAAACTGCAAGAGAAGTGAATGTTTCTCTGATTGATTTGAATGCAATGAGCAAAATACTATACGAAGCATGGGGTGCTGAAAAATCAATAAAGGCTTTTGTACATTATCCGGCCAATACTTTTCCTGGTCAGGACAAGAAACTGGAAGACAATACACATTTTAGTCCTTATGGCGCATCTGAACTGGCAAAATGTATTGTAAGCAGTATTCAGGTGCAGAAGCTGCCATTGGCTGCTTTTATGCGGAATGATATTAAGCAGTATAGTCCATCAATGCCTATGCCATTTGAAAAATTCTATTGGCCTTTGAGTCCTTTAAGAAACACAGAGAAGCCAGATGGTAATTAATAATTTAATGATGAAAAAACTATTATCGTTCATTGGTCTTACAGTTTTCCTGCTCATTTCCTCAGAGAATGCTGCACAAATAGGCAGAAGGTTTCCTTCTGAAAAAAAAGAAATTACGGATTCTGTTACCGGAACAAAGCTAATTTTTCTTACATCATCATCAGACGGCGATTCAAAAATATATCAAACACATAACCAGTGGACTGCTGATGGTGAGTGGCTGATCTTTCGTTCGGGCAGGGTCAAAATGAAGCATTTGCAGTTCATGAAAAGTCGGGCATTATCGTACAAGTTACGGAAGGTGGTTATACCGGCATGCTGAATGTAGCCCGCAAATCAATGAAGTTGTATTTTATGCGTTATGCCGGCGAAAGGAGCCAAAATGATACCATACGCCGCAAAGAAAAGAGACCATTACAGATAATAGAAACAAACCTTACAGCATTATTTGCTGATAGTGAAAAAGGTACAGTGAAATCTCCTGAAAGTTATCAGCGTATTTGCGGCACCATTCCACCAGAACTCGAAGGTGGCGGAGATATGGCTTTGGATGGCGATGAGCAATTGGCATACTTTCGTGTGGGTAAAACGGCTGCACAAAAACGGATAGCTGAAGGCACAAAGATTGAAAAGAATTTTGGCCCGAGGAATATGGGCGAAGGCCCTTCTGGTATAGCTGCCATGAATGTGATTACAGGTGAAATAAATTATGTTGTTTCTGTTCCCTTTCAAATCGGGCACATTCAAACGAACCCATGGGTGCCCGGCGAAATTGTTTTTTGTTGGGAAACGGGTGGTAAGTCTCCTCAACGCACATGGACAGTTATGGCTGATGGAACCGGTCTTCGTCCATTGTATCCTGAATCAGAATACGAATGGGTTACGCATGAAGCAGTGATCTCAAAAGATGAAGTTGCCATCGCAATAATGGGGCATAGAAGAATTCCGGGCACAAATAAGTTAACAGAACCAGGTACTGAAGTTGGCGGGGCTACTCCCGGGCAGGATCCTGCATGGGGCCCATCTGGCACAAGAGAGAAGCCAACAGGCCTTGGTATTGTTAACCTTCGTACAAGAGAAATGTACATTGCCGGACAGACTAAAATCGGCAGTGGTCTTTGGCATGTGCATGGATCATCAGATGGCTGCTGGGCTGTAGGCGATGATTTTAAAAGAGGTATTTATCTAATTGACAGAACTAACGGTGAAATGCTGTTGCTTTCAGCCGGACATAAAACGACAGCAGCGGATCATCCGCATCCTACAATGAGTCCGGATGGGAAAAAAATTCAAATTCAGTCGGCAATGCTATCTGCTGATGGGAAGTCAATGAATATTTGTGTTATTCCTGTACCTGATGAATGGTTAAAACGGACGAATAAATAGTTTATATGAAGCCATCAGTAGCGCTACTGTCATCGTCCCTTATAAGTTTACCCAAAAGACATGGTGGGGACACTTTTGCAGTAATATCCTTATACAGCGTATGCAAAAAGCTAATTACGGTGTGCAGGAATATTATTTTCATAAGCCTGTTATTTTGCCTGGAGCTACATGCCCAGGGATTGCAAAATAATACTTCAGTTCATGACCCTGTTATGATAAAGCAGGACAGTGTATATTATATTTTTTGTACAGGCGGAGGGATTAGTTGCTGGTCATCGACGGACATGATCAACTGGAAAAAAGAAAAACCTGTTTTTGATACTGCACCCTTATGGGCAGATTCAATTGTGGCCGGTTTCAGAAATCATATTTGGGCTCCGGATATTTTCTACTTAAATAATCGCTATTATATATTTTACTCTGTTTCTGCTTATGGGAAAAAACACTTCTGCCATAGGTGTAGCCGTTAATAATACACTGCATCCCTTTGCAGCGAATTATAAATGGGAAGATAAGGGAATAATGATCCGTTCCGTTCCAGGTAAATCTAATTTCAATGCTATTGATCCTAATATCATTGTGTCAGATAGTCAACCCTACTTATCCTTTGGTTCGTTTTGGAAAGGTATTATGCTGGTGCAACTAACAAATGATTTATTAAGGGTGGCAGATGCTTCTGCAATAATAAATGTCGCCAGCAGGAAAATCTTTGCAAAAGATACACTGTTACTGAATGGGGCAGGAAATGCTATTGAGGCTCCTTATATTTTTAAAAAAGGAAACTATTATTATCTCTTTGCTTCGGTTGATTATTGCTGTAAGGGTAAAGAAAGCACCTATAAAATGATTGTGGGGCGGGCAGATAATATCGAAGGCCCATACGTTGACCAGCTGGGAAAACTAATGACAGAAGGTGGAGGTTCGGTATTATTAAAAGGAGATGATAAGTGGTATGGGGTTGGGCATAATGCTGTTGTGACCATTGAGGGTGCTGATTATATCGTTTATCATGGCTATGATGCCGCAGATAATGGAAAATCAAAGTTGAGAATTGAAAAGTTATTTTGGAACAGCCAGGAATGGCCTGAGATTAAAAGATGACAGGTATGAAAAAAATTACTGGAATGTCAGTGTTGTTGACAATGTTTTTTTTCGAAAACGAAGTCAGTTCGCAAACAGATACTCTTTTTAAATCAAACGGCAACCCAATTATTACGCATAAGTTTACGGCTGATCCTGCCGCCCTGGTTTATAAAGACAAAGTGTACTTGTATACCGGTCGTGATGTAGCCGCACCCAAAGAAAACAGGTATGTGATGCATGAATGGCTTTGCTTTTCTACTTCTGATATGAAAAACTGGACAGAACATGTTTTACCATTAAATGTAAAAGCGTTTAAATGGGCAAAAGGAGATGCCTGGGCCTCGCAGGTTATTGAACGTAATGGAAAATTCTATTGGTATGTTGCTATAACTCACGACAGCACAAATAAGGGTAAGGCTATCGGCGTGGCAGTAGCTGATAAGCCGGAAGGCCCCTTTGCAGATGCGATTGGCAAGGCCTTAATTACAAATGACATGACTACAGAGGCTAATATAAGCTGGGATGATATAGACCCGACTGTATTTATTGATGATGATGGGCAGGCATATTTGTTTTGGGGAAATACCACATTGCATTATGTGAAACTGACGGAGAATATGATTGAAATGGATGGAACATTCAAAAGGGTTGATGTGCCTAAGTTTACTGAAGCTCCCTGGATTCATAAACGTAACGGTTGGTTTTATCTTTCCTATGCTTATGAGTTTCCTGAAAAGATTGCATATGCGATGAGCAGAAATATTAACGGGCCGTGGCTGTATAAAGGGATTCTAAATGAAATAGCCGGCAACTGTAATACCAACCATCAGGCAATAATTGAGTTTAAGGATAAATGGTATTTTATTTACCACAATGGAGCATTGGTGCCTGATGCCGGAAGTTTTCACAGGTCAGTTTGTATTGACTACCTGTATTATAATAAGGACGGAACAATGAAAAGGGTGATAATGACCAGTGAAGGATTGAAGCCGGTTGGAAAATGACAGGATTGAATAGGATTCAGGATGGCTCATAATAGCTTATTTTAATACCAAAGAATGCAGGATATGAAAAGTTACCTTTTATTGATGAGAGTACTGGTTACTGTAACAGTAATGACAGGAAACCCGACCCGGGGTTTTGCTCAGCCCGAAATGGAAACAGGAGGACAAAAAATGCCCGATGAGTGGATTGATAAAGATACCCGCCATAGAGTAATTAAACTGACACGGTTGCCCGGAAGTAATCTCAGTTTTTATTTTCACAATAATCCTTTTGTGGGTAATAAAATGGTTTTCTATAACACAACACAAAAAGAAGCTGATAGCACCCAAAAAATTGAAATCAGTAATGCAGGAACAAGAGACAGGCAGATATACATGGTGGATTTGAATACCCTGAAAGCGGAACAGCTAACCTATCATTCATCACCCATGAATGGTGAAATGGTTTCGGCCAAAACAAAAGAGGTTTTTTTCCAGGTGAAGGATAGTGTTTTTTCAGTGAATACGGATACAAAGAAAGAAACCCTTGTTTATGTATTTCCCGCTGATTTTAAAGCCGGAATAACCTGTGTTAATGCCGACGGAACTTTGCTGGCGGGTGTAAAGTCAAGTGATGAGGAAAAGGAGCTGTTCAAAAAATATCCTGCAAAATCAAGCTACTTCAATATCATTTATGAAGCTAAGTTACCCCGTACACTATTTACTATTGATATCCGGAATAAAACGCTGAACAAGATACATTCCGATTCTGCCTGGCTTAATCATGTTCAGTTTTCTGCTGCCCGTCCTAACTTGCTGATGTTTTGTCACGAAGGTCCCTGGCACAAAGTAAACCGTATATGGACGATTGATGTAGATACAAAAGAAATAACCCAGATACATCATCGGATTATGGATATGGAGATTGCCGGACACGAATGGAGCAGTGCAGACGGTGAAATAATCTGGTACGATTTGCAACAGCCGAGAAGTGTTAATTTCTTTGTTGAAGGCCATCATCTGAATACAGGTAAGAAAACAAAATACCAGTTACAACGAAATGAATGGAGTATCCACTTTAACAGTAATAAAGACAATACTCTTTTCTGTGGTGACGGAGGTGATCCTGGCCAGGTTGCGAAAGCTCCGGACGGACGATGGATATATCTATTTACTCCTGAGGGGGACAAATTTATTTCGGAGAAACTGGTTAACATGAAAAATCATAAATATAATCTTGAACCAAATGTACATTTTAGTCCCGATGAAAACTGGGTAATATTCCGTGCCAATTTTGAAGGAGAAACAAATGTATATGCAGTAGAGGTAAAACAATCAAAATGAGAAAGTGTTTATTCATAGTATCCCTTTTCGCTATTACAGAAGTAAATGCGCAGCAAAAAGATTATGCATTCACCGCCGTTCCGTTTACTTCGATAAAGCTTACAGATAATTTTTGGCTGCCACGGATAAAAACCAATCATACAGTGACGATTCCTGCTTCCTTTGAACGGTGCGATAAAACAGGCAGAGTAAAGAACTTTATTATGGCAGCGGAAAAGAAAGGAAAATTTTGCACTACTTATCCCTTTGATGATACTGATATTTATAAAACAATCGAAGGTGCTTCCTTTTCATTAGGTCTGTTCCCGGATAAAAAAATGGAGGTCTATATCGACTCTTTGATTGAAATCGTAGCCAATGCCCAGGAACCCGATGGCTATCTATATACAGCAAGGACAATTGACCCCGCAAAACCACATGCTTGGGCTGGCCCTGAACGTTGGGTAAAAGAAAGAGAGTTGAGTCATGAACTATACAACAGTGGCCATATGTATGAGGCTGCTGTTGCCCATTTTCAGGCAACAGGCAAAAAAAACTTCTTAAACATTGCGTTGAAGAATGCCGATTTGATTTGCAGTGTATTTGGACCTGATAAGATGCATATGGCACCTGGCCACCAGGTTATTGAGATGGGGTTGATAAAACTATACCGCATTACAGGTAAAAAGCAATATTTGGAAACTGCTA
This sequence comes from Chitinophagaceae bacterium, assembly GCA_016719815.1. GTDB lineage: Bacteria > Bacteroidota > Bacteroidia > Chitinophagales > Chitinophagaceae > JJ008. The sequence goes on along the minus strand of JADJYK010000004.1, from coordinate 218,619 downwards.
AATATTTTATTGAAGAAAGGGGCATTTTACCGGCTATGATGCAAAGAGCAAAGATCCTTGGAAGAATGGAGCTTATTGGCAGGATCATATTCCGGTTGCGCAACAAAAGGAAGCAGTTGGCCATGCGGTAAGAGCTGGTTACTTATACGCTGCTGTGGCAGATGTGGCTGCACTAACTGAAGATAAACAAATGCTTGATGCAATTGACAGCATTTGGCTAAACCTGGTGTCAAAAAAATCTATGTGCAGGGCGGGGCCGGTGCTGTTGGCAGCGGCGAACGTTATGGCGATAATTATGAATTGCCCAATGCAACTGCTTACAATGAAACATGTGCAGCGATAGCCAATGTATATTGGAATCAGCGGATGTTTCAGTTACATGGAGAAGCTAAGTACATTGATGTGATGGAGAAGATAATGTACAATGGGCTTATCTCCGGTGTGGGATTGGATGGTAAATCTTTTTTCTATACCAATGCCATGGAAATTAAGAATAGCACCACTCATAAGGACCGGGAAGCAGAACGGAGTGGCTGGTTTGAATGCAGTTGCTGCCCTACGAACGTTTGCCGGTTTCTTCCCTCGGTTCCGGGTTATGTCTATGCGCAGCAGGGAAGCGATTTGTATGTGAACCTTTTGTCAACAGCACTGCATCATTGCTTCTTAATAAGAAGCAGGTTATAATTGAGCAGCAGAATAACTATCCTTGGGATGGTAACCTGAAATTTTTGATTAATCCAAAATCATCATTGAATTTTAATCTCCTTTTTCGTATTCCCGGATGGGCGACAGGGGAGGCAATTTCTTCTGACCTTTATCGCTTTGAAAGCAGGGCAGATATCAAAATTGAAATAAAAGTCAACGGCCAGCCTGTTAACTACAGCATGAAAAATGGTTATGCGGTAATCAGCCGGATTTGGAAGAAGAATGATGTTGTGGAAATGTACCTGCCCATGAATATTCAACGGGTAGTTTCAAATGATAGGATAAAGAACAATATTGGCCTTGTGAGTTTGCAAAGAGGACCGTTGATGTATTGTGCTGAGTGGGCTGATAATAAGAACCGGGTATCAAACCTTATTCTGCCGGTTACAGAAAATTTGCAGGCTGAGTATAAACCAAAACTGTTAAATGGAGTAACAGTATTGAAAGGAAATGCTGTTGCAGTTATTACAGACACAAAACAGGTGTTGGTTAATACAGTGAAGCAGCCTTTTGTTGCTATACCTTATTATGCCTGGGCAAACAGGGGCAAAGGTGAAATGGCCGTATGGCTTCCTGCTCAGATAAAAGATATTCAGATTATCACTCAATAGAAATAAATTATGCTAAAGAAAAGTTTTTTTACGCTGCTTGTAATACTATCAGTATCTGTATCCGCACAAGTAAAATGGCCCGCAATAACCCAACAAACCAAGCCGTGGACAAGGTGGTGGTGGCAGGGTAGTGCAGTGGATAAGCCGGGGTTAAGAGCCGCTATGCAGTTGTATCAGCAAGCAGGTTTGGGAGGTCTCGAAATAACACCAATCTACGGTGCAAAAGGTGCGGAAGACAAGTTCATTGATTTCTTATCTCCCGATGGGTGGAAATGCTGCAGCATACCTTAACTGAGGGAAAACGTTTGGGTCTTGGCATTGATATGGCAACAGGAACAGGCTGGCCTTTTGGCGGCCCCTGGGTCACAGAAGCAGATGCCAGTAAATACATTATCTCCAAAACTTATGAATTGTATTCAGGCTAATAATTAGCAGATACTATTCAATACAGGCAGGAGAGTTTTGTAAGAACAGCAAACTGGAAATCGTTAAAACTAAACGAAGTTGCTAATCCTGTTTCTGCAAATAAGAATTTACAAGCTTTGGCACTCGACCAGGTTCGGTATGATGTGATGTTGCCTCTTCAGCTATTGATGGCATACGATGAGTCGGCTAATGCAATTGATATTACTAAGGAAGTTGTAAATGGAAAATTAAACTGGACTGCTCCGGCAACATCTTCAAAATGGAAATTGATTGCTTTGTTTCAGGGCCTGCATGGCAAGATGGTGGAAAGAGCAGCACCCGGTGGTGAGGGAAATGTAATAGACCATTTTAATGAAGTGGCATTAAAAAATTATTTATCAAAATTCGACCAGGCTTTTGCAGGAAAGAACATTGGAGCATTGCGTGGTTTCTTTAACGATAGTTATGAAGTAGATGATGCAAGGGGCATCAGTAACTGGACTCCAGATTTTTTCAATGAATTCTACCAGCGAAGGGGCTATGATTTGAAAAAGGAATTGCCAGCTCTGTTTGCCAATGATAAATCTGACAGGCATAAGAAAGTATTATATGATTACCGGGAAACCATTTCTGATTTATTGTTAGAGAAATTTACGCAACCCTGGCATGAATGGGCAAAGTCGAAAGGAAAAATTATCCGCAATCAAAGTCATGGTTCACCAGCAAATATTCTGGATTTGTATGCAACGATTGATATCCCTGAAACTGAAGGGACAAATCTTACTCGGTTTAAGTTCGCCACTTCATCAGCACATGTAATGGGAAAACCTTTGGCATCAGCCGAAGCGGCAACCTGGCTTAATGACCATTTCCTTTCTTCACTTGGAGATGTTAAGCAAATACTGGATAGATATTTTCTGGGTGGTGTAAATCATATTTTCTATCATGGTACAAATTACTCGCCACAAAATGAACCCTGGCCGGGCTGGCTGTTTTATGCGGCGGTACATTTTACACCGGCAAATCCATTCTGGAAGGACTTTGGAACGTTGAATAATTATGCTGCCCGTTGCCAAAGTTTCTTGCAAGCCGGGAAACCTTCGAATGATGTATTGCTCTACTTCCCGTTTGCTGATAGAAATAACCAACCCTCTCCAAAAGGTATGCTGCATCATTTTGATGGCATGGAAGGGTTTGAAGGAACATCTTTTAATAAAGCTGCGGAAGAAATGCTTGAACTGGGATATAGCTGGGATTTAATCAGCGACAGGCAAATTCAGCAACTGCGGGTTGTAAATAAAAAAATAAAAGCGCCGGGAGGTGAATACGAAGCAATTGTATTGAGTGGCGTGAAGTTTTTGCCTTTGCAAACATTGAAGAAGCTGCTCACTTTGTCTGAAGATGGGGCAAACATAATTTTTCATGATGGGTTGCCGTCTACGGTACCGGGCTTAAGTGATATTGAAACTAAACAGAAAGCATTTGACGAAATTCTTTCCGCTATAAAATATGAATCAACAAGTGCTGAAGGAGTGAATAGAGCCATTAATAATAAAGGATTATTGTGGCAGGGGAAAGAACTCAAATACTTGCTTGCCAACGCTGGCATAAGACATGAAGGGTTTCTGGCTGACAAAAAACTAAAATGTATCCGCAGAAAGATTTCCGGTGGGGAATATTATTTTATTGTAAACGAGGGTAAGGAAGTATTTAATGATTGGGTGTTGTTGAATACCAATCTTAAACATGCAGTTTTGTTCGACCCGATGTTTCTAAGAAGCGGTGTTGCCAATACAAAGACTGGCGATAATAATACACTGGATATTTTCCTTCAGTTAAAGCCGGGTGAATCTTGTGTTGTGCAAACAAGTGCAACAAGAATTGCTGGTTTAAAATATCCATATACTGCAACTGCCGGAGAAGCAGTAATAATAAACGGAAAATGGGACCTGAAATTTGTATCAGGTGGTCCGGCATTACCTGCTGCTACAACTTTGGATAACTTAGTATCATGGACAAACCTTGATGTGGCTGGAGTGAAAGAGTTTTCGGGTACTGCCGAATATAGTATTAAATTCAAAAAGCCTGCAGGTTCTGCAAAAATGTGGTTACTGGATTTAGGTGATGTAAAAGAATCGGCCACTGTCATTCTTAATGGGAAGAAAATGGCAACGCTGATAGGCCCGTCTTTCAGTGTTACTGTTCCTGCAACAGCATTCATGCAGAATAATACGCTTCAGTTAATCGTTACAAACGGAATGGCGAACCGCATTATTGACCTCGACAAAAGAGGAGTGGAGTGGAAGAAATTCTATAACATTAATATGTCGGCCAAACTGGCCGAAAACCGTTCTCCCGGAGGATTGTTTACTGCTGCTAAGTGGCAGTCATTACCTTCTGGATTACTTGGACCCGTTCAATTAATACCGCTGAAATGATGAAACCATTTTTAGTAATTGCTTTTGTATTTGTATCACTGGGCAGGATTACTGCTCAGAAGCAAAATTTCAATACTACTGTTTCAAGCCCGGATGGCAGGGTTCAGGCTTTTGTTTTTCATACAAAAGAAAATAGCGTTGAATATTCTGTCAGTTATAACGGGCTGACAGTTCTGGAAGATTCCAAACTGGGGATAGTAATGGAAGATGAGGATTACACAACCGGCATCACCTGGAAAAAGGCAGGTGAGCAGGAACGGGTGCAGGATGAATATAAGATGCTAACTGCAAAAAAATCTTTAATTAAGTATTCCGCGGTAAAGCGGACAATTCACTTGCAGAATAAAAGGAATAAAAAGTTCAACATAATTTTTCAGGTGTCAAATGATGGGGTGGCTTTCCGGTATGAATTTCCTCAGCAATCAGACGAAGTAAAACGGATTAAGGAAGAAAAAACAACATTCCGGTTTAACGAAGGGACAAAGGCATGGCTGCAACCCAAAACAGAAGCACAGAGCGGCTGGGAGCATAGTAATCCATCGTATGAGGCACATTATATGATGGATATGAAAACAGGAACACCATCTCCTGGTAAAAATGGCTGGGTATTCCCGGCTCTGTTCAATTATTATGATGTTTGGGTTCTGATAACAGAAGCAGCCCTGGGCCGGACATATTGCGGAACAGCGCTGCAGCAATTTTCGGATGGCAATGAATACAGGATAAACTTCCCGCAAGAAGCGGAAAAATTTACCAACGGTATCTTATATCCGGAATCAAAATTACCCTGGCTCACACCGTGGAGGATAATTGCTATAGGCAGTTTGAAGACAATTGCTGAATCAACGTTAGGCACAGACCTTGCAATGCCAGCAATAAAAATGGATACAGATTTTATAAAACCCGGCAGGGCATCCTGGAGCTGGATTATGAGTAAGGATAATTTTATTATCTATGATGAGCAGAAGAAATACATTGACTTTGCTGCAAGTATGGGCTGGGAGTATTGTTTGGTAGATGCAGCATGGGACAAGAAAATCGGGTATGATAAGATTAAGGAACTGGCAGCCTATGCCGCATCGAAGAAAGTAGGGCTGTTACTTTGGTATAATTCTGCCGGCAACTGGAATACCGTGAAATACACTCCTAAAGATAAATTGCTTACACATGAAGACAGGGTAAAGGAGTTTTCAATATTGCAGCAAATGGGTATTAAAGGGATTAAAGTGGATTTTTTTGGAGGCGATGGTCAGTCGTTTATTAATTATTATCAGGACATTTTGCAGGATGCTGCCCAATACCATCTGCTGGTAAATTTTCATGGAGCCACTTTGCCCCGTGGCTGGCAGCGTACCTATCCCAATCTTATGACAATGGAGGCTGTGTATGGTTACGAAATGATAACCTTTAACCAAAAGGATGCAGATGCAGCCCCGCCACATATGGTTATGAGTGCTTTAGTACGCAATGCATTTGACCCGATGGATTTTACACCGGCAAATTTATACGAAGTGCCAAAGATTATTCGCCGTACCAGCTTAACATTTGAGATGGCAACAGCTGTAATCTTTTTGTCGGGCATACAGCATTTTGCAGAAAGCCCCGAAGGTATGTCTGCTGTTTCATCTCCTGCAAAAGAGTTCATGAAGAAGGTGCCCGTGCAATGGGATGATGTGCAGTTTATTGATGGGTATCCGGGTAAATTTCTGTTAGTGGCAAGGCGCAGCGGAAATAAATGGTATGTGGCCGGTATCAATGCAGAGAAAGATAAGAAATTGTTTCGCTTCCAGTTGCCTTTCATAGAAAATGGGCGGCAAGGGAAATTTTATTTCACAAATGAAGCGGGGGAACTGAGGGTGAGCAGTTTTGTAAATAAATCAGATGGAACATATAATTCATTACCAAAAACCAATGATGGGTTTGTAATTGTATTTGAATAACCAAAAGAACAATGGTGTGAAAGAAAAATTATTTTTTTTTATTTGTTTTTTATCCTTTACCGGAGATGGTTTTTTCGCCCAGAAGTCGGTTCCTAAACCGCTGTACGATGACCCAGTCTATCATGGTGCTGCCGACCCTGTAATTATTTACAACAAGGCAAAAAAGAAATGGTGGATGTTTTACACCAACCGCCGGGCTTCAATCAGCGATTCAACTGTGCAATGGGTACATGGAACAGGAATTGGCATTGCAGAAAGCAAAGACGGAGTAAAATGGAAATATATTGATACAGCTAATATCAATTTTCGACCCGATGCAGGCTATACACATTGGGCACCGGATGTAATTGATCACAAAGGCACTTATCACATGTATCTCACTTATGTGCCCGGCACATTCAAAGACTGGAATCATCCGAGAGTCATTGTTCATCTCACAAGCAACAATCTGAAAGACTGGAACTATCAGTCTACACTGAAGCTGATTAACGAGAAAGTAATTGATGCTTCTGTTTACAAAGTAAACGATACGCTTTGGCGAATGTGGTATAACAATGAGAAAGATGGCAAGAGTATTTACTATGCCGAGAGTAAAGATTTATACAATTGGGTTGATAAAGGAAAAGCCATAGCAACAAGAGGTGAGGGGACGAAAGTTTTTTACTGGCAGCATAAATATTTTATGATCGTGGATGCATGGAAAGGAATGGAAGTTTTTTCAAGTGATGATTTGCTTACATGGAAAAAACAATCAGCAAGAATCCTTGAACAACCCGGCAAAGGAAAAGATGACCAGGCAAATGGTGGACATTGCGATGTGGTGGTGAATGATGGACGGGCATTTGTTTATTACTTCACACATCCCGGCCGTAATAAAGTGAATCCTGCAGTAAAAGGTTCGTATGATGATAAACGAAGTGTGATACAAGTAGCAGAATTGAAATATGAAAGGGGAGAAATTACTTGTGACAGAGATGAGCCGTTTAAGTTTAAATTTAAAAAAATAAATTGTATGCCAATTCATGTGGATAGAATATAAATCTGTAATTACAATAATCTTATGTTTCACTAGTCTGTTTTTATCTGCTCAAACTGAAAAGAAATACAATGCACTTTGCTCGGGCATTCCCTGGTTTGATAATAACGGAAATACGGTTAGTGCACATGGTGCAAATATTGTAAAAGAAAATAGAAAATACTTCCTCTTTGGCGAACGCCATAAAGATGGAACCAATGCCTTTGCCGGCTTCAATTGCTATTCTTCTAAAGATTTATATAACTGGAAATTTGAAAACATTGCACTACCGGTGCTATTAACAGGTAAGCTGGACAGCAATAGTGTGGGAGAAAGACCAAAAGTAATGAAATGTCCCTCTACAGGCGAATACATTATGTACATGCATGCAGATACATTGGGCTATACAAGTCAGTATGTAGGATTTGCAACAGCAAAAAAAATCACAGGCCCATATACTTTCCGTGGGCCATTACTTTTTAATGGTAAGCCAATCAGAAAATGGGATATGGGTACTTTTCAGGATAAAGACGGCAGCGGTTATGTGCTATTACATGGCGGTGATATTTATAAATTAAATGCTGATTACAAAAGTATTAGTGAACAAATAAGCATGGCTTTTGAAAAAGGATTTGAATCACCTGCAATTTTTAAAAAGGACAGTTTGTATTATTTTTTGGGTTCTGATTTAACAGGATGGGAACGTAACGACAATTACTATTTTACCGCCACTTCATTAAAAGGTCCATGGACAAAAGAGGATTCTTTGCGCCGCAAGGCACTACTTACCTGGAACTCGCAAACCACATTTGTATTACCCATGGAAGGAATAAAAGAAACCACTTATATGTTCATGGGCGACCGTTGGTCGTTTCCAAAACAGGCATCTGCTGCAACTTATGTCTGGCAACCATTTACGGTTATGGGTTACACAATTTCATTGCCTGAATTCAAAGAAGCATGGAAGATTGATCAGAAGACCGGCGTTGTTTCTATAGCAACAGTAAAAGGAAAAACAATCGCAGCTGGTGATCAGCAAATTATTTATGCGGGCAGTTGGAAACAGGATACCTTAACTGTAAGAAGCTCCGATGAAAAAGGTGCTTCCTTTTCTTTTACTGTAAAAGGAAAGCAAATTGGCATCTATGGACTTGCAAGACCCGACGGTGGTTATGCAGTCATTACGATTCGCAACAGCAATGGCAAAGCAGTGCTGTCTTCTTCAATCGATCTGTATTCAAAGTACCCGGTTGTGTTGTTGAAATTTTTAAGCCCTGTCCTGAAGAAAGATACTTATACGGTTACTGTTACTGTGTTGGGAGAAAGATGGTGGTGGAAAGAAAAGTCGGGAAGACTTTCTGGAAGCAAAGGAAATTTTGTTTCGGTTGAGAGAGTTCTGGTAAAGAACTGAATATTTTGAACTTACAAAAAATATGTTTTGTATGAATAAATTGATTGGTTTGTTAATTGTAGCTGTTTTGTTAAGCATACAGTCTATAGCATCTCCACCCAACAAATACAACCTGATGATTGCTCCGGGTACATTATCCAGCAACTCAGTTACATTACTGTGGGATAAGCAGTACGTATATGAAAATACAGAGTATGAAGTTTTGATGAATGGCAAATTACTGGCATCAACACAAAAAACAAATTATACCATCAGTGGATTGAACCCTTCGGCTTCATACCATGTCAGCATTCGGATTAAACAAATTAAGTCAGCAAAAAAGACGTTCAACCTTTCATTTAAAACACCTGCAAAAGGAAATATATTAAACATACTGGATTATGGTGCAATAGCTGAAGCTGATTTCATCAATACAAAAGCCATTCAAAAAGCAATTGATGCCTGCACAAAAGGCGGAACAGTGTTTATCCCAAAGGGAACTTTTGTTTCAGGTGCTTTGTATTTAAAAAGCAACATGACTTTGCAAATTGAAAAAGGTGCTGTATTGAAAGGCTCCACCGATACCAGCGATTATCTTCCAATAATTTATAATCGGTTTGAAGGATGGGAGCTCAACACCTATGCAAGTTTAATAAATGCAGGTACGCTGAACCGGAACGGAACATATAATGTTGTCAACCTTCGTATCACCGGAGGTGGAACAATTGAAGGCGGCGGAAAAAAAATTGGGCAGCGATATGTGGAAGACCCGTGGGGAACGCAGCAGGGGTCGCCTGATTTTATTAATGAATTGCCAGGATGTTAGCATTGATAATTTAACCATACAGGAGCCTCCATCATGGACAATTCATTACATATACTCCGATAATATTTCGTTGCACAATCTTTTCATTAATACTTATGGCATCCGTAATGGCGATGGGATTGATCCCGACTCATCAACCGATTCATATATTTTCAATTGTACATTTGATAACGGCGATGATTGTATTGCCATAAAATCTGGAAAAAACCCGGAAGGATATTATATTGGCAAACCAACAAAAAATGTGCAGATTACAAACTGCAATTTTATAGAAGGTCATGGTATTTCTATTGGCAGCGAAATGAGCGGTGGCGTTAGTGATGTACTGATACAGGATTGCAAGGCCGGAGCCTTGTTAAATGGTATGCAGATTAAAGGAACAAAAGAAAGAGGAGGTTATGTAAGAAATGTAACAGTTGTTGATTGTGAGCTGATGAAGATTACTATTTTTTCAAAACTCAATTATAATAACGATGGCGAAGGAGCTCCAGAGCCGCCTGTGTTTGAAAATTTCGTATTTAGGAATATTGATTTAACAAAGGCAAATGTAAAAGAACCGGTCATAAATATCAATGGATTTAGTACAGCAGGACATAAGTTGCGGAATGTACTTTTTGAAAAAATCATTTTACCGGATAACAGTAAAGTTGTCATTAACGACGCAGAGAAAGTGAAGTTTGAAAAAGTAAAATGTATCAATGGTGTTAAACCTGAATTTTTAGTGGCTGGCAGCATGGAAATCAGCTTTTAACCTTTTGCATGATACCACAGGATAGATTTAAGCAGCGTCTGGATTAAATTACAAACTCTAATAACGATTGGATGCAGCGTAAATATTTCATCAGTTATCTGATTCTTTTCAGCTTTTCTGTTTCAGTATTTGGACAGGAAAGAAATGTTCTTGAAATATCGGAAAATGTTTCCCCTGCAGCTTTTACTTTGTTTAATTCTGCAGCAGTTGCTTCTGTTTGCATTGATAGTAATGATGCAAAAGTTGTAAGCATCGCCGCCAATGCGTTTGCAAACGATGTGCAATTAATTTCTGGCAAGAAGCTGCCTGTTTTTCATACAACTCCTGCAACTGGTTTCAGTATAATTGCCGGCACAATTGGCCAATCAAAATTGATTGATGATTTAATTGCTACAAAGCAGCTTGATGTTAATTTAATTAAAAATAAATGGGAAAGCTTTATTATAAAAGTAGTTGGCAAAAAATACTATTAGCAGGCAGCGACCCTAGAGGAACAGCTTACGGTATTTTTCAACTATCAAGACAGATAGGGGTGTCTCCCTGGGTTTGGTGGGCCGATGCAATACCGCAAAAAGGAAACAATTATTTATTACCGGCTCATACATTTCAACAGAACCATCAGTAAAATATCGTGGCATTTTTTTAAACGATGAAGACTGGGGACTGCAACCTTGGGCTGCAAAAACCTTTGAGCCCGAAACAGGAGATATCGGCCCGAAGACCTATGCAATGATTTTTGAATTGCTATTACGCTTAAGAGCCAATCTCATCTGGCCTGCTATGCATCCTTCCACAAAAGCTTTTTTTCATTATCCCGGCAATGCACAAATGGCAACTGATTATGCAATGGTGGTTGGCAGTTCACATGCAGAACCCATGCTGCGAAATAATGTGGATGAATGGAAGGAAAAAACAATGGGTGAATTTAATTATGTTACCAATCATGATGCTATAAATAATTATTGGGAAGAACGGGTAAAACAAAGCAAAGACTTCAATGCATTTTATACATTAGGCATACGTGGAGTACACGATAGTAAAATGCTTGGTGCTAACACACTGCAGGAACAAAAAGTAGTGATGGAAAAAGCAGTAAAAGAACAAAGACAACTATTGATGAAGCATATTAATCCTGCTATTGAAAAAGTGCCACAGGCATTTATTCCTTACAAAGAAGTGCAGGATATTTATGACGATGGTTTTGAAGTGCCGGAAGATGTAACATTGGTTTGGTGCGACGATAATTTTGGATACATCAAACATTTTCCCAATGAAAAAGAACGGTTAAGAAAAGGTGGTAACGGAGTGTACTATCATATTTCGTATTGGGGACGTCCGCATGATTATTTATGGCTGGCAAGTGCACATCCGGCACAGGTTTATACACAAATGCGGTTGGCTTATGATAAAGGAGCAAAAAATTTGTGGGTGGTGAATGTGGGTGATATTAAACCTGCTGAGTATTTAACTGAATTGTTTTTAGATATGGCATGGTGTATTGATTCCATTGCAAATAATCAAAAAGGATTGGAAAGACATTTGAGTACCTGGCTGCAAAGAGAATTTGGTGCAGCAAATGCAAACGAAATTATTCCGGTGATGAATGAATATTACCGGCTGTCTTACATTCGCAAGCCCGAATTTATGGGTGGAACCCGAACTGAGGAAATCGACCCGAAGTACAAAATTGTTACTGACCTTCCCTGGACTGAAGAAGAAATCAATCAACGATTGAAAGAGTATGCGGTGATTAATGCGAAAGTAGTGCAACTGGCAAAACGCATTTCATCAGCAAAACAGGATAGCTGGTTCCAGTTAATTGAATATCCTGTAAGAGGAGCGGCGGCCATCAACAAAAAATTATTATACGCACAACAGGCAAGGCATGGAAAAGCTGAATGGAATTTAAGTGATGCTGCATACGATACGATTGTTACACTTACAAATAAGTATAACAGTCTTGCCAATGGAAAGTGGAAGTACATGATGGATATGAAACCGAGAAAACTGGCTGTGTTTGATAAGACCGTTCATCAATCAACAGATAAACCATTTGTACAATTAGCAAAGCCATTATTTATCTTCAATGGAACGGATTATAAAACTTATAGTGGTCAAAAACCATTGGAACATGGGTTGGGCTACCTGCGGGGTGCAATAAGTTTATCAAAAGGAACAGCTGTTACTTTTTCGTTTTCAATTAACAGCGATTCAGTGCGGATTGTATTGTCATTAGCACCCAATCATCCTGTTGAAAGAACAAAGATCCGTTACAGCATACAGGTAGATGATGGTACGGCACAAACAATTGATTATGCCACACAGGGAAGAAGTGAAGAGTGGAAACAAAATGTGTTAACGAACCAGGCCATCCGCACCACAAAACACTCTATTGTCAAACCGGCTAAGCATACGGTAAAGATTACTGCAATAGATGAAGGGGTGGTGGTGGATCAGGTAAAGATTTTTGAGAAATAGAATTATCAAACGATGAAGTGTGCAACGCAACCCCAAAAAATAGTAGTATAAAAATTGATAACAAAATAATAAATATAAAATGGATAAGATTTACAAAGTTGGGTTACTTATAGCTTTTAACTTATTAGTTATAACTTTTCTCCAGGCGCAACAGAAACAATTACAGTATTTGTCGGGAACAGATGCCGCACATACTGTGCAATGGGATTTCTTTTGCACCGCAGGCCGCAATAGCGGAGAGTGGAAAAAAATACAAGTACCGAGCTGCTGGGAGCAACAGGGCTTTGGAAATTATAATTATGGCCGGGATTATAAAACCAATGGAAAGAATGCAAGGTTTTATGATGAGAAAGGAATGTACAAATACCAGTTCAAAGTGCCCGCTGTGTGGAAAGGAAAAGTAGTGAACATTGTGTTTGATGGAAGTATGACCGATACTGAAGTGAAAATTAACGGCAAAGAGCCGGCGATGTGCATAGGGGTGCTTTCTATCGTTTCAAATATGATGTATCTTCTTTATTGAATTATGATAAATCCAATACACTGGAAGTTACAGTAAGTAAAATGAGCAGCGATGCCAGTGTAAATAATGCAGAACGCCTTGCAGACTATTGGGTTTTCGGCGGCATCTTTCGTCCGGTGTTTTTAGAAGCAATGCCAAAGGCATATATAGATTATGTAGGAATAGATGCAAAAGCAGATGGAAAATTTGCCATGCAGATTTGGACAAAAAACATATCGGCGAGTGCAACTGTTGTAACTACAATTACAGATGCCAATAAAAAATTCGTCGGCACTATTAAAGTTCCGGTAGATAAAAATGCAGAGAATATAATTGTAAATACAGCCATTGCTAATATAAAAACATGGACTTCAGAATCTCCAAATCTTTATACTGCATCAGTCGTATTGCAGGATGTAACCGGAAAGAAATTGTATGAACTGAATGAGAAGTTCGGTTTCCGCACAATTGAAATAAAATACGGGCAAGGGGTTTATGTTAATGGCACACAGGTGAAGTTTAAAGGAGTGAACCGCCATTGCTGGTGGCCCGAAACTGCAAGAAGTCTAAGCAAACAACAGGAGCTGCAGGATGCACTGTTGCTGAAAGAAATGAACATGAATGCAGTGCGTTGCAGTCATTATCCTCCTGATAAATATTTTTTGCAGCTTTGCGATAGTAATGTGTTGAATGAGTTAGCTGGCTGGCAAAAATTTTATTCAGCTAAAGCAGGTGAACCTTTGGTAAAAGAATTGGTGTTACGGGATTTGAATCATCCATCAATTATATTCTGGGATAATTGAAACGAAGGCGGTACCAACAAAGAGCTGGATGATGATTTTGTAAAATGGGATTTTCAAAAACGTCCTGTTATACATCCTCACCATCGTCCCAGTAATCAGTTTAATGGAATTGATTGTAATCATTACGAAGATTATTACAGCACACAAAAAATTCTGAATGATTCGCTTATTTACATGCCAACTGAAATGCTGCATGCACAGGATGATGGCGGTGCAGGTGCAGCAATGGAGGATTTCTGGAACCTGCATTGGAAATCGCAAAAAAGCGGTGGTGTATTTATCTGGGCCATGGTGGATGAAGCTGTGGTACGTACCGATTTAAATAATGTTCTGGATGCAAACGGGTTGAATGCTAATGATGGTATTCTTGGTCCGCACAGAGAAAAAGAAGGTAGCTTTTATGCATTGCGTGAAATATTTTCACCTATACAAGTAAAGTTGCCTGCACAGCTTCCGGCTGATTTTGATGGAAGTATTGCTGTTGATAATCGTTATCATTTTACCAATACCAATCAATGTACATTTTATTGGGCGTTGGTTGATTTCAGTAAACCATTCGACCGCTTTGATGGTTATGTGGTAAAACAAAAAGGAACTGTTGAGGCGCCAAATATTGCACCCACGCAACAAGGCACAATGCAATTTCAATTGCCTGCAGATTATAAAAATTATGATGCTTTAGTGATAGTGGCAAAAGACCCTTTAGGCAAAGAGTTATACAAATGGACAGGTGAAATAAAATCCAAACAGGGCCAACTGCAAAATTTTGTGACAACAAAAGATAATGAAACTACTATCAAAGAAACAGATACGGTTTATACAATTACCGGAGGAGAAGTGAGTGTACTGCTTGATAGAAAAACAGGTAACCTGGTTACAACAAGAAATACTGCAAATGATTATATACTGTCGTTTAACAATGGACCGGTGCTTGTTAAAGGCACTGCTTCGGTGGTTTCTTCCAAATCGTATAAGGAGGGCAATGATGCTGTTGTTGAGTTCACCTACAGTGGTGATTTAAAAATGGTAAAATGGAAAATCAACAGCAGTGGATGGACAACGATGGAATATGAATACAGTGTAAGCGGTGACTTGCCTTTTGCCGGAATCAGTTTTAACTATCCTGAAAATTATGTTTTAGGCGCAAGATGGTTGGGTAAAGGCCCATCCCGCCAGTGGAAAAACCGTATGACAGGTACACCGGTTAATGTTTGGCAAAATGTTTACAATAATACACATACCGGTTATTCACCGGCAGTATACCCTGAGTTTAAAGGTTATTATGGTGATGTTACATGGATGGAGTTAAGTACAGTGGAAGGTAAGTTATACATAGCCTCGCCTGATAATGGATTGTTTGTTCGTTTGTTTGATTTTTATGCGTTGAGTGCAGCTGCAAAACCACATCCTGAAATTCCTTTGGGTAATATTTCTTTCTTAGATTGTATTCCGCCAATAGGAACTAAACTGGCAACAGGGTTAACTACCAATACAAGAGTGTATGGGCCAATGAGTGAACTGAATCATGTTAGTGGCAGTAAAAAAAGAACTTTGCATTTTTATTTTGGTTTGCCAAAAACAACTGATACAAAAGAAAATTACAGCAGACCGGCAATTGATAATGTTTTCTGATGCTTTGCCACAGAGGCACAGAAACATGAATGAAAAAGCGGATTTAATTTCTGTTGTTCAGTGTGGTCAGTGACAATAAAGCAAATGACAATGAAACTAAAGTATATCTCTTTTCTCCTCTGTGTTATTAATGCCTTCGTGGCAACTTCACAATCAATCAACCGTGAAGCAGTTGTAAAACGCCACAATGTAAAAGTGAATAAAATTGATTCACTTTCATCATTAACTGTTGGCAATGGAAATTTTGCTTATACCGTTGATGCAACAGGTATGCAGAGTTTTCCTGATGCTTATGCAAACGGCGTTCCGTTGGGGACACAATCTGTTTGGGGCTGGCATAGTTTTTCCAATACAGAAAATTTGAAAATTGAACAAGCCCAAAAAATATATGACTTAGAAGGACGAAAGATTACTTATACTGTACAGGGCAAAGAACCTGAATCAAAAAAGGCAGTTGAATATTTCCGTGTCAATCCGCATCGTTTGCAATTGGGAAATATAGGTTTGGAAATAACGAAGAAAGATGGTGCACTGGCAACAGTCAACGATATTCAAAACATCAACCAGCAATTGGATTTATGGTCGGGGATCATCAGCAGTTCATTTACGGTGGAAGGTATTCCGGTAAAGGTTAAAACAGTTTGTCATCAGCAGGAAGATATTCTTTCTTTCAGGATTGAATCAGCTTTGCTAAACGAAAAAAGAATCAGTATCAGAGTACGGTTTCCTTACCCAAACGGACAATGGAAAGATGTTGGAAATAGTTGGAGCAATGAGCAGGCACATTCTTCCATAATTAAAAAAGGGAATAAAAGTGTTTCTATCAGCAGAGTGTTAGATACAACCAGGTATGAAGTAAATGCTTCGTGGTCAGCTCAATCGTTAATGAAAGAAATGGGTAGGCATTATTTTTTATTAACTCCACAGCTTGTTAAAAATAAAGTGTATGAATTTACCTGCGAATTTACTTCACAAGAAAAGATGAAAACACTTCCCGGCTATAATGCCATAAGTAGTAACAGTAAATCTCAATGGAAAAAATTCTGGCTCAGCGGCGGTGCTGTTGATTTCTCTCTAACAAAAGACCCCCGGGCTTTTGAAATTGAACGCAGAACAATTTTATCGCAATACCTTACAAAAATAAATTGTGCATCTGCATATCCTCCGCAGGAAACCGGGTTAACGTATAACAGTTGGTATGGTAAACCGCATTTGGAAATGCATTGGTGGCATGCGGTTCATTTTGCACAGTGGGGCCGACCAGAGTTAATGGAAAAAAGTCTTGATTGGTATTTTACTGTTGCAGAAAAGGCAATGTTGATAGCAAAGCGTCAAGGCTTTGATGGTTTACGCTGGCAAAAAATGACTGATAATAATGGCGATGAAGCACCATCATCAGTAGGTGCATTTCTCATTTGGCAACAACCACATTTTATTTACATGGCCGAAATGCTGTATCGCATCAATCCCAATAAACAAACACTAAACAAGTACAAAGATTTATTGTTTGCAACAGCCGATTTCATAGCATCGTTTCCAACATATAATGCAGCAACAAAAAAATACAATCTTGGTAAGGGATTGATACCTGCCCAGGAATGTTTTAATGCAGTTGAAACATTTAACCCAACTTACGAACTTGCCTACTGGAGTTGGGCATTGCAAAAAGCACAGGAGTGGCGCAAACGTTTGGGGTTAGAGACCAATGAAAAATGGCAAACAATTATTAATAACTTGGCTCCGATGCCGCAAAAAAATGGTGTATATCTGGCTACAGAAAGTACACCTGATTGTTACGAGCCTGATTCAAGATATTTAACAGATCATCCTGCTGTTCTTGGTGCTTACAGTTCGTTGCCCGCAGTGCATGGATTGGATACAACTGTTATGAAACACACATTAGATACCGTGTGGAAAGTTTGGAAATGGAACGATACGTGGGGTTGGGATTTTCCATTAGTTGCAATGACAGCAGCAAGATTGCACTTGCCTGAAAAAGCTGTTCATGCATTGCTCATGCCCATTCGCACAAATACTTATTTAATCAACGGACATAATTTCCAGGACGAACGTTTAACGATTTATCTTCCCGGAAATGGAGGTGTATTAAATGCAGTAGCACTAATGTGTACAGGAGCCGATGCAGATAAATCAATCAACATTGGTTTTCCAAAAACATGGAATGTAAAATGGGAAGGTTTAATGAAAATGTTTTAATGAAGCAATTACTGCTAATATCTTTTATTGTCATTTTTTTGTTGAGCAACGTTGTTGCGCAACAAACTCTGCAACTATGGCATAGCTTTTAAAGTGAAATCCGTTATCATCCGGAAGGAACAGATTTTGTTATAAAAAACGGCAACCGGCGTTTTACAAGAGCCATATATGGTACCAACTCGGCCTTCCGAGCAGAGGCAGGTGATTTGCCAGAATTTGCTTTGTATATGCCAGGCATGGGCGGTAATATAAAATTTGGATTGGATAATGGCGAAACAAGCAAATGGCTGATAACAGCCGATACTATAAAAGCTACTTACAGACCCGGCAGTATGTTGTACACCATCGAAGACAAGATACTGGGCAAGGGAAAGCTGTATCTTGTTATTCTGGCAATGGGAAATGCTGAGGGAGTTATTATCAGAGTGCAAGGTGAAAACGTACCGGCTAACATTAACTTGATATGGGCTTATGGCGGAGCCTCAGGAAAAAAATTCAGCCGGGATGGGGATATGGGGCCAGATCCGGAAAGTAGTTTTTATTTAAAACCGGAATATTGTGTTGATAATAGTTATTTGATTACTACCAATAATTTCTTGCTGAAATATGGAACAGGATTGGTTACAGAATGGGATCCTTATGTAAATAGAACTTTTGCAGGCGACACAGTCAAGGCGGTTAAGATTGGTAAAGAATCCCAGATTGTTGGGTTTGTCCCACCAGCAATGCAATTACACATCGCAGATGCGGCACAACAAAATTCACCCACTGAATTATTCTTGTCTAAGCAAAGTAAGACTTCTGTTATTACCGGAAGCATGAACATCAACCCAAATGAGCCGTATTATTTTGCTTTGCAAAAACAGGATAGTAATAAATCATTAATCTATAGCCAGGCAGTAAAAATATTTAATGAGGCAGAAACTGCAAGAAAAAAAATAGCTGATAGAATTAAAGTGGTTACACCTGATAAATACATCAATACACTGGGTGCTGTATTGGGTATTACTGCTGATGCTAATTGGGAGAACCCAACTTTTTTGCATGGCTCTATTGGCTGGCGTATGCGGTTAAATGGATGGCGGGGGCCTTACATGGGAGATGTATTGAGTTGGCACGACAGGGCGAAAACGCATTTCAAAGCTTATTCCTTATCTCAGGTAACTAGTCCGCTAACAGGCCCTGTGGTGATGGATACAGCGTTGAATTTAGCAAGGTCACTAGAAAAAATGGGAACTTCTGTTTTCAGTAGCGGTTACATTTGCCGTAATCCCAATGGTGATTTTCGTCCCCACCATTATGATATGAACCTTGTTTATATTGATGCCTTGCTGCGTCATTTAAAATGGACAGGTGACCTTGCTTTTGCAAAAGAAATGTGGCCGGTTATTACCCGTCACCTCGCCTGGGAAAAAAGAAATTTTGATAGTGATAATGATGGGTTGTACGATGCGTATGCAGCTATCTGGGCCAGCGATGCATTGCAATACAGTGGCGGGAGTGTTACACATTCTTCTGCATATAATTATTATGCTAATAAAGAAGTAGCCATCATTGCAAAGTTGATTGGCGAAGACCCAACGGAGTTTGAAGCAGAGGCTGCAAAAATATTAAATGCTATCAATACTACGTTGTGGATACCCTCAGCAGGTAGTTATGCTGAGTTTAAGGATTTACTCGGCAATAAGTTAGTGCATCCCAATGCCGCAGTATGGACATTGTATCATAGTCTCGATAGCGATGTGCCCAATCCTTTTCAGGCATATCAGTCCATGAAATATATTGATAGCAATATTCCGCATATTCCCGTAAGGGCAAAAGGGCTGGAGGAAGGCTACAGCAATATTAGCACCACTAAATGGATGCCGTACGACTGGAGCCTTAATAATGTTGCTACTGGCGAAGTAATGCATACTGCATTAGCCAATTGGCAGGCAGGGCGAAATGAAAAAGGATTTAATTTATTTAAAAGTGAATTATTATCTACGATGTATCTCGGTGGAAGTGCAGGCAACATCGGACAAATATCTTTTTATGATGCTGCCAGGGGCGAAGCGTACAGGGATTTTGCAGACCCAGTTGCTATGACAGCCAGGAGTCTGGTGGAGGGTTTATTTGGGATTCAACCCAATGGTATAAAAAATGAATTGGTAGTTAAGCCGGGCTTTCCTTCGTATTGGAATAATGCTGCTATTACGCTGCCAGATATAAGTATTGATTTTAAAAGAAATAATAAAGAAGACACTTATTCTATCGTACCCGCATTTCCCAAAAAGATGCAATTGAAATTATTGTTAAAAGCTAATGGCTCGGCTATTCAACACATATTAGTGAACGGGAAGAAAACAAATTGGGAGAATGTAGCAGACGCTATTGGTATGCCGCTTATTGAAATAAATGCAGCAGCACAATCAAAGTATGTGGTCAAAATAGTTTGGACAGGCAAAAAGCTACGGCTGTTGGCAAACAGGAGAAATATGTAAATGCAGATAAACTGAATATTCAGTTTCCCGGAGCTTCAGTGCTTGACATAAAAGACCCGCAACAGATTCTTGGAAGCATTCAAAAGAATGCAAATAGGTTAGTTGCTGTTATAGCCACGGCAAAAGGGAATTACACTGTATTCGTGCAATTAAAGCAAAATGATTTTACCTGGTGGGAGCCTTTGGATATTGTTGTAAAAGATGCGGTCGAGATTTTTGCTTCATTTACACAACATAAAAATAATTTGCAGTTTACAGTCATTAATAATACCAGCATTATGCAGACTGGAAATCTTGTCGTAAATCCCGGCTCTCATGCATTTGTAAGACCACTGGAATTGGAACCTAACACAATTTATACGCAGTTCAATATCGGCGAAGAGTTTGTCATTCCTGGAACTAATAAGATTAGCTTCTCAGGTCAAAACTTTGCTGCACACCAAGTAGTCACTAACTGGAATGTTATTAATCCAGTTAACAATGCACAGTCATTAGATTTAGCAAAATTCTTCAATGATAAAGTGACTAATATTTTTAAGAACAAATACTTGTCACCACGACCAACAGTTTCTACATTGCAATTGCCTGTTCATGGAATCGGCGATTGGACACACCCGGTAAAAAAAGCTGACATTAATGATAAAGGATTAAGAGCATTGGCCGGAAGTGAAAATAAAATCACATTGCCACAGGGGATTTCTTTCTCTATACCATCCGACACCTTACAATCAAACATATTATTTACTTCCCAATGGGATAATTATCCGAAGGAAGCTACCGTTCCTTTAACGGGAAAAGCATCACACATTTATTTATTGATGGCAGGTTCTACTAACCCCATGCAATCGAGATTGGTAAATGGGGCAGTTATTGTCTCTTACACAGATAATACTGCCGATACTTTATTATTAAAAAATCCACAATCATGGTGGCCGATCGAGCAGGATTATTTGGAGGATGGCTATGCCTTCACTATTGATGCTGCAAAACCAATTCGCATTCATCTAAAAACAGGTAAGATTACCTCAGTATTGGATAATAGTATAGATGCCTATAACGGTAAAATGATTGATGGGGGTGCTGCCACTGTACTAGATATGCCGTTAAATAATACAAAAGCGATAAAAGAATTAAAATTGCAAACAATAGCCAATGATGTGATCATTGGATTGATGGGTGTAACATTAATACGATAAAAGAAAAATATGAGGATAATTATTGCTTTGATCTTTTTCAGCATATCGGATTGGTGCATAGCACAATCTGATTCAGTTTTTCTCTTTTCTTATTTTAAAAATAATGGGAAAGATGGATTGCATTTGGCATATAGTCAGGATGGATTAAAATGGACAGCGTTGAAAAATGATCAATCTTTTTTAAAGCCTGTTCTTAGTAAAGATTCATTAATGCGTGACCCATGTATTGTCCGTGGTGCAGACAATAAATTTCACATGGTATGGACAGTAAGCTGGAACCAGCGAGGCATTGGTTATGCAAGCAGCAATGATTTAATTAACTGGAGTGAACAGCAATATATCCCTGTAATGCATCATGAAGATTCTGCACGCAACTGCTGGGCACCTGAAATTTCTTAGGATGCAAAGAAGAAGCAATACATGATTTACTGGGCAACAACTATTGCTGGCAAATACCCTGCTGATCCGAAAGTAGAAAACGGTTATAATCACCGCATGTATTATGTACTCACTAAAGATTTTAAAATCTTCAGCAAAACAAAACAGCTGTATGATAAAGGATTTAATGTGATTGATGCAACTATTGTACCCGAAGGTAAGAGGTTTATAATGTTTTTAAAAGATGAGACCCGAACACCACCTCAAAAGAATATCAAGATTGCGTTTAGCAAAAAACTCACTAAAAAATACAGCAATGCTTCAAATCCCATCACCGGTAATTACTGGGCTGAAGGCCCTACTGTTTTACGCATGCATGGTGCATGGATTGTTTACTTTGATAAATACCGGGACCATAAGTATGGCGCAGTACAATCATCTGATTTAAAAAACTGGATTGATATTTCAGATAAAATTTCATTACCAGCAGGAATACGGCACGGAACAATTTTCAAAATTAGTAAAGAGGAGTTGAAGCCATTGCTCAATTTATAGTCAGCTTATGCCTTGCACTTTATTAATCAAGAAGCTGATTGCAATACCAAGAAAGGCAATAGCAGCAAAAGAGTATTGCAGTCCTGCTAATTGTGCTATATAACCAATTAGCGGTGGCCCCATCAGGAACCCGAAGAAGCCAATGCCGGATACAGTGGCAATTGCAATGCCACTTGCAACTTCTTTAATCTTCCCGGCTGTACTATACATCAGCGGTATAATACTGCTTACACCAAAGCCAACAATCATAAAACGGCTGGGCAGTAATTACCGATGGGATTAAGACTGCAATCATCATTCCTGCAAAATGAGCAGTCCGCTTAGCTGAACCATTCTTTTACGGCCGAAATACTGTGCAAGTTTATCTCCGGTAAACCGTCCGGTTGCCATCATTATCATAAACGATGCATATCCAAGGGAAATGAGAGAGCCTTCAGCCTTAACTACTTCTTTGAAATATACACCACTCCAGTCAAACATGCAGCCCTCTGCACTCAGACAGCAAAAAGCAATAACGCCCAGCAACAACAAAGTACCATGCGGCCACTTAATTTTTCTGATGGATGAAGCAGCCCGGCTGACCGGGGTAAGCAAAAGGCGACCGTTAAATATCAGCATCAAACAAACAATTAGCAGAGCGATACCGATGAAATGATAGTACGGTTTTATAGAAAGTCGCATCATCAGCGACCCAATCATGGCACCTGTGAAGCCTGCTGTACTCCATATACCGTGAAATGAGGCCATAATGGGCCGTTCATAAACAGCCTCTGTGTGTACAGCCTGTGTATTTACAGAAATATTGCACAGGTTACCGCAAATGCCGAAGGCGAATAATGCTAGGGCCAGTTGCCAGGGTTCATTAACAAGCCCGATATTGGTAAGGGAGAAAACATACCCAACAATTGCAATACGAAGAACGCTCTTGCTACCGAAACGGGTTACAGCCCTGCCACTAAAAGGCATTGTAATCAATTGCCCAAGTGGCAAAGCCAGTAATATACTGCCCAACCCGGCCTCACTCAGTTGCAGTGATGTTTTTATGTCGGGTATACGGCTGGCCCAACTGGCAAATGATAGCCCCTGGCAAAAGAAAAATACAGATACAGCAATCCGGACCTTTAGCCTGGAAAAGTTATCTGGAATTTTAGCTGATGTATTCATTGATGTGCTGCAAAAGTACAGTTTCCCGTCAGGATGCTTCAGGATGCAAAAGAGGGAGAACTGCAGTAATTTTCCATTCAATTAAGGGTTTGCTTGGCCATCAATTTCCTCTGGTTTTATTCTGATTAATTTTTGGTGTGCTTCTGTAAACTTCTGAACAGTTACTTAGTTAATATACTTTTATAAAAGGTTAATTTTTCCGGGATGGGCAAGAAAAATAGAACAGGAATAGTTGCAAAATTTTTATTGTTTATTCTCATTCATTTGTATTTAAATGTGCCGGCACAAAGATGGATGGAAGGGCTGGGAAGAGGCCTGGTGGCTGTAAGAACAAATGCCTCGGATGTTTTTCTGAGCTGGAGGTTGTCAGGTACTGATCCTGAGAACACAACGTTTAATGTCTACCGGAATGGATCAAAGGTTAACAGCACCCCCATCAATGCAACAAATTACATTGACAATATATCTGTAAACGGAACTTATACCGTACGAGCTTTGATAAATGGCGTGGAGGGAACTAATAATGTACAGGCAACAGTATGGCAGCAACAATATATGCAAATTCCAATTCAAATTCCTCCCGGCGGAACCACACCAGATGCAGTTGTCTATTCTTATTCCGCAAATGATGCCAGCGTTGGGGATTTAGATGGTGATGGAGAATATGAGATTGTTTTAAAATGGGATCCGTCTAATTCAAAAGACAACTCACAGTCAGGCTATACAGGTAATGTTTATCTCGATGCATATAAACTGGATGGCCGCCGTATGTGGCGGATTGATTTGGGAAGAAATATCAGGGCCGGAGCTCATTACACACAATTTCTTGTGTATGATTTTGATAGTGATGGAAAAGCTGAAGTTGCCTGTAAAACGGCTGATGGAACAATTGATGGAGCCGGAAATGTAATAGGAAACGCTGCCGCTGATTATCGAAATTCAAACGGCTATATTCTTTCCGGTCCCGAATTTCTCACTGTGTTTAAGGGGACCACGGGTGAAGCTTTGGATACGGAAGATTACATTCCGGCAAGAGGCACGGTAAGCAATTGGGGTGATAATTATGGCAACCGTGTTGATCGGTTCTTAGCTGCGGTAGCTTACCTGGATGGGCAAAAGCCAAGTATGATTTTTGCCCGTGGATATTATACAAGATTGGTAAGAACGGCATGGGATTTTTCAAACGGGCAATTGCAACTGCGCTGGGTATTTGACAGTAATACTTCAGGTAATAGTGCATACGCAGGTCAGGGCAACCATCAGATGACGGTTGGCGATGTAAATGGCGATGGTAAAGATGAGATATATAATGGATCGAGTGCTGTCAATTACGATGGAACAGGCTTCTTTGTAAATGGTTTTGGTCATGGAGATGCATTGCATTTGACAGATATGGATCCTGACAGACCCGGACTTGAACTTTGGCAATGCCTCGAGGAACAAACAAAATATGCAGGAAGAGGATTGCGGATGAATGATGCAACCACTGGTTCTGCAATATGGGGAGTAAATTCTACCGGTGATATTGGCAGGGCTTTGGCTGCTGATATTGACCCTCGGTACAAGGGCTATGAATGCTGGGGTGCAACGGGCTATCTCTATAATTGCCGGGGCGATTCTATCGGTCCGTCACGGCCAAGTATTAATCATGCAGTGTGGTGGGATGGTGATTTGCTCAGGGAAATTCTGGACGGGGATGTGCTGGATAAATGGAATTACACCAACAATAATTCGAGCCGGTTGCTGACATTGTACCAGTCGGGTATGGGGTCAGGTGTTTCAAATAATTCTACAAAGAAAAACCCATGCCTGACGGCTGATATTCTTGGTGACTGGCGGGAGGAAATCATTTTACGCAGTGCCGATAATAATTACCTCAATATTTACACAACTATTAATCCAACTACATATAAGTTTTATACACTGATGCATGATCCGCAATACCGTTTGGCTATTGCCTGGCAAAATGCTGCGTATAACCAGCCTCCGCATCCGGGATTTTACCTGGGCGATGGTATGCTGCCTCCACCGAGGCCTAACATCAGACTTACAAATTCACAGGTTGTAACTTCGATTGGGAACATCGAAATACAGTGGTTGACTGTGAAACTTTATCCCAACCCGTCAACTTCAGATTTCAGAATTGAGCTAAGTGCCGCTTTTCAATACGAAGTATCTGATGCTGCCGGCCGAATAGTGTTGAATGGAACCGCTAATAAAGAATTGATTTTTGGCAGGAACCTTACCGCCGGTGTATATTTTGTAAAAATTAAAGTAAAGAATAATAGTACCACACTTAAAATAATCAAACAATGAGAAGATTTATAATTGCATTAGTCCTTTTAGCAGCTGTTAATGTGCCAGCAGCAGCTCAGGTATTCAAAGCTCCTTCCTGGACGCTGAAGGTAGGAGCAAAGTCATTTCCACAATCAAAGAAAGTATATTATGTAAATGATTTTGGAGCAGTAAGCGATACGGTTACTGTAAATACCAAACAATTCAGTCAGCCATTGATAAATGTGCTGCTGCCGGTGGTGGTATAGTAGTTTTTAAACCGGGTGTATATGTAACCGGAAGTATCTTCCTGAAATCAAATGTGCAACTGAGAATTGACAAAGATGTATTACTGCTCGGCTCTCAGCATTTTGCTGATTACCCGGATATGTTCTCAAGGATTGCAGGTATTGAGACCACCTGGCCTGCTGCCTTAATTAATGTGCTGGATGCAAAAAATGTAGCTGTTACCGGCAATGGCGTTGTAAATGCAAGAGGAAAATTTTGCTGGGATTTATATTGGGCAATGCGGAAAGATTACGACAAGAAAGGATTGAGGTGGATTGTAGATTATGATGCAAAAAGGGTAAGAACATTGTTAGTTCAGAACTCAGAAGACGTTACAATTAAAGGATTGACTTTTAAGAATGCCGGTTTTTGGACGGTGCAATTGTTATATTCAACAAGACTAACTGTTGATGGCATTATCATCAAAAATAATGAGGCAGGAACAGGTCCCAGCACAGATGGAATTGATGTGGACTCATCAACCTGGACATTAATTGAAAACTGCGATATAGATTGTAATGATGATAATTTCTGTCTGAAAGCCGGCCGTGACTGGGATGGTCTGCGTGTAAATAAGCCCACTGAGTATGTCGTAATAAGGAAGTGTATTGCCCGCAAAGGAGCAGGGCTTGTTACATTGGGCAGTGAAACCAGCGGAAGCATCCGCCATATTTATTGTTCTGATTTATCGGCAAAACATACAGATAACGGGCTGCGGATAAAGTCGGCAACTACAAGAGGTGGTACAGTTGAAGATGTTTATTTTGTAAACTCGGTGCTGGATTCTGTTCGGAATGCTTACCAGTTCAACCTGAACTGGTACCCTGCTTATAGCTACAGTGAATTGCCCAAAGGGTACCACATAGATTCTGTTCCGCAGCACTGGAAAGATGTTGCAAAAGGTAACTCCTGCAGAAAAGGCATTCCGCATACAAAGGATTTTTATATCTATAATGTAAAATCACCAATGCACAAAAAGCATTTGAGGTAAACGGGCTTGCAAACTCCCAAATCGAGAATTTTAACTTCATTAATTCTATGATTTCAGCCAATATTTTAGGTGAAATGGTATTTGCCAAAAACTGGAAGTACAAGAATTTTGAAATAAGTGTGGCTCAAAAGCCGGAAGAAAAGAAAAAAGTCGCCGGAATTGCAGAAGATGAACGTCTAAAATAAAATGTTTTTTATGAACCGATACTTTCTGTTGGGCTTTCTGCTTTTGCCCGTTGCCATGTTTGGCCAATATAAGATGGAATTTCTTAACCGTGGCCTGCATGCAGTGCCAGACGGGAAAGGGGAAAGTGCTGATCAGCTGGAGGCTGCTGGGTACTGATGACACTACAATATATTTTAACCTTTACAGAAAAGGCGGACGTTTTCCAGAATCGAAGAAAGTAAAAGTGGTTAACAGTACCTGTTTGCTTGATGAAATTGATACTGCACAATATTATGGATACACAGTAAAAGCGGTTGTTGGCGGCAAAGAGGAAAAAATGGCGAAACAGTCAGGTTTTCCCCCGACTTAAAAATATCTTTCTATTCCATTACAAACACCTGCCGGTTATAGTGCAAATGATGCCAGTGTGGGTGATATGGATGGAGATGGTGTATATGAAATTGTAATTCATATGACAGGAAAGGCAAGAGATAACTCTCAGGCCGGATTAACTGACCCGCCTGTTTTTCATTGCTACAAACTGGATGGAACATTGCTTTGGCAAATTAATCTTGGAAAAAACACAAGAGAAGGTGCCCATTATACACAGTTTATGGTGTACGATTTCGACAGTGATGGTAAAGCAGAGATTGCGATGAAAACTGCCGATGGCACTATTGATGGAAGAGGAATTGTCATTGGAGACAGTACAAGAGATTATCGTAACGAACGGGGACATATACTGTCAGGGCCTGAATACTTAACTATGTTTGACGGGCTTACCGGCGAAGCTGTTTCTACAGTCAATTATATTCCTGCCCGTCATCCTTCTTCTTTGAATCCCACCACAGATGAACTTAAGGCTGTATGGGGTGATGGCAATGGAAACCGCAGCGACCGCTATCTTGCCTGTGTGGCTTATCTCGATGGTAAATATCCTTCATTAGTAATGTGCCGAGGATATTACACCAGGTCAGTTTTAGCAGCATTTGATTACAGAGATAAGAAATTAGCGAAGCGTTGGGTTTTCGACAGCAACGATGAAGGAAACAAACCCTACGCCGGTCAGGGCAATCATAATTTATCTGTTACCGATGGGGATGGAGATGGGAAGGATGAAATTGTTTATGGCCAAATGACTATTGATGATAACGGCAAAGGTTTGTATACAACCGGTATTGGTCATGCAGATGCGATGCATGTAAGTGACCTTGACCCCTCACGACCCGGGTTGGAAGTTTTCAGTATTCAGGAACGCTTTGGCGATGCCGGCGCAAATTTCAGGGATGCTGCAACTGGCGAAGTTATCTGGAAAAAAGCATCTGTAAAAGCCGGCAATGATGGTGAAGGTCCAGGCCGGGCATTGGCACTCGACATTGACCCAAGATATCCGGGATATGAATCATGGGTAGCAGGAGCTGGCATTACCGGTATATTTGATAGTAAGGGAAATAAAATTGCGGAGAAAACACCTTCATGTAACATGGGTATCTACTGGGATGGTGATGCATTAAGCGAAGTGCTGAATGGTGTAAATATCAGCAAATGGGATTTTGACAGCAGCCGTTCTGTAAAAATATTTGATGCAAGAGATGAAGGTTGTGCAAGTAATAATGGTACAAAAGCAAATCCCTGTTTAAGTGCTGATTTATTTGGTGATTGGCGGGAAGAATTAATTTGCCGTACAGCAGATAATAAAGAATTAAGAATTTATTCCACCGCTATACCTACTGATATAAAATTATATACGCTGATGCATAACCCGCAATACAGGTTGAGCATTGCCTGGCAAAATGTGGCATACAATCAGCCGCCGCATGTAAGTTATTACCTGGGGCATGGAATGAAATTGCCGCCAAAACCAAACATCCAGATTTCTAAGCCACGAATGCACTAATATATTTTTTCGTGGCAGAAAATGAAGTATATATTTATTTTTATGAGAAAAGAGAGTAATGACTGAAATTATTTACAAAGAGGAATCCTATAAAATCATAGGGGTTTGCATGGAGGTTCATAATAATCTGGGCCCCCGGGTTTCTTGAAGTTGTGTATAAAGATGCGTTAGAGTATGAATTCAAAAAATCAGGTATCGTTTATGAAAGGGAAAAGAATATAAAGTTAAGTATAAGGAAATAGTATTGCAGCATAAATTTTATGCAGATTTTGTAGTGATGGATAAATTACTTTTGGAAGTAAAAGCAGTAAGTTGTTTAACAGATGACTTTGTCGCATTGGCAATTAATTATCTGAAAGTATCTGGTAACAAACTTGCATTGTTGGTAAATTTTGGAGAAACAAAGTTGGTAAGCAAGCGAATTGTTTATTAAGTCAGCAATATGTAATTATAAAAATAATTAGTGCATTCGTGGCAAAAAAAGTATGAAAAATATTCTTAAGCATAGCAATAATATTCTCCTGTTTTTTTATAATAAAGAAGGAGAAGCCAACTTTATTTATCATCGGCGATTCAACTGTGCGTAATGCAAACCGTCCGCAATGTGGCTGGGGAGAGTTGATTGGTGATTTTTTTGATACATCAGGAATACGTATCAGCAACCAGGCAATGGCAGGCCGCAGTACCCGGACATTTATTAAGGAAAAGAGATGGGAAAAAGTGTTATCTGAAATGAAATCCGGCGATTTTCTCATTATACAGTTTGGCCATAACGAAGGCAGCAAGCCGGATACCTCAAAAGCCGGGTATCGTGGAGTATTAAAAGGAACAGGAGAGGATTCAGTGCAACTGACCTGGAAAGACAGTACAGTTGAGACGGTTCATACATACGGATGGTATTTGAGAAAGTTTGTAAGGGATGCAAAGGCGAAGGGTGTTACGCCTGTTATTTGTTCAATGATACCGCGTAACCAATGGGAATATTCTCTTAAAGGAGATACCACCAGCAAGAAGATTGTTAAAAGGGCGAATATCGATTATGGAAAATGGGCAAAAGAGGCCGCTGCTGCAGAAGGAGTATTCTTTATTGATTTGAATACAATTATTGCAGATAAGTATGATGTTCTGGGTCCGGATGAGGTAAAGAAGTTCTTTCCCGGCGACCACACCCATACCAATGCCGATGGTGCAAAAGTTAATGCTGCCTCTGTTGCTGAAGGAATAAAATTGTTGCAGGAACTTTCATTAAGCAAATATTTACGAAAATGAATTATAAAAAAATTTTTACCGTGCTATCGGTTATGTTACTGCTGCTTTCATCATTCGCTCTGTTGAAAAAGCAAAAACCGGTTTTATATATTATCGGCGACAGTACGGTAAGAAATGGTGATGGAACCGGTAAGGGGCAACAATGGGGATGGGGAAGTTTTTTAGCCGATGATTTTGACACCACCAAAATTAGTGTGCAGAACCATGCCATTGGCGGCCGCAGCAGCCGGACATTTATTACGGAAGGCCGCTGGGATAAAATTTTGCAAACTTTGAAGAAGGGCGATTATGTTATCATGCAGTTTGGTCACAACGATGCCAGCCCGCTGGATGATACGGCAAGAGCCAGAGGAACAATCAGGGGTATTGGCTATGACAGTGTAGAAATATATAATCCCATCCGGAAGGTAAAAGAGATGGTTTATACGTATGGCTGGTATATGCGGAAATATGTAAAAGAAACAAAAGTAAAGGGGGCCACACCTATCATCTGTTCTTTGGTGCCCCGCAATAACTGGAAGGAAGGGAAACTAACCCGTTCATCTGATTCATATGCCTTATGGGCAATGCAAATAGCTGAACAGGAAGGTGCATATTTTATTGACCTGAATGAACTGGTGGCTGCAGAATATGAAAAACTGGGAGAGGGGAAAGTGAAGACATTTTTTCCGGCCGATCATACACATACAAACAAAGATGGTGCTAAACTGAATGCTGGCATAGTTGTTAATGCTGTCAAATTGATTAAACCTGGAAAGTTAGCAAAGTATCTGCGCAGATAGTTTTTAAACAGGAGAACAAAAAAAGGATTATAAAAGGCAATAGGTGGTTGCCG
The DNA here is from genome assembly GCA_016719815.1 of Chitinophagaceae bacterium. Taxonomy (GTDB): domain Bacteria; phylum Bacteroidota; class Bacteroidia; order Chitinophagales; family Chitinophagaceae; genus JJ008. Next base: position 187,411 of record JADJYK010000004.1, on the reverse strand, counting down.
GTAAGACGGCAGTTTCCTGTTGTCGTAATTACCCAGTCAAAATGATAAGAATCTTTTTTGCCTATTATGATTGCTTTAATTTTTTTATGCAAAGCTGATGCTATTTTTGCTACGCAAGTTTATTGAAGTACTCGCCAGGAATCAAAAATAGGATAGTTGATTTCGCAATTTTTTTTACGCTTTGTGCCGGTGGCTACGTAAAATATACTTTGTTTAAGAGGATTTATTTATTTATTGTGCCTTTTTCTTAAAACATTTATTACATCATCCAGTTGAAAGCCTTTAGCTTGCAGCAGAACGAGATAATGAAAAAGTAAATCGGCGGCCTCGCCAAGAAATTTTTCTTCATCATCATCCTTACTTTCTATTACCAGTTCAACAGCTTCTTCACCTACTTTCTGCGCAATTTTGTTGATGCCCTTGGCAAATAATGATGAAGTATAAGAAGTTTCGGCCGGGTGATTTCTTCTGTTGATAATTACTTCCTCCAGTTTTTGTAAGGAGAATGACGGATTTTTTTCATTAAAGCAGGTATCTGCTCCTGTATGGCAAACAGGCCCGCATGGAGAAGCTTTAATGAGGAGGGTATCACTATCACAATCACATAAAATTTCTTTTACATTGAGATAATTGCCAGATGTTTCGCCTTTCGTCCATAAGCGTTGTTTACTGCGGCTAAAGAATATGACAATGCCTTCTGCCTCTGTTTTTTGCAAAGCCTCTTCATTCATAAAGCCCAGCATCAGCACTTTGCCGGTTATATTATCCTGGATGATAACAGGAATGAGGCCATCTGTATATTTTGAAAAGTCCGGGTTCATTTTTTAATTATTTTTTCTGCTATTGAATTACTTTCTTTTTCTTTTAAAATTTCCATCAATCTATCAAACTCTTCCTTTCTCTTTTCATGATGCTCAGCATTTCTTCTTTTTCTCTTGTTATCAAAATGCCAAAACAAATACAATGCCACAAGCAGTGTTACTGTTATTATGGTAATCGTAACTCTCATAACCTGACTGGAATTTTTTGCTCTTGTAAATATCGCTTTAAATCAGTAATGGCAATCTCTCCGAAATGAAAAATACTAGCAGCCAGCGCAGCATCGGCATTGCCATCATGAAAAACGGTTGCGAAGTGTTCTATTTTTCCTGCGCCGCCGGATGCAATCACAGGAATATGAACAGTGCCCGAAATCTCTTTTGTTAATTCAACTGCAAATCCATTTTTTGTTCCGTCATTTTCCATGGAGGTCAGTAGTATTTCTCCGGCCCCTCTGTCTGCAATTTCTTTTGCCCAGTCTGTAACCAGCAGGGAAGTGGGAGTTCTTCCTCCGTGTGTTACCACTTTCCAGTCGTTATCTGTGATTTTTGCATCTATGGCCACCACTACACACTGGCTGCCAAAATTCTTTGCCAGTTCATCCACCAGCGAAGGATTGCGGACGGCTGAAGTATTAATGGAGATTTTGTCTGCACCATTTTCCAACAGCAATGTCACATCTTCCGCTGTATTTATTCCGCCGCCTACCGTAAAAGGAATGCTGATATGTGTGGCTATATCCCTTACTAACCTGGCCAGTGTTTTCTTTTTCTGTCGTGGCGGTAATATCGAGAAAAACCAGTTCGTCAGCTCCTTCTTCGCAATAACGGATGGCCAGTTCTACCGGATCGCCGGCATCACGGAGATGTATAAAGTTGGTACCCTTTACAGTTCTTCCGTCTTTAATATCGAGGCAGGGTATGATTCTTCTTGTTAGCATGTTACAAAAATTTCGTGAGGTCGGCCAGGGCAATCCTGTTTTCGTAAAATGCCTTACCAACTATAGCACCTTCACAACCTGCTTCACGCAATTGCTCCAGTTCTTCTGCTGTTGAAATGCCCCCGCTGGCAATCAGGTCGATAGACGGATGCTGATTCATTATTTTTTTATACAGAGGCAATGCTGTTCCCTGCAACATTCCGTCTTTACTGATGTCGGTGCAAAAGAATTGCTTTATACCTTTTGTTTTATAGTTTTCAATCAGTTCAAATACTGTTGTCGCTGTAGTTTCTGTCCAGCCTTTAATTGCAATTTTTTCATTTTTTACATCGGCCCCGACTATAAAACGGTCAGCTCCAAAATCGTGGAGCCAGTTACTTAGTGTAGCCTCATCTTTTACAGCTATACTTCCTACAGCTACCCAGGCAGTACCTGAGTTAAAAGCGATAGCTGCATTCTCAGCAGTACTGATTCCGCCGCTGAAATCAATGAGAAGTTTTGTTTTTGAGGCAATCATTTCCAGCACATTCCAGTTTTTTACATTCCCCGCTTTTGCGCCATCCAGGTCAACCAGGTGCAGCCGTTGTATGCCTGCATCCTGGAACTGCAATGCCACGTCAAGCGGATTTTCGTTGTACACTGTTTTCTGATTGTAATCGCCTTTGGACAGGCGTACACATTTCCCGTCAATAATATCAATTGCCGGTATGATGAAGCCGAAATTCTTAGAAAGTTTGCCTTCTGGGTTGTTTATTAATGCTGCGTTCGTCATAATGATAAAAAATTCTTTAAAATAACATCTCCTGTCTTTGCGCTTTTTTCAGGATGAAACTGCACTCCAAAGAAATTGTTTTTCTGTAATGCAGCGCTGTATGGTTTTGTATAGTTTGTAGTTGCAATGGTGTATTCGCTTTCTTCAGCATAATAACCATGAACGAAGTAGCAATAACTGTTTTCCGAAACATAATTGAAAAGTGGAGATTTCAGATTTGTAACGGTATTCCATCCTACTTGTGGTACTTTGTCGCTGCTTTTGACAGGGGTAAACCTTTTTACTGAAACGCTTTCAAAAATACCAAGGCATTTTGTATTTCCTTCTTCTGAATAATTGCATAACAACTGCATTCCTAGGCAAATACCCAGCACGGGTTGTTTCAGTGAAATGATTAATTCATTCAGTTTTCTTTCCTTTAGGTATTGCATAGCTGTGCTTGCTTCACCAACGCCCGGGAAGATGATTTTATCGGCCGATACTATTTTTGCTGCATCTTCGGTTACAATGGCATTTATGCCCAGCCTTTCCAGTGCAAACAGAACTGACTGAATATTACCTGCATTGTATTTTATAATTACTATGCTCATTATAATACTCCTTTTGTACTGGGTAACTGCTGATTATTGATGTCTCTTTTTATTGCTGCTTTTATTGCCTTTGCCCATGCTTTGAAAATAGATTCAATTTTGTGGTGCTCATTTTCACCTTCTGCTTTAATATTAAGGTTACATTTAGCTGCATCTGAGAATGACTTAAAGAAATGGTAAAACATTTCGGTTGGCATATCACCCACTTTTTCTCTTCTGAAATCAGCTTCCCATACCAGCCAGTTTCTTCCGCCAAAATCTATGGCCACTTGCGCCAGACAATCGTCCATTGGTAATGTGAAGCCGTAGCGTTCAATTCCTTTTTTGTTGCCCAATGCTAAAGCAAAAGCTTCGCCAAGGGCAATGCCTGTATCTTCTATAGTATGGTGTTCGTCAATATGCAGGTCACCATTTACTTTTAGTATTATGTCAACGCTGCTATGGCGACTAAGCTGCTCCAGCATGTGATTGAAGAAATGAAGGCCGGTATCAATGTTGGCTGTGCCGTTGCCATCCAGGTTTAGTGAGAGGCTGATTTTTGTTTCGTTGGTGTTTCTTTCATGTTGTATTGTACGCTGACCAAGTTTCAGAAACTCATAGATGTCTTTCCAGTTTGTCGTTTCCAGTGCAATGACTGATTGTGTGGCAGATAGGTCATCTGCAAGTTCTGCAGCGCCGAGGTTTACATCATTATTGAGCCAGATGGCCTTGCAGCCGAGGTTTTTTGCCAGTTGCACATCCGTAATTCTGTCGCCAATAACATAAGAACTGGCTAAATCATATTCTTTATTGTTCAGATACTGGGTAAGCATACCCGTATTTGGTTTTCGGGTAGGTGCATTATCGGCCGGAAAGGTTTTGTCTATATGTATATTACTGAAGATGATGTTTTCGTTTCCCAGGCTCTTTATAACAAAATGCTGAATGGGCCAGAATGTTTCTTCAGGATAAGACGCTGTCCCCAAACCATCCTGATTCGTTACCATTACCAGTTCAAACGTAAGTTCGTTGGCTATTTTACTCATCCATGTAAACATGCCGGGATAAAATTCCAGTTTGTTAAATGAGTCAATCTGGTAAGTGGGCGGAGCTTCCTTTATTAATGTTCCGTCTCTGTCGATGAATAAAACATTTTTCATCTAAATAAGTTTTAAGGCTTCCATTAATTGTTTGTTTTCTTCAGGAGTGCCTATGGTTATCCGAAGGCAATCTTCGCAAAGAATAACGTTTGAGCGGTCTCTTACAATGATTCCTTTTTTGCACAGGTAATCGTAAATCCTTTTCGCATCTATCATTTTAGCAAGTATAAAATTTGCATCTGATGGATAAACAAATTGGGTTAACGGTAGTTTCAAAAGTTCTGCTTTTAATAATTCTCTTTGTTCAACGGTTGTCTTTGTCCAGTTATTAACACTTGAAATATTATTCAACGCTTCCATTGCCAGTGCCTGTGTGGCGGAATTAATATTGTAAGGATATTTAACCTTATTAAAGTAATCAATAATTTTTTTTGCGGCGAATGCCATTCCAAGCCTTAATCCTGCAAGGCCCCAGGCTTTGGATAATGTCTGGAGAATTACCAGGTTAGTATATTCTGTAAGTTCCGGAATTAATGTTTTTTGCTTTGCATAATTTATATATGCTTCATCAACTATAACCAAACCATCAAAATTATTCAGCAGCATTTCGATGTCCTCTTTAAAAATGCTGTTTCCTGTTGGATTGTTTGGTGAACAAATAAATATGAGCTTTGTGTTCGGATCAATCGTTTCTTCAATTAGTTCCATGTTGAGCTGGAAATTATTGAGAAGTGGTGCTTTTTGACGTCCACATCATTCATCGCAGCACAAACTTCATACATTCCGTAGGTGGGAGGACAGATGATTACATTGTCTTTTCCGGGGTTACAAAAGATCCGGAAACAGTAAATCAATGGCTTCGTCGCTTCCGTTTCCCAAAAAGGTATTTTCAACAGGAACTCCTTTAATGGTGCTTATTTTTTCTTTTAATTTAAACTGCAACGGGTCAGGATACCGGTTATAGTTTTCCGGTAAGGGTGAGCCAAAAGAATTTTCATTTGCATCCAAAAAAATTGTGGCGACGCCGCTAAACTCATGCCTTGCAGATGAATAAGGGGCCATCAGTTTTATATTTTCTCTTACCAGTTTGCCGATATTAAATTCCATAAACAATTTTAATTAATAAGTCTTATTGACACAGCATTTTTATGCGCATCCAATCCTTCGGCACTTGCCATCGTAATGATGGTGTTGCTGATCTTTTGCAGGCCTTCTTTAGTTAATTGCTGAAATGTAATTTTCTTCACAAAACTATCCAGCGACACCCCGCTGTACATAGCTGCATAACCATTTGTGGGTAATGTGTGGTTTGTTCCGCTGGCATAATCACCTGCACTTTCGGGTGAGTAATTGCCTAAGAAAACAGAACCGGCGGCAGTGACAAGCTTCGAAATTTCTTCTGCCTGTTCGCAGGCAAGGATGAGATGCTCCGGTGCATAGAAGTTTGACAGTTTAATCGCTTCTTCAATACTTTTCAGAATAATTATTTTACTGTTGCTCAAAGTGGCTAATGCAATTTTTTTCCTTGGAAGTTTATTTACCTGTTTTTTTATTTCTTTTTTTACTTCTTTTGCTATGGAGGAAGATATTGTTATTAGTATTACCTGGGAGTCGGGGCCATGTTCGGCCTGTGAAACAAGGTCGGCTGCAACAAACGCCGGCACAGCGCTATTATCTGCTATCACCAGTATTTCAGAAGGACCCGCAGGCATATCAATAGCAATTCCCTGATACTGTACAAGCTGCTTGGCTGTGGTTACATACTGATTGCCGGGGCCAAATATTTTTTGCACTTTCGGAATTGTTTCAGTTCCGTAAGCCATGGCCGATATGGCCTGAGCACCACCCACCTTATATATTTTTTCGATACCGCATAATTGTGCAGTATATAAGATGGCAGGATGAATACTTCCGTTTTCAGCAGGGGGTGTACATAGAATGATTTCTTTACAACCGGCAATACTTGCCGGAATTGCAAGCATCAGAACAGTAGAGAAAAGAGGGGCAGAACCTCCGGGAATATAAAAGCCAACTTTTTCAATGGCCACAGGTCTCCTCCAGCAGGTAACGCCAGGCATTGTTTCCATTTTTTTGTTTGCCTCTTTTTGTCTTTTGTGAAATCTGAATATGTTTTCTTTTGCCTGAAGTATAGCAGTTTTTAATTCATCTGTAAGCTGGCCTGCTGCTCCATTAATTTCTTCTTTGCCCGCCCTGAATGTTTTAATTTTTATTCTGTCAAAATCTTTGCTGTATTTATGTAGTGCTTGATCCCCCTTTTTTTTCTTTTTTTGAGGATTTTGCGCACTGATTTTTCAAAAGATGCTGTATCAGTAACGGGCCTTTTAATTATTCCGGACCAGCTTTTTATTGCCGGGTTTGTAAAGACTTTTATCATACAATCATTTTTTCAATTGGTATAATGAGGATTCCCTGGGCGCCATTTGCCTTTAGTTTTTCAATTACATTCCAGAAATCGCTTTCGTTAATTACAGAATGGACTGAACTCCAGCCAGATTCTGCCAAGGGTAGCACGGTAGGGCTTTTCATACCGGGTAACAATTTACAAATAATATCAAGCTTATTGTTTGGGGCATTCAGCAGTACATATTTGTTGTTTTTTGCTTTTTTTACTGAACGAATCCGAAACAGCAAACTTTCGAGGATAATTTTTTTTTCGTCAGAAAGGTTGCTGTTGCTGATCAGAATTGATTCAGAAGAAAGTATTGTTTCGATTTCCTTTAGTTCATTTGTAAAAAGTGTGCTCCCAGAACTTACCAGGTCGCAAATGGCATCTGCAAGGCCAATTCTTGGGGCTATTTCTACAGAGCCGCTTATCTCATGAATGGTGGCATTAATTCCAGCTTTTTCTAAATAGGACGAAAGAATATTTGGATATGAGGTAGCTATCCTCCTCCCGTTCAGATCGGTAGTTGTTTTCAATGTGCCGTTTTTAGGCACTGCTACAGAGAGTCTGCATTTTCCAAAGCCAAGTTTCTCAATACAATCAACTTGTTTCTTTGTTTCGTACACAACATTTTCGCCCACAAATCCAATATCGGCAACGGAATCCTGCACATATTCCGGTATGTCATCATCTCTTAGAAAGAACACTTCCACGGGAAAGTTAGAAGCCAATACCCTGAGTTGATTGTTACCATTACTAATTTCAATACCACATTCTTTTAGCAGCTTCATTGAACCCTCATACAAGCGGCCTGATTTCTGTACAGCAATTTTTAGCGTTTCGCTCATAACATATATTTAAAATAAAAAGGGCTTACTTTTAGTAAGCCCTTAAATATGATTATACAATATCATCACGGCCTACACTGGCAGAGCAAGAAATGATGATGAGTATGTAAGTTTCTTATCATTGGGTGCAAAAATAAGGGAAATTCTAATACAGGCAATTTTGAAATCAGGCTCTGAATCGGGCACTTGCCTGCTGGACGCCGGGGCAACCGTTTTTCTGTGATGCACAAGATGCAAATATGGAAACCAGTGTAAGAATCAGGGCAGCTAAAAATAATCTGTTTTTCATTGTGATATTTTTTGGATTAACGTATTTATGCGCCGAATATTGTTTTTACGGCATGATAAAGGTAAAACTCCCTCCGGGGAAAGCAATTAATAATGCTCATAATTCAGACCAACATTCGTTAGGATAGGAAACTTTCTTCGTAATAAAACGTTTTCCGGTTGGCCATTTATGTCTACTACGAATAAAATCAATAAGTTAATATGATTTTTGAATATTGATTAAACCACTAACTTTACGACTCTTTTCAACCTATTATAAAGAAAAATTGAGATGATTCAACTAAAGAAGCCTTTGGCATTTATTGATCTGGAAACTACCGGAGTGAATCCCGGTTTAGACAGGATTGTGGAAATTGCTATTGTGAAAATTCTCACCGATGGAACTAAAAGTGTGAAACGCAAGCTGATAAATCCGGAAATAGCGATTCCCAAGGGAGCAAGTGATGTGCATGGTATTTCTGATGAGATGGTTAAAGATGCGCCAACATTCAAGCAGGTAGCCCATGAGCTGAAGCAAATGCTGGACGGGTGTGATTTTGCCGGATATAACTCTAACAGGTTTGATATTCCTTTGCTGATGGAGGAGTTTTTAAGGGCACAGGTAGATTTCGATATGAAGAACCGGAAGCTGCTGGATGTGCAAAGTATTTATCATAAAATGGAGCCCCGGACGCTTGGGGCTGCTTATAAATTTTATTGTGGAAGGAATCTGGATGCTGCTCATAGTGCAGAAGCAGATGCTACAGCTACATATGAGATATTAGAAGCACAGATTGAGAAGTATCCTGAACTGGGGAATAATGTTGACTCAATATTAAAAGTAATTGGCGAAGACCAGGTAGTGGATTTTGCCCGCCGGTTTGTTTTTGAAAATGGCATAGAAGTTTTCAACTTCGGCAAACATAAAGGCAGACCTGTAGCCGATGTACTTAAAGCCGAACCTCAATACTATGACTGGATGATGAAAGGCGATTTTCCCCAGCATACCAAACAAAAGCTAACCGAGATATATACCAGAACAATGCTAAAAAAAGGACAATAATCATTTGTTAAGATAAGGCAATAATATCAAAAGCGATTTTTGTATTTTCGGTTTAGAATAAATGGAGAAGTTAGTCATCATACCAACTTATAATGAAAAGGAGAATATCTCGAATATTCTTCATGCTGTCTTCAACATGAATGAGGGCTTTCATGTGCTGGTAATTGATGATGGCTCGCCAGATGGAACCGCCCAAATTGTAAAAGATTTACAGCAGAAGTTTAACGGACAGCTTTTCCTGGAAGAAAGGAGAGGCAAACTTGGATTGGGGACAGCCTACATTCATGGTTTCCGGTGGGCAATAGACCGGGATTATCAGTTTATTTTTGAAATGGATGCTGATTTTTCTCATAATCCAAAAGATCTAGTAAGGCTTTATGATGCTTCTAAAAATAAGGAGGCTGATGTTGCCATTGGTTCCCGTTATGTAAAAGGTGGTGGTGTGGTAAACTGGCCGGCAAACAGAATCACTTTATCAAAGGGGGCGTCTTTATACACAAGAATAATTACATGGATGCCGGTTAAAGACACTACTGCCGGATTTGTATGCTATAAGAAAGAGGTGCTGGATGCCATTAACCTCGATCAGATTCATTTTGTTGGCTATGCCTTCCAGATTGAAATGAAGTTTGCCGCCTGGAAACTTGGTTTCAAGATAAAGGAAGTTCCAATTATATTCCAGGACAGAACCTTCGGCACATCAAAGATGAACAAAGGCATTATAAAAGAAGGAATCCTGGGTGTACTCAAACTCCGCTGGTTCAGCTTGTTTACTGATTACCATAAAAGGGTTAAAAAGTAAAGAATACCTGATAGCAATTAGTAATAGTTTCGTTGTTTCAATTCAGTAAATGAAAAAGGCCTTCCTTCAACTGCACATTGCTGTATTTCTTGCTGGCTTTACCGGAATACTGGGCAGGCTCATTACTTTGAATGAAGGCATGCTGGTGTGGTACAGATTACTGCTTACATCTGTTACGATGTGGATTCTTTTTGCCTTAGCAGAAAAACTTCAAAGAATACCTTTTAGCGATATTCTGAAAATTTCCGGAGTGGGTTTTATAGCGGCGATGCACTGGGTAACATTTTACGGAGCTATTAAGTATTCAAATGTGTCCATTGCGTTGGTTTGCTTTTCATCAGTAAGTTTTTTTACTGCCATCTTTGAACCCCTGATTTTGAAAAAGAAACTAAACTGGATAGAATTACTGCTGGGACTTGTAACGTTGAGCGGCATCTATATAATTTTTCATTTCGATACGCAATACAAAACGGGAATTGTAATCGGTATTGTATCGGCAGTTTTAGCTGCATTATTTCCCATCTTCAACAAAGAGTTTTTAAAACGCATTAATGTGGAAACGATGCTTACCTGGCAGCAAACCGGCGGTTTTGTAACCTTATCGTTACTGCTGCCCTTGTACCTGTATCAATTTCCGGTTGATAGTTTCCTTCCGGGATGGAGAAACGCTGGCTGGTTGCTGGTACTGGCATGGATTTGTTCCGTTTGGGCCTTTCAACTGTCGGCAAATGCTTTAAAAAGGCTTTCAGCCTTTACGGTTAGTCTTACCTATAATCTTGAACCTGTTTACGGAATACTGCTTGCCTTTATGGTGTACAGAGAAAACAAATACCTGAGCAATGAATTTTATATCGGGTTTATTGTAATAGCAATCGCATTGCTGATTCATTTATTTTTACTGCTAAAAGTAGAGCGAAAACTTACAGCTCATGCATCAGAAAGAATATCACAAGAAGATAATTGATTACTACAGGGACACGGAAAATGCTTACAAAGATTCGTGGGACCTGAACAACAGCCTGTCTATTCACTACGGCTATTGGGATGAAAAAGTAAAATCGTTTCCACAGTCTTTATTACGGATGAACGAAGTGATGATGGAAGCCGCCTCCATTAAAGCCGGAGACAAGGTTTTGGATGCCGGATGCGGGGTAGGAGGCAGCAGCATTTTTCTGGCTGATAAAATTGGATGCTTCGTTACAGGCATAACACTTAGCGAAAGACAGGTGGAACAGGCGAACAAGAATGCAGAGGACAGAAAACTTTCAGATAAAGCAACGTTTGAAGTGATGGATTATTGCCATACTTCATTTCCGGATGAAAGTTTTGATGTAGTGTGGGGTTGCGAGAGCATTTGTTATGCCGAAAACAAAGAACTGTTTATCAAAGAAGCATACCGTTTGCTGAAGCCCGGGGGAAGATTAGTTGTGGCTGATGGCTTTGTTTCTTCATTTGAAAACAATAACAACCCTGTTGTCAGAAACTGGCTCGATGGCTGGCAGGTTAATTATTTAGAAGCTCCTGAAAGGTTTTCTGCTTTTATGAAAAAAGCCGGTTTCGGCAATATTGCATACAGAAATATCACAAAAGAAGCCTCACATTCCAGCCACAGGCTATACCGGTTTTATTTTTTGGCCAGTTTATATCTGCTGTGGAAGAAAATCAACTTCTCCAAACCAGCAACTGAGATGCAAAAGAAGAATATAGCTGCCTGCAAGTTTCAGTACAAAGGAATGAAACAGGGCTTGTGGCAATACGCATTAATTACCGGGGTTAAAACTCCACAATAAACCCAATCGTAGGTATCACTGTGCCATCATCATTGGCAAGTATAAAGGGAATGGCATTGGAACCGTTTTGCTGAATGGGTTGTGCATCTGTTGTTACAAAAGCTGTGTTATCAGCATTTCGCTTGAAGGTGTATTGCGGAAATGCCGGGCTCTTTGCTCCATAAAAATTACTTACGTCAAGAAACAGGTCGAGGGAGATTTTTTTAAAATTCCACTTCTTATCAATCCGCAAATCGGCAGCATGAAACGATGCCAGCCTTTCTGTGTTCAGTTTTGAATAGTTAAGAATGCCGCTTCCGTATGTGAGGTAGTTTAACTGCGAAACCTGCATATCAAACGGAGTGTATGGTGCTCCACCCTGGTAACGGAACTTCAGCCCCAGTTCCCAGTTGCGGTTTAACTTGTAACCCATAATAAATGACAGCAGGTGCCGGTTATCCCATGCACTGGCAACATCTTTTCCATTTGAACCACTGAACTTGCTGACGAAATATGTGTATGAAAATGTTCCAAAGAACCGTTTCGTCAGTTTTTGCTGGGCAAAAAATTCAAAGCCATAACTGTTGCCTTTGCCATTTGTCACCACATCTTCATTTCCCACTACATTAAAATCTCCTCCCATGTTAGCAAGCGAGATGCCATCCCTTACAGAAACGGGTACCTGACTGTAATGTTTGTAAAAGGCTTCGAGGGTAAATCTTGTTGCTGACGATGGCAAATACTCTGTGCCTATTACATAGTGAGTGCTGCGGGTATAATCTGCATCTTTATTTACTAATATCCCACTGTTGTTTCTGAAACTGAGAATGGTGTAAGTCGGGGTTTTATAATAGCTTCCCGCCGAAGCATTCAACGTCCATTTGTCTGCCAGTACATACGAAAAACTGATTCTTGGTGAAATAGTACGTAATGCACTCATCCCTTCATCTGTGAATGAATTTACATCGCTGCGAAGGCCGCCGCTAATACTCATACGATTGTCAAAAAAACGTTTGCTTAACTGTACAAATGCACCCATTTTCCAGAAATCAATATTAGATTTGTAGTTCAATGCAATTTCCGGCTGGATGATGTTACCGCTCAGATCAGTCAGTTGTTTGCGTATCCTGTTATAAATATCGTTCCTGCTTTTTACATACTGCACAGCAGCACCATAAGCAATTTTCCATCCGTTTATTGTTTTATTTACATCAAACCGGAGTTTGTTCTCAATCTCCTGCGAAAAAATTCCGGTACGCCTTTTCAGGTCATTCCCTTCATCGTTATCGTCAAATTTTTCAATGCCGTTGTCAAACATATTGCGGCTCAGCGATAAATTCCAAAAACCATTATTTACCTGCCTTCTGATGCTAGCACCTACTGTGTAATTCCATTGCTCAATAGAAGGAGTGGCATCAAGAATGTATAGTTTTTCAGGTGAAGCCTCACGGGGTTTGCCAAAACCAAAATTATCAATCGCCCCAACACCAATAAGGGTTAATGTCGTTTTTTTGTCAATCTTGTGGTTGATTTTGTATTGAAAATCCCAGTAGTTGGGACGAATGGGCAGGTCAAGAGCTTTGAAAAGAAATTGCAGGTACGAACGCCTTGCTGAAGCTAAGAAAGTAGTGTTTTTCGAAATCGGCCCTTCAAATGTTCCGGCCAGTTCGGTTCCACTGAGTCTTATATTGCCTTGCAATTTGTTGGGATTGCCATTCCGTTGTCTGAACTGAAACACTGACGAAAGGGCATTGTCGTACCGGGAATCGAAGGCAGAAGAACTTAGTTTAACATCTTCCAAAAAGCTTACGTTAAGAATACCGGTCGGGCCGCCTGCGCTGCCTTGAGTGGCAAAATGGTTGATTACCGGAATTTCAATGCCATCGAGATAATAAACGTTTTCATTTGGTGCGCCACCACGGATGATGATATCGTTCCGGTACCCGCCCACACTGCCGGCAGTACCACCAACGCCGGGCAATGCCTGTACCACCCTGGAAATATCAAAATTTCCTCCGGGATTACTGCGTATTTCTTCCGTAGTCAGCCGTTGCACACTCAATGGGGTCTCAAGGCTGGCAGCAACGGCAGTCCGGCGGTTGCTTCTTACCACTACATCTTCAAGTTTTTTAATTTCTGGTTCCAGTTGTATTTCAAGATTTAGCTCATTACCCGCGGTGATAACAATATTGTACAGTGTCTGCGACTGATATCCAACAGATGAAAAACTTATATTGTAAGTTTTGGTTACAAGGCCGGAAAGCCTGAATTTACCGCTGGAATCTGTCTTTGTTCCAATACCTGTACCAATAACCTCTACCGTAACAGACGGCAATGGAGAAAGCATATTTTTGTTTATAACCGTACCGGTAACCGAACCGGTTTGCTGGGCCATTGAAACGGTAAACAAACCGTTGACAATAAATAATAAAACAAACTGCTTCATAAAGTATATTCGTGATACAAAAAACAATCATTTTGGTGAATTGTTTGAAAATATTACGGATTTTAATTTTATTATATGAGAGGTTCCTTTTTTCTGACAGTTAGTTTAATGTTTTTGGGATTGGTTGTAAAGGCACAAAAAAAGCCGCTTGATCATTCCGTTTACGACAACTGGCAACGCATCGGCGAACGAATGATAAGTAACGACGGCAAATGGGTGGTTTATACTGTTGACTCGCAGGAAGGCGACAATGAGCTGGTTATACAGTCATCGGATGCCAAGTATAAAAAAACGGTGGCAAGGGGATATAACGCAGTGATAACCGAAGACAGCCGCTTTGCTATTTTCAGGCTAAAGCCCTTTTTTAAGGACACAAGAGATGCGAAAATCAAGAAAAAGAAAGCGGATGAAATGCCGAAAGATTCCTTTGCCATTGTTGAACTGGGAAAAGACAGTGTATGGAAAGTAGCAAAAGTAAAAGCGTACAAAACCCCGGAGAAAGAAGCAGGATGGGTAGCTTACCATTTGGAGAAATCTGTAGAGAAAAAGGATACTGAAAAAAAAGAAACCCGAATCATCTGATAAAGAATTGCTGACAGCCTTACAAAAGTGATAGATTCTTTGCAGCAGGTAATACAGTCCGCTCCGGTAAAGAAGAAGAAAAAACAAAGAGATGACGGCAATGATTTTAGTGTCGAAGATGCTTCGTTGCCCGGAACAATGGAAACTGAGCCACTCCCTACTCCCCACTCACTACTTACAACAGATGCAGATGGTGACGACCCAGCCGGAGGTGCATCAGATTCCGGAACTGACCTTGTACTCCGTAATCTCGAAAACGGGCAGGAGAAGACTTTTAATAATGTGCTGGAATATTACTTCAGCAAGAAAGGGGGCAAACTGGTACTAGAACAAGGAAAGAATCCAAAAGATTCGCTCAGCAAAGTAACTGTTACACTGTATGATTTGAAAGAAGCGAAAGCAACGGTGCTGAGTAACGGTGGCAATGAATTCAAAAATTTTACTTTCTCAGACGATGGTTCACAACTGGCATATCTTGCCGAAAGGGATGCAAGGCCAAAAGAATTGCAGAAGTTTTACAAGCTTTGGTATTATAAAGCCGGGATGGACAGCTCCGCTTTGCTGGCAGATAAAAATTCAGTAGGCATGAAACTGGGAATGACGGTGAGTGAATACGGAAATCTGAATTTCAGTAAAAGCGGGAACCGCCTGTTTTTTGGAACGGCACCCATTCAGCCGCCCAAAGACACCACATTAGTCGAAATGGATTTGGTAAAACTCGATGTATGGCATTATAAAGATGATTATTTGCAAACGCAGCAATTGTATAACCTGCAAAGAGAATTGCAAAAAAACTACCTGGCAGTTTATCATTTGGACAAGAGAATTAAAACAACTGGCCTCCGTTGAAATACCCACTGTTTTTCAAACCAATGAAGGCGATGGTGACCAGTTTGTAGGTATAACAGATTTAGGCAGACGGGTGGAAATGCAGTGGACTGGCAATACCCAAAAAGATATTTATGCCATTAATGTAAACGATGGCAGTAAGCGGCTGGTGAAAAAGGATTTAACCGGCGTTATTATGCCACAATTCATTTCTCCAACCGGTAAATACATTATGTGGTACGATAGCAAGGCCAGGAATTATTTTGCCTGGGATGGCACGACTACGAGGAATCTAACAGAAAAAATCAAATACCCGTTGTGGAATGAAGAAAACGATATGCCAGATGACCCAAGGCCGTATGGTATAGCAGGCTGGTATAAAAATGACTCGATGCTTTTTGTTTATGATAAATATGATATATGGAGGATTGGTTTTAATCCTTATGACAACCTGGAAAATACCACAAAAGGAAGAGAAAAGAAAATATCGTACAGGTATCTGCGTGTAGATCCCGATGAGAAATTCATTGATCTGTGGACTTCTAAATGGCTTAAAGGGGTTGACGAAAAAAATAAAAGCGAAATTCTTGGTCAGTGGCGTATGTCAACAAATGGTTTATTTGGATCGATAAATTATTCAATAGGCGATGTTCGGGTTTCATCTTTGATGAGTGATAAAAGGGGAGATGTGTTTATTGCAATTAAGGAGTCATATACTATGTCGCCAAACCTCTTCTCAAGTTACAATGTATTTAACATACCATCGGAGACGTAGATGCTTCTTATGATTACAGTTTCTCCAGTCAACTCTCCAATATCAACCCCCAGCAAAAAGATTACAACTGGGGCACTGCCGAACTGTATAAGTGGAAAGCCTTTAACGGTAAAATGTCTGAAGGAGTGCTGTACAAGCCAGAGGATTTTAATCCGAAGAAAAAATACCCGCTGCTGATGTACTTTTATGAAACACATTCCGACGAACTGAATACATACATTCCTCCCACACCCACAGGCAGCAGGCTCAACATTTCTTTCTTTGTAAGCCGTGGATATGTTGTATTCTGCCCCGACATCAGGTACACAAACGGCCACCCGGCAAAGAGTTGCTACGATTATGTGGTAAGTGCTGCACAGGATTTGGCCAAACAAAAATGGATTGATGCAAAGAACATCGGCATTCAAGGACAAAGCTGGGGAGGCATACAGGTGGCCCAGCTTATCACTATGACTGATATGTTTAAAGCTGCCTGGGCAGGAGCACCGGTTGCCAATATGACCAGTGCTTATGGCGGCATTCGCTGGGAGAGTGGTATGAACCGGCAATTCCAGTACGAAAAATCGCAAAGCCGGATTGGGGCTACTTTGTGGGAAAAGCCGGAACTGTATATTGAAAATTCACCGCTGTTCCATTTGCCCAAAGTAAAAACACCACTGGTGATTATGTCCAATGATGCCGACGGTGCCGTGCCCTGGTACCAGGGAATTGAACTGTTTACTGCCATGCGCCGCCTGGGTAAGCAGGTGTGGATGCTTAACTATAACGGCGAAGCTCATAACCTGGTGGAAAGAAAGAACCGAAAGATATACAGATTAGAGAGCAGCAATACTTCGACTGGTTAATGAAGGGAGCAAAACCACCCAGGTGGATTACCGAAGGAGTGCCTGCTGTTAAAAAAGGCAAGGAGTGGGGCTTGGAGTTGGTTGATTAGTTGGTAGCGTATAGTTCATGGTTCATAGTTATAGTTCATAGCTGGTGGCTCACAGTTTTGTTTGTAAATTCTTAATTGTATTTATCATGAAATCTATATTACCTGTAGTACTTGTTTTCTTTCTCATTTCCTGTACAAACAAAATCTATGTGGTACGTCATGCTGAAAAAGAAACCGGTATTGATATGGCTACTATGAAACCAACCACCGACCCGCCGTTAAGTTTTGAAGGTAACCAGCGGGCATTAAAGCTGAAGGAAATACTGGGCAATAAAAATATCAGGCACATTTACAGCACCAATACGCTGAGAACGGTTTCTACCGCCAAGCCGCTGAAGGAATTATACCTGGGTATGCCTATACAACTTTACAGCAGTAAGCCTGATTCGCTGGACACCTTTATTCAGAAAATTAAATCCATTCGAAAAGGAAATGTATTGATTGTTGGCCACTCAAACACAGTGGATGATATTGTAAATAAACTGGCAGAAAAAACTGTTGTGCCCGGTGACCTGAAAGACACGGAGTACGATAACCTTTTTATCGTAAAGAAAAAGAAAGGGGCTTACAGTTTTAAGAACGAGAAATTCGGGGTGCCGTCAAAATAGGTTCCTTGGTTACACAGAGTAACACTGAGAAATCACAGAGTTTAACAGAGAAAATTCTGGATTGAATATACCCTGACTTTCTTGCTTATAAAATCTTACAAACAAATAAAATGATACTTGAGATAATTCCACAGTGGTTCTTCAGCTGCTCCGATAAACTCTGAGTAAGTATTTCCTGGGTTACACCGAGGGCCACAGAGAATACGCAGAGTATTACAGAGAAAAGCCTGAGCCTGCAAATTGCTGAATAGTGTTCGGGACGATGAAGTGAGTGACACAACAGGCGATGCCAGTAGCACTGCTGCCGGCTACAAAAAATCAATTCTGCTGATATTTACGAAATCAGAATTCTCTTTCGCCATTAAAGTTCTCAGTTCCTTGGCTACTGCTGAGGAACGGAGCACCCAGGCTGCCATCAACAATGCGGTGGTCGTAGCTCATGCTCAGGTACATCATGTGGCGGATGGCAATACTGTCGCCAGCCGGAGTTTCTATTACAACAGGCCGTTTTTTTATAGCCCCAACAGCAAGAATAGCCACCTGTGGCTGATTAATAATGGGTGTTCCCATCAGGCTGCCGAATGTGCCTACGTTTGTCATGGTAAAAGTGCCGCCTTGTGTATCATCGGCTTTAAGTTTACCGTTTCGGGCTGCGTCGGCAAGACTGTTTACCTGTTTGGCAAGGCCAACCATGTTAAGCTGGTCTGCATTTTTAATTACAGGCACAATCAGGTTGCCGGAGGGCAGGGCAGTGGCCATACCAATATTAATATCTTTCTTAACGATGATATTGTTGCCGTCGAGTGAACAATTTACCAGCGGGAATTTTTTGATGCAGCGAACAATCGCTTCAATAAACAAAGGAGTGAAAGTAAGTTTTGTTCCTTCTCTTTTCTCAAAGTCTTTCTTTACTTTATCTCTCCATTGTACAAGATTTGTAACATCAGCTTCGGTAAAACTGGTTACATGCGGACTGGTTTGCTTACTGCGAACCATATGGTCGGCAATCAGTCTCCGCATTCTGTCCATTTCGATGATTTCTACATTGCCCGTATAAGCTGCGAGCTGTGAGTTTTGAGTTGCGACAGGTTCCGTTTCATTAACAGCAGCAGATTTTGAAAAGCTTGTAGCTGGTGGCTCATAGCTCACCGCTTTTCCTGACTTCCTTTGGCTCACATACTGCAAAATATCTTTTTGGTTACCCTGCCTTCATTTCCGGTTCCGGGAATATTCTCCAGTTCAACCATACTCACCCCTTCGCTGGCAGCAATATTTAGAACAAGCGGCGAATAGAATCGGTTGGGATTATTATTTGAAGTTTGAGGCCTGCCTGCCGGCAAGGCGGGTTTGTAGTTTGTTGTTTGGTGCTGGGTGGTTTCAACCACTTCAGCTTCTTGTGCCGGTTGATTGTATATTTCATTTTCAGGCGCTGAAAAAACAGGAGCAACATTTACGGTTTCTTCCGTACTGGTTTTAATCCTGGCAATTACTGCTCCAACCGGAACAACATCATTTACATTGAAAAGTATTTCATGTATAATACCTTCAGCAGTACTGGGCACTTCACTGTCCACCTTGTCTGTTGCTATTTCCAGCACTGTTTCGTCTGTTTGCACAGTATCGCCGGGTTGTTTCAGCCACTTCAGAATGGTGGCTTCCATAATACTTTCGCCCAGTTTCGGCATTATTAAATCAACAACAGCCATAAGAATTTTTTTTGTTGGTCATCTGTAGTGCTACTGGCATCGCCTGTTGCGTCGCACTCTTGAGCGACAGTAACATTGATGGGCAATACAGCAGCAATCGTTAACCGGCCAAAGTTAAAGGTTTCCTGTTAATCCAATAAAAGGGCTGTCAGGCATCTGACAGGATGCACTTTCGCAGCAGGTTTAAAGCATTTACAGCCGTTAAACTGATATTACGTTGCCGGTCGAACCGCAGATTGAGTTTATGTGTTTCCGTTTTTGTTTTACTGCCAATGGCTATCCACACAGTGCCAACCGGTTTTTCTTCGGAACCACCATCAGGTCCCATAATGCCTGTAACCGCAATTGCGTAATCAGTGTTGAGAATTTTTAAGGCGCCATTCACCATTTCAACTGCTGTTTCTTCGCTAACAGCGCCAACAGAATCAAGGGTTTTCCGTTTACGTCCAGCAAGTCTTCTTTTATTTCGTTAGCATAGCTTACCACTGTTCCTTTAAAATAAGCAGAAGAGCCTGGCACCGAAGTCACAAGGTGGGCAATATATCCACCGGTACAACTTTCGGCGGTACCCATTGTCTTGTTTTTTGCTTTCAACAGCTTTCCTACAACCACTTCCAGGCCTTCATCTTCGTTGGTAACAAGATATTCTTTTGTCAGTTTCTGTAATTCTTCAAAATAGGGTTGAATCAGTTCTTCTACTTTCATCCTGATCATCCCCCTTTGGCAGTAAGTCTGAGTTTTACCATCCCGTAATTGGGCAAGTAAGCCATTTTTATATCTTCAGGCAGTGTAGATTCAAAATCTTTTATTAGCTCTGCGAGCATCGATTCGCCGATACCGGCCGTAAGCAATGTGCGGTGTACGATTGCTGGCAGGTCAAACATTTCTTTTAATCGGGGAATTACTTCATCTTCTATCAGACCTTTCATTTCATGTGGCACACCGGGGAGTGAGAAAAACAAAGCCCCCCTAAATCCCCCCGCCGGGGGGACTTTGGAGGTTGAAAGCTTGTGGTGTCTTTCTTTTATTCGCAGAACAATCGTATTAATTACAGTATCGGTGTCGTGAAGTATCTGTTCATTTGTAAACCGGATAACTTCAAATCCGGACTCATTTAAGTGCCTGCTTCTTTCTTCATCGTTTTTTTTGTTTTCGGGTAACTGATGGTAAAGGCCATCTACCTCAATTATCAGTTGTTCAGACAAGCAAACAAAATCAGCAATATAATTTGAGATGATATGTTGCCTCCTGAATTTAAAACCGGCCATCTTTTTGCCTCTTACTATTTTCCATAAGACATTTTCAGCTTCAGTTGGTTTGTTCCGGTGTTCAGCTACAAACTCTTTTAGTAAGCCATAAGTCAATGGGTCTGCTCTCAGATATTCATTCGGATTTTTTGGTTTGTCAGAATCCGATGCCCCTCCTGCGGAGGGGTTTGGGGAGGCTGTAAACATCATCCCCGGTGCTGTGCCCCTTGCATTGTGCAAAACGGTACACACATCAGGTACTTCAGCCTGTTTCAGGTTGCGTTCCAGCATAGCACCGGGTCGGCGATATACTTTCTCAAAAAGATATTTTACATGCGCCAGTACTTCCTCATTTACTATCATTTTGCCGCCAAAATATTTACACAGCAGCGGTTTGGTTATATCATCGGCTGTGGGGCCCAGACCACCGGTGATAATGACAATATCAGACCGTTTGCTTTCCTCGTCAAGAGCCTGCCAGATATCGTCGTACACATCCCCAATAGCAACCCGATGGCGAACCCATACACCAATCTTATTCAGTTCCTGTGCTATAAAGGCACTATTAGTGTCAATAGTTTGTCCAATCAGCAATTCATCGCCAATGGTAATGATGGAAGCATTAATCATAGAGCCACGATTTTCATGATTATGATTTGATTAAGAAGAAATGACTTAATTTAACCGCAAAGTAATAACCAATAAAGTATGAAAAAAGTTTTCTTACTGGTAGCTGGTTGTTTGTTATTGGTGACCGGTACTTACGGTCAGTCAGTTACACAGCGTTTACAAAAGGCCTTTGCTGTATTTGAGAAAGATGAGCAGTTGAAACATGCTATCAGTTCGCTGTATGTAATTGATGGGGCAACAGGACGGGTAGTGTTTAACAAAAACTCACAGATAGGGTTGGCCCCGGCATCCACACAAAAAATAATTACCAGTGTAACAGCCTTTGAGTTGTTGGGGAAGGATTACAGGTATAAGACTGAGTTTGGATTAATAAACCCCATTTATGGAAATAACGTTACTGCGGATGGCTTAGTTGTTATAGGGTCTGGAGATCCTACATTTGGGAGTTGGAGATTTGACAATACAAAAGCAGATACTTTATTAAGAAATATTAAAAATCTACTTATTGGTAAAAACGTAACAAACATTGCAGATTTACATGTTTTTGCTGATGACAGTCGGTGGGGAAGGCAAGTACTTCCCGGAGGTTGGATTTGGGATGATATTGGCAATTATTATGGTGCAGGAGTATCTTCTCTAAACTGGAGAGAAAATCAGTATGATATTTTTCTCAATTCAGGTAAATCAGAAGGTGATACTTGCTCAATCGTCAAAACATATCCTGAGTTGTTATATTATACTAATAAGATGTTTTGTGAGGTAGTAACGGGTAAACCCGGCAGTGGCGATAATGCATATGTGTATCAGCCACCATATTCCGTGTATGGTTTTATGCGTGGAACTATTCCACCATTTGAAAAAGAATTTAAAATATCCGCATCAATATCTGAACCGGCAAGCCAATTTGCTATAGAGTTAGGCAGGTATTTTTTTCGTTTCAGGCATAGTGAAATGAGACAGTTCTATTCTGCCACTTCATCGGCGTATAAGTTTAGAAAATATTTACAAGGGGATACTGATTCAATCTACACCCACTATTCTCCCTCCCTCGACTCCATCATCTACTGGTTCAACAAGAAAAGTATAAACCTGTATGGGGAAGCTTTAATAAAAACCTTTGCTTACGAAAAGCAGGGATTTGGCAGTACCGATAGTGGTGTGGCCATCGTCAAAAAATTCTGGAAAGAAAAAGGTCTTGATGAAGATGAACTGAATATCTGTGACGGTTCCGGATTATCGCCGCTTAACCGTGTTACCACACATGCACAGGTAGAGATTTTAAAATATGCCAAATCGAAAGACTGGTTTCCCTATTTCTATAAATCATTGCCAGAATACAACGGCATGGCTATGAAAAGCGGCACCATCAGCGATGTAAAGGGCTTTTGCGGTTATCACAAGGCGAAGAATGGGAAAGAATATATCTTTTCGTTTCTCGTAAACAATTACAGCGGTAAATCTTCAGCTTTGGTGGGCAAGATGTACAAAGTGCTGGATGAGTTGAAGTGAAAGAGTCGGCTTTGAGCCGTTATCTTTGAAAACGGCAATGAACAATGAACTATTAACCACAAACTAAAAACTATTCACCATGTCACAAAATTACAAAAACCACACCCGTTACGTACCCATGTTTCACTTCTTTACGGGGAACGCAATATTGCTTGGTTTAGTTGGCAGCATTGTAAACCTGTTTCGTTCCCATCCCGAAACACATTATGCTGCTGCATTGATTGTACTGATTTTTATTGTGCTGGTGTTTTTATTTTGGTATACAAGGTCATTTGCATTGAAGGCACAGGACAGGGCTATACGGGCCGAAGAAAACTTCAGGCATTTTATCCTTACCGGTAAACCACTGGACAATCAATTGAGAATGTCGCAGATTATAGCATTGCGTTTTGCAAGCGATGAAGAACTTCCTGTACTTGCAAAAAGGGCTGTTGAGGAAAAACTTTCTCAGAAGGAAATCAAGCTGGCAATTACAAATTGGAAGGCTGATTACAACAGAGTGTAAGCTTATCTGAACCTGTTAAAAAAACTCATATCCATATTTACCAGCCATGGGGAGGCTATGGCCGCTATCCAGATAACGCCAATAAACAGTTTGCCTGCCAGCGAAACATCCTGTATCAGGTGACGGTGCAGCAGGCTTTGTACGAATAGCAGGATTTTATCTTCTTTGTGGCTGTATTCATAAGGGGGCGGTTTGGGAACGTCACGGAACGATTGGTGTTCTTCAATCAGTATATCCCTGATTTTCCAGTAGTCCTCATCCGGCAGGTCTTCGTAATCTATATCAGTATTAATACCTTCTTCTTCTATCTTTTTTTCGATTATTGTAAGTTTTGTTTCTCCAAACCTCCTAATTAGCAGATTGACGGGGAAGAACAATAAGATAAGGACCGTCATATTTCCTGATTTCTGATAAAGGGTAAAAACCACCCAGCCTATCAGGCCTGCAGAAAGAACTACGAATACCTTGCTCCAAAAACTTTCCTCATCAAGAAATACCCGGTTGAGTAATTGTCCTCCGTCCAGCGGATAAACGGGAACAAGATTTACTAAGTTGAGCAGCATAAACAACAATCCGGCTTGTGAATACTGAATGCCCGCCAGTTCAGCATACGGTTGGCTTCTTCCAATAAGCAGTAAAATGATGCCGATAATAATTCCGGGCAGCGGCCTGCCAGTATGATTACGGCTGACTGTTTTGGTGATACTTCTCTCTTATTGCCAGAAACATAAGCGCTAACAGGGGATAAAAATACTCCCAAATCGTTGTAGCCATAAAATTTCATCGCCAGGAAATGGCCCATTTCATGAATCAGCACCACAAGTGTAACCAGTAAAAGAATTTTATAGCTTGGGAAGAAGAAATAGCCTGCCAGCAGGTATATGGCGAGGCTGGCGACAGATTTTATGAGAATATTACCCCGGTCATCGGGCTTTTCATATTTCGGTGGATAGGAAAAACTGTTTTCAGGCTTACCTGCCTCCGCTGATCCCGTATTTGTTTCTTCTGAATTTTCCATGGATGATTATTCAAAATAAGGTTTGATTTTTTCGATAAGCAGACCCGGCATCATTGCTTTTTTCATGGTTTTTCTTTCCATGAAATACAGGGTGATTTTTCCAACGGCGAGTAATTCACTGCTTTCGTTAAATACCTCATGGTGGAATTCAATTTTATGATGCTGGGGCAGTTCTTTCAAAGTGGTTATTATCGTCAGCAAGTCGTCGTAGCGGGCAGGCCGCATGTACTTGCAATGCACATCCACCACCGGCATAATAATGCCGCTCTTTTCCATATCGGCATACGTAAATCCAAGTTCCCTTATAGATTCAGCACGGGCAGTTTCAAAGTACAGGAAATAATTGGCATGATATACTACACCCATCTGGTCTGTTTCGGCATATCGTACCCTAACCTTGGTTTCAGTAGAAAACATATCTGCCTGTTTAATTTATTTTCCAATCAGTCTGTCTATGCTTATTTTACCAGGTCCGGCAAATAATAAGGCAATATAACCGCCCAGGAAAAGTGCGGCATGTTCACCCTCGCCAAATATTTGTCCGTTATGTGCTTTAAAAAGTGCCACAGACATCGCAATTATCAATGGGATGGTGGCCAGCCTTGTAAGCAAACCTGCCAATATCAAAATGGCACAGAAAAACTCGGCAAAAACAAGCATTGATAAAGACGCTGTGTTTCCAACACCGAAAGGATCGGGAAAGCCTTTTGACATTACGGCAAACTTGACAAGTTTATCATAGCCGTGCTGTATCATCAGTCCGCCTGTTGCGAGCCTGAGCATGAGTAAGTCAAAAGAAACAGAATTGTCAGAATATTTTGTGCTAAAAAGTCTTTTCATTGAAGGGATTTTTAGTCTGCAATAATAATGAAAATTTTAACGGGTTCGTTTGATAAGGGAAATGTCATTATTCGCAATAAAATGTTAAACCTTTCATAGCTTTATATTTATTCACACCTGTTTGGAATGATGTTTGGGATTAGCTGAAATAATTTGAATATTCGCATCGTTTCCAGACAGTACTGAACAGGCATATGCCTGAATACTTTACCGGATAAAGGACAATCAATGAAGAAGCAACTCTTACTGGCCGCCGCCATTTCTTTCAGCAGTTTATTGTTAGCACAGCAAACCCGGTTTTACAGTGACCCGGAAGCACTTTTTAAGGAAGCTAAAGAGTATTTTCAGAAAGAGCAATATAGCCTTGCCTATCCGCTTTTAAGGGAGTTACGCCTGGCTGTTAAAGAGACGGATAAAGCAAACATTCCGGTTACGGTTCAGGAAATAAACTACTACGCCATCGTTTGTGGCCTGAAACAAAACGAGGAAAGGGCAGGAGAAGAAGCACACGAATATATAGACCTGGAGAAAAATAATGCAAGGGTTCAGCAAATGAACTTTCACTTAGCAGAATATTTTTTCAGGGCAGAAAAGTTTGCTGATGCAGCTAATCATTATGAACAGACCGATATCGCTAATCTTAGCAACAGGGAAATTTCGGATATGAAATTCCACCAGGGCTACTCCTATTTTACACTACAGCGATTTACTGACGCCAAACCGCTTTTTAACAGCATAAGAGGAATAAAAGACGACCCAAATTACATTGATGCCAATTACTACTATGGTTTTCTGGCTTTTCGAGACAGGCAATACACTGAAGCACTGAATGCTTTTAAAGTAGTGGAGAACGAAAAAAATTATGGAACTGTTGTTCCTTACTATATTGCCCAGATATATTATGTGCAGGGACGTAAAGATGAAGCGATCAGTTATATTCAGAACAAATTGCAGGCAGGCGCCAGTTCGCAGTACTACGACCTTGAACTGAAGCAATTGCTCGGACATGCCTATTTTGAGAAAAAGGAATATGCCAAAGCATTGCCTAATCTCGAGGATTATGTAAACCGTTCAAAAAAAATTCGCCGGGAGGATTTATATGAACTTTCTTATTGCTACTACCAGGCAAAGCAATACAGCAAATCTATTGACGGATTTAAACAATTAAGCGGCAAGGATGATTCATTAAGTCAGCATGCGATGTACCTGCTTGGTGATGCATATTTAAAAACCGGACAAAAATCTAATGCAAGAAATGCCTTTTTATTCTGCTCATCCAACAGCAGTAACCCGGAACAGAAAGAAATTTCCAAGTTTCAGTATGCAAAGCTGTCATATGAGCTGGGTTACCAGGATGAAGCTTTGAACAGCCTCAGTTCATTTTTGGCAGATTATCCCAGTTCAGTTTTTACCAATGATGCTAAAGAGCTGATGGTGGATATGCTTACCAATACAAATAATTATAAAGATGCACAGGCGCTGCTGGAAAGCCTGGAAAGGCCCACTGAGAATTCAAAAAGGCTGTATCCAAGAATCCTTTTTGGGCGTGCAACTGAGATGATAAATGACGGCCGCTTTGCTGATGCAGACGCCATGCTGGATAAAGTACTTGCTGACCCATACAGCACACCCGTAAGGCCCTATGCTCATTTCTGGAAAGGAGAGTTGGGCTACAGAAACAATAAGCTGGATACAGCTATCAAATACTATCACCTGTATGCAGATGCGGGTTCACCTGTCAGCGGAGAGGCCAATGCAATTAATGGCCGTTACAATCTTGGCTACTCTTACCTGCGCAAGGAAAACTACCCTGTTGCTTTTACGTATTTTGAACCGCTCGGCCGCAATCCTGCTTTAAATTCAAATGCCTTAACACAGGATGCCTACATCCGTACTGCTGACTGTTATTACATGCAGAAAGAGTATACGAAAGCAAAGACGATGTACGATAATGTGATTAAACTTTCATGGCCGGCGGAAGACTATGCCACTTTCCAGAATGCGATGCTGGCCGGAGTAAAGAGTTCAAAAGACAAGATTACGCTGATGAATACGATGATGCGGAAGTTTCCTCAATCTTCGTTGGTTACCGATGCCAATATGGAAGTGGCTAATACTTACATGGGTGATGAGAAATTTGGTGAGGCTATTCCTTATTTGAGCAACGTAATTAAGAATAGCAATAACCAGAGCCTTGTGCCGCAGGCTTATCTGAAGATGGGAACATCTTATTATAACCTTAATAACAATGCAGAAGCGTTGAAGCAATATAAAATATTAGTTGATAAATACCCTAATTCTCCTGAGGCAGAAGATGCATTGGATAATGTAAAAACGATTTACATCGATGATGGAAAGCCGGATGAGTATGCTGCCTTCATGCGGAATGCAGGTCGTCCGCTGAGCATAAGCACAGAAGATTCACTTACCTATGCAGCAGCAGAAAAGCAATATGATGACCAGAATATGAATGCAGCACTGAATGGCTTCAGCAATTACCTCCAAAGATTTCCTGACGGGGCCTATGCATTGGATGCACATTACAACAGGGCTGAAATCTACAGCAGCCGCAAAGACTGGAATAATGCGCTTTCTTCTTATGAAGAAGGGGCAGTTAATGCCCCCAATACCTATGCAGAAAGGTCAGTATTATCGGCTGCAAGAATTTATTTCTTCGAACAAAAGAACTATGCCAGGGCCGAAAAGTATTATTTACAGTTGAAGCAGATAGCTTCAGGTCAGGAGAATAAACTGGAAGCAATGCGTGGTTTATTGCGCTGTCAGTATCAGCAGCAAAAGTGGACAGAAGCTGTTGAAAATGCAAAGGAACTGACAGCGGCCAAAGGCAGCAGCGCAGATGATAAAACGCTGGCCAATATGGCAATTGGAAAGTCGTATGAAGTGGCAGGGCAGTATGACCTTGCAATAACCAATTTTAAATCAGTTGTTCAATTGA
Source organism: Chitinophagaceae bacterium (assembly GCA_016719815.1). Lineage (GTDB taxonomy): Bacteria > Bacteroidota > Bacteroidia > Chitinophagales > Chitinophagaceae > JJ008. The sequence goes on along the minus strand of JADJYK010000004.1, from coordinate 159,474 downwards.
ACAAAGCTGCCCTTGCCGCAGAAGCCAGGTTTGAGATTGCCAGTTGCTGGTTCAGGCTTAACAAACTGACTGAGTCGGAAAAAGCCGCATTTGAAACGATTAACAAGTCTGGTTCGTACGACTATTGGGTTACTAAGGCATACATTCTGCTTGGCGATATTTATTTCAGGCAGAAAGATTATTTCAATGCAAGGCAACATTCCAGAGCATTGTTGACAATACACTGGATGCCGAATTAAAAGCAGAAGCACAGACAAAACTCAATCAGGTTATTGATGAGGAAGGAAATCGAGTAAGTTAGGAAATTAGAAGTATGAAGTATTAAACAATCTGAAATGCGACAAATGAAAATATATAGTCTTAAAGCTTTGTTACTGGGATTTGGAATTTTATCATTCGGAATTTCCTATTCTCAGAAGGATACAACTAAGAAGGGCGGAATTGAAATTATTTCCAGTTTTAAACCTGTATTGCGGGAAGCTGCCAAAATAAATTTTGATGCATCTCCGGCACCGGTTGACACAACAAAAGTGAAACAGATCTATGATATTCCTAATCAGAACCTGTTATTTGCATTTCAACCCGGTTCTCTGAAACCGCTGGCACTGGATATAGATACCGGGGGAAGGTTTAATAACAGCAGTTATGTTAAGGCTGGTTTTGGCAGTTTGCGTACACCGTTTGTGCAGGCAGGCATTTCGTTTGGTGATGGGAAAACAGCCGGCCTGAACTTATATGCAAAACATGTTGGTTCAGATGGGAAGAGAGATTACCAGAAGTTTACCAGTACAGAGGCAAGACTTGCCGGGTATTTTAAGTCGGGCAATAACCTGCAATGGGATGCATCGGTGGGAATGAAGCTGAATAAATCGTATCGTTACGGCTATCAACCGGAAACACTTTCATTTCCGGATGATTCCCTGAAGGCAAATTACCAGGTAATTTCCGGAAGACTGGCTATGCACAACATCAACAAAACCTCATTTGGTCTTACCTACTGGCCTGAGGTAAAGATTGATGTATTCAGCGATAACCTGAAGAATAATGAAAGCAATACGGTGCTTAATCTGCCGGTGCAAAAGACAATTGGAAAAGTATTTGCAGTCAATCTTGGTGTTACATTCGACCTTACCCGCCTTTCACCAAAGAACAAATCGGCACTTAACAATACAATGTACTACCTGTCGCCTTCCATTTTGTTTAAAACACCAAATATTAATGCGCAAGTGGGGATAAGACCTTCCTGGGATAATAAAACATTCAAAATGTTTCCCAACATACTTGCTGACATCAGCACATCTGATAAGCGGTTTACTTTCCAGGCCGGATGGACAGGTTATATCAGGAAAACAACTTTTATGTATCTCGCATCGCAGAATCCATATATACGCCTACCCGAATCATTTGATAATACCTGGATAGAAGAGAGATTTGCCGGTTTTAAAGGAGCTGTTGGCAACCATTTCAGCTATGCAGCGAAAGTTGGGTTTAATAAACTGAACAATCAACCGCTGTTTATTAATGATTACACAACTCCGTTGGATGGAGCAAAAACATTTAAAGTGGTGAATGAAAGCGAAATGAATGTGGTGAATTTTGGCGGTGAATTAGGTTATTCTGTTCAGGAAAAGTTCTCAGTTATTTCCGGGGTACAATTTAACCAGTATTCAGGACTGAAAATAACAATAGCGCCTGGGGCTTATTCCGCTTGAAGTAAAAACAGCTTTGCGCCTGCAGGTGATAAAAGACCTGTGGCTGAAATCTGATTTATTTGCCTGGAGTGCTCCCCATTATATGAAAGCCGATGGAAGTATCAGTAATACCGGAGGTGCATTTGACCTGAATGCAGGACTTGAATTCAAAATTACAAAGAACATTAACCTGTGGACACAGTTTAATAATGTGTTTAATAAGGAATACCAACGCTGGAATCAATATCCTGTATATGGCTTCAATTTTGTTGGCGGAATTGTATTTTCGTTCGACCAAAAGAACTGATATGTATCCTGAACTGTATTCATACCTGATAAAGAACAACAAACTTACAGTGCCTGGAATAGGCACTTTTCTGTTAGAACAGGGGCCCGCAACGATTGATTTTCCCGGCAGGAAGGCGAATGCGCCTGCTTTTAAAGTTTCAATGGCACAGGAATCTGATGTGCAGGTGGACTTTTATGGTAGTTTAGGAGCCTTGTTAGGCATATCCGCAAGAGAAGCTGTTGTAAGGTTTAATGACTTTGCATTTGACCTGAAGAAAAAGATTAATGAAGGGGCAAAAGTTTATTGGACTGGCATTGGCACTATTAGCAAAGGGTTAGCTGGAGAAATGAAATTTCAGCCTGAGCCGGAACCCTTGTTTCTGCAAGAACCGGTTAGAGCAGAAAAAGTCATCAGGGATAAGGCTGAGCATATGGTGAGGGTAGGGGAACAGGAAAGGACTTCGGTTGAAATGAACGAATTTCTGAATCAGCCGGTAAAGTCTAAATCCCTTTGGTGGGTATGGGTTGCAGTATTGACGCTTTTATCTTTCCTTTATATTGGGTGGTATTTTTCTGAAAAAGGGGTTAGTGTTGCGGCTACTGGTAGTCAAAGCAGGTTAAATTCCATAGAGACGAATATCCCAACATACAGGTCTGTTCCTTAAATAGGCCTTTTCCAGAAATTGGTTTTACTTTGCAGCTCAGTATGAGCGAAATAATACATTACAACCAGTGCCCGGTTTGCGGCTCCGCAAATATCTCGTCTGTATTGCAGGCAAAAGATTTTACCGCCAGTAACGAAACGTTTACCATTTTCGAATGTCATTCATGTACCTTCCGGTTTACACAGGATGTTCCGGGAGCAACATCTATCGCCCCATACTATAAAGCAGAAAGTTATATATCTCATACTGACAGTACAAAAGGACTGATAAACCGCCTGTATCATTCTGTAAGAAAGCTTACGATAAGACAGAAGTGTAAACTTGTAAAAAAAGTAACCGGACGGGGTAAAGGCAACATGCTGGATGTGGGGGCGGGAACAGGTGTTTTCGTGAAGGCAATGCTTGAAAATGGCTGGCAGGTAACCGGCCTTGAACCTGATGCTGAGGCGAGAAAAGTGGCGAAAGAAGTATATGGCGCAACGTTATCTTCCATTGAGGATTTTTATCACTTACCTGATAATTCTTTTGATGCGATTACCCTGTGGCATGTATTGGAGCATGTGCATGATTTGAAAGGATATATGGCCAAATTGAAATCGCTGCTGAAAGAGAGCGGACGCTTAATTATTGCTGTTCCCAATTACACATCAGGGGATGCTGCAGTTTACAAGGAGTTTTGGGCGGCTTATGATGTGCCACGACACCTTTATCACTTCTCCCCGCAATCAATGCAGAAACTTGTTGAAGAATCTGGTCTGAGGATTTTGCAGTATAAGCCAATGTGGTTCGACAGTTTTTATGTATCGATGTTAAGCAGCAAATACAAATCCGGGAAGACCAGCCTGCCGGGTGCTTTCTTTTACGGACTAAAATCTAATTTCAGGGCATTGGGTGATAAGAAAAGGTGTAGTTCGGTTATTTATGTAACTGGTAAATAATTTATTGGCTGAACTGTACCTCATATAGCTCAGGCCAGTACTTGCCTGTTATGTAAATCTTCTTTGTTATATCGTTATAAGCAATCCCGTTTGGAACATCAACGTTTGGATCAATTGATTTTGCCCTTTCCCAAAGTTGTGTTACATCTGCCTTTGCAACAACAGCCCCGGTTGCCGGATCAATTTTCAGGATATACGGGTACTGATATTGATTGGCATAGATGAACCCGTTAATAAACTCCAGTTCGTTAATATTAAAAGATGCACTTCCTGCTTCAGTTACAGTTTGTGTTTTTAGCAGTTTGAAGGTAGAAGGCTCATAATACAAAAGATCGCTGCTGCCTGTACTGATAATAAGATTTTTCCCATCAGTGGTCAGTCCCCAGCCTTCTGCATAGTCTGCATCATATTCTTTAACTTTTCTGAAATCCTTTAATGTATATACAAATACTTTTTTCTCTTTGTAAGTTAATTGATAAATGGTGTCATTGAGTATAGTAACGCCTTCACCAAAATAGGTTTTATCAAGTGCAATTTGTTTAAGGGGTTTACCTGTTATCAGATCCACCTTTTTAAGCTTCGATTCGCCCCAGTTTCCTGTTCCTTCGTACATTTCGTCTTTGTAAAAAGTAAGCCCTTGTGTATAGGAAGAAGTGTCATGCGGGAAACTTGCCACTATTGAATAAGTCATCGCATTTGGAGCCAGTGGTTTGGGGCCGTCAGGTTCTTTTTCAGGTCCGTTACAGGAGAGTAGTAGTGCTGCAGATGTAAGGATTAAAAATGATTTATACATTGTAGTCGATAATAAGTTTACAAAAATAACCGCTGTTTCCGGACAGTATTGTTAAAAAGTCCATAACCAATTAGATTATATAGGAAAAATACGATACAAAAACTTCTTGTACAATTAATTAAATGCTCTATATTTGAAAATTACCTTCTCCGAAAAAATTACCAAAATTTCCATTCCTGCGATACCAACTTTTAAATTCTCCGATAGTCCTTACTTCCAATTCCTGAGGAATGACCAGTTTTAATTATTAACTCTAAGAAAATTATTTTCGGAACGATGAAGGTGAAATTCATTTCTTTTATAACTGTTGCATTACTTCAGTTACAAACGGCTACAGCCCAGGATAGATGCGGCTCTCATTCCTATTTGCAAACAGAATTACAAAGAAAACCGTCGTTGTCTGCCCGCATCAGCGAAGCAGAAAAAAATAGCAGGGAAACGATGGCAAGAGTTTTTACAGGCATTGTAAAAATTCCGGTTGTCATTCATAATCTTTATCATACTCCTGAAGAAAAAATTACGGATGCCCAGGCGATGAGTCAGATTGATGCATTCAATAAGCATTTCAGAAAACGAAATGCGGATACAGCGGCTATCCTTCCTATTTCCGTTCCCTGTCTGCCGATTGTGAAATTGAATTTCAACTCGCCATTTCTGATCCGCGTAAAAGATCTACATCCGGGATAACCAGGAAATATACACCGGTTACAAACTGGGGACCCGATGATAAGATGAAGTTTTCGTCTGAAATGGGTGATGATCCATGGGATACCCGGAGTTATCTCAATATTTGGGTATGCAACATGGCAAAATATGCCGGATATGCTTCTGTTCCCGGGGTGATATTCAAAAAGACGGGATAGTTATTTCATATAATTCGTTTGGGGTAAACGCTGCCGGTGTTTATGGGATGGGGAAAACAGCCGTTCACGAAGTGGGACATTGGCTTGGTTTAAGGCATATCTGGGGTGACGCCTATTGCGGTGATGATGGAGTGGATGATACACCCAGGCAGGCAAGCTATACTATCGGTTGCCCAACTGATATAAGGGTTACTTGTGGTAATGCACCATATGGAGACATGTATATGAATTTTATGGATGTTACGAATGATGGCTGTTTGAAAATGTTTACACATGGTCAGAAAGAAAGAATGAGGGGCTTTATTTGAACCTGGTGGTTTCAGGGAATCATTCCTTACTTCAAAAGGACTCGATATGCCACTATTATCGGAAATACCGGTGACAACAGAAGATCCTGTATGGCTTGAACCAAAACTGTATCCCAATCCGGCAACAACTGAGCTTAAACTTGATTTGGCCTATGAGAGCAGGTGGGTTGGTGAAAAAATTTTTGTAACTAATATGATGGGGCAAGGAGTTCTAAATCTGTCAATTATGTCAAAAAATCAGAGCATTGATATAAAAAACCTTCAGTCGGGTACCTATTTTATTGCAGCAAAACGATCTGATGGTGTGTCTATGAAACTGAAGTTTGTAAAACTGTAACTGTCGCAACCATTATTACTACTAACGGCAAGCATTGGGTCGCTTAAAAGGCGACCCTTTCTTTTGCCGCAATTCATTTACTGCTATCTTTGAGATTCATTTAAAACAAAAACAATTTATATGAAAAAAGTATTCCTATCATTAGCAGTTACTGCGATATTAGTATCATGCGGAGGTGGAGACAGCGACAAGAAAACTACCCCTGAAGTTAAAACTGAACCTGCAAAAACAGAAGCTGTTGTTGATATAACTCAGAGTCCGGATTACCAAAAAGGAATGGCAATTGTGGCTAAACAGGAAAATCTTTGTCTTACTTGTCACAAAGTAGATGAAAAGCTTGTTGGCCCGGCATACCGGGACGTAGCTAACAAATATGAGAGTAATGATGAAACAATTAATAGCCTGGCAGAGAAAGTTGTAAAAGGTGGTAAAGGTGTTTGGGGAGAAGTGCCAATGCCTGAGAATAAAGTTATTTCACTCGATGATGCAAAAGCAGCGGTAAAATATGTTTTACTGTTAAAGAATAAATAAATTGAGACCGGTAGTATCTTAAACTGAAATAGCCCCTTTTTTTAGGGGCTATTTCAGTTTATTCAGCTCTTGTTACTTTTACAATATTTGTATGCAGATGAAGGTGTACAGGGGTACTTCCCGTACTTACAACCACATCTCCCTTTTTAATATATCCCTTTTCTTTCAGGATGTTTATCTGGTCCGCAAAGATATCATCAAGACTTTCTTCCTGTTCATAATGAAAAGCCCTTACTCCCCAGCTGAGACTTAACTGGTTTAGCAGGCTCTTTTCTTTGGTAAAAATAAACAGGTGAGACTTTGGTCTGAAACTGCTAAGCATAAAACCGGTATAACCACTTTGGGTCATTCCGACAATAGCATCAGCATTCACATCTTCAGCCAGCTTGCAGGCGTTGTAGCAAATAGCATCGCTAAGTAATGAAGGGGAGTGGGGCTGAGGTTTCAACATTTCCTGGCGGTTATAATCGTAGGCTTTCTCTTCAATCTCAACAATAATTTTCGTCATCGTTTCCACCACCAGTTTTGGATATTTTCCAGTGGCCGTTTCTCCGCTTAGCATCACAGCATCGGCACCTTCAAGCACAGCATTCGCAACATCTGTTATTTCACTGCGGTTGGGTTTAGTCCTGTCAATCATGCTTTCCATCATTTGTGTGGCCACAATAACGGGTTTTGCCCTGTGGAGACATTTTTTGATAATGTCTTTTTGAATTAAAGGCACTTCTTCAACCGGCAGTTCTACACCAAGGTCACCTCGGGCAATCATAATGCCGTCACTTTCTACGATAATGTCACGAAGGTTTTTTATTGCTTCCGGCATTTCTATCTTGGCAATAACTTTTGCTTTGCTGCCTCCCTCTTTTATCCTTTTTTTCAGGTCTTTAATGTCAACGGGTTTTCTTACGAAAGAAAGTGCAATCCAGTCAACTTTTTGTGTAAGTATGAAGTTCAGGTCTGCCAGGTCTTTTTCTGTTAGTGATGGGAGAGAAATTTTTGTATCAGGAAGGTTTACGCCTTTCTTTGGCAATAAAATTCCTCCGAGCAATACCTCAACTTTACATCGTTATCCGGCATAATTTCTTTAACCACAACTTCCATCTTACCATCGTCCAGCAAAATCTTTTCACCCACTTTTACATCTTTGGAAAGATTGGGATAGGAAACAAAAATCTTTTCTTTTGTGCCAACCAATTTTGTATTGGTGAAAGTAAGTATATCACCATCGTTAATCTGCAGCGAGCCGTCTTTCAGTTCGCCCACTCTCAACTTTGGTCCCTGCAGGTCTGCAAGTATCGAAATATTGTAAGGCTCTGAACTGTTGATTTGCTTTATCCGTTCAATAATTTTTTTCTTGTCTTCATGCGATCCATGCGAAAAGTTTAACCTGAAAACATTAACACCTGCTTTTACAAGGTCAAGTAGTTGCTCGTATGTATCACAGGCAGGGCCTACTGTCGCTACTATTTTTGTTCTTTTCAGGGGACGTATCCTGCCGTCAGGATAGCTTACAGCCCCTGTTGTATTTTTTTTTGTATGACTCATTTTAATTGGTATCTGCCTGTTAAAGAAAATGATTCGGTGTTTTTAATCCCAGTTCAGTATTTTTCTGAATTGGTATTCTTCCGGGTTCTTTAGGTATTTTTTTGCTTCGGCCATATCTTCAGGATATAAATACTGTAAGCTGTCATCAAATACCATTTTTGCTTTCTGACTGTCCATCCTCACCATTCTTGTTCTTACTTTACCTTTTGAATCTTCCACATCTTTTAAGAACAAAGGATGAATATCTCCTGACGGGTCAGATGTAACTACACAACCGGTTAAGCCTTTGTCAAAAAGTGTTTTAACCCCAATACCCAGAAAACTGCAATACATAAGGTCGTAAGCAGTGGGGGCAATACAGCGGAGTTCATAACCCATTTCTACCGGGCGGCTCTTCAGGTTAATGCCAAGTTGTTTCAGTTTAATCTGCAAAAGCATGTTATAAATGTGTGCCTTGCTCACTGTGCCAAGTTCAGGATGCCCATGCTCGTCATACGTAAATTGTATGCCTGATGATTCAATATCCTCATCGCTCATAAAATGGAAAACACCTTCACTTACAATAGCACATCCGTAAGGGATGCCTAATATTTTTCTTTTGATAATAGAAGAAATAATCAGCTTGGTGATTTTATCTAATGTCAGTTTTGTTTTGTTAAACATCTCCGGGATAATAATCATCGGGTAGTGACAGGCGGCACCAATACCAAAGGCGAGGTGGCCTGCTTCACGGCCCATTGCAGAAACTACAAACCAGTTGGCCGAAGTGCGGGCATCCTCATAGATTGTTCTTCCAATACGTACACCTTCCTGCTTGGCACTTTGATAGCCAAAAGTAGGTTGTCCTTCGGGAAGCGGAAGGTCGTTGTCAATCGTTTTAGGAACGTGGATATTTTGAATAGGGATTTTTCTTTCAACAAGAAATTTTGAAATCCTGTTGGCAGTAGAAGCGGTATCGTCGCCTCCAATTGTTACCAGCAGTTTAATATTGTTCTTAATAAAAAAGTCAGGTTTAAATTCCAGGTCAGCCGGTTTATACCTGCTCATTCTTAAAACAGAACCACCCATAGAGAAGAAGATGTCAGCCATTTCAAAGTCAATTTCAACGGTTGAAGGGTTTTCTGTAAAAAGGTTCTTATAGCCATCGTGCAGGCCAATTACTTTATAACCATCTCTCAAAAAAACTTTAGCAACAGAACTGATTACGGTATTTATTCCCGGTGCAGGGCCACCGCCAGCCAGGATGAGCACATTTCCTTTCATAAAAGCTTGATATTTACATTAATGAATGCGCAAAACTAACCAATTTGAATAAAATAACTCATTCAAATAATGAAATGGTGAAAACCTGAAACTCAGAGAGATGTAAAATATTAAGTAAGAATAAATTAACAATTTCATGTTTGCCCCTGATTAATTTTTTATATGCTACTTTTGCGGCCTGAAACGATTTGCTGGCCATTCACAATTATTATTTGGTAATTAAATGAAAGAAAAATGGCAAAAAAAGTAACTAAGATTGGAGTGCTTACATCGGGTGGTGATGCACCCGGTATGAATGCGGCTATCAGGGCGGTTGTAAGAACGGCTTTGTATCACGATGTGGAGGTGTATGGTATCCTGCGTGGATACAGCGGAATGGTGGAGAACGATATGATAAAAATGGACAGCAAGAGTGTTTCCAAAATAATTCAGTTGGGAGGTACAGTTCTAAAAACGGCAAGGTGTAAAGAATTCTATGAGCCGGAGGGAAGAGCAAAGGCGTACAATAATCTTAAAAAACACGGAATTGACGGGTTGGTGGTAATTGGTGGTGATGGTAGCTTTAAAGGTGCACAGCAGTTTAGCAATGAGTTTGATATTCCGTGTATAGGTTTACCGGGCACAATTGATAAAGATATTGCCGGTACTGATTTTACTATCGGTTTTGATACAGCAGTAAATACTGCCGTTGAAGCGATAGACAAAATCAGGGATACGATGGAAGCCCATAACCGCCTTTTTGTGGTGGAAGTAATGGGCCGTGATGCAGGATATATTGCATTGCACAGTGGTATGGCCACCGGTGCAGAAAACATTTTGATTCCTGAAAGAAAAGCAAACCTTCCGGAACTGATACAGTCTCTTTCGCAGGCAGAAAAGAATAAAAAATACGTTAACCTGATTGTGGTTACTGAAGGCGATGAATACGGCGGCGCCGATGGTATTTCTAACTATCTGCGATTGAGTTTGCCTGGTGCAGACATCCGCACAGCTATTCTCGGTCACATTCAGCGGGGAGGAAGCCCAACTGCCAATGACAGAATTATTGCCAGCCGTATGGGCTATCATGCTGTGCAGTGCCTGCTGGAAGGACGCTATAACGTAATGGTGGGCATAGTGAATGATGAAATGCGCTACACTCCGCTTGATAAAGCCGTTAAAGCCAAGCAGTCAATCAACGATGAATGGCTGCAGATAGTGGAAGCACTCCATTAATGTTTTTGATATGTGGTGTGCCGAAAAGCATCCGCTTAAATAAGAAATTGCCCTCCTGTAAAGGGGGCTTTTTTAATCCCTCTATATCACATATTTTTAGGTGAATCAATAATTGTCAAAATGAAAAAGTTGTTTTTTCTTTCTATTATGATACTGCCCCTTTCAATGCTGGCACAGCTCAGTTATCCTGAAACCAAAAAGACAGATTCGTCAACTAACCACCACGGCACAATAGTGCCCGACCCTTACCGCTGGCTCGAAAACGATTACAGCGAAGAAACCAAACAATGGGTAACAGAGCAGAACAAAGTAACATTCGGTTACCTGGATAAGATTTCTTACAGGGCAGACTGGCTGAAGAGAATGGAAGAAATCAATAATTATCCAAAATATTCATCTCCGTCAAAAAAGAATGAGTATTTCTATTTCTCAAAGAATGACGGATTGCAAAACCAAAGTATCGTTTACAGGCAAAAAGGGCTAGCCGGAAAACCGGAATTGGTGCTGGATCCAAATAAATTCTCCGCAGATGGCACAACAGGGTTAGGAGCTTTTGCCCTTTCCAAAGATGGAAAATATGCGGTAGTGGGAAAAACAAAAGGAGGGAGCGACTGGCGTACTTTTTATATAATGGATATGAGAACACTTACTTACTTACCCGATTCAATTGAGTGGGTAAAAGTATCGGGTGCTTCCTGGCAGGGTGATGGGTTTTTCTACAGCCGTTATCCCACGCCGGAAAAGGGGAAAGAACTTTCTACTAAAATGAAAATCACCAGGTGTATTATCATAAAGTGGGTACCTCGCAGGATAAAGATGTATTGGTATATGAAGACAAGGTTAATTCACAGCGTTTTCACGGAGTGTTTACTGATGAAGAAGAAAGATATGTTTTCCTGAACATCAGCGACCGGGGGAAAGCGAAAGACGGGAATGCCTTGTGGTATTACGACAGTAAATCAGCAGACAAAAAATTTAAACCAATTGTTGCCGAAGCCGACAAGTATGATTACAATTTTATTGATGAGTATAATGGCAGATTTCTTATTCTCACAAACGACGGGGCACAGAATAACAGGCTTATCTCTGTTGACCCCAATAACCCGCAGCCTGCAAACTGGAAAACAGTAATTGCAGAAAAACCTGAAAATATTTCATCCGTTTCATCTGCAGGTGGAAAGATATTTGTAACCTATATGAAAGATGTAACAAGCCGTGTGTATGTATATGATTTCAACGGCAAATTAGAACGAGAAGTGAAATTGCCAGCACTGGGTACAGCAGGTGGTTTTGGCGGTGAGAAAGCCGACAAGTTTGTTTTCTATACATTCACTTCAATTACATTTCCCCCCACTATTTACCGGTACGACATTGCTACGGGTAAGAGCACAGTCTTCAGAAGGCCGGAAGTAAAATTTACTCCTGAAGATTATGTAACTGAGCAGGTGTTTTATCCCAGTAAAGACGGAACTAAGATTCCGATGTTCATTACCTACAAAAAAGGGTTGCTGAAGAATGGTAAGAACCCAACCATGCTGTATGGCTATGGCGGATTTAATATCAGCAGCACCCCGTCATTTTCACCTACCCGCATCACCTGGCTGGAGCAGGGTGGCATCTTTTGTATTGCTAACCTGAGAGGCGGCAGTGAGTATGGCGAAAAATGGCATGAGGCTGGTATGCGGTTCAAAAAGCAGAATGTATTTGACGATTTTATTGCGGCAGGAGAATTCTTAATCAATAAAAAATATACTTCACCGGATTACCTGGCTGTTCAGGGTGGTTCAAACGGAGGCACATTGGTTGGCGCAGTAATAAACCAACGTCCTGAATTGTTTAAAGTGGCAATCCCGCAGGTAGGAGTAATGGACATGCTTCGTTTTCACAAGTTCACAATCGGCTGGAACTGGATTGCAGAGTATGGCAGCAGCGACAATGCCGATGATTTTAAAAACCTGTTGGCTTATTCGCCTGTGCACAATATAAAACCCGGAATAAATTATCCATCGACATTAGTTACAACTGCCGACCATGACGACCGGGTGGTGCCGGCACACTCATTCAAATATGCCGCCACATTACAAGAGCATTACAAGGGTACAAATCCGGTAATGATAAGAATTGATGTGAACTCAGGTCATGGTGCCAGTAATTTGAAGAAAGGACTGGAAACGGCAGCCGATATATACTCCTTTACTTTTACAATATGGGATTGACCCCAAAATTCAATGCTGTTAAACCAGCAGGTAAAAAGGATTTTAGTTTCACTAAATCAGCCCTGCAAAAAGCAGGGCTTTTTTTATATGCGAATATTAATCACCGGTGCAAATGGGTTTGTTGGCTGCTATGTAGCTAAATACTTACTGGGTAAGGGGCATAATGTAGTTGCCACTGGAAAAGGGGGCTGCAGGTTACCTTTCAGTAACAACATTCATTTTTCTTATTATGATATGGACTTTACAGATGCAGGTTCAGTTAAAACTGTCTTTGAAGAAACATTGCCGGAAGCAATTATACATTCAGGGGCTATCAGTAAACCGGATGAATGCGAACTCAACAAAGAAAATGCCTGGAATATAAACGTACAGGGCACCATTAACCTGCTGGCAGAAGCTGAAAAACTAAATATCCGTTTTCTGTTTGTGTCAACCGATTTTGTTTTTGATGGTGAACGGGGGATGTACACAGAAGAAGATATTCCAAAGCCCGTTAATTACTATGGCGAAACGAAACTGGCTGCTGAGAAAAAAGTAATGGCTTATTCTCATCTGTGGGCAATTGTTAGAACGGTGCTGGTTTATGGGAAGCCATTAACGGGCAGAGATAACCTGCTTACGATTGTTAAAAGAAAATTAGAGAAAGGAGAAGAGTACTGTGTGGTAAGCGACCAGGTAAGAACACCCACTTATGTTGAAGATTTGGCACAGGGAATATTGTCAGTAATTGAAGAGAAAGCAGAAGGTATATTCCATATTTCAGGTGAGGAAGTAACGACACCATATGAAATGGCCTGTAAAACAGCCTTAATGCTTGGGTATGATGTTAGTCTTATAAAAGAGGTAACAGCAGAAAATTTTTCACAACCGGCCAGGAGGCCACTAAAGACCGGTTTCAATATCGGAAAGGCGAAGTCGGTACTCGGGTATCATCCGGTATCTTTCGGGGAAGGATTGCGAAAGACTTTTAGGGAGAACGATTAATGTTCCGCAGCATATCTTCTCTCACCTGCCCGGATGGCTATAGATAAGTTATTTTCTTTCGGTGGAACAGGGCAATTATAAATTCCACTTATGTAAGCGCAATAGGGATTATAGGCTTTATTAAAGTCAATGGTGTAAGACCCACTCTCAAGGTCATGAATGGTCAAATCAAGATATCTTCCGTTGTCGTAGCTCTCGTCCCCGCTTGTCAGGTCGGTAAAAGGAATAAAAAGACTTTCTGCATATTCCTTTATGCCCATCAGTTTTTGTGACTGGTACACATTAAGTTTGGCAACAGTATCATTTAAAGTAAAATACAGGATGGCATATACCCGGTACACTTTTTTTTCTTTACCGGAGGTTTCCATCTTAAACCAGGGAGATTCATAGATATGTTCAGCACGGGCAGTTACCTTAAACTTTTCATCAGCGGCAAAGAACTGTATCTTTTTTTTATCATTTCCTTTTACGACTTCATGTTCTTCAACGTATTTCAACTGATATTCCTTAATGAATTGAAGATAACCGCTGTTTTGACTAAATGCGGCAAAACAGGAAAGCTGGAGTATAACTGCAAAGACAAACTTCATTTATTTCTATTTAACTCAGCGGTTCTTAGCCGGCAGAAACACTTCCGCCATCATACACCTGGCGCTGCCACCGCCAACTGTTTCAATTGTGTTGATAGACTGCTGAACAAGGATAGCAAATTTTTCAATAGCCTGGCGCTGCTCATCTGTTAAACTTTTTAGTGCTGAAGCTGAAAGCACCAGCAGGTTTTTGCCTGTGCTTGTTTTTACTGACAGCATGTTGCCGGCAAACTGGTTCATCTGTTCATAACTGATTTCAACAATTGTATGTCCGGTTGATATAAGCTTCTGCAAGACAATTTCTCTTTCCGGCAGATTGGTGATACTCTCCAAACAGATAACTGCAAATTCATCTGCAATACACATCATCACATTGGTATGATAAACTTCTTTCCCGCTTTTATCATACGAATAAAATGACACCGGAGTATAATTCAGCAGGCGGCAGACTTCTTCAAAAAGCATCTTATCGGTTCTGGGTGAAAGACAGGCATAGGCAACACCATTATGACGGTCGAAGATGATACTGCCTGTTCCTTCCAAAAAAATATTCTCTTGCTCATACCCCGACAGGTCAATGACATTTGAAATGTCAAAATCTTCTTTCAGCGATGCGATGATATCCATCCTCCTCTCCAGTCTCCGGTTGGGCGCAAACATCGGGTAGAGTATCACCTTTCCATCTGCATGAAATGACACCCAGTTGTTCGGGAAAATGGCATCTGGTTTTATTGGTTCCGTTGTATCATCAGCGATAAGAACATTTACACCTTTCTCAATCAATGTTTTTGCAAATAAATCAAATTCTTTAAGTGCTTCAATGTGTATAGCATCGGCAGGTGTATCTACCGTATTCTGAAAAGCGTTGGACAAACTGGTTTCTTCGTTGAATCCAAAATTCGCAGGTCTTATAAGTAAAATATTACCGGTGCTTTGCATACATGGTTTTTGAAATAAAAACAATATAGAAAAATGCCTTCCGGGAAATTCAGGAAGGCATTTCTAAGTTTTCTTATTTTGATTGCAAATTATGTTTTGCAATAAACTCATTAATTACACCGGTCAGATCTGGTTCGCCTATTTCCTGTAAATCATAATAGACCCTTACAGATGGTTTACTGATCTTAATAATCCTGTTCAGGTCAATAGGAGTGCCGATAACCACCGCATCACAAGGTGTGTTATTGATAGTTGTTTCCAGGTCTTTCAGTTGCTGCTCGCCATAACCCATTGCCGGCAGCAGTGTTCCGATGTTTGGATAAATGCGGAATGTTTCACTCAGCTTACCGGTGGTATAGGGGCGGGGATCAACAAACCCGGCGGCACCATATTTCTGTGCGGCTACAATACCGGCACCAATCTTCATTTCACCATGTGTAAGGGTGGGACCGTCTTCAACCACCAGCACATTCTTTCCTTTAATAATGGATGGATCATCTACTTTAACAGGAGAAGCGCCGTCTATCACAACTGCTTTCGGATTTACTTTTGCAATATTGTCTCGAACTGTTTGTATAGCTTCAGGTGCCGAAGTATCAATTTTATTAATCACCACCACATCTGCCATCCGTAATGTGGTTTCACCGGGATAGTAAGAAAGTTCATGGCCGGCACGATGCGGGTCGGTAACTGTTACCATCAAATCGGACTGATAGAACGGGAAATCATTATTGCCACCGTCCCAGACTATTACATCGCATCCGTTCGGGTCTTTCTCTGCTGCCCTCAGTATAGCTTCATAGTCCACACCTGCATAGATAACATTTCCCCTTACCACATGTGGTTCATATTCTTCCATTTCTTCAATGGTGCATTTATGTTTTGCCAGGTATTGCTCCCAGCAATACAAAATTGGCTCCTGCAGCATTTACCTTTGAGGCAAGGCTCATTAATGTTGTATAAGTAACATCACTGTAAGAAAAAACACAGTCGTCAGCTTTCAGGTCTTTGATTAACTGCTCCAGATCAGATTCTGCATAGATGGGAATTCCCTTTGTGTATAATTCACCTGCCAGTTCTTTCGGATATTCCCTGCCGGCAATATCTGGTATTTGTGCGGCTGTGAACGCAACAACATTGTAGTTTTCGTTGTTTCTGAAATAAGTGTTGAAGTTGTGAAAATCTCTCCCGGCGGCGCCGATGATGATTACATTCTTTTTCATACGTAGAACTTTATATGGTTTGTATTTTCAATTTTGTGTTTGTAAAATAAGCACCGGCAATCAGGGGTTCTTTATTTGCAACCTGCAATATGCCTGATGGCTGCATATCCGGTCGTAAGCTTAGCCGGGCAGGTAGTAATTAGCCGGCAAAGAAAGTTCAGCAAAAGTGAACAGACGATAGTATTTTCTTCCACAATTTTTCATACAGAAGCAGGGCAAAGGTATGTATTTAACCGAATAAGGCAATCTTACGGCTATTTATTTCCGCCTTTTGTAACTGAAAACCAGTTTATTGCAATTAAAGTATGGTTAATTGAGTGTTTTTACTGACTGACCTATCAGGTTGCCGTTGTGATACAATTGAAGTGTGTAGCTTCCTTTTTGATATTCATCGGGGTTTAATGAGAATACCAGTTTTTGTTTTCCCCCCTCGTATATTCAAATTTTATTTTCCGGGTATAAATCTTCTTATCACCGCTTTTGGTGAGCATTGCTGCAGAAGACTCCCACGCATCAGTTTTTAGTACAGAACCATCCGGTTGCGTAATTATTACGAAAACTTCCGCGGCATTGTCATCGGTAATATTATTCAACACTGCAAATGAAATAATGAATTTGCCTGCTTTATTTACGTTGCTTGTTTCCTGTTCTTTATCGTTTTTTACCGCAACAGCCGATAGCTTTATTTCTGATGCCATAAAGGTAGAAGCGACCGATACTTTTTCGGACAAAATTTTGTTCTCTTTTGATAATTGCTGCATTCCCCCTTCCAGGTCTTTCACCTGTATATTTACTTTTTCCAGCACAGCGCTTATTTGCTGCTTTTCTTCTTCAATGCTGCTGTTTTTGCTCTGCAGATCCAGTACCAGGTTTTGCAACTCTGCTGTTTTTCGTCTGGCCAGATCAAGGTCTTCTTTTTTGGCATCCGTCTTCTTCAGTATGGCAGCGATTTCGCCCCGCAGCCTGTATATCTCTCTTAATTTCTCACTTAGCTCCCCTTTAAGGAGCCCTTCTGTATTTTTGGATGAATCTAATTTCGCATCAAGCGAATGGATGGTAAGGGAGTAAATGCTGTGCAGCGAATCCTGAACATCCTGCGCAACAGCCAATGAGTCTTTAATAAAGATTTCTTTTCGCTGGCTGGTATACACGGCTTTATCATAAAGGTGATACACACAGGTGCCTACAAGGGCAACGGAGAGTAATGTGAGCAATATTATTTTCGAATCTTTCAGAAATCCGTTTTTATTATATTATTATTTCTCTGCGTACTGATCCACATAGGCTGAAACCCATCCTACTTGTCCATTCTTAACAAGAAAGAAGTGCTTTGTTTCAAAGGCTGATTCAAATTGCCGCATAATCTTCAGCATCAGCCCGGTTCCGGCCAGTAATGATTTGTGATCAAATACTTTGTGAACCCGGTTTATTTCTGCCGCAGCCGCTTCTTTTTCGGCTGCACGGTTAATATTGCCGGTAAGAAAAGAAGCACTGAATACATTGAAATTAGTGTAAAGCTTTTCACTAAACCTTCTTATTTCATCAAAACTTACGGACACTATCGGATTGTCAATCAGTTCCGGATGTGTAAGAGTGGCCACGGCCCAGGCTATACCACCGCTTACTGCAATGTTATCGCTTAGGGGATAAGCGCCGCTGTTGTTTACTGCATATACAATATCAGTGTTTTCAGCACCGGCCAACACTCTTGCCAGTTGTTTGTAATAATTAGGAAGAGTATTCTCATCACCGCATCTTTTTTCAGTTAGGTTGGCCACCGTTTTTGTACCCCAGTCTAACTGAAACAGGTGAAATGTTTTGGTGTCGTTTCCCGGAAAGAAACCTCCCTTGGTATTCCCGCTGCCAATGTCAAAAAGAAATGTGTTGAACCTCCTGTTTTCTGGTATTATTCCAAGATGTGAAAGCCGGGCTTCTTTTGATACATCCACAACTTCCACTTCCGGTTGGGTTCATTTATCCTGGTTTTGAAGGAATCGATCAGGGTTGTAATCTCAGTATATTTTTATCTTTTTCCGCCTGCATCTTCACACCACTGCTGATAACGGTGAAAATGTTTTTGCAGGGATCATATAATCTTTTATAGCCCTGGTATATAAACCGGTAAATCCGTTTAATGTAGCTGAAAAGGTGGCCGGTGTAAAGCTGATAAAGTCAGTATTTACAGACGTGTCTTTCAGGATATAAAAAGCACCACTGCTTTTTGCATTGTTGCCCATTTCAATAACACTCATTTTCACACCTTTCGAACCCACTTCAATGCCTGTACAAATTCTTGAATTACTGAAACGGGGTTTTATTCCTGTTTGCGATTGCAAGAATAAAGTTGGCATAACAACCACTACGGCCAATAGTAGTAACCGGCTCACTGCTTGTTTTATCATATTGATTATTTCTAAGTAAAAATACTGTAATGCAAGGGGCAAATCTGTTTTAATAAAGGGGCTTATCTAATATGTTAATAACATGTGGCAAAAAAAATAGCTCCGGAAAACAGGAGCTATTTGCTTACTTATTTTTTCATTCCTATCCGAATAATCCGCCTTTTTTTCAAACTTCTTACACCTTCACCGATTTTAAATCCGTTGTGATAAATTTCCACTTTATAATTTCCTGTGCTGAAATCATTTTGCTGAATAGGAAACTGAACAGATTGTTTCTTACCCTGCTCATAGTTGATCGGAATTTTTGCCGTATAGGTCTTGTCACCATCTGTACGGGTATTAAGCACACTGCCTTCTGAAATTGTTTTGCCATCAGGAGCAGTTACGATGAGATACATATCCGCAGGACCAGATTTTGCAATACGGTTTTCCACATCGAACGAAACCATTAGTTTATCCACTCTTTTTGCAGTAGAGGTTGTAACTTCCTTCCCGCTCTTTTTTGTATTAACGGGTACAACCTGGATGTTTGATGCGCTGAAAGTAGACGCTACGTCCACAGTTTTTTCTAATTCCTGTTTCTCAGATGTTCTTGTTGCAAGATTTGTTTCCAGGTCTGCTTTTTCCGTTTTTAAAGTAGTGTTTGCAGCTGTTAATTCCTGGTTTTCACCGGTAAGCCTGGTTACTTCTGTTTCCAGTGTGGTTATCTTATCGTTTAATTCAGCAATCATATTTTTGGCTTTTGACAATTCTGACTGGGTTGCATTTTTGTCACTGAGAATCTTCCTGATTTCAGCTTTTTTCGCCTCAATGTCCTTTTGATACTTTGCCTTTAATTCAGCATTTTCTCCACTTAGCGAATTATTAGCCCCTGTAACTGAGTCCAGCCTGGCCAGTGCATTGTCGAAATCCTGCCGGAGATCTGATAAATCAGAACTTTGTGCAGTGATTGTACTCTGCTGCGTTTCAATTTTATCGCCCGATTTATTCTTGTCATACAAAAAATAACCCCAGGATCCAAGCACTACAGCGGCTAACGCACCAATAATAATATTCTTGTTTTTGCTGCCTTTTGAGGGTTCATTTTGCGGTGTACTACCCGTGGCAGATGGATAATTTGTGTCGGTCATTTTATTTTTTTTTAATTTATAATGCAAGATACATCTCATCAGCAGATAAAAATATCCCTGTTTTGGAGGATGCTTTGAAATTTTGTTAAATCTCGTTGTTCTTTTATGTGTTTTCTAAAACCGTGCCAAAATATTAACAGGCAGCAGGCAACTTTTTTTGGAACCCCTGGCTAATGGAAAGCCTGTATCTTAGCACCCATGAGTATGGAGAAAATAATTGCTGACTGGAAAAAGGGGTCGTTCAGGCCGGTGTACTGGTTTGAAGGCGAGGAGGAGTATTTTATTGATAAAGCAGTTGACTATGCAGAGCGTAATATTCTTTCCGAAACTGAGGCTTCATTCAACCTGAGTGTATTTTATGGAAAGGATGCAGATTGGGCCGATGTGGTTAATGCCTGCATGCGGTATCCCATGTTCGCCGAAAGGCAGGTGGTTATTTTAAAAGAGGCACAGCAGATGCGGGATGTGGAAAAGCTGGAACCGTATATTGAGAACCCTTTATTATCCACCGTTTTCGTTGTTTCCTATAAAGACAAAAAACTGGATGCAAGAAAGAAGTTTACAAAAACGGTAAAGGAAAAAGGAATACTTGTCAGCACCAAAAAAATGTATGACAGGGAACTTCCCGAATGGACAAAGGAGATGATACAGGCTAAAGGACTTACCATCTCACCCAAAGGCCTGGCCCTGCTGGTTGATCATATTGGCAATGATCTTACCCGTATGGAGAATGAAATAGACAAAATATCTGTAAACCTGGGAAAAAGAACAGCCATTTCAGAAGATGATATTGAAGATTTTATTGGCGTAAGCAAAGAGTTTAACATATTCGAACTGCAAGCGGCTGTAGCAGCAAAAGACCTTGCAAAAAGTATTCGTATCATACAATATTTTGAAGCTAACCCCAAGTCGGCCCCGGTACAGCTGGTGTTTCCCTCTTTGTATAGTTTTTTCAGCAAAGTATTCATGGTTTTTGCCGCCGGCACAAATGATGAAAAAACAATTGCCACTACTATCGGAGTGCCGTCATTTTTTGTTAAGGATTACATACAGGCTGCAAGAGTGTATCCGTACCAGGGGGTGGAAAAAATATTGTTGCTGCTTCACCAGTATAATCTTAAAAGTATAGGTATCGGAAGTAATAACCTGGAGGCAGGTTCTTTGTTAAAAGAGCTGGTTGTAAAAATGATGAACTGAATTAAGCGCATTAAATTAATAATTACTGATGTTTTTAACCGAAAATAAAACAGGATGCAATTGAAATTACACATGTTACTATTTGCTGTTCTTTCTGCAGTTAGCGGCTGCCTGGAAATCTCCAATGAGATTACAATCAATGAAGATGGCTCTGGTAAGATTATTCAATCGGTTGACCTGGGCCAGGTACTCCCTGCGGCAGAAAAAAATGCGGGTGAAGATGTGAAAGCGAAGCTGCCTGACCTGAAGACAGATACCGTATATGCCCTGGCTGTTTTTGCCGAAGGACTGAGAGACCTTTCTGATGTGGAAAAGAGTATGATTAAAAAAGGTGAACTGAGGGTCACGATTGATAGTAAGGCCAAAAAATTTTTCGTTGCTACTGCACTTCCTTTTGCAGCTGTGGAAGAAATTGAAATGCTGCAATCCGTTTCTGAAAAGATCATTACCGAATTTGTAAACAATACCGGTGCAGAACTCTTCCATCGGCACCGGGATGAAATTCCGGTACTCAAAACAATTGATGAGTTCTTTACAACCACCTATGCTGACGGCCAGATTGCAAGAACGCTCAACAGCAAGAAGTATGAGACTGTGGCAAATGACGATTTTCTTTTACAAATGAGAGAAGCCGCTCTTTCCGGCAGGATCATGAAATCGAATACAGTTTTCAACTTACCCCGGCCGGTGTCTAAGGCAGAAGGACAACAGGCAACGGTTTCTGATAAAAAACATAAGGTTACAATATCTGCAGATATTAATGACCTTCTTGATGAAGCGCAGAGGCTTGAGTTTAAAATTGAATATTGATTATATGATAATAATAGTAACGGGAACACTTTTTTCTCTGTTCCCGTTTTTTTAATCCTTAGTCCTTTATAAATAGCGCCTTCAGTTCTGTGGCATCATCCGGTTTTAGTTTGCCGCCCAGGATAAGACGGAGTTGCCGTCTCCGCAGTGCTCCTTCATACAGCCTCGTTTCTTCTTCTGTTTCAGGCATTAACTGGGGAACCGGCCGTGGGTTTCGGTTGGGGTCCAAAGCAACAAAAGTGTAGTAAGCTTCGTTGCTCTTATACTTGTACTGCTGAATCACATCTTCACCCCAAACTTTCAGGTGTATTTCCATTGAGGTGGTGAAGGCTCTTGTAACTTTCGCTTCTATATGCACCACATTGCCCAGTTTTACCGGGTTCTCGAATGATATATTGTCAACTGAGGCTGTAACTACCGGGGCATTACAATGTTTCTGGGCAGAAAGTGCTGCTGCAATATCCATCCAGTACATTAGTCTGCCGCCCATCAGGTTTTCATACAGGTTAGTATCATTGGGCAGAACCAGCTCAGTCATGATTGTTATACTTTCAGATGCTTTTTTTGTTTCCATTCTCTTGAATTTTGGCAAAGATAGCAGTGCCGCGGTCAGGTTTTTCTGATTTATGAAATAATAAAAGGCACCCGGAGATGCCTTTTACTGCGGGTAGTATTGGTTCACTATATTTTGAATCCAACTGTAAGCAAAACGTTGCCGTTTGTTTCTTTCAGGTTAGCAAATGTATTAGGCCTCGGTGCAGAAACCCTGTATGGAAAATTTACATTCTTGTTCATCCGGTGTACATAGGTAAGGTCAACAAACACACCTTTGTGGCGGTAGCCCAGGCCACCGCTTAGGTTCATGCGGCTGGCCTTAAGTGCCGAATTATCTTTATAAGGATTGCCATAATAGGCAAAACCAAGGCGTGCCATAATGGTGTTGAACTTTAACTCGCCACCCAGCCTGAAATTAAATGCTCCTTTGTAAAACGCATCTATTGCTTCATTAAACGGCTTGTAGTACTCTTTGCTGAAAGAAGTTTCTTCATCATATGAGCCAAACTTCATCCATTTGTAATTTACATATTCTATATCGGCTGTAATAAAGCCCTTTTGTTTGGTAACATCTTCTATCTCCCGAAAAACATACGAACCACTAAGAATGAATTTCATCGGGGTGTAATTGGTATAACGGGTTTCTATCCGGCTGCCGTTCGTAAATTCTGAGGAAGCCACACTATCATAGGAGGCTGCAAAGAGGTTTTCCACATCAGTGGCAAGACCGGCATCATACTTCTCTTTCAGCATCATTGCATCGGGTGAGTGGATGGCAAAACCAAAACGCAGGTATTCCTGTGGCCGGTATATCAAGCCCGCCCGCAGGTTAAGGCCCACACCCCGAAGGCTGTAGTTTTCCCTGAAGGCCATAAAATCAAATTCATTCAGGTCGGCAGTGGCATCCGATTCACGGTAATAGGAGCTTCTGTCCAGCTTTACAATCGGGATGCCCAGGCTGGCACCCAGCAACAGCTTTTTATTCAGTTCATGTCCCATTCCCAGCGTAATTTCTGTAATGCCTCCGTTGGTTTCTGTAAGGTATTGCTGATTGAGCATCGTAGTATTCTCCGAACGGGCAATAACCTGCCCGGCGGCTGTATCAACAAGGTAAGTGTACAACGCCATCTTCGTGGTAAGAGAAATATTATCGCTGTTCAGTGCCTCCTCAATCGTTAATTGAGAGGCGGCAAATTCATCGGCCAGTGGGGTGGCAAAACTGGATGTATTATTTTGCCCGTTATAGGCTACACTTTGGTTGAAATCGGCCACTTTGGTAACAGTAATGGCAAAACTGTTTTTTGCCTTGTAGCCAAAACCGCCAAACACCCAGCCGGAAGTACCCAGCAGCATGTTGCCATCATTGGTATTGCTGGCCAGTGTGCCCCGAAAAGTATTTTTTGCTTTACCAAACTGGTAGCCGGGTGTAAGCACAAAATCAGATGTTTTGAAAAAGCAAGCCCGGCAGGGTTTACAATATTGGCTGTAGCATCTCCGCCCAAAGAGCCCATTGCCCCGCCAATAGCCTGGTTGCGGGCTGTTCCGGTCTGTGTCCGCCAGGATAACCGCAAAGCTTCTTCTGGTATTTGTGCATACAATGCCTGCACTGCCAGTAGCAGAACAGGTAAAATCAGGATTTTTTTCATGTGACGAGATTGTAGTACAAAGCAGCAGTCAACAATTTTGCATAAAGCGTTTTATGTTTCCTGCTGCTTTAGTTTAATAAGGTTAGTTTCTAACAGGCCTGCTCACACCACCTCCACCGCTGCTGCCGGAAGATCCGCTGGAACTGCCGGAAGAAGATGATGAAGAAGAAGAGGAAGAGGAGGAACTGCTGCCCGAAGGAGAATAGGTTCTCGTATTTCCACCGGAACTGCTGTTGTTATTGCCATTTACAATCGTTCTGATGGTATTGCTTAAACCTTTGCCGCTTCCGTTGTTGTTATTCGTGTTATTATACGAAGGCCTTGTGCTGGTGGTGTTTCTGATTATCCCGTTCTTATAATTTACATTATTGTTATTGTTGTTATAGCTGTTATTGGTGTAAGTGCCCACGTTAAAAGTCCTGGGTTTTGTTACCTGTGCAACAGCCTGGTTTTTGGGATTGCTGTAATGAAAATTATAGGGGTTATATCCATAGTTTGTATGGTACCCAAAATAGGGATTGTAATAATAGTTCCACGAGTTGTAGGGGTTGTAGTAAGATCCCCAGTAGTAATTATAGCCCGATCCCCACCTTTCATAATAGTACCAGTCGTTCAGGTCGTTCCACTGGTAACGGTTACGGACTTTCATCCGCAGGTAACGGTCATCGTAATACTCATCATCATTCCGGTACTGGCGGTCATCTTCTTTTCCACTCTTACGTATTCGTCCCGCTGTGGCAGGGGAGAATAATATACATCATCAGGTGTTTGCCCGGTTTTGTATGCGGTTGTACAACTGCTAAGTGCAGCCACAGTTAATGCGAGCAGCAATAGTTGCGGTTTCATGGCGGAGTGTTTTATCTTGTTAAGCATGAAGTTACTACATTTGTGCCACTTTGTATAGGACACAGTTGTCTATATTATTGTACATCAAAGATTTGACCAATTCGTGAGATATTGTCTTCCAGACTGTTAAATTAGTTATAAGGTTTCTGGTTGAGTAAACGTAAGGCAGGAAGTCTTTATCGCAGATAAAATAATGAAAGGATGAGTTATAAAACCCTCAAACAGGGATGTTGGCTGGTGAGGCCGCAGAGGAGGTACATGAGATACGTTGACAGAACTTATCAAATTTGAGATGTTTGAAGAGGGCTCACAAATCAGGCGGTCAGTAAAAGGGGTGAAGACGAATATTGTGGAAGGACAGGACAGAAAAAGATATAAGGCAGTATTTGTGTGATTTCCGGTGTATTCATTGGGTTCACATGATGAAACCATTGACCACCTGGAAACATTATATAAAACTAAGTCACTGAAAGATGAAGAATTGTATAACAGGGTGCCTGATAAGCTGACTGCAGCAGGAAAGAAGATTAACCTTTTATCAGGGATGTGGATCACACAGATTGGGAGAAGCAGTAAAAGAAATCTGTAAAAGAAAATGGTACAAAGATGATGAGTGAACCAAACCAGCAACCAGTAACAAGTAACCAGAAATATGAGCAAAGAAATCACATCAAGGGCAACAGATTATTCGCAGTGGTATAATGATTTAGTATTGAAAGGCGAACTGGCTGATTATTCGGCCGTTCGTGGCTGTATGGTCATCAAGCCGTATGGTTATGCCCTTTGGGAAAATATGCAGGCAGCACTGGACAAAATGTTTAAAGACACCGGGCATGTAAATGCCTACTTCCCGCTGTTTGTTCCCAAGAGCCTGTTTGAAGCTGAAGAAAAGAATGCAGAAGGCTTTGCCAAGGAGTGTGCTATCGTAACACATTATCGCCTGAAGACCGATCCTGATCATAAAGGCAAACTGATTGTTGATCCGGAGGCAAAACTGGAGGAAGAATTAATTATCCGGCCTACCAGCGAAGCCATCATCTGGAATACGTATAAGAACTGGATTCAGTCCTACCGGGATTTGCCCATCCTCGTTAACCAGTGGGCCAATGTGGTACGCTGGGAAATGCGTACCCGCCTGTTTCTGCGTACGGCAGAGTTCTTATGGCAGGAAGGCCACACCGCCCATGCCACCAAAGAAGAAGCTGTGGAGGAAGCAGTAAAGATGCTGGATGTATATGCCGACTTTGCAGAGAACTGGATGGCATTGCCGGTAATCAGGGGGGTGAAATCAGAAAGTGAACGCTTTGCCGGCGCCGTGGATACTTACTGCATCGAAGCACTGATGCAGGATGGAAAAGCGCTGCAGGCCGGCACCTCACACTTCCTCGGACAAAATTTTGCCAAAGCCTTTGATGTAAAATTCAGCGATAAGGAAAACAAACTGGAATACGTTTGGGCCACAAGCTGGGGCGTAAGTACGAGATTGATTGGCGCACTGGTAATGGCGCACAGTGATGACCAGGGACTGATACTGCCACCACGGATTGCGCCGCTGCAGGTGGTAATTGTGCCTATCTACAAAGGCGAGGAGCAAAAGGCTGTTATTTCTGCCAGGGTGAATGAGATCGTTAAAGAACTGAAAGCACTGGGCATAAGGGTGAAGTATGATGACAGCGACAACTCCCGCCCGGGCTGGAAATTTGCCGAATATGAAATGAAAGGGGTACCCGTAAGACTGGCAATAGGGGCGAGGGATATGGAAAACAACATGGTGGAAGTGGCCCGCCGGGATACAAAAGAAAAATCATCTGTATCACTGGATGGTATAGCGGCTCATGTAAAAAACCTGCTGGATGAAATACAGCAGAACCTGTTCAACAAAGCCAAAGTGTTCAGGGATGAAAATATAAGAAAGGCAGACACATGGGATGAGTTTGTGCAGTTGCTCGATGAAAAAGGCGGTTTCGTATCAGCCCATTGGGATGGTACGGCTGAAACAGAAGAAGAGATAAAAGAAAAAACCAAAGCCACTATCCGCTGCATACCGGTGAACAATCCAATGGAAGACGGCAAGTGTATTCTTTCTGGTAAACCATCGGTACAAAGGGTGTTGTTTGCCAGGGCGTATTGATTAAACGGAGTAATTTATTTGCTTTAGACAGCCACGGTATTTCATTAAATGTTACCCCGCTTGTCCGGCAAGGCAGACGGCTTTTGTTGCGGAATAGTATGAATGTACTATTCTGCCGTACCCAATTACGAGGTGACCGCAATTTTTCAATTCACCCAACAGGTTAATAATAGTAATACATATTTTCAGAACTTAAAACACTCTGATGAATTACACCTGCTGTTTATCTGCCTGCTGTAGACACTGCTTACCAATGCCAACAGGCACATCCCAATTATATGGAAGTCTCAGAAATTCACAATTACAGGTCAAAATTGATATAGGGCCGGATCAGAAATTGCGGATCAAACACATTAGTTTGCTTGTTGTGGCCCCCGGCCTTCCTTTTATTAAACCACTTGACTCAGCAGATTGGTTTAATGATGATGACTATCATCCTGTTGATGGTGATGTACCCTTGAGACCCAAAAAAGGAGGTCATGATTTACGGCCTCATCCAATCAACGAAGGCTGCTACATTATTGATATATTAGCAACAAGAGGTTGAGGTAAAAAAAAAGGCGGTACGGAGATAAGGGGAAAAAGCATGACAATACGAAGGGGCCTTTGCCGTACACTCGTTTGCAAAGGAGGTTTTACTTAATTTCATCGTTTTAATCGTAATCATATTAATTTCAGACATGAGAAAATTAGTACTGCTCCTGTTGGCTGTAATCATCACCGCAACCGGTAAAGGACAAACCAGTGATAAGATTATTATTGGTAAAATTGACAGCGTTTATTCCGGTGTACTGAATGAACAAAGAAAGGTTTGGGTATATGTTCCCCATATGAAAGCCGGTATGCAGCAAAATGCCGGTCAGCGTTACCCTGTTGTTTACCTGCTCGATGGCGATGGCCATTTCGAGTCGGTGGCAGGAATGATACAGCAATTAAGCCAGGTAAATGGCAATACAGTGGTTCCCGAAATGATTGTGGTGGGTATTCCCAATACAGACAGGACGAGAGACCTGACACCCACGAGAATTATCAGTGATCCCCGATGATGGACACTAATTCCTCAAAATCTACCGGCGGGGGGCCAGTTCGCCACCTTCCTGGGAAAAGGAACTGATACCGCATATCGATTCACTCTATCCCACTCAACCCTTCCGGCTGCTTATCGGCCATTCCTTTGGCGGTCTCACTGTGATGAACATCATTACCAATTATACCCGGATGTTTAACGCTTATATTGCCATTGACCCGAGTATGTGGTACGATAAAGAAAATTTTTTACGGGCCACACATAAGAAACTTGCCTCCCAAAAGTATACCGGCACCCGTTTATTTGTCGGCATTGCCAATACAATGGCGGAAGGGATGACAGTGGAAAAAATGAAAAAAGATACTTCTGCAGAAACAAGACATATCCGTTCCATTTTTGCGTTGGATAAATTCATTAAAGCCAACCCGCAAAACGGGTTACAATATGCCAGCAAATATTATGCAGATGATGACCATAGCTCTGTTCCGCTGATCAGCGAATATGACGGGCTGCGTTTTATTTTCAGCTGGTATCGTTTAAAACTTTCCCTATCCGACTTTATGAGCCCGGTACCGGCTTGGTGCAGAAAATGACAACACATTATGCTGTCGTTTCTAAAGAAATGGGGTATAAAGTGGCTCCGCCAGAGATGATGATAAACAGCCTTGGGTACGAAGCACTTTCTCAAAAACAATATGAAAAAGCAGCAGCGCTGTTTGAAATGAATATCGCTAACCATCCCCAAAGCGGTAACACCTACGATTCGTATGGCGACTTATTGCTTGCCCGGAAAGACACGGCCGCCGCCATTACCCATTTTAAAAAAGCCCTTGCCATTACCAGCAATGAAGAAACCCGGCAAAAACTGGACATGCTGCTGGGTAAATCAACTTTCACTATTACTGTAAAGGACCTCGAAAAATATGCAGGTGACTATACATTTGAAGCCTTTCCGCTTACGGCCACTGTACTGTTGAAAGGAGATGCCCTTGGGTATCTGCACCGGGACAGGGTGATTATGAATTGGTTCCTTTATCACTCCATGTATTTTCATTAAAAGGGCGGGCGGGGCACAGCATCAAATTTGAAATGGATGGCGATAAGCCGGCAGCACTGGTGGCCATACAACCCAACGGTACATTTAAAGCGCCAATAAAAAAATAGCAGGGTATTGTTAAACACATAACTGGCAACGTTGCAAAGTAAGATATTTATGTATTATTAAATGAGAATGATATTGGCTTCTTTATTTCCAACAGCAAAGAACAAATAATTGTGAGAAAGTACGTAGAGTATTATAAAAGACCTTTTGTAAAGCTGAAAGGCTTTCCTCATAAAGTGGAGGTTGTAAAAGATAAGCTGCATGAGTTTGAGGGTTGGTTAAAGATGTAAAAAACTCACTTACACTCAAAGGTTGTGTTTTTATAGCAAAGGTTTATTTTTCGGATAGATAATCCCCAAGGGGCAGTGTCAGTACGTTACGCTCCGGTACGAGCCTCCTTTCTATCAAAGTAAGGCGACTCCGACGGAGTCTTAAGAAATATGGTTTCATTTATTATAATCAGCTAACCCCTCCGGGGTTGAACTGTCATCAGTAATTCCGGCAAAGGGATAACAGAAAGTTACTAACTGAAGTTTTCCTTATTTTTATCTTACACCAAAATTTAATTTATCATGGAACAGAATGAGAACTTGTTTGGATTAAACCTGGATGCACAATCAAAAGGTTTCTTAACGGAAACAGCAAAATGGGCTAAGTTTTTATCAATAGTGGGATTTGTGCTTTGCGGCCTGATGGTTATTGTGGGTATTTATTTTGCCACAGCCAGCGGGGAAATGGAAAGAGAACTGTATCCCTATTACAGCAGCAG
Source organism: Chitinophagaceae bacterium (assembly GCA_016719815.1). Classification (GTDB taxonomy): domain Bacteria; phylum Bacteroidota; class Bacteroidia; order Chitinophagales; family Chitinophagaceae; genus JJ008. The sequence goes on along the minus strand of JADJYK010000004.1, from coordinate 129,470 downwards.
TGCAGAAATGTCGGGCATGCGGATAGGAATGCTGATCGGGATGATACTGGGAGCTTTATTGTATTTTTTTCCCTGTCTTTTCCTGTACAGGTTCTCCGTTCAAATGAAGACAGCCCTTGCAGCAGAAAACCAGGAAAACCTGACTGCTGCTTTTCAAAACCTGAAATCAATGTTTAAGTTTGTAGGCATACTTACCATAATTGTCCTTGCTTTTTATTTGTTGGGTGTATTGGTGAGTATTGGTTCGGGAAGCTGATGTCTTTTTATCCTCTTTCAGTGGCACATCAAAAATGAAAATTCTTCGTTACGGCATCAAACAGGAATAGCGGAATTTTGTAACGAATACCGTATTGAAACGTAATGCCGGGGCTGGTTAAAATGCAAACAAATTTGTCACATTGATCCCGCTTTAAGCGGGACAATATGCATACAAACAAATGTATTTACCAATCATTGTTATATTTCGGCATAGCTCAATATGACAATGATTGGTACTTTTGAGACAGCCTCCTTATTATTTTACCGACAGGTAATTGTAGTCTTTCAGCAGCACATCAAGGAAGTCGAACGGGTCCATGGGACTTATAATAGCGAGGTGTGATTTTATTTTAAGCGCTGCATTTTCGGCCATTGCATAATCGCCTTTTTTACGGGCTGTTTCCAGGATGCCCTTAATGGCATTAATATCCCGGTCGCTCAGCCGCATTATCTGCGGATAGGAAGGCACATAACTGTCGGCCACCTCCTGGAAAACGGTGTCTTCAATATCACTCTTTGTATTTACCCGTATCAAAATAGTTTTGGCCAGCAGGTCGCCAATGCGCTGCCCTTTTTTGGAGGAAACAACCAGCACCAGGTCGGTAACAAAATAGCCCACTACAATCAGCAGCAGCAGTGCCGATTCAATTTTATTGCCTGATGATTCGTAGGATAGACCGATAATGAGGATGATTAAAAACCATATTTCCCTGAGCAGCCATCTAATCAGTAACTGGCTGATGCTGGCCTTGCCGCCCGTTTCATTTATGACCTGTATGCCCATTATTTTCTTTCCGATGGTTTGCCCGTTCATGGTTATTTCGAGCAGTGCATGATAAACAAGCGGCGGCATATAAAAGAGAATAAGGGCTACCCAGTTTACATCAGACAGGTGATCGCCATCCCAGATACTGCCCGACTCGATAAATGACTTAAAGATTTCGCCGGCGATCTTGAAATAGAAAATCAGCACCAGCCAGTCGAGTATCAAGGCCAGCAACCTGCGGTAGAATTCAGGATTTCGAATTCCACATCTATGTTGAAATTGGTAGGTACTTTTATTACTGCCATGAAGAATAATGGGGAAGTTAGTTAGTTTTTGTTTTATAAAAAGTAATAATTACTTCTATAAAAAGCAGTATTTTACAACGCAAAGTTTTTGTTTTGAGAGAGGCCCTTTTTATCAAGAAGAATAAAGACCGCTGGCTCCGTATCCAGCAAATGCCATCATCCGACCCGGATGAAATGGCAGCTGATTTTATTCAGCTGGTGGATGACCTGGCGTATGCCAAAACTTTTTACCCGGCCGGAAAGGTAACCAGCTATATCAACACACAGGCCTCCAAAACCTATCTTGATATTTACCGCAATAAAAAAGAAGAATCGAATAAGCTGGCCAAATTCTGGAAGTATGATGTGCCTTACGATCCGCAGGCACATACAGTTATCCTGTTCACTCTTTTATTTTTGCTGTTTTTTTTACCATTGGCTTCTTTTACATCCCGCCAGGATGAAGAGGTGGCCCGCAGTTTTTTGGCGACAGCTATGTAGATATGACGCAGGACAATATCAAAAAACGGAAATCCCTTTGGTGTGTATGAACAGGGCAATCCCCTGTTTATGTGGCTGGGAATAATGATTAACAATATTGCAGTATCACTCCGCATGTTTGCATCGGGGCTGGCATTGGGCATACCCTGTATGATTGACCTGGCCAAGACGGGGGTGATGGTTGGAATATTTGACCAGTTCTTTGCCGGCCGGGGACTGGGCATTGATTTCTGGCTGGTGGTGTTTGTGCACGGCACCCTGGAAATAACAGCCATTGTACTGGCCGGTGCAGCAGGTCTTATCATGGGCAAGAGTGTGTTGTTTCCGGGTACCATAAAAAGACTTGATGCCTTTAAGCAGGGGGCAAAAGACGGTACCAAGATTATTATCGGCCTGTTACCTGTATTTGCATTGGCTGCTTTTTTTGAAGGGTTCATTACAAGATTATACAATGATATTTCCTGGCTTACAACGGTCATATTTATTCTCTCCGTGTTTTTTGTTATCTGGTATTTTGTGGTGTGGCCGGTTGTGCTGGGACGAAGGGCAGCGCATTTTGTAATGGAGGAAGAGGAGTAGGGGGACGGAGGTCGGAAGTCGGAATGAGGAAGTTTTTTTAGTTTGACAGTATGAAATATTTCAGGAAAATATCTCTTTACTTTTTTAGCGGTTTACTGCTGCTTCTTTCTGCATGCCCTCTTGGTGCGGTTGCGCAGTACAATACAGATACGGTTGAATACGATAGGGATGAAGGGGTAGTTGCTGATGAGAATACCGGAGAGTCAGAAACCACTTCTTCCTGGTTCAACAGCAAAGATGAACGGCAGCCTTTTACTGTTCAGGAGCGAAAAATGCCTTCATCTGCGCTGAATAAAATGAAAGAGGATGAGGCTTTCTGGTATGCCAATGCCCGTACTATCAAAAAAAGCAATGCCCCCAAAGTGATAAAAGGACAGAAGGGTGAGGACGGGAAAGTGATTGTACCGGATAAAGCGGAAGAAGAAAGCAGCTATAAATCTGTTGGGAATGCAGGGTGGCTGCAGGCCCTGTTGTGGATTATTGCCGTAGGTGGTTTTGTTACAGTGCTCATCTGGTACCTGGCCAGCAGCAACGTGGGCTTTTTCCGGCGTAAAGATAAAATGGTGGAAACAGCAGTTGCAGATGAGGAGGAGATGCCGGAAGATATTTTTGCCATCAACTACCAGAAAGAGATAGACAAAGCAGTTGCTGCCCGTAATTACCGGCTGGCTGTCCGCCTGCAGTACCTGCGCCTGCTCAAGAATATGACAGAGAAAGGGGTGATTACTTACAAGCAGGACAAAACAAACTTCGATTACCTGGCGGAGCTGCAGCCACGGCCTTATTACAACGGCTTTTTTACCATCACCCGCAACTATGAATATAGCTGGTATGGTAAGTTTGAGGTCAGCGATACGGCCTACACGATTATCCAAAATGAGTTTACACACCTTAGCCGCCAATTACATATCTGATTGAAAAAATACCTTCCATATCTCATTCTTTTCCTGGTGGTGGCTGCCATTGCTGCCCTGCTTTTTACCGGTGGCGGCAACAGCCATAAAAAGGTGATGGACCAGCGCATCACACTCCGCAGGCAGGATAAACTTCCGTATGGTACTTATGTGGCGTTTAACAGCCTGCCCGATATGCTGCCCGGGGCCAGTATATATGTGAGCCGGCAGGAACCCGGTTTTTGGGATTCGCTGTCCACCTATGATCCTAACCAGGCCTTTATTTTTATTGGCGATAAATTCAGCGCTGATGAGTATGAGCTGAAGCGGCTGGTAAAATTTGCCGAAAAGGGAAACGATGTGTTTATCAGTGCCCGTTATATATCAGCAGCGGCGGATGAGTTCTTTGGGTGCAACAGCAGTTCTTTCGATATGTCGTTCATCACCGAGAGTGAGTTGCAGGACAGTATGCAGATTGAATTAGGCCAGCCGCCTTTTTCTGCCGGCAGCCTGTATGCTTATCCGGGGCTTACCTTCAGTTCTTATTTTACCAGTATAAATAAAACGACAACTGATGTGCTGGGCTATGATGAAAAAGGGCATGCCAATTTCATTCACCTGGCTGCTGGCAAGGGGCATGTATATCTTCAGCTTGAGCCGCTGGCTTTCAGCAACTACTTTTTACTGCATAAGGATAATATCGGGTATTATGAAAAAGCATTTTCTCTTATTAACCCCGGGGTAAAGAAAGTGGTGTGGGATGAATATTACCTGAGCAAGAAACGCAGGGAGGAAAACAAGGATAAAAAGAAGGGCTGGTTTCGTGTGCTGATGAACCTGGAGAACAGTAATGGGGACAAGCCATTCCGTGCAGCATTCTGGGTATTACTGGCTTTGCTTGGAGTGTATGTGCTGATGGAGATGAGGAGAAAACAACGCTATATTCCGGTGGTAAAATCTCCCAGGAATGATTCGCTTGATTTTGTTAAGACCATCGGCCGTTTGTATTATGATAAGGGCGACCATAAAAACCTGTGCAGGAAAATGGCGGCTTATTTCCTTGAACATATCCGCAGCCGGTATAAACTGCCTACCAATAATCTTGATGAAAAATTTGTAAAGCAGTTACAGTTTAAAACCGGAGTGGAAGAAAGGGAGATTCAGCAGCTTGTTGATTTTATCCTGTTCCTTGATTCCGGGGAGCCGGCCGGGAAAAACCAACTGGCCGCATTTCATTCACAGTTAGAAAATTTTTATTCAAAAGCATAAATGCAATACAATGGATACACCATTATTTGAACAAAGAACCGACCTGTCAGCCCTTAGTGAAGCGGTACTGTCAATCCGTAACGAGATAAAAAAAATAATCGTAGGGCAGGATGAAATGGTGCGGCTGATTATTGCCGCATTGCTGGCCGACGGTCATGTGCTGATTGAGGGTGTACCGGGTGTGGCCAAAACCATGACGGCAAAGCTGGTGGCAAAAAGTGTGAATGCAGGATTCTCCCGTATTCAGTTTACGCCCGATCTGATGCCTTCGGATGTGCTGGGTACGCCGGTGTTTAATCCCCGTGAGGCAACTTTTGAATTCAAAAGAGGCCCTGTGTTCAGCAATATTGTATTGGTGGATGAAATTAACAGGGCACCGGCCAAAACACAATCAGCACTGCTGGAAGTAATGGAAGAAAGGCAGGCTACGGTTGATGGCAAAACATACCCGATGGCGTCGCCATTTATGGTGCTGGCCACGCAAAACCCGGTGGAGCAGGAAGGAACATACCGTTTGCCGGAGGCACAGCTGGACCGCTTTCTTTTTAAAATAATTGTGCCATACCCAACAGAAGCGGAGGAGGTGAAAATACTGTCGCAGTTTCATGCCATGGGAAATACAACAGCGCTTACCCTGGTAAATCATGCATTAGATGCCGAACAGATCGTTTCGCTTCGGCAGCAGATAAAAAACCAGGTAATTGAAGAAAAGCTGCTTCAGTTTATTGCCAAACTGGTGCAGCATACCCGCAATCATAAATCAATATACCTGGGGGCCTCACCAAGGGCATCGCTTGCCATCATGAATTCATCAAAGGCAGTGGCAGCGATGCAGGGCAGGGACTTTGTAACGCCGGAGGATATTCTTTCGGTGGTAACACCGGTATTGCGTCACCGCATTATCTTATCACCCGATAAAGAAATGGAAGGTATTACAGAGGATGATGTGATAAAGCAGATTGTGCAGGGGATGGATGTCCCGCGGTAAGCCAGAAGCCGGAAGTTAGAAGTTGGAATAACAATTAAAGTAATAAATGAAGTATGATAAAACAGTTTTTGATTTGGAAGTATTTAAACTGTCGTATCAGTTAGCGATGGAACTATTTAATGTTTCGAGAAATTTTCTTAAAGATAAACGTTATTCGTTAACAGACCAGCTTGTACGATCTTTCCGTTCAATAGCTGCAAATATTGCTGAAGGCTGGGGAAAGAGAACATATCAAAACGAGTTTAAGCGGCAGCTCATTTATGGTATGGGATCTTTAGAGGAAACAAAATTGTGGCTCTGTTTTGGTAAAGATTGTGCTTGTCTGGATCAGGATGATTTTATCCTGTTTGAGAAAAAGACGGATGAGTTAGGGGCCAGGATTTATAAACTTTTTGAAAACTGGAAAACATTCTAAACAGGGAGTTTCTGATTTCAGACTTCCTGCATCAGACATCATTATGCATAAAAGTCTCTATTTCAACAAAATTGTTTACTACATCGCCGGTGGAGTGGCTGTGCTGTATGTGGTGAGCTTTTTTGTGCCTTCTTTTTTCCGGGTGGCGGGATTGGTAATGCTGCTGCTGGGCATTGCTGTATTGGTTGATTTTCTGCTGTTGTTTACGAAGAAAGATGGAGTGGTGGCAGAAAGAATTACGGAAGACCGCTTTAGTATTGGAGATGAAAATAAGGTGATGATTTCGTTGCAGAATAATTACGGATTTACGGTCAGGGCCGGTATTATTGATGAGTTGCCGGTGCAGTTCCAGGAAAGAAGCTGGTTACGCAAAGCAGAGCTGAAAAGCGGTGAGCAGCATTTGCTAACCTACCCGTTGCGGCCGGTATCGAGAGGAGAGTATGTTTTCAACGACATTAATGTATTTGTGCATGCCCCGCTGCGGCTGGTAAAAAGGCATTTTATTTTTGCTGCCCAAAAGGTGGTGAAAGTGTATCCTTCCTATATGCAGATGCGGCGCTACCAGCTGCTGGCCGTGAGCAACAGGTTGCAGGAAGCCGGGGTAAAGAAAATAAGGAAGATCGGACATAGCATGGAGTTTGAACAGATAAAAGAATATGTACGGGGAGATGATTACAGAACCATCAACTGGAAGGCCACGGCCCGCAAGCCGGAACTGATGGTGAATAATTATACCGATGAGCGGAGCCAGCAGATATATTGCCTTATTAATAAAGGCAGGGGATGAAGATGCCCTTTAATGGGCTCAGCCTTCTTGACTATGCCATCAATGCATCGCTGGTATTGTCGAATGTGGCGCTGGTAAAGCAGGACAGGGCCGGGGTGATAACATTTGAAAAAAACATTGACAGTTTTTTGCAGGCAGATAAGAAACCAACACAGATGAACCTGGTGCTGGAGACACTGTATAAACAGAAAACTGATTTCCTGGAGCCGGATTTTGAAAAACTGTATTCGGTAATACGAAACCGTGTTACGAACAGGAGCCTGTTGGTGCTGTTCACCAATTTTGAATCGCTGGAAAGCATGCAGCGGGAAATGCCGGCATTGCAGAAAATGGCCAAATATCACCTGCTGCTTGTTGTTTTTTTCGAGAATACCGAACTTAAATTGCTTATAGACAAGAATGCCAGTTCGCTGGAAGGAATATATTTAAAAACAATAGCAGAAAAATTTGTTTACGATAAAGGCAAATGGTGAAGGAACTGCATAAACATGGAATTATTTCCATCCTCACCACACCCGAAAACCTTACAGTAAATACTATCAATAAATACCTGGAGCTGAAAACAAGAATGTCGATCTGAGGCAGAAGTCAGAAGACGGAAGACAGAAGACGGAAGAACGGAAGTATAGCCATTCCATTTATTTTTGCAGGATGGATTTTACGAAAGCCTCTTTTGAAGCCGGACAGGTGTTGCTGATTGACAAACCGCTGCACTGGACATCATTTGATGTAGTGCGCAAATTGCGCTACCTGATCCATATAAAAAAGATTGGTCATGCCGGTACGCTTGACCCGCTGGCAACGGGGTTGCTGATTGTGTGTACCGGAAAATTTACCAAACGGATTAACGAGTATATGGCACAGGAGAAAGAATATACCGGCACTTTTACCCTGGGTGCCACCACACCTACCTATGACCTGGAAAGCGAACCTCAGCATTTCAAAGCTTTTGATAATATTGCAATACAGCAGCTGCAGGAAGCGGCCGGAAAAATGACCGGTGAAATAATGCAGGTGCCACCGGCACACTCTGCCATAAAAATAGAGGGTAAAAGAGTATATGAACTGGCAAGGGCAGGAAAAGAGGTAAAATTAGAACCCCGCAAAGTGACGATAAAGGAGTTTGAAATTGTGAAAGCCGGACTTCCCCAGGTGCATTTCAGGATTGTATGTTCAACCGGAACCTATATACGAAGTATGGCCAATGATTTTGGTGAGATGCTGGGATGCGGTGCGTACCTGAGCAGTTTACGTAGAACAAGAATAGGCAGTTTTACTGCCGCAGAAGCATTTACCATGGAGGATTTCAGTGCGCAGGTACCGCAGGATTATAATATAAAAGGATAACTGATACCTAACTGCACCTGCGTGCCTTTGAAGAAGTCTTTGTCAACATAGCCAAACCATTTGTTTTGCAGGTGCCTGAGATCATAAACAGGACTTGGATCTTTTAACCGGTGCGATACATCAAGCCTGATTACAAGGATACTGAAATCAACTCTGAAACCAATGCCGGCTCCCACAGCCAGATCTTCGCCCAGGCGGGCGGCATTGAATACCTGTTTTTCATCCCTCTCGTTATTCTCTCCTTTCTTCATGAACCATACATTGCCAATATCGGTAAATGCTGCACCGTTAACCGGAATGCCAAATAACCGGAAGAAGGGAAAACGATATTCCGCATTTAACTCCAGCTGAATATCGCCATAGTTATCCGGGTAATCGGTTTGGTCGATATAGGAACCGGGGCCGAGTTTACGAATACCCCATGCCCGCATACTATTAGGCCCGCCGGCAAAATACTGGCGGAAGAAAGGCAGGTTAAACCGTTTATTTTTATTGACTGTATTATCAAATTCATAGCCGGCACCTGCAAAGAAGCGTAAAGCCAGGGATGTTTTTTTATAGTTGATCTTTCTGATAAGTTCAATATCTGCTTTAACAAAGCGGTAGAGATTTGAATCAAAGAAATCATTTTTTATTAATCCAAACAGCCCGGACGTTTCTGTATTTATTCTTAGTACATTGATGTTGTTGCCCTTGCCGCCACTGGTGCTGAGGCCTGCTTTGGCAGAAGCAATCAATCCGTCGGTAAATACATAGCGGAGAGAAGGATTAAGCACAAATATATCAAGCAACCGTTGCTCCGGAATAAAAGAGGAATACTCAATATTCGGCCAGCGGATACTGATTGATTTTTTCCCCCACAGGAAATCATACCCCCATCCAAGGTTAATCGTATTGAGCCGGTATAACTGGTTTCTTAATGTAATAGCACCATTGGCAGCCAGGATACTTGTAAAAGAGTTTCTTGTTTTTTCATTCATTTTTCTGGCAAAGGGCACCAATATGGGACGGGGGAAGCTGATATTGTGACCGAGGCTGAACTGAAATGTCTGAAAGAATTTGATATTCGTTTCTTTATCTTTTCCAATTTCAACACCAAAGCGGGCAGTTGTATTAGACTGGTTGGCCCTGCGGGCAAAGTTTCTGTCGAGAAAGTTAAAATTCAACGATAAGCCAAGCAGGTTTCCGGAGATTACGCTTTCATTTCTGCTGCCTTCTATATTCACACTGCCGGAGAATCGTTTTGCGGGGGTAAGCCGGACGATGAAATCGGCAGTATCCTGTTTATCCCTGAATGTTGGTTCAATATCGGTAAGCCGCCAGGAACCCAGCTGATTAAAGCGGTTAATTGTACGCAGGTAATTTCGCTGGTCGTATAAATCGCCCCGGTGCAGGTATAAATTGGGCGGAAATATTTTTGCTTTAAATGTATTTTGAAAAGAAATGACTTTGATTCCGCTTACTGTTACCTCTTTCTTTGCATACAGGCTGCTGTCTTGTGTAAAATCGGGGTAGATAGTGATGTCGCCAATATGGTATTTCACCAGCTTGGTGCTGTCAGTAGTTGAACGCATCCGGATGTCTATATTGGCTTTTGGGTTTTCCCGTCTTTCTTTCAGCTGTTGGAGAATCTCCAGCTGTTCAAACGGATCCATTGTCGGGCGCAGCAGGGCAATATCAACCGTGTCCCAAAGGCCATACAATTCATTTCTGTCAAAACGCATGTACCCGTTATTGCGGAGCAGTGTAACAATCCGGTCCAGCTCACCGGATATCTTCGCCTTTGCAAAAGGATCACCTTTTTTTATCAGGGCATCTTTCCGGTTATTTAAAATCAGCTGCTGAATTTCAATACGGTTGTTCTTTAATCCGAAGGAGTCAAGATTGTATCCCATTGAATCAATGTGTACAAGTTTTCCGGGTTTCACGAAAAAGTTAACGGTTGCCCTGTACTGGTTGTTTTTGATCGTATCAATGATAACGGCATCTGTAATGGTATCTTTAAAATATCCCAGTGAAATCAATAATGCCCGCATGTATAATTTCGACTTCTCAATGTTTTCTTCCTGCAAAACAGGGGGATTATTTAATACGGCCCTGTTTATACCATGGTATAAAAATTTACGCACGGTTCTTACCCGTATGCTGTCGTCAAGCTGTTTGCCCAATTTAGATTCCAGCTCAGATTTTTCAGCATTTGAGTAATTGCCGGCTACTTCTACGTTGTAGTTATAAACAAAAGGCTTTTTTACCGGGTAATTCCTGGGAATTGCACCGGGTGTACAGGATGCAAACACTACAATAATTGCAGTTACAATTATATAAGTAATATTTTTACAACCAGTAAACCAGGTGGATAACATACAAAAATTTGGGTCAGAACATGCTTGTTAAATCAAAGGTCAAATATATTCAAACTTTAGGCCAGAAAAAATTCAGGCAGGAGGAAGGTGTATTCATTGCCGAGGGACCAAAGCTGGTACTGGAGCTTGTTTCAACGGTTGCAGGTAATATTGTTGAGATTTTTGCATTGAAAGAGTGGATTGATGCGAATAAAATACAACTGAAAGCAGTTAATTGTGTGGAAGTATCAGCAACAGAATTAGAGAAAATTTCACAGCTGTCAACCCCCAACCAGGCATTAGCTGTTGTAAAAAACTTAGATTCCCCGGTACCTGTTGCTAAGAAAGGTGAAATAATATTAGCGCTGGATGGTATCAGGGATCCTGGCAATATGGGTACCATTATACGCATTTCAGACTGGTTTGGAATTAACCAGGTTGTATGTACTGCGGATTCGGCCGAAGTGTATAATCCAAAAGTGGTGCAGGCCACAATGGGAAGTATTGCGAGGGTAAGAATCACTTATCTCAATCTGCACCAATGGCTGATGGAGCAAAACGGAATCAGTATATATGCAACTGTACTGGAGGGCAGGGACATTTCCACCGTTAAAAAGGTTAAAGAAGGAATTCTGTTAATTGGTAATGAGTCGGCAGGTATCAGTCACGGTATTCTTAGCCTGGCAGATGAGCGGATAACGATTCCACGCAGGGGAGGTGCCGAATCATTAAATGCGGCTGTTGCAACCGGTATAGTACTTTCTCATCTTATCTGAACTGGATGGCTTTTACGGGCTGTATTCTTTTGACCAGCAGCGTTGGAATCATCAATATAAGCAGGCTGATCATAAATGTGCCGGCACAAATAATCAGTACCTGCCACCAGACAATATCAACCGCTGCAGTACTCAGGTAGTACGCTTCTTCTTTCAATTTGATAAATCCGGTTGCCTGCTGCAGCCAGAGTAACACAAGGGCAAGCAATGTTCCGGTTATTATGCCGGTAATGGTGATAATCAGGGTTTGCCGCAGAAAGATTTCCTGTACCGTCCAGTCGGTCGCCCCAGCGCCTTTAGAATGCCGATCATTCGGATACGTTCCAGTACAAGAATAATCAGGCAGGTGATCAGGTTGATTATGGCAACCACCACCATAAATACGATCAGTACATTCCTGTTCATGTCCATCAGCCCAAGCCAGTCGAAAATATCGGGCGAAACCCTTTTTACGCTGATGGCATCCCATGTAACCGGGAATTCGCTGATATTGTACAGATCGTTTTCAGTGCTGTCAATTTTTTTATAATCATGCAGAAACACTTCATATCCGCCCACCTGGTCAGGTTCCCAGTTGTTCAGCCGCTGGATGAGTTTTAAATCGCCCAGTGCAATGAGGTTGTCATATTTTTCAATGCCTGTTCTGTAAATGCCGGCGATGGAAATTTTCCGGGGTCTTGGATTCTCGCCGGCTCTCATAAAATACATGATCAGGCTGTCATTTACCTTGAGTTTCATAAGGCCGGCCGTATAGGACGAGATCATTATTTCCTTACTGTATGCAGAATCGGAAAACCGGAGTGGTTTTCCTGCTACAATAAACTGCTTCAGGTTATTGAAGTCGTAACTGCTGTCGAGCCCTTTTACCAGTACTCCTTCGATATCTTCTTTTGTTTTGAGAATAGCATATTTGGTGGCAAAGGAGTGAATACTTTTTACATCCGGGTTCTTTCTGATTTCTGCAACCAGTCTGTCATTTTTTTTTATTGGTGTTTCTTCAGAAATTATCACTTTATCAGGTTGCTTTTCCTGTATCCGTATGTGACCCCAGAAGCTGAAGATTTTTTGACTGATTGTTTGCTGAAAACCATTAGCCAGGCTGACGGTAATTATCATAACGGCCACACTGATAATGGTGGCGGCAACTGACAGTTTGATAATGAATCGGGAAAACGATTTTTGTTTACCGGTTTGTCCGGCAGGTTGTGTAAAAGCGATACGATTTGCTATGAAGCCTGCAACCTTCAAGTTTTTGTTATTGTCTTACTTTCAATTATAACTGTCGTAACAAAAATAAGGCGACAAGAAAGAAATTGGCCTGTTTTGTTTAATTTTTGCAATATTGTATAATAAATAAATGCCCGTTCAATACCGATGCATATAAAAATTCTGACTGTACTGTTATTTACCTGCCTTGTAAGCAATGGTCAGATACCTGATCACATCTACAAATCAAATATTCGCACTGTTAAGCTCTTCAGGCTGGGAGATATGTACAATTATCCTGTTATTACATTGAATTCTGCCGATCAGCTGGAACTACATTTTGATGATATGGATGCTGATATGAAGTATTACTATTACGGGTTTCAGTTGTGTAATGCTGACTGGACTCCCGCAAATGTCCAAACCTTCGACTATATCCGTGGATTTCAGACTAACCGGATCAGCAATTACCGCAATTCAAATCTCGTAGATACCAGGTATACGCATTACCAGGCTGTATTGCCGGAAAGAAATTCAGCTCCCACAAAGGGAGGAAATTATTTACTGAAAGTTTTTCTGAATGATGATACGTCAAAACTGGCGTTTACAAAACGGTTCCTGGTGGTAAATCCCAAAGCGTCTGTTGCAGCACAGGTGTTGCAGCCTTTTGATGGCAACCTGTTCCGGACACATCAGCGGGTACAGGTATCAGTAAGCACTGCATCGGGGCAGCTGAATGCTTTTTCTCCGCAGGATTTGAAAGTAAAGATGGTGCAGAATTATGACTGGCTTTTATCTTCGCCGATTGACAGGCCAACTATTTTCCGCGGCAATTATTTTGAGTACAGCGATGAAGAAAACACCACTTTCCAGGCAGGGAAGGAGTGGCGGTGGATTGATTTACGCAGCCTGCGCCTGCGAAGTGACAGGATGGCCAAAATCGAAGATGCTGATAACACGAACAGAACAGATGTATATGTGGCAGTGGATGGTGTACGCACACAACAGATATATGTTTACTACCGAGATTTTAATGGCTTATACACCATTGAAAACAGGGATAATCCCAATGCACTGTGGCAGAGTGATTATGCATGGGTGCATTTTACTTTTGTACCACCGGGTAACCAGCCTTTTGCCGGCAAAAGTATTTACCTGCAGGGCGAACTGGTGAATTTTGAGCAGAACGAAAACTCGAAAATGGAGTTTAATGCAGAGAAGGGTGTGTATGAAAAGGTATTGTTTCTGAAACAGGGTTACTACAACTACTCATACGTTACACTAACTGACAGAAAGGATGAGGGGATTGTGCCATCGCTGGAGAATACCGAAGGCAATTATTGGGGAACAGAGAACAGTTATATGGTGATGGTTTATTTCAGGCCTTTTGGTGCCCGGGCCGATGAACTGGTGGGCTTTGCAAAAGTGAATTCAGCATTTCCGAGACAATAAAAAAGGCGCTGTATAATCAACGCCTTTTCCGTACTTACTTTTTATTATTAACCCAATGTCTTTTTTGCATCTTCTAAAAATTTAGCCAGTCCAATATCTGTAAGCGGATGCTTTAACAGCCCGAGTATAGAATCCAGCGGACAGGTGCATACATCGGCACCGGCTTCGGCACATTTTACAATATGTAAGGCACTACGGATAGAGGCAGCAAGGATTTCAGTTTTGAATCCCTGTACAGAATAAATATGTGCTATTTGCGCAATCAATTCCACGCCATCCCAGTTGGCATCATCAATACGTCCGATAAATGGAGAAACATAAGTAGCGCCGGCCTTAGCTGCCAGGATAGCCTGTCCGGCAGAGAATACCAGGGTACAGTTAGTTTTGATGCCGTTATCGGTAAACCACTTAATCGCTTTCACTCCATCTTTAATCATGGGCACTTTTACCACGATATTGGGGTGGATATCGGCAAGTTTTTTACCTTCTTCAATCATTTCATTAAATGTGGTGCTGATTACTTCGGCGCTGATATCGCCATCCACTATTTCGCAAATGGTTTTGTAGTGGTTCATTACTGCGTCATGGCCTTTAATACCTTCTTTTGCCATAAGCGAAGGGTTGGTGGTTACACCGTCAAGTATTCCTAATTCGTTTGCTTCCTGAATCTGTGCAAGATTGGCCGTGTCAATAAAAAATTTCATACAAATTTCCCTTAAGGGATGTTTTAGTTGGAAGTGCCTGAAAATTTGTATTCCCCCTTCAGGGGATTAGGGGGCAAAAAAAAGGCAGGCTACTCACATCGCACCGCTCAACCACCTACTCTTGCTGCCTTCCGGCCCTGGGAGGGTTCAGCAGGAGCTGGTCGTGTAAGACCTGCCGGTGCAAAGATAAGGGTATAAGCCTTTTAACAGGTCGTTTAAACCAAAAATCAGTTCTTCCTTTTGTTACCTGGAGAAGGAGCAGGGTTGTTCATTATTTCAGCTTTGGTGGGCAGTTCCGGATCGGGGGCTGTTTTTATCCAGATAATTTTTTCAACTAAAACGGATGGGTCTTTACGTAAAACCGCCTTAACCGTTACTTTTTCTGGTTGGAAGTCTATGGGAATAATTAGTTCATTACCCTCAAAAACTGCTTCAGTACAGGAGAGGATCAGTTCTTTGGAGGTAAGGGGTAGCCAGCGGCCATTTGTAAGCTTACCATCTACATTAATATAATTATGCTGCCCTTTTTTCAGGCTGTCTGTGTACAGATGAAAATATATGCTGTCGACTTTTTGAGCATAAACTGTGGCGGAAACAGTCATTATTGAAATCAGGAGTATAATTTTTTTCATGTATAGTTGCTTGCAATATATATAATGTCGCCTATTTTGCCGGTATCGTTGCGCAGGGAGGCAATTTACAGTGTTATTAACATTAGAATGGCTGCATTACTTTTGTCTGTAGCAAATAATACCGGGAGCAATGCAAATTTATGTGACAATCAATCAGTTGACGGGTAGGCCCTGTTTTTTGCGGTTTGTTGCAATTGTATAAAAAATTATTGCATAAGTATTTGGAAGGTATAGTATACAGCCCTACCTTTGCACTCCCAAAAGAAAAATTGGGTTTTGACACATGTCGCAGCGAATCAGAATAAAATTACAGTCTTACGATCACAACCTGGTTGATAAATCAGCCGAAAAGATCGTAAAAACAGTTCGTAGTACAGGAGCGGTTGTTACCGGGCCAATTCCCCTTCCAACCCGTAAAAAAATATTTACTGTATTACGTTCACCCCACGTAAATAAGAAAAGCCGTGAGCAGTTTCAGTTAGCTACTCACAAGAGATTACTCGATATCTATACTTCTTCTTCAAGAACTGTAGATGCGTTGAGTAAGCTAGATTTGCCCAGTGGTGTGGAGGTTGAAATCAAGGCGTAGTCTTTGTTATAAGGTTCGCCGCTTTAGTTCTTATATTTTGATTTTTAATTTAATGCTATCTCTCAATTCCGGTCAGCCGGAAGAAAAGAGCTCTGGCAACTAAACATAAAACAAGCCATTCAGGGTTTGTTTACTGCCGGTACTTCCCCATAAAGGAAAAGGTCGGTGGCAAACGGGGATTGACCCTTCGTTGCACTAAGGGTGACAAGATCACTTGCAACGAAAGATGTCCCAATAATCCTGCAGGCACAAATTGAAACACATGAAAGGTATTATTGGGAAAAAAGTTGGGATGACCAGCGTCTTCGATTCCGAAGGTAAACAAACAGCCTGCACAATCATCGAGGCAGGTCCCTGCGTTGTAACTCAGGTTAAGACCATCGATTCTGATGGCTACAGCTCACTCCAGTTGTCATTCGGCGACAAGAAAGAAAAACATGCTACAAAGGCCGAAACAAATCACTTCGCTAAAGCTCAGACAGCTCCTAAGAAATTCTCAAAAGAATTCAGGGATTTTGCAATAGAAAAAAATATTGGTGAAACCATTACTGTTGACATTTTCGCAGAAGGCGATAAAGTTGAAGTAGTGGGTACGACTAAAGGTAAAGGTTTCCAGGGAGTTGTAAAACGCCATGGCTTCCACGGTGTAGGACAGCAGTCGCATGGTCAGCACGACCGCCAGAGAGCTCCGGGATCACTTGGTAACTCTTCTGATGCGAGCCGTGTTATGAAAGGTGTTCGTATGGCTGGTCGTATGGGAAATGACAGGGTTAAAATGAAAGGACTGAAAGTGGTGAAGATTTTCCCTGAACAGAATTATATCCTTGTAAGCGGTTCAGTTCCGGGTTACAACGGTTCAATTGTTTTAATTCAGAAATAATCGCAGATATAAGTTCATTCTTGTATCACAAAAAAGAATAAAATGCAAATCGAAGTTTTAAATACAAAAGGAAAAGCAACCGGCAGAAGTGTTGAGCTTCCCGAAGAAATTTTTGGTGCCGAGCCTAATAATCATGTGATCTACCTTGCTGTAAAGCAGTATTTGGCAGCACAGCGCCAGGGTACACATAAGGTAAAGACCCGTGCCGAAGTACAGGGTGCCAGCCGTAAACTGCATCGCCAGAAAGGTACCGGCGGCAGCCGTAAGGGTAATATCCGTAACCCTTTATATAAAGGTGGTGGTACAATCTTTGGTCCTAAACCCCACAGCTACGACATTAAGTTGAACCGCAAGGTAAAAGACCTGGCAAAGATTTCAGCACTTTCTTATAAAGCGAAAGACAATGCTATACTGGTTGTTGAGGACATTGCACTGGATACACCCAAAACAAAGACGCTGGTAGATATACTGGGAAACCTGAAAGTGGCAGACAAGAAAGTGATGTTCATTCAGCCTGAATACAATGATAATGTAGAACTCTCTTTGCGCAATGTGCCTTCTGTGCTGGGAGTGTTGCTGAGTGATATGAACACTTATGACATTGTAAACTCTGAAGTGCTGGTGCTGACAGAGAGTGCCGCAAAGATTTTTGCTGACGACGAGAAAGAAGAAGCATAAGAAAACAAATTGTAGCAGATTAACGAATTTCAAATTAGAATTATGAAACTTTCTGAAGTACTGATAAAGCCCATCTTAACTGAAAAAGCAAATGCCCAGCAGGATAAAATGCGCCGTTATGCTTTCAGAGTAGATAAGAAGGCAAATAAGCTGGAGATTAAGAAAGCTATTGAAAGCTTTTATGGTGTAACAGTTACCGGTGTGAATACACTGGTTGTTCCTGCAAAAGCTAAAAGCCGTTTTACTAAAGCCGGCGTTATATCAGGTCGCAAACCTTCTTACAAGAAAGCGTTTGTTACTGTTGCTGAAGGTGAAGCAATTGATCTGTATTCAAATATTTGATAAGCCTTCTATATTTCTCGTAATGAGATAGTTGAAGAGTGAATGGCAATCAACCGCCGCGAAGTGTTGGAGTAAAGAAATTAATTATAAGTGTTTTAAAATGGCATTAAGAAAATTTAAACCAATGACAGCAGGTACCCGGTGGAGAATCGGGAATGCTTATGCTGAGGTTACAACAAACGTTCCTGAAAAAAGCCTTGTTGAGGCTAAGCCAAGAACAGGTGGCCGTAACTCATCAGGTCATTTGTCGATGAGGTACAGAGGTGGTGGGCACAAGAAAAAGTATCGTATTGTCGATTTCAAGCGGAATAAAGCCGGGGTTGGAACTGTTGAATCCATTCAATACGATCCAAACCGTTCAGCTTTTATTGCCTTGTTGAACTATGCAGATGGTGAAAAAAGATATATCCTGGCCCCGCAGGGGTTGCAGGTGGGTTCAAAAGTGGAGAGCGGTGCTGATGTAGCTCCTGAAGTTGGAAATGCACTTCCCATGAAGAATATTCCATTGGGTACCAATGTTCACAACATTGAAATGCAGCCTGGTCAGGGTGGCAAATTAGCCAGGAGTGCGGGTTCTTCTGCACAGTTAACGAACAAAGAAGAAAAGTACGCAATCTTGAAAATGCCTTCCGGTGAACTGAGGAAAGTACTCATTAACTGTTTTGCAACAGTTGGGGTGGTAAGTAATAGTGACCACTTTTTGCAGAGTATGGGTAAGGCCGGCCGGAACAGGTGGAAAGGTATTAAACCAAGAAACCGTGGTGTGGCAATGAACCCTGTGGATCACCCGATGGGTGGTGGTGAAGGTAAAGCTTCCGGCGGACAGCCACGTTCAAGGAATGGCCAGTACTCAAGAGGTCTTAAAACCAGAACAAAGGGTAAAGGAAGCGATAAGCTGATTATTCAGCGCAAAAACGGAAGTAAACTGTCTAAATAATATTTGAAAATTAACGAATTAACATGGCTCGTTCAATTAAAAAAGGTCCTTATGTAGCGTCTCACCTGGAAAACAAGGTGCTGGCTATGAACGAAGGAAAAAACAAGAAAGGAGTGATTAAGACATGGAGCCGCCGCTCTACTATTACACCCGATTTTGTTGGACACACATTTGCTGTGCATAATGGTAACAAGTTTATACCTGTTTATGTAACAGAATTTATGGTGGGTCACAAACTTGGTGAATTTGCACCAACCCGTTCATTCAAAGGTCACTCTAAAAAGAAGGTTAATAAAGAAACTAATAACAATGGAAGCAGTAGCTAAATTGAGAAATTATCCCACCTCTCCCCGTAAAATGAGATTACTGGCTGACCTAATCCGTGGTCAGAAAGTAGAGAAAGTGCTGGCTGAGCTGGAGCATAACCCAAAGCATCCCGCCGTTCCGCTGAGAAAACTTGTGCTGAGTGCTATCAGCAACTGGAAGCAGAAAAATGATGGCGGAGACGAAAGTAAGCTGGTCATCAAAACAATATTTGTTGATGGCGGCAGAACCCTGAAAAGGATGCGTCCGGCACCGCAAGGCCGTGGTTACCGTGTTCGTAAACGCAGCAACCATGTAACCGTAATCGTTGATACTAAAGAAAATTAATTAAAACGAATTAATAAACCAATAACATGGGTCAAAAAGCAAATCCGATTGGTAACAGGTTAGGAATAATCCGTGGATGGGAGTCTAACTGGTATGGTGGCAAAAAAGATTATGCCGGCAAACTGATCGAGGATCACAAAATCAGAACGTACCTGAGTGCCCGTATTAACAAGGGCGGTATCTCAAAAATTGTAATTGAGAGAACCCTGGGTAAGCTGATTGTAACCATACATACTTCTAAGCCTGGTATTATCATTGGTAAAGGTGGCGGAGAAGTTGACCGTATTAAGGAAGAGTTGAAAAAACTAACTGGTAAGGAAGATGTACAGATAAACATTCTTGAAATCCGCCGGCCTGAACTGGATGCAATGATTGTAGGTGATACAATTGCCCGCCAGATTGAAAACAGGATAAACTATAAAAGGGCTACCAAGATGGCAATTGCTTCTGCCCTCCGTATGGGAGCTGAAGGAATAAAAGTGAAACTGAGCGGTCGTTTGGCCGGTGCTGAAATTGCCCGCAGTGAAGAGTTTAAACAAGGAAGGGTTCCGCTTCATACATTCCGTATGGATATTGATTATGCCAACGTGTTTGCACAAACAGTATATGGTAAAATAGGTATCAAGGTATGGATTTGTAAAGGTGAAGTTCTTGCGAAGAGAGATTTAAATCCAAACTTCGTTGGTGGTAAAAGCGATGTAAGCGACAGGAGGGAAAGAAGGGATGATCATCGTGATCATCGTGGAGACCGTCGTGATGACAGAAGGGGAGGAGACAGAAGAGGTGGAGGAAGAGATAAGAGAAATTAATGCGTAAATACGCAAACATGAGAATGTGAAAATGAGGCTCATGTTTTTAGTAAAAGATAAATTTTGAATGTGGGTATTTTTCACATTTCCACATTTTCAAATTTTCAAATTAACTTAAGATGTTACAACCGAAAAGAACGAAACACAGGAAAATGCAGAAAGGCCGGATGAAAGGCAACGCCAAAAGAGGCGCAACAATTGCTTTTGGTTCTTTTGCATTGAAGGCATTGGATCAGCACTGGATTACTGATCGCCAGATTGAGGCTGCCCGTCAGGCACTTACCCGTGAAATGAAAAGGGAAGGTAATGTTTGGATCCGGATTTTCCCTGATAAGCCAATAACCCGTAAACCGGCTGAGGTAAGGATGGGTAAGGGTAAAGGTAACCTGGAGTTCTGGGCTGCAGTTGTGAAACCCGGCCGTATTCTTTTTGAAATTGATGGTGTTAGTGAGGAAATTGCCCGTGCATCATTGGCCCTGGCCGCTGGTAAATTGCCAATTAAAACTAAGTTTATTATGCGCCGTGACCTGGTTACTGCGTAATAACAAATAAATCGTAAACGATGTCTAAGAAAGCAGATTTTGTAAAAAGTATTCATGGAATGAATGAGCAGGACCTAAAGAACCGTCTTGCAGAAGATAAACTAAGGCTGAAGAAGCTGGAGTTTGCTCATACCATTTCCCCCCTGGAGAACCCCGTGAGCATCCGTGGATTACGCCGGGAAATTGCCCGCCTGAAAACAGAATTGAAGTTAAAGCAAATGCAAGCAAAATAAAGCTAAACAATGGAAGCAAGAAACTTAAGAAAGACCAGGATTGGTGTTGTAACCAGCAATAAGATGACAAAACCATCACCGTTGCCGTTGAAAGAAAAGTAAAACACCCCATCTATGGTAAGTTCGTAAAAAAAACTACCAAGTTCCATGCTCATGATGAAAAGAATGAGTGCAGCATTGGTGACCTGGTTAAAATCATGGAAACCCGTCCGCTTAGCAAAACAAAGCGCTGGAGAATGGTGGAAGTGGTAGAAAAAGTGAAATAAGAAAGCTACGAGCCGTGAGCGATGAGCCACGAGCCGTATAGAAAGATTAATAATTGTTTAAACTGCTTGCATCCGTCGACAGGCGGATAAAAAGCTCAAAGCTTAAATAAAATGATTCAGCAAGAAAGCCGTTTGAATGTTGCGGATAACAGTGGTGCCAAAGAGGTGCTTTGTATCCGTGTACTCGGCAACAGCGGTCAGCGTTATGCCAGGATTGGAGATAAAATTGTCGTTACGGTAAAAGATGCAATACCGGCTGGTGGTATCAAAAAGGGTACGGTTGCCAAAGCAGTAATCGTTCGTACTACCAATAAGTTGCGTCGTAAGGATGGCTCGTATATCCGTTTTGACGATAATGCAGTGGTAATCCTGAACCAGGCAGATGAGCCCCGTGGTACCCGTATTTTCGGTCCCGTTGCCAGGGAGCTCCGCGATAAAGGTTACATGAAAATCATTTCACTGGCACCGGAGGTATTATAAAAAAAGCTACGAGCGACGGGCTATAAGCCACGGGCTGTAATGATAAAAAGAAAGTTCAATTGCTATTAAGTCCCGGGCTCACCGCTCACTGCTAATAGCTCAAAGTTAAAAAGAAAATGAAAGCAAGATTTAAACCAAAGTTCAGTATTCGCAAAGGCGACAGTGTGGTTGTCATCACAGGTGATGATAAAGACCTGACCAAGCCCCGCCTTGTTAAAGAGGTACTGATCGAAAAGGCAAAAGTTGTTGTGGAAGGTGTAAACATCATCACCAAGCACACAAAACCTTCGGCTCAGAATACTAAAGGTGGAATCGTAAAGAAGGAAGCCCCGATTCATATCAGTAATGTTATGCTTTGGGATGCGAAAGCAAAAGCACCGGTTAAAGTGAAGAGAGAAAGAGAGAATGGTAAAACAGTTAGAATTTCAAAAAAATCAGGAGAGAAAATCTGATTTTCTGTCCAGTTTAATAAGAGAATTTTATGAGTACAAAAACATATAGCCCAAGACTGGCAGAGAAGTACAAAAAAGACGTTGTACCTGCCTTAATTAAAAAATTCGGCTACGAAACAGTAATGCAGGCTCCCAAGCTGGAGAAAATTTGTCTGAACCGTGGTGTAAACGGTGCAGTATCTGACAAGAAGCTGGTAGATATAGCTATTGATGAACTGACGCAGATTTCAGGTCAGAAGGCTGTAGCGACTATTTCGAAGAAGGATATTTCAAACTTCAAACTCCGTAAGAGTATGCCGATCGGGGCAAGAGTTACTTTACGCGGAGCTAAAATGTTTGAGTTTCTTGACAGGTTAATCTCTGTTGCACTTCCCCGTGTCCGTGACTTTAAAGGCGTAAATGAAAAAGCGTTTGATGGCCGCGGCAATTATACGATGGGTGTAACCGAGCAGATTATCTTCCCGAGATTGACATTGATAAAGTGAATAAGATTACCGGTATGGATATCACTTTTGTAACTACAGCTAATACCGATGAAGAGCTTACGAATTGCTGAAAGAACTCGGTATGCCATTCAAAAAATGCGGCGAAGGCGAATTAAAAATATTTAAGCAATTCCTGCTTCTCAACAGGTTCAGGAATATGTGATTCTAAAAATTGAAAAAATAAAAATCAACTATGGCTAAAGAATCAGTAAAAGCCAGGCAAAGAAAAAGAGAATGGTAGCACAGTATGCTGCCAAACGGGAAGACCTCAAAAAGGCCGGCGATTGGAAGGCCCTTGATGAGTTACCTAAAAACTCTTCTAAAGTAAGGTTGAAAAACCGTTGCCAGTTAACAGGTCGTCCGAAAGGATATGTACGCTACTTTGGTATTTCCAGGTGATGCTTCGTGATATGGCATTGAACGGTAAAATACCAGGCCTTAAAAAAGCAAGTTGGTAAAAAGAGTGTCTGTTATTTCCCGGTTACTTTTTAAAGTAAAAGGTGGCAGACTACCAGTAATAAAATTTTGAAAAGAATTAATTAAAGTATATATGGTAACAGATCCTATAGCAGATTTCCTGACCAGAATTCGTAACGCACAGATGGCTGGTCACCGTGTGGTGGATATACCCGCATCAAATCTGAAAAAGCGTATGACAGAAATCCTGTACAACCAGGGCTATATTCTGAAATATAAGTTTGAGGATGACAACAAGCAGGGAGTCATAAAAATAGCGTTGAAGTACGACCCTTCAACAAAGTTGCCTGCTATCCAGAGCATGGAAAGAATAAGCCGTCCTGGTCTTCGTCATTATTCCAAGCCTTCTGATTTTACCCGTGTAAAAAGTGGTTTGGGAATTGCTATCCTGTCCACATCAAAAGGTGTTATGACTGATAAGGAAGCAAAAGCACAGAATGTTGGCGGAGAGGTTCTTTGCTATATCTATTAATAAAAATGGTTGCTGATACATTAAGCTGAAGCTATACTAAGCTGACCGGTCAGTAGTTAAGTAATTTTAAAAATAAATCATTATGTCCCGTATAGGTAAAAAATCAATCACAATTCCCGAAGGTGTTACAATTACTGTAGGAAAAGATAATGTAGTTACGGTAAAGGGTAAAAAAGGTGAACTGAAACAGGCTGTTGACAGAGACATTACTGTTGAAATTAAAGATGGTCATGTTTCATTTGGCAGACCAACTGACCAGATCCGTCACCGTGCCATGCATGGCCTTTACCGTGCCCTGATTGCTAATCTGGTAAAAGGAGTGACGGATGGATTTGTAAGAAAGCTGGAGCTGATTGGTGTGGGTTTTAAAGCTGCCAGCCAGGGAAATATTCTGGATTTGGCCCTTGGGTATTCACACAACATCATTTTCGAAGTTCCGAAAGAACTGAAAGTAGCTACTGAGCAATTGAAAGGTCAGAATCCAATTATAACACTTGAAGGAATCGACAAACAGTTAATAGGGCAGGTGGCCGCAAAGTTGCGCAGCCTTCGTAAGCCGGAACCTTACAAAGGAAAAGGTGTACGTTATGTTGGCGAAATCGTACGTAAGAAAGCTGGTAAAGCTGCTGGTAAATAATAAATAAAGAATCGCCTGGCAGAATCAGGCAGTAAACTGAATAAAATGAACCCAAAAGTAAAATCAAAAAACAGGCAAAATATCCGGTACAGAATCCGCAAGAAAATTTCTGGAACCGGAGATAACCCCAGATTATCTGTGTTCAGAAGTAATGCTGAAATATATGCCCAACTGATAGATGACACAAACGGAGTTACCCTGGCCTCCGCTTCTTCGAGAGATAAAGATATTGCGGCTCAGAAAGGAACGAAAACAGAGATAAGCAAACTGGTTGGGTCAGCGATTGCCCGTAAGGCTACCGGATTAGGTATTCAGAAAGTAACTTTTGACCGCGGCGGATATCTTTATCACGGAAGGGTAAAATCATTGGCCGAAGGCGCAAGAGAAGGTGGTCTTCAATTTTAATTTAAATACAAACTTTAATTGTAAGTATAAATGTCAAAGCTTAACGTAAACAGGGTAAAAGCCGGTGATCTGGAACTAAAAGATAAAGTAGTTGCCATTAACCGTGTGGTAAAAACCACAAAAGGAGGCCGGGCTTTCAGTTTTTCTGCTTTAGTTGTTGTAGGTAATGAAAATGGTGTGGTAGGTCATGGTCTTGGTAAGGCAAAAGAAGTACAGGAAGCAATAACAAAAGGTATCGAAGACGCTAAGAAGAACCTGATTAAGGTACCGGTTATGAAAGGAACTATTCCGCATGATCAATGGGCCAAAGAAGGAGCTGCAAAGGTTTTAATTAAGCCAGCTGCACAAGGTACCGGTGTGATTGCCGGAGGCTCAATGCGTGCCGTTCTGGAAAGTGCTGGCGTACACGACGTATTGGCCAAGTCATTAGGTTCTGCAAACCCGCACAATGTGGTGAAAGCTACCTTCAAAGCACTTGCTATGCTTCGTGAACCGGTACAGATAGCTAAAACCCGTTCACTTGGATTGAAAAAAGTTTTTAACGGATAAAAAAAGGTGTTAGGTGGATGGTGCAGGGCAAAAGCCTAAACCTTTTACCTTCAACCCTAAACCTTTAATAAGATGAAAAAAATAAGAATAACATTAGTTAAAAGCCCGATTGACAGACCTGAACGTCAGAAACTGACCTTACAGGCATTGGGCCTCAACAAAACAAATGCTTCAAAAGAAGTTGAAGCCACACCACAGGTATTAGGTATGGTAAACAAAGTGAAGCATATGGTTAAGGTAGAGGATGTAAAATAATTTTAGGAAGGAATTTTAAAAAATGCGAGCCCTGAGCTTTCGGGGCGTTAAGTAAAAAATAAAAGCAAATGAAATTACATGAATTAAGACCTGCAAAAGGCGCAACACACAAAACAAAGCGTATAGGCCGTGGTGATGGCTCCGGACATGGAGGAACTTCTACAAAAGGTACTAAGGGTGGACAGAGCCGGGCTGGCTACAAAAGGAAGATGGCCCATGAAGGTGGCCAGATGCCTATTCAGCGCCGGATTCCCAAACGTGGCTTTAAGAATCCGCACAGGATTGAATACAAAGTTCTCAATCTTGGACAAATTGAACAGCTGGCAGAAAAATATAACATTACAGAATTTTCTCTTGAGAATTTATATATCAATGGGCTGATCAGCCAGACAGACAGTGTTAAGATCCTCGGTAATGGTGAAATTAAAAACAAGTACACCTTCAAAGTAAATGCTGTAAGTGATAAAGCAAAAGCGGCGATAGAAGCAGCAGGAGGAACGGTGGAAATAGTTAAGTAATTTCGCTAAATTGCACGACGCATAAAATATGCGTCTTTTATGTTTAAGTGCTATAAACTTATTTTATTCCCGTGAAGAAATTAATTCAAACACTTAAGAATATCTGGAGCATCGAAGAGTTAAAGTCAAAGATACTTTTTACTCTTATGATGATAGGTATTTACATTATTGGTACCAAGATTGTGTTGCCAGGTATTGACCCGTCCCGGATTAAAGACGGCGGTGGTGCCGGTTCAGGTATTCTTGGACTTATAAATACATTCTCTGGTGGCGCATTCAACCAGCAATCAATATTTGCCCTGGGGATTATGCCGTACATCTCAGCTTCAATTTTTATGCAGCTGATGACAGTACTGGTTCCAAGTTTTCAAAAATTAAACAAGGAAGGAGAAAGCGGACGGAAGAAGATTAACCAATATACCCGCTACCTTACAGTGGCTGTTACCCTTTTGCAGGCTTCTGCTTATGTAACATACATTAATAGTCTGAATGCTTCAAACGATGCAATGGTTGCAGGTTTCAGGCCTTATTTCTGGATTACATCTGTATTTGTTCTTACTGCCGGTACATTATTCGTAATGTGGATGGGCGAAAGAATTACTGATAAAGGACTGGGCAACGGTACTTCTCTTATCATCATGATTGGAATCCTGCACAGGTTACCCCAATCATTTGCAGAGGAGTTAACAAACAAATCAGTAAGAAATGGCCAGATACTTGTATTTATCATTGAAATAGCGATTCTGATAGCTATTATTATGGGATGTATTTTGCTGATACAGGGTGTGAGGAAGGTTCCGGTAAACTATGCAAAGCAAATTGTAGGAAACCGCCAGTTTGGCGGAGCCCGCCAGTTTTTGCCGCTGAAAGTTAACAGTGCAGGTGTTATGCCAATTATCTTTGCTCAGGCTATCATCTTCATCCCTACGATTTTTGCAAACTTCAATCCTGAAAAGGGTAAGTTCCTGATGGCATTGAATGACCATAGCAACTTCTGGTACATGCTTATCTATGCAATTGTTGTAATTGGTTTTACTTTCCTCTATACGGCTTTAATTTTTAATCCCAAGCAAATTGCAGATAACCTGAAACAGAATAATGGTTTTATTCCTGGTGTTAAGCCCGGTCAGCCTACTGCTGACTATATCGGTTCTATCATGGATAAGATCACATTACCAGGTGCAATTTTGCTTGCGTTTGTAGGTATCCTGCCGGGTATTGCACAGCGCTTTGGTGTAACACAGGGTTTCTCCTCATTCTTTGGCGGAACCTCATTGCTGATTATGGTGGGTGTAATTCTTGACACATTACAGCAAATAGAAACCCAGCTGCTGATGAGACAATATGATGGTTTGATGAAGAGCGGAAGAATTCAGGGGCGGCAGACAGCATCTGCTGTTCAGATGTAATTCTATATATAAATTAATAAAACCCGGTAGGATAATCACTACCGGGTTTCTATTTTAAGATATTTGCAGTAATATGATGATTGCAAAAACAAACGAGCAGGTGGAAATGATGCGGAAAAGTGCATTACTGGTGAGTAAAGCACTTGCCGAGATTGCAAAAGTGCTCAAACCTGGTTTAACCACACTTGCCATTGACCACATGATAAGTGAATATGTAAGGGATCACCAGGGAATTCCATCGTTCCTTAATTATAACGGCTATCCTTTTAATTCCTGCATTTCTGTAAATGATGTGGTGGTACATGGCTTTCCCAATAAGGTACCCTTAAAAGAAGGTGACATCATCTCTGTTGATATTGGTGTTATTCTCAATGGCTGGCATGGCGACCATGCCTATACTTTTGCAATAGGCAATCCGGGACCTGAAGTAATGAAACTGATAAAGGTTACAAAGGAATCTTTATATAAAGGAATTGAAAAAGCAATAGCCGGAAACCGTGTGGGCGATATTGCATTTGCCATTCAGGAACACACAGAGAAAAAGAACGGGTACGGAGTTGTAAGAGAATTAGTAGGTGATGGCCTGGGGAGGAGTTTACATGAAGATCCGCAGGTACCGAACTATGGAAAAAGGGCAGTGGTGCGAAACTGAAAGAAGGACTTGTGCTGGCAATTGAACCCATGATTAATATGGGTAAAAAAGATGTTTATACAGAAGATGATGGCTGGACAGTAAGGACAAAAGACGGAAAGCCATCAGTCCATTTTGAGCATGATGTGTGTGTACGCAGGAACAATGCTGATATACTTTCTGATTATTCTATTATTGAGCACCAGGAAATAGTAAACCCCAACTTATTTACAGGAGCATAGACACCATCTTACAAAAGATGTAGTCAAAAATAATCTGGTGGAAACCGGGTTTGAATTCATCCCCAAAAATCATTTACCTGTTCTTCAGTTGTTAATTGCTTAAAAACATCAAACAGCTCATGGTTGTTACATATCGTGTTTTTAATTAAAAAAATAGTTGGGTTGTAACCCCAACTATTTTCTGCTTACACAGTTTATGAGATACTGCAGAGCCTTTTTCTAATCGTCATCCTCGTTTTCATTTTCTGATTTATCTGCTTGTTTCAGGCTGTCTTTAGCCTGCTTATTTTCATCATTCCTTTCATTATTCTCCTTCCCATTATTTTTTTCTTCTTCACCTCCTGAGGATTTTTTTGACTACCATTCCCAAGTTCAGCATGTCTTATTAATCCGCCAAGATGTGCTGTCTGTGCCATTGTACCGAAGGAGGCAAGAGAAAGGAAAACTGCTCCTGCGATGATGAATTTTCTCAGGATGTTATTTTTTCGCAGAAACAAGCCGGCAAGTGCAACAACACCCGTAAGCGCAATGATGACCATTGAAATTTTGGCCATATCCTCATGTTTTTCAATTGCGGCTTCATTTACCCCTGGCAGGTGTTCCACCAGTTCTTCTGTTCCTTCCCCGGTAACAAATACAGGTATAGTGAACAAAGATGCAGCTATCAGGAAATAACATGAAAGTCTTTTGAAGTCTTCATTCTTGCGGATATAGCCTAATATAAGAATGAGTCCTCCGGTTGCCGATAAAAATAGGGGCGCATGATTTAACGCCAAATGAATTTGTGCTGAATTCATCAGTTATAGATTTAAAATATTTTAAAAAATAAGATTGTGTATCCGGAAGGTTTTACCAGCCAAATGTATCATGCTTTGGGAGGTCTGAAAATTTCATTGGATAGCCCACAGGGTATTCCTTCAATATGGAAAGTGTTTTTGAGGGATAAAAAGCTGGTAATACTAAAATCTGTTACGGGTTGCAGATGTTTAGTAAGTACATCTATATGATGAACTGCTTCCTGGCTTTTGAACGGTAGTTGCCGGTCATCGTCATCATCGTTGTCATCAGGATGGCCGGGCATATAATGTATTCTCAGAAAATCAAGCAGGGATGTTTTTTTGTCCAGTTTTTTATGATAGCGAAAATGTGACAACATCTCTGGCAGTTTAATTAACTGATGCAGTTCTGTGGCACTGATAATAAACAGGAATGCTAATATGGAAAGCAATAATCTCTTCAACTTGTCTGAATAATTGCTTCAATGATAAGAAAATTTGCTGACTAATATGAATTCGGCCAGCATTTTAATCATTTCTTTTGCTTAACCGGATACCGAAACTCCGATTAGTTTTCCTATACCGAAAGTTATAGCCGCAGCAGCGAGACCAAATACAACCTGCCTGAAACCGGAAAACCATATACTTCTTCCGGTAAACAGTGTGATAGCTGCGCCAATAACAAAGAGCCCGATTGCACTGGCAGCAGTACTTACAATTATTGCAGTGGCACCTGTTAAAAACATGAATGGAAATACCGGAATAATTGCGCCGATGGCAAAAAGGAAGAACGAGTATAAGGCTGCTTCAAAAGCCGATCCCTGTAACTCTTCCGTGTTGATACCGAGTTCTTCTTTAACCAGTACTTCATGGGCATGCTCCGGGTTATTGATAATTTCTTTTGCCATCCTTTTTGCATTCTCATCATCAATGCCTTTTGCTTTGTAAATTAATTCCAGTTCTTTCATTTCGTTTTCCGGACTTGTTTCCAGCTCCTCCATTTCAATCAGCATCTGGTTTTCATAAAGCTCTTGTGAACTTTTAACAGAAATCCACTCTCCCAGTGCCATAGAAAGGGCACCGGCAAGTAATCCTGCCAAACCGGCCAGCAAAACGCCTTCCTGCCCGTTGGTAGCACCTGCCACACCCATTACCAGGCTGAAGTTAGATACGAGTCCATCGTTGCCGCCCAGCACAGCAGCCCGCAAAGCGTTACCGCCAACAGAGCGGTGTTTTTTTTCGAACCGTGCAATTGTACTTCCAGAGACTTTTGACTGATCAATTATGGTTTGAAGAATTGTTACATGATTTGATTCGGAACCGGTAACAGGTTGTTTATTTTTCCTTTTGAGATTAATAACCGAACCGGATAATGTTTTTTCTGTATCCATCAATACTCCAAGTACATAATCGTACCCGAATATTTTCCCAATACGGTTTAATGTTTTTGCCCGGAAAGAAGGGGACGGCATCTTTTCAACCGGGATGTTTAACTTTTGTAAAAATGCCCTGGCATGCTCTTTTTTCAATCTCACTCATTTGCAGAAAGATACCTGACACTTCATCATTCTCTTCATTTGCTGCCAGTTTACCGTAAAGAAAGGCAGCATCAATTTCTGTTTGAATACTTCTTAAATCTGCCATTTTTTTTTTTTCAAAGTTAGAATATTGTGCAGGTGCTGCCAGCAATAAAAAATGCCGGTAACGGATACCGGCATTTCAAAAATTACAGTGAGTGAGTTTATTGAACAAGAACTTTACCGGTAGCGATACGGTTACCTGCTTTATTGTGTAAGGAAACAAGGTACAGTCCCCCGCCTTGTCTTCTTATATCTACTGCAATACGCTGGTATGAAGAAGATACTGTACTTGCCTGCCGGAATACAAGAGCTCCTTTACTGTCTGTTACTGTAACGGTATATACATCGTTTAAAGATGCGCTGTAATAGCTTACTGTAAACTGACCGTTGTTAGGACTGGGGTAAATAAAGAGCCGGGCAGTGGCTGAATCAGTGATAATTACCGCATCCGATGTTTTGCTGCAGGGCAGTCCGCTTGCATTAGTAACGGTTACTGTATAACTGCCCAGTGCATCAAGATTGATACCTGCAAGAGTGGTACTGGTCGCACCTGCTACAGTAGCACCGTTGTTCTGCCATGTGTAGTTATAAGAGCCTGAAGGAGAAACATTAGCGGTAAGTGTTGTTTGTAATCCCGGAAACAGGCTGGTATAGGGTTCAGCACTGATTGTTACATTGGGGTTTGGACTTACAGAAACGATTGTAGCTGATGAAGTGGCCGAACATCCGCTTGCATTTGTTATCGTGACGGAATAGTTGCCTGCTGTGCCAACATTTACAGATTGTGTAGTTGCTCCATTGCTCCAAATCCATGAACTGCCGGCAGAAGCAGTAAGTGTTACACTGCTGCCGTCGCAGAAGGAAACGGGGCCTCCTGCAGCAACAGTTGCAGTTGGTAACGGGTTTACGTTTACGGCTGTTGCCGGGGTGGAATTTGTGCATCCATTGTTTACCACTGTGACAGTATAATTACCGGTAGTATTAACCGTAATTGACTGTGTAGTTGCGCCATTGCTCCAAGACCATGAACTGCCTGCCGAGGCCGTTAATGTTACACTTTGCCCCTGGCAGAAAGTTGTTGCTCCGCTTGCAGAAACTGAAGGTAAAGGCACTTGTGTTATTGTTAGTGTTACAGCTGTTCGGGTATTGCTTTCGCAATTTGTACTTGTTTCTTTGCTGGCGGCATAATAGGTTATATTGCCTACAGCACTTAGTTCAGGGCTGGCTACTACACTGCCACCCGTGGAAGCAGTGTACCAAACGACAGAATATCCGGAAGGTACTGTAGCTGCGGCAATGAGTGTAGGAATAGTTCCGCCAGAACAAACTGCCTGTGACTGGTTGCCTCCGCTGGTTGGTGCTGCTATTGAACTGCTGCCTACAGTTATTGCCAGTGTGGACGGGGCAGTGGAACAAGCTCCGTTGCTGGCGGCTGCACTTACATTACCGCTTGAACTGCCGGCACCATAATCAATAGTTATGCTGGTAGTTCCTTGTCCGCTAGCAACAGTTGCGCCCGGAGGAGCTGTCCATATATAAGATGTGGCACCACTAACTGCTGAAATTGAATAAGAAACACCAGTTTGTGTTCCGCAAATTGTATTTACACCGGAAATTGGGCCAACGGCACCCAAACCGCCACCGCCGTTAGAAGTAGTTACATTTATTGCATTTGCCCTTTCACTTTCAGCACTGGTCGAAGTATTTTTTGACCTGATGGTGAACCACATACTTGTGTTCGGTGTAA
The DNA here is from genome assembly GCA_016719815.1 of Chitinophagaceae bacterium. Lineage (GTDB taxonomy): Bacteria > Bacteroidota > Bacteroidia > Chitinophagales > Chitinophagaceae > JJ008. Next base: position 97,229 of record JADJYK010000004.1, on the reverse strand, counting down.
GACCAGTAGCCGTATATGGCGATCCGCCAATATTGGAAGCAAGGAGGACAAACTCACCTGTGGCCGGGTCAAGACGATAGATATCATAGTGAGTGGCATTTGCAACTGCTGTCCATGTGAATGTTACTTCTCCTGCATTGCAGCTAACACCGCTTCCGCTGAAGCCTGTAACAGTCCCAAGAATTTTAAACGTATTATCACTTTGATCGGTTATAGAACCACTGGTTATCCTGATTTTGGCAGTTGAGGTATTGGCCGAAGGTACCGTCCAGTTCAACCGGGTTGTAGAGGCAGGAACAGTACTTGAAATAGTTGTCCATGTTCCTCCATTGTCCAGAGAATATTCAACAGTTTGTGTGGAAGTTACTCCGGCATTTGTCCAGGAAATTACTTGTGTTGGTGTGCCTGGATTCAGCGACTCACCGCCATTAGGATAAGTAACCTCTATATTTGGCTGCTCCACATCCCAGGTTAAAGCGTAGTCCTGCGTGGGCCCGGTAGTAACAGCTTCTCCAACTACACGAAGAGTATAACTGCCGGCGGAAGGGTTATTAATTGTTACCTGTTCAATATTGCTGATGTTATCATCAGCCTGTGTGGCATTTGTGGCAGGGCTGTTCGGGTTCAGAATCCAGGGCAGTGCTGCAGTAGAAGATGGATCAATAACCCTAAGGTCAAGATTGTTTACCAGTGCTAAAGCCGCATTAGCAGCAGCAGCAGGATCGTTCCATGTCAGCATTACTCTTAAACGGGCAGTTCCTGCAGGAACATTTATTGTTATATCATTAGTACCACCGGTACCAACAGTATTCAGAGCATACCGGTTTTCTTCCAGTATCCGTATAGCACTTAGTGCACTGATGCAACCGAAACCGAATTTGTAATCCGGCCCGGGGTTACCCAGGTCTTTTGCCGTGTTACAAACGGTATTCTTAATTAAAGTGGAAGGAGGAAGAACGTTTCCATTTAATTGTTTATAGCGCTGAGCAAGTAGTGCAACAGTGCCTGTAATGCCAGGTGTGGCCATAGAGGTACCAGAGATTGTGCCGTATGAGTTTAATGGAGTGTAGGTTGAAAAAACACCATCACCCATCGCACTGATTTCAGGTTTTACCCTTCCGTCATGCACCGGGCCAAAACTGCTGTAGCTGGTCATTGCTTCAAATCCGGTAACTGCGGCAACAACTACATTGTTCTTTGCTGCTTTACCTGTTCCGGTTATGGTCAACCAGCCACCGGTACAGGAAGTCTGGGCATTTCCGGCAGAGTGGCAATGGAGATGATAAGGAAAGTTATTCAGGTTAATATCTGTATTTCTTGCCCTGAGAGAATAAGATGCAGAAGCCCCGGTTAATGAACACTGAACACCCAATCCGTCGTGGTACGAGTGATTGCTCGATATAAGCGTCTTGGCCGGAATTTCCGTTGCCATTCTTACCTGTACATCTCCCGAAAAACCATAATAAGAATACAGTGTAGCATTAGGAGCCATACCTTTTGCAATAGGATTAATGATTCCTCTTCCACCAACTGTTCCTGAAACGTGGGTGCCGTGACTGCCTGCTGTTCCTGCATCCACGTTTATCATCCGGCCTGAAGGTGAGAAATCAAGGTGCTGGCTGGCCCTTTCATCAAAAATGCCAATATTCATACCATCACCTTTCAGGTTTCTTACGCCGTCCTGTAAAATGTTTGCTTTATGTAATGTGCGGCCGGGCAGGTTCTCGGGCTGGTTAGGCGGATCAATAAATTCTAACCATTGAATAAATGGTAAATCGGCTAACTGGCGAACCTTATCTTTTGGTACACGGATGATTAGATTGCGGAACATAGCATGCTCTTCCACAATACTTGCACCAGTAGAAGCAATAGCTGAAGTTATTTGTGAACGGTTCAGTAATTCATATGTAAGTATGGTTACATCAACGAAGCCCTGCTGCTTAATGGCATGTGATAACGCATTTCCACTCAATACACCGGGAAATGCTTTTTGTTCCGGGGAGAATGTGAACACACTTCTTGCAGATGAAGATTGCAGAGAAGTAAGATTAAAATTCTGATTTAATACAGCCGTGTAAGCATTATATGGCAGGTAATCTTTCAATTCAATGCCTGCGGCTTTCAACCTGTCTTTTTCGGCCTGCGAAGGCAGTGAACTGAACTGAATGACAACATAATGTTTTTGATCGAACAAGCTTTTGTTAAAAACAACTGATTGCTTGCTTAGCTGGCCGATGTTTTCTGCTGGGACAAACATGCCTGTGCTTAACATCATTGTCCGGCTGTCATCAGCCTGACCGTAAATAATAGTTGGAAAAAAGTAATAGCAGTAACCTTGAAATCCGGGTAAAAGTATGGGGCATAATTAATGATTTGCAGGTGGGAAATTACAGATTATCATCCACAAAAGAACAGCTTTGGCCGGGCAAAATCATTGCGAGTCCGGAAGAAGTGGAATGCTGAAGTTATTACCTTTAGGTGTCCTAATTCTTAAAAGCATGATACCCAAAGACTCAAGTATTGAAGAGATTAATATAGCCCTTGAAAAGGCATGGCAGGCTTATCATTTTTTCCGCAAGAAAACGCTGAAGCAAAGAGCTGATTTTCTGAGGGCAGTTGCCGGTGAGATTGAAACGTTGGGTAGCAAACTCATTCACACCGCTATGCAGGAAACCAATCTTGCTGAAACAAGACTGAGAAATGAAAAACAAGGACCATTTTCCAGTTAAAAAACTTTGCTGATGCCTGCGAGAGGGGCGACTGGCTTGAAGCAAGAATTGATTCAGCCTTTCCGGAGAGAAATCCTCCTAAGCCGGATATAAGAAAGATGAATGTTCCTCTTGGGCCTGTAGTTGTTTTTGGCGCCAGCAATTTCCCTTTTGCTTACTCAACAACAGGAGGAGATACTGCCAGTGCATTTGCGGCAGGCTGCCCGGTAGTGGTAAAGGCACATCCGGCACATTATCATACATCGGCGATGGTGGCAGAAGCAATTGCAAGGGCGGCTCAAAAAAGTAATATGCCTGAAGGTGCTTTTTCCCATATTGCCGGAGCCTCATTTGAAGTTGGTAAAGCCCTTGTAATGCATCCGCTCACAAAAGCGGTAGGTTTTACCGGTTCGTTTGCCGGTGGTAAACAACTTTTCGATTGGGCTAATCAGCGGAAGTGCCCATCCTGTTTTTGCGGAAATGGGCAGTAAACCCGGTGTTTTTGCTTCTCGAAAAACTTGCTGCTTCTGCAAGTGATATTGCCACAATGTATGCGGCTTCTATCACACTTAGTGTGGGGCAGTTCTGCACCAATCCGGGATTAATAGTTGGGATTGAAAGCGAGCCGTTGCAACGGTTTATACATGACTTGGGCAAAGCCATTCAAAAAACGGAACCTGAGAAAATGCTCCATACGGGCATTGCTGCTGCTTATACAGGTAAACGGGAAGCGGCGCTGATGCAGGACAACGTTCATTTAATAGCCGAATCGTCCCATTCTGTTGACCAGCCGGAGATAAAAGCCCTGCCTACTGTAGCCACGGTGGATGCAAAAACTTTCCTGGCAAACCCGGTTTTGCACAAAGAGGTATTTGGTCCTTATTCGCTGGTCATCCGCTGTGCAGATGGAAATGAAATGCTGGAAGTTGCAAAGCATCTTGAAGGCCAGCTTACGGCAACAATTATGGCAACAGAGGCTGATATAATAAATAATGATGAACTGCTGGAAGCCATCAAGAATATTTGCGGCAGGCTGATATTGAATGGTGTGCCAACAGGGGTGGAAGTGTGCCAGAGTATGCAGCATGGTGGTCCATATCCTGCAGCCACAGATTCACGGTTTACTTCTGTTGGGGCTGATGCCATCAGGCGATTTGTAAGGCCTGTTGCTTTTCAAAACTGGCCGGATAGCTTATTGCCTGATGAATTGAAAGAAAGCAATCCGCTGGGAATATGGCGAATGGTGGATGAAGAGTGGAATAACAGGGAATTGAAGGAAGAAAGCAGATAGTGGGGCAGAAAAGCTACATTTGCCGCCATTTAAAAAACAAGAAGAATGAAACAGGAAGAATTGCTGGTAAAACGCAGTGGTAACAAATGTGAGTTATGCGGGGCTGCTGATAACCTGAAAATATATGAAGTACCGCCAGCCACCGGCAATATGGATGATGCCATATTGATTTGTCCCAAATGTTTGGCGCAAATTGAAAAGAAAGAAGAATTCGACAATGCTCACTGGCAATGCCTTACCACCAGCATGTGGAGCGAAGTGCCCGCCGTACAGGTGATGGCCTGGCGAATGCTGAACCGGCTGAGAAATGAAAGCTGGGCGGCAGAGCAATTAGATATGTTATACCTCGATGATGATAAACTGGCATGGGCCAAGGCCAGCGGCGACCATGAAAATGATGCTTCGGTTGATTTGCACAAGGATTGTTATGGTGCTGTTTTGCAAAACGGTGACAATGTGGTGCTTACCAAATCGCTGGATGTGAAAGGTTCAACCGTAAATGCAAAAGTGGGAACAGTTATCCGCAACATCCGCTTAGTGGCAGATAACACCGAGCAAATTGAAGGCAGGATAGAAGGGCAGCAGATTGTGGTGCTTACAAAATATCTAAGGAAGCAGGGAGGAGAGAAATAGTCTTAAACTTCATCGCTTAAAAATAAATTACCTTTACATAGCTACAAGCCGGGTTATCGTTCCGACGTAACAGTCGGGAAGGAAAGTCCGGACAGCACAGAGCAATGCACCCTGTGACAAGCAGGGCCACTTGTCATCCTGAGTTTATCGAAGGAGGCTGGTGAGAGATAGTGCCACAGAAAATAACCTCAACCCTTTCTTTTTTCCAGAAATGGAGAAAGGGAGGATGGAAGGGTGAAAATGTGAGGTAAGAGCTCACGGTTTGCATGAGCAATCATGTTTACGGGTAAACCTTGCATGCTGAAATGCCACATAGGTCAGTGCCTGAGGGCGGCTCGTCCGATACTGATGGGTAGGCAGATTGATTCCGGCGGGCAACTGCCGGAACAGATAAATGATAGCCATCCCGCCAAAAGCGGGAAACAGAATCCGGCTTACAGGCTTGTAGCTTTTTACCCCCATCCCCTAAAGGGGAGTATAATGCCAAATAGTTCCATCATCCAGGCAATGCCCACATGTACCATCAGTCCGCCGAAGATGGAACGGGTGTTATGAGCCACAATTCCAATATCAATCCCCCGAAAAAAGAACTGATACACTCGGCCATCGGCTTTCCAAAATGTATGGTGCAATAAAAGCAGGCCATCGGCAATATCGCATCTTTGCCTGCCCATTTTGCAAAAGCAAGTACTAAAAAACCACGGAAGAATAACTCAATGGTGAAGAAATCGCTGCCGTATGAGAGTTCATAAACAATCTTTTTCCAAACCGGAATTGATTGAATATCTCCCAATTGCTTCATTTTGGATATACTGCCTGAAAATCGGTTTGTGCGGAGGCTAATGCAACCAGCGGAACCATCATCAGCAACATCAGCCAGTAGGGTTTCCAGTTTATCCCTTTTGTTTTCATTCCGTAAAAGGGCTGGTCGCTGTTGAATAGTTTCCAGGTTATAATTAATGAAGCTGTTATTATAACTACCAGTACCGGCCAGAAAAGTATCTTATTCCAGAACAGACTATCTGGCCCGTTATCAGTAAAACAGGGTGTGGCAATAATACTGATTTTAATAGCAAAGAGCAACGGCGCAATCAATAAGAGTTGTATGAAACTTTTTTCTGTGATATAATTTTTCCGGTCCATTATTCCGTATATAAGATAAGGCATGGTAAATGCAAAAAGAAACACCAGGAACCATGAAAAATAAATAGCGGTCGCAGATGGTAAACTGCGGATGGTATCATCCAGCCGGAAGAAATAATTGAGAAATACCAGCAGGGCAGTCAGCAGGCCAGAAATGATAAAGACAGCAGGATTTGTTGTTGAAAAGTATTCTTTTATATAAAACTGTACCTGCTTCATTAATTATGGAAAAATAATTTTTTTACTGGCATTAAACTTTCCTGCGCCATTTTGTTCCAAAGTTTTGTTAATGATTTTTAATAAACAAAAAGTATAGCCATGAAAACTTTATCAATTAACCGGTTCGTTATCGCTGCTGTTGCAGTATTGTTCTCTGTATTTATCTTCACTTCCTGTCAGAAAGACAGCAACTTGTCTGACACCAACGCTGTTACCGAAGAAGAAGCCACCACTTTATCCGATGAAAGCACACAGGCGGAAGCCAGCTTTGATGATGCTGACGATATTGCCATGACTGCCGCTGATGAAGAAGGCAATGCAGGCGGATTTGGTGTGGAAGGTAAAGGCGTAACACAAAGAGGCCCTTATTTTCCCCGTTTCTTTGAGTTAAGGGGAAGAATTGGCGATTGCGCCATTATTACTGTTAGTCCTAATGACAGTACATATCCAAAGACTGTAACTATTAATTTTGGTGACAGTTGCCGCGGCAATGACGGTAAAGTAAGACGTGGGAAAATTGTGCTGCATTTTACTGCCCCTGTACGTCGGCCGGGTTCGGTTGTTACCATGACTTTTGTAAATTACTATGTAAACAGGGCACATGTTGAAGGCACAAAGATTTTCAAAAACCTGTCTGAACCTCCTGTACACAAGTGGAGTGTTGAAATCCTGGATGGTAAGCTTACTTTCCCCAATGGAAGAGGCTATAAGTATGAAGGCCAGAAAACAGTAAAACAAATTGTTGGCATGGCTACTGCAGTTGTGAATGATGACAAATACCAGATAATTGCCCGTTCTCAAACAGTATACAATAACGGAAGAACTGTCAAGATAACTACAGTTGACCCGCTGATTAAAAAAGTATCCTGCCATTGGATTAGCGAAGGCACACTTAAGATTCAGATTAACGATAGAGTGCTGAAGTTAGACTTTGGATTCCCTAATAACGGCAATTGCGATAACCTTGCATTGCTCACCTGGAATAACGGAAACAACCAGCGGGTAATTCATCTGCCATAAAATAATTAACCCTTGTTGAAAGCAAATTGTCCTCCCCGAAACGGGAGGACATTTATTTTTGCAGTATGCGAAACATACTTTTATTGCTTCTTATCCTAATTACTGCCTGCAAACAGGAAGGCAAAAAGAAACTGCACCAGGTGGTCGAAGGAAACTGGTTTGTTCTCTATCCTGATGATAATTTATTAACTGCAAAGCAGGATGAAATTTACGCTGAAATACAAGATTCGATAACCGACCTGAAGTGTCTGAAGCTAATCAGTTTTAAAGAAGGTGGTGTGTTTACACAGTTAGACAGCGTCGCAAATAGAGGAAAGTGGGGGACAAAGGACAATGAGTATGTGATTATCAGTGATGGAGGAAATGGCTTTGAAAGTTTTAAGGCACTGTTCAGCAGTTATTCAGAGGATGACTCTGTGCTGAAAATTACAGAAACAGTTAAGACCAAAGGCGAAAACCTGCGGTTTGTCTGGAACCTGAAACGCCTGGAAAGCGGTGAAAGAGCAAAACTCTTTGATGATAAAATGAATAACTGGAGAAACAAACCTGCTGCACCGGAAACAGATGAGCAACTCAGGAAAAGGCTTTCAGAGATGCTATTGTTTTATTCTGCTTATTTTAAGTTGATTTCAGAGGAGTCTTCTTACTTTATGCCTATGCGGGTATTTCTGCCCATGAAATATTATCAGCATGCTATTGGTATGAAAGATTTTAAAGCAGACAGTAAGTTCGTTTCTTTCTTTTACTCAGAGGAACAGGCAGAAATGGCTTATCGTCTGCTAACTGCCACAATCAAGGGTTCTGATTTTGATGAAGTGAAGGGTGGCAAAAGCTATACAAGAGAATATTCACAAATGCTGAAAATAATGGCGAAGACACTGGTGCCTTAGGCTACTTTCTCTTTTCAAAATTTCGGTTTATCCAGGCAACTGCTTTTCTTACATAATACGCTTCGTCATTTTCAAGAGGCTTTACTAAATTAAGTATGGCTTCATGCTTATCACCATGCCGGGTGTACCATTCCACCATTACCAAAGAGAGCCGTCTTTTCCAGAAATTTTTGTCTTTGTTATAAACAGTTGCTATGCCAAAAATGTCTTTGCTGTGTGTTTTTACAATGCTTCTGAGAAACTGCATACCCATTCCGTCGCATATGGCCCAGTTATCAATGTATTCTGCAAATTGTTTAAAAAGCTTCAGCAATCTTTCAGGGTCTGATTTCCCTTTTTTTTCAAGGATTTTAATAGCGATAATTCTTTCCTCATGTGCCCCACTTTGCCAGAGTTCTTCTGCCAGGTCAAATGATTGGTCTTTGTAATGTTTTACAATTTCATTCAGCACCAGTGTCTTTACACCATACATTTTTTTATGTATTCCCGGAACAACCTTATTAAAAAAGTTCAGGTTTTCATTTGATGCATTCTTCAACAGCATTTGCTGTATTGCCTTAAGTTCTTTGGACATTGCTGGCGAGATTGAGAAAATGCATTATGCAGACTATTCAATATGCCAGGCAACAAGAGTAGAGATTTGCTGTACTTTCAATTCTCTTGTTCCCATTGGGGCTTTTTCCTGCACATATTTAAGCACACCGATACCTGGTTTGAAATAAACCTGGTCTTTACGATAATTCCTGGCATTTTTTTCAAAATAGAGATAATCTGCAAAACTGCCAGCCGGCGTTTTATATGTACCTGTAACTTTTAAGGAACGGCCTTGAGCAGCTGCATCCTCAAAACTCGCCAGGTAACGAACTGAATCACCGGGGAATAGGCTATATTCTTTTTTAGCATCTTTTACATCGGGAACAAAAAGCCTGTCATTGATAGAATAAAAAGCGGAATCATTTGCAAATAAAGTACCCGGTAGTCCAACCTCAAGATTTCCCTGCCACCAAACCAAACCATCTGGAAGTGATTTGAACGTATTGGTAAAACGTAAGGTATCAAGTTGTACTTTCAAAAAAGCCCCGTCAACAAACAGGGAATCCTGATACACCCAATAGTTTTTGGTGGAAAGGGGCAAAAAACCACAATGTTTTGTGGTGCAGGTATAAGGAACTACTGAGTCTGCGTTATAGGAGCGTCCGGCAGGATTTGCTGTTTGTTCTACACAGGGTTCTGCCACCACAGGTTGGGTCAGCTCACTTTTCTCGCAAGAGGCAAAAACAAAGTTCCCGATAACAGGCAAAGAATTGTTCTTTTCAAAGGAATGCGTTTTTGGTTATTAGGGAGGCCAAAATAGAAACTGATTTTGACAATACATAACTTTACTACGTATTTTTTCTATTTAATGCACCGTATTTTCTGCAAATAACTGGTTTTGAATGATTCTTGCACCGTAAAAAAACTTATTTTTGCAACCATGACACAGGAAAAATTACAGGATATGCGGTCCCGCATTGCCGGGATAAGGAGGTTTCTTTGACGTCGGGAACCGACTGACAAAAATTGAAAACGACAAACAACTCTCTCTTAGCCCGGGATTTTGGGATGATAATGCTCGGGCTACTTCCATCATGAAGGAAATTAAGGTGAATGAGTATTGGGTAAGCCTTTACGAGAAAACGAATACATCTGTGGAGGATTTTGCAGTCCTCTTTGATTTCTGGAAGGCAGGCGATGCTTCTGAGGAAGAAACACAAGACACATATAATAAAGCATTGACTGATATTGAAGATGCAGAGTTTAAGGCGACTTTAAACGAGCCTGAGGATGAATTGCCTGCTGTTTTGCAGATAAATTCAGGAGCTGGTGGCACCGAAAGTCAGGACTGGGCCGAAATGCTGGCCAGGATGTACCGCATGTACGGTGAAAAGCAGGGTTGGAAAGTAACAGAGCTTGACTGGGTTTGGGGCGACGGTGCAGGTATCAAAACTGCTACACTGCAGTTTGATGGTGAATTCGCTTATGGCTTTCTAAAAGCTGAAAGTGGCGTACACCGTCTGGTGCGTATATCGCCGTTCGACAGTAATGCCCGCCGTCATACATCCTTGGCATCAGTATTTGTTTACCCACTGGTGGATGATACGATCAATATTGAAATTAAGGACAGCGAGGTGAAAATGGAAACTGCACGAAGCGGAGGAGCTGGTGGCCAAAATGTAAATAAAGTTGAGACGAAAGTATTTTTAACGCACCTGGCGACAGGGATAACTGTTGTCTGTCAGACAGAACGGACACAGCTAGGCAACAGGGAAAAGGCAATGACGATGCTGAAAAGCCGTCTGTATGAGGAAGAGTTGAGAAAGAGGAATGAACTAAAAGACAGTGCCAACAGCAAAAAGAAAAAGATAGAATGGGGAAGCCAGATACGCAGCTACGTTTTCCATCCGTATAAAATGATAAAGGATCACCGCACCGATTATGAGGTGGGGAATGTACAGCCTGTTATGGATGGCGAACTGGATGGGTTTATAAAAGCATATTTGATGAGCGAGAAGGAATCTGGATAATAACTAAACACAATTTCTTACTAATAAATTGACTGCATATGAAATTTGGAACTTTTCAATACCCGATGCCTGCAAATGAGCCAGTATTAAATTATGGTCCCGGTTCTGCAGAAAAGAAAAGATTAAAAGAAGTGCTTGCTGAATTAAAAAGCCAGCAGGCAGATGTACCCATGTACATAGGCGGCAAAGAAGTCAGAACTAATAAAAAAGTGGCCATGCATCCGCCGCATGAAACGAAACATGTGCTTGGCCATTTTCATGCCGGTGAAGAAAAGCATGTACACCAGGCTATTGAAGCTGCATTAACAGCAAAGGAAAGCTGGGCAGCCATGAGTTGGGAAAACAGGGCCAATATTTTTCTGAAAGCTGCTGACCTTATTGCCACAAAGTATCGGCCTTATATGAATGGCACCACTATGCTTGGCCAAAGTAAGAATGCTTTTCAGGCAGAAATTGACTCCGCTTGCGAGATTGTTGATTTCCTCCGGTTTAATGTTCATTTCCTTTCTGAAATATATAAACAGCAACCAATCAGCAGTCCGGGTATGCATAACAGGATGGAGTATCGTCCTTTAGAAGGATTTGTACTGGCTGTTACGCCTTTCAATTTTACAGCTATCGGAGGCAACCTGCCCACGTCTGCAGCTATGTGTGGAAATGTGGTGGTATGGAAATGTGCCAATACACAGGTGTATTCAGCACAAATGTTTATGAGGATATTGAAAGAAGCAGGATTGCCTGACGGAGTCATCAATCTTGTTTATGTCAGCGGACCTGTTGTTGGCAAAGCATGCTTCAACCATAGAGATTTTGCCGGTGTGCATTTTACAGGTTCAACAGGTGTGTTTAACAATATGTGGGAGACTATAGGTAAGAATATGGCCATGTACAGGTCCTATCCAAGAATTGTAGGAGAAACAGGTGGTAAGGATTTTGTGCTGGCACACAAAACAGCCGATCCTGATGTGGTAGCCACAGCATTACTGCGTGGCGCTTTTGAATACCAGGGGCAAAAATGTTCTGCTGCCTCAAGGGCTTATATTCCCTCCAATATTGCAGAAGAAGTGAAGAAAAAACTCGTGGCTGGTGTTAAGAGTCTTAAAATGGGCAGCCCGGACGATTTTACCAACTTCATTAATGCAGTTATTGATGAAAAAAGTTATAATAGCATCAGAAAATACATTGATGATGCAAAGAAAGATAGTAAAGCAGAAATATGGGTGGGGGGTAAATGCGACAGCAGGCAGGGCTGGTTTATTCAGCCTACAGTTATTCAGGCAAAAGACCCGAAATATGTAACAATGTGTGAGGAAATTTTTGGTCCAGTGCTGACCATTTACGTTTATCCAGCAAATAATTTTGAAAAGGCGCTGCAGCTGGTTGACAGCACATCTCCATATGCGCTAACAGGCGCAGTAATTGCCTGTGACAGGGAAGCTATTGAACTGGCAACAAACAAACTCAGAAATGCAGCCGGTAATTTTTATATTAATGATAAGCCAACCGGTGCAGTAGTGGGGCAACAGCCATTTGGTGGTGCAAGGGGCAGCGGAACTAATGATAAAGCCGGTTCAATACTGAATTTGTACCGTTGGCTCAGTGCCAGAACAATCAAAGAAACATTCAACTCACCTGTTGATCACCGGTATCCGTTTATGCAGGAAGAGTAATAGGTATTCAGCTGTTTATTAACTAAACAATTTATTTTATGAAAAGGATTTTTTTGCTTGTATCCGCAGTAATAATCTCCGCTACTTCAGTTTCTGCACAGGTGCAGTTTGGGATGCAGGTTAGCGGCATATCTTCCTCAGTAAAAGTAAAAGAAGATGGTGAGTCGTATCCCGGACGAAAAAATCTTCTTGGGGCAAGAGTTGGTTTAATTGCAAAAGTGGATATGTCCAAACAGTTCTCATTTATGCCAGAACTTAATTTTGTTCTGAAAGGAACAAAATTTGAAGAGAGTGAAACGGAGGAAGATATGGGCTATACCTATACTTACGAAATGGATGCCCGGTTCAATACTACGTTTGCAGAAGTGCCTCTTAATTTTTGCTATTCTTCAGCAGTTGGAAAAAAGGGAGCTGTAGTTTTAGGTTTAGGGCCGGTTGTAAGCATTGGTTTGGGAGGAAAGTATAATGTTGACTATACATTTACCACCAATTTTCCCGGTGTAGATCCGGAATCAGAATCAATTGAGGGTAAAGTTCAATTTGATGGTAAAACCTGGGATGATGTGAGTGATGAGGACGAAGATTTTCACTTAAAACGAATTGAATTAGGCGGTAATTTATTTGCCGGATACCAGATGAACAGCGGTCTTTTTTTCCGGGCAGGCTATAATTTTGGCTTGTCTAACCTGTCTCCAAATGCTCACCAAAAACTATTGTATGAAAAAATACTATTATCAGTAGCCGTACTGATGTCAGCGTATATTATTTCTGAAGCTCAGGTTTCGTTTGGAGCAAAGGCTGGCCTGAATCTATACAAGTTTGGAGGAACCGATGGTTCGGACCTTGATTTCCAGAAATCAAAATTCTCCTTTCATGCCGGGGGATTCGTAAACATACCAATTTCATCTATGTTTAGTGTTCAGCCGGAAGTATTATACTCAGGGCAGGGTACTAAACAGGAAGAAGACGGAGACCAGATGCTATGGAACCTGGATTATATTAATGTGCCGTTAATGCTGCGGTACAATAATCCCGTTGGTTTTTATGCTGAAACCGGACCAGAAGCAGGATTTCTTATTAGTGCCAAAGTAAAAGTAAAAGCCGAAGGTACCGACGCAACAGAAGATATAAAAGACCAAATGAAGGGGTTTAACTTCTCTTGGGGCACCGGCGTTGGATATATAACAAAATCAGGTTTTGGAATTGGCGCCCGCTACAACATTGGTTTGGTAAGCATTGTTGACAACTCTGATGTTGATGTTAAAAACTCAGGAGTACAGGTATCTTTTATTTATCGCTTTAGCGCCCCAGTTTTAAATCGGAAGAAATGATCAATTGAACAAATACCTTTCAGGGTTGCAAAGAATGAGGCCATTTATGCACATATGTGAAGAAGTAGCAGTTGCCTTACATTTCTCTTCTGTTGTAAATGAAAAACTTCCTTTTCGTAAATTAATGATTTTATAAAAAAGGGTAAATCATTTGTTTATTGTTTGCGAGCTATTATATTTGCGGCGTTAACTTATTAATCACAAAATTTATTTTATGAAAAAAGTATTATTGTCTTTAGTTGTCATAGCAACAACGGTATTTGTTTCTCAGGCTCAGGTCTCTTTTGGCGCAAAAGCAGGATTAAACCTTTATAATTTCAGCGGAAGTGATGCTGACGGCTTCGATAGCAAAGTTGGTTTCAATGTTGGTGGTTTGGTAAACATTCCTGTTTCTGATAATTTTTCTGTTCAGCCAGAACTTATTTTCTCTACTGAAGGGGCTAAAGCCAGTGAAGGTAGTGTTACAATGAACTACAATATGAATTACCTGAATATCCCTATTATGCTTCAGTACAACACAGCTTCTGGTTTTTATGCTGAGGCTGGCCCTCAGATTGGTTTACTGATGAGTGCAAAAGTGAAGGTTGATTCTGAAAGCGAGGATATTAAAGATTCTTTCAAAAGCACTAACTTCTCATTAGGTATTGGTCTGGGTTACAGGCTGGCTAATGGCTTAGGTTTTGGTGCCCGTTACAATCTTGGTCTTGGAAATATTGTTGACGAGACTGATGTTGACGTTAAATTAGGCGGCTTCCCGGTAGGCGTTTCTTTCAAATTTGGCGGTACTTCTAAAGAATAATATCAACAAAATGAAAGTATTGACAAAGGGCCGGAAATTATTCCGGCCTTTGTCATTTTAGGTATATTTGTGTTCTAATAAATCGGGTATCATTGAAAGTACTTCTATCGGGCCAGCAACTTATAGATGCAGCCAAGTTATTAGCTGAAAAACTTCTTTCTGCTCATCCAACTGCAGAGAATGTGGTTTTTGTAGGAATACAGCAAGGTGGTGTTGTGGTTGCTAACAAAATTGTTGAAGCAATAAGAGAAATGCAACCCGCATATAATGTCCAGTATGGGCAGTTAGATATCACTTTTTACAGAGATGATATCCGGCAAAAAATTAATTGCACCTGATACAATGCATATTCCGTTTGCAATTGAAGGAAAAATTGTAGTGCTGATTGATGACGTTTTATTTACCGGCCGCACTATTAAAGCGGCACTAGATGTATTGCTTGATTATGGTCGTCCTGCCAGGGTTGAGCTGTGTGTGCTGGCCGACAGAAAGAGCATCGCCAGTTTCCCATTCAGGCCGATTATGCTGCATATATATTTGAAACAAAAAAGACAGACAAAGTAAAACTTATAAAAAATGTGGACGGAAAGCTTGAAGTAGTATTGCTGACAGAAAATTAAACTACTTGCTGTACCGGCACTGCATTATTTTATCTAACTTCGATTTTTAATGCAACTATCTACACGACACCTTTTAGGCATTAAAGACCTCACTAAGGAAGATATTTCCCTTATTTTATCAACCGCCGAACAGTTCAAAGAAGTTTTACAGCGACCAGTCAAGAAAGTACCTTCACTCCGTGATGTAACCATCGTTAATCTTTTTTACGAAAACAGCACCCGCACCCGGTTTTCATTTGAACTGGCTGAAAAAAGATTGAGTGCCGATACCATCAACTTTGCAGCTTCTGCTTCATCGGCTGCGAAGGGAGAAACACTGCTCGACACCGTAAACAATATCCTTTCAATGAAAGTTGACATGGTGGTAATGAGGCATAGTGCCAGCGGTGCTCCGCATTTTTTATCAAAGCATGTACCAGCTGCAATTATCAATGCAGGAGATGGCATAAATGAGCACCCCACTCAGGGTTTGCTGGATGCTTTCTCTATCAAGGAAAAAACCGGTGGACTGGAAGGTCGCAAAGTGGCTATTATTGGTGATATTATGCATAGCAGGGTTGCACAAAGCAATATTTACCTGTTAAATAAAATGGGGGCTGAAGTGACCGTATGCGGACCGCCACACTTATTCCAAAATATATTAGTCAGGCACTTGACGTTAACGTCAGCTACAGCCTGAAAGAAACTTTAGAATGGTGTGATGTGGCCAATGTGCTGCGTATACAACTGGAAAGACAAAACCAGGTATTATTTTCTTCTTTACGGGAGTACAATATTGCTTATGGTATAACAAAACAACTGCTTGACAGCCTGCACAAAGAGATTGTTATTATGCATCCCGGACCAATAAACAGGGGTGTGGAACTGGACAGTGATGTGGCAGACAGTAAACAGTCAATTATTTTGCAGCAAGTGGAAAACGGGGTAGCAGTCAGGATGGCTGTTTTATATCTCTCCTTTCTGCAAGAGTGAAACAAAATGATAACGGATAATCAAATAAATGATAATTTCCCCACTCATTAATCAATCAGTTATCAACTAAAATTATCCACATGATGCGAATTTGTCTTTTTCCCGGAACGTTTGACCCCATAACTCTGGGGCATGAGGATATCATCAACAGGGCATTGCCATTGTTTGATAAAATTATTGTTGGTGTGGGATTGAACTCTGCCAAGGCGCCAATGTTTTCTGCTGACCAGCGACTTAACTGGATCGAAGAAATTTACAAGGATGAAGACAGGGTGGAAGGTGCCATATATGAAGGGCTTACTATTGATTTTTGCAGGAAAGTTGGAGCTAACTTTATTCTAAGGGGCATCCGTTACGTAAGTGATTTCGAGTATGAAAAAACTATTGCCGATGCCAACCGGGCATTGGATAAAACAATCGAAACTGTTTTCCTGACCTGCGAGGCAAAATATACTTCTGTGGCTTCTACCATTGTCCGAGATATTATCCGGAACGGCGGTGATGCCAGCCCGTTCCTTCCCGATGTGGTATGGGCTTCTCTTAAAAATAGAATATCATGACAAAATCTGGTTCAACAAGGAGCTTACTTTAGATGCATTAAATCCGCTTTTGCCCGGAACAATGGGTGAATACCTCGGGATTGAATGGACTGAGTTGGGAGATAATTATCTGAAAGCTAAAATGCCTGTAGATAACCGCACAAAACAACCATATGGACTGCTGCATGGAGGTGCTTCATGTGCCCTGGCCGAAACAATCGGCAGCGTAGCATCAGCAATGGTTGTTGATTATACAAAGTTTGCCTGTGTGGGCTTTGAAATTAACGCCAATCATGTACGCAGTGCCAGAGAAGGCTTTGTATTTGGTGAGGCATACCCGCTTCATATTGGCTCCAATACGCATGTGTGGGATATTAAGATCTACGACGAAATGAAAAAACTGGTGTGTGCCAGCAGGCTTACTGTGGCTGTCATACCGACGAAAGAATCATTCAGACAGCCAAGCCTCTGACACATCCCTGACTGACGCAAATGACTGTTCCAGGTATTCTTTAATACCAGACGATTTAACCCATTTAATATCTGTAATTTCTTCTTCTGCCTGGGGAGTGAGAAGTTGCTTTCCGTCGGCTTCCATCAGAAACCACTTTGACTCTTTGAGGATGAAGCGGGTACCTTCATGATAGGTGTGATAAGTGGTTATTAGCTGCGATATCAGTTTTACTTTCTTTAGCCCGGTTTCTTCTTTTACTTCACGTAAGGCACATTTTTCAGGCTTCTCACCTTTATCAATATGCCCTTTAGGAAAATCCCACTTTCCCCGCCGGAAGATAAAAAGCACCTCATTATTCTCGTTCTTAACCAGGCCACCAGCTGCTTTCAGCACTGTAAATTTCTTAAAAAAAGCGTTCCTTAAATCATCCAGTGCAGGATGAAGAAATACTCCGGCATGCACTTTCTGTTGCTGTAATTCATGCAGCATTGTTTTTACGGTATGTGTATTTAACTCATCAATGAATACACAATCATCCTGGTGAATGTACGGCTGAAGTGTATCATCCAGCGCATCACAGAGGAAAAGTGGTTTTGAGTCAAAATATATTTTAATATACATAGCAGTATAAAAGAGTATAGGATACAAGTTACAGCAAATCTGTTTACCGGAAAATGATTTCATTCATTTAAAAAGCAGATCTCTTTGGTATGACGATAAAACAAAAGCAATAAACTTTACCTTTGAAAAATGACAGACGCAACTATTGTAGCCGAAAAACTCTTGCAGGTAAATGCCGTAAAACTCAATCCTGACAGCCCGTTTACCTGGGCCAGCGGTTGGAAAAGCCCCATTTACTGTGATAACCGTAAAGTGCTTTCTTTCCCATATACCCGTGATTACATTAAGTCCGAAATGTGTAATGTGATTTTCGAAAAATTTCCTGAAGCAGAGTTGCTGGCTGGTGTGGCTACGGCAGGAATTGCCTGGGGTGCAATGGCAGCCGACCAGTTAAAACTGCCTTATATATATGTTCGCCCCAAACCTAAGGAACATGGTTTGGAAAACCAGGTAGAAGGCAATTTTGAGAAGGGGCAGAAAGTAGTGGTAGTGGAAGATCTTGTATCTACCGGCAAAAGCAGCCTGCAGGTGGTGGATGTGTTAAAAGAACTGGGACTTGACGTAATTGGTATGGTTTCCATTTTTACATATGGTTTTCCGGTTGCAACGGAAACTTTCAAAAAAGCATCATTGGAATATTATTCCCTTACAGATTATCCAGCATTGATTGAATTGGCCGTACAAAAGGGAATTGTGCAGCCTGCCCAATTAGATGTGCTTATGAAGTGGAGGGAAAACCCGGCAGTGTGGCGGGGATCTAAAAGCTAATATTTATTAAATGAAGAAACTAATTTTTTCAATCTTCTTTGTTCTTGGAATCGCCGTTACAACAGAGGCGCAGACAAAGCCTGTACTTACTGCCACTATTAAAACTCCCAATGCACTATGTGAAAGTTGTAAAACCAGGATAACAGATTATCTGAAAAGATATGATGGTATACTGGATATACTTGTCTACTTCAGGAAAGGGGAAACGAAAGTTAAATACATAACTGACCGTACTGATATAGAACAGATAAAGACGGCTATTGCAAATTGTGGTTACGATGCTGACGATGTGGTTGCAGAGCCGGAAGCCTATGACCGTTTGCCAAAGTCATGTAAAAAATTTGAAGATGGCGGCGGCCATCCCAAACCCAAAACACCTCCGCCAGGGAATCAATAGGAGTAAAAGCCGTTTGTAACAGACGGGTAGTTTTTTAGAACAATCATATAGTTTATAAGGCCACCACTGCTTCCAGTGCCAGTTGTATCATCGGGAGAAGCGCTGTTTCCCGCTGGTCGGCAGAAATTTTTCATGTGTAGGTATCACATCCGAAACAGTCAGAATAGTGGCGGCCGTTTTGCCGAGGTATTGAGCATTGGCAAAAAGGGCAAAAGCCTCCATCTCTACAGCAAGACACTTATTTTCTTTTGCCACTTTCGGAATTTTGCTATCCTTCCGGTAAAAAATATCACTTGAATGGATATTGCAATGCTTTAGTTTAATATCCAGCCCCTTTGCTGTTTTCTTAATGGTTTTAAATGCTTTTCCCTGGTTACGGATAACACTGCCCTTAATTCCCCATGAGTATTTCGCAAATGTAGATTCACTGCAGGCATTGTCAACATTTATCAGGTCAAAGAGTTTTAAGTCGCTGGTATATGCTCCGCAGGTGCCAATGCGGATAATAGTGTCAACCTCGTATTCAGTGAATAATTCGTATGAATAAATACCGATAGACGGACAACCCATGCCGCTGGCACCAACTGTCAGTTCCTTTTCTTTGTAGGTGCCGGTATAGTAAAATGCATTTCTGGTCTGGCTTACCAGTTTCGCATCTTCCAGGTATTTCTCAGCGATATACTTTGCCCGCAGGGGATCTCCGGCCAATAATACTGTCTTTGCAATTTCTCCTTTCTGTGCACTGATATGCATACTCATAGTTGATATAATTTGAATCAACGAAGATATTTAATTTGAAACAGAATAACGACTTTTGCGATACACTGCAGGCTGCAAACAGGTACATCACTGAAATCCGTGAAAATAATCTGTTCCCCTTGTGGTAAAATAAAAAAATGCTATGACAACGATTATACGCCATTACGACCCTGTTACGTACAAAACACCAACCGGCAGCACACTTACCTGCAAAGGATGGATACAGGAAGCGGCCATGCGTATGCTGCTGAACAACCTTGATCCCGAAGTTGCCGAACGTCCGGATGATCTTATAGTGTATGGAGGCAGGGGTAAGGCTGCCCGCAATTTTGAAGCACTTGATAATATACTTGCTGCGTTGAAAGTGTTAGAGAATGATGAATCATTGCTTATACAATCCGGTAAACCGGTAGGTATTTTAAAAACGCATAAAGATGCACCACGGGTACTTATCAGCAACAGCCAGTTAGTGCCAAAATGGGCTACATGGGAACATTTTGAGGAGCTGGAAAAAAAAGGCCTGATGATGTATGGTCAGATGACAGCAGGAAGCTGGATTTATATTGGAAGTCAGGGCATCGTTCAGGGTACATACGAAACTTATGCTGCTGCTGCCGATAAAAATTTTGGAGGAACATTGAAAGGAACTCTAAACGTAACTGCCGGTCTCGGAGGCATGGGTGGTGCACAACCGCTTGCTATTACCATGAACGAAGGTGTGGCATTAATTGCCGAAGTAGAAGAATGGCGCATTGACAAGCGCATTGAAACAAAATACCTTGATGAAAAATATGCTGATATTGATGAAGCAATCGATAAGGCTGTGAGGTATAAGAAAGAAGGCAAAGGGAAAAGCATTGGTGTTTTGTGCAACGCTGTTCACTTGCTGGAAAGACTCATTGAGCGAAATATCATTCCAGATACACTTACTGACCAGACCAGTGCTCACGACCCGCTGATTGGTTACTGGCCACATGAAATAAGTTACGAACAGGCCAAACAATTGCGTGAACAGAATCCGCAGCAGTACATCGGATACAGCTACCGCAGTATGTACCGTCATGTGCAACTCATGCTGCAACTCATGGATAAAGGTGCCATTACTTTCGACTATGGTAACAACATCCGTGCAAGGGCGCAGGAATTTGAACAGCAATATGGAACAGAATCACGAATCACTTCCCACGACTGCTTTGCATTTCCAGGCTTTGTTCCCGCCTACATCCGTCCGTTATTCTGCGAGGGAAAAGGGCCTTTCCGCTGGGCAGCACTCAGTGGCGAGCCTGCCGATATCGCCGTAACCGATGAAGTTATCATGAACCTGTTTCCTGAAAATAAAGGCATGATACGCTGGATGAAGATGGCCAAAGAAAAAATTGCCTTTCAGGGTTTGCCAGCCCGTATCTGCTGGCTGGGACAAGGCGAGAGAGAAAAAGCTGGTCTTGCCTTTAATGAACTCGTACGCACAGGTAAGGTAAAAGCACCAATTGTTATTGGACGGGACCATCTCGATACCGGTTCAGTAGCCTCGCCCAACAGGGAGACTGAAGCCATGCTCGATGGCAGCGATGCCGTGGCCGACTGGCCATTGCTCAATGCACTGGTAAATACTGCCGGTGGTGCCAGTTGGGTAAGTCTGCATCATGGCGGTGGGGTAGGCATGGGCTACAGCATCCATGCAGGAATGGTGATAGTTGCAGATGGCAGTGATGATGCCGAAGCAAGATTAAAAAGGGTTTTAAGAAACGATCCGGGTATGGGAGTCATCCGTCATGCGGATGCAGGATATGAGGTGGCAAAAGAAACAGCTAAAGCTTATAACTTAAACATTTCTGACAGAATCAGGTAAATACCATTTTTTCCGTCGGGGCATTTTTATAGGCAGCAAACATTACATGCCCTTGTTTATTCCGCTGGAACTGATCCTGTTCAGTTATCTGTAATGCTGCAATTTCTATACAAATCGTGTAAAACAATTGCTAACCTAACCGTAATCATAGTTATGTCTTATGTAACAATGTAACTTTAATAAGTAAAACGCATAGTTATGAAAACACATGAAAAAACAATCGTTTTGCATACCTATCCCGATATGCTGGAGGCAAAAATGATTCAGGACATACTACAGGAAAATAATATTGATTCTTTTTTGAACGATGAAAATGTAATGGGCATGGATCCTGTGGGTGGTACAGAGCTAAGAATATTTGAAGAAGATAAAGAAGCCGCTGAAAAAATAGTTACAGCAAGGCGCAAGAGTACAGATGAGACAGTTAAGCAAGCTTAATTTTTCAATACCGCTGCTGCAACACCGCCTGGGAAAGCAGGTCATGCAATTGTCACTTTAATCTTAAATAACGGGTATTTACGGTATCCATCAATGGAAACATACGTTTCCGGCTAATATTATTTCTGAATTACTAACACCTGTTTTGTAAATGTCAGAATTTTGTAGAATAATCCAAACCTTACAAATCCACCTTATGAAACAATTTTTACTTAGTTCAGCTTTGCTGTATTTGCTTCCGCTGTTTTCCCACACTCAGGAAATAACCGGCCTCTGGAAAGGAACAATGTATAACGACTCTACCAAAGAGTCAATGCCGTATGAACTGCTGATTAAAAAAGATAAAAGCAAGTTAACCGGGTTTACCCACAGCTGGTTTTTAATTGAGGGGAAAGAATACTACGGTATTAAAAAGGTAAAAGTATCAGTTGCCAGGGATGGTAAGATAGTTATTAAGGATGATGAGCTGATAGAGAATAACTATCCGGTGCTGCCTGATAAAAATGTGCATCAGCTTAATGTTCTCGATCTGGTAAACAATGAAAATGAAAATGTACTGGATGGTCCCTTTGTTACAAATACCACCAGGAAGTTCATGGAACTTACTGGTCATATCAGCATTAAAAGGGTGAGTACCTTTACAGAAAGCAGTCTGATGCAATACTTTAAGAAGAAAGGTGTTGAAAACGAGGTGGCCGTAATACACTAGTCTTACACCTCTTAATATTGTTAATATTGTACAATGCTGTTACTACTTTTTAACAGCTTGGCTTGTCTTATATAAATACTGGTTACGCATAAACTGCATCGCTGCTGTACTGGCAGCGATTTTTTGGCATTAATACAAAGAAAGCAGTGATGTGGTTATGCCACGGAGATGGCTGCCCCCAATCTGTAAAAATGCAACAGCATTTTTCCTGCTACTTTTGCATCACAACTAATTTTCATGAAACAGATTATCTGTATCATCTTCCTGCTTGTTTTTTCACTGGCTAAATCCCAGCAAAATTTAATCCGGTACGTAAATCCGCTTATCGGTACTAAGAAAATGGGACATACATTTCCCGGGGCAACTGTGCCTTTTGGTTCAGTGCAGCTAAGCCCGGATACGGATACGATACCTTATGCAATTAATGGAAATTACACCGGAACTGTGTATAAATATTGTGCCGGCTACCAGTATGATGATCCAACCATTGCAGGATTCAGTCACACTCATTTCAGCGGTACCGGCCATTCAGACTTAGGTGATTTCTTGATAATGCCCACAGCAGGCAAGCTACAGTTAAATCCAGGGACTGCTGCTGAGCCAGAAGCCGGTTATCGTTCAGCCTATAGCCATAGCACCGAAGTGGCTGAACCAAACTATTATAAAGTATTACTGGAAGATCATAATATCCTTGCCGAACTGACTGCTACTACAAGGACAGGTATGCATCAATATACATTTCCCGCTGTGGACAGTGCACACATCATCTTCGACCTTACACATGGCATTTACAACTATGATGGTAAAAATGTATGGACATTTATTCGGCTGGAAAATGATACACTCTTAACAGGTTATAAACAGACCAATGGCTGGGCAAGAACGAGGACAGTATATTTTGCAATGAGTTTTTCGAAGCCCGTATTGTCATATGGCTTTATAGGTGCAAAAACATCCGTCTATCGGGGTTTCTGGAGGAGATTTGAGCAGAATAAGAATTTTCCGGAGATGGCAGCAGCAGAAGTCAAGGCACATTTTGATTTTAAAATGAAAGAGGGGGAGAAGCTGAAAATTAAATTTGCCCTCTCCCCGGTAAGCAGTGCAAATGCTTTACAGAACATGCTGATTGAGAATCCAGGATGGAATTTTGAACAGGTAAAAAATGATGGACAGCAGCAATGGAACAATGAACTGAGCAAGATAACTGTTGATGCCCTGAATAAAGATGACCTTGTTAATTTTTACACAGCGATGTATCACAGCTTTTTGGGGCCAACCGTGTATATGGATGTGAACAATGAATATAAAGGCCTTGACCAGAATATGCACCGGGCAGAGGGATTTACCAATTATACCACTTTTTCTTTATGGGATACCTACAGGGCACTGCATCCTTTGTTCATCATAATACAACCCGGGAGAAATACTGATATGATACAAAGTATGCTGGCTCATCAGCAGCAGAGTGTGCATAAGATGCTGCCGGTGTGGAGCCATTATGCTAATGAGAACTGGTGTATGAGTGGTTATCATGGAGTAACAGTTATAGCTGATGCTGTCGCGAAGGGCAATACAGGATTTGATATGAATAAAGCACTGGAGGCCTGCATCAGCACATCCAATACAAGTTACTACGACGGGCTTGGTCACTACATCAGAAATGGATATGTTGCAGAAGATAAAAGGCCGGGCACTTCTGTTTCAACAACACTGGAATATGCTTTTGATGACTGGGCTATTGCGCAGGCCGCAAAGAAACTCGGGAAAGATGAGATCTATGCAACCTATATGAAGCGTTCAGAAAACTGGCGCAATGTATACGATTCATCCGTTGGATTTATGCGGCCAAGATTGAGTAACGGAGCTTTCAGAAAGGATTTTGATGTACTCTCTACACACAACCAGGGTTTTATCGAAGGTAATGCATGGAATTTTAGTTTGTTTGTACCCCAGAATCCGGTTGGGTTAATCAGCAGGATGGGTGGAAGCAAAAAGTTTGTTACACACCTTGATTCACTTTTTACCATGCATCTGCCCGATAAGTTTTTTGAAGAAACAGAAGACATTACCCGTGATGGTATAATTGGCAACTACGTACATGGTAATGAGCCTTCACATCATGTGGCATATTTGTACAACTTCACACATCAACCCTGGAAGACGCAGGACAAAGTAAGAATGATTTTGAAAAATCAGTATAAACCAACAGTTGACGGATTGGGTGGCAATGATGACTGTGGCCAGATGAGTGCTTGGTATATTTTCAGTTCATTGGGTTTTTATCCATTTGCTCCGGGCAGTGATGAATACCAGCTTGGGAGCCCTTCAATTAAAAGTGCAGCACTAAAATTTGAAAATGGTAATACGTTTTTTATAGAGACAGTAAACCAATCAGACAATAATGTATATGTTTCAAAGATATTGCTGAATGGTGTAACCGTAAACAAACACAGTATCCGTCACCAGGATATTATGAACGGTGGAAAACTGGTGTTTTATATGTCAGAAAAACCAACGAAGAAATAAAATAGTTTAGGAAGATTTATGCTGAATCAGAATCCACCCGGTGGTGACGGCGGCATTCCCTGGTTCCTGGTACTGTTCGTACTGTTGTTAAGCAGTTCCTTCTTTTTCAGGTAAGTTCTGAATTGTTTTTCGGTTAGAATGGCTTTAAGACTGTCATCCCTTTCTTTATACAGTGCAGCCAGTTTCTCCGGTGATTTTTTTCAGCTTTCTGATATTCCTGGATGGCAACAACAAATTTCTTGTTATTTGTGTCAGCCTTCTCCAATTGTTCATTATTGCGTTTTAGTTTCTTCTTTATCCATACCGTTTGTATTTCCGCAATATCATTGGCCGTCATTGCTTGGGGGCTACCGGCAGGTGTACCAAAATCACCCTGTGCACAGGAATAAATTGTGTTACATAAAACAATGATGAGTACTGCTGTAAATAACTTAACACGATGGCTTAACTGCATAAACAAAGAATATATACCGGAAAATTATTCACATTTATTTGCAGCGATTTTACTCTTTGATACTGAACAGACCAATAGCCATGTTGTACCGTCGAGGAATGAAAATAGTTAAGGTGTTGTATTGGGTATTATAAATATTCTCCTTATGCAACACCTTAGCCTGGCTAACCACGCATAGCCTGCGATTCCTCAAAATTGGGACCATACAGACCCGGTACTTTATTACCGGATGCCCGCAGGTGGGCAACCAGTTCTCCACGGTGATGATACAAGTGGTTGTAAAGAAAACCTCTAACTACCTGTACTCTTGGCATTGGCGGCATAATATCCTGCCCACCCATTTGCATATGCCATTCATTAAAAAAAGTGTTTTCGTCGGCATTTTCCATTACGGCTTTTGCATTGGCAAAATTTTCTTCAAACTTTCCAACAATGGTGGAAGCCTTGCTGATGTCTCCTTTATCGTACTTGTAAGTGCCCATATCAAAGACATCCTGGTTAAAAGTACCATCAAACCAGTTGTAAACTTCGGCAATATGTGATGCTAACTGTCCGATGGACCATAATTGTGGTTGTGGTCTGTAATCTAATGCAGCGTCTGGAATTGCATTTAAAAGCTTTCGGGTGTTTTCTGCTTCATACAAAAATTCACCCAGTAGTGATTGTTTTAACATGGTTGTTTGTTTTTGTATTATAAATATATGTCTTTATATAACGAAGCACAATACAGGTATATGAATGGTTTATATACTTCCGCTGGGTTGTACCTGCCGGAATAGAGTTTACTTTTTGCTGATACGATATAAGTTGCCCGCATCTGTTACAGCATACAGCATTCCTTCGGCATATGCAATATCTCTGAACCTTTCACCTTTTTCTGCCAGCAATCGTTCTTCACCGGTCACTTTGTTATTGTCTAATACCAACCGGCAAATATGTGTGCTGCTCAATCCGCCGATAAACAGGTTGTTTTCCCATTCCGGGATAGTATTGCCTTTATAAAATGTCATGCCACTTGGAGATAATACCGGGTCCCAATAATATACAGGTTGCGCCATACCTTCTTTTTGCTGTATTGCTTCGCCAATCTCATCACCGCTGTATTCAATTCCATAAGTAATTACCGGCCATCCGTAATTCTTTCCGGGTTTGATGAGGTTCAATTCGTCACCACCGCGGGGACCAAATTCAGCCTCCCATAATTCGCCGGTAACCGGGTGAATATCGAGGCTTTGAACATTGCGGAAACCAAATGCAAATATTTCTGGCATAGTTCCCTGTTGATAGATAAAGGGGTTGTCAGGTGCAGGATTGCCATCCGGTGTGATTTTAAAGATTTTTCCAAGACCTGAATGCAGCCACTGCGCCTGTTTTCTACCGTCAGGATCAGAACGCTCTCCACTGCTTACAAAGAGGTTACCGTCTTTGTCGAATACAAGACGGGAACCAAAATGCAGACTACTGTTAAAAACCGGTGTGGCACGAAAGATAACCCGGGGATTTTCTATTACACCTGCTACTTCATTAAGGAGTCCCTTTGCAACAGCAGTCAGGTTGCCATCTTCATGCGGCTCAGAAAATGACCAGTAGATGATTTTATTAACATTGTATGAAGGATCCGCCGCCACATCCAGCAGACCACCTTGTCCATCATCATCTACATCCGGAAAACCAGTTATTTTTTTTATAAGGTTTCCGTTATTGTCTCTTATTACCATATAACCGCTTTTTTCTGTAATAAGTAATCTGCCATCTGGTAAGGTAACAGCAGCCCATGGCCTGCCCAGGTCTTTTGCCAATAAGTCAATTGCTATAGGCGTAGTTGTCTTAACACTTCCAATTCTGGTTTGTCCGGTAAATGCAGGTTTATAATCAGCATTCGGTTTTTGCGTTTCGACTGGCTGGCCGGCTTTTGCTTTTTTTTCTTTAGCTGGGTATTTACTGCTTTGTGTCCCGCAGGAAAGACTCAGGACTATTATTGCTGACAGGTATATGATTTTAGCCAACATGGTAAACGGTTTATTTACTGTAAAATTATTCCTTCTGGCAGATATGCGTTCCCTTCGAAATAAAAAGGGATTATTCATACTTAAATCAGCTTGGTCAAAGAGATTTACCTGAATGAATTATATCTCTTTCCAGGTGTCAGTTCTTAATTCTTCTGACCTCCCGGGTCCGTCCGGCCATCTGACGCAACCACCCAATACAATTTTCAAAATGGCAAGCTGGATGCCTGAATTATTACGACAATAGCCCTGGTGTTTATCTGGCAGGCAGTTTTAACTGGAAAGTATGGGGCTGTAGTTCTGGATAGAACTTTGAGTGTTGTTGTTGTTTGTGTCGGCTATTTATCTTATAAAATGAAGCATAAGAGACTACATTAATTAATAATTGTTTTTATATTATAGCTTCTTCTTTCCAAAGTTTTGAATCCACCACTTCATACCATTATAGTCGGTTACTTTACAGGCAACATGTGTCCATTGCGGGTCAAGCAGGTTATAGCGGTGACCATAACCGGGAATGCCTGAATCAACCAGCAACTGGATGACAAAATCACGGGCAGAGGCTTCATCCCAGCTGTTTCCGGCAATGTTCTCATTGCCAAAACTCATGGAAGGTGAGAATTTGGTTATTCTGTCCCATGGCGATGAACCATCACTGCCTGTGTGCATGAGGATCCAGTTATGTTTATCCTGGTCTTTGGCATGTTTTGTTGCTGCATTATATATTCCACTATCAGGTTGCAATACTGTAAGTGATTTACATTTTTTTAAATCGCTGATAAGGGTTCTAAGGGCTTTTACTTTTTCTTCATTTGTATAATGCCATGTTGTATCCACCTTTTTCACTTCTTTGCTGTTATGATAAGTGGTGGTGAATGTCAGGCTGTAATTTTTACTGCCCTTGCCGTATTTTTTCAGGTTCGTTGCAGCTTCATTCAGCATGGGTTGCAGGTATTGTAAGTATGAGGCCGGATTGCTTCGCACCCTGTTTATTTCATAAATCATTTCCCTTTCTGCCAAAGCCATGTACAAGCAGTTTTTAGCAGTATTTAACGACTCTGCCGTTTGTGAAAATACGATTGATGGGATTATGAAGAAGAATGTAGCCAGGCTTAAGTACATCTGATTTGTTTTGATCTGTTTAACTGAGGAGCTTCTCATTTATTGTTTTTTCTTAATTATTTAACGCAATCTTATCAGTCATTGTTCCTTACTAATAAAAATTTCTGTTCCTTACACTTATATAGAAAAATTCAAAAGTTTCATATCTCCCTCTTTTAACGAATTGCTTACTGAGGAGGAAAAGAAAAAAGTAAAACCAGTACAGCCCCCTGCCGTAAATTCTGCTGCTAAAGGAATTAAATCAGAAATCAATGAAAAGTGAGCCAAATTAATTGAAACAGCTCAAGATATCTCTATTAGTCTCACCTCTTTGTAAAGGGAGGATAAATTGAATAACGTCGTCGTCAGGAATTTCATCGAATAACTTTTTTTATTAAACAGAGCTGCTTTACCTTAGTATGTAAAGTTTTTGTTTATGAAAAGGTTCCTGCCACTTTCCATTCTTATTCTTTTTATTTTATCGGGTGTGGGAGCAAGTGTCTTTGCCCAGGGAATCTGAAAGAGATTCTGTAAAAGTGGGTGTTTATATAACTAGTATTCACGACATCGATTTTAAGAAAAAAGAATTCACTATTTCATTCTGGTTGTGGTTGAAATATAAGAACAAGGATTTTGATTTTCACGAAAATCTGGAGATACCTAATGCAAAATCTGTTCAGCGGGAATTTTATACAATTGATACTTCCGGCGAAAGGGTATCGATGCTGATGAAAATGCAATGCATTATGAAAGATTCCTGGCGTATTACCAATTTCCCTTTTGATGAACAGAAATTGCGGTTGTCAATTGAAAACTCCCAATTTGACTCCCGGTATCTTGTATTTGTACCCGATACTGCCGGCGGGCATTATGACAAACGTTTTACTTTGAGGGGATGGAATATAGCAGTTGTGTAATTACATCAGGTAACAAGGTATACGAAACTGCTTTTGGTGATGAAAGCCTGTCTCAGCAAAAAGTGGAATATAGCGCATTCAGGGTCAGACTGTCCATTACCAGAAGTGCTGCCGGACTGTTCTGGAAGATGTTTTTGGGTATGTATATATCTTTTCTCATCTCTTTTATGTGTTTCTTTATACATGCCGATGGCATGGATTCCCGGTTTGGCCTTAGTGTGGGTTCAATATTTGCTGTAATCGGTAATAAGTATATAATTGAATCGTCTCTCCCCGAAACAGCATCTTTTACGCTGGTGGATATGCTGCACGGCGTTACATTGGTTTTCATTTTATTAATGATTGCGGCAAATGCCTATTCGCTTAGACTTGTTAAAGAGATCAGGTTAAAAGGCAATCCGGTTCGATAATGTGTCTGCATTGGTAATGATGATATTGTACCTGTTTTGAATGCATTATTTATTTGGCAGTCGTATTCCGCAGCCTGAAAATGAAGTATGCTGAATAACAAATTTTGAAGATTTTGTCATTCAGCATGCTTTTAAAATAACAATTATTCGGTCAGCGTTTCTTTGTTAATGATGCTGTATGTGGGGGCCGAATGTTCTCACATAGTTAATGATATCGCCCGGTATGCGGGTTTTACCAAAACTGCCTTCCATTGCATCTTGGTTTCCCGGTATTCTTTTCTTAAAGCCAGGCATTTCACTATGTCCGGAATAGATTTTATACAATAATGCACCGTCTGACTGGCTTTGGAATGATTCTGTTGTAAAATCAGTAGGTGTATTGTTTAGCTTGTAAGCCCTTTTACCGGATCCCTTACCATCATTGCCATGACAGGATAGACAGAAATAATTGTAGAGCTCTTTGCCTGATGCAACAGAAGCCTCATCAGAAGGTACCGGATTCTTTAATTTGTCATAATGCTCAGGAACTTTCCAGGGATCCTCCTGGTTGGGATAATAAAAGGATAATACAGTTGTTGTAAACACAGCAACACCGATTAAAAACATAATTTTTTTCATCATGGTGTTTTTTAATATATGAAGTCAAAAATCTTCATTATAAAATTACCATCACTTTTTGTTGTAAAACTATGACTGTTGTCATTACACAAGATGTTATTAATCAAATTAGAAAGACATTATTTGGTATTAAAAGATGTACTTGTCAGTTTTGTTTTTCCTGAAGCAGTTGAAATAAAATTATGCAGAAGTAAATCACTAACTGTAATACCCCTCATTAAGTCCAAAATGTCTTTCCGGCGCCTTTTCTTCAATTTTATGAAAAGCGATAGGGGTTAATCCGGTAAAATCTTTGTATTCTTTCACCAGGTGCTGGTAATCGTGGTAGTCGCATTCTGTGGCAATACGCAGCCAATCCATTGCAGGCCTGGAATTTTTAAGCCGGAATGCTTTATCAAAGCAAGGCAGGCCTCCTTTGCAAGCATGTGCAGGTTAATTTTTCTGGTTGTTTTCATAAGCAATGAACAGGCGTCATCAATCAGCAATCTTGGCTTCTTTTGCTTTTTTATAAGCTGCCTGATAAATGTGTTGGCAACCTCAAGCATAGCATTATATCCTTTGGCATGAAAAAGCTGTTCATTAATTTCTCTTAGTTCAGTTGAAAAAAAAGATTCTGCATCTAAATATTGATTCGTTATTTCCTGTGAGGGTATTCCGGTGATACGATAGAGTGCTCCAGGCATAAAAATTATCTGGAATACAAGAAAATTATGACCTATCATTCTATTGGTAACTTCAGAAAACTGTCCATATAGTACAACAGGTATATTTTTCACTATTTTGCCGGAGTTCTGATATTGTATTGTTTCTGTTTCGTAAGGATAAAAAGCCAGACATTGCTCCGGTCTTGGTGGATATGCTTTTATTGGTAACGGTTGTTCTTTTTTAAAATGAAAATGAACAATCCGGTACATTTGAACATACTCCTGTACATCCTGTGCAGGTATAAAATCTTTAAGTAGCAATGCTATTGGTTTCTGTTTCGGAAAGTAAATTACTAATTTTATTACAGAGTTAGCGGCGGACCAACAACTTTCATTCCGTGTTCATCATGTATCCGGTCCATTTCTTCAGGAGAAGGTCTTTCAGTAAGTGTATTCATGTAAGAAAAAAACTCTTCCATTTTGCCTGCCGGTTGCAAAAAATATATCAACCGGCCCCTGTCAGTCAGCTGAATCCAGGTATGGGGTATTCCTCTTGGCAAAAAAATGGTTTGTCCCGATTTTAATATATGTGTTTCGCTGCCTACCACAAACCGGTATTCGCCTTCAATTACAGTAAACACTTCATCTTGGTAAAGGTGAATATGCAGCATAGGACCCACTTTACCCAACCCGGTATAATCAAACATAGAAAGTTGTCCATCAGTGTCCTTTGAAGATATTTTGAGGTCATTGGGGTGAATGCCCAGAAATTTCACCACTTCTCCAAAGCGGGATTTGCCAGCATCCACGACAAAAGGATCTTTTGATGAGTTATTTGCTTTTGCAGCAACAGATTTTCCCAATGCCAGAGCAGGTGCAGCAAGCAGGGATGTAAGGATAAACTTTTTGCGTTCCATATAATGTTGGTTTTGTACCGTAAAAATGCAAATGGTTCCCAAATTTGAAGTGGTAAAAAATAGACATTTTCTAAAAAAAGAGTTCTCCTTTTGGCAGGTAAAACCGAAATGCAGGATTTTACACAATACAATACCTTTGCTGGTACCAATTAATTTGAAAAAATTTGCACTATGCCTTGGTTAAAGCCTCTTAATACCGTATTGTTATCTTTTGCGTTGACTTCCTTATTCGCTCAGCCACTTCGAATAGAGCCCATGAACTGGTGGGTAGGAATGAAGAACCCCGAATTGCAACTTATGGTTCATGGTGAGGGAATAGGAGAAACAATCCCTTTGGTAAATTACCCGGGTATCACCATAAAAAAGATTAACAGAGCAGAAAGTAAGAATTATTTATTCATTGATTTGCTGGTTGCAAAAAACACTAAGCCCGGAGAGTTTACAATAAGTTTCAGGAAAAATGGGAAAGTAGCTCATATTGTTGATTATAAACTTAACCAGCGAAGGTTGAGTGCCAGTCAGGTGAAAGGGTTTACTTCTTCTGATGTAATTTATCTTATAACGCCGGACAGGTTTGCAGATGGTGATGTAACCAATAACATTATGCCCGACATGCGGGAAAAAACTGTAAACCGTAAAAATGATTATGGGAGGCATGGTGGTGATATTCGCGGTATCATCAACCACCTCGATTATATAGCCGGAATGGGATTTACGGCTATCTGGCCCACGCCAATGCTTGAAAATGATATGAGAGAATCTTCCTATCATGGTTATGCAATAACTGATTACTATCGGGTGGATCCCCGATTTGGAGATATTGATGACTATAAGGAATTGGCAGATAAGTGCCGGCAGAAAGGCCTGAAGCTGATTTTTGATGGGGTGGTCAACCACACAGGTTCACAATACTGGTGGATGAAAGACCTGCCGTTTAAAAACTGGATTAACTATGCAGATTCGATGCGCACGACTAATCATCGCCGTACTGTGAATCAGGACCTCTACGCATCTGCGGCAGATAAAGAGCTGATGGTAAAAGGTTGGTTTGTTCCTTCCATGCCGGATTTGAATCAAAGTAATCCCTTCCTTGCAGCGTTTTTGATTCAGAATACAATCTGGTGGACAGAAACTCTGGGGTTAGGTGGAATAAGACAAGATACATATCCTTATTCTGAAAAGAAATTCCTGGAGCAATGGACTTGCCGCATTATGAATGAATATCCTCACTTCAGTATTGTAGGGGAAGAGTGGAGCTACAACCCGTTGATTGCAGCCTACTGGCAAAAGGGGAAACAGAATACTACCGGTTATAATGGTTGCATGAAGAGTACAATGGACTTTCCGATGCAGAGTGCATTAGTGGCTGCATTAACAGAGCCCGAAGGATGGGATAAAGGAATTGTGAAATTATATGAAGGTCTCGCAAACGATATCGCTTATGCTAATCCTAATGACCTGCTCGTATTTGGTGATAATCATGATATGAACCGCCTGTTTACTTTCGTTAATAATGATGTGGATTTAATGCAAATGGCATTGAGCTACATTCTCACAATCAGGGGTATTCCGCAGGTGTATTACGGCACTGAGGTATTGCTGCACAATACAGCCAAACCGGGTGACCATGGACTGATTCGTTCCGATTTTCCCGGCGGATGGACCCGTGATACTGTAAACGGTTTTACTGGCGAAGGATTAACAGCCGACCAGCAACGTATTCAGACATTTCTCAGGAAATTACTCAACTGGCGTAAAACAAAGCCTGTCATTTATGAGGGAAAGACATTGCATTTTGCACCACAAAATGGCACATATACGTATTTCCGGTATAACAGTACAGAAACTGTTATGGTGGTGATGAATAAGAATAATAGTCCCGCCTCGATAGACACAAAACTTTTTTTCAGAAATAATAAAAGGCAAAAAAATGGCCACCAATGTAATTACGGCCGAAGAGCTAAACCTGGACAAAAAACTGTCTGTGCCTGCAAAATCAGTACTGATTTTTGAACTGCAGTAGCAGTTAATAGCCGGGGCATATGCGTTGTTTGGTATTTTTATTTTTATTTGTATTATTAACCTCTAAATACATAAACATGACCAACCAGCTAAAAAAAAATTACCACACAGATTTTTCTGAGCACATTTGTTTTCTCGCTGTTTCTTACAGCTTGTAATAATAGCAGTGAGAAAAAAGATCCAACCCCGGACACACCTGCAGCTAAGGTTGAACAACCGGCTCCGGTAGTAAATGACACTGCCGCTAACACTGGCGATACCGGCGTTTTAGATACAAGACCGGTTAAAACTACAGATTAACGATTTTTTTTCAGGTTTAATTGCCCGTTGGATTTTCATTACTGGAATTTCAACGGGTTTTTCTATTTTTCCCCTTTTTAGTGTTAGGCTGTGCCGGCGATAATTTTTTTACTTGTTTTTTTGTGGTAATTGGCAGTTGTTTCACTGCAACAGGAGGCAAATTTTCGACTGGTGCTGGCGGAGTCGATGTTTCCTGGTTTTTTATCCTGTGCCTTGTTAATTTCTTTATTACCCAGTGTTCCATACGGTGATGTAGTGGAATAATAAATGCAGCAATGCCAACAAAAATGAGTATTTCGTAAATGGGGGTATGGTGCGTGAAGTTTGCAACCCGCGGATGCAATAAAAGTGTCAGGTATTCAAAGAGGAACAACAATGACAATATGCCGAAGAGTTTTATCAATCTGACTGGTATATTTATCCGGCTTAGTAAGAAAGTAAACAGAAAAAAGCCTGGAATAAAAATAGCAATCAGTAATATTTGCAGTTGCTGGTGACGCTTTTTCTTTTCAAGCCGCTTTTCTTCTTCTATCTCATTTTGTCTGAATTTCTCATTGCTCGAAATGATCTGCGACTCTCTTATTTTTGTTTTACTGTTAACGGAGTCATTCAGGTTTCTTACATAGCTCAAATATTTGAAAGCACTGTCAATTTTGTTTATTCCTTTATAATGTTCTGTCAGGAAAATTGCTGTTTCCAGTTCTCTGGAAAGGAATCCGCCGCTTTTAGCTATGGCCAGGGCCATATTAGCATAATGCTTCGCGGAATCGAACTTATTATTTTCCTTAAACAGCCTCGCAAAGCCAAGACAAGCCTCACTCAGAATTTCATCATCGTCAGCCTCAGTAAGATAGCGAATGGCCTGCTGGTAATTGGTTAACGATTCCTCATATTTACCCAGTTTACGGTAAGAATGGCCAAGGCCAGTCATTGATGCGCCGATAAGATCCGCTTCATTCCTTACCCTGGCCAGTGTTAATGAGTGAAAAAAATATCTGAACGATGAGTCTGATTTATTTTGCCGGTCGTACGCATCACCTTTGTTTAAGGCAATATTGTAATCAATCTTTTCAATTGCATGTTGTTTGATAACAGAATCAGATTTGCTATAATACTCCAGTGCCTTTTCAAATTCTTCCTGCATGGAATACACTACACCTATATTCATTAATACACTGGCAAGGTTTCTCGGGTTGTTTCTCTGTTCCTCCAGTTTCAGTTTTTCAATGTTCAGCTCCAGTGCCCGGGGATAGTTCCCTATTCTTATAAAGGCATTGGACAGCACACCCAGTGACCGGGATTCCCCTTCGGGATAATTAATATTTCTTGAAAGATATAATGCCTGCTGTACAATGTCCAGCGCAGAATCAGGATTGTAGAAGCTGATTGCACTGCCCATCTGCCACATCAGTCTCACCCTGTTTGTATCAATCTTTTCAGCCTTCAGCATTTTAGATAAACTATCTGCTTTGGCCTTTTGCGAAAATGATTGTAATGCGGAAAATAAAAAGCCAAGCAATAATAATAACCTGGCAGTACCTGAAATTATTCTTGGAGTAGAGAACATGACTTATTGGTTTTGTTTCAAGTAGTAATTAAATATAGGATTTAAATTGATTAATCGGTTTTTTGATTATTTTCACTATCGAAACAAAAATAACCAGCATGCTTAAATCTGCTTTGTTGTTGCTATTGCTGCTTGCCGGCAGGGCTTCCTTCTCACAAACATTATACGAATTGAGTTATCATTTTGACTGTAAAGATGGCCGTGGTGATTGTAAGGCACTTATCAACCGTAATGATGACGGAACCGGCATTATCCGGGTGGCCTTCTTTGATAGTGCAACAAATACCAGAAATGTTTTTGAAATGGAAATGGAAGAGCACTTTGGTGTGGAAGATGATGGAAGCGAGGATACAACTCTATTGATTTTTGTCGGCTTAAATCCGAAACAAATAACAGGTAGTGCATCTTATATTGCCGACAATTTTGTATTTGAATTGAGTGATGCCGGTTTCTATGAGCCATCTTTTGTATTGGTTGTAAGCGATGATGATAAAAAGGAGATTGGAAAACTGGACGATATCAGGTTACTGAACCAGACTGACCTTACTGAAGAACTGGTGTTGCAGTATTATACACAGGAAGACGAGGTTTATCAGAATCTTTTTGCGGTTACATCAAGAGGGTTGACATCAGAGCAGAAGAAAACACAGCTGTACCTGGTGCTGGTAGCCAATACCAATGATAAGAAGATTGGCAAAACATGTGTAACAGATAAAGAAAGCACCCTTTCCCTGTTTAGTGAGGTGGCTGAGTTTTTACAAATTGGGTTTACCCCAACAGTAGTAGAAGGCAACAGTTTCAGTAAGGTTAATGTGGAGAAGGCAATCAATTCATTAAAACCTTCTTCTGGGGATATTGTCGTGTTCTACTATTCAGGGCATGGTTTCAGCGACAGCCGTGATAATTACACTTTTCCCTACATGGACCTTCGGGATAAGAGTTACCAGACCTTTGGCGGACAATACGCAATGAATATGGAAATGGTTTTTCAGAAAATAAAATCAATGGGGGCAAGGCTTAACCTGGTAATCAGTGATTGTTGTAATAACGATCCCAGCCAGTCGGCCAATATGCTGAATGATGAACCGAATACCAGGACTTCATCTGTTGGCTGGAATAAGAATAAATGCATTGAACTTTTCATGAACCCTAAACGGATGTCGTATATAATGACCGCTGCTAAAAAAGGTGAACTGTCGGCAGGAACCGTAAGCGATGGAGGGTTCTTTACATTCAACTTCAGGGAAACACTGGAAAAGACTGTAGGAAACTTTAATAAGGATAAAACGGTATCGTGGTCTGCAATACTTAATACAGCACAAGTGCAAACAGTTACGATGCTTAATGGAAAGAAATGCCGGCAACCGGATGAGAGTGTGGCTAAATGTGTGCAGAACCCCGTTTTCAAATCGGAGTGAGCTATAATTCAAATTCCCATACGGTTCTGTACGAACCGTGTTGCTCAACATACGACAGAAATTCATTGTAGAATTTATCAGCGCCAATAGTAGCACTGTCACCAATTACAAAGAGCTGTTCTTTGGCACGGGTAATGGCTACATTCATGCGGCGGTAGTCTTTCAGAAAACCTATTTCGCCATCACTGTTACTCCTGACCAGCGAAAGAATAATATTCTCCTTTTCCTGTCCCTGGAAACTGTCAATCGTACTCATCCTCATGTTTGACGGCAATATTTCTTTAGCTGCTGCAACCTGTCCTGAATAAGGCGAAATAAATGCTGTATGTAATACATCTAATGCTTCTCTTTCCAGCAGTTGCCTTACAATATTCAGTTCACCTTCGTTTTGCAGGCTCACACCATCAGGGCCATGTTTTTCTTCGTAGCCACTGCCCGCTGTATCAATAAAAGTGATATGTGTGCCGGTGTTGCATAAATGTTCAGCAGATTGAAGCAGGCTTTTGTAAAAGTAATTGCTGCTGAAACCGGCAATGGCCTGCCGCATCCGGTATTGGGTGTTCAGCAGATATACTTCGTTAATTGCAGGAATAGCCCTTTCCAGTATGGATGTGTTAAACCCTAAAACAGCGGCATTATTACTGAGTACTGTTGGCGGCAATTGCCAGTGGTCGCCAGCCAGTACAATCTTACCGGCAAGAGGGAAGATGCACCAGGCCAGCGGTTCAATACACTGCCCGGCCTCATCCACCACAAGACTGCTGAATGAAATATCTTTTATACCGGCATCATGCAATCCTATCGGTGTGCCGGCAATTACCTGTGCTTCTTCAAACAGTTTTTCTTCATTATAAGTCTGTAGTTTTTTTATTTCTTCTCTTATGCTTCTAACTTCTTTAAACAGCAGGTTACGCTGTTCCCTTTCAGCCTTACCGAAGCTGCGTTTGTATTTAAGCGCCATGCGGCGAAATTCTTCTGCCCTTATTTTCAGTTGCTTTATTTCTTTCTGGACTTTTGAATTATTGAGGTGCCCCTCCGGTGTGTGGGAAAAAATGGTTTCATCCACCTTGCTGGTATTACCTACCCGCAGTAACCGGATACCGTTCTTAATTAACCCTTTTGCAATATTATCCACCGCTGTATTGCTGGGAGCTGAGACTACTACTTTTTCTCCCTTTGCAGTAAGCTGATTGATAGCTTCTACCAATGTGGTGGTTTTGCCTGTACCGGGCGGGCCATGCACAATCGTAACGTTTTCATTTTGCAAAATGGCAGCTACGGCCTGCTGCTGACTTTCATTCAACCCTTTATTACGAAATGGAATGTCCGTAAGTGAAAGCGGGGCAGGTGTGTGTCCTGTTTTCTTTGCTTCAAGCAGTTGTTCAAACAGCCTGAACAGTTTCTTGTTAGCCTCCAGTTCATTCAGCACTTTCTTCATGATGGTGGTGGTGCGGGTATCGGGTGCCAGTTTTATGCCCACACCATTGTCTTCTATCCAGTCGGGAAAGTCTGGGGCAAAGAGCCGGAACTCACCATTTCTGCCATCAAGCCCCAGCAGTATTCCTTTTACCGGTTCTTCGCCGGCGATAAAACATTCGATAGCTGAACCGTCTTTAAAAAGATTGGCTTACGGAGGAAAGCTGAGTTTAAAAGTTATTTCAGGATAATCAGCATAGCCAAAGTTTTTTCGGGTAACAATAATGGGATGCAGAGCCAGCCCCTCAGCTTTCAGTTGTTTCAGTGTATGCTGCTGGTCTAATTTATATCTTTCGCTTTGTTCTTTTTCTTCCAGCTCAATGCAGTGTAGTAAAGTTTGTAAATGTTGGTGCATATTAATCCATTTTTACAATTACACCAGTCACTATTTCATTATTGGCGCAGGTACATGAGTATGAAAATGATTTTTCAGTTAGCGGAACTACTTTGTAAATTATATAACTGTTGTTCAAATTCTTTCTGGTTTTGTCGTTGGTCCAGGTTTGTGTGAGTTTGTATTCACATTCAGTTAGCCATTTAATCTTGTATTTAATAACTTTCTTGTTTACCGGGTCTTTTTCCGTCTGTGTTTTATTCTTTCGTACAAAAGTTCTGATGGTATTATTTATGCTGTCTCTGTAAGAGAAAGTCCCTTTTCTGAAAATGTTACAATCCGGTACATTGGCTTGTGAAAAACAGAGATGGAATGACAATAACAGGACAATAGAGAACAAAACAGCCTTCATTATTATGATTATTGTTAGGGAGATAAAAATAGTTGTAAAAAATCATTGTTCAATATTTCGTCTTACAATAGCTTTACACATTACCGGCTCTGTAGCTCAGTTGGTAGAGCTACTGACTCTTAATCAGTAGGTCCAGGGTTCGAGTCCCTGCAGAGTCACGAAGTGAATCTGAGATGCGCAGCATTTTTTTGTGAAGCAAGACGGGGAGGGAGAAGTTAGCCCAGATGAATATCGGGAAGTCCCTGCAGCGTCACCACTACACTAAAGGTTTATAAACAACTTCCTTCTTCCTCTTCGGTGGCAAAAAGAATTCTCTTGTATGTGTGAAGAAATGCTTTACCACTTTTCTGAACAGGTTCGGGTACTCACTCATGTGAATGCCCCTCGACTTTACTGCCACAATAAATGCAAGAAGAAAACTGATCAGGAAATTTAAGAAACCGATTCCCAGCACACCGCCAAACACTGCCAGCATAAAATAGGGCGGGATGTTTTCAATTTCAAGACCATAGACACCAATCGCCGTATTGCCTGCAGATATGGTAATATGCCGTATGTCGAACGGGATGCCGAATATCTTTCCCACCACACCCGAAAAGCCTAAGAAGAAACCCAGTGCCACACTGCCCATCAGTGCTCCCAGGTGTTTCTCTATGTAGTTTGCCATTTTGTCTAAGAGCCGGGCAGAGAAGGATTGTTTCAGTCCGGGGTGATGTTTCAGTCTTTCTTTTATTTGGCCATATTGTATTTTGTTTTGCCAGTAACCGGCAATAATACCGCTTACAAATAAAAACACACCGGTAAAGCAGGCATACAGCAATGCCGCACTGCGCCACGGATGCTGCGCCTTCAGCAGGGCAAATGCAGCAGCTCCATCTGCAATCTTAACACCGTAAAAGTGATGATACAGCCATGCCAGCACAAACGTAAGCGGGAAAACGATGATGAGGTTACCAAAGAAAGAAGCAATCTGGCTGCGTGATACCTTGGCCACTGTTGCTGCCAGGTTATCAATATCCGGTTCGCCCACCCGTTTATTGTCAAGCGATGCAGCCACCGCACTGGCTGTAAAGGCTGGCTGCTTAGTGGCCAGTGTTGATTTGGTTTCATCATTCAGCACAAAACCGGCGCTGTAGTTAATACTGTATAAGAAGCCCATCGGAAAGGGAGCCAGTACCAGCTTGCCCAGCAGGTTTTTAAAAATGGCGATAAATGAAATAATAAACCCGCCCGCCATAGCGCTGCGTACCATCCTATAAAACTGCCTGCGGGTTTCGGTAATGTATTTATGGCCGCGGTTGCCTTTGTGTTCGGCAATCTGGTAAGCCAGGTAGCCCACACTCTGCGACAGAAATTCTTTAATACTGTTCTTCCGTTTTTCATAACGTACCAGCAGGCGGAACAGATCGGCAAAGCTGCCTGTGTCAAACTGCTTGTCGGCATCCAGCATGTCGGTAATCAGTTGCATACGTTGCAGCCTGTTGGCAAGCAACAGCAGCAAATAGGTTTGCTGCAGGCTGGCACCTTTTTCAGAGTGGCCATTGCGTATATGCTGTATCATTTCATAACAGCGCACCAGTTGTTGTTTCAGTTGCAGTGATGCAGCGGTAATGTGTTCATCTGCCGCATGTGCCTGTACCTGGTTCTCCAGTTCGTGTACAGCATAGTTCTGCAATACAAATGGTGTATTGCTTTTTTGCCGTTCGGCAGCAGGCAGGTATTGTTCCACTTCTTTTTCCAGCCCCAGTTGCGCCACATGGTAGGAGAGTACTTTGAGTGAATGCAGCAGTTCGGCCAGCAGGCCGCTGCTGCCGGCATTGAAGTTCATACCGGCTTTTTCAAAAAACTGCACCCACTGCTGCCGCGGTATAGCCTCCACCCATTTAAAGTCATCTTTTTTATAGAACACATGGTTGATGGTGTAGAGAAAATCGTTTTCGTCCTGCAGGCGGGGCAGCAGTTTATGTTTAAGGCGGTTCGACAGCTCCTGCCAGAAGCCACGGGCCAGCGGTATGCCGCTTTGGGTAAAGGCAGTGGTAAGGCGGGCCTGCAGCAGTTGCGACAGCACAGCATGTTGAAAATTGGCCAGCAATATTTTATTGTTGCCGATGTATTGGGTAACGGCCTCCAGGTTACGGATGGCCGTTTTGCGGCGGCTAAAGGTGCCGGGACGTATCTCACCAAAAAAGGAAACAAGAAACTGCAGGCCTTTTTGTTTGTCGGTATAAGAGATGATGCTGCCACCGGCAATTACCTGCTCAAAAAATTTTATTTTATATGTGCGGGGTGCTACCATTGCCCCGAAAATACTGATTGTACCGGGGAATCATATAAAGTTATCGTTAATAATGGTTTATGTCCATGGGATCGGGGTGCAGGGATTATTGTTTGTTTTGCTGCTGTTGTTTTCAGAGCCATAGTGCCCCGCCTTGCAAGTGTTTATAGTAATGTGAGTTTTAAAGTACGGCGGTGCAAGGCGCTGGGGAGGTGGAAACATCGTTGTGTTGCTGGTGCCTGCCTTTCCGCCGTAATGCCAGCACTCAACACCAGTAACGGCGTGAAAATGTTAAAGAAATTAATTCAGCGGTTTCTTCCGTAGCAGCCCGAGTCGCTGCCTGAAAAAGCATTAAGATTAGTATCTTTAGTAGGAGACTCCGGGGGAAAGAATTGTTCTTATACGATTAGGTTGTCAGCCCCGATGCTTTGCAAATTAATAATATTAGACTACCAAGCTAAATGTGGTACATACCGGGTTTGAAAAATTAAATATCCCTCAAACACCTTAAACATATCCACTTTTAAATTTTTATCTTCCCCGTTGTATTCTGGCTCTGTATATCCAGCATAGATAATTTCCGGGTTTTCTATATTTGGGGAAAAAGAATTTTCCCATTGAAATAGTCAACCAAGTTTGGGTGCTTCTCGTCAAGGTGCTTAAAAAATTTATCCTCCCAATCATTTTTTCTTTTTGAATAATCCATTTTGTGAAGTTTTAGTTATTGAGTTATGTTATGTCATCCATCAGTGTTAACGAATCTGTTCAAAATATATTCACTAGCTACCAACAACAATGAAATATCTGCCCAGTTGATATGCTTGTCACTATTGCTTAAATATACATGACCCAATGCCAGCATATTTAAAAATTAGGACGTGAATATAAGAAAAGTTATTCTAATTAGTTACTTTGCTACTTTTTTGTATTTATAATATCCAGTCATTGAGTTGCAAATTTTCTGAAGGGCAGTTTATTTGCTTCTGTTTTGTTATGGTCAGAGCGGGACTGTCAGATAAGGAGTTCATAACTGAAAAGTACATTTTTAGGTCGAACGGAATGAAGAAGAAAGAGGAATTTTAGTAAGAAGAAATTTTTCAAAACTCTCTATCTCTTTTTGAGACTTGAAAAGTTTTTTTGGTAAAATATATGCCTGTGCTGAACCCATATAAATAAAAAGTAGTCTTTAACAGAGGCGTATTTTACTATGCTTTCCCATTTATGAAACGACTGTTGCT
The DNA here is from genome assembly GCA_016719815.1 of Chitinophagaceae bacterium. Lineage (GTDB taxonomy): Bacteria > Bacteroidota > Bacteroidia > Chitinophagales > Chitinophagaceae > JJ008. Next base: position 54,200 of record JADJYK010000004.1, on the reverse strand, counting down.
GTTTATCAATGTTAGTAATTCCCTCTTCTCCAAACTCAATCTCAGACTCATTGAAGAAAGATGCGTTTTCTTCCTTAACTATATGTTTCCTTGCCCGTGACTTAATTCCGAAAGGGCCTCGTAAAAATGATTCTAGAACAGAAATTGTTAAAAAATAACTAACCAATTATCAATACTTCAGGATGGCTCTTTTTGGGAGGATTGATTCTTTGAAGAATAATTAGAGTTGCTAATATTGTAACAACACCATAAAGTGAAGTCCTAAGAACGGAGTTCTCAGCCTTTCTCTCTTTAACCAAGGTGCAAACCACGAAGAAAAAGCATTATACTCTGCATAGTCATCCTCAGTTAATTTATACTTGAATTGGAATGACATAAAATGTTATTTCTTCTTCGCCGCTTTCTTTACAGCCGTTTTCTTTGCTGCTCTTTTAGGCGCTGCTTTCTTTGCTGCCTTTTGCTTCTTCACAAAAGCACCGGGTATTTCGGCTTCATAAACGCTTTATATCTTCCAGCGTAAAAGCGGCGGCTTCTTCGGCGCTGTAGCGGGTATCATCTTTTTTCTTTGGCAGGCGTATCTTCTTTTGCCAAACTTAATAATGGGTGCCCAGCGGTCGTTTTCCACCGATATGTTTTCTTCGGGCCAGCGGTGTATATAGCGGTTAGCTTCTTTCTTTACTTTGGCTTCAATCAGCTCATCCATATCCTGCTGGCTCAGGTTATCAAACTTGTACCGGGCAGGCACATTGATAAACATGCCATCCCACTTAATAAACGGACCAAAACGGCCCTTGCCCTTGGTAATGGCTTTGCCATCATAATTGCCTACCGGCGCATCGGCCACCTGCTTGGCCTTTATATAATGTATGGCTTTGTCGAGGTCAACTGTGGCAAGGTCGGTGCCGCGGGGAATGGAGATAAAATCATCGCCCCATTTTACATAAGGACCAAAGCGGCCCACGTTTACGGAAATCTCTTTTCCTTCATAGCTGCCCAGGCTGCCCTGTGCGCCAAAGAGGGCCATGGCTTCTTCAAACGTAATGGTTTCAATGCTCTGGCCGGTGGGTATCTTGGCAAAGCGGGGTTTTTCTTCCTCGTCGGCGCTGCCAATCTGTATCATCGGGCCGTAGCGTCCCATGCGGGCCACCACCGGTTTGCCGCTTTCGGCATCAGTGCCTAATTCTCTTTCGCCTTTTATGCGTTCTGCATTTTCGATGGTCTTCTCCACATCCTTTTTAAAAGGGGTGTAGAAATCGTCAATCATGCTGTTCCACTTCATTTTGCCTTCGGCAACTTCGTCAAACTCTTCTTCGATGCGTGCCGTAAAGCTGTAATCCATTATATCGTCGAAGTACTGGATGAGGAAGTCGGTTACCACCAGGCCGAGGTCGGAAGGGAAGAGCTTGGATTTTTCCGCCCCGGTGTTTTCTTTCTCTGTGACTTTGCTGATGGCATCTTTCTTTAAGGACAGCACCCGGAAATTTCTTACCGTGCCTTCCTTATCCCGTTTTTCCACATAGCCTCTTTTCAAAACGGTAGAGATAGTTGGTGCATAAGTAGAAGGGCGGCCGATGCCGAGTTCTTCCAGCTTTTTAACCAATGATGCTTCTGAGTAACGGGCAGGCGGGCGGCTGAAACGTTCGGTGGCTTTCAGTTCTTTCAGCGGTAATTGCTGACCCACTGTCAGCGGCGGCAGCATGCCTTCGTTGGCTGCTTCTTCCAGTTCGTCTTCATCTTTATCTTCCCGGTACACTTTCAGGAAACCGTCGAATTTAAGCACTTCGCCGCTGGCGGTTAGTTCTTCTTTATTCGTTGAAATAGAAATTTTTGCAGTAGTTTTCTCTAATTCTGCATCAGACATCTGGCAGGCCATTGTTCGCTTCCAGATGAGTTCGTACAGGCGTTGCCATTCAGCCTCCTGTATGGTGCTGTTGCTCATATATGTGGGGCGTATAGCTTCGTGTGCTTCCTGGGCACTTTCATTTTTGTTTTTATACTTACGGAACTGGTGATAGTCTTTGCCATACATGCTTTTTACCGTGTTGGTAATATCGCCGAGGGCAGTGTTGCTCAGGTTCACACTGTCGGTACGCATATATGTTATATAACCATTTTCATAAAGGCGCTGTGCTATTTGCATTGTACGGGCCACACCGTATCCTAATTTCCGGGCAGCCTCCTGCTGCAGGGTTGAAGTGGTAAAAGGCGGGGCGGGGGAACGCTTGCCCGGTTTTACCTGAATGTCGCTGACCTTGTAAGTGGCGCCGATGCAGCTTTTCAGAAAAGCTTCTGCATCGTCGGGAGTATTTTGCTTTTTGCCTTCGGCAGAAAAGGTTACCAATTTATCAGTAACATCTTTTGCAGAAAATAAGCCTTCAATCTTAAAAGTGCTGATGGGAGTAAAGGCATTTATTTCCCGTTCTCTTTCAGCAATCAGGCGAACGGCCACACTCTGCACCCGTCCGGCGCTGAGGTTGTTGCGCATACTCATTTTTCGCCAGAGAATAGGGCTAAGTTCAAAACCCACGATGCGGTCGAGTATCCGGCGGGCCTGCTGGGCCATCACCAGGTTCATATCTAATTTGCGGGGGTTCTTAACGGCATCCTGTATGGCGGGTTTGGTAATTTCGTGGAAAACAATACGTTTTGTAGTCTTTGGATTCAGTCCCAGTACTTCACACAAGTGCCAGCTGATGGCTTCACCTTCACGGTCCTCATCCGTTGCCAGCCAGACTTCTTCGGAGCTTTTGGCCAGTCTTTTCAATTCACTGACCACTTTTTCTTTGTCGGCAGGAACGATGTAGCTGGGTTCAAAGTTCTTTTCAATATTAATACCCATACCGGCCTTTTCGAGGTCACGGATGTGGCCAAAACAACTTTTAACCTGGAAATCTTTCCCCAGTATCTTTTCAATTGTTTTTGCTTTCGCAGGGCTTTCAACTATCAGTAAATTCTTCGCCATAAAGGATACAATATTATATATGTCTGCCTACGCAATTAGTGCCATTAATTATTAATTCATTGGTGCTCCGGCAAACAGGCCAAACTATCTGTTTGGGGGCCGCAAGTTAGGGCAAGGTTATGAATTTTTTATTAAATCATCTTTTTGATGAATGCAGAAGTGCTGTTTGCAATCAACAAATTGCCTGAATAATATCTGGTGATTTGTCCGTTGAAATTGAATTCCATTTACCCGTTTTAGCCAATGAAAAAACAATTTTTTTTGGACAAACATGTGTTACAGAAAAGAAGAATAACTGACTTCAGATTTTCGTTTTGAAATAGGCAGCAATTTTTTCTGCCCATCTCCTGTATTCCTTTCCGGAAGGATGGAGGCCATCTGCAGCGAGCAGCGACGGGTCGTTTGCGGCTTCTCTTGTCCACTGAGTGATGTCGATGTAGTGCACATTATAGTTAAGCGATACCAGTTTATTTGCTGCGTTGTAACTGTCGATTTCCCTGGCTATCTGAGCCCTGTCCCTTCCATTTGCAAAAGGAGTAACACTCCAATCCGGAATGGAAAGTACAACTACTCTCCCGGGCCTGTTTCCGGCAAACTGTATAGCTTTTTTAAGCAGTTCTTCAAATTGGGGTTTGTAGTCATCAACACTGTGGCCACGGTATTGATTATTTACACCAATTAATAAAGTAACCAAATCGTAACTGGTGCGGAAAGGCTCCTGGCTGGCAGCAGCAGTTATGCCGGTCGCCAATGGTATATGAGTCGCCAAGGGCAAGGCAGTAGTACTTATTTGCTGTGGTGCTATTGCTGGTATTGTTATTTGCAGGCATAGGTTCATTCTTCTTTTTGAGGCAGGAACTGCTGATGAGTAAAAGTAGTATTGCGGTTAGGAACTTCATAAAAAAATCAACAATCTGACGGGTCACTTTGTTGTCACGATAAATACGGCGGTGCCCCAAACCTTTGGTAATTACGAATTTCATATTGGGAAGTTGCTTATTCTTTAGTTCCAGCACATCTTTCAATGGTGTTATTTCATCGTCTTCATCATGAACCCACAATACTTGTGCCTTTATGTGTTTCATTGCCCGTTTAACAGAAAACCAGTCGGGACTTACTCCGCTTCGCCTGATGATTATTTTTTCAAATTCAGGTCTTATTGCCGGGTCGAGTTTCAGAAAACTGAAAAAAGAGTCAATGGCAGTAACCGTTTCTGTGGCAGGCGCTATGAGCACCAGCCGATAGTCAGAAGTATGGCTGGTTTCTTCCAGCGCCAGGCTTACTGCCAGGCCACCAAATGAATGTGCCATAAATGATTTTACGGGACCAAACCGTTTATTGATTTCTTTAATTGTACTTCGGTAGAGTGGTGCATTTATCTGTTTTCCGCCGCTGCGGCCATGCCCGGGGGCATCAAAAGCCAGTACTTCGTAACCTTTTTTAATAAGCGGCTTTACATACCGGTCGAAGTTGATGGCTGAGGATTCATAGCCATGGATGATGAGCACTTTTCTTTCGCCGCCTGCATTCCAGCGCCAGCCTTTAACGGCACTGCTTTCCACCTTCAGTTGCAGGTTTTCGGCAGATTCAAAAATCTTTGGCAGTTTCTTTTTGTTGCGGTACTGCGGTGTACAGAAAAGCTCAAAAGCCTTTTCTGCAGCTTTTCTTTTGGAGATGGCTGAAAGAAGACGGAATTTTGTTCTTATGTACCGGAGAGCTATCCGTTGCGACAGTTTCATAGATGCAAAACTACGCAGCATTAATTAAATGAATTTTGCATTCTCTCTTGTAGCAAAATTGCGAAATGAAAAATAAGTAAATAAAAATGGGACATTATGGATATCGTAATAATTGGTTCGGGAAATGTAGCAGCAGTGCTGGGAAGAAAATTTAAAGCAGCCGGCCATCACATTATTCAAATCTTCAGCCGCAATGCCAAAGCGGCATCAGAACTGGCTTATGAGTGGGATACTGAATCCACTAATTACAAAAGCACTATTAGTAAAACGGCCGATGTGTATATTATTGCTATCAGTGATGCGGCCATTGAGGAAATAATAATCGATTTAAAACTGCCGGGTAAAGTAGTGGCACACACAGCAGCATCAGTGCCTAAGGAAGTACTGAAAAAAGTAACGGAACACTACGGTGTTTTTTATCCGTTGCAAAGCCTGCGAAAAGAGATGATAAACCTGCCTGAGGTGCCTGTTTTTTTTGACGGCAGCGATGAAAAGACAAAACAAGTGCTTGGATTACTGGCAAAATCAATTTCAAATGAAAATGTTTCAATGGTGACCGATGAGGACAGGGTAAAACTGCATGTGGCTGCCGTGCTGGTAAGTAACTTCACTAATCATTTGTACTGTCTTGCTGAAGAATATTGTAAAAAAGAAGGGCTTGATTTTATGCAACTGCTGCCGCTGATAGAAGAAACAGCTATGCGGATAAAGACAGTTTTGCCATCGCAGGTACAAACAGGCCCGGCGATGAGGAATGACAAAGAGACAATTCAAAAACACCTGGCTATGCTTGAAAAGCATCCTGAGATAAAGAAGGTGTATGAGCAGTTGACGGAGAGTATTCAGTTAATGAAATGATACTGATATTTAATTGAATGTCTCTCACATTTCAACATTCATTATTCCCTATTTGGTATTTAAATCTGCTTTTCCCGAACAAGTAAATCCATTTTTTGTTTAACCACTACATTTGCAGCAAATACGAAAAGAAGAGATGTACACAATTAAATTCAATTTTGAACAAAAAGGGCTGGAGCCGCTAACATTGGAAAATGTAGAAGCCGGGCAAAGCCTGCTGGAAGTAGCTCTAAAAAACGACATTGAGCTGCACCACAACTGCGGCGGTGTTTGCGCCTGTACCACCTGTCACCTTTACGTAGAAAAAGGGATGGAGCATATTGATGAACTCAGTGACAAAGAAGAGGATTTTATTGACAGGGCTATCAGTCCAAAACTCAACTCAAGGCTGGGTTGTCAGTCGCTTTTAAATGATGGTGAAGGCTACATTGAGGTAACTTTACCTGACCAGACACAATTTTTGGGAGAATAAGAAAGAGCCGGAAGTCAGATGTCTGAATTAAGAAGTCTGAAATCTGATACCGGCAATATATTTCACAATTCAGACATCCGACCTCAGACTTCAGATCATTCTTTTATGAATCACTTTGAACCGCCGATAAACTGGAACGACTACGAAGACATTGCCCTCAAATTGTACGAACGATTTGGCGATGAATTTACTGAATCAAAGATTTACCGCATCCGCTTTACTGACCTGCTGGAATGGGTTTTAGAAATTCCGGGCTTTGAGGGAAAGAGAGAAGACAGCAATGAGGGCCACCTGGAAATGATACAAAGCAGTTGGGTTTACGAGTGGAGGGATAATCAGAAGTAACAGCCGGTTGAAAGGTTAACCAGTAATTTTCTTATCAACATTTCAACCTGTAAACTTATCATCATGAATATACTGGAGCTATTCAAACCAATTACCACCTTTGTTTTTGACATAGACGGTGTGCTTACGGATGGCACAGTGCTGGTGCTTAGCGGTGGCCTGCAGGCAAGACGTATGCATATTAAGGATGGCTTTGCATTGCAGATGGTCGTTAAAAATGGTTTCAGGGTAAAAATAATCTCTGGGGGAACTTCGCCGGAGGTGGAGGACCGGCTCGAAAAACTCGGTGTGCAGGAAATCAGCATGTCTGTACATGACAAAAAGCAGTACCTGAATGAGTATATGCTGGAGCACAATCTAAAAAAAGAAGAAGTGCTGTATATGGGGGATGACCTGCCAGATATTCCTGCCTTACTTACTGTTGGCTTGCCCTGTTGCCCTGCTGATGCAGTGCCAGAGGTAAAAGAAATTTCCAAATATATTTCTCACCTCGAAGGCGGTGATGCCTGCGTAAGAGATGTGATTGAAAAGGTATTGAAGCTGAAACGGTAAATGGAATTATAGTACGGATGTTGCATCGAGATAATATTTCGTACCTGGTACCTTTTACTAAGCATTTTTTTATACTATCTTTCCTCAAAATTATTACATGAGATTGACAGCCGCTTTCCTGAGAATGATTCGCCTGCCCAATCTTATTTTTTTGGCTCTTACTCAAGTACTTTTCCAGCTTTGTATTTACCAACCGCTATACAAAGGAAATGTTCCGGATAATGACCTGTGTAGCTTCATTCTGCTGCTTTTTGCTTCTTTATTTATTGCGGCCGCAGGTTATATCATCAACGATTATTTTGATATCAACATAGACGAGGTAAATAAACCCGGCAGGATGGTGGTGGATAAAGTAATTAACCGCCGCTGGGCACTTGCCTGGCATTTTATGCTGAGCACAGCGGGCATTTTTCTTACGGTGCTTGCCGTGCCATTTGCAGAAAAATGGTATCTCATACTGGTAAATGTTCTATGCACTGCCTTGTTATGGTTTTACTCTACCAACTTTAAAAAAAGCCTGCTTACAGGAAATGTTGTTATTGCTGCATTAACTGCCTGGAGTATACTTGTCATTTTTTTTTCCAAGGTTGATCTGGGTGATGCTTTTGATGCACAGCATCTTCGTTTTTTCAGACTTGCCGTATTGTATGCAGGATTTGCATTTATCATTTCATTGATACGGGAAGCAGTGAAGGATATGGAAGATATGCCGGGTGATGCTAAATATGGCTGTAAAACAATGCCGATAGTTTGGGGTATTAATGCCACCAAAGTGTATGTGGCTGTTTGGTTAATTGTATTGATTGCCGCACTGGTTGTATTACAGATTTATGTGCTGCAGTTTAAATGGTGGATGGCCGTTATCTATTTGCTGATAGCCATAGTTGCACCACTTATTCTTGTATTATTAAAGCTGAAGGAAAGTAATACAACTGTCCATTTCAGTCATTTTAGCAATCTTACAAAATTTGTAATGCTGACAGGTATCCTGTCTATGCTGTTTTTTTACTTTTACTTATGAACCCGATTATATTAGCATCTCAGTCACCCAGGCGTAAACAATTACTTGAATGGGCAGAAGTGCCATTTGAAATTATTACAAAGGACACTGATGAAAATTTTCCGCCCGGCCTGCAGCCCGAAGAAGTGGCTATTCACATTGCCCGCAACAAGGCTGTTGCTGTGCAGCAGGATATCGCAACCGATAAAGTGGTGATGGCAGCTGATACGATTGTAGTTCTGGGCAATAATATTATCGGCAAGCCGGTTCACCGGGAAGATGCAGTAAGCATCCTGCTTGCATTATCGGGGGAAAAGCACCGTGTAATAACCGGTGTTGTCATCAGGAATGGAGAAGAGGAAATAGCTTTTTCCGATATTACTGAAGTGGAGTTTCACCATTTATCGGTTGAGCAGATAGAATTTTATGTTGATAAGTATAAGCCATATGATAAAGCCGGTGCCTATGCCATTCAGGAATGGATAGGAGTAGTGGGAATAAAATCTGTTAATGGCGATTTTTACAACGTAATGGGGTTGCCGGTGAGCAGGGTAGTGAGAGCTTTACGGTCAATGGTGAATGGCGATTAGTGATTAGTACATCCTACAATTAATTTTAGTACATTAAACCTTAAACTTCAGACCTGTTATGGCAATTAATGAAAGACTTTTACATTTCATCTGGCAGTTTCAGTATTTCAATAAATCCAGACTGTCAACGATTGCCGGCGAAGAAGTTACCATTAGTTTTCCGGGAAATTATAATACGAACCAGGGACCGGATTTTTCAAATGCTAAGATCAGGATTGGAAAAACAACATGGGCCGGAGCAGTTGAACTGCATCTGAAAACATCCGACTGGCGAAAACACAAACACAAAGACGATAATAATTACAATAATGTAATGCTGCATGTAGTGTGGGAGCATGACAAGGAAGAAGCTAATATCCCCGTACTTGAACTGAAAGGAAGAGTTTCAAAAATATTGTTGCAACGATATGAAGAGATGATGAATGCCCAATCATTTATTCCCTGCGAAAAAAGTATCAGCACAGTAAGAATCATCACCTGGAAAAGCTGGAAAGACAGACTGGTGGCTGAGCGGCTGATACGCAAATCGGCATTAGCTGAAAGTTTTCTCAAAGAAACCAATTACCATTGGGAAGAAACATTTTGGTGGCTGCTGGCCCGCAATTTTGGTATAACGGTTAACGCTGAGGCCTTTGAAACCATTGCAAGAAGTATTCCGGTGAATTTTCTTGCTAAAAATAAAAACCAGGTGCATCAGTTGGAAGCATTGCTGCTGGGGCAGTCTGGATTGCTAAAAGCTGCTTTTGTCGAAGACTACCCCAAAATGCTGCAAAAGGAATATGGCTTTCTGAAACAGAAATACAACCTGAAGCCGGTTAATATACTTGTCCATTTTCTGCGGATGCGGCCGGGCAATTTTCCCACTGTGCGGCTGGCACAATTAGCTATGCTGGTGCATCATTCGGCGCACCTGTTCTCAAAGATTAAAGAGGCTGAGAGTGTGAAAGATGTAAGAACCTGGTTTGATGTAACCGCCAACGATTACTGGCATTATCATTACCGCTTTGACGAAGAATCTGCTTTCAAGAAGAAAAAACTGGGGAGTGCAATGATTGATAACATCATCATCAACACTATTTGCCCTGTGCTGTTTGCTTATGGTGCTTACCACAACGAACAACGATACAAAGACAAAGCCCTGCTATGGCTGGAGCAAACAGCAGCAGAAGCAAACAATATTACAAACGGGTTTCAACTTTTGACTATAGAGAATAAAACCTCTTTTGACAGTCAGGCCTTAATCGAACTTAAAAATGAGTACTGTAATAAAAAACGGTGTTTGGAGTGCAGTGTGGGAAATGTGTTGCTGAAAGCTGACTCAAGGAGCTGAAAGAATGTTTAAAATCTTTTCTCGATCACAGTATAGTGCAGTAAAGTGTGAGTCTGACAAGAAGATAATTACTCTTCTGTCCGGAAGGATAATGGCGGAATTACCACAAATACTTTTTTTGTCAAATAGTATTTTGTAAATCTGGCTGGAACTATCAATTATAATTGAAGCATTCCACTTTTTTATTTTATTCAGATTTTTAGCTTTTTCCCTGTACTCGAAAATTGAAACACCTTTTCTTAACTGCCTGATACTGTCTATTCTTTTTTAAAGAATTTTTTGTAAAAGTTTCCTGAGCTGGCTATAGCTTTCTTCGGTAAGATCTTTTTTGATTATTTTTTCCCTTCCGTGTATAATAGCTGCGAACAGACACAACGGGTTAGAAATACACAAGTAAGAAACGGGAGAATATATCTAAGAATATGCATAGGTTATTAATTATAAGCCAGATCTGGCTTACATCCAAACTCCCCAATCAATCTTCACATCAATATCCGGATGGATGCTTTTAATAACGGGGCAGGTTTCGCCGGTATTTTTTAAGATGGTCCTGGTTTTTTCATCTAAATGCTTAAGTTCATCAGGTATATGAAATGTTAATTCTATGCCTCTCACCCGGCGGGGGTCGCTTTTCATTATTTTGAGTACTTCAATTTTAATATTATCAAGATCAAAATCCATGCTGCGGGCCTTTATTCCCATCACAGTTATCATACAGGCAGCAAGGCTGGTGGCCAGCATATCTGTGGGCGAAATCCGTTCGCCTTTACCATTATTATCTGTCGGGGCATCCGTTTCAAAAAAGGAGCCGCTTTACAGGTGGGTGCAGGTTGTTCTTAAACCCCCATTATAAACTACAGTCGAAGTCATTATCAATATTTTGCCCTAAATTTACGTTTAAGTAATACTAAAAAGTATCTCCGTGAAAAAACTATTATTCCTGATAATATTTGTAGCATTGGCAGTTATATCTTTTGCACAGGATACAACACGCCGTGGCGTACAGCAGCAAACCAAAAAAGAACTGCGCCGCCAAAAAGTTAATGAACTTATCCGCCAGGCCGAGGAAGGGGTACTTGTATACGAAAAGCAAAGTGTTTTTGGTGTTCAGTTCAGGAACAATGGTTATGGTGCTTTTTTCGAACTGGGGCGTATGAAAACCAACCGCAGAACAAATATTTACCGTATTGATATCACCGAAATAAAACATCCCAAAGAAGAAAAATCTTCCAATATTGTTTTCTTTGGAAATCCATATATATACGGCAAGCTTAATAATTTTTACCAGGTTACGCTTGGCTATGGCCAGCAGTATATTTTGGGACAGAAAGGAAACAAAAATGGTGTGGCCGTTACTGCCCTTTACAATGGCGGGTTGGCCCTTGGCCTGTTGCGCCCTTATTATGTTGAAGTAGAGGATCCAAATGGTGGCGAGAATAAATTAATTAAGTATTCTGTTGCCGACAGTTCATTATTTCTTGGACCAACTATTGTGGGTTCAGGCGGACTGGGGAAAGGCTGGAATGAGCTGAAATTAAAACCCGGTGCTTTTGCCAAAGCAGGCTTACGCTTTGATTATGGCCGTTTTAACGAAGTTGTTACGGGTATAGAAATCGGGTTGAGCGGAGAATTCTATGCCTCAAAGATACCTATCTATTTTGGAGCCAAGGAAAAGCAATTCTTTTTTCAGGCCTATATAGCCCTGCTGTTTGGACAACGTAAATAATGCCTTTATTTTTGCCGGATGACTGAACTTCCTGTTGTAAATGCGTTACCAGATAATACCCGTGTAAAAAAACCAGACTGGTTGCGGGTTAAGTTGCCTGTAGGAGAAAACTTCAAACATGTTCGTGGGCTGGTGGATAATCATAAACTTCACACCATTTGCGAAAGCGGTAATTGCCCAAATATGGGTGAATGCTGGGGTGAAGGTACTGCCACATTTATGATATTGGGTAATACCTGCACCCGGAGTTGCGGGTTCTGTGCAGTTGCTACCGGCAAGCCTGACCCGGTTGATTGGGATGAGCCACAGCGGGTGGCAGAAGCAATACACCTGATGAAGGTGAAACATGCTGTTATTACATCTGTTGACCGTGACGAACTAATAGATGGGGGTTCTACAATCTGGCACAATACAATTAAAGCAGTTAAAACGCTTAATCTGCAGACTACGTTGGAAACACTGATACCTGATTTTAAAGGTAATAAAGAAGATATACAGCGGATAGTTGATGCCGCACCTGAGGTGGTGAGCCACAATATTGAAACAGTAGAACGGCTTACAAAACAGGTGAGGATACAGGCCCGCTACTGGCGAAGTATGGAAGTTATAAGGACACTGAAACAAGGCGGAATGCGTACCAAAAGTGGAATAATGCTTGGTCTGGGCGAAACAAAGGAAGAAGTAATACAGTCATTAAAAAATCTGAGTGATAATGGCTGCGATGTGGTGACAATTGGTCAATACCTGCAACCTACTAAAAAGCATCTGCCGGTGGTAAGGTTTGTGCATCCTGATGAGTTTGCTGAATACAGGGAGATTGGCTACAGCCTTGGGCTTGATTATGTGGAAAGCGGACCGCTGGTGCGTTCTTCTTACAGGAGTGAGAAGCATGTAATTGCAGGATTGGGAAGAAGAGAATGGGAGAGCAGCAGGGGTTAGGGTGGAAGGCAAAGGGTAAAAGGCTTAAGGTGTTGTTGCTCGGTGTACTATTTAATTTTTGGAAGAATGAAAAAGGGGCTTTATACTCTGGTTCTTTTGTTAAATTCAATATTTCTTTCTGCACAGGTTACATGGCGGAATGTTGATTCGTTATACCACCCGCTGCCAAAATCCGTTCATGTTTATTATACAGATGCAAAGATTGATACGTCTCCGTTCAGGGCTTATTATGTAATTGCGGATTTAAAGGATAAGAAATTAGATTTTACTGCCGATACTACTTATAAACGACGATTTACGCCTGCACAGTTTTATGAAAAGAACGATAAGCCACTACTTGTGGTTAACTGCACTTTTTTCTCGTTTGAAACCAATCAGAATTTGAATGTGGTGATAAAGATGGCCAAATGTTATCTACAAACCATCGGCTGGTTAAAGGCAAGGGGAAAGATTCTGTACACTTTTCTATGCCACATCTTAGTGCTTTTGGGATAAGTAGAAAAGGAAATGCCGATATAGCCTGGATAAAATCAGATACAGTTGAATGGAAAGCTTTTGCTTCACAGAAGCCTCCAACAAATTTTGTTTACTTCAAAACAAAAAGAGGCACAGCCGAAACCAGGATCGAAGACCCTAATAACTGGAAAAAATGGAGAGTGAAAACATCTGTTGGCGGTGGCCCGGTTCTGTTGCAGCATGGAGAAGTGAAAATAACAAATGAAGAGGAGAAAATGTTTACCGGTAAAGCCATCAACGATAAGCATCCCCGCACAGCAATGGGTTATTCCAAAGACAATAAGCTGATAATACTTGTTGTGGAAGGCCGGAATCCAAATGCCGGTGGTGCTACACTTACCCAAGAAGCGCAGATTCTAAAGGATCTCGGCTGCTGGGAAGCCCTTAATCTTGATGGTGGCGGCAGCAGTTGCCTGCTTATTAATGGGAGAGAAACTATTAAAACATCTGACAAAAATGGCCAAAGGCCTGTACCTGCCGTATTTATTATCCGGCAGAAATAACTGATCTGCAATTCCCTGTATTTAAATTATTCATTTTTTGCACAAGTGCTGCCGCTTTTTGGCATGGTTTTCTATGTTAAGAGGATCTAAAAACAAGCATATGAAAAGAATAACAATTATTATTTCTGTAATTGTGGTCGCATTTGCCGCAGTACTGGTTGCCTGTTCAAAAAATAATGAAACATCAACCACATTGAAAATAAGATTAACAGATAACCCTGTTAACGCTGAAGAGGTAAATGTAGATATTCAGCAGGTAAGAGTAAATCTGCAAGATGACTCTACCGGATGGGTTAATCTTACAACGAATGCCGGTATTTATAATTTACTCGGTTTACAAAACGGAGTGGATACATTGCTGGCAAGCGGACTCTTACCCACCAACTATGTGAAAGAAATAAGGTTTGTGTTGGGGTCTGCCAACTCAATAAAAGTGGCCGGGGTGGCATATCCGCTTACAATACCAAGCGGTTCTGAATCCGGTCTGAAGATAAAAGTGAATAAGCAACTGAATACTACACTGGATTCTTTGCTGATCGATTTTGATGCAGCATTATCAATCCATCAGGTTGGAACAGGAATCTATCACCTGAAACCGGTTTTAAAAATTAAGTAGTGCTATATATGGTCTTCTAAGAAACAAAGCCCTGCATTGCAGGGCTTTGTTTCTTTGATGTAAATATTTTTATTCCCAAACCAACGCACTGGCGCCTAGAATAGCTGCATCTGCTTCTTTTTAATTGGCTGAATACCAACTTTACTTTGTTCTTGAAAATTGGGAGCAGGTTCTCTTCCATTGCATTCCTTGTTGGAGTCATTATCAGGTCGCCGGCATTTGTTAAACCACCAAAAAGCACAATTGCTTCGGGGAAGAAAACATTACAAAATTTGCCAGGGCTTCGCCAAGGATCTGGCCTGTAAATTTAAAAATCTGGTTTGCAATTTCATCGCCTTTAACTGCACATTCATAAACAATGTGGCTGGTCAGTTCATCTTGAGAATAATTTTTTAATAAACTTTCTTCAGATGGGTTGGCAGCGAGCAACTCAATTGCAGTCTCCCTTACCCCGGTTGCAGAAGCGTAAGACTCCAAAACCCCTCTTATACCTGTTCCCTTATGCAGTCTGCCACCCGGCCTGATGATGGTATGGCCAAGTTCGCCGGCAAATCCATCATGACCAAGTACAATTTTCCCGTCAATTACAATGCCGCTTCCCACACCTGTTCCCAGTGTGATAGTAATAAAGTGTTTCATTCCTTTAGCACAGCCATACATCATTTCACCAACAGCAGCAGCATTAGCATCATTGGTAAGTTTGGTGCGAAGCCCGAACTTTTCAGAAACCATTTTAGCCAGGGGAACAACACCTTTCCATCTCAGGTTAGGGGCATATTCAACATTGCCGGTATAAAAATTTCCATTGGGGGCCCCACGCCTATACCTGCTATTTTATCTGCGCCGCCAACTTTTTCAATAATAGGAGAAAGTCCCGTATATAAATCATCAATAAACTCCTGTACTGTGTCATGCCCATTGGTGAGAACCCTGTTTTGGTCAACGATATTTCCTTTGCGGTCAACTACTCCAAATTTTGTATTAGTACCGCCTACATCAATACCTATTGCATAATCTTTCATAAAAAAATTTTAATGTCCGCCTGATATTTGCTGGTCAAAATCAATTCCTTGTTTACGAAGCTCAGTTCTGCTTTTAATGGTATGCCATGCGAGGTATAGGAAACAAACAAGGGGAACGACATATGACATATGTGTCCATGGGCCGGTTGTCAATCCATTTACTTCTGTTCCTAAGTCCAGATCAATTAAGGCACCTTGGGCGGGTGGAATAATTGCTCCTCCCAGAATCATCATAATAAGAAAAGCGGAAGCCTGGCTTGTATATTTACCTAAACCGGCTACTGCAAGAGCAAAAATACAAGGCCACATTACTGAACAGCAAAGGCCACAGGCAATAAGGCAATAGTTTGCTACCATGCCTTTTGTAAATAATGAAACTAAAACAAATGCAGCTGCGAGTAACGATACTGTGAGCAAAAAGTTTAACTGGTTTCTCCTGCGAATAAAGGTTAGCAGCTACCAGGAAAAGTATCATAATCGGGTACCATTTGTAATCGCTAATATCGTTTCCTTTTAACCAGTTGGCAAGACAAATAACACCAAAAGCCAGGAAAGGAACAATCACAACCAATAGTTGTTTAGCCTTTTTACTGATATTAAATACGCTTACGGCACCTGTCCAACGGCCAATCATCAGGCTTCCCCAATAAAGGGCAATGAGATGGGAATTGTGCTTTTCATCAAAACCACCAAATTCTGTTCTTTTAAGTAATGCACCAAAATTGTTATCGATTGTAACCTCCACTCCAACATACACGAAAATGGCAATCATGCCCAAAACAAGTTGAGGATATTGCATGGCACCCCAGCCATCTTTATTTTTAGTGGCTTTTAGAAGACCGTAAAAAAGCAACCCCATAATGATAATCAATGATGCATATATGGTTACGGACTTAGCTATTCCAATATTCTCCTTTATCCAGTCAGCAAACAATACTGGCAGAAATACAATTCCAATAATCGTCAGGATGTAAGTTGCCTTTGGGCTTTTCTCAAGGGTTTCGTTACTGGTTAACCTTGGCATTTTAGCAAAGCTGAATATGATAGCGGCCAGTGTAAACAAACCCGCAAGGAAAAAGTATACTGTTTCAATGTTTCCTATAGTAGCTTCTTTAGTACTTGTTGCACTTCCAAAAAGCATAAAACTTACAGCCAGTGGGCCAAGTAATGTACCAAACGAATTAACTCCACCCGCCATGTTAAGCCTGTGTGCTCCGGTTTCCGGTGAACCCATTGAAATGGCAAATGGCTGTGCAGCTGTTTGCTGCAGTGAAAATCCTAAGGCAATAATAAAGAATGCTACCAGCACCATTCCAAATGTTGGATTGGCCGATGTACTGATAAAGGCCAGAGAAAGGGCACCTATGATTGAAATGCCTAGTCCATAAATGATACCTTTCTTATAACCTATTTTATTGAGGATATCAACTCCACTTGCCGTAGAAATAAGGTAGAGAATAAGTGAACCATAAAAATAGGCACCGTAAAATGCAGACCCAATCAGCTGCGACTGTAACTGGTCAAGGTGAAAAAACTTTTTACAGAAAGGAATAAAGATACTGTTGCTGGCAGCAACAAATCCCCAAAAGAAAAATACTGTAATAAGAGTTCCGAATTGCGACCATTTAGTTTGTTGATTCATAGCAATCGATATTTAGTTATAAGGGTTGAAGGTATAATAAAATATATTGCGGATAGCAGCTATTGATAAATATCAGGTTTCTTGTGTATAAAAAAGTTTTGATTGTTTCAGTAATAAGTCAATAACTGAAAAATATCATAAGAAAATTACCTTTGAATCATTCTGTCAATCAGAATAAACCCCTATTTTTCCATTCAAATCTGAATCTTACAATATGGAGATAGTACATGTTGCTGCTGAATGTTACCCGGTTGCCAAAGCAGGCGGGCTGGGAGATGTGGTGGGGGCATTACCCAAATACCAACAGCAACTGGGAAACGTAGTCAAAGTGGTAATGCCCATGTACAGGACCAAATTTCTTTATTCTCATCAATGGGAACTGGTGCATGAGGGTCTGCAGCATATTGGCCCGCATTCATTTCGCTACAGTGTGATAAAAGAGAAAACCAATGTGCTCGGGTTTGATTTATACCTGGTAGATATTAATGGCCTTCTTGACAGGGAAAAGATTTACGGTTACAGCGATGATACAGAACGTTTCCTCGGTTTTCAGGTTGCTGTTTGCGATTGGTTAAATAAATGGCAGCATACGCCAGACATTATTCATTGTCACGACCATCACACCGGCCTTATTCCTTTTATGGTTAAATATGCATTTGAGTTCAGGCAAAAGCTATCTGAAATACCCACAGTATTTACTGTTCACAATGCTCAATACCAGGGTTGGATTAACTGGGATAAATATTATCTTTTGCCACCTTACGATTCATGGAAATGGGGAATGCTCGATTGGCGTGACACGATAAACCCGCTTGCTTCCGCTTTAAAATGCGCCTGGAAAGTGACTACCGTAAGTAACAGTTATCTCGATGAATTAAAAGATGCCGCAAACGGTCTTGAAAAATTATTCCAATATGAGCAAGGGAAAAGTGCCGGTATTCTGAATGGTATCGATACTCAGGTTTGGGATCCTCAAACGGATACGATGATTGTCCGCAACTACGATACTGAACTGGTGGCAAAAGGCAAAAAGAAAAATAAGAAAGAACTGGCCGGACAGTTTGGCCTTGATCCAGAAAAACCATTGATTTCCTTTATCGGCAGGTTGGTAGAGGAAAAAGCGGCCGCCTTGTTACCCGAGGCTATCAGCCAGGCTATTTATCAGCATCATGGCAATGCAAACTTTTTGGTGTTGGGATCAGGCGATCCATTTATCGAAGATCAGCTTGACCAGCTAAAGCACCAATTCAAAGGATATTATAACTCGTACATTGGATACAGTGAACCTCTGAGCCATCTTATTTATGCTGGATCAGATTTTTTATTGATGCCAAGCCGTGTGGAACCCTGCGGACTAAATCAAATGTATGCTTTACGGTATGGCACTGTACCAATGGTAAGGAATATTGGCGGGTTAAGGGACACGGTTACGGATATGGGTGACTGGCAGGGGAATGGTATCCGTTTTGACCAGGCCTCTGTTTGGGATATCAGCTATTCTGTGGGAAGGGCGATAGACCTTTATAATAACAAGCATGAATTATATAACTGGATGCGCAGCCATATGATGACAATTGACCACTCATGGGACTTTTCTGCTCAACAGTATATCGATATCTATAAATCGTTGAAATAAAAAAAATAATGCTATGACAAAGAAGAGTAAAGTTATTGAAAACGAAATTCTGAGTGTTATACTTGGAGGCGGAGCCGGTACAAGATTGTCCCCGCTTACATCAAGCCGTTCTAAACCTGCTGTACCAATAGCCGGAAAGTATCGCTTAGTGGATATCCCTATTTCAAATTGTCTGCATAGCGGAATAAACAGGATGTTTGTGCTCACACAATTCAATTCTGCATCACTTAACAGGCACATTAAAAATACATACCACTTCAGCGCATTTAGTAAAGCCTTTGTTGATATTCTGGCTGCCGAACAAACACCCGATAATCCAACCTGGTACCAGGGAACAGCTGATGCTGTAAGGCAAAGCCTACGTCATATCGAAAGATTTGAAAGCGATTATGTGCTCATTCTGTCTGGTGACCAGTTGTATCAAATGGATTTTGCCAAAATGCTCGATAACCATAAAGAACTGCAAGCAGATATTTCCATTGCGACTATCCCTGTAACCGAAAGAGAAGCTCCTGAATTTGGTATACTTAAATCTGAGGATGGGCTGATTACATCATTTATTGAAAAGCCGAAACCGGAATTACTTCCGGAATGGATAAGTGATACAGGCGATCTGATGCGTGGTATGGGCCGAAACTACCTTGCATCAATGGGTATTTATATCTTCAACAGAAAATTATTGTTCGATTTATTGCAAGATGAGTTTGCCGATGCAACAGATTTTGGAAAGGGCATCATACCCCAGTCTATAAACAAGTATAAAGTGGCAAGCTATCAGTATGATGGTTACTGGACTGATATTGGTAATATTTATTCCTTCTTTGAAGCGAATCTGGGTCTTACCGCTGAATTGCCGGATTTTAATCTTTTTGATAATGATAATGCGATTTATACAAGACCCCGTATGCTGCCACCAGCAAAAATCAGTGGCACCACACTTGAAAAAACATTAGTGGCTGAAGGCTCAATAATACATGCCTCAAGAATTGAAAGGTCTGTCATTGGCATTCGTTCGAGAGTGGCTCATGGAACCACACTGCTGAACACCTACCTGATGGGAAGTGACTTTTATGAAACTCTTGATGAAATTGCTAAAGCAAAAGCTGATGGTGTGCCGGTTGTAGGTATTGGTGAGCGAACCTATATTTCAAATGCCATCATTGATAAAAATGTCCGGATAGGTAATGATGTGCGGATAAATGGCGGGGCTCACCTTGAAAATACCGACAATGCCCTTTATACTGTTAAGGATGGAATTGTGGTAGTAAAGAAAGGCGTTACCATACCCAATGGCTATGTCATCTGACGGATAATAACATATTGACTTGTCAGTAAAAAAGTACACCAAATGTGTACTTTTTACATATTATTCCTACCTTCAATTTTCAATTTAGAAGTAAAACGATTGTTTATGTCAATACTGCAACTTCGGCAAAAGCCAAGACTCACCCTTTTGCAAATCATCAATATGAGTGTTGGATTCTTCGGGATTCAATTTGCGTTCGGTTTGCAAAATGCCAACGTAAGCCGCATATTCCAGACACTTGGTGCCGAGATAGAGAGTATTCCAATTCTGTGGATAGCCGCTCCCTTAACAGGGCTGATCATTCAGCCTATTATTGGGCATATGAGTGATAAAACCTGGATGGGCCGGTTGGGAAGAAGAAGACCTTATTTCATGGCTGGAGCAATATTTGCATCTCTGGCTCTTTTTGTATTTCCCGGAGTTAAGGTTCTATGGATGGCAGCCGTTATGCTTTGGGTTTTGGATGCCTCAATAAATATTTCCATGGAGCCTTTCAGAGCTTTTGTTGGAGATATGCTACCTGACTCACAAAGAACAACGGGTTTTGCAGCGCAGAGTTTTTTTATTGGAATAGGTGCTGTAATATCATCTTTGCTTCCATACATTTTAACCTATTTTGGGATTGCGAATGAAGCGCCTGCCGGAGTAATTCCGGATTCAGTGAGGATATCTTTTATTATTGGTGCCATAGTTTATATTCTGGCAATAACATATACAGTAGGAACGACCCGGGAATATTCACCCGATGAAATGAAAGCTTTCGGAGAAATACATGAAGATCATACTAAGGTAAATATTAAAACTCCTGCGGTGTCATTCTTGAACAGAGGTTTTATTTGGTCTTTAATAGGTGTAGTTCTGATAGCTGCCCTTTACTTTTACAATCGTAATGCTGTTAAGCCACTTGAAAAAGAACTTTATGTTTTAACTGGAGGTATTACTATTTATGGTATTCTTCAGCTAATAGCCGGGTTGATGGGAAAAAAGGACATGAAGAATGGTTTTATTGAAGTCATGGATGATTTAAACTTTCTGCCAGCTACAATGAAAAAATTAGCAGTTGTACAGTTTTTCTCCTGGTTTGCTCTGTTTGCCATGTGGATTTATACAACGGCCGCTCTGGCACAGCATATTGCCGGTACAACCGATCCTACTTCAAAAGAATATAACGATATGGGGAACTGGGTTGGTGTGTTATTTGCTTTTTATAATGGATTTGCTGCGTTGTTTGCCTTTTTATTACCTGTGCTTGCAAAGAAATTTTCAAGACCAGCAACACATATGATTGCTTTAATTGCGGGTGGAATTGGTTTGATCTCTTTTTATTTTTTCAAAGATGAGAATCTGCTTATCATAAGTATGGCTGGTGTTGGGCTGGCCTGGTCAAGCATTCTCGCTATGCCATACTCAATGCTTACGCAGGCGTTACCGGCAAATAAAATGGGCGTTTATATGGGTATCTTTAATTTCTTCATTGTTATTCCGCAGATCCTGGCCGCAACACTTTTGGGAATATTTACCAAACATTTGTTTAATGGCAATGCCATTTTTACTATTGTATTAGGGGGGTGCTCTATGATTCTGGCAGCATTTCTTACGTTAAGAATAAAAGATAAATAGCTTTATGAAAAATATATTTTTTGCACTGTTACTTTTTGTACAGGGGGATTTGTATACCCAAACCATTTATCCTACTCACTGGTTTACCGGAATGAAGAATCCGAATCTGCAATTGATTATTCATCGTGACAGGGTAGCTCAGGAAAGTATGACAATGTTGCCATATGCAGGTGTTAAATTGGTGAGGCAAACAAAAGTGGAGAATCCTAATTACTTGTTTGTTGATCTGCACATTTCACCGGCTGCCAAGCCTGGTAAACTAAGATTCAGGATTGATAACCTCCAATCACCCGAAGCAGTTTCATATAAAACTTTTGAATACGAATTAAAAGCCCGCAGCAAATACAACGGAAAAACAAGAGTACAGGGTGTTACTTCAGAAGATATGATTTATCTGCTGATGCCCGACCGCTTCTGTAATGGAGATCCTTCCAACGACTACTTTGATGATATGCGGGACAAAGGTCATGACAGGAATAATCCCTTTGACAGGCATGGCGGCGATTTAAAGGGTGTCCAGGATAAACTGGACTACATCCAGGATTTAGGGGCAACAACTATTTGGATGACACCAGTAGTGGAAAATGATATGAGCCGAACCATGGAAGGTGGCAGTTCACGCAGTACTTATCATGGCTATGCTTTTACTGACCAGTACAATAGAGACAAAAGATTAGGGGGCAATGAGGCCTATAGAAAGCTGGTTGAAACGGCGCATAACAAAGGCTTAAAAATTATACAGGATGCAGTCTATAATCACATTGGCAACGATCATTGGTCTGTGCGAGATATGCCTATGAAAGACTGGCTGAACCAATGGCCTGCCTTTACTAATACTTCTTACAAAGACCAGCCAATGGTTGATCCATATGGATCTACAATGGATAAAAAGGTAACAGTGGATGGTTGGTTTACGCCATTTCTTGTTGACCTGAACCAGCGGAACCCATATGTATCTACTTTTCTGATACAATATGCTGTTTGGGCAACAGAGGAATTTGGGATAGATGGCTGGCGGGTTGATACTTATTTTTACAGCGATCCTATATTTCTTAATAAAGTAAATGAGGCATTATATAGAGAATTCCCTTCCGTTACAGTCTTTGGAGAAGTGTGGGTACAAAGCGTTATCAACAGTGCCTACTTCTGCGAGAATAACATAAGTCTTTCATTTAAACACAACTGCCAGGGGGTTACAGATTTTCCAGTCTATTTCGCCAGTCTCGATTTATTGAATCAGCCATTTGGATGGAATGAAGGAGCTAACAGGTTTTACCAGACCCTTGCACAGGATGTAGTGTATAAGAATCCAATGCGCAACTGCCTTTTTTTGGATAACCATGATATGAACCGTTTTTACTCAATGGTAGGGGAAGATTTTTTGAAATACCAGATGGGAATAAACCTGTTACTAACACAGCGGGGCATACCTCAATTGTATTATGGAACTGAAGTGCTGATGAAAAATTATAAAGATCCGTCTGATGCAGAAGTACGAAAAGACTTTCCCGGCGGATGGCCTGGAGATACCCAAAATAAGTTCTTAGCGTCCGGAAGAACTGAGCAAGAAAATAAAGCGTATAATTATATAAAAACTTTGGCGCATTTCAGGAAAAATTCTTCGGCTATTACCACAGGGAAACTGATGCAGTTTGTACCCAAAGATGGTTTATACACATATTTTCGATATGACAATAGACAAACAGTAATGGTAATTTCAAATACCAGCAGTAGCCCACAAAAACCGGACTGGAGTTTCTATAAGGAAAGACTTGCAGGATTTACAATGATGAAAAATGTAATAACCGGGGAAATCAGAGGAGTGCACGGATTTGAGATAAAGCCAAAAGAAAGTTTTGTTTTTGAACTAGTAAAATAAAAAAGGGGCTACATGCCCCTTTTTTCAGAGGAAAGTATTCCATAAAAACTGATTTGTCCACTGTTTTGAATCTTCATCATCATCCTCGCTTATCCATTCTTTTATCCTGCTATGGATATCTTTTTTAAAAGATGCAACTGTTTGAATTTTTTTGGCTGAAGTGGGCTTGATGTTTGCCTTGTCTATACCCGAAAGAGAAACCTTTGTAGCAATAAATGATGTATAAAGACGTGGAATAGTGAGACCAAGAATAAGACCTGGCAATCCATTAACTGAACTGGGGCCACCGGTTAACAGAATTTCATCAGTATAAAAAGCAAAAACATAAACGCTGTCCATGATTTTTCCGACTGCTTTACGGCAATTAAAGCCTGCAATAATTCGGTTTTCATTTTCAAGATGCCAGTCTACCTGTGTAATGCTGTCTTCAATATAAAACTTTGATCCATAGATATCTTTCTGAATGTTGAAGCGGTTGCTATTATAGTTGTAAAACCAGACATTTTCTTCATCACTTTTGCGTAAAAATTCGGGCATTTTGACTTTTTCATCCCAATGATCAAATTTGTACAGACTCTTATTTCCAGTGAAAGAAAGAGTATAATAACCGGTTTTGAACTGAGGCATATTTTCTTTCATCATCTCCGCCCAGATACCACTGCCCATCGTCTTTTTTATATTGGTTTTTACTTCGTATTCTACTACAGCTTCATCTATAAACTGTTGTGTCATTCCGTTCAGTGGAGCAATAAAAATAACTGTTATTAATACAATATAATATTTCATCTCAGTTTATTTATCAGGTGTTGAAGTTGTTTTTGAGGCTTTGTTCTTAAAATCCCAGGTAAAGCCAATCATCCAGTATCTTTTAAGCGATCGTTCCTTGTTTCGTTATATGTATAGCCATAGAAGTTTCTGTTAATGCCTACATTCTGATTTAAAATATCCCTTACCATGAAATAGAGGGTAAATTCATTATTTCTGAAAGTTTTTTGCAAACGGGCATTCCACAGATGATTGTTAAGACTTTCATCTCCTTCCCGGATTTTCTCCCGCCAATAATAATTGTAGTCACTATTAATGGACCAGGTTTTTTTATAATATACGGTGGCATTTAAACCAAGATTGTTTGTACTGAAACTGCTTTTTTGTGTTGTTCTGTTATTATTAAAGCGGAAATCGTTACTCAAACTGAGGTCATATTTTTTGTCTTTTGATTTTGAAGCCCAGATATTCATACCTGCCGAAAGTGTTTTTGAAACCGTCTTCACATTATTTAAATAGTCGGCAAATTGATTGTAGGAAATGTTAGGGCTGAAGTTAAGCCGGGTGTCAATCTTTTTGACCTTCATTCCAATCCCGCTCCAAAAACCAAGATAGATATTGCCATTTGTATTGATAGGCGTAGTAGTGGTTTTACCGGTTGACAGATCAATAATCCTGCTGTTGGTAATTGCATTACTGCTTACATTGAAGTTTATTGACTGGTACATCCAGCGGTCTTTCAGAAAATCGTAACCATTATGAGAGACATTAAATGTACTGGTAAATGTTGGTTTCAGCTCCAGGTTGCCACTGTATTCATTAAATATATCATTATTGCTCCTCAAAGGCTGTAATTGATTGATGGTTGGCTGCGTGGTGCTGCCACTATAATTAAGTCGCAGCGAATGGTTGCTTTTATAAGTATAAGTAAATGTAGCAGCAGGGAAAAAGTTGGTGTAATCCTTTTATAGTTTTTCCCTAAAGTAATGTCATCAAGATTAAAATGTGTAATTCCAAAGCCAGAGCCAAAATTGAATTTAACTTTCTTATCACTGAAACTAATTCTTACGGAAGGCCTGTTGATAGTAATGGTTTGCTGAAAATTGTTTGTAAGCGAATCAATCACTTCGTCATATTTTTCGGAGAAAGGGGTGTAATTATAAATTGCCTGATCATTTTTGCCATTGTTCCTGCTAAACTCATACCCAAGTTCCAGTGAATACTTTTTGCTGAGAGGTTCAGTATATACAGCTTTTCCAGATAAGGTATTTGATTTTTTTGAATTAATACTGTTCCTGTTCAGGTTTACAACTGAATCGAGTAGGCCGTTTTCATAGGCCCAGTTTTGCGATTTGATGATATTGTCGCTCTCAGTATTCATCAGTCTCCAGTCGGCAGTTATAGATAAAGTCCTTCTTGATTTTTTGAACTTATGTTTAAAAATTAAATTGGTACTGTAAGCCTGTTTGTCTGAAATTCCTTCAAATATTTTATTGCTTCTGTTTTTAAGTACGTTGTTGCCGCCGGTGGTGACTGAACTATCCAAATCATTACTTTCGGTGTGATAAAGGTTGGCACGGAAAGTTAGTTTTACAGAATTGTTTGAATCAATTTTAACATCGTAAATAGCACTGTTTTTGAGGTTATACCTGTTAATATATGTAGAACTGTTACTGTTTAAATCGAATGCGGAATCTTTGTTAATGGTGGTTCTGGTGTACTTACTTTCATTATTTTCATATATCTGGCTGCTATATTTTGGAGAAAGATTTAATGTGGTCTTATCGTTCCATTTATTGCTGTACGAAAGCCCGGCATTGGTGTTTTTGATAAACCCGTTCTCAGTATTTACATAGGGCTCTTCATCACTGCTACCTCCCCGGTTTATGAACATAAAGCCACCGTCATCATCCATTCCCATATTTATATTATCGTTTTCGCCACCATACTTTTGCTCATCCTGCCAGTTTAATCCATCCTGGCCGGTATTTCCATTTAACAGGAAAGCGGCCAGTTTTCGTTTGCCTTTAAAGGAGCTAAGCATCAGGTTATTGTTAAACCGGTTATCTGGGTTCTTGTTTAATCCGCCGGCCAGATCAATTTTTCCAAAATAGCCTTTCTTTTTATCTTCTTTTAATTTCAGGTTAATCGTTTTTTGTGTATTACCATCATCTATTCCTGTAAATTCTGCCTGCTCACTTTTTTTGTCAAATACCTGTACTTCTTTTACCGCATCTGCTCTCAGATTTTTTACGGCCATACCTGGGTCGTCGCCGAAAAACTCTTCACCATCTACAAGTACCTTTTCCACTTTTTCACCCATGGCTTTAATTTCCCCATTTTTGTCAACCTGTATACCCGGAAGTTTCTTTAGCAGTTCTTCAACGTTGGCATTAGCACTAACTTTAAAGCTGTCGGCTGTATAAATTGTCGTATCGCCTTTTATTTTGATTGGGCTGCCACTTCTTACAATTACCTCTTGTAAAAGTTTGCTTTTGCTGGTAATGGGTAAAGTACCAAGATTGTTGCTGTAAGTATTCTTTATAGTGATATTATCTACAAAATCGGCATAATAAGGGTGTGTGGTCAGCAGGATATAGCTTCCTGGATTTACATTTTGAATATTAAAACTGCCATCCTTGTCAGAACGGGTAAACCGGTGAATCAACGAGTCTTTTTCAGTAAGTAATATGATAACGGCATTTGCGATACTCTTTTTCTCAATCGTATCACGAATAAAACCGTTTACGTTAACTTTTTGAGCACTAACTTTAATGAACGGGGCAAGTAGGAGGATTGTAAAAACAATTAAGGTTCTTTGCAACATGGACAGATGGTTTATAAGCAGTATGAACAAACTCAGCAAAGTAAACTTAAATAATTACCGGATTAGATTTCCTGTTCTTAATTTTACGTTAAACCGGGTTGACTCATACTGGCCTTCTTTACAAAAGAAATTAAAATAATAGCATTGAAAAAGACAACTTCTTCAACCGGTAATGATAATTTACAAGCGGCCGTACAGAAATATGAACTGGCAAATTTTATAGATACTTCAAAAAAAGTCTGGAACTATTCGCTTCTAACAGATGAAGACGTGGCAAACTATCAGGCCGGTTCAAATTATCAGTTATATAAGAAATTTGGTTCTCACTCTGTACGGGTTAATGATGTTTGGGGTATGTATTTCTGTGTGTGGGCACCCAATGCCACATCTGTTTCGGTGAAAGGTAATTTCAATGACTGGAAAGACTGTGAGTATGAGTTATATCCCCGCTGGGATAAAAGTGGAATATGGGAAGGGTTCATTCCTGGCTTTGTATTCGGTGAGGTTTACAAGTATCATATTATCGGTTTTAAGAAAAGCAAACAGGATAAAGGTGATCCATTCGCCAACTTTTGGGAAAAAGGCCTAATACTGCCAGCATTACCTGGGATATGTATTATGAATGGAATGATAGCGGATGGATGAAAAAAGAATAAAACACAATTCACTTGATGCACCTTGGAGTGTGTATGAGGTTCATCTTGCCAGTTGGATGCGGCCTGATAAAAATGATGAAGAAAGCTATAACAGTTATGAGGATATAAAAGAAAGGCTGGTTCCATATGTAAAACAAATGGGGTTTACACATGTGGAACTGATGCCGGTAATGGAACACCCGTTTGATGGCAGCTGGGGATACCAATGTACCGGTTTTTTTGCAGCCACATCCCGGTTTGGTGATCCGCAGGGACTAATGAAGCTCATAGATGCCCTGCACCAGGAAGATATTGGTGTAATACTGGATTGGGTGCCTTCACATTTTCCTTACGATGCCCATGGGTTGTTTATGTTTGATGGCACGCATACATACGAATATGCAGATATGCGCAAGGGGTTTCATCCTGACTGGAACAGTTATATTTTCAATTACAAAAGGGGAGAGGTAAAGTCCTTCTTAATAAGCAGTGCCCGTTATTGGTTTGATATGTTTCATATTGATGGTATACGGGTAGATGCGGTAAGTTCTATGCTTAAGCTGAATTACTCAAGAGAACATGGACAATGGGAACCGAATGAGTTTGGTGGTGATGGTAACCTTGAAGCCATTGCGTTTATCAAAGACCTTAACGAAACAATATTCCGGGATTTTCCTGATGTTCAGACGATTGCTGAAGAGGCAACCGACTGGCCGGGTGTAAGTAAACCAACATTTAGTGGTGGCCTGGGTTTTGGTATGAAATGGATGATGGGCTGGATGCATGATACGCTTGACTATTTCAAATTTGACCCTGTATTCAGACAGCATCATCAGAATAAGTTTACATTCAGTATGATGTATTATTATGATGAGAATTTCATGCTTCCTCTTAGCCATGACGAAGTAGTACATGGCAAAAGCCCGATGATTTATAAAATGCCGGGAGATGAGTGGCAGAAATTTGCAAACCTTCGGTTGCTTTATACCTATATGTGGACACATCCTGGGGCGAAACTTCTCTTTATGGGTGATGAATTTGGGCAAACCAATGAGTGGAATTACAAATCAGAATTGCAGTGGGAATTGTTGCAATTTGACTGCCATCGGTTACTTAAAAATTGTGTGGCCAATTTAAACAGTTTACTGAAGCAAGAACCTGCTTTGTTCCAGAATCAGTTCAATATAAATGGTTTTGAATGGGTTGACCTGAACCACCGTTCAGAGTCGGTAATTGTATATAAACGAAAAGGAAAGAAAAAGGAGGATGATTTACTGGTAGTATTAAATATGACACCTGTGGTGCGAATTGACTGGGAGATATATGTACCGGACAAAGCGTATACACAGGAGATTTTCAACAGTGATAATAAAGAATATTGGGGAACCGGAAATGTTTATAATCCTGACCTTAGGTGCGAACTGATTGATAAGGGTCAAAAAATGTACAAACTGACCGTAAATTTACCCGCTCTGGGGGGAATTATCCTGAAATAACACTAAATTGGAATGGTTTTGGCAGAATAAACACAGTTAAAAATTGATTAGTTAGCTTCTCATTATTAATTTTAGTATGAGAATTTTTATAAAATCCAATCCGAAAAGCAATCTTATGTCCAGTAAGACAATATCCGTACTTACACTTTTTATAAGTTGTACTGTATATTCCCAAACCGCATTTACCGGCGTTAAAGCAATTCCATCTGATAGCGCAGATTATTTTCTGCAAAAAGGGTTGATTGAAAAGACCAATGGCCGTAAAATGGAATCTTTAAAAAATCTTGAAAAAGCCGCCAAATTTGATTCTACAAATAAGGCTGTAATTGCTGAGTTGTCTTCTGCCTATCTTGATATGAGGAAATATTACAACGCAAGGGAAATGTTTAAGAAGCTGGTGAGCATGGGTGAAGAAAGCGCCGCCAATTATAAGCAATTACTACAGTTAAGTTTCCAGTTGAAACAAAATGAAGATGTACTGCTGTATGCCAATAAACTAAAAATAGCTGACCCTAATGAAAAGATAAGTTTCTACATTGGTAAAGTACAGTATGATAGGGAAAATTATGGTGAGGCTATCAAGACATTAAGCAAAGCTGCGGCTGAAGATTCTGTTAACGCTGAAATACCGTATATGATTGCTCACAGCTATGCCGATATGATGAACTATAAAATGGCTGTTCCTTATTTTCAAAAAGCAATTGAACTGGCACCGAAACAAAATTACTGGGTTTATGAACTAAGCATGATTTTTTACGCAATGAATGATGATAGAAATGCATTAAAGTATATGCTGGAGGCGGGTGAAAAAGGCTACAAAAGAGATAATGATTACCTGGAGAATCTGGGTATTGCTTACCTCAATGTGGGCGAACTAGACAAGGGAGTGGAAATATTAGGCGAAATACTGAAGAGAAAGCCCAGCGATCTGAATATTCTGAATATGCTTGCGGAAGCATTCTATTACAAAAAGAAATTTGACGAAGCGATAAATTATTGGGATAAAATACTTGAATACGATAAAGCAAATGCTTCTTCTTTATATATGATAGGAATGGCATACCAGAAGAAGGGTGGAAAAGAAAACACAAACAAAGGTATTGCCCTTTGTGATAAGGCTATTGAGATGGATCCGGCCCTGGCCAGTTTAAAACAGAAGAAAATGACTATGGGGCTATAGTCAATTTGAAATAGATTCTATAAGAGAGGGCAAAGCCCTCTTTTTTTATTTTTCCACTGACAATAAGAATGAACCGTTCACGGAAAAATTTGTTGTTTTTATCTGTAAGTACTATCTATGCGTATCTTCATTTTATAAATTCAAATAATTATGAACCTGTTGAAACGAAATTTATTTTTTGGTCTTTTAGGTATTTTTATCAGCAGCATGGTGATGGCTCAGCCTATTGCAGGTGCCAAACCCGATACAACCCGGAAACCGAATAGCAGCGGATTAAAAACGTATAAGGATGTTATTACTGCTAAAGCAATATCTGATGGGGGTATGTTGTGGGTGCACAAGCTTGATGATAAATATTATTTTGAATTACCTGATTCAATTTTTGGAAGGGAGATACTGGTAGTGAACAGAATGTCGAAAGCTGCAGCCGGTATGAGGTCAGGTGGCTTCTTTGGCTATGCAGGTGATGACATCAGCAGAAATGTAATCAAATTTGAAAAAGGCCCGAATAATAAAATATTCATCAGGAGCATTTCATATGCTGAGTATGCAAAAGACTCTACTTCGCCGATGTATACTGCTGTGTCTAATTCAAACGTTCAGCCAATAGCTGCGTCGTTTGATGTTAAATCAATGGGCAAAGACTCCTCAGGTGCCGTAATTGATGTTACCGATTATGTGAATGGCGATAACGATATCCTGCATTTCGGCAGTTCAACAAAATCTGCATTACGAATCGGAGCCCTCCAGAATGACAAATCCTATATCGTTAGCCTTAAATCATTTCCTATAAATGTAGAAATCAAAACGGTTAAAACATATGGACGTACGCCGGTTCCGAGTTCCGGGTCAGGTGGTTTTGGGGGAGGAGCTGTAACTGGCGGTAATTTTACTGTTGAACTGAACAGTTCACTGGTATTGCTGCCCAAAGTCCCTATGCAGCCCCGTTATTTCGATCCAAGGGTTGGTTTTTTGCCACAGGTTATACAGACTTTGATGTCAATCCCCAAGGTGTGAAAAGCATCTATATGATTAAACGCTGGAGACTGGAGCCAAAATCTGAAGATGTAGAAAAGTATAAAAGGGGTGAACTTGTTGAACCACAAAAGCCAATTATATTTTACATTGACCCTGCTACTCCCAAAAAATGGGTTCCATACCTTATGCAAGGAGTTGATGACTGGAAAGTGGGGTTTGAAAAGGCTGGTTTTAAGAATGCAATAATGGCGAAACTGGCACCAACCAAAGAAGAAGACAGTACTTGGAGCCTGGATGATGCCCGCAATTCTGCCATAGTCTATAAGCCTTCTGACATTGCCAATGCCAGTGGACCCAGTATTTCAGATCCACGCAGCGGTGAAATAATGGAAAGTCATATTAATTGGTATCATAACGTAATGTCAATACTGCGTGATTGGTACTTTATTCAAACAGCAGCCGTAGATACTGGTGCCAGAAAGATGGTTCTTGATGAAGAACTGATGGGACAGCTAATCCGTTTTGTTTCATCTCATGAAGTGGGGCACACCCTTGGGTTGCGTCATAATCATGGTTCCAGCAGCACTGTGCCTGTTGAAAAACTAAGAGACAAAGCATGGGTGGAGGCAAACGGACATACTCCATCAATAATGGATTATGCCCGTTTCAACTATGTTGCGCAGCCAGAAGATAACATTGGCCGCTCCGGATTATTTCCCCGAATTGGTGAATACGATAAATGGGCTCTTGAGTGGGGGTACAGATTATTTTTTCAGTTTAATAGGGCTGATAATGAAAAAGGGTTTTTAAATAAATGGGTAATTGAAAAATTAAAAGATAATCGGCTATGGTTTGGTACTGAAACAAATCCTGATGATCCCCGTAGTCAAAGTGAACAGGTGGGTGATGATGCCATGAAAGGAAGTCTCTATGGTATTAAGAATTTACAGCGCATAGTCCCCAATCTGAAGGAATGGACAAAGATGCCTAATGAAGATTATTCAAACTTACGCAATATGTATAATGGTGTGGTTGGCCAGTACCAGCGTTATATAGGGCATGTTACAAAGTATGTAGGAGGCATAATGGAAACGCCAAAAATGGTGGAAGAAAGCGGACCTGTTTATGAAAATGTTAGTGAAGAAAAACCAAAGAGAAGCGGTAGATTTTCTTAATAAACAATTATTTGCTACACCTGCGTGGTTACTGAACCAGGAAATTTTGAAAAAACCGGTTTGAGCGGACTTACAGTTGTTGGCAGAATTCAGGATAATGCTTTATATTCTGTGATTAGTAATTATACATTGACAAAACTGGTAAATGCGGAGGCTGCCATAGGTAATAAGGCATACCAGGTTACTGAACTGTTGTCAGACCTTAAAAAGGGCATTTGGTCTGAACTTGCAACCCGTAAACCAATTGATATTTTCAGGCGCCAGTTGCAGAAGTCGTATGTGAATAGCCTGGCAGGCTTATTAAAAATTCCGGCCCCCGTTTCAATGAGCAGCGGTGGGGTATCTCTTACAATCTCACAGGTGCCTGATAAATCAGATATCAGCAGTGTGGTAAAAGGTCATTTATTGGCACTTCGTTCGGAAATCCTTGTTGCCCAGTCAGGGATAAATGACACGATGACAAAATATCACTTACAGGATGTTGCAAAAACAATTGATAATACATTGAATCCTAAGAATTAACAGTCAACACAGACAACTGACTGGAAGGCGGAAGAAATTCCGCCTTTTTCATTGAACAACTTGGCTATATTAGCACCAAGGCCTATCTTTGCACCCCGTTAAAAAGTTCTTTTTCCCCGAGTTATCGGGAAAGCATTGCCTGAAGAGGTTCGAAAAAGGTCCCCCGGTGGGGAATGCCTCAAAGGTGTAATATTAAATACTGGGTAAAATGCCTAAAGTAAAAACAAATTCCAGCGCCAAAAAACGCTTTAAAGTTACGGCTACTGGAAAAATCACACATCAGAAAAGTTTCAAACGTCACATCCTGACGAAGAAATCAAAAAACGTAAACGTAACATGAGACTCGACGGAACTGTTGCAAAATCACATGTTGATTTTGTAAAGAGGTTATTACGTCTTAAATAAGTAAAAAGTATTTCGCAAATTAATTAACTCTGTCGGTTTGTACTTCGTACTTCTGACTCTAAACTTTCAAATATGCCTCGTTCAAAAAATGCAGTGGCCTCTAAAGCCCGCCGCAAAAAAATATTAAAGCAAGCCAAAGGTTTTTATGGCAAACGTAAAAATGTTTTAACTGTTGCCAAAAACGTAGTAGAAAAAGGAATGACCTACATGTTTGTAGGACGTAAGAAGAAGAAAAGAGAATACAGAGCATTGTGGATTGCCCGTATTAATGCCGCTGTTCGTGAGCAGGGAATGACCTACTCGGAGTTTATAAACAAATTGCAGACAAAAGGGATTGAACTGGATCGAAAAGTACTGGCTGATCTGGCGATGAACAATCCGGAGACCTTCACCAGTCTTGTTAATTCACTCAAATAAGACCGGGTTTACAGAGATTAAAAAGTCCCATTTATGGGACTTTTTTTTTATAAGTATCTCAGGGTTTAATACTTACCCAATATCAATACCATGGCATAAATAATTCCCGGAAGCCAGCCCAGCACAGTCAGTAAAAGACTAATCCAAAAACGGTTGTTTATTTCTCCTTCATACAGGTATACTGCCAGCGGCGGAAGTAAAATAGCAAGAATTACAAGCAGGAGAGTATTGGTGTCTGCTTCTTTTCCAGCCTTTTTTGCCTTCTTAAAATTCTTTATTTCATTTTTTACTTCTTTAAACCTTGCTTTCTTTTCCTTAGATGTTAACGACCTGAACTCGTCTATTGCATATTGCACAGTTGCAGAATCAGGTTTTGATGCAGGAAGAGAAGACAAGGGCATGGAAATTGACGAAGCATTCAAAAGGTTGCCTGATAATATGGCAAGCCCCAGAAACAACATACATATTCTTTTCATACATAATTTCTTTTAGTTTTAAATATTACTTAAAAATAATCCCGGTTTTCTGAACCGGGACAAAAAATATATTAACAGTTGTGAATTTTTTACATGATGTCCATAGCCTTTACAAAGGAGGTTGTTTGAAACGGGAGAATTAATGTAAGCCAGGGCCAATGTGTGTAAATAGCAAAAATTAATGCTGCAGTCGATGCAAGAAATACTAACCACCAAATGCCTCTGTATTTTTTTGTTTGCTCCATCGGTTTTTATTTTTTGCAAAGTAAGGTCGTGGGGCTGAATTTAAAAAATTGTTTTTCTCTGTTTTTCAACAGAAAGAATATTCCAACCATAAAACCTGCAATCGCAATAATCCATTTGCTGGTAACAACAGCATGGTAAAAACTAAAATCCGGGCCAATTTCATGGCCTGATGTCCATTTAATAAGGTACAAATTTTCTGTTATGTCAAAAGCCCATGCAACGAATTGCGAAAAAGCAGTGATCAACAGAAGTTTTCGTAAGATACTGCTGGTATATTTTTTTCTGGCCAGCATACTCAGGGATGCAATTCCCGGAAAAATCCCAGCCATAAATGCAAAATCAATATAAAGGTGATATAACAGAATCTTTTTTACATGGTCATCTATTCCAGCCAGTATTTCTGCCACCTTTGCTTTAGGATAGGTTATTTCCAGGCCAATAATTGAAAAAGTGCTGTTTTGAAACAAAAAATCTTCTTCCAGGAGCTTCATACAAAACATTACACTTACTGCAATTCCAAGACATAAAATAAATAGTTTCCTCCAAAAGCTCATTTTACTTAACATTTTGAACAATTAATAAAATAATCACAACTAAATGTACAAAACATCAATAGTTTTTATACTTTCGTATTAATGTGTTATTAAGACACAACTTGATTTCTTCACTGAACTACGATTGCGATGAAACTCCATTTTTACCTCCGTTTTAGTACTCGGTTTGGACAAAGCTTATGGATAAATGGTAATACATCATTTCTGGGTAATAATCAGCCTCAAAAGGCGTTGGCAATGACGTATTTAGATAACAACTTTTGGGAAGCATCGATAGACATTGTGGATGAAGAATTATCCGGCAGTATAAGCTATAAGTATTTTATTAAAAATGAAGACGGCACAATTGTTAATGAGTGGGGAAACGACCGCAATATTTCCATTCCAGCAGTAGTAACAGGTAAACTGCAATTAATTGATACATGGAACCATGCAGGTGAATTTGAAAATGTTTTCTTTACGGCGCCTTTCATTAATGTGTTGCTGAAAAATGGAAAGACAGCTATTAAACATGCAGAAAATGAAAACTGCTCTCATATTTTTAAAATAAAAGCTCCATTACTCAAAAAAATGAAGTTGTATGCTTGATGGGAAATGCAACAGCAATGAATAGTTGGGCAGAAGAAGCTCCGGTTTTGCTTAAAATAACTGAAGGTTGGTGGACCGCAAAACTCAATCTTACCAGTACTGATTTTCCACTCAGCTATAAATACGGTATTTATAATACAAAAGAGAAATTTTTTTGGGATTTGAAAATGGAGACAACCGTATTTTAACAATTGACAATGCCACACAATCGTTAACTATTTTGCATGACGGATTCATAAATCTGCCTAATGATACTTGGAAGGGCAGTGGTGTGGCAATACCGGTTTTCAGCTTGCGCTCAAGGAAAAGTTTTGGTGTTGGTGAGTTTACCGACATAAAATTGCTGGTTGACTGGGCAAAACAAACCGGGCTAAAGCTTACAACAGCTTCCTGTTAATGATACAACCGCCACTAATACCTGGATGGATTCATATCCTTATGGCGCTATTACGGCATTTGCTTTGCATCCGTTGTATATCAACCTGGCAAAAGTTTCAGGAAAGGAAAATGAAAAGCAATTAAAGTCACTTGATAAGAAAAGAAAGAACTGAACCAGCTAGCCGCCCTGGATTATGAGCAGGTAATGAAAATACAAGATTTCAGTGTTGAGGGAACTATATGCTTTTATGGGAAAGGAATGTCTCGCTTCAGATGATTACAAAGTGTTCTTTCGAAGGAAATTATCATTGGCTGAAACCTTATGCAGCCTTTGCTACTTCAGAGATAAATATGCTACGGCTGATTTCAGCAAATGGGAAACCAATGCGGCTATATAAAGGATGAAATGAAAAACTTATTTACGCCAAGGTCAGTTTCGTTTAAAGAAATTGGGTTTTATTTCTTCACTCAATACCAACTGCATCTGCAATTAAAAGATGCTGTTGATTATGCGCATAAAAAAGGAATTGTAATTAAAGGAGATATTCCAATTGGAATTTCCAGGAACAGTTGCGATGCATGGGTTTCACCGGAACTCTACCACATGGAGTGGCAGGCAGGAGCTCCGCCAGATGATTTTGCAGCTGTTGGTCAAAACTGGGGCTTCCCGATTTATAACTGGGCTAAGATGAAGGAAGACGGATTTGCCTGGTGGAAGCAACGGTTTGAACAAATGAGTAACTATTTTGATGCGTTCAGGATTGACCATATTCTTGGTTTTTTTCGTATCTGGAGTATTCCCGCACATGCTGTTCAGGGCATTATGGGCCGGTTTATTCCCTGTCTTTCGGTACATGCAAATGAGTTTGGCGAAAGTGGTATATGGTTCGATTACCAGCGGTTCTGCAAGCCATTTATTACTGATGAAGTAATTGGTGAAATATTTGGAGATCTGTCCTGGAAAGTGAAAGACCTGTTTGTAAGGTCCAATAACCAGGGTGGTTATGAAATGACGCCTGAATTTGAAACGCAAAAACAGGTTGAATTCTATTTTGAAAACCTGGAACCGTCTGCAGAGAATGAAAGACTTAAACTCGGCTTATATGACCTTATCTCAAATGTTATCCTGTTTGAAGAAGAAGGCTCCTTGCGACAGCATTTCCATTTCAGAATTGCGATGGAAAAAACCACTTCTTTCCGGTACCTTATACCGCATATTCAGGAAAAACTGAAGAATATCTACGTTAATTATTTTTACCGCAGGCAAGATGACTTCTGGTTTAAAGAAGCAATGCAAAAGTTGCCGCAATTGAAAGCCGCTACCAATATGCTTGTGTGTGGTGAAGACTTGGGTATGGTTCCGGGTTGTGTACCGGAAGTGATGCGCCAGTTGGGTATTCTTAGCCTTGAAATACAGCGTATGCCAAAGGATCCTGAAAAAGAGTTCTTCCATCCAAACGATGCGCCATATATCTCTGTCATTACGCCTTCTACCCACGACATGAGTACTGTTCGTGGCTGGTGGGAAGAAAACAAGGAGAATACACAGCACTTCTATAATCATATCCTTGGGCAATGGGGCACAGCGCCGCAGTTTTGCGAACCATGGATTAACAGGGCCGTTGTGATGCAGCATTTATATTCACCGGCCATGTGGAGTATCTTCCAGTTGCAGGATTTGCTGGGTATGAGTGATAAACTGCGCCGTGAAAATCCAAACGATGAACGGATTAATGTTCCGGCCAACCCGAAACATTATTGGCAATACCGCATGCACATAACCCTTGAGGACCTGCTGAAACAGGATGATTTCAACGAAGAACTCAAAGGTTACGTAGTGAATAGCGGAAGGTAAGTTTAGTGATTATTACCAAACACAATCGTTTGACAAATTTTCTGCTCTGTCTTACCATTTGTTGTACTGACAGCAGGTTTCCATAATGGAGATTGGGCATATATTCTTCTTATTAGTACTTCTGCATATGTAT
The DNA here is from genome assembly GCA_016719815.1 of Chitinophagaceae bacterium. Taxonomy (GTDB): domain Bacteria; phylum Bacteroidota; class Bacteroidia; order Chitinophagales; family Chitinophagaceae; genus JJ008. Next base: position 16,317 of record JADJYK010000004.1, on the reverse strand, counting down.
TTGACAAAGTACATATCTTGATATTTGTAACCTTTCCTGAGGTATCTATGACAAAGGAAAACTTGCAATTACCTCTAACTTCTGAAGCTTCAATTTCCTTCTCGCTTTCTTCTAGTTGCTTTAATATCCATTTTCGATATTTGATAGGGCCACCAGGAAATTCGGCAGGAGTGCCATCTTCGTCTTCATCTATCATAAGAGTTTTACATTCACATGATAAAGAATCTCGTAACTGAGAAAACACTTCTGCGCTATAAATAAGTATTAATATCAGAAATATGTATTTCATAGTTATTAGATAAAAAGGCTAAAAGAATCCATAAGAATTAAATTTGTTTTATGAAAATCAGTTACTGGCCGTTCAGCCTCAAATTCAGGCATCCTTTTACTATATCCAAAGGCACCAAGACACATCAACCCACACTTATTGTTGAACTGGAGCATTTTGGCATAAAAGGCTATGGCGAAGCCCCGGCTATTACCTACTACAACATTACGGTTGATAAAATGATTGCCGACCTGGAGGCAAAGAAGCCATTCGTGGAAAAATTCGCATTTACTGACCCTGACCGCTACTGGCATTACCTGCATCACCTGTTTCCTGATAATCCTTTTTTGGTTTGTGCCCTGGATATTGCCGCCTGGGATATTTACGGAAAAATGAAAGGCAAACCCCTGTATCAATTGTGGGGTGGTGATACTACCAATAACCCGGTTTGCGATTACACCATCGGCATTGATACACCGGAAAAAATGGTGGGGAAGATGAAAGAACTGTCTTGCCCAATCTATAAAATTAAGGTAGGCACGGCTGATGATATTGCGATTGTAAAAGCATTAAGAGATAATACAGACGCTGCGCTGCGGGTTGATGCCAATGCTGCCTGGGATGTTGATACTGCTTTGAAGCTCATCCCTCAACTAAAAGAACTGGGAGTGGAGCTGGTTGAGCAACCCCTGGCTAAAGATGATTGGGATGGGATGAAAGTATTAGTTAAAGAATCGTTGTTGCCTTTATATGCTGATGAAGCCTGCGTTAATGAAGATGATGTACAGAAATGTTATGAGCATTTTCATGGCATCAATATAAAACTCACAAAATGTAGTGGTCTAACACCTGCAAAGCGTATGATAGAAGCGGCACGAAAACTCAATTTGAGTATAATGGTGGGAAGTATGAACGAATCAACCATTGGCTCTGCAGCGATAGCACACCTTCTTTCTTTCATTGATCATGTAGATATGGACGGCCCTTTACTGCTACAGGAAGATCTGGCAACCGGCATTGGTTATGAATATGGGAAAGTATTGTTTTCCGGAATGCCGGGTTTGGGAATAGTCTACAAGGGATTGTTTGATAAGAGTTTTAAATAACAATACCGGCTTTTAACCTGTTAATATTGTCATTTCAACGACAGAACCAAAGGTTTTTAAAAAATGCGGGTGTACATTTGCGGCAAATTTTGAACTATGACAACTAATACACTTAAGAAAGTGTTTGCCGGTCTGTTATTCATTGCTTTGGTAACGAATATTTCAGCTCAGCAAACAAAGAAAGAAAAGCCCGGAGTCAAGAAAACAAACATCGGCATTACAGTAAATGCACATGATTTTGACACAAAAACAATTTTTCCCAAAGAGGACTCTGCATATGGTTTCTCCGTTCTCTTCTGGAAAGGTATAACGCCAAAAGTTGATTATTCTATCCGCTACAATGGCATTTTTCCGAATGAAAATAAGAATTCTGTTATTTCAAAAAACGGTATCAGCAGCGAACTGGAAGTTGCAGTACATGCAAAAGCATTTCCTGACAAGGCTGTTTTTAATCCTTTCCTTACAATTGGAGCAGGCGGTGGTGTTTACCACAAAGACCTGGCTCCGGTGGTGGTTGATGCTAGTAACAAAACGATGTGGAATGGCCATGCACTGGGTGGTGTGGGATTTCAGATAAATATTAAGAGTGAATTGTACTTGCTGGCACAAACTCACTATCGTTATAGTTTCAACGACAGCAAACTTCCTCATAACCTGTTTTATGGGGTGGGTCTTACAAGATCACTTACTAAGCCCAAACCCAAACCTGTTGAAGTGAAAATTGCTGACCGTGACAATGACGGTGTGACTGACAATATAGATGCCTGCCCGGATGTGCCCGGTATCGCTGCTTTACAGGGTTGTCCGGATAAAGATGGTGACGGCATCGCTGACAAAGATGATGCCTGCCCTGATGTGGCCGGTATTACTGCACTAAAAGGATGTCCTGACAGGGATAGTGATGGCATTACTGATGCCAGTGACAAATGTCCAGATGTAAAAGGTTTGGCAAAATATAATGGTTGTCCAATACCTGATACTGACAAGGATGGTATTAACGACGAACAGGACAAATGTCCTGCTGTAGCCGGTGTAGACCGGTACCAGGGTTGCCCTGTACCAGATGGTGACAATGATGGTGTTAATGATGAAGAAGATAAGTGCCCTACCGTATTTGGGGTAAGGGAAAACCAGGGATGCCCTGTTATTCCTGAGGAAGTGAAGAAAAAAGTAACTACTGCAGCTACCAAAATTTTGTTTGTTACCGGTAGTGCCAAATTGCAAAGCAGTTCATTTAAAGGACTGAACGAAGTGGCTAAGATAATGAACGAAAATCCTGATATGCTGCTGAGTGTTGACGGACATACTGACAATACCGGCACTGATGATAAGAACATGGCGCTGAGCCAAAACAGAGCAGATGCCGTTAAAACTTACCTTGTTAACAAGGGTATAAGTGATGACCGCATCACATCAACAGGTTATGGCGAAACTACACCTGTGGCTGATAACAATACGGCAAAGGGTCGCCAGCAAAACCGCCGTTCTGAACTAATGCTGAGCTACTTCAGATAAGAAAACTCCATAAAAAAACCAACAAAGAGGCTGCCTCAAAAGACGGCCTCTTTGCTTGTATAACCTGCATATTCACTATAACTGGTTTGTCGAGAAATGATTCAAAGTGTTACAGGAATGGCTAACGGCATAATTGGAATTGCAGATGAAGAGAAGATAGCTTATGCCCTGCGGGGATATACCCTTACAAATCTTTTTCTGTTGTTGATACTCCATGCATCCGCGACAGAATAATTCCTTTTCCCTGGTATTTCGGTTTCCGGTATCAGCGTCTCTCTTTCTTGTACAATAGCATTACCGGTTGTTAGTGGAATAATTGTTTCAGATACAGCAATAATGTCTCCTGTTATAAGAGTGTTCATAATTTAAAATAAAGTTTTTAACAAGGGATAGAAAAGAATCCGGCCAGTAGTAAGCCTGAAGAAAGGAAACTGAAAATACCCGATGAAGTATTAATAAATACTGGTGTAAGATAGTCCTATTATACGGACGGGCTGTGTTTATTTTATTTTGAAGGGGCAAAGTGTATTGCCTCAGGGTATTATCATTTTCATATAAAATAAAAAGAACTCTATCCGGGTTTATATAAGACTACCTTACAGGTAATGCAGGTATTTCTGCCCGCAAATAAAAAATAAATATGTCAAAACATTACAGGCGTTATGCTTGCTGACAAAAATCTTACGACGATGATGAGAAGTGTAAAAGCGGCAGGTTTAGACGAGGATCTGGACAAGTCAGGCCCCTTTACCGTATTCGCCCCTTCAGAAATGGCATTTGGCAAACTAGGGCCAGGAGAACTGGCAGAATTGCTGAAACCCGAAAACAGAATCCTGCTAACTATTTTGCTGCAAAAACACATGGTGGAAGGGAAAATAAATTTCAAAGATTTTGTAGATGGGGAACAACTTAAAACTATTGGCGGAAAGACGCTGGATGTTAAAGTAAGTAACGGTATTGTTACGGTAAATGGAGCCACTATTCAGGCTCGGGACAAAGATGCCTACAACGGGGTTGTCCACTCTTTGGACAGAGTGCTTGCCTGATACAATATATTTTACAACTAATACCATTAAATATTATTAAGACTGCCACCGAAATTCCGGTGGCTTTTTTAACCACAAAAAAAACAATTAATATGTTTACAAAGTACAACATTAATGATACCGATATTTTTAATCTCTCTGACTTTCCAAAGGTTGAAAGGGAAATGAATAATATGCTTATTCGCATTGCCAACACTCCCGAAAACAATAAGGCAGAGATAATTATCTCTTTTTTGAAGGACCATTCATTAAAAAATGAATGGTTTGCTGTAAACCCCGAGTTGGCCAGACTTATTTCAGGACGCTATTTTACAACATCACACCTGGAATGTTTATTTGAATCGTGCCAAAAAATAAGCACTTCACTTAGAATACGAAGACTGTATCAGAAAGGCCATTGCCGCACAGCGTTAGGATTATCTGAAGACAAATGCCAATAAAAACCGGGAATTTGAAAATAACTGATAGCCGGATACAGAAATAACAATATTTATCATAAATTCGATTTAGAATTTTCATAGGATAAGGTTTAAAAAACGGGGCTGGTTTCTACCAGCCCTTCTTTATTGCTGAAACAGGATAGCGTATAGCCAGTGGATATAGAATAGAATTGGAGAACCAGAATATCCGGCTATTCAACCGTTTTCCCATTTCAAAGAACCACTGCAGTTTCTTCGTGTCAGTTTGTTTGCGGACAGGCTGGCTTCAAGCCATGCTGTACATTTGCCTGTTCAAGACCTTTGTGTCAGTTTCTGGTTTTCTCAAAACGGGATTTTATTATGCTGATCAGATCTTCAGATTGTGCCGGTGACAACAACTTTTTTTCCTTCGTCATAATGCACTGGTTTAGTTTGCTTACAATTTTTTGAAATTGGTTATTTGTCTTACAGGGCTGAATGTTCATTTACTGCACTTTCAAATTATGGGTTTACGCATTACCTGGCATAACTTTCTATTGGTAGAAAATGCATTTATTTTGGCTCTACAATCTGTCGGTTATCCCTGGAGACACAGTGTTGAGCCCGTCATACGAGGAGGTATTTCCTTTTAGCCTGAATGATGAGGATAAAAGTATAACGAATGGATCAGTAATTTAACATTCGCATTCGTTTAAATCACTTTCTTTTCCACTTTCCCTCCTGATGTAAATAAAAGAGTAAAAATGAGCAACAGTACAATATCTCCGCGACAACCATGCCCATGACGAGACCAATACCATACATGTATATACCGCAGATATAAATGCTGTACATAGTAATGGCCAGATTTCTATAACTAAATTAATCTTTGGTTGCGGTGCCGGTAACAGCATTAAGCCATACTGTGGCTGCAGACATGAGCAATGTGCCCGAAGCTACAATTCTTGTAACGGTTGCTTCCCGGATAAAACCGGGGTCATTGTTGAAAATGCCCATGAAGAACTGTGGGAAGGTGATAATGATAAAACTGAAACTAAACGTTAGGATCAGACTGAGACGCATTATCTTTTGAATAAGATAACTACTTTTCTTTATTGCCTGGCCAATAACATTACAACCATTGCATTACAGGTGCTGGCAAAAAATGCTCGAAAATGCGCGCTAAAAAACATTTCGCATAACATTGCTGATGGCAAGGGGCCGTTCGCCGGTGTTTTCAATAAGAATATAAAATTGCAGCCATGCAACTATACTAAGCAAGTATTGCAGTACCAGCGGAAATGACTGTTTGAAGTAGAGTGTTGCCAGTTCTTTATTGAATGAGAAATGGCTGAATAAAAAACCGTACATGCAGTTTTTTTTGCCAGATAAAGCAGTACACAATAATGAAAGCTGTTATTTCGGCAATTACAGAGGCAATAGCGGCACCATTGAACCCAATAGCAGGTAAACCTAGATTACCATAGATAAGGCCATAGTCCAGCACTATATTGACAAGTGCCTGTACAATGAAAGCAACCTTCATGTAGCGGCTGTTGTTGGAGCCTATCAGGAAAGCATTACCCAACTGGAACATATACAGGAAGGGAAGACCAATCACCCTGATTTGCAAAAAGCCGATAGCTTCTTTGGTTACTTCAGGTGATTTTAAAGCAACACTCAGAAAGAATGGGGCTAACGTATAAATGATTATCATTCCTGCAGCGGCATACAGCAGTGCTATGCGGGCTGCCTGCCCGAATACCTGGCCGATGGCATCTACATTTTGCTGACCTGCTCTTCTTGCAATAAGTCCCTGCAGGCCATTATTGAGACCAGTGCCAATAAGTGCAAAGATGAGGTAAAACACGCCGGTAATTCCCGCTGTGCCCAGTTCCCGTTCGCCCAGGCCACTGATAAAGTAGTTATTGGTAAAAAAGTTTATCTGCGGCACAAACATGGCTAGCGTAATGGGCAAGGCGATGTTAAGTATCTGTTTGTTAGAGATACTAACCTGTAAGTCGCTTTGGCGTAGTTGCTGTCATTTTAATGAAACACTGATAAAACGGATAGACGGCTGTCAATTGTTCTTTTTGTTAGCCAGAAGAACACAAACAGACACAGATACTATAAAAATCAGCGATAATCTTTTTAATCAGTGTCATCTGTATTCCCAACTTCCTGACTCCATTTTCTCAGCGGGCAAACCTACGATATTTAAATTTTGTCTATTATTGCAGCAACATAATAGTTTTGAAAAAGATTTTTCATATTAAAAATCAGCAAACAGATGATTTACCACTGGTTCTTTTGCTGAGTATCGGAAAACACCATGCCGGTTTTGCCATCACCGGTAAATCTGCGGCCAAACTGTATGAGTTGGGCTGGTGCAGCACAGATAAATTATCGCTGGATGAATTAGAATTTTTTACTGATACATTTCCTGTTTTGAAGGAACATTTCAGCGAAGTTTTGAGTCTGTATACACTTTGAAGATAGCACACTTGTGCCTGTTCGTTATTTCAGGCATGAGGAAGCAGGCGCCATTCATGCTGCTTTGTTTGGTAAAGAAAGCAGCAGCAATGTAGTGTCTGAATTAATTGCAGAGTGGCAGTTGCATAATGTGTATTCGTTACCTGTATTTGTACAGCAATGGATGGCTGAACAGTATCAGGCTTTCCGGTATTTTCACCAGCATACAATTGCTTTACGCAATTTATTGAATAACGAAAGTGGTTTGATTCAGGCGGATTTCTGTCAAAACAGTTTTTCGATTGTCGCCGGAAAGGGTAATAAATTGTTGCTGGCACAAACTTATTTTTATGAATCCCCGTCTGATGCATTGTATTACCTGCTGAAAATTTGCCAGGAGTTTTCATTACTGCAGCAGGATGTACAGGTTCAGTTATCCGGGTTCATTGATAAGGAGTCATCACTTTACAGGGAATTGCACCAGTATTTTATCCATATTAGTTTCAGGGATGCTGATACGGTGGTTACAGCTGAAAATCCCGCACATTTTTTTACTTCACTAAACGACCTTGCCAGATGCGCATTATAGGAGGTGAACATGGCGGCAGAAAGTTTAATCCGCCGGCAAAATGCCGCATACAAGGCCTACAACGGATATTGCCAAAGAAGGATTATTTGAAATGCCGCAGCATAAACTGGATTTTGGAAAGCCTGAAGACATTGGATCTTTTTGGAGGTACAGGCAGTATCAGTTATGAACTGGCTTCCCGAGGTGTGCCTAATCTGACAATTGTAGAGAAAGACATTGCCATGTATGAATTTATTAAGAATACAGCGGCAACATTGCGGTTAGACAACTTTAAAGTGGTTAAGATGGATGTGTTTAAATTTATTGAAAGTACAACAGATACATTCGATCTTATTTTTGCAGGTCCGCCATATGCCTTAACTACTATTAACGACCTGCCAAGACTGATTTTTGAAAAGCGTTTGTTGCACAAAGGCGGCTGGTTTATCCTCGAGCATACACCACGGAATGATTATAAAACTTTCCCGCATTACCTTACCGAGAGAAATTATGGAACGACAGTATTTACGACTTTCATTGAAGAGAGGGAGTAGTGCAGACAGAAGTCGTATGGATGAGGGCAGACGATGTCTTCGTTAGCCTGAACCTTCTCCTCCAACCTTTCCCCCTTTTACCGTAACTTTAGCCAATACTATATGATTGAAATAGAATATGTTTTCAAACTTTTTCTCAAGTCATTCCGCATACTGCTTTTTGCCGTTTTTTTCGCTGCTTTACCTGGCTGGTATCTGGGTGAGGAATAAAATGTTTGATAAAAATATTCTTAAATCATCTGGTTTCGGGATGCCGCTAATTTGTGTGGGAAATCTTTCTGTTGGAGGCACTGGCAAATCACCCATGGTGGAATACCTGGTGACTTTGCTCAAAGGCAAATACAGAGTAGCCACTCTCAGTCGGGGCTACAAAAGAAAAACAAAGGGGTATGCCCTTGCAGGAAAAACTACCACTGCACTTGAAATTGGTGATGAACCGATGCAGTTCCACCTAAAATTTCCGGATGTGCCTGTAGCTGTTGGAGAAGAAAGGATAGAAGCTATACCGCAACTGTTGCACGACAGACCGGAAACAGAAGCAATTATACTTGATGATGCTTTCCAGCACAGAACAGTAAAGGCAGGCCTTAATATTTTACTTACGGATTATAACAACCTTTTTACCCGTGATTTTTACTTACCTACGGGTGATTTGAGAGATTTGAAAAGCAGTTACAAACGGGCAGAGATAATAGTAGTGACCAAGTGCCGGAAAGACCTTGATGAAGCTGAAAACAAAAGCTGATAAAAGAAATTAATCCGCAGCCGGGGCAGCACATTTTTTTTACTGCGATAGAATACAGCAGAGCTTACCACATTCTTACCAAAGAAGAAAGGCGGGTGGATAAGGAGGCGGAAGTGTTGCTGGTAACTGGGATAGCCAATCCAAAGCCACTAAAGAAACTGCTTGAAGAAAACAGTTATGCTTATCACATGCTGCCCTATGCCGACCATCATATTTTCACGATTGATGACCTGCGGGATATAACGAAAGAGTTTGAAAAGATAAAGAGTAAGAACAAAGTGATTTTAACCACAGAAAAAGATGCAGTCCGGCTGGTTAAGTTCAGCGAAGAACTGATGCATTTGCCGGTTTATGTGGTGCCGGTAAGTCACCGTTTCCTTTTTAATGAAGGAGAGCAGTTTTATAAATTAGTGACTGATTTTATTAACAATTTTAAGAAAGAATAAATAACCTTATCATGGGTAGAAAGAATTCAAAAAAGAAAACAAATGAAAAACAGCGGCGTACACATAGTACAAAACTGCTGAAAGGTGTACTGGATATTACGAGGTCTGGAATGGGCTTTGTAATTGCGGAAGGACTGGAAACAGATATTATGGTGCGGCCGGCAGACTTTAATACAGCTTTGCATGGTGACATTGTACGTGTGGCTATTAAAGAAGTTAGCAGTAGCGGACGCAGAGTTCAGGGTGTGATAAAAGATGTGCTGGAAAGAAAAAGAACAGAGTTTATCGGTCACCTGCAAATGGGAAAAGGATTTGCATTTTTTATTGCTGAAATGGATAAACCTATGCCTGATATCTTTATTCCGATGCAGCATCTTAATAAAGCAAAAGACAGTGACAGGGTAGTGGTGAGGCTTACTAACTGGGTGAAAGATGGTAAGAGACCGGAAGGAGAGGTGATTACGGTGCTTGATCCAGAGAACAGCAATGATGCTGCCATGAAAGAAATATTACTGGATGCAGGGTTTCCGTTACAATTTCCTGATGAAGTGATGGAAGAAGCTGCCCGGATTCCCGAAGTAATTTCCACTGCTGAAATACATAAGAGAAAAGACATCCGTGATGTTTTCACGATCACTATTGATCCAGTTGATGCAAAGGATTTTGATGATGCGATTTCCTTCAGAAAACTGAAGAATGGATATTTCGAAATCGGTATTCACATTGCAGATGTGAGTCACTATGTGGAGCCGGAAACGGCATTGGATAAAGAGGCTTATCACCGTGCCACATCTGTATACCTGCCTGACAGGGTGAACCCGATGTTGCCGGAACATATTTCCAATGTGCTTTGTTCGCTGCGGCCAAAAGAAGATAAACTGACCTTTTCTGCAATTTTCCAGATGAATGCCAAAGGAGAAGTAAAACAATACTGGCTCGGGAAAACGATAATTCACTCAGACCATCGCTTTACATATGAAGAAGTGCAGACCATTATAGAAGAGAAGGCCGGATTGTATGCCGAAGAGATTCTTATTCTGAATGATATAGCCAGAAAACTCAGAAAGAAACGGTTTGACAACGGAGCCATCAATTTTTCATCGCAGGAAGTGAGGTTTAAATTGGATGAAAAGGGTAACCCCATCGGGATAGTGATAAAGGAAAGTAAAGAAGCTCACCAGCTTATTGAAGAATACATGCTGCTGGCTAACCGGACTGTTGCTGAGAATGTTTCAAAGATTAAAGTAAATCATAAGCCTCTGCCGTTTCCTTATCGCACACACGATGACCCTGATGAGGAAAAGCTGGTTCCGTTTGCAGCTTTTGCGCAGAAGTTCGGACATAAATTTGACACCTCTTCGCCTGATGCTATTGCCGCTTCTTTTAATCAGTTGCTAAAAGATGTACATGGCAAGCCAGAGCAGCATGTGCTGGAGCAGTTAGGTATCCGTACTATGGCCAAGGCACGGTACACAACTGAGAATGTGGGACATTACGGTCTTGGCTTTGAGCATTACTGTCATTTCACTTCGCCTATCAGGAGGTATCCTGATGTTCAGGTACATCGCATTTTATTTGATTTGTTGAATAGCAAATTAGTTGCCGATAAAAAACTTGAAGATAAATGCAAGCATACCAGTGAAAGGGAAAGGGCAGCTATGGAAGCGGAGCGGGCATCAAATAAATATAAGCAGGTGCAGTACATGCGGAATTATCTTGGTGAGGAGTTTGAAGGGGTAATCAGCAGTGTGGCCAGTTTTGGTTTTGGGTGGAAACTGTAGAGCATAAATGCGAAGGATTGGTAAGTATAAACAGCCTGCTCGATTATGATGAATTCAGGCATGTGGAGTCTGATTATTGCCTGGTGGGGCACCGGAGTGGTAAAAAATTCAGAATGGGAGATAAGGTGATGATAAAAGTGGTGGCAGCAAACCTGACCAAGCGCCAGCTGGATTATGAGTGGGTGGTGGCAGGGGAGTTTGTGCAAACCAAAGGAATGGCAAAAAGGAAACGGTGATTTTTTGAACATTAAGAAGTTAAGGCTAGTTAAGCGATCTCAATATTCTTAATTCCTAAATGGGTCATCACTTGCTTTCAAAGCCGGATAAATGATTAATTTTAGCGAACTATAATTTAAAGAACTGAACAAAAACATATGCACTCTTTTGAACTACTTTCCCAGAAATTTGCTTTACACTTTGATGTTCGTCATTTTCCCGAAGATCCAGCAACATTATATGAACCAAATGAATATTTTTTAAAGCTTGGCGGCAAGCGAATCCGTCCGGTATTGTGCCTTATGGGTAACGAATTGTTTGGGGAAATCACCGAAGATGCCTGGCATGTAGGTACCGCTATTGAACTGTTTCACAATTTTACACTGATTCATGATGATATTATGGATAAAGCTCCGCTGCGCAGGGGTATGGAAACCGTACATATTAAGTATAGCGAGAACACAGCTTTACTGGCAGGCGATGTAATGCTGGTAAAGGCATATGAAGAATTGAACAAAATTAGTCTTGAGCACCTGAAGCCCATTCTGTCACTCTTTAACAGAACTGCAACCGAGGTTTGTGAAGGTCAGCAGATGGATATGGATTTTGAAACAATGGATATTGTGAGTATGGATGCTTATCTGAGGATGATAGAACTGAAAACCTCGGTAGCGCTTGCTGCCAGTTTGCAAACCGGGGCAATATTGGGTGGCTCTGGCGAAAGAAATCAAAATTTGCTTTTTGAATTTGGCCGAAAACTGGGTATTGCTTTTCAGGTACAGGATGATTATCTGGATGCTTTTGGCGATCCCGAAAAATTTGGAAAGCAAACCGGCGGAGATATATTGGCAAATAAAAAAACTTTTTTGCTGTTGCATGCACTGGAATGTGCCAAATCAGAAGATAGAAAAGAGCTGATTACATTACTGAAGGGCAACCCCAGAGATAAAGTGGAAAAAGTATTGAATATTTATAAAGCTTGCAAGGTTGATGAGTGGGCGATGCAGTTAAAGAATAAGTATTTTGAAGAGGCGTTGAAGCATCTTGACGATATTGCTGTGATTTCCCGTAGAAAAGTTCCACTCAGGGAATTAGCCGTCTTTCTTTTAAAAAGGGATTATTGATATAGAATTTCTAGTCCGGCTTTATTTACTATTTTGAGGTTTCAAAACCAACAGATTCATGGCAAACCAACTGTTCAGGAAGAAATCAATTCCTAATATTCTCCGTGAGGCTGAAATGGGGCTGCATGATGGTCATTCATCCGGGCTGAAGAAGGTGCTGGGTGTTCGAGACCTTACATTCTTTGGTGTGGCAGCGGTTATTGGCGCCGGTATTTTCAGTGGTATTGGCTCGGCAGCATCCAGTGGGGGACCAGGTGTCATTTTGCTATACATTTTTACAGCCATTGCCTGTGGTTTTGCTGCATTGTGTTATGCTGAATTTGCCTCTACCGTTCCGGTATCGGGGAGTGCCTATACCTATTCTTATATTTGCCTTTGGCGAAATCTTCGCCTGGATTATTGGCTGGGATCTGCTGATGGAGTATGCCATCGGCAATATTGCTGTTGCTATTTCGTGGAGCGATTATTTTACCAACCTGTTATCAAAGGCAGGGATGCATATCCCCGACTGGCTGACGATGGATTTTGTTTCTGCAAAGGCTGGTGCCACAACCGAAGCTATTTCCGCATGGACCACTGCACCTCAGCTGTTTGGATTACGGATTATTATGGACTTACCGGCTCTGATGATTGTGGCACTGATAACCTATGTTGTGTTTATGGGCATCAAAGAATCAAGAACAGCCAGCAACCTGATGGTTATACTGAAACTGGCGGTGATATTCTTTGTGATTGTACTGGGTGCATATTATATAAATCCTGATAACTGGTCTCCTTTTACACCAACAGGCTTTACCGGAATTATGAAGGGGGTATCAGCTGTATTCTTTGCTTATATCGGTTTTGATGCCATTTCTACTACCGCAGAGGAGTGTAAGGATCCGCAAAGAGATTTACCAAAGGGAATGATATACTCGTTAATCATTTGTACAGTTGTGTATGTGTTGCTGGCCCTTGTTCTGACAGGGATGGTAAATTATACAAAACTGAATGTTGGCGATCCGTTGGCAATGGTGTTTGATGCTAATGGAATGAAATTTATTTCCGGTATAATAGCCATTAGTGCTATTGTGGCTACGGCAAGCGTATTACTGGTTTTTCAACTGGGGCAGCCGAGAATTTGGATGAGTATGAGCCGGGATGGTTTGTTGCCTAAGATATTCTCCCGCATACATCCACGGCATGGCACTCCATCTTTTCTACTATTTTAACAGGGATTGTGGTGGCAGTACCTGCCTTGTTTTTAAACCTTGGAGAGGTATTATCACTTACCAGTATCGGGACTCTGTTTGCTTTTGTACTGGTTTGTGGTGGTGTGCTGGTATTGCAGCAGCAAAAAGATAAGCCGGAGAGCAAGTTTAAAGTTCCGTTTATTAATGCACAACTTGTCTATCCATTTATATTGATTACCGGCATAGTACTGATTGCGGTATACGTTCCCACTCATTTTACCAAGGATATCTGGAACAAAGATACCTGGCCAATGGTGGTGTTTTGGATGATAGCGATAGTAATGGCAGTGCTTGCATTTATAAGGCGATATTCGTTAATACCTATCCTCGGAATGATAAGCTGCCTTTATCTTATGGCACAGGAAACACATAAGGTTTGGATGCGGTTTCAGATATGGCTTGTTATAGGACTATTGATATATTTTACTTATAGCTATATGTCAAGCAAACTAAAGGATAATGTAGTAATGAAAAAGGCTCCGCATGCTGTTGGTGTGGGTCTTTCATTGCTGGTGTATCTGAATTTTAACGACACAAACTTTCTGAAGCAGAATAAGCTGATACTTTACTTAATTGTTGGTGGATTAATTCAGGTATTCTATTCTTTTTGGGCTGTAAGAGTGGCAAAGAAACTTGGAAAATCTCCATTATTTTGGCAAATGGCTACTTTGTTTTTCACAATCCCATCTTTAATAGTGCTTGGTTTTCAAAAAGGCAATAAGCAATAGAACTATATAATCTTCTTTTGTGGATTTGTATTTTTGTAAAAAATAAATAGTCCCCTTTTGGGGTCAGGAGTATGAAGTACGAAATAGGTGATATAGTGCTTATAACACATTCCGGTGAGGAAGGGCAGGTGGTTGACATTATCAATGATAAAATGCTGATTGTGGATGTAAAAGGCGTTACATTCCCGGTGTATGCCTACCAGGTGGAGTATCCATATTTCAAGCGGTTTACCGAAAAAAAAATTCAGCCTGCTAAAAAGGAGAAGAAATACATTGACGATGTGCGCAAGGAAAAGCGGATAGAAGTAAACAGGGAAGAAGATGGCGTATGGCTTACTTTTCTGCCCGTAATGGATTTTGATGAGTTTGGCGATGTAGTGGTGGAAGAACTGAAACTACATTTGGTAAATCATACCCGCCTGGTGTACAACTTTACCTACAAGCTGCATTTCTTTGGTAAGCCTGATTTTGAGTTAAAGAATACGGTACAGCCATTTGAAGATTTTTACCTGCATGATATTCCGTTTGAGGATTTAAATGATAGTCCCACATTTGATTTTGAGTTTACGCTACCAGTACCAGAAAAAGGCAAAGCCTCACACTACGAGGCAGGTGTTAAGCTGAAGCCAAAGCAACTCTTTGCCAAAATAGAAGAACTCAACTATCCGGATAAACTGGTTGAAGATAAGGTGGAGATGGGTAAGCTGGCTGCAAAAGGATATAAGGTGTATGATGCCTCCAAAGGTAGGCAGCACCTGGAGCCTGCCCGTTCTGTTATTGACCTGCACATCGAAAAACTGGCCGATGATTACCGCCGCATGAGCAATTTTGATATTGTAAGCCTGCAGCTAAAAACGTTTGAGAAGTACTATGACCTCGCCGTGGCGCACCGCCAGCCGCACCTGATTGTGGTACATGGAGTGGGAGAAGGGGTACTGCGGGATGAAATCCATGATATTCTCCGTATGAAGAAAGAAGTAAAATCTTTTGTGAACCAGTACACTCCCGGCTATGGTTACGGGGCTACAGAGATTTATTTTCAAATATGACAACCATTTTTGCAGCAGGTAAGGTATAATTGCAGTAGCTATAAGTAAACTTGCAGTAAGGAGAAAGTATAATTGCAGTAGCTCTAAGTGAATTTGCAGTAAGGAAAAGTATAGTTGCAGTAGCTCTAAGTAAACTTACAAAAGAAAAAGTATAGTTGCAGGAGGTCTAAGTGAACTTGCAGGAAGGAAAAGTAAAGTTGCAGTAGCCCTAAGTGAACCTGCAGTAGGGAAAAGTATAATTGTAGTAAGCCTAAGTGGGATTGTTGAGTAAACTGTGCAGTGACAGGTAAACAGATTATAAAAAAAGGGGCTGATACGACTAAGTATCAGCCCCTTTTTATGAGATAATGAACAGAAACTATTACTGAACGACTGCCCTGAACTGCAAGCCGCTTACCTGTTTATACTGTGGTGACGATGAACCAAACAGGGACTTGATATACTTTTTAACACTTGCGGCAACCGCAACCAAACCTGTGAGCGGATTGTACAACTCACTGTCTCTGGCGATACGGCTGTTGCTCCAGGCGACATACGCATTGGACACACCGGAGTTGGTTGCTTGTAACACACCGAGCTTGGTGGCAAGGGATGTTAAGTTAATCTCCGTTTCATTAGGAGCATAGGCGGCTGTGGTGGTAAGCAGGTTGATAAGCCTTGCGAAGTGCTCCATCTGCTGGTCGTAACTCTGCTGTGATGCAGAGATGGAATTGTCTGCAGGAACCGGGTCGCCGGGATTGGCGGGAGCAGCAGTTTCTTTTTTTGTTGCCCTTGTGCCTTGCAGTTTTCTGTTGATGGTTTTGGCATCTTTTACTTTCTCACTATCTGCACCGCAGGCCTCGAAAGCATTGACAACCCTTGTGGCAAGAGGTCTTAAATCTTCAAAGGCGGTTTTGCGAACATTGACTGCATTGTTGAAAGTGGTTTGTGCCGCAATGACACCGTTGAGAGCTGTGCGGGCATCGGTGAGTTTGGTGCCGAGGCTTGCGATGGAAAGCGAAGCGGCTGTTGGATTGTAGGTGGAGTAGCCATTGCAGAAAGCGATAAGGTCTTCGAAGTTGGCTACGTT
>JADJYK010000003.1 GCA_016719815.1 Chitinophagaceae bacterium | reverse complement strand
TATTTATACTAAAAACATCATTGAACAAAAGAAGAACGGGCAGGAGAAGATGCCCTGCCAGCCGGCCAGGCTGGTTTGATGACAAACTGAGTTTTGAAGCATACAACTTTGGTCACCTGATGACGGCTGCCTGTGTGCATCACCGGGCAACTGGAAAAAATAATTTGCTGGTTGTAGCAAAAAAAGCTGCTGATTTTTTAATTGGTTTTTACAATACCGCTTCGCCGGAGCAGGCACGGAATGCAATTTGTCCGTCGCATTATATGGGACTGACAGAACTGTACCGCACCACCGGTGAAAAAAAATATTTAACGCTGGTAAATAAATTGATTGATATAAGAGGCACTGTGGAAGGCACAGATGATAACAGCGACCGGCAGCCGTTCCGTGATATGAATAAAATTGTAGGCCATGCAGTGAGAGCAAATTATTTAATGGCTGGTGTTGCTGATGTATATGCGGAGACAGGAGATAAAACATTACTGACAACATTAAATAAGTTGTGGGAGAATGTCATCAACACAAAAATGTATGTAACCGGTGGTTGCGGTGCGTTGTACGATGGCGTTTCAGTTGATGGCACAAGTTATAAACCCGATACGGTGCAAAAAGTACATCAGAGTTATGGCAGAGATTTTCAATTACCCAATTTTAGTGCACACAATGAAACCTGCGCAAATATTGGCAATGTGTTGTGGAACTGGCGCATGTTTTTATTAACCGGCGAAACAAAGTATGCAGATATTGTAGAATTGGCTTTGTACAACAGTGTGCTCAGCGGCATCAGTATGGATGGAAAAAAATTCTTTTACACCAATGCGCTGGCAGCATCAAAAGATTATCCGTATCATTTGCGTTGGGAAGGTGGAAGAACGGAGTACATCAATAAATCAAATTGCTGTCCGCCTAATGCGGTAAGGACGATTGCCGAAGTAAACGATTATATGTACAGCATCGGTGAAAAAGGTTTGTATATAAATATGTATGGCGGAAATATATTGAATACAGAATTGCATGACGGAACAAAATTGAAACTTGAACAAACCACCAATTATCCCTGGGATGGAAAAATTTCTTTCAGTGTAAAAGAGTTGTCAAGGAACGGGGCGAAATTATTTATGCGTATTCCGGGTTGGTGCAAACGTTTTGAGTTTAAACAAAACGGAAAGTTGCTTACAATGAAAAATGTAAACGGATTTGTAAAAGTGACAGTAAAGGCAAATGATAAACTGGAACTGAACATGGATATGCCAGCAACATTGCTCGAAAGCAATCCAATGGTGGAAGAAACAAGGAACCAGGTAGCGGTGAAGCGTGGGCCGGTTGTGTATTGTCTGGAGTCAAGTGATCTGCCACAGAAAAATGTATTTGATGTAGTGATTCCTGCAAATATTAAACTGCAACCTGTTGCCATGAATATTGCTGATGGCAATGTAATAGCATTAACAGGTGAAGCAAGATTGCTCGATCAGAATCAATGGAACAATACATTGTATAAAGAAGTGAATATAAAACTCAAACCTGTCAACATAAAACTTATTCCTTACTATGCATGGGCAAACAGGGGAAAGACTGATATGACGGTTTGGTTACCATTGATGCGACAGGACACGAAGACAGGGAATAAAGCAAAAAAATAAATTGAAGTAACTTAATACTTAGAACTGCTTAGTACCGTTGCATCTTTGAAGTAATGTATATACTATTAAATGAAAAGAAAATTACAAATGCTGATGCTGTTACTGGGTCCTTTCTCTGGGGGGATTTGGGCAGATATCAATGCGCAATTAGTTGATAAAACACCAGCTGCTATTCCAGTTGTGCCTGCCATTTTTAACCGTGAGCCATTTGAAGATCCGTTGGTGAGTGGTATTAACAGGGATCAATCGAGGACAACGGCTTACTCGTTTTCAACAGTTGCAGATGCGTTAATTGGTAACAGAGAAAAAAGCGGACGGTATATTACATTGAATGGCGAATGGGAATTTGCATTTGCATTAAAATCTGCTGATGCACCAAAAGACTTTTACAAGGGCAAAGTAAGTAGTTGGAAAAAAATCATAGTTCCTTCCAATTGGGAAATGCAGGGATACGATAAACCCATTTATAAAAGTGCAGTATATCCTTTCCGTCCGGTTAACCCGCCTTATGTACCCAAAGATTATAATGGGGTAGGCAGTTATCAGAAAACGTTTACCGTTCCAGCCAACTGGAAGAACATGAACATTACGCTGCATTTTGGTGGCGTAAGTTCAGCATACAAATTATGGATCAACGGAAAGTTTGCCGGTTATGCAGAAGATAGTTTTCTGCCAAGTGAGTTTAATATTACACCTTATTTGCAGGAAGGTGAAAACATTATTTCTGTTTGGGTGATTCGTTGGAGCGATGGAAGTTTTCTGGAAGATCAGGATCAGTGGCGCCTGAGTGGCATTCATCGTGAAGTGTATCTGATGGCTGAACCTAAGTTGCGTATCGCCGATTTCTTTTATCAATCAAAACTGGATAGGGAATACAAAGATGCAGTGCTGAGCATCCGACCAAGAATTGAAAACTCATCCGGTCGTGAAATGCAGGGCTATGTTTTAAAAGCACAGTTGTATGATGCAAACAATCAGCCTGTATTAAATCAGCCATTACAAAAAACTGCAGATGAGATTGTCAATGAAGTTCATCCACGTTTAGACAGAGTGAAGTTTGGTATGATGGAAACAGCCATCAGCAATCCAAAAAAATGGAGTCCTGAAGATCCGAATTTATATAAGCTTGTCCTTAGTTTGGAAGACAGTACAGGCAAAGTACTCGAAGTAAAAACATGCAGGCTCGGTTTCCGTTCCATTGAATTCAGAAAGAGCGACAGCAAATTACTCATCAACGGAAAACTTACTTATCTCTATGGAGTTAACCGTCCCGATCATCATCCAACAAGAGGGAAAGCATTAACAAGAGAAGATATTCTGCAAGACATTAAAACCATCAAGCAGTTCAATTTTAATTGTGTTCGCCTCAGTCATTATCCCAGCGACCCGTATTTATTAGACTTATGTGATGAGTTCGGTATTATGGTGATTGATGAGGCGAATTTAGAAACGCATGGTTTAGGTGGAAAGCTGAGCCATGATGCGGCATGGGCAGGCGCCTATGTAGAACGCATCAGCCGCATGGCTTTGCGTGATAAGAATCATCCGAGCATTATCATGTGGAGTTTGGGTAATGAAGCAGGCAGTGGCCCTAACCATGCAGCAATGGCCGGCTGGATCAAAGATTTTGATATAACCCGTCCTTTGCATTACGAACCTGCAATGGGCAGTCCTAAGGAAGAAGGTTATATTGACCCCAGCAATCCGAATTACTTAAAAAGCAACGACCACAGTCACCTCATCCAAAACCCATTGGATCAATATTATGTGGATGTGGTGAGCCGCATGTATCCGTCTGATTACACAGCCCCATTATTAACCAATCAGCCGAATGGAGATAGCCGCCCCATATTTTTTTGTGAGTATGCACATGCCATGGGCAATAGCGCCGGTAACTTAAAAGAGTTTTGGGATCAGTGGAGGAGCTTGCCGAGAGTGATTGGCGGCTGCATCTGGGAGTTTAAAGACCAGGGATTGGAAAGAACAGACTCAGTTGGTGTGAAGTATTATGCTTACGGCGGCGATTACGGCGAAAAATATTTTGACAATTTTACAATTAAAGGGATTGTTGCTTCTGATGGAAGGCCGAAATCAGCGATGTATGAATGTAAAAGAATCTTCCAGCCCTTCATAACGGAATGGGTTGATATTGATAAACGACTTATCAGAATTGCGAATCGGGCTGCGGTGTTAAATCTGCGTGACTTCTATATACATATATCCACTATTAAAAACGGGATGCATATCTGGCGTAAAATTTTCCGGATATTGCGTTGGCCGCGCAAGGATACCATCATCGATATTAAAGCGCTGCTTCCTGATTTGAAAGATAAAAATGAGTATCACCTGAATATTAAGTTCGTAGATAAGAATCCTAAAGTATGGGCTGAATACGATCCGTTTATAGCGAGTGATCAACTTGCTGTACCCATTCTCAAAAAGCAAGCTACTGCAGCTAATGTATCTTACGATACAGTTACTTTACAGCAAACAGAACAACAGTTTGAGATGATGGGTAAGGATTTCCAGGTTGTGATAGATAAAAGAACTGGAGCATTGTCCAGCTATATCGTTGAGGGGCAACAACTCGTATTTCAACCTTTGCTTCCACACTTCTCAAGACCAGTTACCGATAATGATCGTCGTGGATGGAAGGCAGATAAAAAATTGAAGCAATGGTTTAGTCCTGAATTAATCGTTAAATCCTGCGAGGCTGTCAATAAGAGCAATGGTATTATTGAAGTCAAAACTGTTTATAGTCTAATTGGTGATAGTGCAAAGGTTACAGTAACTTATGAGATAAAGGGAGATAAAACAATTAGAGTGAGCCAGGCTATGGACGTTAAACCAGGCTTACCCAATCTTCCAAAGTTTGGAATGCAAATGGGAATACCGGCAAATTATAACAACATAGAGTGGTTTGGCCGTGGTCCGTATGAAAACTATATTGATCGCCGGTATGGCGCTGATGTGGGAAGATATTCCGCCCGAATAAAAAAATTTATCGAACCATATGTGGTACCGCAGGAGAATGGCAACAGGACAGATGTGCGCTGGATGTTGTTTAAACCGAGGGACGATTTTCAGTCTAAAAAATGGGAAATTAAAAGTTTGTGCATAGATGCTGATAGTTTGTTAAGCATGAGTGCATGGCCTTATACAGAAGAAAACATAAGAACAGCAAAGCATACGAATAAACTAAAAGAGGCAGGCTTTATTACACTGAATATCGATCTAATACAAATGGGAGTTGGAGGAAACGATAGCTGGAGCGATGTTGCTGCACCGTTGGAACAGTATCAAGTTCCTGCAAATAACTATAGCTATTCGTTTCGCCTGGTGCCAAATGTATTCGTAGTCTGGCCGGCAAGGAAGTCGAATATCACAGATTAAAGCAACAGGATTAAAATTTGCAATGAAAAAAAGTATTATACTTATAATTGTTTTTGTTCATCAACTCTCCTGGGCGCAGGAAGTTCCCCAGCAAAAAATGCAGCAGATTTACGAGGAAGTAAAAACGCCATATAAATATGGCATGGTGGTTACACCTGCAGACAGCACCAAAAAAATTGACTGCCCATCTGTTTTTCGTAAAGGCAAAAACTGGTATATGACCTATGTGCAATTTACCGGTCGTGGTTACGAAACCTGGCTGGCAAAAAGCAAGAATCTGTTAGAATGGAAAACGCTGGGACGAATAATGAGCTTTGGTGATACTGCAGAAACAAGAAATTATACTGAATGGGATGCGAACCAACGGGCAGGTTATATTGCTTTGCAGGATACCAAATGGGGCGGCAGTTATCAATTAGAAAAGTTCAATAAAAAATACTGGCTCAGTTATATTGGTGGAAAAGAAACAGGTTACGAAGCAGGCAAACTCAGTATTGGTATTGCATCAACCTATGGAAATATTACTAAACCGCATGAATGGAAACGCCTTGGCGACCCTGTTTTATCTATGAGTGATATTGATGTACGCTGGTGGGAGAATAAAACATTATTTAAGAGTACCATCATCTGGGATAAGAACAGCACACTGGGTAAACCTTTTGTAATGTATTACAATGCTAATGGTGACACAAGCAACAACACTCCTAAATGGCGTTGGTTTGAACGCATTGGAATGGCAATTAGTGATGATATGATTAATTGGGAACGTTATCAAACCGACCCGGTAGTGCATCATAAAATTGGTATTACCGGTGATGGAGTAATACAGAAAATTGGCGATTTATGGGTAATGTTTTATTTCGGTGCATTCTGGGAAAACAGGAAAAATGAAGCCTTTAACCGCTTTGCATGTAGCTATGATTTAGTAAATTGGACGGACTGGAGCGGTGACGACCTAATCAAATCATCCGAACCGTATGATGCAAAATATGCACACAAATCATATGTGGTAAAATGGAAGGGTGTGGTGTATCATTTTTATTGTGCGGTAGATAAAAAGGATACGAGGGGGATTGCGGTGGCAACTTCTGTAGATAAACGAAAATAAATGGCTCACAGATGACTCAGATTAACACAGAAAATCTGTGCACATCAGTGCCATCTGTGAGAAAAACAAAAATGAAAAAAATATTCTCCATTATACTGCTAATTTTTTTGAGCAATGACGTCATTGCTCAAAAAGTGGATATAGAAAATATTTTTAAAAATCCCCCACTATCTGCAAAGCCCTGGGTTGTTTGGTATTGGTTACATGGTGCAATAACTAAAGAGGGTATTACCGCCGATCTGGAAGCGATGAAAGAGGTTGGGATTGGGGGAGCTTATTTAATGACAATTAAAGACACTTCCTCACGGATCCCTTTTCGACCACAGGTAAGACAACTCACTCAGGAGTGGTGGAACCTTATCAGATTTGCTTTACAGGAAGCAAAAAGGTTGAAGATGGGAATTGGCGTGCATATAAGCGACGGTTTTGCGCTTGCAGGAGGACCTTGGGTAAAGCCGGAGAATAGTATGCAAAAAATTGTTTGGACAAAAACATTTGTGCCTTTTGACTATAAAGGCTCCGTTGTTTTAGCCAAGCCTGAATTCAAACAGAATTTTTACAAAGATATTGCGGTGTTTGCTTATCCGGCAAACTACATTAACCGTTATTTAAAAGACAATTTAAGGCCGGTTGTAACAACAAGCACCGACAGTGCTGCATGGTTTCTGGCTGATGAATCGCAGAAGCAGACTTTCAGGAGCGAAACAGATTGCTGGATTCAATATGCTTATACAGAAGCTGTTACTGTCAGACAAGTTAAGATTAAAAAGCAAAATAATCCTTATCAGTCGCAGCGGTTTATCATTCAGAAAAGTGATGATGGCATTCATTTTTCTGCAGTCGATACTTTGCAGCCACCAAGACATGGCTGGCAGGATTGGGATGAGTCGTACACTCATGCAGTAAAGAATTTCACAGCAAAGTACATACGTTTTGTTTGGAAAAAAGAAGGTACGGAGCCTGGTAGCGAGGATTTGGATGCAGCTAAATGGAAACCTGTATTAAAAGTTCAGGGTATTTACTTAAGCGATGAACCTGTTATAAATAATATTGAGGCAAAGAATGGTAGTATGTGGCGTGTAGCTGCTGGTACAACAAATGTTGAGGTGCCAAAGAAAGATGCGGTACCATTATCCAAAATTATCAACCTAACCAGTAAACTTTCTATTGATGGTAAGCTAAACTGGCAGCCACCGGTAGGGGCAGGACTGGGTTGTGGTACGTGTAGGCCATACATCCTCTGGTTATATGAATACGACAGCTGGTGGTGGCAAAGGACTGGAATGCGATAAATTCAGTGAAACTGCAGCTACCACGCAGTTCATCAATTGGTTTGAAAAAATTTATACACAGTTAGACCCCGCAGATGCAAAGGATGTCATTAAACTATTCCACATCGACAGTTGGGAATGTGGCAGCCAGAACTGGAGCAGCAATTTCGCAGCTGAGTTTATAAAGCGGCGGGGTTATGACCTGTTACCATATTTGGTTGTCCTCACCGGGACACCCGTAAATGATGCTGCAACATCTGAAAAATTTTGCACGATGTGCGGCAGACTATTGCAGAATTAGTGAGTGATAAGTTTTACGGAACACTTAAAAATCTGGCACATGCAAAGGTTGTCAGTTCAGTGCAGAGAGTATTGCTCCCACTTTTGTTAGTGACGGACTTTTATATTACAAGCATATTGACATGCCGATGGGTGAATTTTGGGTGAACAGTCCCACGCATGATAAGCCGAATGATATGCTGGATGCCATAAGCGGGGCGCATATTTATGGGAAGAACATTGTTGGTGCGGAGGCATTTACTATACTCCGAAGTAACTGGGGTGAACATCCGGGCAGCCTGAAGGCAATTGGAGACAGGGCTTTGCCGCAGGCATAAATAAATTGGCATTGCATGTGTTTATGCACAATCCTTGGCTGGATAAAAAACCGGGCATTACGTTGGATGGTTATGGATTGTTTTATCAAAGAGATCAAACCTGGTTTAAGCAAAGCAAGGCATGGATTGAGTATTTAACAAGATGTCAGGCCTTGTTACAATTGGGAAAACCTGTAGTGGATGTCGGAGTTTTTACGGGAGAGGAAATCCCCCGCAGGTCAATCTTGCCTGACCGGTTAGTAAATATGTTACCGGGTATTTTTGGAGAAGAAAAAGTTGTGGCCGAAAAAAAGCGATTACAATTTGAAGGACAACCACAGCGGGAGTTGCCTGTGGGTGTTTCACATTCAGATAATATGGCTGATCCGGAAAATTATATTGATCCGCTTAACGGGTATAAGTATGATTGTTTCAATCCAGATGTGTTGCTGCAAATGAAGGTTAAAAATGGAAGGGCAGTTACGCCGGGTGGTGCAGGTTACGCTGTTTTAATTATTCCTGGGCGGCATCCAATGAATCCCAATACTCAGATGAGTGAGAATGTGAAGACCAAATTGAAGCAGTTGGCCAATGCCGGAGTTAAGATTATTGCTGGTGAAGAATACCTGCAACGTTTGGGAAGAAATAAAAATATTTTCGCAGCACCGTATATGGGAGGCTCATTTTCCGGGGCAGGTATAGAAAAGGATATAACAGTTGTGAACGGTGTGAAAAATATAGCCTGGGCGCACCGACAGGCTAACGACACTGATATTTATTTTATTTCAAATCAGGCAAATCAAAGAGATACATTAAAAATATCTTTCAGGAGCAAAGAAAAAATTCCTGAATTGTATTTTCCCGAAACAAATGAAATATTCAGGGCTCCATATGGTGTCTTTAATAAAAGCAGAACAGAAGTGATTCTTATTCTCGAAGCACATCAATCAGCTTTTATAATCTTCAGAAAAAAAACCGTTAAGCCTTACTTTGGGTATTCGGAATTAAATTGTCCGGGAATTTATAACCCTGTTTTGAACATCGAAAATGGATGGAGAATAAAATTTGACAATACAAACGGAGGGCCACTTGATGAATTAAGATGTGATACTTTGAGAAGCTGGACAAGTTCTGCTAATGATTCTATAAAGTATTATTCCGGTACGGCTGTATATACAAATACTATTTATTGGGAAGATAAGAGCAGAAGTCAAACGGCAAGACTTCATATAGACTCCTTGTGGGATATTGCCACTGTTTCAATAAACGGAAAAGTTTGCGGTACATTGTGGACGCCTCCCTATTCAGTCGATATTTCAAAAGTTCTAAAACAGGGCGAAAATATTATTCAAATTGAAGTGACTAATACCTGGCGTAACCGGTTAATTGGAGATGAGATGCTTCCGCCAGAAAAAAGAAAGACATGGTTTAATTCGCCTTATAAAGTAAACGATAAACCACTTCTTCCCGCAGGTATATCCGGGAAAGTGTGGATTGAAAAATAGTAGGATGATTAGTTAATAAATCTATTCTGAAATTGAAAGCTTCTTGAGCGTTAAAATAAAAATTATGCTAGAATTAAAAAACAAAACAGCCATCATAACCGGTGGCGGAAGCGGAATTGGCCGGGCTATCAGTTTGCTTTTTGCAAAACAGGGAGCCACTGTTCATGTTATGGAAGTAAACGATACCGCAGCATCTGTAGTGGTGAATGAGATTATTGCTGAGGGCGGTAAGGCATTTTCTCAGGTTTGTGATATTTCTAACCAAGAGCAGGTATTAGAAATATTTGGAAAAATTAACAGTGTTGATATTTTAGTAAACAACGCCGGAATTGCCCATGTGGGAAATGTAGAGAAGACAGCTGCATCTGATTTTGAAAAAGTGTTTAATGTAAATGTGAAAGGTGCGTATAATTGTTTATATGCTGCAATACCGAAGATGAAGGAGAAAGGTGGCGGTGTTATTCTAAACCTCTGTTCTATTGCTGCCTGGGTCGGAATCCCCGACAGGTTTGCCTACAGCATGAGCAAAGGAGCTATCCATGCCATGACGATAAGTGTTGCCAAGGACTATCTTAACAATAACATACGTTGTAACTGTATTTCTCCGGCAAGGGTGCATACTCCATTTGTGGATGGCTTTCTTACAAAAAATTATCCGGGTAATGAAGCGGAGATGTTTGGTAAGCTATCGAAAACCCAACCCATAGGCAGGATGGGTACTCCGGATGAAATTGCTACTTTAGCCCTGTACCTGTGCAGCGAAGAATCTGCATTTATTACTGGTAATAATTATAACATTGATGGTGGCTTTATAACACTCAATAATTAAAAAATAACTAATGAAACTTTTCAGATTTCGGGAAGGTAACAAAGTGAAGCCAGGAGTTTGCATAGATGAAAAACATTACGATGCTTCAGCAATAGCTACTGACTTTAGTGAAATTTTTTTTCAGAATGAATTTGATGCTTTTGTATCTAAGGTAAATTCGGGACTACCGGAAGTTGACCTCAAAGCTGAACAGTTTGATTCACCTGTTGCCCGGCCTTCAAAAATTGTATGCATAGGTTTAAACTATGCAAGTCATGCTAAGGAAACCGGTGCAGCAATTCCGGCAGAGCCGGTTGTGTTTATGAAATCAACGACAGCTCTTTGCGGACCTTTCGACGATGTGATGATACCAAAGGATTCGGTTAAAACTGACTGGGAGGTAGAACTCGCCATTGTAATCGGTAAGAAGGCGTCTTATGTTGATGAAGCGGAAGCAATGGACTATGTAGCAGGCTATTGTTTGCATAACGACATCAGTGAAAGAGAGTTTCAGTTAGAAAGAGGCGGAACATGGGACAAAGGAAAAGGCTGTGATACTTTTGCGCCATTTGGTCCATATTTGGTTACTAAGGATGAAGTCACTAACCCACCCAATCTTCGCCTTTGGCTTTCACTTAATGGAAAGATGATGCAGGATGGCAATACTTCTGACTTTATATTCAATATTACACAGGTTATTTCATACGTAAGCAGGTTTATGACTTTATTGCCCGGCGACATCATCAGTACGGGAACACCGCATGGTGTAGGACTGGGATTAAATCCCCAGGTATATTTGAAACCCGGCGATGTAATGGAACTGGGCATTGATGGTTTAGGTATATCAAAACAGAATGTAATCGCATTTAATATAAAATAACATCTACGAAAATGAATCTCCATCTTCAGGATAAAGTAATAATTGTAACAGGTGGTGCAAAGGGCATCGGACTTGGCATAGTTAATACACTGGCTGCCGAAGGTGCCATTCCTGTAATTATTGGTAGAAACAGTAATGATAACCAGAAAGCGGTTGATGCAATAATTGCTAAAGGATTTAAAGCCGGGCAGGTGCAGGCGGAATTATCTGTTCCTGCTGAATCGGAAAAGGCCGTAAAAACTGTTATAGAAAATTATGGCAGAATTGATGGAGTAGTGAATAACGCAGGTGTAAATGACGGAGTGGGACTGGAAAGTGGCAATTATGAGAAGTTTATTGAAAGCTATCATAAGAATGCTGTACACTATTATCTTCTGGTTCATTACGCATTAGCAGAATTAAAGAAATCGAAAGGCGCTGTTGTTAATATCAGTTCTAAAACGGCAGAAACTGGGCAGGGCAATACATCCGGCTATGCAGCATCAAACGGTGCCAGGAATGCATTGACAAGAGAGTGGGCTGTAGAGTTATTGAAGTATGGCATCCGTGTAAATGCAGTGATTGTGGCGGAGTGTTTTACGCCATTATATGAAAAATGGATTAGGACATTGCCTGATCCTGAAGAGAAACTAAAAAGTATAACCGAGAAAATACCTTTTGAGAAAAGAATGACCACTGCAGAAGAGATTGCGAATATGGTGGCTTTTCTGTTGTCGCCTGTATCAAGCCATACCACCGGGCAACTGATTCATGTGGATGGGGGCTATGTTCATCTTGACAGGGCGTTGTTATAACTTTTTTTCATTTTAATCTGAAACTGATATGCGACGCTTTTTTTCCTTCCTTTTGTTTTTCATCCCTTTATTGGTTTCAGCACAACCATATGGGAGTGAATATGATATTATTTGGAACAGTTCGAGTAGAAATTCATCTGAATCCATGCCTTGCGGCGGTGGCGACATAGGTCTGAATGTATGGGCAGAAAATGGTGATATACTTATTTATGTTGGGCGTAGTGGCAACCTGAACGAAGACAATGCCCTGATGAAAAGCGGACGGTTACGGCTTACACTTTCTCCCAACCCTTTTAACGGTAAGGTCTTTACACAACAGTTGCACTTGCAGCAGGGATATGTTACAATTGACGGGGAAAGCAACGGAATGAAAGCTTCTGTGAAAATTTGGGTGGATGTATTCAACCCGGTTGCACATATGGAAATAACAGCCGATAAAAAAGTAGTTGTATTGGCTGCTTATGAAAGTTGGCGGTATAAAGACAGGGCAATAGTACCAAGAGAGAATTTTGCGAATTCATGGAAATGGGCTCCACCCAAGAATAATATTTACCGGAAAGATGAAATCAGTTTCAGTAACGGAGGAGTTTTGTTTTATCATAAAAACACCGAGCGTACCATATTCGATACAACGGTTACACAACAGGGGATGGATGAAGTAAAAGGTGAATTGTACAATCCGTTGTCCGGACTTGTTTTTGGGGGTTTTTTTACAGGCAAAAATTTTATTCCTGCCGGTGAGGCAAATGGAAAATATGTTGAAACCGATTTCAGGGCATGGAAACTAAAAAGCAAAGTGGCTTCAAAGAAGCATAGCCTAATTTTAGCCCTGCATACCGAGCAGTCGCATGATACTGCCAAGTGGCAACAGTCGTTATTTGCAAAATTGCCGGTGGCAGATGATAAGAAAGCGTTTGAGAAATCGCAGGCATGGTGGCAGCAATTCTGGGGCAGAAGCTTTATTTATGTTGACAAACAAAAGAAAGATTCTGCAACATGGGAACTGGGAAGAAATTTTCAACTTTTCCGTTATATGCTTGCCTGTAATGCAAAGGGAGCATGGCCTACAAAATTCAATGGTGGTTTATTTACCGTTGACCCGCAATTTACTGACCGTGGTAACAGGGAATTAACGCCTGATTACCGCAATTGGGGCGGGGGAGTGCATACAGCACAAAATCAACGGCTGGTATATTTTCCCATGATTAAAAATGGCGACTGGGATTTACTGCAGCCTCAGCTTGATTTTTATATCCGGATTCAGAAAAATGCTGAATTGCGCAGTAAAGTGTATTGGAATCATGGCGGTGCCTGCTTTACCGAGCAGATGGAAAATTATGGGTTACCAAATTATGCTGAGTACGGAACGAAACGCCCTGTTGATTACGACAAGGGTGTTGAATATAATGCCTGGCTGGAATATGAGTGGGATACAGTACTGGAGTTTTGCCTGATGATGCTGGAAGAAAATGCTTACACCGGAAATGATATCAGCAACAAGATTCCGTTTATTGAAAGTTGTGTGCAATTCTTTTATGAACATTATTATTATGAAGCTAAGAAAAGAACGGCAAGGCCTTTTGATAACAACGGAAAGCTTACATTTTATCCCGGAAGCGGTGCTGAAACTTTTAAAGTAGCTACTAACTCTACAGCCACACTGGCTGCACTGCAAACTATTATTAAGCGATTACAGTCACTGCCTGAAAGGTATATTTCTACCGAAAAGCAGTACTATTATGACAGTCTTCTCAAAAGAACGCCTTCTATAAGTCTTACATCCTTTAACGGGCATACCACCATTGCTCCTGCAAAAAACTGGGAACGGGTTAATAATGAAGAGTCTCCACAATTGTATACTGTATTTCCATGGAGTATTTATGGTATAGGTAAGCCTGGTTTGGATACAGCCATTAATACCTGGAAGTATGATACATTAGTACAAAAATTCAAAAGCCATGTTGGTTGGAAGCAGGATAATATATGGGCAGCAAGGCTGGGTTTGGTAGAGGATGCCTGGAAATACAATCGCCTGAAGATGCAGAACTCAGGCAGACGCTTTCCCGCTTTTTGGGGGCCTGGCTTTGACTGGGTACCCGACCATAACTGGGGTGGCAGCGGAATGATAGGTATGCAGGAGATGCTGATGCAGACAGATGACAAACGCATTTTGTTATTCCCGGCCTGGTCAAATGATAAAGATGTGCATTTTAAACTGCATGCACCTTACAAAACAACTGTTGAAGCTGAATTGAAAGATGGTAAGGTTATTTTGTTGAAAGTGTTACCAGAAGAAAGGAAGAAAGATGTAGAATTATTCTTAAGATAAATCTACCACTCATCTGTTCTGAAACTGCTAACCGGAAATCCTTCGGTGCTAAACAATTCTCCAGTTACAAAATCTTTAAACGCATAGCGAACGGCGACCGGTTCTTTTACATCGGGTGAAGAAATAATTATGTTGCCACCGGAAATATTTGCTTTGGCCGGACGGAACACCTTGTTACTTCCTGCTATTTCAAAATATTGTAAGGCCATTCCATACGATGTTAAGCCGTTTGGAGCATTTGCAAATTTGATAGTGGCTATGCCATTGGCAAAACTTACTGATTCATATGCCGGGCTTTCGCAGGCAAATCCTTTTTTTCCATAAGCTTTAGCCAATGCCATATAAGCAAGCCTTTTACTGCCTGTTGCCTTATCCATCGGGTGTATACTGAACTCTTCACCAATATCCATCAATACAGCCATGCCGCTGTTTGGTGTTTTGGCCAGTGCTTTTCGTTGTGCATCCCGCAGGTAGGCTGAGTTATTGTTTATTACGTTAACTGCAGCATGATTGTTGTAATTGTATGGCGCAATCTGACAGAAATAGAAAGGGAAATCACCCTGTCCGCTTTGCTCCCTTATTTGCCTTACGAAAGCTGGAAAGAGTGTTTCGTATTGCTGAGGCCTGTCATTATTGCTTTCTCCCTGATACCAGATGCAGCCTTTAATGGTATAACCCAGGAATGGCTTCAGCATACCATTGTATAATACAGTGGCTACTTTGTTATTCAATTTTGCTGTATCAGTTTTTGAGGGGATTTTAACTTCGGGAAAAGCCTTTAGTGTGTTATCATCCATAAATGCCTCAACAGGAGATCCACCATAGCTGATATTCACCAGGCCGATGGGGACACGCAGTTGTTCGTACAATAATTTGCCAAAGAAATAAGCCGTGGCACTAAAGTTAGAAACCACTTCTGGTTCTGCAGCTTTCCATACTGAATTCTTACTGGTATCCTGTGGTATGCGTTGTATCGACCGGGGTACTGTGTACATACGGATATTGTCGTTGGCTGAGTTCAGGATGGCATCATTACTGCCCAATATGGGCTGGTCTTTAAAGCCCTTCATGGCCATTTCCATATTACTTTGTCCGCTGCACAACCATACTTCTCCAATAAGAATGTTTTCAATTGTCACCGGTGTGCCATCACTGATGGTCATAGTATATGGGCCACCGGCAACCGGCGTAGCCACCTTTAGTTTCCATTTACCTTCATTATCAGTTTTTGTATTGTACTTTTTCTTGTTCCAGGAGGTAGTCACAGTAACAGTTGTACCTGTTTTCGCCCAGCCCCAGACAGCAGCATCGGTTTGCTGTTGCATCACCATATTATCGCTGAAGAACCAGGGCAGCTTAATGTCTGCTTTAGCTATTGTGGGGAAAAATAAAGAGATAGCAACGAAAGAGAAGAAGACTCTTGAATAAAACTGAGGGGCAATCATTGTATTAAGTTTTTTATCTGCTGCTAATTTAAATAATCTGGCTGGTTAGCCATCTTGTACTGTTGCCAGATACCAATTTGGTCATAGTTTAACAATTTTCTGTAATTTTCGACAATAACAGCCTTGCTGGATGAAAGAAAATAAAGAAGGGTCGCATAAAAATATTTGGTATGGCCTTGGCCGGCAGCGGATAGAAATTCCGAAAACTGTACTTAAGTCAAAAGTGCAGAATAACCTGCTGCTGTCGCACCTGCATATCTGTTCTATTGGGTATTACCCAAAGGCAAAAGACCATTTTACTTTTCGCAAAAAAGGGTTACCGGAAAATTTTTTGTTTTACTGTGTGGACGGGCAGGGCTGGTACGAATTAGACAATCAGCATTTCGAGGTTGGCCCCAATGAGTTTTTTATTTTACCTCAGAACAAGTCACATGCTTACGGAAGTTCCGGTGATCATCCCTGGACCATTTACTGGATACACTTTGGAGGATCAGCCATTGCAGAACTTAATAAAATTCAGGCTATAGAGAAGCACTTCAAGCCATCATATATTAAAAACAGCGATGAGATTATTTCAATTTTTAATAAGATTTACAAAACACTTCAGCTGGGATACAGTATAGATAACCTGCTTTTTGCAAATATGTGTCTCTCCCAGTTTCTCACTTTGTTTGTATACAATTTCAGGCATTTTGAATCTTCCGGAACAGACAAGCTTGATTGTGTGGACAATGCCATTCTTTATATGCGGGAGCACATTAATGAGAACATACCGCTTAGTGAACTTAGCAAACATTATAATTACTCTGTTTCTCGTTTTTCAAACCTGTTTAAGAAAAAAACAGGGTATGCTCCCATTGATTATTTTCTGCAAATGAAAATGCAAAAAGCCTGTCAGCAACTCGATTTTACTAATCAGTCAGTAAAAGAAGTAGCCTTCAGTATGGGTTTTGACGACCCATATTATTTCTCAAAAAGGTTTCGAACGATAATCGGTGTTTCTCCCAAAAAATACAGGATGCTCAAGAAAAGTGAATAAACCATTTGACCACAATACCTCCGTCTGATTTTTCCAATGAGCAGCCTTACAATCCTTTCATTCACAAGCTGGTAACCAGTTACATGTTTTGCGGTTACAGTTTCATTCATCAAACCATGAATACTCAAGGGTTTGTTGTTTTGTAGAATAAGTTTGATAAAATTGACTGTGGATTGGAATTTTCAGCATCTTATACACATTTTAAAAAAATAGTATTCATTTTGAGAAGTAATTATTTGTATATGCAAATGATAAGCAATAAATTTGACAAACAGAACTGTTAATTTTTAGTTAAGGCAGGTAAAGGGCATTCCCATATTCAATTCAAAGTAGATAACAGTCTGTCTCTGGAATCAAAAATCAAATTATTGCCGTTTGCTATTTCGGATAGAAGGGCAATATAAAACCTTTAAGCAAGGTTCAATAATCCTGTTAAACCCGCTGAGTTTTCCTTATCTCAAGATTGCGTCTGTGAAGTACACAGTGTCATAATTATTTTGACAAAACCCTGTTGCCTGTGGTAAAAGGCATCATTAAGTTATTATGCTACAAACCAAACATGCTGAAATGAGAAAGTTCAAAATTTTCCGATTTACAAGGTTTTTTTTGATGCCGGCAGCGGCTGTGTTTTTATCTGTGACTAACATCAGGGCACAGGTGGATATTAATATCGGTACCGGTACAACCGGAAACACGACGACAACATATCCATGTCCGTTACAGGATTATTACGAGGGTAGCAGGGCTCAATTTTTATACAGAGTATCTGAACTTACACCAGCAGGTATGGGGCCGGGGCTTATCACCTCTATTAAATATAATGTCGTATCCCTGGGTACAACCGGGTTGATTGAGGATATGGTTATTAAAATCGGCCATACCACGGTTGCTACTCTTTCTACAGCAGCATGGGATGCTTTTAACGGCGCTACTGTTTCTACAATTTCTGCTGATTACAAGCCAGTTGCTGGTATTAATACTTTTACTTTACCCACACCTTTCAACTGGAATGGATCTGATAATATCCTCATTGAAATCTGTAATGGAGACCCCGGAAATGCAACCGGTACATGGTTTACCAATAACCCAGTGATTCCCTGGACGACAGGCCTGTCCTTTAATGGTTCGCATAACTACAGGGCTGATAATCTTGGCAACCTTTGTGGTTCTGCTACGACTACAAATACCGGTACGCAAACAACAAGGCCCAATATTACTTTTGCCTGGACACCGGCCACGGCCTGTAGCGGAACACCAACAGCCGGTACGGCTGCAGCGAATCCTTCCGTAGTTTGTGCCGGACAGAATTTCGATCTCAGCATTTCTGGTTTTACCATTGCCAGTGGTATCACTTTCCAGTGGCAATCTTCACCAGACAATACAAACTGGACAAATATTACCGGGGCTACTTCAGCATTCTATACTACATCACAAATGGTAACTTCATTTTATCGTTGTGTGGTTACGTGTACGAATGGAGGAGCCTTTGCTAATTCAACCAGTATACAGGTTACGTCGCCGGCTCTTGTTTCGGGAACCTTTACCATTAACAACGCATTACCGACAGGTGGTTCAAACTTCGCTTCATTCAACGACGCATATAACTATATTAAGTGCGGTATCAGCGGGCCGGTTGTGTTTAATGTAGATCCTGTTTCAGGCCCTTATACAGAGCAGTTGATTATTACCCCTGTAACGGGGGCTTCTGCAACTAATACAATCACTTTTAATGGTAATGGAAGGATTCTTCAATTCACATCTTCCAATACAAATGAACGGGCTGTAATAAAATTAAATGATGCTGATCACTTTATTTTTGACAGCCTCACCATTAATGCTACAGGAACTGCTACAACTGAATACGGATTTGGGGTGCAATTATTAAATGGTGCAGATTCAAATACAGTACAGAAGTGCGCTATCAACATCAATACTTCGTCTACCTCCACTAACTATGCCGGTATTTCAATCAGTGCCAGTGCCACATCTGCCACCGGTACCGGAACTTCTGATTGTGATGGAAACTCATTTTCCGATAACATTATTACCGGAGGCTATTATGGAATTACCAATGTGGGCAGCAGTACTGTTGCTAATCAGCGCAACAAGTTTCTTCGCAACGTTGTGATGGACTTTTACCTGTATGGTATGTACACAAACGGAACATTCCAGGCACAAATAGATGGGAATGAGTTTACCCGGCCAACAAGGACTGCCAGCGGCACCATTACCTATGCTATTTATTTTACCGGATTAGGCACTTCTGCCAGCGTAAACGGCAACTATATACACGGCATTTACGATGGCATGCCAACAACAGCGAATGATGCGTACGCCATTACTTTCACATCAACGGATGCACTTGCCGGCCTGGAAAATAAGGTTACAAACAATGTTATTTATGATATTAAGAGCAATGGTGTAATCTATGGTTTGTATAACAGCAGTTCTGATAATGTGTCTTATTATCACAATACCATTTCCATCGATGATAACCTGAGTACCACAACAGAAGCTACAAGAGGTGTATACCAGGTAACTGCTGCCGCTGGTATTGATTTAAAGAATAACCTGGTAACTATCCGCCGTGGTGGTACCGGCCAGATGCATGGCTTATATTTTGGAACCAATACAACGGCATTTATTTCTAATAACAACAACGTATATTTTGTTCCTGCAGCCAATGTTTTTATGGCTACTTCAATGCTAACCAGGCTACTTTGGCCAACTGGCAGGTAGCTACGACCCAGGATGCAAATTCAATGTCTATTAACCCTGCATATGTAAACCTGGCTGCCGGTAACCTTATGCCTACCGCTGCCGCCATGAACGACCTTGGTGCCCCTGTAGGCGTACTTACTGATGTGCTTGGTACACCAAGAAGTGTTACTACCCCGGATATCGGAGCATGGGAGTTTGAGGTGGGTGGATGTACAGCACCACCTCTTGCCGGTGCCGCCACATCAAGTGTAAGTGTTCCTATCTGCCCAGGTGAACCGGTTACCCTTAACCTTACAGATAACTCATACGGAACTGGACAAACATACCAGTGGCAGTATTCAACATCTGCTTCGGGCCCATGGACTACTATTGGTGCGGTTCTCAATAACCCTGCTTATAATTTGAACCCAACCGTTACTTATTACTATCAGTGTGCTGTTACCTGCAGCGGCTCCACCACTTATTCCACACCTGTTCAGGTAGTAGTAAACCCGCTCTTCCCGGCTGGCACATACACAATCAATAATGCACTACCAACGGGTGGAACCAACTTCAACAATTATAATGCCGCAGTATTTGCTTTGCGTTGCGGTATAGCCGGCCCGGTTGTATTTAATGTAGAACCAGGTTCAGGTCCATATAATGAGCAGGTAATAATCGGGCAGATACAAGGTACTTCTGCTGTTAATACCGTTACATTTAATGGTAATGGTACCACCATAACTTACCTGTCCACTAATACTGATCAGCGGGCAGTTATTAAGCTGAATGGTACAGATCATTTTGTCTTCGACAGCCTTACAGTAGTACCGCAAGGTTCTGCTACAACTGAATACGGCTATGGTTTCCATCTCCTCAATAGCGCAGATTCAAATATTATCCGGAATAGTGACATAAACCTGAGTACATCTACCACTTCTACCAATTTCGCAGGTATTGTATCCAGTGTGGGTGCTTCAGCAACTACTACCGGTACAAATGAGTCGGACTATAACTTGTTTGAGAATAATGATATAGTGGGAGGCTATTATGGAATTACATCTGTAGGAAGTACAACTTCGGCAGTCGGGAACAACAAGATTATTAATAACCGTGTGAAAGATTTCTATATCTATGGTATGTACCTCAGTGGCAATTTTAATACACTGGTGGAGGGCAATGATATTTCAAGGCCGGCCAGAACTGCCGTTTCTACATTCTATGGTGTATACCTTACTTCACTTAACACTTCGGTAAAAGTTTCAAAGAACAGAATCCATAATCCGTTTGATGGAACTCCGGCCAGTACCAGCACTTTTGGTGGTATATATATTACCGGTGTGGATGCATTGGCAGGACTGGAAAATATTATCAGTAATAATGCCATATACAATGTAAATGGAAATGGAATTGCTTATGGATTGTATAACAGCAGTTCTGATAATGCACTTTATTATTATAATACGGTAAACCTTGACGATGCTGCCGCAACCACCACCAGTGATGCTTATTGCTTCTACCAGGTAACTGCTGCTACGGGCATTGAACTGAAGAATAACCTGTTTACAGTTTTGAGAGGTGGTAGTGGTGATAAGTATGGTATATATTTTTCTACCAGCACTACAACTTATACTTCAAACTATAACGGTTTCTATCTGAATACACAGAATGGACATGTTGGTTACAATGGAGCAAACCAGACAACATTGGCTAACTGGCAGGCTGCAACAACCCAGGATGCAAACTCTGTTGCCACTAACCCATACTATACAAATGCAGCTGCAGGTAATCTTGAGCCCAGAAGCCCTGCACTGGATAATAAAGGCAATCCGGTTACCGGTATCACTACCGATATACGTAATCTGAACAGAAGTACGACGACTCCTGATGTGGGTGCATGGGAGTTTAATGTTCCTGCCTGCACCACTCCGCCGGCAGCTGGTACGGCTACAGCTGTACCTAACAGTAATATTTGTCTGGGCACACCTATTCAGCTTAACCTTACTGGTTATACTATTGGTTCCGGTCAAAGCTACCAATGGCAATATGCAACCGCTGCTGCTGGTCCATATACTAACCTCGGTGGACCATTATTGTTCCCTGATACTGCCATACTTGCAAGCGGAACATTCTGGTACCGTTGTGTCGTTACCTGCAGCAGCCAGTCTGCAAACTCTGTTGCAGTACAGGTTAATATGAACCCTCCATTCCCCGCAGGTGTTTATACTATTGATAATACACAACCAACCAACTATCCTGGCGGGTTCAACTTTAATAGTTTTGTTGAAGCCGTTGCTGTAATGGAATGCGGAATTGCCGGTCCTGTTACCTTCAATGTGGCACCGGGTACATATTCAGAACAGGTGCGTATGCACAGAATCACCGGTGCCTCTAATACCAGTCGTGTTATTTTCCAAAGTGCAAATGGTAATCCTGCCTCTGTAACTCTGACTTATAATGCAACCAACACGGCTGCTAACTATGTATTGCAACTTGACAGCGCCAGCTATATTACATACAAGGGTATTACTATAACGGCTACTAATGTAACTAACGGAAGGGCTGTTGATATTGCAAATTCAGCTTCAAACGACAGCCTGGTTAATAATGTCATCAATGTGCCGGCTGTTACAGGCACCACTACCGCCGTTGTTGGTATTCATTCGGCAACACTGACGGGTTCAAACCATACGATAAAGGGAAATACTGTTAATGGAGGTACCACAGGTATTTATTTCTCGGGAAGTACTGCTACAGTACCAAGAAATAACTTCATCGACAGTAATACAGTTGCGGGTTCTTATTATTATAATGTTTATGTTGCCAATACATGGTTTACTTCGGTAAGTAAAAATAATATTACCGTTACTGCACCAAGAAATACTACTGCATATGGTATCTACCTGAACAATTGTGATTCTGCTTTAAAAGCAAATAACAATAGTGTAAATGTCAGCGGTTCTGTAGTAACCACTTATGGTATGTATCTCACAGGGTGTGCTTCAACCGGGTACACCGGAAGTGTTTCAGGAAATAAAGTAATAGCATTAACCGGTAATACCGGCACTCTTTATGGTATGTATCTTACCAGTGTGATTAGCAGCGATGCCAGGAATAACGTAATCAATATTAACACCAGTGCCTCTACGGCTTATGGTTTATACGGCACCGGCGGAAATGGCATAAGATATTACAATAATACAGTTCAAAATGCTTCACCTGCAAGTGGTACGGCTAATATTGCTGCATACTTCAGTCATACCACTGCTACTTCCGGTCCGGGCGATATTCGGAATAATATCTTCTCACATACTGCAAATGGCATTGCTGTAAACTATATCAACATTGCCAATATTTACTCTGACTATAACATGTTCTATACAGCAGGAGCCACTTTGATTCGTCAAAGTACTGTAAACTACGCCACCCTGCAGGCATGGAGGAATGCCCAGAACTGGGATTATAACTCTATTGTTTATACACCTGCGTTTACTGCTGCCGCTGATTTACAGCCAGATGTGGCTAACCCCGATGTATGGGCTATGCACGGACGTGGGGTACAGATTACTGATAACCCAACAGACATTAACGGTAACCCAAGGCCGGTTACGCTGGTAACAGGTGTGCCTGACCTGGGTGCTTACGAGTTTCTGCCAACTTCCACACCACCGGTATTACCAGCCACTCCGGCTGCGCCTGCTGCTGGTACCACACAGTACTTTATGTTTGGTACTGATACTGTGCAGAAAATTACATGGGCACCTGCATCTGCTGTGCCAACAACAGTAAGTATACGAAGGTACTCCGGAATTATTCCTCCAGGACTGACGCCAGGCCAGCAATCCATGTTTTACTACACAGATGTGGATATAACCGGAAGCACACCATCCGGGTTTACCAACAAGCAATACTACCTTGATCCCTGGATGAGAAATATTCCATCAGAGCCAACAGTAAAAATGGGCAGAACTACATCTGCAGGAGCATGGTTTGTATCTTCTAACAGTTCGGTAGATGCGCTTGGTAATGTAATTACTGAACAAAATCTCAATTATATTGACAGGTTTACCGGTATGACAGACGGCGTGGCTCCTC
This sequence comes from Chitinophagaceae bacterium, assembly GCA_016719815.1. Lineage (GTDB taxonomy): Bacteria > Bacteroidota > Bacteroidia > Chitinophagales > Chitinophagaceae > JJ008. Next base: position 282,843 of record JADJYK010000003.1, on the reverse strand, counting down.
CTCCTGATCTTCCTCCGGGGTACTCACTCGATACATCTAACAGGGGCCGTCGCTTCTGGGTAGGGTATGGTCACCACCAGGGCTTTAGCTCAAACGGGCAAGATATGGTGCTTTACCTCAGTGCTGAAGACTCGGCTAATGTTACGGTAAGGGTAAACGGAACTAACTGGATTCGTAATTACGCAATACCTGCCAATTCAGTCAGAGTAAGTGATTTGTTACCTGAATCTGGTTTGGTTGATTCAAGGCTTACAGATGAAGGTCTGTTCAACAGGGGGATCAGTATAGAGAGTGATGTGCCCATCGTAGCGTATGCACATATTTACCAGGGGGCCAATTCAGGTGCAGGTATGCTGCTGCCCACAGGAGTATGGGGGTATGAATACACATCTCTCAACTCAAGCCAGTACTATGCATCTGATACTTATTCATGGTTCTTTGTTGTGGCCGACCGTGACAGCACACTGGTTGAAATAACGCCATCAGTTACTACAAAAGGAGGCCGCCCCGCCGGTGTACCATTCCAGGTGTACCTGAAACGTGGCGAGATTTATAATGTAATGGGAACAACAAGCGGGTCAACCGGAACCGATTTGTCCGGAAGCCGTATTAAGTCGATACCCAATGCCAGTGGCAAGTGTTATCCGATTGGTGTGTTCTCCGGAAGCAGCCGTACGGCAATTTGCTACATTTCAAACGGTGATAATTTCATTCAGCAGGTATTCCCAACTCAGGCATGGGGAACAAAGTACCTCACATTTGGAACAGCCAATTCTGCTTCAAATACAACGTACAACTCTAACAAGTGGCGGATAATGGTGAAGGACCCGGCTACAGTGGTAAAACGCAATGGTGTTATTATTAATCCCGCCACACTGGTAGTACCCGGCAATTATTATGAATTTGGTATTACTACCGGTTCAGGTACAAGTACAGCCAGTTATATTGAAGCTGACCAGCCGGTGATGGTGTCTCAGTATATGTTATCAACAAGCGGTGACGACTGTTCAGGTCTTGCTGCACCAACCGGAAACGGGGACCCTGAAATGATTTATATAAGTCCGCTTGAGCAGGGTATTAAGAAAGCAAGATTCTATAGTACAGATGAGAGTGCTATTACAAATAACTATATCAATGTGGTACTGCCCACTGCCGGTTTAGCATCGTTACAAATTGACGGTGCCAGTACATTTACAGATGTGTTTGCTCATCCGGGATTGCCGGGCTACTCCTGTGTAAGGCATAATCTGCCAGCCGCTGCAGGTCAGCATTTGATAACCTGCGATTCAGCTTTCAACGCCATTACTTATGGATTAGGCAGTGTGGAAAGCTACGGTTATAATGCCGGTACACTGGTAAAGAACCTGAGTGCAACGCCTGCATTCAACAATGTGTTCAATACAGGTGCGGCTAATACATATACCTGTAAAGGGACACCGTTCAGGTTTAGTATACAGATTTCTGTTAAGCCAACACAATTAGTGTGGAACCTGAGCCAGTTGAGCAGCCTGTCGCCCAACGCCAACGTAACACAGGTAAACCCTGTGCCTGCTGACTCGGTAGTGGTAAACGGCAAGAAATTTTATATCTACACTCTTGCACAGCAATATACATTCAATGCAGTGGGTAACTACAATGTGCCTATTACGTTGTACCACCCAAGTATTGAAGGCTGTGGTGGTTCGGTTGAAATTACATTGCCAATAACAGTTATTGCAGCACCGGTTACCAACTTTACAACTGTTTATACAGGTTGTGTGGGAGATGTGGCCCAGTTCTTTGGTACATCGGCTGCGAGCAATGGTGTGCCGGTTAATACATGGAACTGGAACTTTGGCGATGCTACTTCTCCATCCACATTGCAGAACCCAACGCATACTTATGCAACACCCGGCACATACAATGTTTCTCTGCGTGGAATTGCCAATGACGGTTGTATCGGCGATACCACCAGGCCGGTGGTTGTAAACCCAAGACCTGTAGTTACTATTGTACAGGATACAGTGTATGTATGTAATAATGCAGGCGCCACCTTTACGGTTCAAAACCCGGTGTCTGGTTACACATACAACTGGTACAGCGCAGCAACAGGCGGTACTTTACTGGGTTCAGGAACAACATTCGTACTGAACAATGTTACCGGCTTTACCAATGTGTACCTTGAAGGTATTGCACTGGGTTGTGCAAGTACCAGCAGGGACAGGGCAACAGCAGCAGTGTTACCCACACTGGCAATACCGGTTGTAAGGGTTGATTCTGTAAGTACCAGCACCATTGTATTCGGATGGAATGCCGTGGCCAACACAACAGGCTACCAGGTATCAACCAACGCTGGTTCAACATGGCAAACACCATCATCGGGTAATATGGGCTTGTCGCACACTATTACCGGTTTGGCTCTGGGTACATCTGTTACATTACAGGTTAGAGCAATGGGCGGATGTTTACCTGCTGTATCACAGCCGGTAACCGGACAAACAGTAACCGACCAGATATATATACCAAACAGCTTTACACCAAATGGTGATGGAATGAATGATGTGCTGAAGGTGTACAGCAATGTGATTAAGAGCCTGAAGTTTATTGTGTTTAACCAGTGGGGTGAGAAGATTTTTGAATCGAACAACCAGGCATTGGCGTGGGACGGTACACACAAAGGCAAGCCGCAGCCATCGGGAGTATATATCTATATCTGTGATTTAGTGCTGAGAAACGGTGAACAACTGCAACGCAAAGGATCGGTTAACCTGGTTAGATAAAAACGTTTTCTTTAAATGAATAGTGCATTCAAATCAGCTATTACCATGTGCCTGTTTCTGACAGGTACATGGGTATGTTTTACTCAGAATATAACAAACAAAGGAACTGACTTTTGGGTTGGTTATGGACACCATCAATCGATGGAGACATCAAATAACCAAGACATGATTCTCTATTTTAGTGCAGAGCAAGCTGCTAACGTAGTAGTAACTATTAATAACACTTCATATGTAAGAAATTATTTCGTTCCAGCTAATGGAGTTTTAGCATCTGAAACTATCCCAAAAGCAGGTGCTATCGATGCAAGACTCTATTCACTTCAATGCACCTTTGTCCCTCCGGGATTCCCTTGCGGAGGTGAAGGATTCTTCAATTCGCATGCGATTCATATTACCAGCGATGTTCCAATCGTAGTTTATGCCCATATATATGATGGTGCAAACTCCGGGGCTACAATGCTTATGCCCGTTGAATCGTGGGGGTACTATTATCAAACTTTAAACAGTAAGCAAAACTATGCTGCTAATTGTTTTTCGTGGGCTTATGTTATTGCACAACATGATAACACAGTAGTTGAAATAACTCCATCTCAAACAACACGAAGAGGTGCACCAGCAAACGTACCCATTACAATAACATTGAATCGGGGACAGGTTTACCAAACCATGGCCGGGCCGGAAGCAGGTTCAATAAAGCCAGAGTTTACGGGTACGAAAATAAGATCTATTGCCAATGCAGCAGGTGATTGTTTTCCTATAGCAGTTTTTGCAGGTAGTAGCAGAACTCTTGGTACCCCGGTAGCCTGCGGTGCTGCATCTGGAGGCGATAACGATAATCAGCAATGCTTTCCTTATCAAGTGTGGGGGAAAAGGTATTTAACTGCCCCTACATCCAATTCAACTACTGCAAGTACTCCTATGTGGAATACATTTAAAATTGCGGTCAAAGACCCAATCACAGTAGTAAAGAGAAATGGAACTGTTTTGACTGGGATGACAAATAATACTTATGAGTTTATTACGAATACAGCCGATTTAATCGAGGCTGACAAACCTGTAATGGTTGCTCAATTTATACATAGTGGAACTGCTTGTCAGGGAGGACCGGGTGTTGGAGACCCTGAAATGATTTATATAAGCCCAATCGAACAAGGGATAAAAAGAATAGGCTTCTATCGGAATAACAGAACAGGCATTACAGTCAATTATTTAACATTGATCATACCTACAGCAGGACTAAGTAGTTTGTTAATTGATGGTTCTTCAACTTTTACTCATACTTATACTCATCCCAATTTGCCAGGTTATTCAGTTGTAGTTAGACGATGGCCGGCTGCTCAGGCCCAAGCGACAGCTTCAAGCGACTCTTCTTTTACTGCAATAACTTATGGTTTGGGAAGTGTAGAAAGCTATGGTTACAATGCAGGCACTTATTTGAACAATCTTAATGCAATAAGTCATATACATAATATTCCTGACCCATCTGTTTCTCAACATTCACATACATGTTCAAAAACACCAGTTGAGCTATCGGTACTGATGGCATACCAGCCAACCAGGCTTGACTGGCTTTTAAGTCAGTTAGGGACTTCAATAACTCCGAATGCGGATATTATCGATAATGCCCCTGTTCCTTCTGGTACTGTTGTGGTAAATGGGATAACCTATTATAAATACACACTTCCGGGGTCTTATATTTTTAATAGCAGTGATACTTTCGAAATTCCAATTAATGGGTATCATCCAAATATCGAAAACTGTTACAATAGAGAGAACCTGAAGGTTTCTGTTATCGTAAAACCCAAACCAGTAGCTGAATATAGCTTTACTCATACAGGGTGTACGTTAGATCCGGTAAACTTTACCTCGCCGGCCAATACATCGAATGGGTTTTTTGTTAGAGATTATAACTGGACATTTCCTGTACCGCCAACCACAGCTACAGGCCCCAGCGTTATCCGTACACTGCCGCCGGGTATCCATAATGTGAAACTGGATATTGTAACCCAGGAAGGGTGTGCCGGAGATACCACCCGCCAGATTACAATTTATGATAAACCACCTGGTGACTTTGAAGCCACACCGGCAGCGTTATGTTCAGGCAACCAGATTACCTTTACCGATACATCTTCTGCGGCAATTGCTGTAAATACCTGGTATTGGGATTTTGGTAATGGAGTTACCCAAACAGTTACAACTGGTCCCTCAGTAACGTATACTTATCCACTACCCGGTTCTTACAGGGTAAAACATGTGGCCCGGTCAAGTGCCAGTTGTGTAAGTGATACTGTTTTCCGTGATATTGTGGTATATGCAAAGCCCACGGTTTCATTTACCAATGATGCCAATGGATGCCTTACACCTGCCGGAACAGTTAATTTTACCGGTAGCGCCGCTGCTGCTGATGGACAGGCCATCACTTCTATGCCTGGAACTTCAATGATCCGAATGCCAATGCGGGTAACCCGAATACTTCAATCCTGCAAAACCCTTCGCATAATTTTCAACAGGGAACATATAGTGTGAATTTCAGTGCTGCAACAGCCAACGGATGTACGAAGGATACAACGATGGTGCTTACTTTTAATCTTAAACCGGCGTTCAATTATCCGGCTTTAAATGCGGTGTGTGAAAATGCTCCGGCTTTATCAATTGCAAATGCAACGGTTACAAACGGAGTTACAGGAACTGGAACTTACAGCGGTCCGGGTACTGATGCGGCGGGTACGTTTACGCCTTCCATTGCCGGTTATGGCATACATACTATCTGGTACAGGTTTACCAGCACTGCTGGATGTATTGATTCGGTATCGCAAAGTATTTTAGTGCATGCAAGGCCAAGAACCCGGTTTGATTATTCGCCTTCAACAGGTTGCCTTTCGCCAGGCGGTACTGTATCATTTACTAACAATACTACTATTCCGGATGGTCAGTTATTAACCTGGCTGTGGACCTTCAATGACCCGAATGCCAATGCCGGAAATCCGAACACATCAACCACTCTAAACCCAACGCATAATTACTTAGAGGGAACTTACAATATCAACCTGCAGGCAACTACCAGCAATGGATGCACAAAGGATACTACTGTTACTGCAACATTATCGGTAACACCGGCACTTAGCTATCCTGTGCTTGCAGCAGTATGTGAAAATGCACCTGCATTAACAGTCGCATCGGCAACAGTAACCAACGGTGTCACCGGTACCGGAGTGTATAGCGGCCCGGGAACAAATGCATCCGGCATGTTTAACCCCGCTATTGCCGGTTACGGCACGCATACCATAACATATACATTTACATCAGCAGGCGGTTGCGTGGAAACCACAACACAGAATATTTTGGTGCATGCAAAACCAAGAACGGCCTTTAGCTTCCCTTCAGGCAGTTGTTTGCCACCGGCTGGTTCGGTAACATTTAATAATACAACCAATATTCCTGATGCACAGCCTGCAACATGGCTGTGGGACTTTAATGATCCAAATGCCAATGCCGGAAATCCGAATACATCAGCAGCATTTAGTCCTTCCCACAATTTTGGAGAAGGAATATTCAATGTTAAGTTGACAGCAACCACCAGCAATGGATGTATGAAGGATACTACAATTACAGCAACATTTAAAGTGACACCTGCAGTTGCATTCCCAGTAATAACCGCTGTATGCAATAACCCCGGAGCACCTGCCGTGTCTGTAGCCACAGCAACAGTAACCAATAATGTAACCGGTGCAGGAGTATACAGTGGCCCTGGTACAACAGCTGCGGGAGTTTTTGATCCGAATATTGCAGGGGCCGGCACTCATACCATCACCTATACTTTTACGACAGCAGGAGGATGTGTGGGTACTGCAACCAGTACTATTGAAGTATATCCCAGGCCAGTTGCAGACGTTACAGCAGGAGGAGGTGTATGTTTTGGTGATCCGGTAACAATTTCTTCTGCATCAGGCATCAGTTCAGGAACAGTAACAACCTGGAACTGGAATCTTGGAAATGGAACCACTCCTTCCTATTCAAATGGAAATCCATTTACTGTTAACTATACTGCCGCAGGCACATACACCGTTACCCTGACTAATATTAGCGATAAAGGTTGTGTTAGTATTCCGGATACACAATATGTGTTGGTGAATCCGCTGCCGGATGCTGCCTTTATATTACCAACTGGTATTTGTATGCCGGGAGGCTCAGCAAGTTTCACCAACCAGAGTTCAATTCCGGGAAACGGAGTACTTTCCTATGCATGGACATTTGGGGATGGCGGAACATCTGCTGCCGCAAACCCCACACATGTGTATGCAGCAATCAACAGTTATTCTGTAATGCTGACGGTAACATCGGCTGCAGGTTGTGTGGATGCAGAATCCAAAACATTAAATGCATCTGAGTTTTATAATAAGCCTGTAGCAGATTTTTCTGCAAGCCCTGCTGAGATTTGCCTTGGAGAAACTGTTGCTTTTCAAAATAACAGTTCGGCGCCAAACAGTACTATTCAGTCTTCAGCATGGACGTTTGGGGATGGTAGCAGTTCGGCAGTGTTTAATCCGCCACCAAGGCAATACAACACCGCAGGTCAGTTTATTGTGAACCTGACTGTAACCAACGCTGTAGGCTGTAAATCGGATCCATATCCGCAAACAGTAATTGTTCATTTATTGCCTAAGATAGATGCTGGCTCGTCGTATGTATTGCCGCAAGGCACACAAGTACAGTTAAATGCCACATCCAATTCTTCCGGCTTTGCCTTTAACTGGTCGCCTGGTATAGGTCTCAGCAGCACAACAATACTGAATCCAACAATGACAGCAGTACAAGACCAGGTGTATACGCTGGTGGCAACCGGCGATTTTGGATGTACTGCGACCGATTTCATGACCGTGAAAGTGCTGAAACCGGTGAAAGTACCCAACATTTTCACACCCAACGGAGATAATATTCACGACAGGTGGTTAATACCCAACCTGGAAGATTACCCTGGCTGCACGGTGGAAGTTTTTAACAGGTATGGCCAGCAGGTATTTTACTCAACGGGCTATAGTGTGTCGTGGGATGGAACCTATAAAGGAAAAGAAGTACCTGCAGGGGCATATTATTATGTGATTCAGTTACAGAACGGATTTAAGCCGCTTACAGGATCACTGACAATATTAAGATAACGGAAATGAATTTATTATAACTCTTTTATGAACAAAAATTACAAAGTGATGCGCAAGAGCTTACGTTTTTCAATGCTGTTGATGGTAGCGGGGATGTGTACCATGCAATCCCGGTCTCAGGTAGATCCACATTTTCGCAATACTATGTTTATCCTTCCTGGCTGAACCCGGCATTAACCGGAGCCTTTGACGGACAATACAGAGTTTCGGGTATTTACAGAAACCAGTGGGGAAACATTTCCACACCCTTTACCACATACGGTGCTACAGCAGAACTGACAACAGAAAAGAATATTAACATTGGTGCCAGTGCCTTACGGCAAACAGCCGGCGATGGCGGATACAGTTATACCACTGCATATGGTAATATTGCTTACACGGGAGTTAAGTTTGGAAAAGCACAAACACACCGTGTGGTATTTGGATTACAAGCCGGAATTATTCAGCGCCGTTTCGACAGAACAAAAATGACATTTGGCGATCAGTGGAATCCGGTATTTGGTTATAATCCCGGTTCGCCTTCATCAGAAATTTTGAGCAGACCTTCTGCCACTGCATTTGATATGGGGGCAGGTGTTTTGTATTATGATGCCACACCCGGAAAGAAAGCAAATGTGTATGCAGGATTTTCCGCATCACATCTTACCAAACCTGAAGATAAATTCAGTGCCTCCGGCAGTGAAAAATTTCCTATGCGCTACACTGCCCATGCAGGGATACGTTTTTCACTGTCAGACAGGTTCAGCCTGACACCCAATTTTCTGTACCTGAAACAAGGTACGGCAACTGAGAAAATGGCCGGTGCGTACGGGCAATATAAAGCAACACCAGAAGTAAATCTTCTGATCGGTGCCAATTACAGGTTTGAAGACGCTGTGTCACCTTTCTTTGGATTTACATATAAAAATATGATGCTTGGTGCCAGTTATGATATTAATACATCAGACCTTGGAAAACTGGTAAATGGCTCAAACAGCTTTGAAATTTCGTTGTCGTTCATCGGCAAAAAGTCTGCAAAAACACCTGAGGTTGAATTTGTATGTCCAAGATTATAATACCAAAACTGAATTGTAAATACTGCAATAAATAAATATGAAAAGGATTACTGTATTTTCTTTCGCATTGTTTCTTTCTGGTGCTATGTATGCACAGTTTGTACTGGATTATCTGAAGGGAGCTGATGAGTATTTTGCAAAAGGAGATTATGCCTCAGCGGCCGAGTATTATGAAAAAAGCCTTGGGAAAAGCAAAGATGGAGGCAAGAAAGTGTTCAGCCCTTATACCCCTCAAAATATTTCTAAAAAGTCATCCAGGACAGTTACAACAACCGAGGAAATGGCAAAATACCGTCTTGCAGAATGCTACCGTTTGCTTAATTATCCTTCAAAAGCCGAGCCTTATTACAAGGAAGTAATGATTGCTGCAAATAAAGATTTTCCGCTGGCACAATACCACTATGCAGCTCAATTAAGGGCTTTAGGAAAGTATGCCGAATCAGAGCAGAATTTCAGGTCCTTTCTTTCAGGATATTCTAATAATGACGAATACAAAAAGAATGCAGAAAGAGAATTGAAAAACCTGCAGTTTATACAGCAGCAAATGAACAGAAAAGATTTGAAGCGATATACTATTAACAAAGCAGGTAACACTCTGAATACTACAGGCGCAAGCTATGCACCTGCCTGGCTCAATGAGAATACACTTTTGTTTACTTCAACAAGGCCTTTGGATACAACCGCTAAAGCGAAAGAATATACCAACAGGGTATATCAGGCAGCCATTGAAAGCGGAGCCGTTAATTCAGTTTCTCTTACTGCTATTCCACAGGAGAAAGGAATGCAGCAGGGAGTGGCTGGCTTAGCGCCGGATGGTAATACAATGTATCTTACAAAATGGGCAGTGTCTGGCGAAAAGAAGCTTTCGGCAATTTACACAAGCAATAAAACAAATGATGGATGGAGCGAACCTGCTAAACTGGGTACAGCCATAAATGCAGAAGGCTCTAATAACCAGCAGCCCTTTGTAACACCTGATGGCAGGTATCTGTTATTTTCCAGTAACAGGGAAGGAGGTCTGGGTGGTTATGATCTATGGTATGCCCCTGTTGATAATGGAATACCGGGTACCTCAATTAATATGGGTTCGGTAATTAATACCGGCTATGATGAGCAGGCACCTTCTTATCATGCAGTTTCAGGAAACCTCGTTTTTTCATCAAACGGAAGAGTGGGGATGGGAGGATACGATTTTTTCCAGAGTAAGGGAAGTATAGGCAAATGGTCTGAACCAGTTAATATGGGATATCCTGTAAACTCCGTAAAGGATGATATTTATTTTGTGAGCAGCGGTTCGGCAAAGAACATGCTTGAAAATGTAATGCTGAGTTCTGACCGGGAGGCCTCCTGTTGTCTTGAGCTTTTCTCGTTAAGTAAATCAGACCGCTGAAAGAAATTAACGGACGGGTAATTTCCTGCGATCCGCTGAAACCTTTAACAGGCGCAACAGTCAGTGTGCTGGATGAGGCAGGCAATAGAAAAGTTTTTACAAAAGCGCTGACTGCTGATGGCAGTTATTCTTTTACACTCGAAGATCACATGCCGGTAAAAGTGCAGGCTGAAGCGAACGGATTTAAGAGCAATGCTGTTAATGTACCGGTACCTGCCGATGCAGAAGTCGAAACACTAAGTTACCCTGATCTTTGCCTTGAACCTGAAATGCCAAAAGTGGATGAGGTTATCGTAATTGAAAATGTGTATTATGACTTCAATAAGTCGGTTCTTAAAGAAGAATCTTATGCTTCTCTTGACAATGTGGTGGCATTGCTGAATAAGTATCCGGCGATGACAATTGAATTGTTATCACATACTGATAATATCGGCCCGGATGATTATAATATGCGGCTTTCTGAAGCAAGAGCACAAAGTGTGGTTAAATACCTTACAGAAAAAGGCATTGCTCCTGAGCGACTGGTGGGCAAAGGTTATGGTGAAACTAATCCCGTAGAGCCGAATGAAGTTGATGGAAAAGATAATCCCGAAGGAAGAGCGAAAAACAGGAGAACTGAATTTAAAGTGTTGAAAACTGAATAAACAAAAACCTGGCCTCCTGTATTTTCATCTGTAAAATGAAAGTACAGGATGCAGATACAATTGTCCCGTTTTTAAAATCCGTTTTTTTGGTAACAAAACGATGAAGAAGAAGAATGTTTTAGTGTTGAGTTCGTTTGTGTTGGGAGTCTTGGCTTCAATATCGGTTGAAGCCCAGCAAAAGCCCCATTACACGCAGTATGTGCTTAACCAGTACATTGTTAACCCTGCTATTTCGGGTATTGAAAACTATGTAGACTTAAAGCTCAGTCACCGCCACCAGTGGGTTGGGATACAGGATGCTCCGGTTACTACATATTTATCCGTTCACGGACCTATCGGAAAATCAGATTACAGAAAAACCGCCACTTCATTTGATCTGAAAGGGGAAAATCCGAGGGGCAAAAGGTATTGGGAAGAATATACAGCGCCTGAACCACATCATGGAATTGGCTTGCAGATGATTAACGATATAACGGGTCCGCTCAGAAATTTTTCGTTATATGGTACATATGCCTATCACCTTGCAATATCTCAGCGAACCAGTCTTGCGGGAGGATTGGGCTTTGGTATTAACCGAATAAGCCTCGATGCTGATAAGCTGGATTTTGGTGATGTGGCAGCTGACCCTGCTGTATATTCATCAGGGCTTCTGAATAAAATACGGTTTGATATGATGGCCGGTTTATACCTGTATTCTGCTGACTATTTTTTGGGTCTGTCGGCCCAGCAAGTGGTTCCTCAAAAAATTGATTTTTCTAATGGTTACATACGCCCAAAGCAAAGCAGAACTGTGCCACACCTGTTTGGAACGGCAGGCTACAGGTTTTCACTGGGAGAGAATTTTAACCTGATTCCATCAGTAATGGTTAAATATGTTGATCCGCTGCCGGTGCAATATGAAGGAAATTTAAAACTTCAGTATCTGAATAAAGTTTGGATAGGGGGCAGCTACAGGCATAAGGATGGTTATGCCGGCATGTTTGGTGTTAACGTTTCTGATGTTTTTCATGTTGGTTATTCTTACGATTATACAACTTCCAGGTTAAATAATTTCAGCAAGGGTACCCACGAAATAATATTGGGCTTTGTTATTGGAGGTTATCCGGATAATTGTCCCCGTTTGTGGTAAAGCATAAGTTATTATAAAAAGCAGGCTGCAGCAAGGGTCTGCTTTTCTATATTTTTAGGCTGGATTCCCTTTAACCTGTTTTCCGGATTTGGGTAATCAGTTCTCAGATCAAAATTATGAATTGCGTATGCTGTTCAGGAGTAGTTAATTGACCCTGTTAATGATGATTTCATGCGAAGCTTTGACGCAGCAGGAAGAAGACACATTAGATAATATCCGCCTGGCGCAAAAAATCAGTATGTCTGAAGTGACTGTCAATTCCGGCATTAATGTTCCCTGGTTTTTAAAGCAGGTAAAGGAGGATACAACTTTCTATAAAGCTTTCCGCAGTTTACATATGGTTGGCTTTACTTCATGGAATGATGTAAGAATTAAAGATAAAATAGGAAGGATTAAGACTCCTTTACAAAGCAAAACCCGGCGATAAGAAGCAAGGGATGCAGAAATATGAAAGTACTTGACCAGCATACTTTCGGTGATTTTTTTGACAGCGATGGAGATTATAATTATGAAACAGGTGAGATGTTTGCAGCCACCTTATTTGATTTTACAAATTAAAGCTACAGGCTGCTGCCTGTTGTGCTGCTGTATTTTCTCCATTTTTCAATTACTTTTCCAATGTCTTCAGGTAATGGTGCTTCAAGAAAAAGGTCATTGCCGGTTGTTGGATGAACAAACCCAAGCGTCTTTGCATGTAGTGCCTGTCTTTTGCAGATATCAAAGCAATTGTCCACAAACTGTTTGTACTTGGAATAAACGGTGCCTTTTACAATTTTATCGCCACCATAGAAGTCATCATTAAATAAGGGATGCCCGATGTGCTTCATATGCACTCTGATCTGGTGTGTGCGACCTGTTTCGAGTACACACTCAACCAGTGTTACATAACCAAACCTTTCCAGTACTGTATAATGTGTTATTGCTTCCTTTCCGTGTTCCCCATCAGGATAGGCCTCGAATAATTTTCTGAAACGCTGATGCCTCCCCACATGTGCCACTACTGTTCCGGTATCATCAGCAATATCGCCCCAAACCAATGCTATATACTTTCTGTTGATGGTATGGTCGAAAAACTGCTTGGCCAGGTGCCGCATGGCTTTGTCTGTTTTAGCAAGAACCAGGAGTCCACTGGTGTTTTTATCAATCCGGTGAACAAGTCCAAACCTGGGAAGTACATTTTCTGTTATTCCCGGTTGCTGTTGCTGAAGATACCAGGAGATGCCATTCAATAATGTTCCGGAGTAGTTTCCGCTACCCGGATGCACCACCATGCCGGCAGGTTTGTTAATAATAATAATATCTGCATCTTCGTACACAACATCAAGGTTCATTTTCTCAGGTACAATATCAGTTTCTTCCGGGCTCATATCAGAGAAGATTATAACACTGTCGCCCGGTTTCACTTTGTAGTTGGGTTTTACTTCTTTTCCATTTACAGCTACCATTCCAAGGTTGATGGATTGTTGTAATTTGTTTCTTGTTGCTCCTTCCAGCCTTTGCATAAGGAATTTGTCGATTCTCAAAGGTTCTTGCCCTTTATCTATAACAATGCTGAACCGCTCATACAGTTCGTCATTATTGTCCGGTAAAGCCTGGCTAACGTTGTTGTTTTGTGCCTGCATGAGGCAAAGGTAATAGATGAATTTTTGTTTCTACATTTGTTCTATGATTAAAAGTCAGGAAGTCCGTTTCAGAGATTTGGGTTTAATGGAATATAAAGCTGCCTGGGATTACCAGGAAAAACTGCTGCAGGAAAACGTAGAAAAAAAGTCGGAAGTAAAAAAGCAGAAGCCTGAAGTACAGTTAGCCGGGGTTGAATCAAATCCGGCGTTACCGGCAACTAATCACTACTTGCTGTTTACAGAGCATCCGCCTGTATATACACTTGGAAAAAGCGGTAATAAGAATAATGTACTGCTGAGTGATGAAGAACTGTCAGCTAGCCATATTTCATTTTTTCAAACGAACCGGGGAGGGGATATTACTTTTCATGGCCCCGGCCAGATTGTTGGGTATCCTATATTGGACCTCGAAAAATTTTATACTGATATTGGTAAATACCTGCGAAATATAGAAGAGGTAATTATTCAAACACTGGCAGAGTATGGTATTAAAGGGGAACGTTCTGCAGGGGAAACTGGTGTTTGGCTTGACCCTGATCTGCCTGGCAGAGAAAGAAAAATATGTGCCATTGGCGTACGTTGCAGCCGTTGGATTACCATGCATGGCTTTGCTTTTAATGTAAATACTGATTTGTCTTATTTCAACAATATCATTCCGTGTGGTATTGCTAATAAACAGGTCACTTCGCTTGCAAAAGAATTAAAAAGAGAAATGGATATTGAGGAAGTAAAAATGAAAGTTAAATCGAATTTTGAAAGGATTTTCGAAGTTAAACTGGTTGGTCAGAATTCTTTTTCAATATAGAAATTGTGTTTATCTATTAACTTGCCATCTCCATATAACTCAAACTTAAACCATCCTGCATGGTAGAAGTTGGTTTTATCCAGTTTGAATGTTTTCTCTTTAATGTCTTTTAACTCAAACAAAAGAGTTTCGGTTTCATTGAAAAATTTAATGCTATATTTTTTTTTTCCCTGCATCAGGTAGCACAACCTTAACATAGCCATCTTTGTGCACATACACATACATGGAAGGAGCATCTGCATGGGGAGAAGGCTTATTGAAATTTCCGGGATTAGGTATAAGTACTGAATCTCCTGCAGAAAAAGCGTCAATTCTTATGTAAAATGGCTCCGCTTTTTTTACAACTATTGTATCCTTTCCCTTAATTGTTATAGTGGTAACGGTGTCTTTGTCTCTTTTAACTATTACAGTCACTGGTTTTTGAGCGGCGCTGAATAGATAATGTCCTTTATCTCTTTGAATATAAAGTCTGTAAAACATATTGCCATTTGCGGCTTTAGTATCAACATATCCATTTTGTCTGCTTGTCGGGTCGGCTACTGTAAGAATGCTTTTGTAACCTGAAATACTGTCAAATGAACGCTGAATACTGATTTGTTTTACATCCTCCATTGTATTTACCCAACCGATAATTATTTTGTTATTGCCAGTATTAGTAACAGAAAACTTTGGAAGAGTATCCTGTCCTTTTGCATGAGTAAATACTAATACCCCTAATATTAAAAGAAAGGAAATTTTCAGCGGCATATGTTTGTAGCAACGAATATTAGTGAGGCTCTTTTATTATCAGAAACAAAGATAGGGCAGCAGTTGAGATTTTTTAAAATATTAACGTTCCCATATTTAGAGAAGCGTTGCCCTGCAGTCCTCCACTGTGTATGGCAAGTATGCTGCTTCCGGCAGGGAAATGATTTTTGTTTGCCAAATCTGTTATTGCATAGAAAAGTTTACCTGTGTACACAATATCCGACGGAATATTTGTTTGTTTGAAGAAGTTATTCATAAAAGCAGTCAGTTCTGTTGTGTGTGTTGCAAACCCTCCGCAGTGGTAATCATGTATAAGCCCGAATTGTTTATTCTTTTCTTTGAGTAAAAACTTTATTTCCGTTTCCAGGGAATTGTTATTCTTCATGGAACTGATACCTGTTACGAATGTTCCAGGCGCAGCTGCATTCACCAGGCCGGCAAGCATTGTGCCGCTGCCTGCCGAACAATAAATATGTGTATAATTCTCCTTTGCGCAATAATCAAGAATAGTTGCAGCACCCTCTGCCCCCTCTGTTCCATAGCCCCCGTAATCAATAAATAAGACTTCATTATTTGTAATAAATGCGGGCAACTTATTCTCGGAAAAATGTTTACGGCTTATAAAAACCAGTTCCATCCCATATCTCATTGCATCCAGCATTGTAACAGATGGTTTGGGAGGTCTTTCACCTCTGATTATGCCGATACTGTTGAAATTACTTTGCTTACAAGCAGCGGCAGTTGCCACGATGTGATTTGACCAGGGCCCCCCTTTTGTAACAATAGTTGTTTTTCCAAGCTTTGCTGCTTTTTCGAGATAGTAGCGAAGTTTAAACCATTTATTTCCTGAAACTACCGGATGGATTTTATCTGTACGCAATACGTCCAACCGGACTTCTTTTTTGCTGAAAGAGGGCAGCGAAATGTTGTTAGTAGTAATATTTGATAGATTAATTAGTTGCATTTGTAAAACAGGCAATGCGAATTTAGATTAATTTCGTTCTTCAAATAAAAAACCTTTATTAATGAAACCAACTCTTGTAATATTAGCAGCCGGCATGGCATCCAGATATGGTAGTATGAAACAGGGTAGAAGGCTTTGGCCCTTCTGGTGAAACGATTATGGACTATTCCATTTTTGATGCTATAAGGGCTGGATTCGGGAAAGTAATATTTATTATTCGGGAAAAATTCGCTGATAACTTCAAGGCGATTTTGAACCGAAACTGAAAGGAAAAATTGAAACAGACTATGTATACCAGGAACTGAATTCTTTTACAGGAGACTATACTTTTTCAGCCGAAAGAACCAAACCCTGGGGAACTGCCCATGCTGTATTGTGTGCGAAGGATGCGGTGCAGGGACCGTTTGCAGTTATTAATGCAGATGACTTTTATGGGCGAAATGCATTTGAAAATGCTGCCGCTTTCCTGAATGTAGGTTGTGATGGCAAAACTTATGCAATTGTGGGCTATGACCTTACTAAAACACTTTCTGACCATGGAACGGTAAACAGGGGCGTTTGTACACTTAATGCGGATGGCAATCTTGTTTCTGTATCAGAAAGGATTAATATTGCCATGACAGATGGAAGAATTATTTGCGGTGATGGAATGGAACCGGCAGAATTGCCTGTGAATACTAAAGTATCAATGAACTTCTGGTGTTTTGACATGTCCTATTTTGGCTATACTCAGGAAATGTTTTCTGCATTCCTGCAGTCATCGGGCAAAGAGCTAAAGTCTGAGTTTTTTATTCCGATTGTTGCAGATCAGTTTATTAAAGATGGGAACGATATTGTGATTATACCTACCACTTCAAGTTGGTTTGGGGTAACTTATAAAGAAGATGCTCCGTTTGTGAAACAAAAATTAAATGACTTAATTAAAGATGGAGAATACCCTTCCGGATTATGGAATTAAAAAAAAGGCTGCTCAAAACGAGCAGCCTTTTTTTTAATTATTTTCAAATAGACTAATCAGCCTTCACCATAAAGATGTAATCCTGTATTTTCTTTACCTGTTGTTTCTTGTCCAATCCCTTAACGACAGATTTTACCGGCAGGCGTAAGGCCTGGTATGCAGTATCTTTTTTTAACTCTTCAACAGCATCAAAAATGTATTTTGACTGAATAGCAAATGCTACTCCTTCAGCCTCAGTGTCTCTTGTGCTTACAATGCCAATTATCTCACCATCCTGGTTAAATACGGGTCCGCCGCTATTTCCGTGATTGGCAGCTATGCCCAGCTGGCAGGTAAGGGTATCCCCATTTTTACCAGTCTTTGCACTCAGGTAGCCTTCGCTGTACACAATATCGTTTCTTGGGTAACCTAAAGTAAAGATGGGCTCGGCCACATCAGTTGAAGACTTACGGATGCTATAAGGCAGTGAGGGAATAGGCTTGAAGGTTTCGTCTGCAATTTTCAGTAATGCAATATCTTTTCAGGAATAACCTTAACAACAGTTGTGGCGTATTCTTCTCCCTTATTATTTACCACCACCACATTTTTCGAGTTGCGGATGATATGGGCATTGGTAACTAAGTAACCTTTACCGTCAATCAGAAAACTTGTTCCGCCTGATTTGTATGCAATCGGCCTGGCCGAAATTTTATTTTTAAGATTATTGACTTCCGCTTTTTGCACCTTTTGCTCCTGTTGCATTTTTTTGAACTCAATAGAGAGTTCCTCTGTCTGATTGTTTCCCTGAGGTGTAAAAGCCCATACCAATGCAGAAATAGTAATAGTAGTTATACCGGCTATAGATGCAGCGATAGCTGTAACTCTCTTGTATCTTTTCCACAGGTACACAATTTTAGCGGTACCTTTTAATCGGGCCGATTCAATTTTACCTTGTTCTGCCAGATCGGTATGTATTTCGTGAAGGGTAGATTTGAAGTTTTTGATTTCTCCAAAACGGTTCATTTGCTGCAGAAACAAAGTATGCTCAACCACCAGCAGGTCAACCTCCGGGTTGGATTTGCGCAGGTTTTCAAAGTTCAGCCGCTCATCGGGTTTCATTTCGCCCCTGATATACCGTTCAACCGCATCAATCATTTTAGTATCCTCCATCACTGTCCGTTTTTATATTGCGTAAAAAAATTTTTTTTAAGCCTCATCAGGCATTTGTACTTCTGTGTTTTTGCGTTATCCGCATTGGTATAGCCAAAACTTGCTGCAATTTCCTGCATTGATTTTTTTTGCAGGTAAAATGCTTCAATCAGGCTTTTTCATGGCTCGCCAAGGTTGCTGATGGCATGCTCCATCATTTCCAGTTCTGCGTTTTTTCGTTCATGGTCTTCAATTTCATCGTCCACTTCCACGATATTTTCCATACTATCACCCGGGGCAGAATATCTGTGTTGTTGTTGCAACCGCTTAAGCCATAACCTTCTGGCAACTGAATAGATGAATGTTTTGAGCTGGCAATTGAGTTCAAAACCACCCATTCGCACCTTTTCATAAAGAACTATCATCGCTTCCTGGAATATGTCCTTTGCATCATCAGAAGAGCCGTTATTATTGATTATCAAAGCTTGTATAGTATTGAAATTTTCCTTATATATAACTTCAACGGCTTTTTTATCGTTTGCAGCTAATCCTTCCAGTAGTATTTTTTCGTCTGTCAGAGGTTTCACATTCCGGTATTTATACTTTATCTCATAAATAGTAACCCAAAAGTACCTGAAAAATATTTTTAAAATACGGGGTTACCTTTTTCTTTAAGCCGTATTAATGTTGAAATATTTCAAAAAAAATCTCAAAAAGACAAAAAAATGAAGAAATTCTTTGCAATCGCAGTAATCGCTGCTTCTTTTGTAGCTTGTAACAACTCTGGTGAAAAAACTGAAACTAAAGACACAACTGTTGCTCCTGTTGTTGATACTACTGTTCCTGCTGTTGTTGATACTACTGTTCCTGCTGTTGTTGATACTACAGTTAAAGCTGTTGTTGACACTGTTAAGAAGTAATTTCTTACAGCAAGCAATCAAATTGAGGCCTTCCCGCCATGGGAGGGCTTTCTTATTTTTTGAGTAAGCAAAATACATTAGCCTATCAACCAGATAAGGGTTACTTTTGTATCTCTCCAATTTAATTATTAAAATCAGTTTATAAGTGGTCACATTTGAAGCCTTGGGTATTGAAGAGGGCTTATTGCATTCAATTAAAGCACTAGGGTTTACCCAACCAACTCCAATTCAGGAAAAAGCTATCCCGGTTTTATTACAAGGAACAAAAGACTTTGTGGGGCTGGCTCAAACTGGAACCGGCAAAACAGCCGCTTTCGGGTTTCCTTTATTGCAACTAATAAATAAGCAAGACAAATTTCCTCAGGCATTAATAGTTTGCCCTACCCGGGAATTGTGTTTGCAGATAACAAGTGATCTTGAAAAATTCAGGAATAAAAAGGATAATATCGCTGTAACGGCTGTTTATGGTGGAACATCCATTACCATGCAAATCCGGGACTTGAAGAAAGGAAGTCATATCGTTGTGGCTACTCCCGGACGTTTGATAGACCTGATTGAAAGAAAAGCTATCAATCTGGAGAAAATCCATTACGTAGTGTTGGACGAAGCTGATGAGATGCTGAATATGGGTTTCAAAGATGATATTGAGTTCATCTTAAAAAATACGCCAAACAGGCAAAGTATATGGCTTTTTAGCGCCACGATGCCGGCAGAAATAAGGCAGGTAAGCAAAAGGTATATGGATAAGCCTTTTGAAATTACAATCGGTAAAACGAATGAAGGCGCTTCAAACATTGATCACCAATACTATTCTACCCAGCATCATAACAGATACGAAGTGCTGAAACGGATAATTGATTTTAATCCAGGCATATTTGGAATTGTGTTTGCCCGCACCAAAGCTGATACACAGGATATTGCTGAAAAACTGACAAGAGAGGGGTATGATATTGATGCCATTCACGGAGACCTTACCCAGCAACAAAGGGATAAGGTAATGGGTTTGTTCAGAGATAAAAGTGTAAAACTGCTGGTGGCAACAGATGTGGCTGCCCGTGGTATTGATGTGTCTGGTATTTCCCATGTTATCAATTATGAATTACCCGATGATGTGGAAGTTTATACGCACCGCAGTGGACGTACAGGAAGGGCAGGTAAAAGCGGTGTTTCTGTATCGATAGTAACACCGAAAGAAGTATATCGCCTTCGCCAGATTGAAAAATTGGTTAAAACCCAGTTTCACAAAATGGATATACCAAGTGGTAAAGATGTTTGCCGAAAACAATTTTTTCATTTCATTGATAAGATGTTGCAGGCTGATATCAGCAATGGGGAGTATGAAACATACGTGCCGGTACTGAAAGAGAAGTTTGCTGCTGTTGAGAAAGAAGAAATATTGCAAAGAGTGGCTGCATTAGAGTTTGACCGCTTTTTGAAATATTATGAAAATGCGGCTGACCTGAATCTGCGGGAAGAAAGAAGGGGAGACCGTCGTGGCGAAAGAAATGAGGTAAGGACTTCCAGAGATTCGAAAGGGCGAAGTTTTGGAGGAGGTTCTGGAGGATACCAACGGTTGTTTGTAAATCTGGGAACTAAAGATGGATTTTATAAGGCCAGCTTTTTGCAGTTTATTCTTGATATGAGCGATTTGAAGAAAGATGTATTGGGAAGAATAGACATGAAAGAAATGAACAGCTGGGTTGAGATTGAATCTGCTGCTGCCAAAAAAATGATAAAAGCTATAGATGGAAAAAATTATCGCGGCAGAAAAATCAGGATGAATGATGCCGAATCAGGCAGTAAAAGAAAATAAATGTTATCAACTTGTTGGAATTAAGCATCGCAAAAACTACATTTGTTGCATGACAACGATAAAGACATATTTTGGTTTCTATTTTTATTACTTCTTTTTTGGAAAGAGGCCGGGAATGCTTTTGTTGAAAACAAATTGAACAACTAAAAAACATCAACATAAAGAATCCCGGCCAAATGGCCGGGATTCTTGTTTGCCCCCAGCTCCAGAAGAGGAGCATTTGCGGGTTAAAATAGAATTAGTGTTTATGAATAATATAGTATCTAAAAAGGAAATTATGAAAAGCGAGGTTGGTGGGCAAGCCATACAAGGTTATGAAGGAAGTTTCCACCAGGTAGCGGCACAACTATTTTATGGAAAGCATATTGAAGTCATAACCTGTGCTACTTTTCGTGAGGTAATAAAGGTGGCGTCTGATAAAAAGGAAAGTGATGGAGGAGTGATGGCTATAGAAAATTCCATTGCCGGAAGCATTTTGCCGAATTATAACCTTCTCCAAAAAAGTAATCTTAAGATAGTGGGTGAGATTTATCTGCAAATAAAGCAGAACCTGATGGTGAATCCGGGAGTAAAACTGGAAGATATTAAAGAAGTGCATTCTCATACAATGGCACTGCAACAGTGCTACGATTTTCTGGATAAGTATAAATGGAAACTGGTGGAAACAGATGATACAGCATTAAGTGCAAAGCATATTCACCAGCACAAAAGCAAACATATTGCTGCCATTGCCAGTAAACTGGCCGCAGAGTTATATGGTTTACATGTGATTGTACCGAACATTCATACAATGAAAAATAATTATACCAGGTTCCTGATGCTGCAGCGGGGGGATTCTGCTGTTCCGGTTCAGCAAGCAGATAAGGCATCTGTTACATTTCATACCGACCATTCAAAGGGTAGTCTGGCAAAAGTGCTGACTAAAATTTCTGAAGGAGGAATTAATCTTAGCAAGCTGCAGAGTTTCCCTATTCCCGGTTCTGATTTTAAATACGCATTTCATGCAGACATGGAGTTCGATACTGTAGGTCAGTTCGAAAATGTAATTGAAAAAATTAAACCACTTACAAAATCAATAAAAATTTACGGAACATATAAAAGAGGTTTATGGAAATAGCAACAAGCACAAGGCTCGAGGGAATTGGTGAATATTATTTCTCGCAAAAACTGCGGGAGATTGATGAATTGAATAAAGCCGGGAAAATATAATCAACCTGGGTATTGGCAGCCCCGATATGCCTCCCCATCCAGCTGTAATTAAAACATTGCAGGAAGAAGCCGAAAAGCCCAATGTACATGCATATCAGTCTTACAAAGGGTCACCGGTTTTTAGAAAAGCAGTAGCAGATTGGTATAAACAATGTTATGGTGTTAAATTGAATCCCGATACAGAAATCCTGCCTTTGATTGGAAGCAAGGAAGGTATTATGCATGTCTGTATGACTTATTTTGAAGCAGGAAGTGCTGTATTGGTACCCAATCCTGGGTATCCCACTTACGCTGCAGCAGTTAAACTGTCTGGTGGTACACCTTTATATTATGATTTGCTGGAAAAGAATAATTACCAACCTGATAGTAACCAGTTGGAAAACTTAGTAATTGAAGGTTCAAAATCTCCCTTTCAGGGGGTTAGGGGGCTTTTTCTGAATTACCCCAATATGCCAACCGGGCAACCGGCAAATAAAGATCAATTTGAGAGAATTATCAGATTCGCAAGGCAAAACAATATTCTTATCATTCATGATAATCCATACAGTTTTATCCTGAATGAGAAACCGATGAGTTTGCTGAGTATTGATGGTGCTAAAGATTGTGTTATTGAGCTTAACTCTCTCAGCAAAAGTCATAACATGGCCGGTTGGCGGGTAGGAATGCTCTGCGGTGCAAAAGAACGGATTGACGAAGTGCTGAAGTTCAAGAGCAATATGGACAGTGGTATGTTTTTACCTGTACAATTGGCAGCTGCAAAAGCACTGTCGCTTGAAAAGGATTGGTATGATTCAGTAAATGCATTGTACCGAAAAAGAAGAGAGAAAGTGTTTGAGCTGCTAAATCTTTTAGACTGTACATACTCAAAAGAACAGGTTGGTATGTTTGTATGGGCTGCCATTCCCCCAAACTATGCAGATGGATATAAGGTAAGTGATGAAGTATTATACAACTCAAACGTATTTATAACTCCCGGTGGAATCTTTGGCAGTGCCGGTGAAAAATATGTACGGGTGAGTTTATGCAGCACGGAAGAAAAATTTGAAGAAGCTATTCAACGCATTAAATGACGAAATAATGGAAAGAAAAAAAATTGCAATAGTTGGTACTGGCCTCATCGGCGGGTCGCTGGCTATACAGTTACATGAAAAGAAACTCTCATCCAGGTTGATAGGTGTAGATACCAGCGAGGAGAATGCGAAGAAAGCTATTGAACTGGAACTGGTGGATGAAATACTGCCTTTGGACAAAGCTGTTCAGCAGGCAGATGTGCTTGTGCTGGCAGTACCTGTTGATGCGATGCTGTCCATCTTACCAGGAATATTGGATAAAATAGAAAATCAGATTGTAGTGGACCTTGGCTCAACCAAATCCCAGCTAATTGAAAAAATCAAAAGCCATCCGCGGCGTGGAAGATATGTGGCTACTCATCCAATGTGGGGCACTGAATACAGTGGCCCTCAGGCGGCTGTACGTGGTGCGTATGAAAAAAAAGCCGTAATTATTTGCAATCAGGAAGAAAGTGATGCAGATGCGGTTGAATGGGTTAAGCACATGTATAAGAAAATCGGGATGCACCTGCTGGAGATGGAAGCCGGTGCCCACGACCTGCATGCAGCTTATGTGAGTCATATATCTCACATCACTTCTTTGCTTTAGCTAATACTGTTCTGGAAAAAGAAAGAGAGGACAACGCTATTTTTGGAAATGGCCAGTGCCGGTTTTGAGAGTACAGTAAGGCTGGCCAAAAGTAACCCGGCCATGTGGGTGCCCATTTTTATGCAGAACAGGGCAAATGTGCTGGATGTGCTGAATGAACATATTGAACAGCTAAAGCGGTTCAGAAACAGCCTGAGTAATGGTGATGAAGAAGAGTTGAAGCAGTTGATTGGGGAGGCGAATAAAATAAAGAGGATAATTAAGTAGGGCCTCCCCAAACCCCACCGAAAGAGGGGCAGTATATCGGTAGTCCCGGATTTTAATCTGGTGAATAAAAAGCGGAAATGCAATTAGAACCCCCAAAGGGTTTGATGTGAATGAAAAAATGAGAGGAGTTATTTGTAATGAGATTAGGAATATTTGCAAATGCACAATAGAATTACCGAACGTTAAAGTGAGTGACACAACAGAAGCTGATAGTAGTACAGGCGATGGCTTGAAAAATTTTATCTTTATAATAATAATTATGCAAACAACAGAACAAACAAAAAAAGAAGGGGTTCAGGTGGCATGGAGCAAGCGGCCGCTAATCATCAGCGGGCCTTGCAGTGCTGAAACCGAAGAACAGGTGTTGGAAACGGCGCAACGTCTCGCTGCTACAGGCAGAGTGGATATGTTACGGGCGGGCATCTGGAAACCCCGTACAAAACCCGGCATGTTTGAAGGTGTGGGCGCAAAAGGATTGCCCTGGCTGCAACAAGCAAAAAAACTGACGGGGTTACCAACAACTGTTGAAGTGGCCACCGGCAAACAGGTGCAGGATGCACTTACCTTTGATGTGGACATGCTTTGGATTGGAGCAAGAACAACCGTAAACCCGTTTAGTGTGCAGGAAGTGGCCGATGCACTTCGTGGTGTGGATGTGCCGGTACTGATAAAAAATCCTATCAATCCAGACCTTGAGTTATGGGGTGGTGCTGTGGAAAGAGTGGCGAGGGCAGGTGTAAAACAAATCGGCCTTATTCACCGTGGTTTCAGTTCGTATGGCAACACCGAGTACCGCAATGCACCGATGTGGCATCTTGCCATTGATATGAAATTAAAGTACCCGGGTATGCCACTGATAAACGACCCTTCGCATATTTGTGGCCGCCGTGATATTTTGCAGGAAGTGATGCAAAAAGCTATTGACCTCGACTATGACGGGCTGATGGTGGAATCCCATATTGACCCCGACAAAGCATGGAGCGATGCCAAACAACAGGTAACACCGGAGCAACTTGCAGAAATGCTGGAACACATCATCTGGAGAAGGGAGGATGTAAATTCTGCAGAATACCATGCCGCACTGGAAGCCTTACGTCAAAAAATTGACCATCTTGATGATGAACTGATGCAAATACTCGGTCAGCGGATGAAAATTGCTGATCAGATAGGCCAGTACAAAAAAGACAACAACATCACTATCCTGCAGATAAGCCGCTGGAACGAGATTATTGAAAAGGCTAGTGCAAAAGGTGATAAATTTGGATTAAGCCGTGAGTTCATTACTAAGTATCTGGATGCGGTGCACATGGAGAGTATCAACCATCAGAAAAAGGTGCTGGATAGCTAGGGATTGTGAACGGGCAATAATGAGTAGTTATTGCGGGATTGATTTTGAAGCCATCCGAGTTACTACTATCCTTTTCTGTTGCGTCGCACACTTCATCGTCCTGTTCGCTGATCAGTTTTTTTCTCACAGCGTATAAGCGACGCAGCGTTGCGTACCTTGCACCTTTGCGTTCATTGCGTGAAATAATCTATAATGAAAAAACAGGTATTCAAATTTTCAAGTTCTTCAACTGAAGTACACTTCGCTTCGGGTATCAGCTATCTTAAAAAAATAGCGGATCCCAAAGCGGCTGTACTCATCACAGATGAGAATGTTTACAATGCACATACCAAACGGTTCAAAGACTGGAATACCATTGTCCTGAAACCCGGAGAGGAGTATAAGGTTCAGGCAACTGTTGATGCTGTAGTTGAACAGCTGATTGAGATGGAAGCCGACCGTAAAACAACACTCGTAGGAGTGGGTGGCGGAGTGATTACAGATATTACCGGTTATGTGGCTTCAGTTTATATGAGGGGAGTCCGGTTTGGTTTTGTTCCCACATCCGTTCTTGGGCTGGTAGATGCATCCATTGGCGGGAAAAACGGTGTAGATGTCGGTGCTTTCAAAAACATGATCGGTATTATCCGCCAGCCATCATTCATTTTGCATGATATGGCTTTTTTAAAATCACTGCCGCAGCAGGAATGGGAAAATGGGTTTGCCGAAATCATTAAACATGCCTGTATAAAAGATGCTGCAATGTTAGCTGAGTTAGAGATAAACTCTTTAAAAAGCATACCAAAGCAGCCAGAAAGAAATCTGTAGTTTAATTGAACGCAATGCACTTATTAAGTCCAAAGTGGTGCAGAAAGATGAGTTTGAGAAAGGAGACAGGCGATTGCTGAATTTTGGACACACACTTGGCCATGCACTGGAAACGCAATATGAACTGTTGCACGGGCAGGCGATTTCCATCGGCATGACTTACGCATGTCATATTTCAGAACAGTTGTGCGGGTTCAGGCAAACAGAGAAAGTTGTCAACCTGCTGGCAAAATATTATTTACCAACCTATGCAACCTTTGATAAGCAAAAAGTCTTCAGTGTGCTGAAAATGGATAAGAAGCGGGAACGAAAGGAGATGAATTATGTGTTGCTCGAGAAAATAGGAAAGGGAGTAGTGAAAAGTATTTCTTTGATACAGTTAGAAAAAATAATAGGAGAGTTCTAAGTGAAAGTTACAATACATCCATCTCAATTGGCAGGAACAATAAACGTACCTGCTTCGAAGAGTTCCATGCAACGGGCTTGTGCAGCCGCCTTGTTAAGTAATGGTCAGACCAGAATTATAAATCCCGGACATTCGAATGATGATAAAGCGGCAATAGAAATAATAAAAGCATTGGGTGCTGTCACTAAAATGGTAAATGGAGAGTTGATTATTGAAAGCCGGGGGCTAAATCCAATTAGCAATGAAATTAATGCTGGTGAAAGTGGCTTGTGTGTCAGGATGTTTTCTCCACTTGTTGCTTTGAGTGATAAAGCAACTACCATTAATGGTATTGGCAGTTTAGTTACAAGGCCGATGGATTTCTTTAATCATGTTTTTCCAAAACTGGGTGTTGAAATTAAAAGCAATGGAGGAAAACTACCGTTTATAATTCAGGGCCACTGCAGACAGCAGATATTGAAGTGGATGGTTCACTCAGTTCACAATTCCTAACGGGATTGCTGATGGCTTATGCGGCCTCCCCAAACCCCTCCGCAGGAGGGGCTTTAGATTCTCAGAGTTCAACTGTTACTATTAAGGTTAAGAACCTGAAAAGCAAACCATACATAGACTTGACATTGGATGTGATGCGAAAATTTGGACTGAGAGTTCCGGAGAATAAAAACTATGAAGAGTTTATATTTTCAGGTAAACCAATTGACCATTCACCATTGACTGCTCGCCAGTATACAGTTGAAGGCGACTGGAGCGGAGGTGCATTCCTGCTTGTGGCAGGTGCTACAGCCGGACCAATAACAGTCAGGGGACTTGATATCACTTCCACACAAGCAGATAAAGCCATTATTGATGCGTTAATGGCTGCCAACGCCGGAATAGCCATTGAGGCTAAAGGAATAAAACTGCATCCGGCAAAAATGAATGCTTTTACTTTTGATGCGACAGAATGCCCCGATTTGTTCCCACCATTAGTGGCACTGGCAGCGTATTGCAAAGGGGAAACAAAAATTAAAGGGGTAAGCCGCCTTACACATAAAGAAAGCAACCGGGCACTGACTTTACAGGAAGAGTTTGGCAAAATGGGAGTGAAGATTGAACTGAATGATAACATAATGATTATCCATGGTGGTGGAGAGGTTAATGGTACCACCGTTCATTCCCGTCATGACCACCGCATTGCTATGGCTTGTGCCATCGCAGCACTAAAAGCAAAAGGAGCAACAGTAATTGAAGAAGCAGGTGCCATTAAAAAATCTTACCCTGATTTTTATAAAGATTTGAAAAAGCTGGGGGCTGCTGTATCTTTACCTTTCGAACATTTTAATTTATAAAAGTGAACACATTCGGCCGCTTGTTTCGTATTTCCATTTTTGGTGAGTCACACGGTGAATGTGTGGGCATAACTATTGATGGCTGTCCTGCAGGCCTGTCATTATCAGCAGAAGATATGCTGCCCGATTTGGAAAGAAGGAAAGGCGGAAAGGACAAAGGAACCACTCCAAGACAGGAAGATGATTATCCTTTTTTTAAAAGTGGTGTATTCAACGGTAAGACAACAGGTTTTCCGATTACTATCCTGTTTGAAAATAAAAATATCCGCAGCGAAGATTATCAGAAACAAAGGAGCATACCACGGCCTGGTCATGCCGACTGGGTGGCTAACCAAAAGTTTGGAGGTAATGAAGATTACCGCGGCGGCGGGCATTTCAGTGCCAGGCTTACAGCTGGCCTTGTGGCTGCAGGGATCATTGCTAAAAAACTATTGAAAGGAATCTCTATCTCCGCAGCAGTAACAGAAATTGCTGGCGAAAATGATTTAGAAAATGGGTTACAAAAAGCCATCGATGCCAAAGATAGTGTGGGCGGCATAGTTGAATGCCGTGTAAGTAATGTGCCGGTCGGCTTGGGGAACCCTATTTCGATTCGCTGGAATCAAGTTTGTCTCACATGCTCTTTTCAATACCCGCCGTAAAGGGAGTGGAGTTTGGTGCTGGTTTTGCCGCAGCAAAAATGTTTGGCAGCAAGCATAACGATGCAATTGAAAATACAGAAGGCAAAACAAGAACAAATAATGCCGGTGGTATCGTGGGTGGAATCAGCAATGGAAATGAGCTGATCTTCAGGTTGGCAGTGAAACCAACCTCATCCACCCCAAAAGAGCAAAACAGCCTGAACTGGGAAACCGGAAAGACAGAAGACTTTTCTGTTAAAGGCCGTCATGATTTATGTGTAGCTCTCAGGGCCCCTGTTATTGTGGAAGCCGCCACTGCTATTGTGTTGGCAGATTTTTTGTTATTGGAACAACGGATTAAACGAGTTTTATAATGCCTGTCATATACCATGTAACTACCGCTGCCGATTGGCTTGAAGCCAAACAAAAAGGTTATTACGATCATCCTTCATTAAAGGATGAAGGATTTATACATTGTTCGCAGGAGCACCAGGTGGTGGGTGTACTGGAAAGATATTTTGCCGGTAAAACAGATTTGGTGAAGTTGGTTATTGATACCGATAAACTTATCAGTAAATTTATCTTTGACTGGTCGCCTTCTTCTCATGATACGTTTCCTCATGTTTATGGTAAGATAAACCTTGAAGCTGTATTAGAGGTGTTGTCTTTAAAGTGATTTTCTCAACTTCTTAAAGTCTAAATCAAGTATCTCATATTTTGCAGCATCGGGCAGCGAATAATGCCACCATTCTTCCGGATAAATCCTAAAGTTATTTTTCTCCATCAGGTTTCTGAGCAGGTTCCTGTTTTGCAACACTTCTGCAGAAAGGTTAGTAAAGGAGTGATGGGCAGTGTCTGAAAAATTATCAAACCCTGTTCCCATTTCCAGTTCATTTCCTGTTGTAAGGTTTATGATAGTTAGGTCAACAGCAATTCCTCGATTATGGCCGCTTCCTTTCGTAGGATGGGCAACATATCTTTCATCTTTTATCAGTTCCCAGAACTTTACAGTAACTGCATAAGGCCTGTATGCATCGAAGATTTTTAGCCCCATACCTTGTTTATTCAATTCGGCCTGTACATTCGTAAGGGCTTTGACAGCCGGAAATCTCAAAAAAGTAACGGCAGTATTTTTAGGATACATCAACCTGTTCATAAAATTATTGATACTGGCATAACGAAGATCATATATAAGACCGGGTATTACAGTTTTGAGTTCCACCATCTTTTTCAGCGAATCATTATTTACCTGCTTTTTATATTCTTTATAAGTGTTCGTAACTTTTGGTTTTGTATATGAGCTATCTTGTGTATGAACAAGAATATTCCCCCATATCAAAAAAAATGATGTTGTAATAATAAAAGAATAAAAACCTTTGTGTATATTGAAATCCATATTTATATGATTAGACCGGGTAAGTTAATAAAAACCTGGAAAAACATAAGTATGGTTGCTTATGAGACTACTTCAATTTTGCTGTACCATTTTGTCGGCAAGCCTTATTCTTGCTCTCTTTTCTTGTAATCATGCTGATAAGCCGGATACTTTCGCTGCTACTCCTGATGAACTGCAGGAAAAAACAGTCACGGTTATTAAAAGTTACATTGAAACTTTGTTAGCTGATACTGCCAGTGCGATTGACTCTGTTGTGAGGATATATCAACCCGAGCGATAAAAGAATTTTATACAAAATATAATTTCTCTCCTTTGTGGAGTACCAAAGGCCGATGGCAGGCCGCAGGTGATTCTTTAGCCAGGTTTATTCGAAGCTCCAAATTGTTTGGCTTATTTCCTGAAGATTATCATGATACGTCCATTCATGCAATCCGGCAGCAGTTTATCACCGACAGCCTGAATAAAGGAGCCAGAATGGATGCGGCCCTTTGGGCAAAAGCAGATATAATGCTCACCGATGCTTTTTGCGGATGGTAAAGATGTTAAGCTGGGGCGACTGCCAAAAGATTCCATTTCTCAGCGCAGCGATACTGATGTATCCATCGGGTTTTTACAAAAACAATATGAAGCAATTACCTCAGGTAATTCTCTCAGAAAATTATTGCTGGCACTTGAGCCTTCACATCCCGGATATACGATGCTGAAGCAGGGCATTCAAAAGTTCCTGTCAGGTTTTGATACTACCCTTTTTACAGTGGTTCCTGCAAGAAAGGATACTGCTTTTCGACAGGCAATTCAGAAAAGATTATATGAAGGCGGCTACATCTCTTTATTAATGTTCCGGCTGATTCTGGTCAGTTAGCTGAAGCCGTTAAAAAGTTTCAGAAAGAGAAAAATATCACTGTGGATGGGAAAGTCGGAGTAGGCACAATCCGGATGCTGAACAGTTCTGATAAAGACAAGTTTGTAAGAATTGCCATTAGTCTGGACAAGTACAAACATTTGCCAGATAAACTTCCCTCTAAATTCATATGGGTGAATGCAGCTTCAAACACCTTGTATGTGTATGAGAACGGCGATATGAAGTTTACTTCAAAAGTTATCACCGGAAAACCGCTTACAAGAACTCCGGTACTCAACAGCCAGATTTCTGAAATAGTCACCTATCCGCAATGGCTGCCGCCGGCAAGTATTATAAAAAAGGAAATACTGCCGGCAGTTAAAAAGAATCCAGGATATCTTACGAAGCGGGGCTTTAGCCTCGTTGATTCAAAAGGAGAGGAGGTAGATCCTTTTACTGTTGACTGGTCTCAATACAGCAAGTCAATTCCTTTCAGGGTAGTGCAGGGTAGCGGTGATGCCAATGCACTGGGGATTATCAAATTTGTTTTTGCAAATAAATATGCTGTTTACCTTCACGACACGAATCAGAGGTATTTGTTTGGAAACTCGTACCGTTCATTAAGCCATGGATGTGTAAGGGTACAGGAATGGAGGAAATTGGTAAATTATATACTTCAAAACGACAGCCTTATTTCTGGTGGCCGGAATTTTACAAGGATTGATTCCCTTAATCAGTGGCTTGCAGTCAAAAAGAAGATTTCAGTCCCGGTACGGAACAAAATTCCTGTGTACATCCGTTACATTACTTGTGAAGGCAACGCAAACGGTATCAGCTTTTTCGAAGATGTATATGCCGAGGATATACAGCTCGGGGAGAAATATTTTGCCGGTAAGTAAGGCGAATCTTTCCCAATATGACAGGTTTTTTACTGTTTTTTTGTTTCTTTTCTTAAAAGAACGCTTTTTTGCCAATAAATTTATTTTCGGATATAGAACATACCAGTTATTTTTGTTGAGATTAAAACCAAACTATCTCTTTATGAAGAAGTTATTATTTGCATTATTTGCACTGTACCTTTTTATTCCCTCAGCAAAGGCTCAGGATGATGAAGTAAGGCCTAGGGCTTTAGGTGTCAGTTTCTTTATGAACGATTTTACTACTGCAAGCAGAATACGTACGACATCACTGAGTTCAGTACTAAATACTAAATCTTGGGCTAAATTAAGAGATATGAGCCCGGGGCTAGCTGTTACTTATTTTAAAGGTATCAGAAAACATATAGATGTGGCTGCAACGCTTGGTGGTTCATTCATTAACTATCCAATGCCAAACAAATCATTTACTAATAACAGCTTATTGTTAGAGGCTAACGGTGCGATAAACATCAAGATGGTTACTGAGAAGTATTGGGTACAGCCCTACATTTCATTGGGAATAGGAGGACATATGTATAAATCATATTATGGTGCATTTATGCCAATGGGTTTAGGTTTCAAAGTAAACTTTTTTGACGATGCACATCTTTTTATCAACTCAACATATCGTGTACCCTTACAACTGAAACTGCTAATTATCATTTTCAGCATAGTATTGGTGTTGCTGGTCGTTTGGGTAAAAAGAAAGAGGTAGCACCACCGCCACCACCACCACCACCGCCGCCACCAGCTGACAGAGATGGTGATGGTATTATTGATGAGTTGGATAAATGCCCCGATACAAAAGGATTTACAAAATATAATGGTTGTCCAATACCTGATACCGATAAAGACGGTATTAATGATGAAGAGGATAAGTGTCCAACTGTATTTGGATTGGCCCGCTATCAGGGTTGTCCAGTTCCAGATACTGATAAAGATGGAATAAATGACGAGGAAGATAAATGTCCTAAAGTGTTTGGTGTTGCCCGTTATCAAGGTTGTCCAGTGCCGGATACAGATAATGATGGTGTAAACGATGAAGAAGATAAGTGTGTAACTATACCAGGTGTTAAAGAGAATAGTGGCTGCCCGCTCATTTCTGAAGAAGTGAAAAAGAAAGTTAACCTTGCTGCAAAAAATATCCTGTTTGTTACAGGAAGTTCAAAACTGCAGTCAAAATCGTTCAAGGGATTAAATGAGGTTGCTCAGATTTTAAAAGATAACCCCGGAATGACTTTGGCAGTTGATGGCCATACGGATAACGTTGGAAATGATGATAAGAATATGGTATTAAGCCAAAATAGGGCGGATGCTGTTAAAAATTATTTAGCTACAAAGGGAGTTTCAGTTGATAGGATTACCTCAGTTGGTCATGGTGAGACTATCCCTGTCGCAGATAATAAAACGGCCGCAGGACGTCAGCAGAATCGTCGTTCTGAGCTCACTCTCAGTTATTTTAAGTAATAAGAAAGAAGACAGTTTTATAAGTTTTGAAAGCCCTCGTGATTTACATGAGGGCTTTTCTTTTTTAATTTTTCAGTGATTGCTTTTTAGGGGTTTCTTAGCAGAACTACTCTTGTTGCTTATTACTATTAAAATGAATTATTTGAAGAATTATCACCAGAAACCCATACTGATTCAGAATTTGTAATTATTCTATAACATTTATTGTAATAGAATTGGATGATAATCAATACATCCTTATCTTTGCCGCCCGTTAGATAAAACGGAAAGTTCTCTGAAGAAAATCTGGTTAACATTTGAAGAAATAACAAAAAATGGATTAATAAAATTGGCTAGTAATAAATAAAGCATTACCTTTGCCGTCCGCCTCAAAAAAATGAGGGCAGTTCTTCACAAAACAAATTGATTTTCATTCCCAAAATTTCTGATTTTGTTTAAAAATAAATGAAGAAAAATTTGGTAGAAATAAAATGACCCTTACCTTTGCACTCCCAAACAAAAAATGGGTGACTTGGTAAAGTCAAAAGTTCTTTGAAAGTTGGAAAACAATAGCACTTATCTCAATAGCCATTGAGATAAACAAATAGGTAAGTCAAGCTAAATAAAATTAGATTTGACACGTTAATTTTCTCTTGAGAATTTTAAATGTCAGTATCAAACATCATTTACAATGGAGAGTTTGATCCTGGCTCAGGATGAACGCTAGCGGCAGGCTTAATACATGCAAGTCGAGGGGCAGCATGGTGTAGCAATACACTGATGGCGACCGGCAAACGGGTGCGGAACACGTACAGAACCTTCCTTCGAGCGGGGAATAGCCCAGAGAAATTTGGATTAATACCCCATAGTACAATAGAGTGGCATCACTTTGTTGTTAAAGATTTATCACTTGAAGATGGCTGTGCGGCTGATTAGGTAGTTGGCGGGGTAACGGCCCACCAAGCCTGCGATCAGTAACTGGTGTGAGCACGACCAGTCACACGGGCACTAAGACACGGGCGCGACTACTACGGGAGGCAGCAGCAAGGAATATTGGTCAATGGACGCAAGTCTGAACCAGCCATGCCGCGTGGAGGATGAAGGTCCTCTGGATTGTAAACTTCTTTTATATGGGACGAAAAAAGGCTTTTCTAAGTCGTCTGACGGTACCATATGAATAAGCACCGGCTAACTCCGTGCCAGCAGCCGCGGTAATACGGAGGGTGCAAGCGTTATCCGGATTCACTGGGTTTAAAGGGTGCGTAGGTGGGTTGGTAAGTCAGTGGTGAAATCCCCGAGCTTAACTTGGGAACTGCCATTGATACTATCAGTCTTGAATACCGTGGAGGTCAGCGGAATATGTCATGTAGCGGTGAAATGCTTAGATATGACATAGAACACCAATTGCGAAGGCAGCTGGCTACTCGATTATTGACACTGAGGCACGAAAGCGTGGGGATCAAACAGGATTAGATACCCTGGTAGTCCACGCCCTAAACTATGGATACTCGACATTTGCGATACACAGTAAGTGTCTGAGCGAAAGCATTAAGTATCCCACCTGGGAAGTACGATCGCAAGATTGAAACTCAAAGGAATTGGCGGGGGTCCGCACAAGCGGTGGAGCATGTGGTTTAATTCGATGATACGCGAGGAACCTTACCTGGGCTAGAATGCTGGGAGATCGATGGTGAAAGCCATTTTTGTAGCAATACACTGCCAGTAAGGTGCTGCATGGCTGTCGTCAGCTCGTGCCGTGAGGTGTTGGGTTAAGTCCCGCAACGAGCGCAACCCCCATCACTAGTTGCCATCAGGTAACGCTGGGAACTCTAGTGAAACTGCCGTCGTAAGACGTGAGGAAGGAGGGGATGATGTCAAGTCATCATGGCCTTTATGCCCAGGGCTACACACGGGCTACAATGGAGTGGACAAAGGGCTGCAACACAGCGATGTGAAGCTAATCCCAAAACCACTTCTCAGTTCAGATTGGAGTCTGCAACTCGACTCCATGAAGCTGGAATCGCTAGTAATCGTATATCAGCAATGATACGGTGAATACGTTCCCGGACCTTGCACACACCGCCCGTCAAGCCATGGAAGCCGGGTGTACCTAAAGTCGGTAACCGTAAGGAGCCGCCTAGGGTAAAACTGGTGACTGGGGCTAAGTCGTAACAAGGTAGCCGTATCGGAAGGTGCGGCTGGAATACCTCCTTTTTTAGAGTAATACTTACCTGCTATTGTTTTCCAATACTTTCAATTTAGTTCTTTTAATATGTAACCCGATATCACGGGGGCTACAAACAGATCCGTAGCTCAGCCTGGTTAGAGCACTACACTGATAATGTAGGGGTCAGCAGTTCAAATCTGCTCGGGTCTACTTAATGGCTAATGGCTATTTGCTGATGGCTGTGAGCTATACCACGGGGGGATTAGCTCAGTTGGCTAGAGCATTAGCTTTGCAAGCTAAGGGTCATCGGTTCGACTCCGATATCCTCCACAGTTCCATAAGGTGTGATTCACTAGGAATCAATTGGTTCAAATCAACACATCTGCACACCGCAATGCGGAAAGTTCTTTGACATATTGGAAAATAAAATGTTAGACGAGTATCTAACATAAACTGATCACAATTTTGAATAATCACACCATTTTATGGTTGGTCTTAAGAAATGTGGTCGGGTAACAACTACAATAATAACAAATTCTAGTTTCTAATTTTTTTAAAGCAACTAAGGGCGCATGGTGGATGCCTTGGGTCTGAGAGGCGATGAAGGACGTGGTAAGCTGCGATAAGCCAGGGGGAGCTGCACACAAGCATTATATCCCTGGATCTCCGAATGGGACAACCTGTTATATTGAAGATATAACACTCGAAAGAGAGCCAACCCCGAGAACTGAAACATCTAAGTACCGGGAGGAAAAGAAAACAATAGTGATTCCCTGAGTAGTGGCGAGCGAAAAGGGAATAGCCTAAACTTAAGCGGCGTGCTGCTTGAGGGTTGTAGGACTGCATTTAGAAATCATCATCAAGTAAAATCTTCTGGAAAGTTGAGCCATAGAGGGTGATAGCCCCGTAAACAAAAATTGATGAGGACGAGCAG
The DNA here is from genome assembly GCA_016719815.1 of Chitinophagaceae bacterium. Lineage (GTDB taxonomy): Bacteria > Bacteroidota > Bacteroidia > Chitinophagales > Chitinophagaceae > JJ008. The sequence goes on along the minus strand of JADJYK010000003.1, from coordinate 246,408 downwards.
TATCCTGAGTAAGGCGGGACCGGAGGAATCCTGCCTGAATCTGCCAGCACCATCTGGTAAGGCTAAATACTCCTCAGACACCGATAGTGAACCAGTACCGTAAGGGAAAGGTGAAAAGCACCCTAAACAAGGGAGTGAAATAGTACCTGAAACCGTGCGCCTACAAGCGGTCGGAGCATCGCAAGATGTGACGGCGTGCCTTTTGCATAATGAGCCTACGAGTTGCTCCTCACTGGCGAGGTTAAGTTCGTAATTAACGGAGCCGTAGCGAAAGCGAGTCCAAATAGGGCGACTAGTCAGTGGGGGCAGACGCGAAACTTTGTGATCTATCCATGGGCAGGTTGAAGGTTAGGTAAAACTAACTGGAGGACCGAACCCGTTAACGTTGAAAAGTTCTGGGATGACCTGTGGATAGGGGTGAAAGGCCAATCAAACTGAGAGATAGCTCGTTCTCCCCGAAATGTTTTTAGGAACAGCCTCGGATTATGAAGTCTGTTAGAGGTAGAGCTACTGATTGGGCTAGGGGGCTTCACCGCCTACCAAACCCTGACAAACTCCGAATGCTAACAGATATCTCCGGGAGTGAGGCTGCGGGTGCTAAGATCCGTGGCCGAGAGGGAAATAACCCAGAATAGCAGCTAAGGTCCCTAATAAGTAGTTAAGTTGATCAAACGAGGTAGGACTTCTATAACAGCCAGGATGTTTGCTTGGAAGCAGCAATTCATTTAAAGAGTGCGTAACAGCTCACTGGTCGAGAGGTCCCGCACGGAAAATAATCGGGCATCAAGCTATGAACCGAAGCTCTATGATTGCCACTTGGTGGTATATCGGTAGGGGAGCATTGAAACAGCATCGAAGGTGTACGGCGACGTATGCTGGAGCGGTTTGAAAAGAAAATGTAGGCATAAGTAACGATAAATAAGGTGAAAAACCTTATCGCCGAAAGTCTAAGGGTTCCTGATCAACGTTAATCGGATCAGGGTTAGCCCGGTCCTTAGTCAAACCCGAAAGGGGTAGATGATGGAAAGCAGGTTAATATTCCTGCGCCTGCTATGCATTAAAAGTGACGGAGAATGCTAGTCGTATAAGCTGACGGAATAGCTGAGTGGATCCTTCGGGTGAAGCGTAACGATGAAAGTTCTTCCAAGAAAAGCGAGCATAGCAGCCGGTACCGCAAACCGACACAGGTAGACGGGATGAATATTCTAAGGCGCTCGGGTGAGCCGTGGAGAAGGAACTAGGCAAATTGACGCTGTAACTTCGGGATAAAGCGTACCATCTTCGGATGGTCTCAGTAAATTGGTTCAACCAACTGTTTAACAAAAACACAGGGCCCTGCAAAATCGAAAGATGACGTATAGAGCCTGATACCTGCCCGGTGCTGGAAGGTTAAGGAAGGATGTTCGGCGCAAGCCAAAGCTTCTGACTGAAGCCCCAGTAAACGGCGGCCGTAACTATAACGGTCCTAAGGTAGCGAAATTCCTTGTCGGGTAAGTTCCGACCTGCACGAATGGTCTAATGAGTTGAACACTGTCTCCTCCACGAGCCCGGTGAAATTGTAGTATCGGTGAAGATGCCGGTTACCCGCCACGGGACGGAAAGACCCCGTGAACCTTCACTACAACTTTGCATTGATTTTGAATTACGGATGTGTAGAATAGTTGGGACGCTTTGAAGCATTGCCGCCAGGTAGTGTGGAGCGGTCGTTGAAATACCAACCTTCTTTGATTTAGAGTCTAATCCCTTGCGGGAAACAGTGCATGGTGGGTAGTTTGACTGGGGTGGTCGCCTCCTAAAGAGTAACGGAGGCTTGCAAAGGTACCCTCAGTACGGTTGGTAATCGTACGAAGAGCGCATTAGTATAAGGGTGCTTGACTGTGAGGCACACAAGCCGAGCAGGGACGAAAGTCGGCTAAAGTGATCCGGCGGTTCTGTATGGAAGGGCCGTCGCTCAAAGGATAAAAGGTACTCCGGGGATAACAGGCTGATCTCCCCAAGAGCTCATATCGACGGGGAGGTTTGGCACCTCGATGTCGGTTCGTCACATCCTGGGGCTGGAGAAGGTCCCAAGGGTTCGGCTGTTCGCCGATTAAAGTGGCACGTGAACTGGGTTCAGAACGTCGCAAGACAGTTCGGTCCCTATCTGTGGTGGGCGCAAGTAAATTGAGAGGACATGACCTTAGTACGAGAGGACCGGGTCGTACGTACCGCTGGTGTATCTGTTGTGCCGCCAGGTGCAATGCAGAGTAGCTATGTACGGACAGGATAAACGCTGAAAGCATCTAAGCGTGAAACCTTCCTCAAGATGAGTTTACTTTTAAGGGTCGTCAAAGACTATGACGTTGATAGGCTACAGGTGTAAAGGTGGTAACATCAAAGCCGAGTAGTACTAATTGCCCGTACGCTTTAATTTTTTTCTTTCTTTATAACCTTTACTGGTGAAAAGAAAGTAGATACTCTCTAACATTTTCCAATATGTAATTTTATTTAAGATCTTATGGTGGTTTTGCCGAGGGTGTTCACCTCTTCCCATACCGAACAGAGAAGTTAAGTCCCTCATGGCCGATGGTACTGCACCACAATGCGGGAGAGTAGGTAGCTGCCATATTCATTGAGCCCTGACAGTAATGTTGGGGCTTTTTTTTGTACATATTAGAAATCTATAAAACCCTTAAACGCATTTCAATTAAGTGATAGAAACCAAAGAAAACCTAGACTTATTTAATTATCCTGTAAACGGGATAACGTAATAGACCAGGTTCAGCCCAAGGTGAATTTTCGTAAATAAAGTACAATTGTGCACTGCTATTTTTGGCGAATCCAGAATCTAAAGCCACTTTTTCTGAAAGCCAATTTTTTAGTTGTAGATTATTTTTCAAATAACTTGCGGCAATATCTTCGAAAACATAAGCTGAATATCCTTCTTTTTGTCCAAGGATTGCATCAAAAAAATTCCAAGAAAAATATGAATCTTCGGCTGTAGGTTCTAAAGTTTCGATCAAAAAACGGTTTGCTGTCTGATTCATCGGTATATACAAATCTCCTTTTCTAAACTTGACTATTTCTACTGAGGTCTGTGTTTTAATGTCACTATTGGGGTGATGCATTTCATATTGTCTTTGTGAAGCTTTGTGGCTAATAATCTTATAAACTTCTACTGTTATTGCAGTGTCTTTCTTGAGTGGAAACATTTCTACTTTATTTAACTCTAGCAATTCTAGTACTTTCCACCAGCCCTGAGGGATAATATATGCTTTTGGTGTTACAATAAAATTTCCTGCTATATAATGATCGAAATGGGGGATATTTTTTTCATAGGGTTTGGATTTGTCGTAGTACAGTCTGGGCAATCCTGAAATTTCACTTGGTTTATACTTCGCTTCATAGCCCATGAAGCGAATTTGTCTGTATTGACTTTTATCCAATGTCCACCCTAAGGGAAACTGCGAAGCTGTTTGAACTGTTCCGCATGTTTGCTCCCGCAATGTTTTTATTTTTTCGCTATTACTAGCAGTGAACTCAATAAATGATTGCATCATGGCATAAGTTGCTTTTACTCTTTGATCATAAGGCTTTAGCATATGCGTTTCATTTACAAAGGCAAAGCAATGCCAAAGGGCTGCATAGCCGCTGGCATATCTTGGAGTGTCCCAAAATGCAGACCACCCTTTTTCCGGAATATCATTCCATACATTTACATACGGAATAAGATCGAATCCTTTTTTCTTCATTGCATCGTATAATGCCGGTTCAAATACTTTATCTAGATATTCTCCCATAATACCGCCAAGTTTATTATGCTGTGTGGCGGCTAGTGTCATCACATGCTGATAATCAGCACCATTACTTACATGATTATCTATGAAAACATCAGGTAATGTCAGGTGAAATATTTCTGTGAATGATCTTGCTTCTTTTGAGTCGCATTTGATGAAATCCCTGTTCAAATCTAAGTTTTGTGAATTTCCCCTTGAACCGAATTCTTCTGGACCATTTTGATCAACCCGAAAGTTTGCACTTCTGTTAAGGCAGCCGCCAATATTATAAACAGGAATAATTGCCAGCACAGTATTATCGGGAATTCTGTATTTGCTAGTTGCTATATCCCGGACGAGCAACATACTTGCATCTATTCCATCAGGCTCTCCGGGATGGATGCCATTATTGATAAGGATAATTCTTTTATTTTTTTTGCGGATGTTTTCAAAATTATTGTCACCATTATTACCTACAACCACGAGATGCAGTGGGAAACCAGCATCTGTTTCTCCCATGGTAAGCATTTTTACTTTTCCAGATTTTTCGTCTAGCTTTTTCCACCATTCTATTATTTCAAAATAGGTTGGAGTTTTAGTGCCACCAGATTGCTCCATGCTTAGAATTATTGAACAAAATAAATTTTATTATTTACCAGGGTTTGCTTTTGTTGTAATCAATAACAGGAATAATATCAGATGAACTGAAATATCATTAATTCCGAAAGTACTAAAATAAAAAGGCATCCGGATAACCGGATGCCTTTTGTGTAATTAATTAGGGGAAAAGCCTATTTGGCTGTATTTAATTTTTTTGCAAGTTTACCTTTGAGGTTGGCAGCTTTATTCTTATGTATTACGCCACGCTTAGGCAGTTTGTCAATCATAGAGGCTAGTTCAGGAAATTTTTCACTCATTTCTTTGCCATCAGCAGCTTTCAGATCACGGATTGCATTACGGGTTGTTTTTCCGTAATATTTGTTTCTTTCACGACGTTTTTCAGCCTGACGGGCATCTTTCTTAGTTGCGCTGTGATTAGCCATTCTTATTTAATTTTAAATCCATTAAATTTCGGGAGGCAAAGGTAGGGGAAAAGTATTTAATCTGATAAAAAATGGGCTTTAATTTTAAGAAAAGTGCTGATTTTTCAGGCTGCTGATTTACAGATACTTGGACAAATCTTATAGAAAGTTAAAAAAAGGAATCACTACAGTTTCAAAGTGTTTTCTATGTTTGAAGGAGAAATAATTAATGTTTTTCCTAAAATCTTATACATCTCCTTTTTCTATATCCGGATTCGGTTCGAGTATTTTGAACATATTAATTTGTGTTCGGATAAGTGTATCTATTTACCGTTTTGCGAAAAGCACTTATAACTTAAACATGTAGATTTGCCATAGTGCTAATTAATAAGTTTTTATAAACATGAAGGAATTTCAGTACATCACCAGTCAGCATCCTGCATATATAGAAAAGTTGTACCAGGACTTTCTGAAAGACCCTGCTTCTATTGATCCGGAATTCAGAAAATTCTTTGAAGGGTTCGATTTTGCTGTCTCTAATGGAGCAACTGTAAATGGCAAATCAGTCTTGTCTGGTAAAGAGGAATTGACGCCGGCAGTTATTACTGATGCAATTGATTGGAAGGAGGAGGTGAATGTATACAGACTTATTCTTGGATACAGAAATAAAGGGCACCTGATAGCAGATACAAATCCGATAAGAAAAAGGCGTGACAGGGGGCGAATATTAACCTAGGCTTTTATGGTCTTTCGGACGCTGATTTTGGCAAAGAATTTTATGCTGGTAATATGATTGGTCTGGGTAAGACGACGCTGGCCAACATACTGGCTCATCTTAAGAAGTCTTATGGAAATCACATTGGTATAGAGTTTAAATACATCAGCGATCCTCAAAAAGTAGAATGGCTTACCCATGAGATTGAAGTGAATATGCATGAGCCTCTTTCGATTAAAAAAGAAGAAGAATACTTGAGAAACTGAACGAGGGTGTAATATTTGAAAAATTCCTGCATACAAAATATATTGGTCAAAAGCGGTTTTCATTGGAAGGTGGAGAATCAACTATTGCAGCACTCGATGCGATTATTAATACGGCGGCTGATAATGATGTTCAAGAGGTGGTGATCGGTATGGCACATCGGGGCCGTTTGAATGTATTGGCCAATATTATGGGTAAAACATACGAGCAGATATTCAGCGAGTTTGAAGGAACGGCCAAGGTTGACCAGACTATGGGAAGTGGCGATGTGAAGTACCACATGGGATACGGTAGTGATGTCAAGACTTTTAATGAAAAGCCTATCCACCTGAAACTGATGCCAAATCCTTCACATCTTGAGGCCGTTAACCCGGTGGTGCTTGGCTTCTCAAGAGCCAAGGCTGATGTTATGTATCATAGTGAGTTTGATAAAATATTACCGATACTGATTCACGGTGATGCATCCATTGCCGGTCAGGGTATTGTTTATGAAGTGTTGCAGATGTGTTACCTGAAAGGATATTATACTGGCGGCACTATTCATTATGTAATTAATAACCAAATTGGGTTTACAACTGATTTTGATGATGCAAGAAGCTCTGATTATTGCACATCGCTTGCAACCGCTGTTCAGGCACCGGTATTTCATATAAATGGCGATGACCCTGAAGCAGTAATTAAATGTGCTGAGATAGCAACACGTTACAGACAGCGGTTTAACAGCGATGTGTTTATTGATGTTGTTTGTTACAGAAAGCATGGACATAACGAGGGAGACGATCCAAAGTTCACACAACCTCATTTATATGAACTGATTGACAAGCATCCAAATCCAAGGGAAGTTTATGTAAAATATCTTCTGGAAAATGGTGATGCAGAAGCTCAGGCACTGGCAAAGGAAATGGAGAAAAAATTCTGGGCTGACCTGCAGGAGAGGCTGGATGAAATAAAACAAAATCCCTTACCATATCAATACCAACTGCCTGAACTTGCCTGGAAAAAACTTCGTCGTGCAGCTGCTGAAGATTTTGACTCTTCCCCCATTACTGCTATATCGGAGAAAGACTTCAGAACTGTATTTAAAGCGATAATGAACTGGCCAGAAGGGTTCAAACCACTTCGCAAAGTGGAAAGAATCATTCAGGATAAAGTAAAGTTGTTTAATACGGAACAAAAAGTAGACTGGGCAACTGGGGAATTATTGGCCTATGGAAGCCTGATGCTTGAAGGTAAAGATGTACGGATGAGCGGCCAGGATGTAAGAAGAGGAACGTTCTCTCACCGTCATGCTGTGATAAGAGATGAACATACAGATAAACCATATAAAAGGCTGAAGAATATTCCAGGGGCTCAGGGTAAGTTCAGGATATATAACTCTCTGCTAAGCGAATATGGAGTGCTTGGTTTTGAATATGGGTACGCTTTAGCCAGCCCCAATGCGTTGGTGTTGTGGGAAGCACAATTTGGTGATTTTGCCAATGGAGCACAAACAATGATTGATCAGTTTATCAGTGCCGGTGAGCAAAAGTGGAACAGAATGAATGGCGTTACATTATTGTTACCACATGGCTATGAAGGGCAAGGACCAGAGCATAGCAGCGCAAGAATAGAGCGTTTTTTACAATTATGTGCTGAATTGAATATGGTGGTGGCGAATATTACTACTTCTGCAAATCTTTTTCATGCACTGCGTCGCCAACTGGCCTGGCCGTTCCGCAAACCGCTGGTAATTTTTTCGCCCAAAGCTAATCTCAGGCATCCCGGAAGTTATTCTCATTTACAGGAATTTTTAACGGGAGGTTTCAAAGCGGTGATAGATGACGATACCGCCGATGCAGGGTTGATAAAAAAAATATTATTCTGCACTGGTAAGATTTATTTTGAGTTGGTAGAAAAAGCAGAAAGAAGTAAGGACTGATATTGCTGTTATCAGGCTGGAGCAGTTGTACCCGCTGCCATACAAACAACTGGAGGCCCTTAGGAGAAAATATAAATTGGCTACATGGTTTTGGGTTCAGGAGGAGCCGCTCAACATGGGTGCTGCATCATTCTTGCGAATGAATCTCACCACGCTTAATTTCGGAATAATTGGAAGACAACCATCTGCCTCTACGGCAACTGGATACAATAAAGTACACCTGATTGAACAGTCTGAGATTATCGAAACCGCATTTAGTATCTGATTTAAGAAAATTATTTTATGATTGAGATAAAAGTACCTGCTGTTGGAGAATCCATTACAGAAGTAACGTTACTGAAATGGCTGAAAAAGGACGGAGAATATGTTGAAAGGGATGAAGTGTTTGCTGAACTGGAAAGTGAGAAAGCCACATTTGAAGTAAATGCTGAACAGGCCGGTATAATTAAACTGGAGAAATATTCCGAAGGCGATTCTATACGGATTGGTGATTTGTTGGGAACGATTGATGAGACTGCAGTAAAGCCCGAAGGCGGAAATCAGAAGTTGGAAGCAGGTATTCAGCAGGGGGAAAAACCTGATCTGCAAACTGGGCATGATGGGATAAAAGCTACTCCTGTAGCTGCGGCCATTATCTCTGATAAAAAAGTAGAAGTATCCTCCATTCACCCTTCCGGCACAGGTGGCAAAATACGGAAAGACGATGTGCTGGCTGCGTTATCAAATCCTGGTAAGATTGCTTTCGATGGAGAACCACTGAATAGTCGCAATATCCGAAACGAAAAAATGAGCAACCTCCGCAAAACAATAAGCCGGAGATTGGTAGAATCAAAAAATACTACAGCAATGCTCACCACATTTAATGAGGTGGACATGAGCAAGGTAGTGGACATCAGAAGTAAATACAAGGATAAGTTTAAAGAAGCACACGGAGTCGGACTTGGATTTATGAGCTTTTTCGCAAAGGCCAGTGCAATCGCTTTAACAGATTGGCCCACTGTGAATGCTTATATTGACAGCGATTACATTACCTATCATGATTATGCTGATATTAGTATCGCTGTAAGCACACCGAGAGGACTTACTGTTCCGGTGATAAGAAATGTGGAAAGCCTCTCGATGGCGGAGATTGAAAAGGAAGTAGTAAGTCTCGCTGCAAAAGCAAGAGACAGCAAACTCACCACCGAAGATTTAACAGGAGGAACTTTTACTATTACAAACGGTGGAGTATTTGGCTCCTTGTTAAGTACGCCGATTATTAATATACCACAAAGTGCCATACTGGGTATGCACAAGATCGAAGACAGGCCCATAGCCCTGAACGGACAGGTAGTTATAAGACCGATGATGTACCTGGCATTGAGTTACGATCACCGGATAGTTGACGGCAGAGAATCTGTAGGTTTTCTGGTGAGAGTTAAGGAACTGCTCGAAAATCCTGAACAAATGCTTCTTGGAAAAGATCCTGTTAAGACATTACTGGAGTTGTAAATTGTTTTTGTTGCCAGCTTCCGTGCCTTGATCGGGCTGAAGTTGCGACGCTCCGTTCAACAGCAGTAATTCTAATCGCCAATTACCAGTGAGCCGCTATCATTCATATCTTAATTCAGCAAAAGCAATCCTGAAAAAATATAGGGGTGACGAACCTTTTTCATCATTCCTGAAAATACATTTTTCTGTAAATAAAAAAATTTGGTTCCAAAGACAGAAAGCAGGTGGCTCATCTGTGTTACTGCTTTTCAGGTTAGGTAAAGCCGCTTTATACCTTTCTGAAGAAGACAGAATACTGACAGCACTTTTTATGCAGCAGCAACAGCGATGAAATGCTTGCTGTTTTAAAACCTGAATGGAATGATAAAGCACAATGCAGCTTTGAAGAGAAACTTTCTGTCATTCCCCTGCAATTCTCCGCTACTGAAATATTTCCATGGAAGGATGAGTTGAGTAAAGAAGTGGATGCTTCTGATTACAGCCATTCTTTTTGATACAGCCCAATTTATTCTTACGCTTGCGTCCGGGCTATGAGAGAAAAAAGTTGTTTGCAAAACTGGAGAAAGCCGAAATTGAATTTGAGACTATTGGAACAAACTGTCTGTCCTTTTCAAATGCCATTAAGCTTGAAGAAATAGTGGAACTTAACAGGGAAGCTGTAATACAGGATTACAGTTCACAGCAAGTGGGAAAGATATTTAGGTCAATTAGTGAACAACTGGTCAGGCTGGGACGATCAGGTCAGCCCTTACGAGTTTGGGATTGCTGTGCAGCAAGTGGCGGTAAATCAATCCTGGCCAAAGACATTTTCGGTGAGGTTGATTTAACTGTAAGTGATATCAGGGAAAGTATTTTGTTCAACCTGAAAAAACGCTTTACTGCAGCCGGTATTAATAAGTACAGATCATATGTGGCAGACCTTACGGCTTCAGCCCTTCAACTTTCTCCCATGGACTTTATCATCTGTGATGTGCCCTGTACCGGCAGCGGTACCTGGAGCAGGACTCCGGAGCAGGTATACTTTTTCGATAGTGCAACAATAGTCGGGTATGCCGCATTGCAGAAAAAGATCGCTTCCAACGCTTTAAAAAACCTTAATAAGGGTGGCTGGTTCCTGTACATTACCTGTTCTGTATTCAGAAAAGAAAATGAAGAAGTAGTTGATTACCTGGTGCAGACTTTTTTACTGAACATAATTTCGATGAAAACAATAACAGGTTATTCCGATAAAGCAGATACTATGTTTGTGGCGATGATGCAACGCAGCTGATAGTTACAATTTAATTACTTCGCCGGTGCCAATAACTTTACCGGCATCATCTATTACTTTAATATAGTATTTGCCAGCAAGGAGGCGATCTCCAGGCACGGTGATGGTCTTTTTACCTGCAGCCTTTGAGTCCTTTAAGCTTAATATCTGGCTTCCTTTGGAATCAAACAGAATAACTGCCATGTTATTGATTGCAGTGGGAGTTTCTACTACAATAGTTATGCTATTTCCACCACCGGGTTAGGTTGAACAATTACACCTGTTTTTCCGGTAACAGAACAAACATCCGGAACTGTTAATTGTATTGAATCGAGATAGACAGCATAATAAGAAGAAATTGCAGTATCAATAATCTGCCTTATGCGGTAATATATAGTTCCCTGCGATATTCCCGATAGAGATATAGAGTACTGATAATTTCTGTTTGACAAAACCAATCCCTGTTGTGCAGCAACACTACCAATTTTTCTATATCCTGTATCACCAGTCGCCTTTTGTTCAATTTCATACTTCATTATCTGCAAATCCTTGCTGCTCCAGTTTATTACTGCAGTGCAATTGCTGATATTTCCGGAAGCCCCTGAATAGTCGGCCAGCAGCTTTGCAAAGGCCAGCTTCAAATCCGGAATGCCATAGCCTGTTCTGTTATCGGGATTATTGTATTTATTGGCAGATTTTTTCAGGGCATCCAGAACTTTCATGTTATTGAATTCCGGAAAGCCCTGCCACAAAATTGTCCCTAATCCTGCCAGGTTTGGACAAGCGTAAGAAGTGCCATTTCCGGTAATGATTGTATTGCTTGTTGACTGAATCATTGCCGCCACGCCTACGGATGCAAGATCAGGTTTAATTTGTCCATCACCCGAAGGGCCGTAACTGGAGAAGCTGCCAACTATGCCGGTGCTAGTAACAGCACCTACTGCAATCACACTATCGCCATCAGCGGGGGAAATGATATTTCTCCAGGGTAAATTACCGGCATTGCCGGCTGCAACAAAAACCATCATGCCTTTTTTGGCGGCAAGGTCAGCCGCTTTAGCTGCCATTGTCGTGTTGCCATCCAAAGTACTATATGGATAATCAGGCAGACCACCATCAAAGCCATATCCATAACCCAGTGATGATGATATAACATCAGTACCAGCACTATCTGCTTTCTCAGCCCCGCAGGCCCAGTTAAATTCTTCAATCGGGTATTCGCTGGCATTATCTTCTGTTTGGTAAAGCCAGAACGAGGCTTTTGGTGCTTTGCCAATAAACTGTCCCGGAATATTTGCTGCTATAGTTGAAAGGCAACTCATGCCATGGCTGCCATCATTTGCTACATTTTGTTCCCGTGCTACAAAGTCCCAGGTTCCGAGTACCTGGCCATTTGTATTCATACTGTCAAATGATTTTAACGTAGTGTAATTATTAAAACCATTATCGAGCATGGCAATTTGCATGCCTTGTCCTCTGAGTCCGATATTATGTAGAAACTCTCCGTTGTGAAGGTGTATTTCAATTAACGAACCGGAGCCATAGTTATAGTAGTCTCCGGAAAGTTGTTCAGTCCTTCCGGAATTATAAGGCTGTCTTTGATATAATTCTTCGTCGTATTTACCTGTAATTTTTCCTGTGTTGTTTTCTTTTGCAGCTACGGAGTTAGTACTAAATACAAATGGCAGAGTGTTTATGGCAGTGATTGCATTTACATCAGATGTTTGGATGGTAACAGCATTGAGCCACCTGGAGACATTAAGTAAGGTGACATTTGGAGTGGTTCTTACCTGGCTGATATAGGAAGGCGTAACGGGTAAGTCAGTACTGTCAATAGAAATGCTGTATTTTATTCGCCTGTCGATAGCTCTTTGCGACAAATAAGTTGAAGGACTTGCTATTGTATGCGGCGTACCGTCTTTATTTTTAAATTTTACTACAGACCTGGTAAGCTGAGCCATAGATGCATTCAGCAAAAAAAAAGTACAAATGAGGAAGTACATTTTGTTTGTCATTTTTATTGAAACAGGAACAAGTATCAGGGTTTAATTGTGGTCTATCATCCACATTGTGATGCCAAAACCGTTTTTGCTGCCAGAAGAACCTGTTACCTGGTAATCCCACAGCTCGTAGTGCCTGAATACCAGCCCGATATTCCTGGAATATCTTTCTACCGATCTTGTTTTGGCAGCGTATGATCCGGTTGCTACGATTGGTACATTGATGGCTTCATCAGCTTGTTCAACAGTAAGTACATTGTTATAGTTATTGCCTTTATAACTGAAAGATACAGGATCACCTTCATAATAATAATCCCAGTCGCTCATGTTATCATCATTGGTAAAAAAGAAAAGAGAATTATATGCATTTACGGGCAGGTAGTGGTTACCTTTCCAGGTAAAACCGCTTTTTATTGGTAAATGGAGTTTAATGAACCTAAGATTATCTTCAATTACTTCTACCTGGTCGGTCAGCGGTGTTATAAAATAGCTTCCGGCATTTATCCAGGGTTGTGAAGGTGTCCATGAAGCAGCATTTACAGAATCACGGATAAATCGGTATACCCTGTAAGAAGTTCTTCCAAGGTTATCAGTAATTTTTGAATCTATAACATGCTTTACCTGGTATTTCGTAGTGTCGTTCACAGTACCAAATGATGAAAAAGTAAGTGAATCTAACCGGTAGGTAATATACTTTCCCGGAGCTAAAGGAAGGTAATCCTCCAATTTCTCTGTAACAAACTCCTCTTTTTCATCACTGCAGGAAGATAAAAAGAAAGTGGCAAATACAAATAACAGCAAAAAGAATGATAACCTGATTCTCATAAGTTTTCTTTCTGAATTAGCGGATAAGTTTTTCATTGTTCTGGATTTGCAGAGAAATTCTTTGTTGTAGTTTTCTGCTATTAACTGATGTAAAACTACTAACAAAAACGAAGAATCACAATCCCCATTAAGAACGTATTTTTTTTTGTTTTATTGCTTGATTTTAAGCAAGTTCACCTTTTTGTATTATCCCACCCCAATAACGTCGTCGTCTTCGTAAAAAACGGCACTTTGACCGGGAGCTATTCCTTTTACAGGGTCATAAAAGTGAACTCTTATAGCACCATTCTCCGGATACAGGTTTGACAGGCAGCCTTTGTCCTTATACCTGATCTTTGTGGTTGCTTCCATCCCTGGCGTAATGTTTCCGTACTTGATCAGGTTTAGTTTGCCTACCAACATTTTATTTTGCTCCAGATCGGCCTCATCGCCAAGGGTTACTGTGTTATTATCAGGGTCTATTTTCGTAACAAAAGCGGGTTTGCCAAGGGCAATTTCAAGCCCCTTTCGTTGTCCGATTGTGTAGAATGGGTATCCTTTATGTTTACCCAGTATTTTTCCCGTATTTATCAATAAAATAGCCACCATCAACTTTTTTGTTCCAGGTCTTCAACCCTTCTTTTCAAAAAACCGCGGTAATCATTGTCTGGCACGAAGCAAATCTCATAGCTTTCATGTTTTTTAGCCAGTTCAGGATAACCGTAATCCAGTGCCATTTGTCTTATTTCTGTCTTACGGTAAGGACCAAGCGGCAGCAAGGTTCTGCATAGGAGGTCTTGCTGCAATCCCCATAAAACATAGCTCTGGTCTTTTGTTTCGTCTGCAGCTTTACTGATGACGTAGCGGTCGTTATCATGCAGCCTGATTTTGGCGTAATGCCCGGTAGCAATAAACTCACATCCAAGTGCATCGGCCCTTTTCAGCAATGCCCTCCATTTGATATGCGTATTACACAGCACACACGGATTGGGTGTGCGGCCGGCAAGGTACTCTTCTACAAAATTTTCAATTACAAAACCTCCAAATTCTTCCCTGATATCCAGGATGTAGTGAGGGAAGCCATGTTCTACTGCTGCCTGCCTTGCATCGTTAAATGAGTCTAGGTTACAGCATCCAGTCTCTTTTTTGCCGCCTCCACTTTCGGCATAGTCCCAGGTTTTCATAGTAATACCCACTACTTCATAACCCTGATCATGAAGCATCAATGCTGTAACAGTACTGTCAATACCGCCGCTCATTGCCACTAAAACTTTTTCTTTTCTGCTCATAAAATCCTCCTCCTAAAGGGAGGTGCAAAGATAAGTTTGAAATAAAGGATTTTTTTGCGAATATGGTAATAACAATTTTACTTTCACAAGTACTTTTTTGGCAGCTTTGGCAAAACACCTTATTTTGCCTTGTTAATAATTTTAAAGTACGAAACTAAAATTTGAGCACTATGATTAAAATGCAGGTAATTGGCCGTCTTGGAAAAGACTGCGTGGTAAACACAGTTAATGGCAAGAATGTGATGAACTTCACTGTGGCACATTCTGAAAAGTACAAAGACAGCCAGGGAAATTTACAGGAAAAAACTATCTGGGTTGATTGCGCCTACTGGAGCGACAGAACGGCTGTTGCGCAGTATTTACAAAAAGGTACACAGGTATTTGTGGAGGGGCAGCCAGAGGCAAGGTCATTCCAACGCAACGATGGCACTCCTGGTGCTTCGCTTTCATTAAGAGTGAGGGAAGTACAATTACTGGGTGGCAAAAACGACAATGCTGGCGGTTCTTCGTTCCAGCAAGCTCCGGCGGCTTCTGGTTCTGCAGTCAGCAGTACTCCAGCATCATCTGAAATATCAGAGCCGGTAGATGATTTACCATTTTAAAGTCACAAAAAGAAGCTACATCCAAGCCCTTCCTTTTTGGAAGGGCTTTTTTATTGTTTTCATAGTTTGATGTAACTTGACAACATGAAAATTAGCCTGCTATTAACTTTTCTTATCCTTCCCGTATTAGTTGCAGCTCAGCATCCAGATGCTGATAGAACAGATGTGTTGGTGATTGGTGGTGGCACAGGAGGTACAGCTGCTGCTATACAAAGTGCAAGGCTTGGTGCAAGAACCATTTTAGTTGAGTCTGCAAGTATGTTTGGCGGTATGCTAACGGCTGCCGGTGTTAGCTGCGCTGATGGGAACGATCAGTTGCCGAGTGGAATATGGGAAGAGTTCAGACAGGCATTATATAAGCATTATGGTACAAAGAACTTAAACACAGGTTGGGTAAGTAATACTTGTTTTGAACCGCATGTAGGAGATAGCATTTTCAAATCCTGGGCTAAGAAAGAAAAAATCTTAAAGTACTGTTTGGCTATACCTTTAGCAATGTACAAAGCAGGTAATAAGGTTACAGGTGTAAGCGTAACAGATGAAACAGGCAAAATTCTAAAGATAAATGCAAAGGTTGTTATTGACGCTACTGAAACCGGTGATGTACTTGCAGCATCGGGAGCAGCATATGACCTGGGAATGGATGACCCGGCAGTAACTAATGAAAAAGAAGCAATACAAAAAAATGATATAATACAAGACCTAACATGGGCTGCAATATTAAAAGACTATGGACCTGGTATTGATAAAACAATTACCCGTCCACTTAATTACGACTCCTTAAAATATTTCTGCAGTACTGCCGAGGCGCCCTGTAATGGGAAGCCCTATATCTACAATACAAAAAAGGTGCTTGATTATGGAAGTTGCCCCGTTCGTCCGGCGGTACATCAGACAAGTACATGCTTAATTGGCCAGCTCATGGAAATGATTATTACCTGAACGTAGTTGAGCAATCTCGGGCGGAAAGAGATATGGCATATAAACTTGCACGACAGCACACTATAGGGTTCATATATTTTATGCAGACTGCGCTTGGTTAAAGAATATTGGTCTTGCAGATGATGAACTGAATGGTGGAATGGCGCTAATTCCTTACAACCGTGAGGGGCGAAGGGTGAGAGGCGTTGTGCATATGAACATCAATCATATTAAAAGCCCTTATAACTATACTATATATCGTACAGGCATTTCAGTAGGAGATTACCCGGTTGACCATCACCATGCTCAGTATCCGGGGAAAGTTCCAGAAATTGAGTTCCCTTCTGTGCCCGCATATAACATTCCTATGGGAGCATTGATTCCGGAAAAAATTGATGGACTTATTGTGTGCGAAAAAAGGAATTTCAGTCTCAAATATTGTAAATGGAACTACAAGGCTTCAACCTGTTGTACTGCTCACTGGTCAGGCGGCTGGTATGCTTGCAGCAAAAGCAGCCAGTCTGTCGAAGCACAAAAAAATGAAATTGAGAAATATATTTGTTTGGTTAGTTCAGGATGAATTGCTTAAAGCGAAATCATACCTGATGCCCTTTACAGATGTAAAACCTGTACATCTTCACTGGGAGGCAATTCAAAAAATAGGAGTAACCGGAATATTAAGAGGGACAGGCAAAGCCGAAGGATGGGGAAACAAAATGTTCTTCTATCCAGATAGCCTGGTACGTACGGAAGAAACGGAAGCAAATATTACAGACTTCCTGCCGGATTATTCAAAATGGAAAATAAATAAAGCAGGAGAAGATTCTTTATTAACGGTTGTTGCTGCTTTCGGTGTATTAGAAAGGTTTTATAATGCTGCTCAGGAAGGCTATCATGCTTATCCATCCGTTATTGGGAATGTTTTCAAATCAGGGAATTATGAAAAAATTTGGAATAATATTGGACTTAAATATTTTCAGCCTGCAAGGCACATAAAACGATTTGAACTGGCCGCCTTGTTTGATGGCTTGTTGAATCCTTTTAATATGAAAGGAAAGAATATTTCTCTTCAGGGTAAATAAATGAAAAGCAATGATGAAAAAGTATGTTTTATTGGGGATGCTTACGATTACTTGTTTTATTGTGAATTCACAGGGTAAAATTCATAAGCCCAAACTGTCTGTTCAAAGCTGGACATTCCATAAGTATTCTCTTCTTGAGACGATTGAAAAAGCCGACAGTTTAGGAATCAAATACCTGGAAGTTTACCCTGGTCAGAAAGTTGGGGGCGAGATTCCGGGTGTATTTAGCTATTCTCTTGACAAAGATGCTAGGGATAAACTAACTCAGTACCTTAATTATAGGAAAGTGAAAGTGATAGCATTGGGTGTAATTGATAAGGAGTATTATAATAAAAACAACCTTGAGCATTTTTTTGAGTTTGCTGCGTATATGAAAATACCTTTCATTGTTGCCGAACCGGAATGGCAGGATTTAGATGAGTTCAACAGGCTGGCTGCTAAGTATAAGGTTAAAGTGGCTTTACATTGCCATCCAAAGCCATCAAGCCATTACTGGCATCCGACTCAACGGTTAAAGCCATTACGAATAGGCCAAATTTGGGAGCCTGGCCTGATATTGGTCACTGGGCAAGAAACGGTGTACAAATAAAAACTGCATTAGAAAAGCTAAAAGGCAGAGTTTTTGGTATGCATCTGAAGGATATTACAGCCTTTGACAACCTTGCAGCAGAAGATACCATACTTGGAAAAGGAGTTTGTGGAATCCCTGATGTAATAAGACAAATGAAAGCACAGAAATTTAAAGGAGTTTATTCTATTGAATACGAAGTAAACCCTGAGGAGAATATGGCGGCTATGAAAGAGAATGTTCAATATTACAACTCCTGTGTAAGATAGACCCACATTAATCAATACTAATCCTGAAATATAAACTTATGTCATCCAGGAGAAAATTTTTACAGCAAATAGGATCAGCAACAATTCTTGCTTCGGCAGGTTCGCTTAAGGGACTGGCTGCAGAAGATTATGTTGAGCGCAGAATGTTACTTGCAGAAAAAAAGGTTTCATCTAATGATAAAGTAACAGTGGCTTGTATCGGCATGGGAATTATGGGTCAACGGAATGTGAAAACTATATTGCAAATACCCGGGGTGGAGTTTGTGACAGCCTGTGATTTGTACCAGGGAAGGTTGGAGAGGAGCAAAGAACTTTTCGGTAATGATATTTTTACAACACAGGATTATAAGAAAATTCTCAATCGTAAAGATATTGATGCAGTAATAATAGCTACTTCAGATCAATGGCATGATACGATAGCTATCGATGCAATGAAGGCCGGGAAGGCAGTTTACTGTGAGAAGCCCATGGTGCATCAGATCAGCCAGGGCTGGGATGTGATTAATGTACAAAAGCAGATGGGGGCCGTTTTACAGGTCGGCAGTCAGCGGGTAAGCAGTGTGGCTTATGCAAAAGCAAAGGAGCTATACAGGGCAGGTGAGATTGGACAATTAAATTGTATCGAGGCTTCTTTCGACAGGCATACTGCTCTTGGGGCCTGGCAATATACAATGCGACTTGATGTTTCTGAGCATACTGTAGCCTGGAAGAAATGCTTTAAGAGAAATAAACCTGTTGCTGCCGGAACTAAAGGGTTTGCTCCAGTCTTTGATGCAAAGAAGTTATTCTGGTGGCGAAATTATAAGGAATACGGAACCGGTGTTGCGGGTGATTTGTTTGTACATCTGTTATCCGGCATTCATTTTCTTGCCGATTCAAAAGGGCCGTCCAGGATATTTGCCACTGGTGATTTATGCTACTGGAAAGATGGGCGCAATGTACCCGATGTGATGACTGCTGTAATGGAATATGCCGCTACAAAAGAACACCCTGCTTTCCAGGTGTTATTAAAAGTTAATCTTGTAAGTGGTGGAGAAAAGGTGGAGGCCGGAAAAGTCAAATTCTGTGGTTCAGAAGGAATGATTGATTTTGGCTGGAATGATTTTGTATTATACAGGAATAAGATGTCTAAATCTCCGGGGTATGGAGGCTGGGATACATATGATACTTATACAAAAGAAATGCAGGAAAAAATTGCACAAGCATATGCCGCAAAATATCCCAAAGTGGAAGTAGATGATTTGCCTCCAATCCGTTTCACAGCACCGGAGGGTTATGAGTTTTAAAAAGAAAGTTATTAATTGGGAACCCGTTTCAATGAAACTTAAATCCTGAGATTGTCTTTCAGTTGTTTTCTCCTTTGGAGTTGCTGGTTATCTTTGCGACATGCCAGAACAATTATTTTCTTATCAGCAATTATTCGGCTTTACTTATTCCGTATTTAAAGCCATTGGATGCAGCGATGAACATGCCACCACGGCCACAAAAGCATTAATCTCTGCTGACCTGCGTGGCATTGATTCGCATGGTGTGGCAAGGCTTAGCGGTTATGTTCGCCTGTGGGATGTAAAACGGGTAAATACTACCCCAGCTATTACAGTCATTCATGAAACGCCTTCAACTGCTGTTATAGATGGTGACAGTGGGCTTGGATTGGTTATTGCCCCATTCGCCATGAAAGTTTGCTATAGAAAAAGCCAAACAGGCAGGAACAGGCTGGGTGAGTGTTCAGAACAGTAATCACTTTGGTATAGCGGCACACCACGCTATGATGGCACTGGAACATGATATGATTGGCGTGGCGATGACCAATGCCAGTCCGCTGGTGGCACCTACTTTCTCTATTGATAAAATGCTGGGAACAAACCCCATTTGCGTAGCGGCACCTGCCGGTAGCGAACCGGCCTTTGTTGCCGACCTTGCCACCACTACAGCCGCCAATGGCAAATTGGAAATCTTACAACGGAAAAATATTGAAGCCCCTTTAGGTTGGGTGCAGGATGCAGAAGGCCATTCGTCAACCGATGCAAATATTTTGAAGAAAGGAGGTGCTTTGCTGCCGCTTGGTGGTGACAGGGAGCATGGCAGCCATAAAGGATATTCACTCGGCGCCATTGTTGATTTGTTTTCGGCGCTTCTCAGTGGGGCCAATTATGCACCGTGGGTGCCGCCCTTTCCTGCGTATGTGCCTATGCCGGCGCAGCAGCCGGGTAAGGGCATTGGCCATTTTCTTGGGGCTATGCGGGTAGATGCCTTCCGTCCGGCTGATGAGTATAAGCAGCACATGGACAACTGGATTGGCGGTTTCAGAAAAGCAAAACCCATGACCGGGCAGGAAAAAGTGCTGGTACCCGGCGACCCGGAAAGAGAATTTGAAGCAGAAAGAATGAAAAATGGCATACCACTGTTGGAAGCTGTGGTGAACGATTTAAGAGAACTTGGGAACAGGTTTAAACTACATCTTTCCTAACAATTGTTTTGACTAGCCTTTATTATCTTTGCCCACTTGCTTGCCAATACTAATTCCAAAAACTTAACGGAGAGAAGAAAATGAAATGAAGCATTAAAATTATCGAGCAACTTATACCTGTCGGCGATGATAATTTTTATGGTGAATAACATCTGATCTCTTTAATAAATATAAATTGACAAATGAAAGTAATGAAATTTGGCGGCACCAGTGTAGGCCGTCCGGAGCGAATGCAGCACATCGCAGGCATGGTTACCAAAGAAACGGAACCTGTTATTGTGGTATTATCTGCCTTATCAGGCACCACCAATGCCCTGGTAGAAATTGGCGATAACATTGCAAAAGGCGACCGGGATGCGGCTAAACAGGTTATTGATAAACTGGAAGCACATTACCAGGTATTCATCAATGACTTGGTTAAGAAAGAAGAAACGCTGGCTAAAGCCAAAGCCATTGTTGCCGACCATTTCGAGTTTCTGAATATCATCCTCCGCATATCTTTCAGTGAGGCGCTGAGCAAGGATATTCTGGCGCAGGGCGAATTGCTCTCTACCAAACTTTTCTGCACTTATCTCGAAGAAAATGGCATCAGTCACATGTTGCTGCCGGCACTGGAGTTTATGAGCATTGATGCGTATGATGAGCCCAATGTGGAAACAATAAAAAGCAAACTGCAGCCGATACTTGAACAGAACAAGGATAAAAAAATATTTGTAACACAAGGTTATATCTGCCGCAACGCAAGGGGCGAAGTGGACAACCTGAAAAGAGGAGGAAGTGATTATTCTGCATCGCTGATTGCAGCCGCCATCAATGCTTCGGTATGTGAAATATGGACTGACATTGACGGAATGCACAACAACGACCCGAGAGTAGTAAAGAAAACCGTTCCTATCGAGCAAATGAGTTTTGATGAAGCAGCGGAGCTGGCTTACTTCGGCGCCAAAATCCTGCACCCTGCATCTATCTGGCCTGCACAGATGTATAAAGTACCGGTAAAATTGCTGAACACCATGCAGCCGGAGGCAAAAGGCACAACGATTGCGGAAGAAGCTGGCAGCGAAGGCGTGAAAGCCGTGGCTGCAAAAGACAACATCATCGCCATTCGTATAAAGAGCAGCCGCATGTTGCTGGCTTATGGTTTCCTGCGCAAGATTTTTGAAGTGTTTGAAAAATACAGAACACCCATTGATATGATTACCACTTCAGAGGTGGCTGTATCTCTTACAATTGACACAGATGCCAACCTGGATGAAATAATTAAAGAACTGGAACCCTTCGGAACCATTGATATGGATAAGAACCAGGTTATTATTTCCGTTGTGGGCAACGAGATTGCACAAACCGAGGATATGGTGAAGAAACTGTTTGGCTCTATCTTGAATATCCCGGTTCGGATGGTGTCGTATGGCGGCAGCCCTCATAATATATCGTTGCTGATACCTGCAGAATATAAGACACAGATTCTGCAACAGTTGAATAAAGGGATGTTTGGGTTGGAATAAAGTTATTTGTTTATTGAAAGATGGGTAATTGAGGTAAGCAGGGCAGATAATTCCTCAAGTGTTTGTTTAGTAAATTTATCTTTAAAGGCCGAGAGATACATTTCTCCCGGCTTTTTTTTGTAGAAATATATTACCGGTGATTTTCTGAAAAAACTTATAGTCTCATTGGTAATATCAACTTTTATCTCATCAAATCGTCTTTCATATTCTTTTTTCCCTTTGAGGAAAATAAAACATTCGAAAAACAATTTTCGCTTAAGCACATCTACAGTAAGTGAGTTTACATAAATTTTATTCATGTTAACGAAAAACATCCTGATAATACCCAGACATGTTATGATGCCATGTACATCAAGATGATTCTTTACGAAACCCTGATTTCGCAGAAGGTAGATTACTAACACATAAAGTATAACTGGATAAAGTGCAATAATTGTATAACTCAACTGGTTATGCTTTATCCTGCTTTTGAAAACTTCCATAGTAATCAAATTTAATAAGAAAGCCCTGCATTTGCAGGGCTTTCTTATTAAATCTTATACTTATTACTTAACCGTGGCTTAAATAACCAACAGCGCATCACCATAACTGAAGAACCTGTATTTGTCTTTGATTGCTTTTTTGTAGGCTTCCATGGCTAGGTCATAACCGGCAAAGGCGCAGGTCATAATCAGCAGGCTGGTTTTGGGCAAATGAAAGTTGGTAACCAGCGAATCAGCGATATTAAATTCATAAGGCGGGTGAATAAACATATTTGTCCAGCCTTCAGAGGATTTCAGCAATTTCTGTGCTGTAAATGATGACTCCAGTGCCCGCATAGTGGTAGTTCCAACAGAGCAAATACGATGACCGTATTCTTTTGCCCTGTTAACAATCTTGCAGGCAGTATCATCAATATTGTAGTATTCGGCATCCATTTTATGCTTGCTCAGGTCTTCCACTTCAATTGGACGGAATGTGCCAAGACCGGTATGGAGGGTAACTTCTGCAAAGCGAATACCTTTAATTTCGAGACGTTTAATTAACTCACGGCTAAAATGAAGACCGGCAGTAGGAGCTGCAACAGCACCTTCATGCTTGGCATAAACAGTCTGGTATCTTTCTTTGTCTTCTTCTTCTGGCTTACGCTTAATGTACTTAGGAAGTGGTGTTTCGCCCAGTCTTTCAAGCACAGCACGGAAATCTTCTTCTGTTCCCTCCCAAAGAAAACGGATTGTACGGCCACGGCTGGTTGTATTGTCAATCACTTCTGCTACAAGGTCTTCCTGTTCGCCAAAATATAGTTTGTTGCCTACCCTTATCTTCCTTGCAGGATCAACGATTACATCCCACAGGCGGTTGGGTTTGTTTAATTCACGGAGCAGAAAAACCTCAATTTTAGCGCCGGTTTTTTCCTTACGTCCGTACATACGGGCAGGAAAAACCTTGGTATTATTTACCACAAAAGCATCCTTATCGTCGAAATAGTCAATAATATCACGGAAATACTTATTTTCAATTTCACCAGTGTGGCGATGTACTACCATCATTCTGGAGTCTTCTCTTCTTTTCGTAGGATGTTGTGCAATTAGGTTCAAAGGGAGGTCAAAACGGAACTGTGATAACTTCATGTGTCAAATGGTATTAGTGATAAATATGCCTGCTGACACAAACCTGGTGGAGAGCCTGGTGTTTATCGCTTGTCCGGTATTATTGATAAAGAGGCGGACAAAACCGGCCTTACGGCGCCGGGTTTGGTCAAAGCATTAGCTTTTTCAGCCTGCAAAGTTAAGAAAAGAAAGAAAATACAATGTTTTTATTTTTATCTATTGCTTATCAGCATTTTGTACAGAAAATGTCTGAAAAAACTTTATGCTTTTTATTGCAAAACTGCATCTTACATTTGTTTTATATCTAAATTTTTTTTTTCTACTTTATATGAAGAAGTTTTCACTTGTCTTTTTTTCTTTTTTTCTGGTGTTTCAGTCATATGCCCAGCCGGTAATTAAAGGGAAAAAGTATCCAAGCCTACTTTGGGAGATCAGTGGTAATGGCCAAAAAAAAGCCTTCCTATCTTATAGGTACCATGCATGTAAGCAGCAAACTGGCTTTTCATCTGCCCGATTCATTTTACATAGCCATTAAAAATGTACAGGTAGTTGCTTTAGAAACTAATCCTGAAACGTGGCAGGAGGATATGGATAAGTATGATCTCAATTCCTTTTCCGGTAACCGGTATGCTGGTTACATGAACCGGATGCTTGAAATACCCTCTGATTATCTTACAATTAATACGCTTAAGTTTTACAAGTATTATTCTAAAATTGAAAGGGCATTATTCAGCAATCCTTCTGTAATCAATAATTTACTTTACCGTACTTATGGTGAGCAATCTAGCGATTTTGAAGAGGATACTTATCTGGACATGTACATCTTTCAATGCGGTAAAAAAAGAGGTAAGAAGGTTGCCGGAGTGGAAGATTATGGCGAAAGCATGCGCCTGATGGCTGAAGCATATAAAGACGCTGCAAAAGATAAAAACCGGAAAGAGAGGAGCTACGGTGATGTTGCGGAAGACTATTCCCCTGCAAAACTGCAGGATGCTTACCGCTCCGGCGATCTGGACATGCTTGACAGTATTAACAGGTTTAATAGTGTGTCGGCTGCTTTTGACGAGAAATTTTTATATAAAAGGAATGAAATACAGACCAATTCGATTGATTCGATTATTAAGACAGGAGTGTCTTTATTTGTGGGTGTGGGAGCAGCTCATTTGCCAGGGACAAGGGGTGTGATTGAAATGCTGCGGCAAAAGGGTTATAAAGTAAGACCTGTAAAAATGGGTGAACGGGACAGTAAGGAAAAGGATATCGTTGATAAGATACGGGTACCAGTTACGTTTAAAACAGAAGTATCCGAAGATGGTTTTTTTAAAGTGGATATTCCGGGTAAGTTTTATAAATCCGGCGATGACCCCTATACCGATCAGCGGCAATATGCTGATATGGCCAATGGCAGCTATTACATGGTTACCCGTATTCTCTCTAATGCCTGGATGTGGAATCATGATGAAGATAAAGTGTATAAAGCCATCGACAGTTTGTTGTACGAGAACGTTCCGGGGAAAATTTTATCAAAAAGTACAATTGTAAAAAACGGGTATAAAGGTTTTGATATTGTAAACAGAACAAGAAGGGGAGATGTACAGCGGTACCATATTTTCATTACACCGTTTGAGATATTATTTTTTAAAATGAGCGGTACTGCTGATTACGTAAAACTTGGAGAAGAGGCCAATAAATTTTTTGGCAGTATACAATTAAAAGAGTATAAAAACTGGACAAACGGATGGAAGAAATTTTCTCCTTCCCATGGTGGTTTTTCTGTTGCTGTACCGCATGAACCATACATTGGTAATGACGGGAGCTGGATTTTTGATGCTGCCGATAAGCAGAACGGATTACAGTACAGGGTTGTCAGAACAGATATTCATAATTACAGTTTTATCGAAGAAGATACATTTGACCTGGCACTGATGGATGAAAGTTTCATGGCATCTGAGTTTATAGATTCGCAATTGATGCGAAAACAGACAACTTATAAGGGATACCCAGCTCTTGATGCCAAGTACAGTGACAAGGATGGGCATATTTTTATGACAAGATTCATCATCAAGGGGCCGCACTATTATACACTGGTGGCTCATGGAAAACAAGAAGTTGCTTCAATGGGTAATTTTTTAAACTCATTCGATTTTCAACCGGTAATTTATGGCGCAACCAGCGAAAGAAGGGATACTGCATTGTATTACACGGTTAGCTCACCTGTTTTTCCAGAAAACAAGAAGATAAAACTTGATATGCCAGAGATGAGTATTTATGGCGGTTATGACGACGATGAAGAGGAAGACGATGGACTTCTTTCTATGCTGGACATGAAAAGTAAGATTGTCAAGAATGATACAACCGGTGAGAAAATACTTGTGGCTTATTACAAATGGCCCCGATAC
Source organism: Chitinophagaceae bacterium (assembly GCA_016719815.1). Classification (GTDB taxonomy): domain Bacteria; phylum Bacteroidota; class Bacteroidia; order Chitinophagales; family Chitinophagaceae; genus JJ008. The sequence continues at coordinate 220,496 of JADJYK010000003.1, read as the reverse complement.
TTCTATACAAAGGACTCATCACTTCTTGATTTTGAGAGCAATTCCTTTTCGGGAAAAGATTCAACACTGATAATAAAAGTTGACAAGCGGAAATCCCTGTCAAATGGCACAAAAATCAGGGAAATGATTGTCACGGATACCGGCAGCAGCAGAATATTGTTTACGAAACAGTATTATAAGGATGGGGTATTGCATATCCTTGCTACGTTGTCAGATACATTATCTGTTCCCGGAAATTTTGTAAAAAATTTTTATTCAACTTTCGTTCCGGCAGATACACTAAAAGGGCCAGATCCGTTTTCAAAAAAATCAAAACTCTTTTTTGAAGATTTTGCATCTGCCGATTCGGTAATAAGAAAGAAAGCTGTTAAGGGAATTGCAATGATTTACTTGGATTCAACAGATTTGGGCGACCTAATGCAGGCAATAAACAATGTAAACTGGAAAGAAAAGAAGTATCTGAATCTTAAAGGTTCACTCATCGCAAAACTTGGCGATATTAAAACAAACGCTGCTGCGGATTATTTGAAGAAGATATACTACGAAGCACAGGACACTATTCAGTTCCAGTATATAGCTCTTGAAAACCTGTTGCAGCACCGGACAGTCTATGCCTACTCACTTTTCAGGCAGATTATTAATGATGAAATACCTGTACTTGAGTTTGAAAAAAACAGTTACGAGGGAAACTGGGTTGGTTCTACCGTAGACTATTGGCAGAAAGATTCAGATTATGACAATAATAAATTCCTGGATGAATTGTCTGATTCTTTGTTGCTTACTAAAGCAATTTTGCCAGACCTGCTCCCCCTGCTAAATCTGGATGAGTACAAAAGCTCAATAATGGAATTGCTTGGGAAAATGGTTGACTCAAGCATAGTTAGTGCAAAAGACTACGAGCACTATTATAGCAAGTTCTTAATTGAAGCCAAACAGGAATTAAGAAAACAGGCAATTGCTGAAAAGAAGAAAGCAATTGAAAAAGCAGAAGAAAGTAAAACTGAAAAAAAACAACCTTCCTATCCCGATTACGGAACGAATAAAGATGAAGGCAATGAAGACCTGAGTTTATATACCCGGTTATTGCTTCCGTTTGCTGAAAAGAACACTATAGTGGAAGCGCTTATTCAGCAGATTGTTAAAACTGAAGATAAGGAACTGAAGTATAAGACGCTTTTCCAGTTGTTGGCTAAGAAGAGAGCGGTTCCAGATTCACTTTTCACATTTTTTGCCAGCCTTGATGAATACAGGTATAATTTATACAGTGATTTGAAAGAAAGGAAGAAGCTGGATAAGTTCCCTGATAAGTACAGGAATCATACAGATTTAGGTAAAAGCAGTTTGCTGGCCAGCAAATCATACGGCATGCCTGACACTCTTATTTATATAGACAGGCTACCCACCACTTATAAAGAAAAATCGGGCTATTTATACTTTTATAAGTATAAGGAAAAAAAGGATGACATCATATGGAAACTGGCAGTACTGGGGCTTGTTCCGGAGGATTCACGGGAGATAGAATTTGACGATATCAATGTTGTAAAAAATAGGAGTAAAGCTTTTAGCCAGATGGATCTTGTTAGCCTCACAAACAAGTATGACTTTACAGAGTTTACCGATACAAAAATTGATGAAGAAAGATCTATCGCTGAACAGTTAAGGAAATATCAAAAAAGGATGTTGTATTCGAGACGAAAAAGTGCTGCGAGGTTTTACGAAGAAAACGAGGATTACGATGGTTACGGCCAGTATAACCTGCGATATTGATTATAATTAAATGAAGAAGAAGTGGCGGAAAAGCTCTTTCAGCCACTTCTTACTTTTGAATCTTTACACGAACAGATACCCTTAAGTTTAATAAGTCTGCCAGCTTAAAATTTCAGGTGCCTTACAGTAAGGCCGTCATTCATTAACTGACGAAGTGAGTCTATCCCTATTTTAATGTGATTTTCTACATAGTGTGCCGTGATGGCTTTGTCACTTTCTTCAGTTTTTACTCCTTCAGGAATCATAGGCTGATCGCTTACCAGCAACAGCGCCCCGGTTGGTATTTTATTATAAAAGCCCACAGTAAAAATGGTGGCTGTCTCCATGTCAATTGCATAAGCCCTTACTTTTTGCAGGTACTCTTTGAAGGGCTCATCATGTTCCCAAACACGACGGTTGGTGGTATAGACAGTGCCAGTCCAATAGTCCACCTCATAGTCCCTGATTGTAGTTGAGACTGCCTTTTGAAGTGCGAAGGCGGGAAGTGCAGGGACTTCAGGAGGGAAGTAGTCGTTGGAGGTGCCTTCACCTCTTATTGCTGCTATCGGCAATATCAGGTCGCCGAGCTTATTTCTTTTTTTGAGGCCACCACATTTGCCTAAAAACAAAACTGCTTTCGGCTCTATTGCTGCCAGCAGATCCATAATAGTGGCTGCCGTTGGGCTCCCCATGCCAAAATTTATTATAGTAATATTTTCTGCAGTGGCACATTGCATTGGTTTGTCCTGGCCTATTATTGGTACATTATGCCACTCCGCAAACATTTTTACATAATTGCCAAAATTGGTGAGCAGGATATACTGTCCAAAATTCTCCAGTTTTTCTCCGGTGTATCTGGGCAACCAGTTGTGAATTATTTCTTCTTTCGTTTTCATTCCTTGTCTGATTTCATACAAAACTAATCATTTACTTTTGAAGCATGGTTTCTGTCACATATCCTGAACCCGACTTTAAGATTAAAACGCATGAGGACAAGGACTATCTTTTTGATCCTATCAGGAAAAAATGGGTTGTGCTTACGCCTGAGGAGTGGGTGCGACAGAACTTTATACAGTACCTGGTTAAAGAAAAAAAATATCCTACTGCTTTAATTGGATTAGAGAAGCAAATTGAATTAGGAGATCTGAAGAAAAGATTCGATATACTTGTTTATAATAAAGCTCATCAACCCTGGATGATGATAGAATGCAAAGAAATGAATGTGGCGCTGGATGAAAAAGTGCTGGAGCAGTTATTGCGGTATAGTATCAGCGTACCGGTTTCATATCTTGTTATTACAAATGGCAGGGAGTGCTTTGCCTGGCACAAGAGCCATCAGGCACTTTCTCCATTAGATATATTGCCCCTTCATGGTGAATAATAAATTTGTTAAAACGGATAATCTTTCATAAACCGGTCCACATTTTTGCATCTCTTGCCGGATACCGGATAGCAAAATCAACGATACCCATAAACTGCTTGTTTCATTATTTCAGCCGGATTACTATCGGCTGTCTGCCACAAAACAACAGCCACTATTCAACAAAATAAGTAAGTGTGGATATAAGATCTTAATGTAAAAGCGAACAAATTGATAAGGAATTAAAAAGCCGGCAAACGGCCGGCTTTTCTTATCGATTGGGTTGATTACTCTCTAAATATTTTTTCATCAATCTGTGCATTGAGCTCTACATTGCTCATGCTTACAACCTGGAACACATTCCCGTTTATTATAACAGTCACATTCATCGGGAATTTAAGACCATTAAACTCTTTAATATCTGAATAAAGAGTTTCTTCATTCACTTCTTGTCCCATCATCGTTTTTTTACCTGAAGTTTTAATTAGCATGAAATCCGTCGAAGAAATGAAATATGCAGTTTCTTTTTTTGTGTCTTTGTGAGTAAATTTTAGTTTCCAGCATTTTATGCCTTCGAAAGTTTCTTCACCAAAGAATTCAACTTTATGGCCAAGATTTTTGTAATCAATTAATTTGTCAATAGAGTTTATCTGATCTTTCATCTCAATTAAATCTTCTCCAGTCATTTCTGTAGCGGTTTGCTTTCCTCCAAATGGGTTTATTTCCCAGCCCTTTCCATCTGCATAGGCTTTTATGACAGACTGCCCCATAACATCTACATCAATTCTCACTCCCTTATTAAAAAGTGTTTGGCTCGTTAGCGGAAAATCCATCCCCTGCATAGCAACACTACCGGTTGACTTAATGCTTGTAAGTTTGTTGAGTGCCTCCAGTCCTCCGATGGCTTTAGTATGAGCTGAGATTATTTCATCAACAGAAGGAGTTTGTGCCTGTACAGAAACTGCAAAAAGGATAAGAAAAGCGGTTAATAGTTTTTTCATTTTTAAAAAGTTTGGGGTCAAAGGTAATGCTTCGTTGTAAATGAAACAGGAATCTCAATGTTAGAGATTTGCAATAAAAATCCCACCAAAGGCGGGATTGTATAAGTAATTGGTTCTTTAAAAGCTATGGGAAAATGCCCAGTTCAGCATAGGCTACACCTACTTTATTAATTGCTACAACATAAGCAGCTGTACGCATATCAGGTATTTCTGAATTGGCTTTCCATGCATCCATAACCTCATGTGTGGCATTGATCATGGTTTCTTCCAGTCCGCTGTACACAAGGTCAATTTCATCAGGCCCATGAACAATCTTGCTTTTATCCTGCTCTGAAATTGTTTTCCCTGTCAGCTCTTCCACTTTTTTAATCATGTTGGCGTTCTGTGTTTCTTCGAATCTTTTTTCCATTCTTCCGTAGCGAACATGGCTCAGGTTTTTCAGCCATTCAAAATAAGAAACTGTTACACCTCCTGCATTTAGGTACATATCAGGAACAACCAGTATTCCACGCTGGGCAAATATTTCATCAGCTTCAGGCGTAAGAGGTCCATTAGCCGCTTCGCCAATAATTTTTGCCTTTACTCTTGCTGCATTTTCGCCATCAATTACATTTTCTAAAGCAGCAGGTATCAGAATGTCACATTCCATTTCCAAGGCATCAGCACTGTTTTCAAAATTTGTTGCGCCGGGGAAGTTGAGGATAGAGCCAGTTGCTTTTCTGTGATTGAATACAGCATCTACATCAAGGCCATCATTGCTCCATATTGCCCCTTCATATTCTGCCAGTGCTACGATTCTTGAACCGGCATTCTGAAAGAATTTTGCTGAGTGGTATCCAACATTGCCAAGTCCCTGAACAATAACCTTCTTGCCTCCAACTCCTGTAGTCAAACCTACTTTGGTCATCACTTCGGGCATTTTACATACTGCTCTTAATCCATAAAATACACCTAAGCCAGTAGCTTCCCGACGGCCCCAAACACCACCTTGTGTGATTGGCTTTCCGGTCACGCAACCAGCTGCATCAATTTCTCCCGGCTTTAGTTGTGTGTAAGTGTCCAGTATCCATGCCATTTCTCTTTCGCCAGTTCCATAGTCGGGTGCAGGGACATCAATACCAGGGCCAATAAAATTCTTTTTTGTTAATTCTGAAGTATAACGGCGGGTAATGTTTTCTAATTGGTAAGGGGTATATTGTTTGGGATCTATGCTGATGCCACCTTTGGCGCCCCCGAAAGGCACATTTACGATAGCGCATTTGTAGGTCATCAGGGCGGCAAGAGCCATCACTTCATCGAGGTTAACTGCCTTAGAAAAACGAATACCACCTTTGCAAGGAGATTTGTGATGGCTGTGTTGCACACGATAGGCCTTAATTACCTCAATCTTATCACCAATTTTTACAGGAAAGTTCATCCGGTAAACGGCATTACAGGCTTTAATTTGTTCTAAAATGCCTTCATCCCATTTTGTAAATTTGGCGGCTTTGTCAAAGCTCCTTTCGACGGCGCCAAAAAAACTGTAATTTGTGTTCGACATGATTTTCTTTTTTTTGTATTTGCAATCGTTATTGAAATAAATACAAAATGAGAAATATAATGCAATCTCATTTTGCAGTGTCTCTAATTTTCTTTTTCCAGTTTGGACAGCTTTCTGTCGATACGAACGACATAAACAATTAAACCAATCAGAATAGTAAGAACTACGGCAACAACAACATAAATGCGTCCATTGCTGCGCATAACATCGGCCATCCCTGTTTTTTCACCTTGTGCAAACAAAGGAACAGAAAACAGAACTGTAGCAAGTAATAAGATAAGTTGGTTTATTATTTTCATTTTGATAATTTTTGTTCTTTTATTAAGCTGGTTCTGATTTTTAATGTGGCAATCCATATACCCAGTAATGTCCATCCAATAACGGCAGGATAGAAAATTAATCTCATGCCACTCCCTAAGCTGTCTTTAGGGTCAAGGGCTGGATTGCCATCACTTCCTCCGGGATGAAGACTTGGCAATATCCTTGGCAATATCCAAATTGCCGGGAAAAGAATTGCATAAGCAAAAATGTTATATACAGAACTGATTCTTGCTCTTTTGTCCATGTCCTGAATAGAATCACGAAGAATAAGATATGCAAAATAAACAAGGAGTGCGATGGCTGCGCCAATCAATTTGGGGTCTCGGGCAAATGAACTAAATGCGTTGACAACTTGTTTATTTGGATCTGCCCATGTAAATGATGACCAAATCATTCCCGTTGCATATCCAAGTACTCCGAACACAATGCCAATTACAGCAAACTTGCGAGAATAGATATCGTATTTATCTCTGAATGTCCTTAGGTATTTTATAGCGTTCACTACCGAAATTGTGAAGAGTATCATCATGGCAAACCACATGCACACATGAAAGTATAAGTTGCGATAAGTTTCGCCTAATGATTTCTGAAAATTAACATCCTTTGGCGCTGCATCTGATAAAAATCCCGCTATTACAGTGTAAAACAGCAGAATAATGCTTAAAACTTTCCACCAGCTTTTATGCATATAATTTTTTGCTTCTGTCATAGAATTAACCGGCATAATTTAGTGTGCCGGAACAAGTGACAAAAATAAGGCGATGCCCGTAAACATGTCTAATTTTTATTTTTCCAAATGAGAAAAATTAGTCTTTCCATAGAAATGGAAAAAGTATAACGGCTAGGAGGATAATCAGAAAATCTATTGCAATGAGTAGTAATACAGTACTCATTGGGATAGTTAGCAGCGGTGCAAAGGCTGCATTGGAAAGCCGCATCAGCAGCACCAGTTGGGGAATAATAATTGGAAAGCCCAGTATAGCCATTATGGCTGCATTCTGCTGTGCACGGGCTGCAATAGCTGCTAAAAAACTAAACACAAGACTTATGCTCCACCCACCCAAAACAACTAACCCGATAAATGGAAGGGTCTTTTGCATAGGGTTACCCAGGAAAAGAGTGAATAATAACAAGCTTAACAAACTCATCACAAACATCAGCAAAGTATTAAACATGAGTTTGGCTAAAACAAAGGCAACCGGACTGGCAACTGAATAAAAATAGAGCATCCGGCCCCGGCTTTCCTGCAAGAAACTTTTGGCAACGGCATTTATACAGATAAATAACTGGATAACCCAAAACAAACCACTCCACACTTTACTCTCCGGTTCCTCCACTGCCATAAAAAGTACGAAAATGGTTGCCCCTATGTACAGAAGAATACCGTAAAAACTGTATTGCTGCCTTATTTCAAGCAGTAAATCTTTTTTAAATAGTGTGAGAATTTGTTTTAGCAAAACCGGTACTCTGTTTACACGAAAATAATGAATACAATTTATCACTTATCATGATAACATTTTCTGCACCTGGGCTCATAAATATCCGTAGCTCCAAGCATTACCTGGTCTTCGTTAGGTATTTTTCTGTATGAATAATTGGCAATACTTCCGCATTTCTGGCAAATAGCATGCAGTTTTGTTACATAATCGGCCTTTGCCATTATATACGGCATTTGTCCGAAAGGCTTGCCCATAAAATCCATATCCAGGCCGGCAACAATAACTCTTACACCACGAAAGGCAAGTTCATCACATACATTAGCAATTTCATCATCAAAGAACTGAGCCTCATCTATGCCAATTACATCCGCATCCTGGGCCATAAGCAGAATTTTCTGAGAATTGTCTATTGGAGTGGAGTGGATCGCCTGTGCATCATGCGACACGATTTTTACTTCATCAAATCGCACATCAATGGCAGGTTTAAATATTTCAGCTTTCAGATTCGCAATTTTAACCCTTTTCAGTCTGCGAATTAGTTCTTCTGTTTTTCCGCTAAACATGGAGCCGCAAATCACTTCAATGCTTCCTCTGCGTTCGCCACTGGTATTAGGTTCTATAAACATTTGTAAAATATATTAGGATTTTCTTAATGCAATTTTTGGCAAAGTGTTTGTAATTTTAATTCGCCACCTAAATCCGGCAGTAAATATATATCAATGGAACGAATAGAAGCCCTGATTGAACAATTAAAAAAACAATTTGAGCAAAATGCCGGCCCGTCACAAATGCTGGGTACGGTACAGTTGCTGCAATTTGAACTAACCAAACTCAATGCAGGCGGGCAACATAGTTTGGGAACTGCTAAAGTGGCTGTAATGTTACCGGTTACCCCGGTAGAGGCGCAGCAGGAAGCAACTGCTTATGATCCCGTAATTGAAAGATATGCACCTAAACCGGTGGAGCAACCAACTTCAAAAGAGGTTAAGCAAACAGTACTTGTTGATGAAGGTTCTGTTTCAGTAATTCAGAAGAATGGTCAGCTCGATATGATTTTTGACCCGATGAGGGAAATACCAACTCTTTCAAGCCAGGTGCCGGGTAAAGAGATAAATGATACGGCTACATCGCCGGAGGAGTCATTGAATGAGAAACTTAGAGAAGTAAAGACTGAGATTGTGGAAGTTCTTAAAGAAACACCTGTTAAAGATTTGCGAAAAGCGATTGGAATAAACGACAGGTTTTTGTATATCAATGAACTGTTTCGTGGGGATGAGAATATGTATGAGCGTTGTATAAAAACGATTAACAGTTTCAATATTTATGCTGAAGCAGAATATTGGATCATCAGGGAGCTAAAGGTAAAGCTGGGCTGGAATAATGATAATGAAACGGTGAAACAGTTTGATCAGTTAGTAAGAAGACGTTTTTCCTGAATAAAGTGGATTATTATTTCTGTGGCTCCTGTATTCGATTGTACAAAATTGCCGGCATTTCTACATCTTATTTTATAATTTATCTCATCATTAAGTAAAACAGAAATGATCTCTGCCAATTTTTTCCCGTCTCTTCTCTCGTCAGTAAATGAAATGCCACCACCTGATTCCACCAGGCCAACTGCTTCTGAGTAATCAGAATAATAAGGACCAAACAATACAACTTTACTGTAAACAGCCGCTTCCAGTACATTATGCACTCCGTTTCGTTTGTGGCCTCCTCCCACATATGCAACATCTGCATATTTATAAAGCCGCGAAAGCATGCCAATATTGTCAATAATGAGACAATTTGCAGTTGATGGACAATTATCCAGCTGAGAATAGCGGACAGCCCCAGTAAACATTTTTTCAATATCTGAAAACACTTTTTCGCTTAATTCATGTGGAGCTATAATAATTTTTAGTTGTTTATTATATACTTGTTGAAAAGCCTTAGCTAAAAGTACCTCATCTTCGGGCCATGTGCTACCGGCAACAACTGCTTTGTTATTGTGTATGAAAACTTCTATACCAGGCACTGGTTCAAATTGATCTGCTATTTCTTGTACTCTGTCAAACCTTGTATCTCCTGATATACTGGTAATATTTCCTAACCCAAGTTGTGCTGCAATCTTTTTTGAACCTTCTGTTTGTACAAAGAGATGATCAAACCGGGCGAGCATTTTCCATTTCAGCCTGTTGTATGGGTTAAGTAGGGATGGTTTTTTACTGAAATAGGCAGAAATGAGCAACAAAGGAATATTACTGTATTTTATTTTTTTCAGATAGTAATACCAGAATTCGTATTTGACAAAAATAACCAGTGATGGATGCACTGTATCAATAAATCTTTTAGCAGATAGCGGGCCATCTAAAGGAAGATAGAAAACCCAGTCGGCACCATGATAATCTTTTCGCACTTCATAACCTGATGGAGAAAAAAAGGTGAGGAGAATCTTATAATCAGGATATAAGGCGCCGAGCTTTTCAATAACCGGCCGGCCTTGCTCAAATTCTCCAAGCGATGCACAGTGTATCCACACAATTCTTTCGCCTTCTGGTATTGCTGTTTTCAGCTTCTTAAAGATATTTTTCTGCCTTGTACCCATTTCTTTGCTTTTAGGTTGAAAACTGAGGAACAATAAACACCAGCTTTGAATAGGAGCAGAAAAATATTGTACAAGAGTACCTTCAAAAGAGTAGCATTATTTTATCCGCAAATGTAAATCCATTCGGGTAAACTACCTGTATTTTACTATTTTTGCCGGCTGAACACAACCGGAAAACCTGAAAAGGTGTTCTGGATTGGCAGAAGTCTTTTTTATAGTAAAAACTCTCCAGATGCGACCGATTCAAATGGTTGATACGAAAAACCAGTATCTCAAGATAAAAAATGAAGTGGATAAAGCCGTAATTGATGTTATGGAAAGTACCGCTTTTATTAATGGCAGGCCAGTACATGAATTTGCGGCAAATTTATCTGCTTATGTAGGTGCTAAACACACAATTCCCTGTGCAAATGGAACTGATGCCTTGCAAATTGCCATGATGGCCTTAGGATTGCAGCCCGGTGATGAAGTAATAACACCTTCGTTTACATACATTGCCACGACTGAAGTTATTGCCTTATTACGGCTTACGCCAGTGTTTGCCGAAGTAGATGCTCAAACATTCTGTATAACGGCAGAGACTATTGAAAAAGTGATTACACCTAAAACAAAAGCTATTGTACCTGTTCATTTGTATGGACATGCTGCTCCAATGGAAGAAATAATGGACTTGGCGGCTAAATATAATTTGTATGTGATTGAAGACAATGCCCAGGCAATCGGGTGCGACTATACTTTTTCTGACGGGACTAAAAAGAAAACAGGTACTATTGGCCATATTGGCACCACCTCTTTTTATCCGTCTAAGAACTTGGGTGGTTTTGGTGATGGAGGAGCAATTTTTACAAATGATGATGGACTTGCTGCTATGTTAAAAATGATCGCCAATCATGGACAAAACAGGCAATATTATCATGATGTGGTGGGGTGCAACAGCCGGCTGGATACAATGCAGGCTGCAATACTTAATATTAAACTGAGCCATCTTGATGAGTATCTTGATGCCAGAAGGAATGCTGCTGATTTTTATGATAAGGCTTTTACTAAACATCCAAAAATCACAATCCCATACAGGGCAGATTACAGCAGGCATGTATTTCACCAATACACAATAGTTTTAAATGATGTTGACCGTGATGGTCTCAAGCAGTATTTGGCAGATAATAAGATACCTTCGATGATCTACTATCCTGTTCCCGGGCACAAACAAAAAATGTTTGAACAGTTCAATGTGGCGTCAAAGCCCATGCCTGTAACAGACTGGCTTACAGAGAGGGTGATTTCGCTTCCGGTTCACACAGAACTGGATTCCGAGCAGCTTGAGTTCATTACTTCAAAAGTTTTAGAGTTCATAAACAGGTAGAAAAAAAGATTAACAGACATATAATTTCTTAAAAATGTATAAAGAGTTAATTGAAAAGAAAGAAAAATTAGCAGTAATTGGTTTGGGTTATGTTGGATTACCCATTGCGCTGGAATTTGCCAGAAAAGTAACGGTGATTGGGTTTGACATTAATGAGAAGAGAATAGAAATGATGAAGCAGGGTATTGATCCCAGCAATGAACTGGATAAAGAAGAATTTGAAGGATGCGATATTGTATTTACTAATTCTCTGGATGTATTAAGGGGTGCTAAATTTTTTATAGTTGCTGTTCCCACTCCGGTTGATGAACATAATGTTCCTGATCTGACACCGGTAATCAGGGCATCAGAAACTGTTGGTAAGGTAGTGAAGAAAGGAGACTACGTTGTGTTCGAATCCACGGTTTACCCTGGTTGTACTGAAGAAGACTGTTTACCGGTTATTGAAAAGCTATCTGCATTAAAAAGCGTTGTTGATTTTAAGTTGGGTTATTCCCCCGAAAGGATTAATCCGGGCGACAAACAACATACACTTGCCTCAATTGTGAAAGTTGTTTCAGGTTGTGATGCAGAGTCTTTGGAAGAAATTGCAAAAACATACGAACTTGTTGTAAAAGCAGGTGTACACCGGGCATCTTCAATAAAGGTTGCGGAAGCGGCAAAAATTATTGAAAATACACAACGGGACCTGAATATTGCATTAATGAATGAGTTGTCCATTATTTTCAATATGATGAACATCAATACTTATGAAGTACTAGAAGCTGCCGGTACAAAATGGAACTTTCTCAAGTTTCAGCCAGGTCTGGTTGGGGGCCATTGCATAGGTGTGGATCCGTATTATCTCACTTACAAGGCAAAAGAGTTAGGTTATGATTCACAAGTAATATTGGCTGGCAGAAATATCAACGATAATATGGCGGGCTACGTTGCAAAGGCCGTAGTTCAGCATATTATTAAGACATCAGGGGACGTTAAATCATCGAAAGTGCTGGTGAAAGGAGCAACATTCAAAGAGAATGTGAGTGATATACGAAACTCGAAGGTGGCAGATGTTGTAAAAGCACTTCAATCATATTATATAAATGTGGATGTGGAAGACCCTTATGCAGATTCAGATGAACTGAAGCATGAGTATGGATTCTCTCTTACAAAGAGCATTGCTGATGATTATGATGCGGTTATAGTAACCGTTCCGCACAATGAGTATAAAACACTTGATGATGCCTATTTTACAAGTATCACAAAGTCCTTCGGAATGGTTGCTGATTTAAAAGGGATATATAGAAATACAATACATAACAGAACATACTGGAGTTTATAATTATGCCTTTTCAGTTTACAGATTTTTCGGGTTTGGCAGTCTTTGAACCCCGTGTATTTGAAGACAGCCGCGGCTACTTTTTTGAATCTTATAATGAAAAAATATTCAAAGAAGCAGGATTTGATGTACGCTGGGTGCAGGACAATCAGTCCTCATCTGCATATGGCGTTATCCGGGGATTGCACTACCAACTACCCCCTTATGCCCAAACAAAACTGGTAAGAGTCATCAGCGGAAAGATACTGGATGTGGTTGTTGATATTAGGGTAGGATCGCCAACTTATGGCGAAAGCTATTCCATAGTTCTTTCAGAAGAAAATAAAAAGCAACTGCTGATACCCGAAGGATTTGCACATGGATTCAGCGTATTAAGTGTAAATGCTGAAGTTCTCTATAAATGCGATAATTTTTATAACAGGTCAAGTGAAGGTGGTATCATTTACAATGATCCGGCGTTAAATATTGACTGGCAAATACCTGCTGGAAAGGAAATCATTTCCGAAAAAGACCTCGTATAGCCGGTTCTGAGCGAATGTCTGAATGCTTTTAGTGTTTCATAATTCTAGTCAGTGCAAGTGAAAAAAAGAAAATTATTGTGGTAGGGGCCAATGGCCAGCTTGGAAGCGAGATAAATGTGCTGTCGCCGTTATATCCGCAATACGAATTTGTTTTTTTATCTGAGGCTAATTTGTCAATTCTGGATTTTGATGCGGTTAGAAGTGTTTTTAAAGTAACCAAACCTGATTATTTAATTAACTGCGCTGCATATACTGCTGTTGACAAGGCAGAGGCTGATCGTGAAATTGCTTTGAAAGTAAATGCAGAAGCAGTATCATATATTGCGGTCTTGTGTGAAGAGTATAAGACCGGCTTCATTCATATTTCAACAGACTATGTTTTTGATGGCAATGCATCAGTTCCGTATAAACCCGATGATATAACAAATCCGCAAAGTGTATATGGCGACACAAAGCTTGCGGGAGAAAGGCTTGCTTTCCGGAATAATCCTTCAACAATTCTAATAAGAACTGCATGGGTTTACTCTGAGTTTGGACACAACTTTGTGAAAACGATGATCCGGCTGATGAAAGAAAGAGAGGAAATAAAAGTGGTAAATGACCAGGTAGGAACTCCAACTTATGCAGCTGATTTGGCAGATGCTATTATGAAAATTATTTCTTCGGAAAAATGGGTACCCGGAATTTATCATTTCTCAAATGCAGGTATAATAAGCTGGTACGATTTTGCACTTGCTATAAAAGAAGAAACAGGGAGTAATTGCCGGGTACTGCCTGTTCCAACATCTCAATATCCGACGTCTGCAAAACGGCCCGCTTTTTCCGTTTTGGATACATCAAAAATTTCAGTTACATATTCTTTGCAGATAACCAACTGGAGGGGCAGTTTGTTAAAATGCCTAAAAAGATTAACTACGCTTTTGCCGCAACACGAAGATTGATCGACAGAATTGGTGCTTTTATCCGTTGTTTTTTTACTTTTTGCTTTTGTCCGGGTCAATATTGAGCCGTTTTTATTTCGGAAAATTTGTAGAAAAGACTAATTTAAACATTATTTTAACTGGCTTGTTAAAAGCTTTGTTTTCAGGTTGTGTTTTTTTGGAGAATAAACGTTTTTTTACAGGCAAAAGCAATTATTTGGACTGATTTCCCGATTATCTGATAGGAAAATGAATGTATGGACAGACCGCTGATTCTTTTTGTATTAATTTGGTCCGGTTTTGCCGGGTTAGCGCAGGTGCAAACTTGCCCCGACAATATCAATTTTGCTTCTGGTGACTTACGAAGCTGGTCCGCCAAAACCGGATTGGTGAATGGCGCTAGCATTGACTATCCTTTACCCAATATTGGAGTTTCGTCAATACCAGAATACGTAATTGGCACTACTGGAATAAGTGTAATTACATCATCTACTAATGATTTTTATGGTGGGTTTCCAACAATACCAACTCTAAATGGCTATGCTTATAATTATTCGTTGAAAATCGGATCAAATTCCACTTCATGGGATTACAGGCAGGCAACTGGATCAAATGTTAGTAATCCTGGCGGTTTTACAAGATCTGTTACATATATTATTAATGTTCCTGCGGGACCGATTTCGATACCTTATACTATGACGTATGCCTATGCAATGGTGTTGGAGAACGGAACACACAATTCAAATCAGCAGCCACTTTTTAGGGCAGAATTAAGGACTACTGATAGTGTAATAACCTGTGCTTCGCCGTATTATTATCTTCCCACATTTAATAATGCAGGTGGTGGTGGCGGAGGTAGTACAGGTGCAACTCTTGATACTGCCGCTGCAATTGCCAATGGCTTTAGTCTAAGTCCTCAGCCTTTTTTTTCCCACTCAAGTAATGCGGGTGGTGGAAATGGGGCATGGCTGTATGACATATGGACGAAAGGATGGACTGAGGTTACTTTCGATCTTTCCCCCTATAGGGGCAAGCAGGTAACACTTACTTTTGAATCGGTGAATTGTACACCTGGGGCACATTTTGCTTACGCTTATGTCGCTCTTCGCAATGTTTGTGCCGGCCTGGAAATTAGCGGTAACCCTATTGCCTGTACAAACACACCACTTACTTATTCAATACCTGCTTTGGCAGGCGCTGTCTATAACTGGCAGGTACCTTCAGGATGGGTGATCTCATCAGGATCAGGTACCAATTCCATTACTGTGATTCCCGGATCCAATGGTGGAAACATTATTGCTCATGAAATAAACGGCTGCGCCGATTTAAGAGATACAGTAATAGTTTCTACTTCTCCTCCTACAATACCCGGGCAGGTGAACAGCGATAATATTGTTTGTAGCGGTATAAACAGTACACTACTTACTCTAAATGGGGCTGTTGGTAATATTTTAAACTGGCTGTCTTCAACAGATGGTATAACCTGGCTCACAATACCTAATATAACCAATACTTATACTGCACAAAACCTGTTGCAAACTACCCGATACAGGGCTAGGGTTCAGAATGGAACTGCCTGCCGGATTGATACAAGTGCTGCAGCTATTGTTTCTGTTGATGCCAGAAGTTTGGGAGGTTCACTTGCTCCCGCGAATATCAATGTATGTTTGAACGAAAACATACTTAATACAATTACTTTAAGTGGTAATGCAGGTAATGTTATAAATTGGCAGCAATCATTTGACAATGTGAGTTGGGCCAGTTTTATTCCTGTAAATTCGAATACATCTTATTCTATAAATAGTGTTTCTCAAACCACTCATTTCCGTACGATTGTTCAAAATGGAGTTTGTCCGGCAGATACCAGTTCTGTAGCTACAATAACATTTTTCAATGTTCCCTATCCTGATGCAAGAATTTTGCCCGCAAATGCGTCTATTTGTATTGGCTCCGCTGCACCTGTTAACGCTGTTATTAACACAGGAACAAGCTACTCCTGGAGTAACGCCAGTTCTTTAATAAATCAGGGAAGTGGTTCTATTAGCTCCCTGCCATTTCATATTAATGCAATAGCCTCGCCACCAAGAACGTTAGATTATGTATTAACAGTGAATAATGCCGGCTGTCCAAATGCCTATTATGATACTTTTCATGTAGATGTATCTCCTCGTATTATTGTATTTGCAGGTAATGATACTGCGGTGGTGGCCGGACAACCCTTGCAATTAAATGCAACTGTAAATTTCCCTGCCGCCAACCAGTTTTTATGGACACCTGCGACTGGGCTTAATGCCACTGATATTAATAACCCGGTTGCTACGCTAAATCCATCAATGGGACAGTCAATAATGTATGTGGTAAGGGCAACAGACCCTGCCGGCTGTTATGGAGAAGACAATATTATTGTTACAATTTACAGAACAGGCCCTTCAATCTTTATCCCTTCTGGCTTTACACCAAATGGGGATGGGATTAATGATGTTATTTATCCGGTTTGTGTAGGAATCCAAAAACTCAACTTTTTTAAAATCTTTAACCGCTGGGGACAGATGGTATTCAATACCAGCCAAATTGGTCAGGGGTGGGATGGCAGAATTAATGGTTCTGTTCAAGGGACTAACAACTATGTGTATATGGCTGAAGGAGTGGACTTTACTGGTAACATTATTTTCAGGAAAGGAAATATTGTATTAATAAGGTAAATCAAAAAAATGCCCCGCATTGCTGCAGGGCTGTTGAGCTATAAGGATTCGAACCTTAACAGACAGAACCAAAATCTGTAGTGCTACCATTACACCATAGCTCAATCCTGTTTTGGGAGTGCAAAAATAGGGTTTGAAAGTTTTTTTGCCAAAAGGATTTTTTGTGATTCTGCCTTTTTTTCTAGCTAAACTCCCTTTTTCTCGCATCTTAACATCCTGTCTTTCTGTTGCATATCTTGTTTTACTTCAATAATAAATCCCTGTTTCATAAGCAGAGTTGTAACTTCTTTACCAAGATATTCATGTATTTCTAAATAAACACAGCCATTTGGGCTCAAATGTATTAACGCAAAATCAGCAATTGCTTTATAAAATGTCAAGGGATTCCTGTCTGAAACAAATAAGGCCAGATGTGGTTCAAAATTCAGTACATTGGGCTGCATCTTTTTTTTGTCGCTTTCCGGCACATAAGGTGGATTACTAACGATAATATCAAATACAGG
Source organism: Chitinophagaceae bacterium (assembly GCA_016719815.1). GTDB lineage: Bacteria > Bacteroidota > Bacteroidia > Chitinophagales > Chitinophagaceae > JJ008. The sequence continues at coordinate 203,172 of JADJYK010000003.1, read as the reverse complement.
CAATTTGTCCCAGGCTTTATGATCAAGAATATCGAGTTCTAAAAAGTTAACTTCTGTTTGGTTTGCTGTTGCATTTCTTTTTGCAATCTTTAAAGCTTCTTTACTAATATCACAACTCCAAACTTCAGCAAAAGGTAATTTCTTTTTTAAAGAAATAGGTATGCATCCGCTGCCACTCCCTATGTCAAGTATTTTTGGTGATTCTTCTTTTTTAGCTCTATCAGCAATTATCCAATGCACAAGTTCCTCCGTTTCAGGCCGGGGAATAAGCACATGTTTGTCCACATAAAATGGCATTGCATAAAACCATGCCTCGTTAATAATATACTGAACAGGCTCAAAATGACGGAGTCTTTCAAGAACAGAATCAAAAAGCAACTCATCATTTTGAGATAGTTGGGTTGTTGCAAAAAGCCAGATTTCGTTTCTTTTTTTTTTGCTGATATATTCCAGTACAATTTCAGTAATAGCTTCAGCCTCTCCTTTAGGATAAAGCCCCAAAAGCCCATCAAGACATTTTCTTCCGGCTTCTTTTATTGTCATACTCGCAAACATAATTCATTTACTTTTGTCTGTATCATGACCGATGAAATTTTCATGCACAGATGTATACATTTGGCAGCTAAAGCGGCCGGATATGTTGCACCCAATCCTCAGGTTGGTGCTGTGCTTGTGCATGATGGGAAAATAATCGGAGAAGGATGGCACAAGCGATACGGTGAAGCCCATGCGGAAGTGAATTGTATTAGCGATGCAATACAAAAAGGAAATGAAAGTTTACTTCAGTATTCGGTAATGTATGTTTCACTGGAGCCTTGTGCACATTTTGGAAAAACGCCTCCCTGTGCTGACTTGATTGCAAACAAGAAAATTCGAAAAGTTGTAATAGGTTGCCGGGATCCTTTCGACGCTGTAAATGGCAAGGGCATAGAACGGCTGCAATCTGCAGGAATTGAAGTAAAAACAGGGGTACTTGGGGATGAATGTATGAAACAAACAAGCGGTTTTTACTTTTCATAAATTTAAAAAACCCTATTTCATATTGAAATGGGCTGAAACAGCAGACGGAAGAATCGCCGGAATTGGCAACAAAAGGTTGTTAATTAGCAATGAATATACAAACAGGCTGGTACATAAATGGAGGAGCGAAGAAGCCGCAATACTTGTAGGTACAAACACAGCCTTTTACGACAATCCAAAACTTACTACAAGATTATGGTCAGGAACTTCACCGGTTAGAATTGTAATAGACAAAGAGTTGCGATTACCGGCAAACCTTCATTTGTTTGATGGGGAGGTGAAGACTATCGTACTTAACTCACTAAAACAAGCAGAGGAGGGAAATATTTTCTATTTGAAACTTGATTGGTTAGATAATCTTTCGGTAAAGATTTGTGAAGCATTATATAATCAAAATATTCAGAGTGTGATAGTGGAAGGGGGTACCCGGATGATTCAGAATTTTTTTGATGCCGGAATCTGGAATGAAATCAGAGTAATAAGAAATACGGCATTAATTGCAGGAGATGGCCTTGCCGCGCCTGTATTGCCGGCAGGAATAAAAATAATTACAGAAAGCAGAATAGGCACAGACAGTATAACAATTTATTACAGAAGTTAAAAGGGGCTGAAGTAATGAGCGAAAAGCAAACAAATAACAACTATTATAGTACAATCGAAAAAAGTGCTGTGGCTGAATTTAAAGACAGGGGCAGCAGGTTTATAGCTTTTGCTTTTCCAATTAGCGATGTGAATGATTTCAAAGAAAAAATGGCTGCAATAAAAAAAGAGCATCCTAAAGCTACACACCATTGTTTTGCCTATCGCCTGGGGCTTGATGGGATGAGCTACAGGGTAAGTGATGCTGGGGAACCGTCTGGAACTGCGGGCAGGCCGATATTAGGTCAGATTGACAGTAAGCAACTTACTAATGTACTGATAATTGTAGTGAGATATTTTGGAGGAACATTGCTCGGTGTGCCAGGTCTGATTAACGCATATAAGTCTTCTGCTGCCATGGCATTGCAAATTACACCATCCGTTCAAAAACCTGTTCTCGCTAATTATCGTCTTCATTTTAGTTATATGCAAATGAATGATGTGATGAGGATTATTAAGCATTTTGAATGTGTGATGTATAAACAGGACTTGCAGCTATTCTGTCATATTGAAATTGGTGTTCCAAGAATAAGGCTACAAGAGGTGCTTACAATGCTTAATGATATTCAGTCTCTTGAAGTGGAGCAGGGCTAAAAAAATGCCAGCTTTTTGGCTGGCATTTTTATTAAAGCGAAATTTCTACTTTTTTAAACTGTCATTTCCGGGAGATGTAATTTGTACAGGACCTTCAACCGGTATGTTTGCATTTGTTTGCGGATTATACTTTTTTACAATCTCTTCAATAACCTGCAGCATAAGGCCATTTATTAAATCTTCATTTCTCAGCCCTTCGTACATTTCAGAACGATTATCTTTAAGGTAGTTGTAGTATGATTGCTGTTCCTGCAAATCTTTCATAAGGTCTGTTCTTACTTTTTCAGCCAGTTCTTTTTTACCGGCCTTATAGCATGCTTCAAGATAAAGAAGACCTGTCTGGTTGTGACTATTGTACCTGCTTACCATTCCGTAGGGAAGGTTATCTGTATTAATGCCAGCCTCCACTTTGTCAAGCAGTTTTTGAGCAATATCTTTTTTCCCGGCATCTGCAAGATTTCCTGCCGCCTCGCCATATACTGCACGAATGTTGAGCAGATGACGGCGGTTTTCCTCATCATAATACATGCCTTTTCTGTTTGCACCACCAAATTCATACTTAGTGAGCAGATTTTTAGCCATTGTATCATTGTTGTTATCCCTGATTTGTGTACCACCCAAACGGGCCTGTCTTAATGCCTGATCAGTTACCCAGTTTTGCTGCGGGAATTTATTTGCAACAGGAACAAGGCGGTATGCCAAGCCATCTTTTCTAAGGTATTGGCCAAAACCAAGCTCTCCAAGTGGTGCAGTGAAATATATAGGTCGCTGCCATTTGTTGCTGGCTATAACATTCAGGATAATGAGATCGTTGCGCATCATGCCGCCCCTTAACTTGCTTTCGGGAATATCAAATAATAATTCTGATAAAACACTGTCTTCTGGATTAACCGTTCCATTTTTTCTCACAAGTTCAACATCCACCGGAACTTTTAATTTAGAAACAGGGAACACACCAGCTCCAACATCTCTTCCGGTTTCTTCATCGAGGTAAGGTTTGCCCAGTTCGTCTTTCAGAATGTATGTAATGTCGTAATACTGGTTTTGGTCGCCCTGTGGTCTGTATCGCAGGTATTCTCTGTTATGTCCTTCTATTTGTTCTTCTGTCCAGAGCACATTCATAGAATCAGCGTTGTTTACTTTATACCGTAGCTGGTTAATGTACCAGTCAATCCCCAATAAACTGTTGTTTATAACCCGGATATCTTTTCTTACGCCTTCTACCTCCTGTGCATACCAAAGCGGATATGTATCATTATCTCCAAATGTGAAAATAATTGCATTGGGGGCACAACTTTCCAGGTAGTCTTTTGCAAGGTCTGGTGCGGTTGTTTTATAACTGCGGTCGTGGTCATCCCATTCTTGCTGTGCCATAAGCAATGGAGCAATCATAGCGAATGCAGCGGCTGTTATATTCAGTAATACAGTTTTCTGTCCGCTGCCCGAAATGGCTCTAGCGAGGAATGTAATGCCTGTTAACACAACGGCAAATAATGCTGTAATCATTAAAGCTACAAGGATAGCGTTCCCTGTTGTGCCGGGCATTGCACTCATCCATGAAATGATAAAAGTAAGGGCACTGCCAAAAATGAGTGTGTTCTGAAATATTTCTTTATCGGCACTTTCTTTTGCCAGTTTTACAAATGCAACAACTGCAAGTCCGATCCAGACAGCAAAAGCATAGAAGGAACCTACATAAGCATAGTCCCGTTCACGGGGCTGGTTACCAGGTTGGTTCAGGTAGAGTACAACGGCAACACCTGTAAAGAAGAAAAGAAGGAAGTTCACAATCCAGTCTTTCCGGTTACGGAAGAATTGGTACACACAGCCAATGATACCAAGAATGAATGGTAGCATAAACAGCTTATTGTTCGCTTTATTTTTTTGTAATGTTTCAGGAAGCTTTGACTGGTCGCCCAGGCGCTGATTATCTATGAATGAAATTCCGCTTATCCAGTTTCCATCTCTCTTATTCCCCAGGCCCTGCACATCATTTTGCTTGCCGGCAAAATTCCACATAAAGTATCGCCAGTACATTAAACCCATCTGGTAAGTAAAGAACCAGTTCATGTTATCTGCATATGTCGGAGCCTCGTATTTACCCGATTGAGTGTCTTGTTCAAGATTAAGCCATTCTGCATAAAAGTCAGCGTGGTACTGGTCATTGCTGCTGTCCCAAATACGTGGGAACAATTGCATGTCGCTGCTTTCGTAAACTGGCTTTCTATCCCGGCCGATAGGTATGTATTTATCTTTGCCTCTTACATACTTCATTTCACCTTCTTTCATATCCACCATATTGTCGCCATCGGCATCACGGTATTCTGCTGCAAAGTGAGGGCCATATACTAATGGGGCTTCGCCATATTGTTCACGGCTCAGGTAGTAAACAAGGTTAATAGGATTGTCAACATTGTTCATGTCAACCGAGGGGTTGGCATTAGAACGAATCATTGTTGTAAAATACATGAAATAGCCAAGCATCATAAATGCATAAGACCACAACGAGAGTTTCAGTACTTTAAGTCCGGTATTTTTAAAGAAATAACCAGCCACTGTGGCAATACCTGCCAACAGAATAAAGTTTACAAAGCCAGAACTGGTTAAACCTGCTCCCTTTGAAGCAAAAAATGGAAAAGCCGCCAGCAAAACAAAAACATTAAACCAGATAATTGTTTGGACTTGCGATGTCTTTTCATTCATTCGTAAAGCCCAGAAAATTGTAGCGGCTACTGCTATAAAATAAAACGTAAAGCCTGAAAAGAATGGAAGACCGAATTTGTTTACAAAGTATACATCAAACACACCGGCGGCTTTCATCGAGTACTGTATTACTCCCAGTTGTACGATACCGGTAATTACGCATCCAATAATAAATGCCCAAATTGCGCCTTTAGTGGTTGGCGTATATCTGCGATAATAGTAAATCATTACAATGGCGGGTATCACAAGCAGGTTGAGCAGGTGTACACCAATTGATAAGCCCATCATGAAGAAAAGAAAAACAATCCAGCGGTCGCTGCGGGCACGGGCACCAGGTTCATTTCCTGCATGTTCATCAGCATGTTCCCATTTAAGCATTGCCCAGAATACAAGGGCGGTAAAGAATGAAGACAGGGCATATACTTCCCCTTCCACGGCACTGAACCAGAATGAATCACTGAAGGTATAAGCCAGGGCTCCAACCACACCGGCAGACATAGTGGTAAATAGCTGGCCGGAGTTCAATTCTTCGCCAACGCCAGCAAACATTTTTCGGGCAAAGTGAGTAACACTCCAGAAAAGGAATAAGATTGTGGCAGCACTGGCCAGTGCACTCATAAAGTTAACACCGGCAGCAGCTGTTTGCGGGCTGTCTCCAAAAAGTATAATAAATAGGCGGCCTATCAGTACAAATAACGGGGCACCAGGAGGGTGGGGAAGCTGAACTCCTCTGGCGCTGGCAATAAATTCGCCTGTATCCCAAAGACTGCCCCTTGCCTCACGGGTGAGAAAGTAAGTAGCAAGAGCAATCAGAAATACGGCCCATCCGGTAATGTTATTAACTTTTCTGAAGTTCATATACGGGTTTATTTTGAAGAAAGCAAAAATAGGGTAATTAAGGGTTAAAATCAGTTCAAGAAGTGCCAGCGGTTAAAGCATTTCAGCCGTTCATTTTTGCGATTTTTTAAAAGCCTGATTATTCGAAATAAATTTTTACCGTTTGGTAAGACAGTTTGCTCTGCATCATTTTTTCTGAAAAGCCTTCAAGACCGAAAAGCCCGGCGGCATTTCCTTTATTGATAGCAATTTCAAGGTGTCCTGCACTGTTAAATAATGACAGCTTTTCTCCTTCGGGCACATCGGCATAGCTGCTGCTTATACGGTCAATAACTTCATCCCGTTTAAAGACTATCCTGAATTTGCGACCCTGCCTTTGTTCTTCAAATTGTTCACGGGTGATGTTTACAATTACATTCTCAAAACTGTCAATAAATACAATCTGTCCTTCAATTATATTATTGTCAAGAATAGGCTTCAGGTGCCTTTTCTCCATGTACACCACATCAGGATTGCCGATGCTTCGGATAGGTTCTCCGTTTACCAGTTGGGTTACCACTTTACCCATTACTGATGTGAGATAGGTGGTATTTAATTCGGCAGACTGGTTAAGTGGAATTCCATGATCATATCAGGCCGTTCCTCCAGTATCATAGTGAGTAATCCATTATCAGCACACAAAAGGTATTGCTTGTGGTGGAAATGCCAGGAGGAGTTGTTCAGGCTTTTTTCAAAGAGATTTACAAGGATCAGGTGATACGAATATTCCGGAAAATTTTTAAATGCACTTCGGCACACATAGGCAGCCTGTGGATAATTAAACGGCGGAATATTGTGAGAAATATCAATAATATTAAACTCCGGGTTTAGCTGCAATAACTGTGCCTTTACAGCACCCACGAGATAGTCTGGGCTGCCAATGTCAGATGTTAAGGTTAGTAAAGGCATTAAGTTATGGTTCCGGGTTGGTTCTGCTATAGATTGGCAATAGTAAGTTATTTAACCAGCTTTCCATCTTTAAAGAAAAACTTATATGCCAGTTTATCAGACAGTTTGGGGAAGAATTTTTGCATGAAAACAGTTCGCTTACCTGTGAAGGTAAGTACCAGCGTACGTTTTCGCTTTATTATAGCTTTTTCAATTCTTTCCGCAACTGCTTTTGAGCTCATCATTTTGCTCTCGTCCATAGGTGTTTCGCCATGTGACTGACCGGTTTTGTCAAGTGCCGCATTCCGGATATTACTTGTAGTAAATCCCGGACAGACCCACATCACATGTACGCCATCGTACATCAGTTCAGTTTTGACTGCCTCAAGGAAACCCTGAACAGCAAACTTACTGGCTGAGTATCCGCTTCTGCCAGGAAGTCCGCGGTATCCGGCAATCGATGAAATACCAACTATAGTCCCCTTTCTTGCAATAATAGAGTCTAAGGCGTATTTGGTACAATACAGAGTGCCATAAAAATTAATGTCCATCACCTTCTTAATAACAGAAGTATCTGCTTCTTTAATCAAAGCTCTCATAGACACACCAGCATTGTTAATCAGCACATCAATTCCTCCAAACATTTTTACAGTCATCTCTATCAGACGCCTGCATTCGTTCTCATTGCTTACATCTGCTACCATTGTATGTAATGGGGCAGAGGGATTAGCGGTTTGCAAGGCATAAAGTTTGTCGCTGTTCCTTGCGCAGGTAGATACTTTAGCCCCTTTTCTCAGCAACGATTCGACCAGGGCTTTACCAATACCATCAGTACCTCCTGTAACTACCACCACTTTATCTTTAAAGTATTCTGACATGTTTAATTAATTTATTGGTACAAAGTACTTTAAAAAAAGAACAAACCAGAAAGTAAACTGATAAAAAAGAGGCTGACTTTTCTCAAGTCAACCTCTTTTGGTGATCCTGCTGGGACTCGAACCCAGGCCCTAACATTAAAAGTGTTATGCTCTACCAACTGAGCTACGAGATCTACCTTTAACTGTTCCTAATTTTCGGAACGGGGTGCAAAATACAGTTCTGTGGCTTTTGCGCCAAAACTTTTTCTATTAATTATCAACAGGTTTTTGAGAATTTTTTCCATCTGCTGGCTGTGGCTGCCCAGTAGCTGATTTTGAAAGCCTTTCCTCGGTTATAACATCATATAGCCTTATAAGCATCTCCTTATATTGATCTACCCGCCCATGCTCGGTTTCTATATTAATATAGCGTTTCCCTTTTTCACCATAGTATACACTCAATGATCCGTCTTTCTTAACGTTCATATTATCCTGTAAAATACTGTTATAGCCAAAACCAGCCATTTTTTCATACAAAATACTGTCGGTTGTGAGGGCAATATCATCTGCGTCCTGCAAGCTGTCTTCGTATACTTCTCTTGCATCGGCCTGCCTGTCTCCACCTTCAACATAACTTTTTATTGAAAAAGACGCATCAAAATTATTGTGCAGTGCAACAATACAGGAAGCCGTATCCGGGATTAAGGAAAGTAATCTTTGAGCAAAATTATCAACCTCAACTGCAGCAGCAGGAGAGAAACGGCCACGTTCCCGCAATGTTTGCTCTATCCCTTTCCTTGAAAAAATGCGGTTGGCATCAAAGGTGTAGGTCTTATTGCCTAACTTGAAGGTAATAAAACGCTGTTTCCTGTTTTCAATTTTTATCAGCAAACCTCCTCTTCGTGAGAGTACTTCCATAGCAGCCTCGACTGATGTAAATTCGTTGTCATGCATGTTAAAACAAACCACTTCCTGTACGTTGCCGTACTGGTAAATTGTAACCGGAATTAGCTTTGACCCTAAATTGAGTTGTAACTTCTGAATTGCTGGTGAAAATTTTGAAACCTCAGCCGGTACTATACTGTCATTGAAGGACTGACCAAAAAACTGAACGGTCAATAATAAAGCCAGGGAAAATGAAAAGGTAGTTTTCAAAATGGTGATTTTTGCTAAAGGTAAAGATGGACGGTTTGCAGCAATATACCTTTTTAAGGGTATTTTTCAAATCTAAGCTAAGAAAGTTCCTCTTTCATCTTCTGCATTACATTTTTTTCCAGCATCACTTTTGCCAGTTTTATCATATTCATAAAAGCCTTTTCTCCAGAAATACCGTGTCCAATAATAACTGGTTTGGCAACACCCAGAACCGGCGTTCCTCCGTAATTTTCAAAGTTGAACCTGTTGAAATACTTATTATCTGTACTCAGGCTTTTATTAATATCGTATAATGACTCAGCCAGTTTCAAAATGATATTGCCGGTAAATCCTTCACAAACCATTACATCCGCATTCCCAATCAGTACATCTCTGCCTTCTATATTGCCAATGAAGTTGATGTGCTTATTTTCTTTTAATAAGGGGTAGGTGGCTTGTGACAGTATGTTACCTTTCCTTCTTCTTCACCAACATTCATTAACCCTACTTTAGGATTGTCTATATTCAGTACCAGTTGTGCATATACTGAACCCATGATGGCAAACTGATTGAGCTGCTCGGGTTTGCAATCGGCATTCAGCCCAACATCCAGCAACAATGCAGTACTTCCGTCCAGTTTAGGGATAACGGTGGAAATGGTGGGTCTTATAACACCTTCAATTGCTTTAATGCTGAATAAAGAACCAACAAGCATGGCACCAGTATTACCAGCACTGATGAATGCGTCCATTTTACCTGATGCCAGCAGATGAAACCCGATAGCTATTGAAGATTGCTGTTTTTCCTTTAGTGCTTTAGTAGGATGTTCATGCATGCCAATAATTTGTGGTGCATGAACAATACTGATATTAGAATTATCGATGTTATACTCTGACAATAATGGGGTTATAGTATTCTCATCACCCAGCAGTAGCAAGGATGCCTTCAGTTGTTGCTCTTGAAAAAGTTTAATACCCTTAACTGCTTCAAGCGGGCAAAATCGCCACCCATCATATCAATACCTATCACCATAGCTGTTACAGGTTATTTTTCAATAATAAAATTACGAATAGCTTTAAATACAAATTCCAAATTTCACCCGGAATGTTTACCTGGTGAATTTGGAATTTAATTTTGTATCAGAAATTATTATTTCTTAACAGGAGAGTTTTCTGCAACCACTTTTCCTTTGTAGTAAAGTTTGCCTTCACTAACATGGGCACGGTGACGCAGGTGTGTTTCACCTGTAGTATTGTCTGTTGATAATGTGGCAGATGCAGCTTTATAATGCGTTCTGCGTTTTGCACTTCTTTGCTGACTGTGTCTGCGTTTCGGATTTGGCATAAACTTATTTTTTTGAAATTTTTGAAAAGTGAAATTTCGAAATTTCCCAATTCCTTAATTTCCCATTTTTTATTAATTATCTAAATTTTTAAACTTTTCTAAACCTTTCCAAATTGGATTTTCCTTCCCTGGCTTTTCTTCTTTTTCCATTTTTTTCAGCAAGTCTTTAGCCGTTTTATTACAATGCGGCCCGTCCATTTTTTCAAATCCACAAGCCTTTTGCATTGGAATACTAAGGTTAATGAACTCGTATATCCAGTTGGCCACATCAATATGGCTTTCACCGTGGCTGATATAGTACACATCCGGATCTTCCTCCTGTTCATTCATCAATTCGGGTTCTTCCACCATTTTTACTGTTATGTTAAATTCATCCCAGAGGTCAAGCGGAAGATTGCTATTGCAACGGTCACAGGTTACTTCAAGATTGCCACCGATTTCAAAACGGAGCAACATAAAACTTGTTTTTCTATCAAGCAGTAACCTTACGTTTGCTTTACAGTTTCTGAAATCCTGCTGTTGAAAAGGCTCAAAGAACTTATCATCAATTGAATAGCTGTACTCATGAATCCCTGGCTTTAATCCCACAAACGCTATTTCAAACTCCCGGCGACGGCTCATGGCTATTCATTTTCCTGAAAAAATTCGGGAGGCAAAGGTAAGTATAATAAGGGAAAATCAACAGGCTATTTTTGATTTTTTTATAGAAAACTTACTACTTTTAACCGTCTTCCTTAACAATTAATAATTAACGGTTTGCGAAATATTTTGAAGCAATTATTTTCCTGGTTGATGAAAAGTAAGATATGGGTGCTGCTCATATTGCTTACAATCCTAATCAAATTTGTTTCCTGGTACCCTTATTGGGTGGAGCTTAATTACACCCGGAGTATTTATCCATATGTATCCAAAATACAGCGATTTCTCTTTGGCTGGATTCCCATCAGTATCGGCGATATTTTCTACATAGTCCTGATAATAATTGTCGTTTATAAGGCGAGCATCTTTTTTAGACTGTTGTTCCAAAGAAAACTCAACAGGAAATATTTTATCCTTGTTCTGCAGCAGGGCATTTTCATTTTTCTGTTTCTTTACGTAACCTTCAACCTTCTGTGGGGTCTGAACTATAACCGGAAAGGCATAGCCTACCAGCTAAATCTTGAGGTCAGAAAATATACAACAAATGACCTGGATACCCTGACGACAGTACTTTTGGAAAGAGTGAATAAGTATGCGGCAAGTGTAAACGTACAACAAAGAGATACTTTTAACCGGAAAAAGAAACTATTTAGTGCTGCGGCGAAGGCTTACGTGGAAGCTGGGAATCAGTATCCTTTCTTGCGATATAAGCCAATGTCGGTAAAACCTTCTATGTTTAGCTATCTTGGCAATTATCTTGGTTTTCAGGGCTATTACAACCCATTTTCGGGAGAGGCTCAGGTAAATACAACAATTCCGCTGTTTTTAGAACCATATGTAACCACACATGAAATTGCACATCAATTGGGGTATGCAAAGGAGAGTGAAGCCAATTTTGTGGCATTTCTGGCCTGCCGCTCTTTTGATAATGATGCTTTTCGCTATTCGCTGTATTATGATTTATTTCATTACGCTATTGTTGAAGTGTACCGCCGGGACACCGCTTTGGGAAGATCTTTCCAGGAAAGGCTGCATCTACAGGTAAAAAAAGACAGGCAGGCTTACAGAGAATTCTACAATAGGTACAAGAATCCGATAGAACCCATTATCATGTGGGGGTATGGCGAATTTTTAAAAGCGAATAACCAGCCAGCTGGGAAAATGAGCTACAATGAAGTGGTGGCATGGCTGATTGCGTATTATAAAAAATTTGGAATAGCAGAATTATAGACAAACTGCAAATAAAAAATGTTATGCCTGTATGAATAACACCCTGAAAATGATAATAGCGGTCGCCATACCAGTCATAGTAGGAGGCCTGAGTGGTTTTTTTACCGTAACCGGGGCAGATAGCTGGTATCAGACTATTAATAAACCTTCATGGAACCCACCAGGCTGGATATTTGGTCCCGTGTGGACAACCCTCTATATTCTAATGGGTATTGCTTTATTCATTGTATGGAAAACTGATGCAACGGGTAGTGTTAAAAAGTATGCAGTGCTGTTATTTGCAGCTCAAATGCTGCTAAACTTTTTCTGGTCCTTTATCTTCTTCAGCCAGCAACAGCCCGGGTGGGCATTTGCCGAAATTGTGATGCTCTGGATACTGATATTCCTCACCATTTTTGCTTTTGCCAGAATAAATAATACAGCAGCATGGTTACTTGTACCTTATATAAGTTGGGTAAGTTTTGCCGCAATACTAAACTATACAATCTGGCAATTGAACAAATAAGTGCACTTATACTCCCCCTTTAGGGAGCTGCGGTTCAAACTTATTCTTCCACATCATACTTTCCACCGGCCTGTCGGGTTGCTGGCTGTACTTTGAATTTTTCTTTTTATCGTAGGTAATTTCAATTTCACCATCCACCGGAAAATAAATCAATTGACCAATAGGCATAGCCCGGTATACTTTCACGGGTTGTTTAACTGATATTTCCAACGTCCAGTTACCGCAAAAGCCTACATCACCTTTTCCGGCTGTGGCATGTATGTCTATTCCCAGTCTTCCGGTAGAAGACTTACCCTCCAGAAAAGGAACATGGGCATGCGTTTCAGTATATTCCTCGGTTACACCGAGATAGAAAATATGCGGGTAGAGGACAATCCCTTCTTCAGGAATTTCAAAATACTCAATCTCGTTGTGCTTTTTGGCATCAATCATGTGCTCTTTATATGTAGCAAGTGTTTTGCCCAGGTGCACATCATATGAGTTGCTGCCAAGGCAATCCCTGTCATAAGGCACAATCTTAATGGTTCCTTTTTCAATTTCTTCCAATATCCGTGAGTCAGATAAAATCATATTTCTTATTTTGAGGTCATCGCCGTTACTCCTATCATCGTCCCTTGCGTCGCACACTTGTACTGCATATCTTTACGCAACATTTGCGATGGGCAAAATACTGTGTAAAGAGTCACTAATGCCAATTTTTTATCAACATCAAATTAACGACAATACCCGGTTGGGCGTTTGGAAGATTGAAGAAACGGAAGAGTTCTTTAAAGGCAATGTGCCGCATCACCGGGATGTTACCCATCCGCACAAGCGGTTGCAGCACCTGGCAGGCCGCTTTCTGTTGCAATACCTGTTCCCTTACTTTCCCTATGAATTGATTGAAATTGCCGATACCCGCAAACCATTCATTCCTGATGAAAGATTTCATTTTTCTATTTCACACTGCGGCGATTATGCAGCAGCCATCGTAAGCAAAACCAGCAGGGTGGGAGTTGATATTGAAATTCCATCTGAAAAGGTGCTTAAAATTCAGGATAAGTACTTGTCAAAAGAGGAAAGAGAAATATTCAATAATCAGTTGCCAGCCGCTGCAAACACTGATTCCCGACTTCTGACTTCCGGCTACAGCCTCCCGACGCTCCTCTGGTCAGCCAAAGAAGCTGTTTTTAAATGGTATGGAGCTGGTGAAGTGGATTTTCGTAAGCACACACAGTTAAAGCAAATACATACAGGCGAAGAAATGATTGATTGTTTATTCACAAAAACTCAATCGGAACTACAGATTAATTACAGGTTGTTCGATAAACTGGTGCTGGCCTGGGTAGCAAGTTGAAGTTAAAAAAAAATGTTGTCCTATTCTTCTTCTTCATTATTTCCTTCTTCCAGCAAATTCAAATCCACATCTGTACCCGAAATGCCTTCAATAGAACCACGGATATGTGCGGCATTCAGCAATACTTTTCTAACTGTTTCTCCCGGGCTTTCCATAGTTTTTCCATAGCATCCCGTTCTTTTTGTATGGAAAGTTTCATGCTCATAAATCCTTCCCGGATGGCCTGCCATTGCTCGGCAAATTCACGGCTGGTAAGGTAATCGTACAAAAGGTGCATTTTGTCGCCCCGGTTTTCCTGGCTTTTTAATGCCGCAGATATTTTGATGATGCCATCCCGAAGCATATGCACTATCGGCTGCACTTCACTGAAAGTACAAATCCACACTCCGTCTTTTTCGCCAAAACTGTCCATGTCTTTTGGCATGGCCTGTGTTACAATCACGGCCACATCAGCACCCTGGCTGCGCATATCGGCTTTCAGTTTTTCAATCCAGTCGGCAGAAAAATCCTTGGTGCGTTTGCTTTCAAATATGATGCGGCCACATTCCTGTCCGAAATTGTTGCGTACGGTTTGTATGCAGTCGGCTCCACGAACACCTTTGCCCACTTCTTCAATAACATCAAAAGGGAAGGCTGTGCGAAGCAGTTCTTCCAGCAGCAGTTCCTGCACTTCGCCCTGTGTTTGCATACTGCCTTGCTCGGCCCTGCGTTTCATCTCTTCGGCCAGCTTTTTCTGAGCCTCCAGTTTTTCTTCCATCTCTTTCAGCCGCAGTTGAAACTCAGTTTCTTTGGCCGCATTACGTTGTTCTTCTAATTTTCTTATCTCCACAGAAAGTTTCTCCCTTTCTTCCTGCAATTTCTTCTGTACAGAAAGTTCCAGTTCGGCTTCTTTATTTTTTAATTCCTGTTCTTTCTTCAGAAATTCTAATTGCTGTTCCCGTGCCTGGCGCAGCTTTTCTTCATTGTCTTTATTGTTTTGTTCGAGCAGGTGCAGTTTGTTTTCAAAATCGGAGGCAACAGATTTACGGATAAGCTCTTCCGTTTCTTTTTGCGTTTTTTTCCTCTCTTCCTGTAATTGGGAATCGAATTTTGTTGTTGCAGTTTTTGCCACTCAGTCATTTTACTGCGCAGTTCCCGTTGCACTTCTTCACGGATGCTGTCGGTAGGTTCAAATTCATGGCCGCAATTCGGGCATTTTATTTCTGCAGGCATTACAAATTACTTTTTTCAAATCTACAAATAGAATGGTGGATTAAGCTGATAGAAACAAAAAAAGCGACCAAAGTCGCTTTTAGATTAGCCCGGACCCCGATTGGATCGGGGTAGAACATTGCTGACAATAGTCACCGGTTTATATAAGTTGGCCAATCGCCGGTAAGCAGCGATTCTGTATAAATTCTGCTTTTTTGTTTTTTTATCCTGAATTCCTCTTTCCTGGCTTCAGCTTCGGTTTCAAAAGTTTTATAAGCACATAACTTATAAGGAAAACAATTCTTTGTTGCCGGAACCAATCCGCAGTTATGCCTGATGAGCCTTGCATGTACATCCGCACTGAAACCAACATAATAGCGGTCACATTTTTCTGAATAAAGTATGTAAACGTAAAACATAAAACAAAAAAAGCGACCAAAGTCGCTTTTAGATTGTGCCCCGGATCGGAGTTGAACCGATACGAACATTGCTGTTCACAGGATTTTAAGTCCTGCGTGTCTACCAATTCCACCACCAGGGCAGCCAAAAAAAATCCCTCCGCCGTAGGAGGAAGGATTCTTTTTTCAGAGCGGAAGACCGGGCTCGAACCGGCCACCCCGACCTTGGCAAGGTCGTGCTCTACCAAATGAGCTACTTCCGCAAGTTTGAAGGGCCTGTACTGACTGTAGTCAAACAGGTCAATTACTTCATTTGTTATAAAGAACTAAGGGGTTGCAAAAATAGGGTTTGTACCCTTTTCAAAAAAATTTTTGTACCGCTTTATTTGTATTTGGGAGTATATAATGAACTCTCCTGAACAGGGACATCAATTTTGCTGTACCGCTTGCGCCCCAGCATTACGCAACTGCCTAAAATTAATGCCACCAGGCAGGCTACCTGCAGATAAAACAGGAAGGCTGATGAGGATGTCCAGTTGTGGGTAAAGTCACTGTCCTGAACTTTTCTTAACTCTTTGTGGTATTCGGGTTATTGCTCATATTGCAATTTTGTGGTGCAAAAATAAGGGTATAGCGAATACAATTATTTCGTTTTTTTCACAATTTGACTGAAAATTCTAAGCTTTTTTACAAAGTACAGCCAGATGATATTCCTGTTCAGATAGCCGTGCAGGACTCCATTGCTTGTGGACGGAAATGTACTTCTCTTACGGTGAAACAGCCACCATTTTTTAAATGCGATTTCTGCCCTTATTACCGCTTTGAAATATCCCACATCACCCGATAGCAGACCTTTAAACGCAGAAATTACATCCAATACATTTCTTGCCGGCATAACCCACAGTTTTTTCCTGAAAGGAAGATTTTTGTACAACATAATACGGTTGTTGCGGAAGTTGAGAAATGTCTTTAATGCGTTGCCTTTTGGCAGTGTGCCGCCACCTACATGATACACAGTAGCGGCAGGGCATGAAAACACTTTGTAACCGGCCAGTTGTATGCGCCAGCATAAGTCAATTTCTTCCTGGTGAGCAAAGAAATATTCGTCAAATCCTTTCATTTCATGAAAAACAGATGCCCTGATAAACATTGCAGCACCGCTTGCCCAAAATACCGGTTCTTCCTGGTCGTATTGTCCTTTGTCCTCCTCACATATATCAAATACCCGGCCTTTGGCAAAAGGGTAGCCATATTTATCGAGCCAGCCACCTGCTGCACCGGCATATTCAAACATTGTTTTGTTGTGATAGGATAAAATCTTTGGCTGGCAGGCTGCAATCTGCATATTACTTTCAAGCAGGATAACCATAGGCTCAATCCATCCTGGACTTACTTCCACATCGGAGTTGAGCAGGATATAGTAGTCACTTTCCACCCGCTTCAGTGCTTCGTTGTATCCTTTGGCAAAACCATAATTCTGCCCATTGTTAATAATCTGCACCTGCGGATATGTTGCTTGCAGAAATGCAATTGAATCGTCTGTTGACCCATTATCTGCCACTATAACTGCATAATGTGCATAAGTAGCAGAAAGTACCGATGGCAGAAATTCTTGCAGGAATGTTCTGCCATTCCAGTTCAGGATAACGATTGCTACTTGTGGTGAACGGTTCAATGTTTGAAAATATTTATTCAAAAATAAGGCAAGCCGGACTATCGTTGCTAAATTCGGGCATGTTTCGGCAATTGCTTAACTGGCGCATTATTATTGCACTGATTGCTATCTTAATAGCAAGCGGTACCATTTTCTATTCGCAATACCTTGCCCGTAAGATTGAAAATGATGAAAGGGTAAAAGTGGAGCAATGGGTGGAAGCCAGCAAATCAATTCTTGATCCGGAGAATACAGAGACCAAGCTTGCTTTAAAAATTATCAGGGATAATATTGATATTCCTATTATTCAGACAAATGAGAAAGACAGCATTGTAGATTATATAAACCTTGATACGCTGAAGGTAAAACAACATGAAGGCTATTTGAACAGGCAGTTGAAAAGGTTAAGATCGGCCAATACTCCCGTAACCTATACTGACCCTGTCGACTCATTGCAAGTGAACAAATACTATTATGGTCATACACGGTTGCTCAACGAGGTTCGCTATTATCCCATTGTGCAGCTTTGTATTGTGGCACTGTTCATTGCCATTACATTATTATCGTTGCAGAGCAGTTTCCGCTCAGCACAAAACCAGGTTTGGGCTGGCATGGCCAAAGAAACAGCTCACCAGCTGGGAACACCGGTTTCTTCATTAGAAGGCTGGGTAGAGATGCTGAAGGAGAATCCAGCCGGTGAGAAGATTGCCTATGAACTGGAAAGAGTGGAACCGGCTGCGGCTGGTGTCTGACCGGTTTGGTAAAATAGGCAGTACACCACACCTGGAGCCGCATGATATAGTTGCACAGGTGAGAAGAATGGCAGATTACATGAAGAAAAGAGCCACAGGGAAAATCAGTTTCTCATTGAATACAAATAATAATGAAATACTGATAGTACCCGTTTCTGCGCCTTTATTTGACTGGGTAATAGAAAACCTTTAAAAAAATGCGCTGGATGCTATGGAAGGAAAAGGATCTATTACAGTTGACATACATAATGAAAAAGAAGTGGTGATAATTGATGTATCAGATACCGGCAAAGGCATCAGCAAGCAGAATATAGCCAAAGTGTTTAAGCCCGGCTTTACCACAAAGAAAAGAGGCTGGGGGCTTGGCCTTAGCCTCAGCCGCCGCATAATAGAACAATACCACAAAGGCCATTTAACTGTGAAGTATTCTGAACCCGGTAAAGGCACCACGTTCCGGATTGTTTTAAAAAGTAATGGCTTCAAATTTTCCAGTAATCATTTTCGGACTAAATTTGCGTCCCCTTAACGCCCAGGTGGTGAAATTGGTAGACACGCTACTTTGAGGTGGTAGTGACCGAAAGGTTGTGCTGGTTCGAATCCAGTCTTGGGCACAGAAAGAAGTCAGATCATTCAGGTCTGGCTTTTTTTGTTGCTCTCATCCAATTCATTTTTTGTCTTACTTTGAACTGCTTTTTTGGCAACAATAAAAATCCGTTATGAAAAAGATATTCCTGCTTTTTGTCCTTGCCTTTGTATTTGCAACCGTTTATTCGCAGCAGCACAGCCATCTTATTGGCCGCAAGATCAGTTTTCCCGATATACCCGGGTATAAAACATTGAAGTGCGACCTGCACCAGCATACCGTTTTCTCCGATGGCAGTGTGTGGCCCGACATACGGGTGATGGAAGCCCTTGCTGATGGACTCGATGTAATTTCGCTGACCGAGCATCTCGAGTACCAGCCGCATAAAGCGGATATTCCGCACCCCGACCGAAACCGCTCTTACCAGATTGCACTCAAAGAAGCCAAGAACCACGAACTGATTGTGGTGAACGGCTCTGAGATTACCCGTAAGATGCCGCCCGGTCACAGCAATGCACTTTTTTTAAGCGATGCCAACAAACTGCTGGTGAGTGACTCGGTAGAAGTGTTCCGTGAAGCAAAAAAACAGGGTGCCTTTACCTTCTGGAACCACCCGATGTGGACAGCACAGCGTAAAGACGGCATTGCCACCCTTACGGATATGCACCGCTTTCTGCTGAAAGAAAAACTGCTTGATGGTATTGAAGTGGTAAACGATTACAGTTACTCCGAAGAAGCCCTGCAGATTGCCCTCGACAATAATCTTACCATTATGGGCAACAGCGATATTCACAAACTTATCGACTGGGATTTCTCCATACCCGAAGGCGGGCACCGGCCGCTCACTCTCATCTTTGCAAAAGAAAAAACTGAAGCCTCGGTTAAGGAAGCCCTGTTTGACCGCAGAACGGTGGTGTTCTACAAAAACCTGCTCATCGGGCGGGATGAATATTTGCTGCCACTGCTCAACGCCTCGCTGGTGGTAAAGAGTGCTAAGTACATGGGCAAATCGGATGTGCTGCAATTAGTATTGTGGAACAAGACCAACGAAGACTTTACCCTGCAAAACCGCTCGGCATACACCTTTTACAACAACAACAACGACCTGGTAACCGTAAAATCCGGCGAAGAAAACATACTGGAAGTAAAAACAAAAGAAAGACTAAAGAGTGTGAGCCTGTCTTTTGAAGTACTCAACGGGGTAAATGCTCCCGGCAAGCACCCGGTAATGAAGCTGGGGACGGAGGTTACGCAATAACAATAAGGGTTCTTTTTCCAAAAATAAGGGTTCATTCTCTGCTTGAAGGTTTGTGGAAAACAGAACCGAAGTTTCGGGGGACAGAACCGAATTAACGGAAGCTGGAACCGAACTGCGGAATTTTGAGAACCGAATTAACGGAAGCTGGAACCGAACTGCGGAAGCCAGACCTGAATTTTCGGATAACAGAACCGAAGTTGCGGAAGCTGGAACTGAACTTACGGAAGGCAGAACCGTAAAAATGGAAGCACTAATTTCCCGGCAGGGAGATACACAATACTGATGACTGATAAGAGACAACTGAACAGCAGCATGAAGATTATTCGCAGGACCAGGGTCAGAAAAGCCCGGTGTCAGGCGACGTTAGGCTACCTTTTCGTTTAATGCTTTAATGGATTTGAGCATTGTACCTTTTGTTGATATTTCTTCTTCAATATCAAAATCGTCCTGAAGACCCAGCCAAAATTTAGCAGAATTACCAAAGTATTTACTAAGTCGTAGGGCTGTGTCTGCTGTAATTCTGCGATTGCCTTTGAGAATTTCGGAAATCCTTGTTTGTGGAATTTCTATATCTTTTGCCAGCTTGTAAGCTGTTATATTAAGTGGTACAAGAAATTCTTCTGAAAGAATTTCGCCGGGATGAATATTTTTAAGTTTTGCCATTTTAATACGATTTAATGATAATCAATTATTTCAACTTCAGCAGCGTTACCAGAATTCCATTTGAAAATAATACGCCATTGATCATTTATCCGGATGCTGTAAAAATCCTTTAATTTACCCGATAGCTTTTCCAATCTATTTGCTGGTGGTATTCTTAAATCTGCTAAATCAACGGAATTGTTAAGCATTCTAAGTTTTCTTCTGCCAATATTTTGAATTTCTGTTGGTAATTTTTTTACCCGATTGCCTAACCATATTTGCTCTGTTTCTGTATTGCCAAAGGAAATAATCATACTATCGTCTTAGGTTACTAACGTCAAAAGTAAGTATTTTTTAAGAAATTTTTAAATCTGGGATGTAACTACAAATGGCGCCTAATGAACAGGTTTGCTGCCGGGCTGATATTCTGTGGTTTGTCTGCCCGAACCGCTGCTGATAGCGAAAAAAATGAGTTTTATTCGTCTTTTAGCATTGCAGCAAACAGGTGAGCCACCTGTGTTTCGTTTCCCCGTGAGGAAACAAAAAACTCTAATTTTGAGTAGCCCGAAAAACGGGGGAGCTT
This sequence comes from Chitinophagaceae bacterium, assembly GCA_016719815.1. GTDB lineage: Bacteria > Bacteroidota > Bacteroidia > Chitinophagales > Chitinophagaceae > JJ008. Next base: position 182,346 of record JADJYK010000003.1, on the reverse strand, counting down.
ACAGCTTGATTTTAGGGCTTTTTTGTTTTTTTACGCCGCTGTTGGTGTTTTTCTTCTCACCAACAACTTGAATTAAAGGTACTTCAAAATAAGAATGTGGCTAGCCAATTGCCCAATAGAATTACCGGACGATGAAGTGAGTGACACAACTGTCGCTGATAGTAGCAATGCAGATGACTACATAATTCTTTAGTTAGTTGTTTGGGTTATTTGTCAGACCGGGACGGATAGACAAAATGAGATTTCTCCTACTCCCCAAACCACTCATTATGCTGCTCATTCACCCGGATAAAAGTGGTGCGTTTCGTAAGTTCCTTTAATGATTTGGCACCTACATAGGTACAGGCCGAACGCAGGCCACCCAATATATCCTGCACAGTATCGGCCACAGGGCCACGGTAAGCTATCTGTGTGGTCTTGCCTTCGCTGGCACGGTAATCGGCCACACCACCGGCATATTTATTCATCGCTGTTTCGCTGCTCATGCCATAAAACAGTTTGTATTGCTTTCCGTCCTTCTCCACCAGCTCGCCGCCGCTTTCTTCATGCCCGGCCAGCATACCGCCCAGCATTACAAAATCGGCGCCGCCGCCAAAAGCTTTTACCACATCGCCGGGTACCTTGCAGCCCCCGTCGGAGATGATTTGTCCGCCCAGGCCATGCGCCGCATCCGAACATTCGATAATAGCCGATAGCTGCGGGTAGCCCACACCGGTCTTTACACGGGTAGTGCATACCGAGCCGGGGCCAATGCCCACCTTAATAATATCAGCGCCGGAGAGCAGCAGTTCTTCCACCATCTCACCCGTAACCACATTGCCCGCAATAATCACCTTGCCGGAATGTTTCTTGCGGGTGGAGCGGACAAAGGCCACAAACTTTTCGGAGTAGCCATTGGCCACATCAATACATATAAAACGAAGGGCGGTGTTTTCTTTCAGGATGGCATCGAGCTTGGCCGCATCGGCATCGCTGGTGCCGGTGCTTACAGCAATATGGTCGGCAATGCTGTTGCCGGTGGATTGCATAAACTGATTCCACTGTTCTGTTGAGTAATGTTTGTGTACGGCCGTAAACAGTTTGAAAGAAGCAAGGGCTGTGGCCATTTCAAAAGTGCCCACCGTATCCATATTGGCAGCCATAATGGGAATGCCTTCCCAACTTCCGCCGCCGTGCAGCAGGGTAAACTTCCTGTTAAGGCTTACATCCGATCTTGTACTCAGGGTGGAGCGTTTGGGGCGCAGCATCACATCTTTAAAACCCAGCTTAATGTCCGATTCAATATGCATAGCTTATTCTTTGAGGCGAATGTAATGATGTTTGTTGCAGGACAAATATTTTATTAGGCACAACAGCAGTGAACAGGGCAGGGGAATGATGTAACTTTATAAAGCAACAGCATTAATTGGATTCGCTCACACATATTGCCCTTGGTGCCTGCCTGGGCGAGGCAATGGCCGGAAAGAAGTTGGGTAAACGGGCCCTGCTCATCGGTGCATTAGTACATAGCCTGCCTGATATTGATGTAACTGCTGTGTTGTGGATGAGCACACCCGAAAGCCTGCTGGCTCATCGTGGCTTTACACACTCCTTTCTTTTTGTAGCGCTGATTACACCGGTGCTGGCTTTTTTAGCAGCCAGGTGGAACCGCAACAAACCTGTTTCATATAAAAGATGGATAATAATAATGGCGGTGTTATTGCTGGCGCATCTTTTTGTAGATGCCACCAATGCGTATGGAGTGGCCTGGTGGGAGCCGTTCAGTCACCACAGGTTAATGTGGAACTGGATATTTGTGTTTGACCCCTTGTATTCCCTGTGGCTGGTGTTATCGATGATTGCGTTAATGCTGCTTAGAAAGAACAGTCCGGCAAGAAGAAGATGGGTGAGAGTGGGGCTTGGCATCAGCAGTTTCTATTTACTTAGCTGCGGACTGATAAAGTACAAGATTGACAGCGATGTGCGGAGCATACTAAAGAAACAGCAGGTTACATACAACGATTACTTCACCACGCCGGCACCCATGAATAACCTGCTGTGGTTTGTGGTGGCGGCCAACGATTCGGGTTATAATGTTGGTTACCGTTCTTTATTCGATGCAGAGAAAAAGATGGACTTTCATTTTGTACCCCGCAATGAATCGCTGCTAAGACCCTGGCAGCAGGATGAAGATGTGCAACGGCTAAAGCGTTTCTCGCAGGGATTTTATACAGCCTCGGTGCAGGGAGATACAGTTTTGCTCAACGATTTACGTTTCGGACAAATGAATGGCTGGAAGGATAAGACTGCGCCGTTTGTGTTTTATTACTATGTGCAATACCCAAAGCACAACCGTTATGTAATGCAACGGGGAAGGTTTAAAGAGTGGAACAGAGAAACGTTCTTGTCGCTGTTGAGAAGAATGGGAGGGATGCAGTGATATTATTCCTGCTTAAAGTAAAAAGTAAAAATGTTGAGTGTGTTATTTATGAAACTGTAGCAGAACCGCTGCCATATTCTTTTGAAGAAGTTTTTTGCTGCCGGGTTATTCTCTTTTGTTATCCGCTTGCAGTGTTTTTTAATGATGGTATTCATGATGTGCCCGGCTTCATTTGCCGCAACATCGTCTTTAATATCCAAGTTTAATTCGAGGCTGGCATAGGCACTGATGTTATTGACGTTGTAAGAGCCCACCGTGGTCCATGCGGAGTCGTATGTGGCCATCTTGGCGTGAAGGACCGTGTCCTGGTATTCATAAATCTCAATGTTATTGCGCAGCAGCCAGTCGTAGAGGTAGCGTTCGGCATGTTTGGCCATACTAATATCTGAACGGCCTGCCAGAATCACCCTGATCTTCACCCCACTCTTTGCGGCAAGGGCTAACCGTTTTCTGAAGAAACGCCCCGGCAGGAAGTACCTGCACATAATTGTCATGTGGTCTTCTGCATTGCTGAACATGGCGAGATAACTGTTCCATACCTCTTTTTTTCTTTTTACCCAGTCGTTTCTTCGAATCCGTACCTGTACTCTTTCATTGTTGTGTATACGTTCGCATTGTGCCTGTTGCCATTTCCCTTCGGCAGCAGCTAATCTTCTTTTTCACCCCACATCTGCCTGCAAATTTTTTGCAGAAGGGCAGCGGTTTCGCCTTGTACATAAGCGGCCATATCGAGCCAGGCGGGTTCACCTGGCAGGTCATTATAGCGGTCGCAGATGTTCAATCCACCCACCAGTGCATGAAAGCCATCTATTACTACCACTTTATGGTGCATCCTGCGGCCAAAGTAGAATTTTTACTTCTGAAAATCGGTTCAAACCATTTCAGCTTTATGCCCGAGTACAGAATGTCATATATTGTCTTCTCATGCAGGTTTTGAGAAGCATATCCATCAAGATGAAGGAAAACCTGGACACCTCTTGAAGCAGCTTTCTTCAGACTTTCAATTACTGCTTTACCGGTTTCATCATCTGAAAATATGTAAAACTGGAGATGAATGGAATACAAGGCATTGTCAATCAGTTGGGTCAGTAACGAAAAGTAATCGTTGCCGCCTCTTACGAACTGAACTTTATTGAAGGAGGTGTAGCCGCTGTGTCTTATTGGTCTGAGTGAACGCATTGTTTATTAACCCAAACCTAATTTCATAATGATTTTTTTAAGATGAGTCTTATCAACAGATGGTTTGATGCATCTCATTGGAACGGGCTGTATAATGGGTTAACTTTAAAGAAATGGCAGGTTATGTTACTGTATTTAACAGGAAGCAATGTTTTTGAGTACATTCCGGAAACCGGAGCCTGGATTATCAGCGTTTCAGTTTTTATAATATTGCTATTGAAAGGAAGACGGATACTTTCGGTGCTGCTGCAGGCCTGTTATAATTGTTTCATAAAAGAGGGTTCTTGCTTCTATACAAATTGAAATAGTACTGTTCGTCTCTTGCACAAGGGTTCAGCATCTGTTTGATTACTTAAAACTTAAATCATGAAAAGAGTAAAATCTCCCGACATTAAAACCGGGGTTTGGATCGATTTGGATAATGCGATTGTAGTGAAGATGGCTGGCGAAAAAGAACCTGTGGTAACCGAGATTGATTCATCAATTGAAACGAGAGTTCGCTTTCCCGGTGAGGGAAAAAGATTTGCACGGTTTGGCAATACGTTTATGAACGATGAGGAAAAGAAGGAAAGAAGATTACATCAACAACTGGTAAAGTACTATAAAAAAATAGTATCCCTTATTGAAGATTCCGGCTATTTATGCATTTATGGTCCGGGAAAGCGTAAGCTGGAATTGCAGCACTACCTGGAGAATGAGTCCCATTTTCACGGCCGTCTGATGAGTTGTGCAAATGCAGGAAAAGTAAAGGCCACACATTTTGCAGGTAAAGTAGTAAGCTATTTTGGCGGGGATGAGTTCAGGGAAATCAGAAAAAGAAAAGAAAGAATCAAGAAGTGGTGTTGCAGGAGGGTCATCCTGACTCTTTCATATAGTAAGTTGATGGGGAAGTTATGTTGAGTTACCAGCCTAAAAGGTCAATCATTCCTTTAAGGGTTAAGACAACACCAATTGTTGTCAGCCCGTACATAACAAATTTGATATTACCGCCACTGCTTATCAGGAATAATGTAAGCATACAGCCAATTACCAGCAAGGCAAGTCCGATGGAGCAGCAGGCGAAACCAATTTTTCTTTTTCTTGAAAGTCTGATTGATTTTAGGTTTTCAATAATTACGGTAAGCAGATTTTCGGGAGTGCCTTTTTGCTGCAGTTGCTGTAAAATTTCATCATTGCTGTACCCGCTTCGCTGAAGTGAATCAGCAAATAGCAATACTTCGCTGTGATCAGTGTAGTGCATTGGTTTTTGTTTTTGTACTGTCAAATTAAGAATTTTTCCCAAAAAACAAAAAAACCGCCCAATTTGGGCGGTTCTGTTAGTTGTTGTTTCTGATACTACTATCGCAGGAAAAGCATTTCCCTGTATTTTGGCAGATACCACTCTCTGTCGTCAACAAGTATTTCGAGTTTGTCTACATGATACCTTATTGCATCAAAGTAAGTATCCTTCACCTTGCTTTGGTAGGCAATGGCTTTATCCCTTGTGTTTTCAATATTGTTAGACTCTTTTCTGGCGAGCAGCATTTTTTCAACCAGATCGCTGGTTTTATTAATATGCTCGGATAATTTTTCCAGAATTTGCTTTTGGTTAGCATAAGCCGATTCTGACAATCCTGCTTCTTTAAGTCCGCGGATATTATTAGCCAGCAGGTTCTGGTAGCGGATAGAAGGAGGCAGTATATGGCTGGTGGCCAACTCGCCCATGATGCGGCTTTCAATCTGAACTTTTTTGATATATTTCTCCAGTTCTATTTCATGCCTTGCTTCCAGCTCGTTGTGGGCATATATGTCATTTGATTCGAAAAGTTTCTTTGCTTTTTCAGTAACCATTGCATCGAGTGCAAGTGGGGTTGTTTTAACGTTGGCCAATCCTCTTTTTTCAGCTTCTTTAGCCCATGCTTCGCTGTAGCCATCACCTTCAAACAATACTTTTTCGCTGTCAACAATATACTGTCGGATAATATGCATGATGGCGATTTCTTTCTTCTCACCTTTTTCAATCAGGGAGTCAACTTCTTTCTTAAACTGTTTTAATGTTTCGGCTACAATTGAATTCAGTATAGTCATCGGGTTTGCACAGTTGGCCGTAGAGCCCACTGCACGGAATTCAAATTTATTACCTGTAAAAGCAAAAGGAGAAGTTCTGTTTCTGTCTGTGTTATCCATTAACAACTCAGGTATTGTTTTATGGATATCAATCTTCAGCATGCTTTCGTCCGTCTCATCCATTTCATCAGTCACCCTTTCTTTAACATCGGCCAGCACTTTGCCAGGTATTGTCCAATAAATACAGAAATGATTGCCGGAGGGGCTTCATTGGCACCAAGGCGGTGATCGTTACCTGCTGAAGCTATTGATGCTCTAAGAACATCTGCATAGTCGTGTACTGCCTTAATTGTGTTCACAAAGAAGGTAAGGAACATGAGGTTTGTCTTAGGGGTTTTTCCGGGAGCCAGCAGGTTTACACCTGTATCGGTTGCCATACTCCAGTTATTGTGTTTACCACTTCCGTTTATGCCGGCAAAGGGTTTTTCATGTAAAAGCACTCTCAGTTTATGTCTTCTTGCCACCCTGTCCATCACATCCATTAGTAATGAGTTATGGTCAACAGCAATACCAGCCTCCTCAAATATTGGGGCACATTCAAACTGTGCCGGAGCTACTTCATTATGTCTTGTTCGCAGCGGAATACCCAGTTTATATGCTTCGTTTTCAAAATCCCTCATATACGCATACACTCTTTCAGGAATTGAGCCAAAATAATGATCTTCTAGCTGCTGGTTTTTTGCAGATGAATGGCCAAATACAGTTCTCCCGGTCATTACCAGGTCTGGCCTTGCATTAAAGAGGCCCTCATCTATTACAAAATATTCCTGTTCCCAGCCAAGAGTGGAAGTAACTTTTGAAACGTTTTTATCAAAGTAGTTGCACACCTCAACGGCTGCTTTATTCAATGCATCGATTGATTTTAGCAACGGGGCCTTGTAATCAAGTGATTCACCAGTGTATGATACAAAAATGGTAGGGATACAAAGTGTTTTTCCTTCTCCAATCTCCATAATAAAAGCTGGTGAAGAAGGATCCCATGCAGTGTAACCCCTGGCTTCAAAGGTTGCCCGCAAGCCGCCGCTGGGGAAAGAAGAAGCGTCGGGTTCCTGCTGCACAAGCGCATCACCTTCAAATTGCTCAATGGGTGTGCCGTCACTTTTTATAGTAAAGAAGGAGTCATGTTTTTCGGCTGTAGTACCAGTTAATGGTTGAAACCAGTGGGTAAAATGGGTAACGCCTTTGCTCTCTGCCCATGATCTGATGCCGCTGGCAATCTGGTTGGCCATACTCCTGTCAATCTTTTGGTGGGCCCTGATAGATGCCTGGAGGCTTTTAAAAGCTTCATCACTTAAAAATTCACGGGCAACTTTCAGTGTAAATACATTACTTGCAAAAATGCTGGTACTTTTTGCCGGTGTTTCCACTTTTATGGGAGAACCGGAATTAAGATTTGTAAGCCCACTAAAGCGTAAAGACATAAGGATTGATTTTTTAATTATAAAAAATAGTTATATTAATAATTACTCCGGCAAATCTAGGCTATTAATAACTATTTTCTAATAAATAATCAATATATGACTTAAAATGTTATTAAAAAGTGTAAAATTTGATAAATAATAAAGAAAATATGGAAAATATGCTGAATAATAAATATTATATTATTTATAAATATATTTCTTTATAATATTTGTTATTCTATTCCAATCAGTTAATGCGGCAAAAGGGATTACAAAAAGTGGCAGAATAATACTGCGGTAGCGTACGATTGCTCCAAGGTTACTTTGGCTATAGCCAATAGACAGAAGAATAGAAAACGAAAGAAAAAGGCAGAATAAAAGGAAGGCTTTGTTTTCAATTCCATTTTTTCTGAAGAAAAGGAATAGTACAAATATTATCAAGATGGCACTGATTTCCAATGCTGCGGCAAGAGATAAGATATGTTTTACGTCGCCCATGTATGGTCTGAGGGTAGATAAGCTAATGGCTTGCGGTGTGTTTACAATATAACTTTTTACGGTTGGTTCAAGCTCAGTTATAGGTACAGAAGAAGCCCCGACAATCTGTAAAAATTCTTTTTGTTTGTTTACAACGGCTTTTGGAAAATCAAGGCTGGGGCTGAGATACCTGGCAGAGAAAAAAATGATGGCAAAAAATAAATAAGCCACTGAGAAAATCAGCTTCGCTTTTTCAGGCCTTCGATTAGCAATAATCCATACGAGTACTGCAGGAATAAGTAATACCAGTACAAAATTTCTGAAAGTTAATATTATCAGGGTGCATATAATTATGTTGATAATTCTGATTATTCCACATTTACGTTCCTTTAAACCAAAATAAACAGAGTAGATCAACATTCCAATGCCTGCAAACAACAATCCTTCTTTACCTAAGCCACTTGTCCAAAAAAGAAAAGAGGGTATAATGAAAGTAAACAGAAGTACGGTTGTTCTTTTTTCCGGAAAAGCATCTGACATGACTCTGAATAATGCAATTGGCCCGAAAAGAGTAAGAAAAGAGTATAAAATTACATTTACATAATAATTGCCAAATGTAAAAATGTTAAATACTGACAATAACTTAATAAAGACATTACTCTTCAAATCATTCCAGTAAGAGTTGCTGGAACTGAAAAAGTTATTTAACCCGTTATCGTACGGATTATGAAAAAGATTAGCAAGGTAGGATGCAGGATCTTTGAAAAGCAGATTGTATTCATGAATACTAAGCGAATGATAATTCCATGTGTCATACATCTGCGCCAGCCCACCATAGTATGTTCCTATCCAGCCATAAAAGATGCCGGCCATTATTTTCACCAATAGTAAAATAATGATCTGTGATGGACTCAACCCGGTTTTTTTAAAAAATCTGACCTTGGTTACAAGCCAGGCAAATAGAATTAGGTACAATATAAACAGCAGGTACTCCAAAAAGTAGTGGTTCTTTAAGGGTGCAAAATAGCTAAAACAGAGTGATTGTCAACACAAAGTTGACAAGTTCTGTAGTAAGCCATGCTGGCAATTTGTAAATTTGCGACTCAATATTATCTTCTATGGATGTTACTGTAAAAACCGCCCAGCAATTACGATTAACCGCTGAAGAATTTGAACTAATAAAGCATAAACTGGGAAGGACTCCTAATTTTAATGAACTCTGTGCTTTTTCAGGCATGTGGAGTGAACATTGCAGCTACAAGAATTCCATCAAATGGCTGAAAACATTACCGAGAGAGGGTGGCAGAATGTTGGTAAAGGCAGGTGAAGAGAATGCTGGCCTTATGGATATTGGTGATGGACTGGGTGTGGTATTTAAAATTGAATCTCATAACCACCCTTCAGCTATTGAACCATTTCAGGGCGCAGCAACTGGTGTGGGCGGTATTCACCGTGATATTTTTACAATGGGGGCAAGGCCAATAGCATCTTTAAACTCTTTGCGATTTGGAAACCTTGAAGAAGATAAAACACAACATTTATTATCAGGTGTGGTACACGGCATCGGCCATTATGGCAACTGTTTTGGCGTCCCTACTGTTGGTGGTGAAATTTACTTTGATGAATGCTACCATACCAATCCACTGGTAAATGCCATGAGTGTGGGTATTGTTAAAGCAGGTGAAACAGTTTCTGCTACAGCTTTGGGCAAAGGCAACCCGGTTATGTTTGTAGGGAGTGCTACAGGTAAAGATGGAATTGGAGGGCATCCTTTGCTTCGGCTGATATAACGGAAGAGAGCACACAGGATTTGCCTGCTGTTCAGGTTGGCGACCCTTTCCAGGAGAAGAAATTGCTGGAAGCCTGCCTTGAAGTAATACTGACCGGTGCTGTGGTTGGTATGCAGGATATGGGAGCAGCAGGAATTATTTGTTCTACTGCTGAGATGAGTGCAAAGGGAGAAGTAGGTATGCGGATTGATTTGGATAAAGTGCCCACCCGTCAGAAAAACATGAAAACCTGGGAACTGCTGTTGAGCGAAAGCCAGGAAAGAATGTTGCTTGTTGCAGAGAAAGGAAGGGAAGATGAGGTGGCCAAAGTTTTTGAAAAATGGGATTTACCTTGTTCCGTAATTGGCGAAGTAACTGATGACGGACTTTTAAATTTCTTTATGGATGGAGAGTTGGAAGCTTCCATTCCGGCCCAAGAACTGGTACTGGGCGGCGGCGCCCCGCAATACGACAGGGAATACAAAGAGCCAACATATTTTGAAGAGATAAATAAATTTAATCCTGATACAATAAAGATTCCTGAAGATTTGAAAGCTATTGCCGGCAAACTGATTCAGCTTCCATCAATTGCTTCTAAGCGATGGATTTATCATCAGTACGACAGTATGGTGGGTACAAATAATACAACGCAAGTTTGATACGCCGGTAACAGGCGGCAATGTAAGTTTCTATAATCAAAATCCTGATGGACCTGTTTACCCTACACCCACAATTGGCATGGTAGGCTTACTGGAGAATGTGGACGATAAGATGACACTGGATTTTAAGAACGAGTATGATTTTATTTATTTGCTGGGCGAAATGAATGACGATATTAATTCGTCTCAGTATCTCGCAAAAATATGTGGTGTCGTATATTCCCCTGCTCCTTATTTTGAACTGGAGAAAGAATATGACTTGCAGCAAAAAATTACAGAACTGGTTTCAAAGAAAGTAATCTCCTCCGCTCATGATGTCAGTGATGGCGGATTGTTTGTTACGTTGTGCGAATCGGGTTTCAACCGCAATCTTGGATTTTCAATACAAACAAAAGAAGGAATAAGAAACGATGCCTTTTTGTTTGGAGAAGGACAAAGCAGGGTGGTGGTTACTGTGGCTCCCGATAAGGTAGAAACGTTTCTTGGAGTGACAGGCGGAATCAGTTATGAAATGATTGGCCATGTTACAAAAGGGGAGATTTCGGTTAATGAAACTGCCTGGGGAGCAATTAATGACTGGAAAGAAATGTATGATACTTCAATAGAAAAATACTTGGCAAAAGAAGATGCAGGTTCTGCATTAAGCTCAATATGATGGAAGAGAATAAAACAATATTACTTACCGGTGCTGCCGGGTTTATAGGTAGTTACCTGCTGGGGTATCTGAACCGTAAAGGATATGAGCAGATAATTATTGTGGATGATTTCAGCAGGGCTGATAAGGAATTAAATTTCAATACGAAAAAGTTTATTGCAAAAGTTGAACGGGACGAACTGTTTGCCTGGCTGGCAAAGGAGAACACCGCAATTGATTTTGTTTTTCATCTTGGTGCCAGAACAGATACTACAGAGTTTGATTACTCAATACATGAAAGGCTGAATGTTGCGTATTCAAAAAAAATCTGGAACTATTGTGCTGAGAATAGCATTCCGCTTGTATATGCGTCTTCTGCTGCAACTTATGGAAGCGGAGAACTGGGCTACAGCGACAGCCATGAAATAGTTGAGCAATTAAAGCCCCTCAACCCTTATGGCATCTCAAAAAACGAGTTTGATAAATGGGCTCTGGCTCAAAACATTTGTCCACCCTCATGGTCGGGATTGAAATTCTTTAATGTGTATGGTCCTAACGAATATCATAAAGGCAGGATGGCCAGTGTAATTTTTCATTCGTTCAACCAGGTAAAGGCAGCAGGTAGGGTAAAACTTTTCAAGTCGCATCGGCCTGATTTTGCCGATGGTCAGCAACTCCGTGATTTTATTTATGTTGAAGATGTTGCAAAGGTTTGCTTTTGGTTAATGAATAATAAAGTAACATCCGGCTTGTATAATTTGGGTACTGGTAAAGCAAGAAGCTTTGAAGACCTTGTAAAGTCAACCTTTGCAGGAATGGATAAAGAACCGGTGATTGAATATATTGATATGCCGGAAGACATCAGGCATAAATACCAGTATTTCACTGAGGCTGATATGACAAAGCTGATTTCTGCCGGTTATTATCACCCATTCTTTTTATTGGAAGAAGGCGTAAATGATTATGTAAGAAATTTTCTACAGCAGAAAGCGTACTATTAATACTCTTAAAAGATTATATTTACAGAAATGCTTGCCAATCCGGTTTGCCGGGCTGGCTTTTTTTATAAATCATTATTATGACAAAAAGAATAGCAATTATCGGCGGTGGTAATCTTGGGGCATCAATTGCAGATGGTCTAATCGTAAGTAAGTTCAGCAAACCTGCTGATATTACTATTACGAGGCGTAACCTGCAGGCGTTAAACCGGTTTGCAGAGAAAAGTTGCAATGTTTATAGTGATAATAAAAAAGCAGTAAAGGAAAGTGAGATTATTATCCTTGCCGTGAAGCCGTATAATTATGCCGATGTAGTGAAAGATTTAAAAGGGATGCTTAATCCTAAAAAGCATGTGCTTGTTTCGGTTATCACCGGGGTTTGGATTGAACAGTTACAAAAGGCAATTGGCAAACCGGTTCCGGTTATAAGGGCAATGCCCAACACAGCGATTGCCATACAGCAGAGCATAACATGTATTGCACATGCAGGAGCTTCAGCCGCTCAGTTAAATTATATCCAGCAGCTGTTTGATCAGTTGGGCAGAACGGTAATAATTGACGAGAAGCTGATGGATGCGGCCACCGTCTTGGGTGCCTGTGGCACTGCTTATGCCATGCGTTACATTCGGGCAAATATTCAGGGTGGCATTGAAATTGGTTTTGATGCTGCTACTGCCTCACTTATTGCAGCACAAACGATTAAAGGAGCTGCAGAACTGTTATTAGAGAAAGGTACGCATCCTGAATATGAAATTGACAAAGTAACAACTCCAAAGGGTATTACCATTGCAGGATTGAATGAGATGGAACACCAGGGGTTTAGTTCGGCTATCATAAAGGGGCTGGTAACCAGTTATAATAAGATTTTGAAGGATTAGGATACTCTGATTCTGATTTTGGATATCTCAGCCTCTCTTTTCCACTAATAAATCCGTTGTTTGTGGAAATGATTTTTTTCATGCAATCTGAATAAGATTATCTTTGCATGACCTCCCGGATTTTTTCTCGTTTTCGCTTGCACTTCCGCTGGTCACAATCACTTTATTTAGCTTATTAAGGTTCGCCAAATAACCATACATTATGGCCAAATATATATTTGTTACCGGTGGGGTTACCTCATCATTGGGTAAAGGAATTATTGCTGCTTCTCTTGCAAAACTGTTACAGGCAAGGGGACTAAAGGTTACAATCCAGAAATTTGATCCGTACATCAACGTTGATCCCGGTACAATGAATCCTTATGAGCATGGCGAATGTTATGTTACGGAGGATGGTGCAGAAACTGACCTCGACCTTGGTCATTACGAGAGATTTCTGAATATTTTTACTTCCCAGGCCAATAATGTTACTACCGGACGTATTTACCAAACTGTAATAAATAAAGAAAGGGAAGGTGCTTATTTGGGGAAAACAGTACAGGTAATTCCTCACATCACCGATGAAATAAAGCGACGGATGCTGCATCTTGGTCAGGATAACAAATATGATATCGTAATTACAGAAATAGGTGGAACGATTGGCGACATTGAAAGTCTGCCCTTTGTAGAAGCCATGCGACAGTTGCAATGGGAACTGCCTCAGGAAGATACTGTGGTTGTTCACCTAACACTCATTCCTTACCTGAAAGCAGCAAAGGAGCTAAAGACCAAACCAACACAGCATAGCGTAAAAATGCTGAGTCAGGAAGGAGTAAATCCTGATATTATTGTTTGCCGTACAGAAAAACAATTAACACCTGAATTAAAAAGGAAAATAGCCCTGTTTTGTAATGTAAGGCAGGAAGCTGTAATCGAGGCAATGGATGCATCCACTATTTATGAAGTGCCCTTGTTGATGATGCGGGAGAAATTGGATTTAATCTGTATGAAGAAAATGAATATTACAGATCATAAAGAGCCGGAACTCACCAGGTGGAAGGAGTTTTTAGACAAATTAAAATATCCAAAAAGCAAAGTTACAATTGGCCTTATTGGCAAATATATCGAGCTGCAGGACGCATATAAATCAATACTGGAGTCTTTTATTCACGCCGGTGCCGTTAATGAATGTCAGGTACAGGTCGTGAATGTACATAGTGAGTTTATTACCGATAGCAATGTGCAGGAAAAACTATCCAGCCTTGATGGGCTGCTGGTAGCACCGGGATTTGGACACCGGGGAGTTGAGGGAAAAATTATTTCAGTGAAGTATGCCCGTGAAAATAACCTTCCTTTCTTTGGCATTTGTCTTGGAATGCAGATGGCAGTTATTGAGTTTGCCCGAAATGTACTGGGCATGCAAGATGCCCATTCAACAGAAATGGATCCTGATACTTCCAACCCGGTTATAGACCTGATGGAGGAACAGAAAAAAGTAACAGCAAAAGGGGGAACTATGCGGCTGGGTGCATACCCTTGTGAAATAAAGCCAGGCTCTTTAGCTGAAAAGATTTACCATGTCTCGTCTATAACAGAAAGACATCGTCATCGTTGGGAGTTTAATAATCAATACCTTGAGCAATACAGGCAGGCAGGCATGATTGCCAGTGGCAAAAACCCCGGAAGCGACTTGGTGGAAATTGTCGAACTGACCGGCCATCCTTTTTTTATTGGGGTGCAATATCACCCCGAATTAAAAAGCACAGTGGAAAACCCTCAGCCTATCTTTGTGCATTTTATTAAAGCGGCAAAAGAATATTCTGAAAAAATGGCTACAAAACAAAGGCCTGCGGTTCAGGGAGAGATTGCGTAGTACATATTCCCAGCCCAATAAACGCAGATATTGACGGCTTTTAGTTGATTTATTAACCATTCTGACAACCTGTGAAACCATTATCTTTGCGTCCGCCCCACATTTACGTGGGTGCTCCATAATTAAACATATCATAGAATGAAGTTTGACCGTAATACCATCATCGGTTTTGTTTTATTAGCCGGATTGTTTATTGCCTATTTCACAATTATTAATAAAGATCAGGCTTCGTATAGTAAAACAAAAAAAGCACAGGAGGATTCAATAGCCAGAGTGAAGGATTCTCTTACAAAAATTAACAAGCCTAAAGATGATTCACTGAAAAAAGTAAATGATTCAGTAACAATGGTTGCCAATGCAGGAGCCTTTTTCGCTGCTACGGACTCAACGGAGAAACTTGTATCAGTTGAGAACAGCCTTATAAAAGTTACCTTTTCAACCCATGGCGGACAGGTAAAAAAAGTAGAATTAAAAAAATACAAAGGCCTCGACAGCAATTGGGTTAGAATGGCCGGAACAGAGTATGATAAACTCAGTTACAGGATAAACACCGGAAAAATAAGCGAGGAAACTGCCAACCTGGACTTTACTAAAATTGACTCATCGTCAAATAATGGAAATAAGACTATTTCTTTCACTTTAACCCCGAATGACAGTAGTGGACAGTACATTGTTCATGAGTATACCATTAGGCCGGATGATTACATGATCGACTTTAATGTAAAAATGAATGGAATTGATCATCTGTTACAGCAAGGGGCAATGGTAATAAACTGGCAATATGCGGCTCCGCAACAGGAATCGGATATTTCTTACGAGAAACAGAATACGCAGGTTGGATATGTTAAAGATGGTGAGTTTGATTATCATACTATCGGACGTAAAAAAAGCAAAAGTTTTGAGGAGTCTGTTGACTGGGTGGGAGTAAGGCAGCGCTTTTTCTTCGGTGCTTTAACAGCTAAGGATAAGTTTACTTCTGGTGATATGAACTGGGAGATACCGGATGATTCGGCCAGGATGATTGTTAAGGCAACTGCCAATATGAAACTGACAGTTAAACCTGGTGCCCCCTCAGTTATACCTTTCAATCTTTTTTATGGACCTTCAGAGTACCATATTCTGAAGAAATATGATAAGAAGTATGAGAAACTTATAAATCTTGGTCAGGGTATTTACTCGTTTGTAAGGCCAATTAATAAGTATCTTATTATGCCCATTTTCGACTTTTTTAAAGGTTTTGCCGGAGGCATGGGACTTGCTATTGCGCTGCTAACAATTTTCATTCGTTTGCTTACGTCGCCTTTACTTTATAAGAGCTATTTAAGCGGTGCAAAAATGCGGGTGCTTCGTCCTGAACTGGCACAACTAAAAGAAAAACTGGGGGCAGATCAGCAGGCATACAGTATGGAGCAGATGAAACTGTTCCGTGAGGCTGGAGTTAATCCATTAGGCGGTTGTTTGCCTGCGTTATTGCAGATTCCCATTTTCTTTGCTTTATTCAGTTTGTTTAGTTCGGATATTGCTTTAAGAGGAGCAGGTTTTCTTTGGTCTGGCGACCTGGCAGCGTATGATGCTCCGATAAAATTTGGCTTCAGTATCCCCTTGCTGGGTAGTCATATAAGCTTGTTTAATGTTACTGCCACCCTTACCAGTTTTTTGATTTCAGTGTACAGTATGAGCATGACACCCGACCAAAGCAATCCAATGCTGAAATACATGCCCTATATTTTCCCGATTTTTCTCTTGTTCTTCTTTAACAGTCTGCCTTCGGCGCTCACATGGTATTATACAGTGTCGAACCTTATTACGCTAGGCTTGCAGTTTGTAATACAAACCTATATTATTGATCATGATAAGATATTGGCTAAAATGGCTGAAAACAGGAAGAAGCCAAAGTCAAAATCCAAGTGGCAGGAACGGTTGGAACAAATGCAGGAACAGCAGAAAAAATTGAAGGAAATGCAACAAAAGGGTAAAAGGTAATATTAGTTAAAAAAATTATAATAAAACGGATTGGGGGTCATTTCTGGCCCGTTTTTGCTGAATATCAGAGAAAATGATCTGTATTAGTAGTCTCTTGCAACTAATTAGCTAATTTGTCACATCTTTTTATTGTTTATTTAAGGAAACAGGCAAAATGAAAAGTATTTTAAAAATTACATTGATAATTGCGGCCATTTTTAGCTCTTTATTGGTTTTAGGCCAAAGAAAACTTACCGAGGCTACCATTTCATATGATATTGTCATCAATACGAGTAACCAGACACCACAAGCAGCTGATCTTTTGGATGGAGCTACAAGTGTTATTTATCTGAAAGGAAATTCTAGCCGTTCGGAGATGATTAGTTCCTTAGGTACCCAAGCTACTATTATTGACGGTAAAACTGGAAATGTAACAGTATTGAAAGAATATGGTGAGCAGAAATATATGATTAAGATGACTGCTGAAAACTGGAAAGAGTCTAATAAAAAATCTGATGGTGTTTTGTTTACTCTTTTTGAAGAGTACAAGACCATAAAAGACTATAAGTGTCAGAAGGCTGTTGGAAAAATGGCAGATGGGACAGAGTTTACAGTTTACTTTACCAAAGAGTTAATTCCGGCCAATATGGATGTGCAATATATTAATAAAAACCTTCCAGGGCTTGCTATGCAATATGAAGCAAAATTGGGCAAAATGAATGTCACTTATACAGTTTCCTCTATTAAGTTTGATCCTGTTGTACAATCAAAATTTGACATACCTAAAGCGGGTTACAGGGTTATGACGTATGAGGAAAGTAAAGGTTCAGGTAATTAATTACTAATTACGTTGATTCAGATTGTTATTTATACCTATAGAAATTCTGCTTACAACAACATTCTTCTTAAGCGGTACAATAAATGAAGTATTACCTTTTTGGAGAGTAACAGTAGAATTTAACCGAATTACCTTTTTCTCGGAACTAATAGAATTGGCATTAAAAATAGTACTGCCCCGGTAAGTATAATTGGAATGTAAGGAAATTGATCCTGGTTTATAATTATTTTTACTTATCAAAGTAACCCCGAAACGGTTAGTTCTTTTGCCTCCGTCGCCCAACGTTGCGAAAGAAGCAACAGTAGTAACTGTAAATAAAGTAATTACAGCAATTTTACTGGCAGCTAATTTCAATAATATAGTCAGTTTAGGCCTTCTCATTTTTACAAAAATAAAGAGAAAAAATGGAATTTAACAAAGTGTTTGTTCAGAACTTTAATATAGTATTAACGTATTAGATGGCAAAATGTTACAAATAGTTGGCAAATAGCTGAATCTATTTTGCACATATGGGGAAAATTACCACTAATTAAAGGATGTGTTTTACTTAACTTGTTGAATTATAAGTCAGAATGGAGATTGTGCAGATATTAGAGCACTTAAGTACTTTTGTTCATCAAATGTGGCTAAATGAAGGAAAATAACCCTTACCGTGAAGACAAGGAGCAGATGCTGGAATTGCTGCAACAGTACGAAAATTTGAGAAATGGACGTAGCCATTCGTTTTTAGAAGAAGAGGCTTTTGAAATACTAATAGACTATTTCCTCGAAAAGGAAGAGGTTTCAAAGGCTGCTGAAGCTGCTGAAATTAGTTGCGAACATTTTCCATATTCTTCTATTCTCCTGATAAAAAAAGCAGATGTATTGTTGGTTAATCGCCAGTATAAGGAAGCATTGGGGATATTAGAACAGGTAAGTGTTCTTGATGCAGGTGATATTAATATTTATATACTTAAGACAGATGCCTATCTGGCTTTGGAAATGCATGAAAAAGCAGTCGCATTGCTGGAAGAAGCTGTAGCCATTTTTGAAGGTGAAGAAAAAGTTGACCTGTTATTTGAACTTGCCGATGTATATGATGATTATGAGGATTTTGATAAAGTTTTTGACTGTCTGAAAATGGTTTTGAAGGAAGAGCCAAACAATGAAGAGGCTTTACACAAAATCTGTTTTTGGACGGATTTTACCGGCCGTAATGATGAAAGTATAAAGCTACACCAACGTATTATTGATGAATATCCATATAATGAACTTGCCTGGTTTAACCTTGCGGCGGCATACCAGGGACTCAAGTTATATGAAAAATCAATTGATGCTTACCAGTATGCACTTGCTATTGATGAAAAGTTTGATTATGCATACAGAAATATGGGAGATGCTTATATAAGGTTACGTAAGTACAAAGAGGCAATAGAAGTATTGGAGAAAGTTACTGAACTGGCCAAGCCAGAAGATGCAATTTTTGAGGCACTGGGTTACTGTTACGAAAAATTGAAGAAGTATCCACAATCCCGGATGTATTATCGTAAAGCTTCGCACCTGCGGCAGGATGACAGCCGGTTGTTTTATAAAATTGCGTTTACTTACTTTAACGAAAGCCAGTGGGAGAGTTGCCTGAAGCAACTCCATTTGGCTTTGCAAATCCACAGGCTGCAACCTGAATATAACTTGCTCGCCGGAGAATGTAAAATGAGGTTAGGTCTCTACAAAGATGCAATCCAATATTTTACCAATGTAGTTAGTGTAAGACCTAAAACTGCAAATGGCTGGGAAGCTATGATACGCTGTTTATACAATGCATCTTATTTTGAAGAAGCTCTGGAACAAACAGAAGCAGCTTTATTGGCAACCGGCAGGAAACCCATTTTTGAATACTATCAAGTCGCGGTGCTTTTGGCTTTAGGCAAATCTAAAGACGCTTTGTTACAATTGGAAGGGGCTATGTATAAACATCCTAAAATGCTGAAGAAGTTAGTAGAATTGAATCCTTCTGTCCTCCAGAACCAGCAGGTTGTGGATATTATTGCCCGATACAAAAGAAATAAGTCTATTTAGCTTAAGGTTTCTGCATCTGCTCAAAATCAGCCAGTTAATATTTATTCTTCCTTATTTTTGCCAACACCGGAAAGAACCTTCCGGAACTAAAATTATTCAATATGAACTTCAATCTTACCCAAATACCCGACAGGTATATAAAACCCCGCAAATCAGGCATTACAATGGTAATGGATAAAGGACTGAGTGTTGAAGAGACAAAAAATTTTTTGAGTGTTGCCCATCCGCATGTAGATATTGTTAAACTTGGTTTTGGAACATCTTATGTAACTCCAAACCTGGAGGAGAAACTGGAAGTATATAGGGCTTACAATATGCCTGTTTATTTTGGAGGCACTTTGTTCGAAGCTTTTCTAATCCGTAACCAGTTTGAAGATTACATCTCTGTTTGCAAAAATTTTGGTATCACACACATGGAAGTGAGTGACGGTTCCATAACTATTCCACATGCCGAAAAATGTGGCTATATCGAAAAACTGACCCAATATGGTATAGTATTGAGTGAAGTGGGTAGTAAAGATGCTGCACATATTATTCCTCCTTACAAATGGATTGAATTAATGAAGGCCGAACTGGAAGCTGGTTCTACTTATGTTATAGCTGAAGCAAGAGAAGCTGGTAATGTAGGGATCTATCGTGGAAGCGGGGAGGTTAGAGAAGGTCTCGTTCAGGAAATATTGACCCAAATACCAGGCGAAAAAATACTTTGGGGAAGCTCCACAAAAAGCACAGCAATTGTATTTTATCGAATTGCTGGGCTGTAATGCTAATCTTGGCAATATTGCCCCATCTGAGGTTATTCCGCTGGAAGCGATGCGCATTGGCCTTAGAGGAGATACATTTGAAATGTTTCTTACAAAAAAGGAAACAACCTGATGCGGACATATGGCTTAATCGGATATCCTCTTTCCCACTCTTTTTCGAAGCAATTTTTTGACGAAAAATTTGAAAAAGAAGGATTAATTGATTGCTTTTTTGATAACTACTCCATCAAATCAATTGAAGATCTACTCCGGAAAGTAATTCCAGGCAACTTATCTTTGAAAGGACTTGCAGTTACTATTCCTTATAAACAGGCAGTGTTGCCTTTCTTACATAATGCAGATGGAATTCCACCAGGACTAAATGCATGTAATTGCATAAGGATTATTGACGGGAAATTATTTGGTTTTAATACTGATTATATTGGTTTCAGAGAGAGTTTCAGGGTAGGAATAAAGCATCATCATACCAGTGCATTGGTATTGGGTAATGGTGGTGCGACTGCAGCTGTAGTGTATGCATTACGGCAATTGGGCATATCTTATAGCATTGTAAGCCGTCAGTTGCACAATGGGGCGCAGTATGTTTACGAAGACCTTACAACGGAAATAATAGCAAAGACGCAAATAATTATTAATACAACCCCTCTTGGAATGTATCCCGCAGTGGATTCGTGCCCCCCCATTCAATACAACTCAATTACTGCGGAGCACTATTTATACGATCTTGTTTATAATCCTGATGAGACATTGTTTTTAAACAAAGGAAAGAAACAAGGGGCTTCAATAAAGAACGGTTCGGATATGCTGGTTATACAGGCAGAAGAAAACTGGAAAATCTGGAATTCCTGATTTTAGTGCTGAAGTTTCTTTTTTGCAACTTCTGGTACAATAACAATTTTTCTGGCGGAATAATCATAACAAATCATTCCGGTCTTTGCATATGCTATCGTTTTTTTTATTTCGTTAGTCTCCTTTTCCAGCAAATACATAATATTAAATCCAATCTTGCTGAAATCTGTCGCTATAACCGAAGCTGTTATTATATCGCCATAGAACAACTCGCCTTTAAACTCTATAGCTACATCAGCCATTATCATACCAGCACCAGCCAGGTCCATTTCGCTATAACCGTAATGATGAAGGAACTGCATTCTTGCTTCGTGTATTATTGATAAAACAGAATCATTTCCAACATGTCCGCCATAATTAATATCAGTTATGCGAACAGGGATTTTACAACTGAAAGAAAACTTTTCAGGCAAAAGGATTTTTATTCTTGCCATGCCGGTATATTTCGATAAAAGTAATGATTTGAAAGATTATTTTTCTTCGAGGGCATTAACAAGACTTAACAAATCCATGAAATTGCCAGGTGAATTTGTGCCGTGCTGACTGGCTAATTTTTCCTGCCATTTTTTCAACTGATTTATACATTCAGTGTCATGTTCTTCGCCTGAAATACAGCAGGCTATATGTCCAAGTTTTTTTGACATTCTGATTACTTTTCCCTCTTTTGTGATCATCATATAGTATCTGTCTTCAAGCGAAAGGTTTCCCATTTTTGGCTGAACTAATGTGAAGTCAGGGTCTGCGGCAGCTATATTTTCATTTGTAAAGTAGAAACCAGAAGCAACTTTCGCTTTGCTTTTTATTTTGGGTATATCAATACTGGCATACACTTTCTTACTGGCCTCGAGTGCAGCATCATTTCGGGCTTCTTCCTCTTCACCCGTAAGAACAAGGCTTGAGTTTTCGTTTGTAAGGGCAGATTGTTCATTATGCTGGAATGTGCCAGTGTCAGGAGAAGTAACGGAAACAGCAGTTTCTCCGGCGCTATTATTATTGCTAATCAGTTTCAGTCCGCCCCAGGCCATTACACTGATGATAGCCGCTGCTGCAGCATATTTCCAAAGGGGAAAGAGTTTCCTTTTTATTGCCGGGGCAACTTCGGTGTAACTATTGAGTGATTGCTCTATGTTTCGCCAGAGAGAAACAGGAGGTATAACTTCAAGTTTCTGAAGTTTAGTAGCAAATTTTGCCGAATGATAATTTTCGTCAAGTGAAGCTGATGTTTTTCCCCAAATATCGGATGGTGGAACAACTTCAGCACTATTCAGTAAAGTGGAAATTTTTCCAGACAGATTAGCATCTGGCAGTTCAACCGCAATTCTTTCCCAAACGCCTTCTGGCGGTGTCACTTCGTGAAAAGTGAGTTTATATTGTAAACTGTTGTTCATTTTTCTAACCTCTGTTTCTGTCAAGAAATGTTCTTACCATGTCCTGTAATATTACCTTAGCTCTTGACAGCTGCGATTTACTGGTTCCTTCACTGATGCCAAGGATGCCGCCGATTTCTGTGTGTGAATAGCCTTCTACCACATACATGTTAAAAACGGTCCGGTATCCTGGTGACAATTGCTGAACCAACGCCATAATGTCTTTTGCTGCCAGGTCATCCAAAGCAGAAGTATAGCTTCCTTCAATTGTATTTTCTTCCTTTTCAGTTACTGGAGTCAGGTATTTTTTTCTTCTGAAATGTTCAATAGCAGTATTTACAAATATTCTGCGTATCCAGCCTTCAAAGGAGCCATCGCCCCGGAAGCTTTCCAATTTTTTAAAGACCTTAATAAAGCCTTCCTGTAAAATGTCCTGTGCTTCTTCGCTATTTCCAGCATAGCGCAGACAAACGGCGTACATACGGGGAGAAAATCTGCGATAGAGTTCTTCCTGCATTCTGCGGTTTCCTTCTATGCATCCGTTTATTAAGTCGCTTTCTGTAGTATTTTGGTTGCGTTCAGTTGTCAAAATCAGAAGTTTGTTTATAACGTATTCAAAAATGCGACAAGTTTTCCAGTTGCCTTAGACCGATGGCTGAAAATTGCTTTTTCTTCCCGGTTCATTTCGGCAAATGTTTTATCGCTGCCTTGGGGAACAAAAACAGGATCATAGCCAAAACCGCCCTTTCCTTTAGGTGATTCTGTTATTTGTCCTTCGCAAGTACCCTCAAAAAAGGTCTCTTCCCCATTAATTACCAGCGAAATTACAGTTTTGAAACGGGCAGTTCTGTTTGTTTTACCTTTTAAATTAGTCAGCAACTTTTCAACATTATCTTCAAAAGAACATTTTTCACCTGCGTACCGGGCACTTTTTACGCCCGGCTCACCATTCAAAGCGTCAACAATCAATCCGGTATCTTCACTGAAACAGTTAATGTGGGTAAGGTCATAAATAGTACCTGCTTTGGCTGATGCATTTTCTTCCAGCGTATCAAATGGTTCGGCAATGTCAATATCGATACCAGCTTCTTTCAATGTAGTAATCTTGTATTTCGGATCAACAAGAGGACGCAATTCTTCTACTTTGTGTTGATTATTGGTAGCGAATATCAGGTTCATTAAAATAAATTAAAAATTAAAGAGAAAATAATCTTTTAAGGCTTTCCCAAAGGCTTCTTTTAAGGTCTTTGTTTATCTCAACCTTGGAAAGGGGAGGAGAGAAAAGGTATATACAATTGCTGAATGATTGCAATTGAAAATGGGGAAAGTTCATGGGTAGCCTAAATTCAAGGGGCTCCACCCCAAACAATAAAATATGCCTAGTATTAAAATGTAAGCCAGTTCTTTATATCCTGCATCGGGATGATTGTTATGGTTCACAATGACCACATCAGCCACGGTAAGCTTGCATGCATTGAGAATGCTGGTTAGTAATGCCAGTTCATTGTCAGGTATATGTACGGCTTCTTTATAGTTTACAATTACAAGAATGTTTTTTTGATTATTACCTAATGATTTCCAGTGATTTTTTTTTACTTCTTTTTTATCATTAGTTTCCATTTTTTCATTGTAAAAAATGGTATTATTGTCACCAGATTGTATTAACACAGAGGTGTACAATTCTGCAACTGATTGTGGTAGTAGTTCAATATGATTTAAATCCATAAAAGGCTGATAATAATCACTAATGACTGTTAGCTTTTTTTCGTTTATTTGGGTCTTCAAAAATATACTTTTATGACTGCAACAATGGAAATTTCAATAACAAAAGTGCAAAATAGCAGATTGTCTGAAGTAGATTTTGACAATCTTCCTTTTGGTAAAGTTTTTACCGATCATATGCTCGAGGCTGATTATGAAAACGGTGAATGGAAAAATGTACAGATAAAGCCGTATGGGTCTTTTAGTATTACCCCTGCACTGGCAGTGTTGCATTACGGTCAGGCAATTTTTGAGGGGATTAAGGCCTACAAAGATGCAGACGGCAATGCCTATATTTTCCGCCCTTATGATAATTTTAAGAGGTTTAATATTTCTGCTCAGCGTATGCAGATGCCGGAAGTGCCCGAAGAAATATTTATGGATGGGATGGTGAAGTTAATTTCGTTAGATAAAGACTGGATCCCTTCAAAAGAAGATAATGCGTTGTATATTCGACCTTTTATGATTTCTACTGATGAACTGATTGGTGTAAGACCCTCTGATAAGTATAAGTTTCTGATTATTCTTAGCCCATCTGGTCCTTATTATAATGCTCCTATGAGATTATTGGTTGAGGAAGAATATGTTAGGGCTGCTGAAGGTGGTGCCGGATATGCAAAGGCAGCCGGTAATTATGGTGCTGCTATGTTCCCCACAGCGCAGGCCAAAAAAGGCGGATATGATCAGGTACTTTGGACAGATGCCACAGCGCATAAATATGTGCAGGAGTGCGGCACAATGAATGTCTTCTTTATTATAGGGAATACAGCTATTACTCCTGATTTAAGTCAGGGAACTATTTTGGCTGGGGTAACCCGGAAAAGTGTCATTACCCTTTTGCAGGATATGGGACTAAATGTGGAAGAAAGACCGCTTAGCATTGATGAAATCGTTGCCGCATACCGGGATGGACAGCTTAATGAAATTTTCGGTACAGGAACTGCAGCTACTATTTCTTATGTACAGGAGTTGCGGTATAATGATATTGAAATGAAATTTGCTCCGGATAGCTGGAAAACAGCAGCTAAGATTAAGGAAAGGCTCACAGATATTAGAGTGGCCAGGTCAGAGGATGTTTACAACTGGATGCTGTCAGTTAAATAAGTAAGTATTTTGAAAGAAATAAATGTCCCGAAACCACAGGTTTTGGGACATTTTGCTTGAAAAAAGTAATTATTTTATGATTTTGAGTGGATTATTTTGGAGGATTTTTGGAATTTCACCTTAGCGCCTTTACCTTTGCCGTCCCAAAAATAAGGGTTAAGAATGCCTACAATTCAACAATTAGTAAGAAAAGGAAGAGAAATTATCAGGGCCAAAAGCAAATCAAGGGCTTTGGATCAGTGCCCCCAGCGTCGTGGCGTATGTACAAGGGTGTATACAACCACACCTAAAAAGCCTAACTCGGCTCTTCGTAAAGTTGCCAAGGTACGCCTTACCAACAAAGTAGAAGTAATTGCTTACATACCCGGAGAAGGTCATAATCTTCAGGAACACTCAATCGTTCTTATCCGCGGTGGAAGGGTGAAAGACTTACCTGGTGTTCGTTATCACATTGTTCGTGGTTCTCTCGACACAGCCGGTGTAAAAGACCGTAAGAAGAGCCGTTCTAAATATGGTACTAAGAAAGAGAAAGCCAAGAAATAATTAAATTAAGAACAAAGAAATATTATAAGATATGCGGAAAGCACAAGCGAAAAAGCTCCCTTTAGCACCCGACCCAAGGTATAATGATAAACTGGTTACCCGTTTTGTAAACAACCTGATGTGGGAAGGCAAAAAAAGCGGTGCCTTTACAATTTTCTATGATGCATTAGCGAAAGTTGCCAAACAGACAGGTGAAGATGGATATGAAGTTTGGAAAAAAGCACTTACAAATGTAACCCCCGCTGTTGAGGTTCGTAGCCGTCGTATTGGTGGTGCTACCTTTCAGATTCCTTCCGAAGTTCGTGCAGACAGGAAAATTTCATTAAGCATAAAGTGGTTAATTCGCTACAGCCGTGAAAGAAACGGCCGCAGTATGGCTGATAAACTGGCTAACGAAATTGTTGCAGCCAGTAAAGGTGAAGGTTCTGCTTTCAAAAAGAAAGAAGATACACACCGTATGGCTGAAGCCAATAAGGCTTTTGCTCACTTTAAAGTATAATTGACAGATTAAAATAGATAAAGCCATTCGCAAATGCGGATGGCTTTTTTGTTTTGCTAAATAAGAAAAATCTCTGTTTAATTATATCAGCCGGTATTCGTATGCATACTTAACAAGACCAATTACCGAATTGGTATTTGTTTTTCTGAAAATGTTTTTTCTGTGTGTTTCAACCGTCCGTTCAGAAATGTAGAGTGTTTCGGCAATTTGCCTGTTGTTGAATTCCCTTTCAATCAGCTGTATTATCTCAATTTCTCTTGCGGTTAACTGCGATTCTTCCTTTTGCTTTTTTCTTTGGCCTACTAATTGGAGTTCTTTTATCACCTCTTCGCTGAAATAGATACCGCCACCGGCAATTTTTTCTAAAGCAGCTATTAACTCCTGCTTGCCTGTGTTTTTTCAGCACATAGCCTGATATATCAGCCTGCTCAATCATTTCGCTAACCAAATCGCCCTGCCCACTCATTGATAAAGCCAGGATCTTCACATCAGGAAAATGTTTCTTTATTTGTTTTGCCAACTCATTGCCAGGTAGTTCAGGCATCATAATATCTGTAAGTAATACATCAATTCTTTTTTTTAAAACAGATTCCAAAACACTAGTGGGGTCGGTAGTGGCAAAGGCAAAACTGAAGTTCTCATGACCCTTAAGTAACGACATTAGCCCGTCAATAACTATTTGATGGTCGTCAACAATACCCAGTATAATTTTTTCCTGTTTCATTAAGTATAATAGTTGGTGAGAAATCTGCCTATAAAAGATTAAGGTACAGTTTTTTCAGATAGCATTAATGGGACATGTAATGCAACCAATGTTCCCCTTCCCGGTGCTGAGTCGAAGTCAACAGAACCTTTCAGATATTCAATACGGCTTGTTATATTTTTGAGGCCAACTCCTTCAAATTTCTCTTTATCTGATGTGTCGAAACCCTTTCCGTTATCTTCAATAGTTCCACTAATGCCATCTTTATCTTTTATAACTGAAATAACAAGTGTATCTGCTCCGGAATGTTTGATTGTATTGTTTACACATTCCTGAATAACCCTGTATAAAACGGTCTCGATATTTGCATCTATTCTTTCATCCAGTCCTTCAGTATATACCTGTACTTTTAGTTTTTTGTTTGAAAGTTTATCAACAAATTCGTTTATTGCAGCTGATAAATTGTTTTTGAGCAATGCATTAGGCATCATTATATGTGATACATTTCTTACTTCACGACAACTGTCATCAACAAGATTGATTATCTTTTGGAAGGAATTTCTCTGTTCATCATTAAAGAAATTCGCCTCATCTTCAAATGCAGATAAGTTCATTTTTGCTGCACTCATCATTTGCCCGACACCGTCGTGCAAATCTTTGGCAATGCGCTGTCTTTCTTTTTCTTCGGCCTCCAGGACTGCCTTTACAGCTATTTCCTGTTGTTTCATCAGTTCACCCTGGTGCTGGCTTTCTTTTCGCAGTTTATATCTTTTATAATAGGAATATGCCAGCATTGAAGACAAAAAGAACAAAACCTGCTATACCAACAAACATATAAGTTTGAAGCCGAAGCCGGTTCTGCTGGTGAATAATTTGCTGTTCTTTTTCTCTGTTTCATACCGGGCATTCAGTTCTTGAATTTGTTTTGTTTTTTCAATTGCAAAAAGGCTATCACGGGAAGTAGTTCTTTTTACATAGTATCGGTATGCCGATTGAAAATCTCCCTGCTTTTTGTAAAGCAACGATAATTCATTAAAGTTATTGGACTGCAGCTCCGGATAATTCAGTTTTTCAGCAATACGGTTACTTTCTAATATATATAAAATGGCTTTTCCGTAATCTCCTTTTGCATTCATTGTAGCTCCAAGGTCAGAGTAGGTGAGGGCGATAGCAAAGCTGTCCTTGAGTATTTGTCGTATCCTCAGTGTTCTTAAAAGATTTTCCTCAGCCAGTTCAAATTTTTTCTCTGTAACGAAAACTCCTGCAATATTACTCAGAGAATAAGATATGCTTAATGAGTCACCTGTTAGTTCTGCAAGTTTCATTGAAGTGTTGTAGCGTTTAACGGCTTCCTCAAAATCTTCTCTGTATTCAAACACTACTCCTGACTCATTCAGTATCATGGCAATTCCACCAGTGTCTTTCAATTGCCTGAATATTTTATCTGCTTTATTGTAATTATCCAGTGCTTTATCGAGATCTCTTGTTTTTCGGTACAATTTTGCCAGATCATTATAAGTAGTTGCCAGCTCTTTCTGGTTGCTTAATTTCTCAAGTATAGAAATAGCCTCATAAAAGTTTATGGCGGCTATATCATATTTTCCTTTAAAATAGTTTGCAACTCCGATTTGTCTTTTTAAAATGGCCACATATAACGAATCGGCATTTTTGCGGGCTATTAGCAGTGCTTTATCACTTTCAATAAGTGCCGAGTCAAAATTATTCAACTGGTAACTTTCTACCAGATGAATAAAAGCATTCATTTTTTCAGTATAAACGGAGTTTTTTGATGCAATTATATTGCGAAGACTGTCGCTATTTACCTGTGACCGGGCAATAATAGTATTTATAAAACAAAAAATAATTGCGATAATTAGCTTCATAAGCCAAGCACATCTTTCATGGTATAAAACCCCTTTTTTTGAAATAAAAACTCTGCTGCAATTACAGATCCAGTTGCAAATCCGGTTCGGTTATGTGCTGTATGAATAATTTCAATATTATCAATAACAGAAGAGTATTTTACACTGTGTGTGCCAGGTGTAGGGTCAATACGCTGGCTTATGATTTCAAGGTCTTCGGGATTGTCACTCAATTCATTTACCCATTGTTTTTTTCTGTGTACCTGCTTTAGAATGTCTTCAGCCAGGGTTATAGCTGTACCACTTGGTGCATCTTTCTTAGCAGTATGATGGATTTCTTCCAGAATAACCTCGTATTCGTGGTGAGGAGCCATAAGGGCAGCAAGTTTCTTATTTATTTCAAAAAAAATATTAACTCCCACACTGTAATTGCTCGAATACACAAAAGCTCCATTAAGATCAGTACTTAATTGTTTTAATTCACCAAGCCTTTCTGTCCAGCCGGTAGAACCGCATACAACGGGAACGTTGAACTCAAGACATTTTTTACATTATCGTAAGCACTATGCGGACTGGTAAATTCAATGGCAGCATCTATGTCAGCCATATTTTCTTTGGTAAATTCATTAAGATTGGGCTGATCAATTCTAATTTCTACTTTGTGTCCTCTTTGAATCGCCACTTCTTCAATAGCTTTCCCCATTTTCCCATAACCAATTAATGCAATACGCATGGTACAATAATTTATTTGTCCAAATTTATGGATTATAAAAACCAGGTACGGAAAGAAGGCAGATAATTTATTTTCCAATTTTCAACACTAGGCTGAGGCCTCCAGTGTTTGCTAATTCGCTGTAACCTGGTTTTATTTGTAAACTTAAATCCGAGCTTACATCAAAACTTTTCAGGTGGGCATCAACAGTGGCATCAACCACGTTTAATCCCCAAAATATGAGAAAAAAGAGAGCTGAATAATCCACATCCCGCCGGTATGAGTTCCGGTAATAGCGAAGATCATCAAGCCGGTTGTTTTCTACAAGGAATCGCAGCTTGGGATCTACCTTGCTAAAACTTCCGGTATCCTTGTTATACAAAACTGTGTAAGCAAACCGTGTTTTTTTGTACCATTTAATATTGTATGCAAAAATTCCACCGCAGGTTCCTAATGCTCCATATACTAAAGGCAATTTCCAATATTTTTTATTGTAAATCTGCCCTAACCCGGGTAACAGAGCTGATTTTATAGCCGCTTTTCGTGGACTGTGTGCCTGCATTGCCGAATCGTACCTGTTTGTTTTTTTAACTATAACAGGAGTATTCACACTGTCTTTAGACAAATGAGCCGGCTCATTATTTTGGGCAAAATTTATGATACTGCAAAAAAGCAGTGATATCAGAATTATTTGACTGACTATTCTTTTCTTGTTCTTTAAAAAATACATTTTAAGCCTTTGTCCTCACTTTGTTAATCAAGCGATGCATCCATTTGACGAAGAATTTTTGAAATTTGCTACGGTGCTCCTGTCTTTTCCCATTCGTTCGGCTACCTGCTCTTGTGTATAATCAAGTTCCTCCATCATTCTTTTATAACTCAGCGAAACTTCCATTGCATTCAAATCTTCCCGTTGCAGGTTTTCAAGCAAAGCCAGTTCCAACAGTTGCACATCGTTGGCCTGCCTTACATATGCCGGAATGTCTTTAATGCCGGCCATTCTTGCGGCTCTCCATCTTCTTTCACCTGAAATAAGCCTGTATTTTCCATTTGCAAGTCTTGTAACAGTAACGGGCTGAATAATATCATGCAGTTTTATTGAATCAGCCAGTTCCTTCAGTGTCTGTTCTTCAAAATCACGACGGGGCTGTTTAGGGTTAGCTTCAATCTGGTCAATGGCTATCCGGTTAATACCGGTTGCGTTTTCAACCACATTTGTTTTCAAATGGCCGCTGCCGGTTTTTAAATCAGAATCAATACTCTGCAGTAGTGAGCGGATACCTTTTCCAAGTAATTCTTTATTCTGTTTCGGATTTGTCATTGTGAAGTTTACGATTAAGAAAGGTGCTAAGATTAACTGTTCTTATTCAATTATTCTCTCATCATTTTTTATTTTGGTCATGTCGTTTTTTTGCAAAATTTCTTTTGAAAGGTTCAGGTAGTTTATAGAGCCTTTACTGTTTGCATCATACAATATGACTGGTTTACCGGCACTTGGTGCTTCGGCCAGCCTTGAGTTACGATGAATAATTGTACTGAAAACCATATCTTCGAAATGACGTCTTACTTCACTTACAACCTGGTTGCAAAGGCGAAGGCGGCCATCATACATTGTCATCAGTATGCCTTCAATTACAAGAGAAGTATTCAACCGATTCTGTACTATTTTTATTGTATTTAGCAATTTTCCTAATCCTTCAAGGGCAAAAAATTCGCATTGTACTGGTACAACTACTGCATCAGCAGCAGTAAGTGCATTTACAGTTATCAAGCCAAGGGAAGGAGAGCAGTCAATAATGATAAAATCATATTCGTCTCTTATGCTTTCAAGAATATTTTTGAGTACACTTTCCCGGTTTGGGTAGTTGATCATTTCTATTTCTGCACCTACAAGGTCAATATGCGAAGGAATGAGGTCAAGATTCGGGATTTCTGTTTTCAGCACCACATCTTTTGCCCTTACCTCGTTCACCATACAATCATACAGGCTTTGGGTAATATTATGAAGGTCGAATCCAACGCCTGTAGTACTGTTTGCTTGCGGATCCCCATCAACCAACAATGTTTTATATTCCAGCACCGCAAAACTTGCAGCGAGGTTAATTGCCGTGGTTGTTTTTCCTACTCCTCCTTTTTGGTTTGCTACTCCTATTATTCTTGCCATGCCCATTTCCGCCTGAGGCGGATATATTTTTTGATTATTAAATAGTAATTGTTTCTCCAATTTTTGGCAGGGTTAGTTTAATTCCTGCTTCATCAAATGTTTCAAATGCTTTTTTGTGATTTATTTTGATGAACCCAAAAGTATCAAAATGCACCCCAATGATATTTCCGCAGTCAACCATCTTTGCAGCGTCCAGAGCATCCTCATAGCCCATGGTAAAGTTGTCGCCAATGGGTAAGATGGCAAAATTTAATTTAGCCCAACGGGGAATTAATTGCATATCTAATGTTAGAGCTGTATCTCCGCTGTAGTAAAAACTGCCTTCGCTGCTGGTAATAATAAAGCCCATTGGGTTGCCGCCATATTGTCCGTCAGACAAACCGCTTGAATGTTGTGCCACTGTACATTTTACTGTAAAATCTCCAAAATCCCATTTACCCCCTATATTCATGGGATGAACATTTGTAATGTCCTGGTCGCCGAGCCATACATGTATTTCCCAACTGCAAATAATTTTAGCACCGGTTAAGTCGGCAATAGCCACACAATTTGCGATATGATCTTCGTGGCCGTGTGATACTAAAATATAATCAGCCTCAATTTTGTTAATATCTATGTTTTTTGCCAACTCGTTAGGTGTAATAAAAGGATCAAACAAAAGTTTTTTGCCATTTGTTTCAATCAGGAAGCAAGAATGGCCGAAATATGTAAATTTCATATGCTGAATTTTTAGTTTGCCGGGACAGCAAAAATAAGTGTTCATGAAAACAATGCCCGTACTCTTTCCCAACTTAAATTTGATGTTTTAATATGCGAAACTCTCCTTTTTGGTGGATTCTTATAGGATTTATGGTGTTGCTTGATATTTATTTTTTTCAGGCACTTAAGGTCGTTACCAGTCATACGTCGCAAAAAATAAGGACTGGTATCCATATTGCTTATTGGGTAATATCGGTATCAGCCATTCTTTTACTGATTTTACTGCCCTATATTCATTTTGAGAGGCAGGCAAGAATCGGACGTTCAACAGTATTTGCCCTTCTGGCGGGATTGTTTTTTGCCAAGATTGTGGCTTCCTTTTTTTTCCTGCTGGATGATACGAGAAGGGCTGTGCAATGGGTTGTAGGGAAAATTATGACGACTCAGGCATCTGTAGCTGATGGTAAAGAAAGTGGTGAGGGAATATCAAGGTCGGCATTCCTGAGCTGGACTGGAATGATAATGGGAGGAACCCTGTTTGGGACCCTTCTGTATGGGTTTGGAAATAAATACCGCTACCAGGTTAATAAAATAAGGCTTGCCTTTGCTGAACTGCCTGAGGCTTTCAAGGGACTTAAACTGGTACATATTTCAGATATTCATTCTGGGAGTTTTAATAATAAGAAGGCGGTTGCAAAAGGTGTTGAAAAGATATTGGCAGAAAGGCCGGATATTATCCTTTTCACCGGCGATTTAGTGAATAATCTGGCCAGCGAAATGGATAGCTACACAGATATTTTTTCCAGATTAAATGCTCCGATGGGAGTTTATTCGGTACTAGGCAATCATGATTATGGTGAATATGTAAACTGGGACTCCGCCGAACAAAAATTGGAAAATCTGGTAAAATTGAAGGAGGTTCATGCTGCAATGGGGTGGAGGTTACTGATGAATGAACATGTAGCTATTGAAAGAAATGGAACGCAGATTGCTCTTATCGGAATAGAAAACTGGAGTGCAAAAGCAAGGTTTCCGAAGTATGGAGATTTATCAAAAGCATACAAAGGCGCAGAAAAATATTCTTTTAAAATATTATTGAATCATGATCCATCGCATTGGAAAGCAGAAGTTTGTGAAATTTATCGTGATATTAATTTAATGTTATCTGGTCATACTCATGGAATGCAATTTGGATTAGAAGTTCCGGGGCTTAAGTGGAGCCCAGTACAATATGTTTATAAGGAGTGGGCCGGTTTGTATGAAAGTCGAAATCAAAAGTTGTACGTAAACCGGGGTTTTGGCTTTATTGGTTACCCGGGAAGGGTTGGGATATTGCCAGAGATCACAGTGATTGAATTTATTTAATAATTTTTAAATAATTGATTTTCATTATATTATATATTTTATCGACAATTTAATTTTATTTTATTTATTCCTTTGTTTCAGATATTATTAAACTAAATTATAAAAATCCCTTCTTATGAACTGGGTTGCAACACAAACAGTCTGATGCCTAAATACCTGACCATACTCATCGCATTAATGATGAACGGGGTTTGTGTTTTTTCACAAACCAGCCGAACTGATTCGGCTATTATAATTAATGCGGTTGCGAAGGATACAAGCTTGCAAATTCTTTCAGATACATCAATAGACTACGAACAACTCTTCCAGGATTTTGATGCATTTATGGACTCTATCTTAACTCCCGGAAGCTACTTTATGGCAGGCATTAATGTTGGTAAAGGTTATTACAATTTCATCAAAGCCGGAACATTAGGGGAGATTGAATCTGTCAAGAAAATGACATACTCACCAATTGTTGGGTATTATCATAAATCTGGCCCGGGTCTCACAGTAATGGGCTATGTGGTGAATGATGGGGAACATCAAAATTTTTACCAGGCTTCCATAACTCCTTCATTTGATTACCTTGAAAACAATTTGCGACTGGAATTGCCTATTCCCGTTACATTACTCAGGACTCGCTGCCTTTTTTATACAACACCTATTCAAAACGAATTTAATGCCTATTTCACTTATCGTAAGTGGTGGTTAAGACCATCCGTGTCGCTTAGTTATGGATGGGGGAAGCAGGTCTGATTATATGGAAGAGAAGAAATTATACAGGATTTAGGACTTCGCCGGCGGGGTTTTACATATATTAATACAAAGAGTCTGTTAAAGATTTTTCTGTTACAGCTTCGCTCCGGCATGATTTCTACTGGCTGGATGTATTAAAATACAATGACCATATAAGGGTTACACCTCAACTATCTTTTACAAGCGGAACTCAAAATTTGGATTTAACCAAACCGTTAATACATATGCAACAGTAATCAGAACAAATTCAAGTGTACTTTGCAGTACTGATAAACTGTACCTGGATGACCAGTTACAGTTTCAGCCTTTATCGTTAACAGTTTTTCTGAAGACTGAATACGCAATTGGAAAATTCTTTATTCAGCCACAACTTACCCTAGATTATTATCTGCCTGCCTCAACGAAAAGGCTTAATACTCTTTTTTCGATTAATGCTGGATTTATTTTCTGATTATTTATTCTTTAACCAGTTACAATTTTGGATATGACGCTTACTACTCGTTAATGGAATTTAACATCCCAAAGCATCAACTGGCATCATACTTGGATTTTTCTACAGGCATAAAATTTTTATAAAAACTAAACGTATAAACATGAAAGCAAAACTCCTCCCCCTATTCGCAGTTTTATTCATTAGCCAGGTTACCATGGCACAGCTTCATTTTGGGGCCAAAGCCGGCGCAAATATTACCAAAGTTGATGGTAAGTCATTTAAAGATGAATTCAGGTATGGTTACCATTTAGGAGGTTTTATGGAAATAAGACTGAGTAACAAATTTGTATTGCAACCTGAAGTGCTGTGGAATCAGTATGCAACTACCATTGACAGTAATTACAGCAATGTTTATCACAACGTGTTTAATGGAAACAGCCATATTAAGCTTAACTATATTTCTATACCGCTTGTGTAACTATAAGTTAGTTGGTAAGTTTTGAGTTTGCAGGCAGGGCCACAATTTGGTGTATTGGTCGATCAAAGTAAAACAGTGCTTCAAAATGGTGCCGATGCATTTAAAAAAGGCGATTTTTCCATGCTGGCCGGTGTTCAGTTAAGGATAGCTAATTTCAGACTGAATGGCAGATACTCAATTGGGCTTAATAATATCAGCGATATTACTAACGACAATAAATGGAAAAATCAGGGCTTTCAGATTTCCGCAGGTATTGCTTTGTAAAATAGTGAATAATAGTAGTTATGACAGCCTTCCTGACAAAGAGGGCTGTTTTTTTATTACAGCATTTTATATTTAACAAAGTTTGGCAGGTATAATTCATGGGCATAAAACTTGACAATACTGTTTTGCGGTTATATATTTACCGCCCCGCCAATTTATGCGGATACTTAATAAGTAAGAACCCGAAGGTTATGGACATGGATTTCAAGCAATTATTTATGCGTTCAGAGGATGATATGGACTTTCTGCCAATAATTCCACTAAATGAAAGTGACGAGGACAGCCTTAATGGAATTGAAGTACCAGAAGAAATTCCATTGCTTCCGCTGCGTAATACTGTGCTTTTTCCAGGGGTTGTACTGCCCATTACAGTGGGCAGAGATAAGAGCATAAAAGCAGTAAATGAAGCGTATAAAGGCGACAAATTGATAGGTGTAGTGGCCCAAAAGGATAGTAATGTAGAAGAGCCATCCATCAGAGACCTTGAGAGCATTGGAACTGTAGCCAGGATTGTGAAACTAATAAAAATGCCAGATGGAGGCACTACCATTATTATACAAGGGAAAAGCCGTTTCCTGATAGAAACTATTTTAGAGCAGGACCCTTTTTTCAAGGCAAAAATTAAGAAACTTGAAGAAGAAGATCCTCCAAAAGATGAGGACTTTAGTGCTTATGTGTCAAACATTAAGGATCTGGCAGCGGAAATAGTTCATCTTTCTCCAAATATTCCTTCAGAAGCCTCAATCATTCTGAAGAATATTGAAAATCCTGCCTTTCTGATTCATTTTGTGTCGAGCAATCTGAATACCGATTTGAAAGATAAACAACGGCTGCTTGAATTGAACCAAATCCGCCAGCGGGCAGATTTACTGATGCAGTTGCTCCAAAAAGAACTCCAGTTTGCTGAATTAAAAAACAAAGTAACAACCAAAACCCGTACTGAAATAGATAAGCAACAAAGAGAATACTTTCTGCAGCAGCAGCTTAAAAGCATCAAAGAAGAACTGGGCGGCGATACCAATTCGCAGGAAATAAAAGAAATGCAGAAAAAGGCTGATACCAAGAAATGGCCAGAAGCTGCAAAAGAACTGTTTAAGAAGGGGATAGAAAAGCTTGAAAGAATGCATCCCAGTACACCAGATTATTCTGTTGTATATAATCACCTCGATCTGATGCTCGATCTACCGTGGGAAGATTACACCGAAGATCATTATGATCTCCGGAAAGCGAAAAAAACGCTTGACAACGATCACTATGGTATGAATAAAATCAAGGAAAGGATTCTTGAATACCTTGCAGTGCTGAAACTGAAGGGGGATATGAAAAGCCCGATTCTTTGCTTTGTTGGTCCTCCGGGAATTGGCAAAACTTCTTTAGGAAGAAGTATTGCAACAGCTATCGGCAGAAAGTATGTCCGTTTGAGTTTTGGTGGTTTGCACGATGAAAGTGAGATAAGAGGTCACAGAAAAACATATATCGGTGCCATGCCGGGAAGAATCTTACAGTCAATACGAAAAGTAAAATCTTCAAATCCGGTCATGATATTGGATGAAATTGATAAAGTAGGTAATGACTTTCGCGGCGATCCATCATCTGCATTACTCGAAGTACTTGACCCAGAGCAAAACAATTCGTTTTACGACAATTACCTTGAAATGGAATATGACCTGAGCAAGGTGTTGTTTATCGCTACGGCAAATAATATTCAAAATATTCAGCCTGCCTTGCGGGACAGGCTTGAGATAATTGACCTGAGCGGCTATGCTGTTGAGGAGAAGGTAGAAATTGCCAAACGTCACCTTGTGCCCAAGCAAAAAGAAATGCACGGGTTAAAAGGTTTTGGTTTTAAAATCAGTGATAAGGTTCTTGAAAAAATAATCCAGGACTACACAAGAGAAAGTGGAGTGAGAGAACTTGACCGGCACCTGGCAGCCATAATGCGCTATCAGGCTAAAGAACTGGCATTAAAAGACAGACTGAAAGATTCAATTGCAACAGCTGATATTGAAAAAGTAATGGGTAAGCCCAGGTATAGTAACGATATTTATAAAACAGCAAATATGCCAGGTGTTGCAGTCGGTCTGGCCTGGACGTATGTTGGGGGCGATATATTATTCATAGAAACCAGCCTGAGCGATGGAAAGGGAGAGCTAAGACTTACAGGAAATCTTGGTAATGTAATGAAGGAAAGTGCAAGCACCGCTTTAACTTATTTGCAGGCAAACGCCAAAAAATACAAACTGGACAGTACACTTTTTGAAAAAAAGAATATACATATACATGTACCCGAAGGTGCAGTACCCAAAGATGGGCCCAGTGCAGGTATTACGATGATGACTGCCATTGCTTCAGCATTAACAGGAAAAAGAGTAAAACCGTTTCTTGCTATGACAGGGGAAATTACGTTAAGAGGTCAGGTTTTACCGGTTGGAGGAATTAAGGAAAAAGTGCTTGCAGCAAAAAGGGCTGGTCTTAAAGAAATCGTACTCTGCTGGCAAAACGAAAAGGATGTGCAGGAAATAGATTCTGCTTTTATTAAAGGGATGAAATTTAATTATGTAAAAACAATGAGCCAAGTGCTGGAAATGGCTTTAGTTGGTTAATAAGGAAAATATCAAAGGCCATCTTCGGGTGGTCTTTTTGTGACTGTAATATCAGAATACAAAAGTGTATTTTCGTGATGCTTGAAAGGGAAACTTATTATAATAAGCCTGATTGTATCCATTCAAATATCGGCCCAGTCATTGGGTGGTAATTCTGTATTTAATTTCTTAAAACTTTCCAATTCTCCACAACTCACTGCTTTGGGCGGAGTAAATGTTTCTGTTTTGAACGATGATGTGGGGATGACTTTTCAAAACCCGGCTTTGCTTAGCCCGGCCATGCATGCGCAGGTAAATGCGGTGTTTACCAGTTTATACGATGGTATAAAAGTTTATCACCTGTCAGGTGCATATACTTCTGAGAAGTTGAACACTAACTTTTCTGCGGGCATACATTATTTCAATTATGGAAGTACAAATGAAACTGATGCTTCTGGTAATGTATTGGGAAAGTTCCGTCCAGTGGATTGGGTATTCCAGGTATCTGCCTCAAGAAAATACCTGGAGAAATGGAATTATGGATTAGCACTTAAATTTATCAGTTCAGATTATGGCCAGTACAGTTCTAACGGGATGGCTGTGGATGCGGGAATATTATTTACTGATACCTCAAAAAAAATTACGGCTTCGCTGGTTGTCAAAAACATGGGCTTTCAGCTAAAAAAATACGAGGGCACATTGCCGGATGACCTTCCGTTTGACCTGCAGGCTGGCATCACAAAACGCCTGGCGAAATCACCATTCAGTTTTTCTATCACCGCTCATCATCTGCACAGGTTTGATATAAACTACAACGACACTGCATTTAATAATGAGAACGGCTTTGCAAATGATAAAGATCAGCGGTTCTCATTTTCAAAACTGGTTAATCACCTTGTGCTGGCCACTACAATTCATATTGATAAGCGCCTTGAAGTGCATACCGGTTATAATTTTCTGCGTAGGAAAGAACTGAATATTAGTAATGCCGGAAATGGGTTGAATGGATTCTCGATGGGAATTTCAGTATTATTTCCCAAAATACAAATAAGATATGGCAGGGCTTATTATCAAAATAACAGTGCCATTAATCAGTTGGGCATTAACCTGAAACTGAATAATTTGACAGGGAAAGGAAAATAGTAATAGATGCAAACAAAAAAAGGATTACCGTTATCCGATAATCCTTTTTTTCTAATCAGTCTTGCTATTACAGGTGTATTGCCTCGCCATACGCCACTTCAATCGCATCTTTCACACTTTCGCTGATGGTTGGGTGAGGATGGATAGCGTTTAGCATTTCATGATAGGTGGTTTCCAGTTTGCGGGCGGTAACAGTTTCCGCAATTATTTCTGTAACGTTATAACCAATCATATGAGTGCCCAGCCACTCACCGTACTTGGCATCAAAAATTACTTTCACAAAACCTTCAGGATGCCCGGCAGCCGAAGCCTTTCCACTGGCACTTAGCGGGAACTTGCCCACCTTAATTTCATAACCGGCTTCTTTTGCAGCTTTCTCAGTATAACCAACTGATGCAATTTCTGGCACACAATACGTACACCCCGGAATATTGTTGTAATCAATTGGCTCAGGTTTATGCTTGTATTTGTTTTCGTTATAGGCAATTGCCTCTACGCATAATTCCCTCTTGCTTGCCACATGTGCCAGTGCATGGCCGGGGAGCAGTCACCAATGGCATAAATACCGGAATATTGGTCTGCCCGAATTTGTCAACCAGTACTTTGCCTTTTTCAGTTTTTATTCCCAGTGTTTCCAGGCCAATACCTTCAATATTAGCCGCTACGCCAACTGCGCTAAGCAGCACATCGGCTTCTAACACAGTTTCGCCGGAGGCGGATTTAACAGTGGCTTTTACCCCATTTCCTGAAGTATCGACGGCTGTTACTTCGCTGCTGGTCATTATGCCGATTCCGTACTTCTTATATTGCTTTTCCAGCTCTTTTGAAATATCCTCATCTTCAAGCGGTACGATGCGTGGCATAAATTCAACAACAGTAACTTTTGTACCCATGCTGTTATAGAAATAGGCAAATTCAATACCGATGGCGCCACTGCCCACCACAATCATAGTTTTCGGCATCTCTGGGAGAGTCATTGCTTCACGGTAGCCAATAATCTTTTTACCATCAATCTTCATGGCAGGAAGTTCACGGCTGCGGCCCCCGGTTGCGATGATGATATATTTTGCTTCTACAATTTGCTTGTTGCCGTCCTGTGCTGTTACCTCCAGTTTACCCTTTGAAACCAGTTTACCAAAGCCCATAATCACATCAATCTTGTTCTTTTTCAGCAGAAACTGAACACCTTTGCTCATTTTACCGGCCACACCGCGGCTTCTTTTTATAATAGCGTCAAAATCAGGTGTTCCGCTGGCTTCAATACCAAAATCTTTGGAATGTTTAATATATTCATTTACCTGTGCACTTTTCAGCAGGGCTTTAGTGGGAATACAGCCCCAGTTCAGGCAAATTCCCCCAAGGCTCTCTTTTTCAATAACTGCGGTTTTAAAGCCAAGCTGTGATGCCCTGATTGCAGCCACATAACCGCCGGGGCGGTGCCTAAAACAACTACATCGTATGCCATTTTATAGTAGATTTTGAATGAAAGTTTAATATTAGTGATGCGAAGTTATCCGAATTGATGCAATAGCGCAAAACAGGGATACTTGGCAGGCTTTATTTTTCCTTTTTGGTAAACATGGTTTTTATGATTTGCTCCGTCAAGGTTTGAAATCTTCATGTATTTTTGAAAAAAGAGTAAAAAATATTCTCTTTTCAAACCTGAATCTGCCATTATTTCCCTACCTTTGCCGTCCCAAAATTTGTTACAATCATGGCAAGAGTATGTCAGGTTACCGGTAAAACACCCATTGGAGGACACAAAGTGTCTCACTCCAACATCAAGACCAAGCGTCGTTTTCTGCCCAATTTGCAGAAAAAAAGGTTTTTCCTGGCCGAAGAAGACAAATGGATTACCCTGAAATTATCAACTGAGGCAATCCGTACCATCAATAAGAATGGTTTATACAGTGTGGTTAAAGAACTGAGAGCTAAAGGAGAAAAAATCTAACAGTATTAAAGCATCATAATCATGGCAAAAAAAGGTAAAGGCAACAGGGTGCAGGTTATTCTGGAATGTACTGAACATAAAAACAGTGGTCAGCCCGGAACAAGCCGTTACATCACGGTTAAAAACAAGAAAAACAACCCGGAACGTCTGGAGTTGAAAAAATTCAACCCGATTCTTAAAAAAGTAACTGTTCATAAAGAAATCAAGTAATCATGGCAAAAGCAGCAAAAACGGCGATTAAAAAAGACCCCAAGCAAGCCGCAGAAGCAAAGAACTATTCAAAGGTTATCAAGGCTGTCCGCAGTCCGAAGACTGGTGCCTATACTTTTAAAGAAGTAATTTTGCACAAGGAAAAAGTGAAAGATTTTTTGGAGGGAAAATAATTACTGTTTAAAATACAATAATGAAAGCTGTTCGTTAATACGAATGGCTTTTATTGTTTAATTTGGTGAATAGCAAAAGCAAAGTATCTGATCAGAAAGCAGGGTAAGTTTATCAATCACAAATTGAATATGGGATTTTTTAATAAACTTTTTGGTAAGAAAGAGAAAGAAAGCCTGGATGAAGGGCTCAAGAAAACTAAGGAAGGTTTTTTTTCAAAAATCACCAAGGCTATTGCCGGTAAAAGCACTGTTGACGAAGAAGTGCTCGATAACCTCGAAGAAGCACTGGTTGGTGCTGATGTTGGTATAGAAACCACTGTAAAAATTATTGACAGAATTGAAAAAAGAGTATCTAAAGATAAGTACCTCAAAAGTGGAGAGCTGAACAAGATGCTGCAGGAAGAGATTGAATCACTCCTTATAGATGCACCGTCTTCACAAAGCTACGCATTTGACTCTGACCTGCCGGCAAAACCATATGTCATCCTGGTTGTTGGTGTTAATGGTGTAGGCAAGACCACCACGATAGGAAAGCTTGCCTATAATTTTAAAAATGCCGGTAAGGATGTATTGTTGGGTGCCGCAGATACTTTCAGAGCAGCAGCGGTTGATCAGCTTACTATCTGGAGTGAAAGAGTAGGGGTATCTATAATTAAGCAAGCGATGGGCAGCGATCCGGCTGCAGTTGCTTTTGATACTGTAAAAAGCGCAGTAGCCAAACAAAGCGATGTGGTGTTGATTGATACGGCGGGCCGTTTGCATAACAAAGCTCACCTGATGGAGGAATTAAGCAAGATCAAGCGGGTGATACAAAAAACCATTCCTGATGCCCCACATGAAGTATTGCTGGTGCTGGACGGATCAACGGGGCAGAATGCCCTGGAGCAGGCAAAGCATTTTACTGCCGCTACTGATGTTACGGCACTGGCAATTACAAAATTAGATGGTACTGCAAAAGGTGGTGTGGTACTGGCCATTGCAGACCAATTTAAGATTCCGGTGAAGTTTATCGGGGTGGGTGAGAAAATGGAGGACCTGCTGGTTTTTGACAAGCATGAGTTTGTGGACAGTTTATTCAATCTTGAAAAAAATGACTAAAGTCCTTTAAGATAGGCAATGAGAACAAAGAAACTCCATAAAGACAAAGTCAATATCATCACCCTCGGGTGCAGCAAGAATATGGTGGACAGCGAAGTGCTGAGTGGACAATTACTGGCCAATGATATTGAAGTGGTGCATGAGAATAAAAACTCAATCAAAATATCGTGGTGGTAAATACCTGTGGATTTATTGATAAAGCCAAAGAAGAAAGCATCAATACTATTCTTGACCAGGTAGAATTAAAAAGAAAAGGCAAGCTGGATAAAGTATATGTGACCGGTTGCCTGAGTGAACGTTATAAAAACAATCTTGAGGAAGAAATTCCAGAAGTAGATGCTTTTTTCGGAACAATGGAACTGCCGCTGTTATTGAAAAAACTGGAAGCTGACTATAAAGCGGAATTACTGGGAGAAAGGCTGTTGGCCACACCAAGTCACTATGCTTATATGAAAATATCAGAGGGCTGCAACCGTACCTGTGCCTTTTGTGCTATTCCGCTGATGAGGGGCGGGCATATCAGTAAGCCAGTTGAGGAACTGGTTAAAGAAGCAGAAGGCCTAGTTAGGAAAGGAGTAAAGGAAGTGATGCTCATCGCACAGGAACTTACTTATTACGGTCTTGATAATTATAAAAAAAGAGCTTTACCCGACCTGCTTAACAGGCTGGCCGATGTAAAAGGCCTTGAGTGGATACGGTTGCATTACGCTTACCCTTCAAAATTTCCTTTGGAGATATTGGATGTAATGAAGCAGCGGGATAATATCTGTAACTATTTGGATATGCCGTTGCAGCATGCCTCAGACAGGATGCTGACTGCTATGAAACGGCAGATTACCCGAAAGGAGATGGAGGAACTGATTGCAGCTATCAGGGAGAAAATTCCGGGTATTTGTTTGCGGACATCACTTATTAGCGGCTTTCCAGGAGAAACAAGAGCTGATGTGGAAGAATTAAAAAAGTTTCTTGAAGTGCAGCGTTTCGACCGTGTGGGTATATTTACTTATTCGCATGAAGAAGGAACTACGGCTCATCATCTCAGCGATACACTGTCTTCAGAAGAAAAAGAA
This sequence comes from Chitinophagaceae bacterium, assembly GCA_016719815.1. GTDB lineage: Bacteria > Bacteroidota > Bacteroidia > Chitinophagales > Chitinophagaceae > JJ008. Next base: position 138,588 of record JADJYK010000003.1, on the reverse strand, counting down.
CAAAGGGCACTGGAAATAATGGAAGTACAGCAGGATATCTCTTACGAGCTGAACCAGGAGAAAGTAGGCAAAGTATATAAGACAATTATTGATAAGAAGGAAGCGGGCCGCTACCTTGGGCGTACAGAATTTGATTCAGTAGAGGTAGATAACGAAGTGGTTATTCATTCAGCAAAGAAACTACCTGTGGGTGAATTTGTAAATGTAAAAATTACCCGGGCCTATGATTATGATTTGGAAGGCGAAGTTGTTTAGAATACTGGAATCTTAATTATCAGGCTTCAGCCACCATAGCATATTTTTTTATCTCATTATACAATGTATCCCTTTCCACAGGGATTCTATTTACCTGCCTTATTAAAGCTACCAGTTCTTCCGTTGTCATAGTAGGGGTTTGTTCTTCAGCTCCTGCCAGGCTGTAAATTTTGGTAGTATCGTCAATGGTTCCATCAATATCATCCACTCCAAAAGAAAGCGACAATTGTGCATTCTGCCTTCCCAGCATTGGCCAATAGGCTTTCAGGTGCGGGAAGTTATCAAGATAGATACGGGAAATGGCATACATACGCATATCCTCAATATGAGTTGTTTCTGGCACATAGCTCATATCGTTATCCATATTCCTGAACTTAAGGGGGATAAAGGTGTTGAAACCTTTGGTCTGATCCTGCAAATCCCGCAGTTTTCTCATGTGATCTATGCGATGCTCAAATTTTTCAACATGGCCGTAAAGAATCGTGGCATTGGTATATATGCCCAGTTTATGAGCAGTTTCATGTATTTTAAGCCAGCCTTCGCCATTCACTTTATCCCCACAAATTTTTTCTCTGATTTCAGGTGCAAATATTTCAGCACCACCACCCGGTATCGAGTTAAGTCCGGCCTCAATTAAAAACTTCAGCCCTTCTTCCACACTCACTTTTGCTTTACGGAACATGTAGTCATACTCCACGGCTGTAAATGCCTTAATGTGGAGATCGGGCCTATGCGATTTGATTGCTTTCAAAAGTTCGGCAAAAAATTGAAGATCCATTTTAGGATGAACACCACCTACAATATGCACTTCTGTAACGGGCAGACCATCATATTTCTTCACCATGTCAAGCATTTGTTCTATGCTCAGTTCCCAGCCATCTTCCCGGTGTGCATATAAGCGGCTATAGCTGCAGAAATTGCAACTGAATACACACACACATTAGTGGGCTCTATATGAAAGTTACGGTTAAAGAAAACCTTGTTTCCATGCAGTTGCTCTTTATATGATTGGCAAGGCTGCCCACAAAACCAAGGCTTCCCTTTTCAAAAAGAAGGAGGCCGTCTTCATCAGTAATGCGCTGCCCGGCTTGTACCTTTATCAGCAATCTGTTTTAAGTCTTCAGTTAAACCAACCGTATTAGTCATAGTTATCAAGATTAAGAATGCAAAGGTAAGGTGTATAAGAATGTGGACTTTTGCAAACCTGCCAATATTAAAATTGCTTAACTTGCCTTATTCAACTTTAATTATATGAATTTAAAACTAAGACTAACGATTCTGAGTTTTCTCCAGTTTTTTGTTTGGGGGGCATGGTTGATTACAATTGCGACTTACTTCTTTTCAAATAATATGGGAACAGGTTCTGAATTTGCTGCTATTATGTCAACTCTTGCATTAGGATCCTTACTAATGCCGGGTATAACAGGAATAATTGCGGACAAATGGGTGAACGCTGAGAAATTATACGGTGTTCTCCATATCCTATATGGAGCGGTGTTATTTTATGTGCCAACTGTGAAAGATCCGGATACACTATTTTATGTTATCCTGGTTGCTATGATTTTCTATATGCCAACAATTTCACTTTCCAATGCAATTTCTTATACAATTTTGAAAAGAAATAACTATGATGTTGTTAAGGTGTTTCCACCTATCAGAGTTTGGGGTACTATTGGTTTCATAGTGGCAATGTGGGTAACAAATCTTTCTGGCAGTAAAACGAATTCCAACCAGTTTATTATTGGCGCCGTAGCTGCTATTATATTAGGAATTTATGCTTTTAGTATCCCAAAATGTCCTCCACAAAAATCTATTGCTAAAGATGCTACCATTATTGAACAACTGGGTTTGAATGCCTTTAAGCTTTTTGCAAAGTACAAGATGGCGTTATTTTTCATTTTCTCACTATTCCTTGGTGCGGCCTTGCAATTGACAAATATGTATGGAGATACTTTTTTGGATGATTTCAAGAAAGTTCCGGAATATGGCCCTGAAGCTTTTGTAGTTAAGTACTCTACCATAATTATGTCTATTTCCCAGATATCAGAAACACTCTTTATCCTTGCAATTCCTTTTTTCCTGAAAAGATTCGGAATAAAGAAAGTAATGCTCTTCTCTATGATAGCATGGGTTATCCGTTTCGGTCTTTTCTCATATGGTAATCCGGCAGAGGGCTTATGGATGATCGTTCTATCATGCATTGTTTATGGGATGGCATTTGACTTCTTTAATATCTCGGGATCTCTTTTTGTCGAAAGTACAACTGATTCAAAAATCCGTTCCAGTGCTCAGGGGGTGTTTATGATGATGACAAATGGGATTGGTGCATATATCGGAGCAAAAGTTAGCGGATGGCTGATTGACAAGTTCTATACACTTAAGTTTACTGATCTGAACGGCCTTTTGGCTTATGTAAAATCAGATGTAAACAATCCGGCGGTTAAAGAGATTCTAAGCTTTAATGAAGTTTTGGCTGATGGAACCCTTAAAAACCCTGCAGTGATTAAAGACTGGCAGCCAATCTGGTTAGCCTTTGCTATCTACGCATTAGTGGTTGCAGTTCTCTTTGCTGTTCTCTTCAGGCACAAACACAATCCTAACGAAGTTGCCAATGTGCAACACTAATAAGATTCTCTTAACTTATAACCCCGGCACTGCCGGGGTTCTTTCTTGCAAATACAGCTATATTTGTTCTTCCTAATACAGAAACTGATGATGCAGATTGAGATGTTGAAGTCAAAGATTCACCGGGTAAAGGTAACCGATGCCAACCTCGATTATATTGGAAGCATTACCATCGATGAAGACCTGATGGATGCAGCCAATCTCATCGAGAATGAAAAAGTACAGGTGGTTAATAACAACAATGGCGAACGATTGGAAACCTATGTTATTAAAGGGAAGAGAGGCTCCGGTGTCATCTGCCTCAACGGTGCCGCCGCCAGGAAAGTGCAGAAAGGGGATATCCTTATCATAGTCAGCTATATTCAAATTGACCTGGAATCGGCTAAAACATTTGAGCCCAAGATCATTTTCCCGGATGAACATAACAGGATTTAATATTCAGAAAGTATTAGGATGACACCCGAACGCAGAAATAAACTCACCGCCGTACTGGAAAAGCGACAGCCCGATCTGACAGTGGTACTGGAAAATGTATTTGACCCGCACAATATTTCGGCAGTCATGCGCACCTGCGATGCAGTGGGAATCCAGGAAGTTTATATTCTCACCAACAAGATTCCACGGCATAAAAAATGGGGGCAAGGAGTTCTTCCAGTGCGGCAAAGTGGCTCACCGTTTACCAGTTTGAAAATGCTGAAGAATGTTTCGCCCAGTTGCGTAAAAGATATTCAAAGATTCTTACCACCCACCTCAGCAGCGATGCAGTTAATTTGTACGAAGTAAACATGACAGAACCCATTGCTCTTGTTTTTGGCAATGAGCATAGTGGCGTAAGTGATGAGATAAGAGCCCTTTCCGATGGTAATTTCATTATTCCGCAGGTGGGCATCATCCGGTCTCTTAACATCAGTGTTGCCTGTGCCGTTACACTGTATGAAGCCTGCCGCCAAAAATCGCTGGCAGGGCATTACAACAGGGATAATTTCGATCATGTAATGAAACAGGTACTATTAAGGGAGTGGGAACTGAACGGCGAATAACAATTAAATTTTCTATAGTGAAATTAGCCAGATTAATACTGATTATTTCTTTTTTACTGTTGTCGGCAGTAGTGCAGGCACAGGTGAGGTTAGTGAAGATTACAAATGTGGAGAAAATAATTGCTGAGAGTAAAACACCTCTGTTTATAAACTTCTGGGCTACATGGTGTAAACCCTGTGTGGAAGAGATCCCTTATTTTATTGAAGAAACAAATAAAAGAAACAATCCGGCAGGATCATCAGATTCTGTTCGTTTAATACTCGTTAGTCTCGACTTTAAAGAGTCTTTTCCTCATGCCATAAAAGCTTTTGCCGCCAAAAGAAAGATTACTGCCGAAATTCTCTGGCTCAACGAAACCAACGCCGATTATTTCTGCCCGAAGATTGATGCAAAATGGTCAGGTGCGATACCTGCCACACTGTTCATTAATAATAAAACGGGCTACCGTAAGTTTTACGAAGAGCAATTATCGCATGATGAGTTAAAAAATGAAATGCAGCTCTTGTTGAAGCAATTACCATCCGGTTATTAAAAGTCTTTTGCTGCTTTCTCTGAGCATTTAGTATAGCTGGAATAAATTTTAGCAGCTCTTTGCCGGATATTTTCATCCGGCTCGTTATTTATGTATCCTGTAATCGCATCATGTAAGGTATATGCTTCTGGGCCCATCAGGTTGCTGGTCCATAAAAGTGGGTATGCACCGGCCTTTCTTACATAATAAGAAAAATATTTTTTACTCAGGCAGGCGAGAATTATAGCTTTCCTTTGTTTGCCATCACTGTTGTTATACACTGAGTCGAGTTTAAAATCCATTAACCCATTGTGGCCTATAAACGCCACTAACTGTGAATTGCCGTTTATTCCTGGAATTCTATTATTGATATGGACAGTGTCTTTTACCTGGCCGGAAAGGCTGGAAAGAAAATCTGTAATACAATTCTTCATATACCTGCCGTCATATGCATCGGCAATTAGATATAGTTTTTCTTTTTTGTTCTTAAAAATAATCCTTTCAAGAACTGGTGCATTGCCCTTATGTGAAGTAAGAAAAATCCAGTCGCTGCTTTTTTTAAAGTAGGTTCTTACTCCATATGCCCATCCCCAGTACAGATTATTTTCCGGGTCTTGCCCGTTTCCAATTTTTGAATTTACAGGTACAATGCCCTGGTATTTGTTATCACATAAAGCAACAAAAACATGTATGCTTTTTAAACTTGTATCTCCTTCGGTATTGATACTGGTTTTATCGTTAACTTGACTGGAATTGTCTTTAGCTGTATTTCCACAGTTTAAAAAAATGAAAAGCAGTAAAACCAAAATGATTTGTTTCATATCATGATATTCTATGGCTGCATCTGTTAAACAAGATTAACCGGAATCTCTTCCGGTTAATGTACATGGCTATACCTGCGTAACGTATTATGAGGCTTCTTCTGTTTCAAGTTCTATTTCTTCTTTTGCCTTTGCTGCCAGGTAAAGAAAGTAAATACCTGCGCCCAGGCTTACGACGGCAAATAATATTCCCATAATGCTTCCTGAGTTAATGGCCTTGGCCAGACAATAGCCAACTAAAACCATAAACCCGAGAATAATGAGCCGGTTAAGTGTTTGCCTTAATAACATAAGCGGTGGTTTTAAGTCGCCATTTTGGCGGTGAACAATGTGGTTAAACCTTTTAGAGGTTAAATCTCGTTAGGCTTTGTCAGGCTAAGCTTGTCGAAGCACTTGAAACATCGTCCGGCAGGCTCAGTGCGACATTTTTTATATCTAAAAAGTTATACCGCTTAGATGCCATCTTAAAACATTCCACAAAAAATGCATAAAAAAATCCTCCTGCAACCAGGAGGATTGATCTGTTTAATAAATTATCCGTTAAAGACGCTTGATAGTACAGCCAACAGATCTGGATTCTTTCACTTTTATATCTTTTCCGGCAAGCATTTCATCAATTGCCACTAACAGGTGTTTGCGGGTAACAGCATTAGCATCAGAAGGATTGTCGTCAATAGCACCGTGGTAAACAAGTTTGCCGTTTGCGTCAAAAAGAAAACACTCAGGTGTGCGGTTAGCCCCAAATGCATCGGCCACTTTATGGTTTTTATCAACAAGGTATTTCCAGTGGTAGCTCTGTGCTGCAGCATATTTCTTCATTTCATCAAAAGAATCATCATCGCCTCTTTTTGCTTCGTTAGAGTTAAGCAAGGCCACACCAACACCCATTCCTGTTGCGTATTTGGATACTTCATAAGTGCGGGGCTGGTTTTTAATTACATAAGGACAGGTATTGCAGCTAAACATCACAAGCAGGCCTTTTTCTGTTTTTTACATCATTCAGTGATACATCCTGTCCGGAAATATCCTGCATTTTAACATCAGGTGAGGGTATGGCTGCACCAAGGGGAAGAGGGTCAATTGCAGGTTTCAGTGCCATAAAAGCAACTGCGGCTACTGGCAACAAAGCAAAAAGTATTTTCTTCATGTTTATTGTTTTTGTTTGACCAAATTTCGTTAATGTGTGTGATTATATGTTACCAATTGCAGAATTTTCTGCCCGTTCATCAGCAATTTTTTTAGCGATGTAATGCTTACGTTCAGTTCAAAGCCAATCAGCAGATTAATAAAAATGAGAATCATCAGTATCAGTACGGTGCCAATTGATCCATATAACTGGTTGTAATTGCCAAAGCGGGCCACCCACCATGAAAATAGCAGCAGCATGGCAAGCATTAGCACTGTGGCCAGAATTGAACCGGGGTTAATAAGTGGCCATTTTTTGTGTACGGCCGGTGCATGGCGGTATATGTAAGAGATACTTGCAAAAAATAACATAATAATTACAAGCCATCTTGCATTACGGATAATGGTAAGAACAGTTTCATTTTCCACGCCTAGATATTCGAGTACAGCACCACGGGCAATTAACAAGAGGATGGAGGCAAATACCAGTACATATAATATTATGGTTATTTTAAGTGCAACCCATCTCATGTGCAGGCCTTTTCGCTTTTTAAAACCGATATAGTTCTTATCGAATGACCGCATAATGCCCATCATCGCATTGGAAGAAAAGTACATTGACAGAACAAAGCCCATAGACAATAATTCGTTCCGGGGTTTGTTGATAAAATCTTTTAGAAAACCAATAAGGGTCTCGTGGTCCTTTTCGCCGGGGATAACATCCTTGATAAGGCCAAAAAGTTCTATCTGGAATTTTTGTGTTATAGGCAGATAGGGAATTAGGGTGAACAGAAAGATTATGGCTGGGGGTATTGCCATTACAAAATTGAACGAAATGGCAGAAGCCCTTTCGGTCATCCCGATTGTTTTTACCTGTTGTATAAAGAAATTAACGACATCAAAAATTGGTATACCCCTGAAACCCGGCAATGATGTTTCTTTGCTTTTTTGTATTACCTGGCGGGCAGGAGTGGAAGTGGCTAATTTATTTCCTATCTTTTTTATCAAGGGAATCGGTTTTTTCTTTTTCCTTTCTAACAGAATCTGTTCTTCTGGTCAGTTCTTGCTGGTAAAGCTTTGCATATTTTATATGGTCGGCATAATTAGTGGTAAAAATGCTGCTGCCATCAAACTGATAACTGGCCACAAAATAAAGGTATTCGGTTTTTGGCGCATTCAATACCAGGTCAATCGTTTCTTTAGACGGGGTGCAGATAGGTCCTGGCGGAAGTCCGGCATTCTGATAAGTATTAAAAGGTGATTTGGTCTCCAGGTGCGTATTCAAAATTCTCTTCAGACCAAAATTTTTAAGTGCAAATTTTATTGTGGGGCAGGCCTGTAGCTTCATACCTGTATTCAGCCTGTTAATGTAGGTGCTGGCGATATTAATTTTATCGGCTCTTAAATTTGTTTCTTCTTCCACAATGGAGGCAAGAACAGTTACCTGCAGTGGTGTAAGTGAAAGTTTTTGGGCTTTGGCTTTTCTGTCGTTATTCCAGAATTTTTTGAATGAGTTGTAAAACTGTTGCATCAGTTTATCGGGTGTACTGTTCCATTTGTGATTATATGTATCAGGCTGAATAATTGCCATTACGGTGTTGCTGTCAACACCAAATTTTTTCAGTGAATCATTATTGTTTAAAAAATTCATCATTTGAAGCGAGTCGAAAATAAAATCGTATTTCCTGTTTTTTCCCATCTTTCCGGCAAACTGTTCTCTGATTCTTTCCTTGTTCACCACCACCTTTACTGGTTCCTGGTTACCGCTGCGCAGCATACGCACCATCGAAAGAAGACTCATCCCATCTTTTAATCTGTAACGGCCGGGCTTTGGGTTTTTAAAGCGGAGGAGTTTGCAGGCAAGACCATAGCCGCTGCCGGTTATATAGTTACTGTCCCTGAGTTGTTGTGCAAGACCAGCCATATCTGTGCCGGGATAGATGTACAGGTAAGTGTTCGGCTTGTTTTGAACTGCAGGCCGCAGAATTTTAAAGGCAATAAAGCCGGCGGCAATGAGCAACAGCAGGGCAAGGACAATAATTATCTTTTTACCATGGGACAAATGTAGTGATAGTGATACTGCAATTTACTTGCTTATATTTAATTATGTGTTGGAGTTTATTGCTTCGGGTTTAGGTTTTGAATTAGTCCTTTTTGATCATCATTTTCTTGATTAACACCATTGAACCATAATTTCTTGAGAATTAGATTCTTTAGAGTATAGCCATTAACAGGGACAAATTTATTTATCAGTTTTTATCTCTAAATAATTGCATAAATGAAATTGGAGCATAATAACGAAAATAAACTTTTGTAAATGAAGCAAGTTTGCCTGAGTTTCGTGTAAGACTGGGACAGTTTGACCATAAAAAAACCGGCACACTGGCCGGAATTCAATATGTTTTATTACGGTAAACTTATTTACCGGGCTGGGTTGGTGTCGGCGTGTTAGCAGGTGTCGGTGCAGGCATTGTGCCCGGGGCTGGTTGATTATTTTGTACAGGTGCACCTTTAATATCAACCGCATTTGAAGAGGCTGACTGATTGATAAAAACTACAGATAGCAAGCATAGCAGGGCAACCACACCTCCAAATATCCAGGTGCCTTTTTCCAGCACATCGGTAGTTTGTTTAACACCCATAAACTGGTTGCTGAAGCCGGCAATATTTCCGGAGAGGCCACCGCCTTTTGGGTTCTGCACCAATACAATAAGACCCAGTACCACACAGGCAACAATAATCAGTATTACAAAAAGAATGTTCATATCAGTTTCTTTAATTCGTCAATTTTGGCTGCAAAATAAGTGCTTTTGGCGGGTTCAAGCAAACTTAATTTGGTATAAAGGGCTATTGCCCGGCTTTGATTTCCCTGTTTTTCCCATACTTCAGCCATCGCCTCGGTAATTACTTCCTTTTCTTCAAGCGAATGTTCGGCCAGTTGTTCTACTTTTTGCTCAGAAGCAGGAACAACATTATTGGTTATTTCGGCCAGCGGTTGCTTTTTAAGGGTTTTTAGCCAGTCGGTAAAGCTACGCAACTGCTGCCCAAATTTATCCTTTGGCTTTTCCTCCTCTTTCAGGTTAATACCCTGGGAGGCAAAGTAATCCACCGTATAATAGGGTTCGAAAAGGAGTTCATCTTTGGCCACTATGGCTGTTTCGGGTTTCAAATCTGCTAAACCAGAAAGACCGGGCAGCGGTTCGGCAAGCGGTATTTCTATGGACGCTGTTTCTTTTTCCATGGCAGGTTCGGATTGCAGCTCCGGTTCTGCTACTGGTTCTTGCAGAGCCATTTCTGCAACAGTTGATGAAACAGGTAAAGGGTGTATTTCTTCATTTTCCTGTAGTAGTGTTTCCTGTGCCTGTCCTTTATCAGTAAGCAAATATTCAACCCACAGTGGGTTATTGAAGTACAGGAAAGTTTTTTGCAGTTGCTGCTTATACAGTTCTTCGTTTTCAGCCTGCAGTTTTTTGGCCAGTATTACATGGGCAGGAGCAAAAAAAGGATAACTGTCGACAAGCTGCCTTAATTCTTCTGTGCGGCATTGCTCAACAGTATCTTTTTGCAAAATAGAATGAACCAACTGGCTTACCTGGGGTTTCATGGTGGCAATTTACGCTGAGCTTACCACTCAGAGAACAATTTATTGAAAATTTCATCTGTCATGGTGCGTATCATCTCCTCTTTTAGCGAACTTTCTGCCTGCTGCAAGGTCTGGTTTCCTTTAAATTCAAAGCCCTTTGATACATCGTACTCACTTACTTTATCGGCTTTGCGGTCATTTAGAACAATGTGAACACCAACAGTAACCCGGTTGTTCGCAGCCTGCTGACCGGATATTGCAGAAGTGCTGAGTGAATAATCCCTTATTTCACAATTCAATTCCCAATCTGCATTGTCGTTATTAGTCAGCGACATTTTTGTTTGTGAGAGAAATTTCTGCCGCAATTTTTCGGTAAGACTGGGCGCCAGCTGGGGATTAATGTATTGGGCCCTGTTTTCTATCAGGTTTATTTTAATGGTTTTGATTGAGTCGGGAATGGATGCATCGGTAAAGCCGTATACACCACAACCAGTATTTGCCGTAGCAGCGAAAAGAGCAGCCGCTATAATAGTAATTGCGATGGTAATGTTTTTATACTTCATCATATTATTCTTCTATGTCGTATTCTTTCAGTTTGCGGTACAAGGTTCTCTCACTGATGCCAAGGTCGAGGGCGGCATCTTTTCGTTTGCCTTTATGTTTTTTCAGCGCTTTAATGATCAGTTCTTTTTCCTTATCAATAATGTTCAGGCTTTCATCTACCTCTTCATGTTCCTGAATATCATTAAGGCCAATGGTCATAGGAACAGAAGGCTGACTGATTGACCCGGCTGACTGGTTTTGCAGCCCGGAAGGCTGTACAATTACAGGCTGCATTACATCTGTTTGCTTCAGTTCTTTTAAATCATTGAGGAATGACTGGCTATGTTGCACCATCCCCGGATTTTGCACCACATCGAGGAACATTCTCTTCAATTCTGTGACATCTTTTTTCATGTCGAAAAAAAGTTTATACAGAATTTCCCGCTCGTTAGCAAACTCATGGTTGCTTACATTATTAGAGGCAAGCACTGGCAGCCTGTTATTTGAGTAGGGCTGTAAAAACTTGCTTAATACTTTTGCAGTTATCAATTTGTCCTGCGAAAGAACTGAAATTTGTTCTGCAATATTCTTTAATTCTCTAACATTGCCCGGCCATGGATAATTTATTAACAGTTGTTTCGCTTCATCGTCGAGCTGTACAGAAGCAGTTTTATACTTATTGGCAAAGTCGGCCGCAAATTTTCGAAACAGCAGGTGAATGTCTTCGGGCCTGTCGTGCAGGGCAGGTACTCGGATAGGAACGGTGCTGAGACGATAGTACAAATCTTCCCGGAACTTACCAGATTGTACCTGCTGTAATAAATCTTTATTGGTAGCAGCAATAACCCGTACATCCGTTTTTTGTGTTTTAGAAGAACCTACACGGATGAACTCACCAGTTTCCAATACACGGAGTAACCTTGCCTGAGTGCCCAGGGGCAGTTCACCAATTTCATCTAAAAAAATAGTGCCGCCATTCACTGTTTCAAAATATCCTTTGCGGGCATCAACGGCACCGGTAAAGGATCCTTTTCGTGACCGAATAACTCTGAATCGATTGTGCCCTCTGGGATAGCACCGCAGTTTACTGCAATGAAAGGATTATGTTTCCTGGCAGAAAGAGAGTGAATAATCTGTGAGAAAACTTCCTTACCCACACCGCTTTCACCATTAATTAACACAGTAAGATCGGTATTGGAAACCTGTGCTGCCACCTGCAACGCATAGTTGAGGGCAGGGGAGTTGCCAATAATGCCAAAACGGTTTTTTATACTTTGAATATCCATATCACAAATCCCCGCAGGGATGATTGGTTTTATTTTACAATTGTTCCCAGCAAGGTGGCCTGTGTACATTCTTTAATTTTAACATGCACATAGTCACCTTTATTCAGGGTATAGTTTTCTTTAGGAAACACCACCACCTTGTTTTGTGAGTTTCTGCCCATCCAGTGTTCATCGCTTCTTTTACTGGTATTTTCAATAAGCACATTAAATGTTTTTCCGAGGTCTTTTTTATTACTCTCCTGCGACAACTTGTTTTGCAGTTCTACAATTTCTTGCAGCCTTCTTTTCTTCACCTCTGTTGGCACATCGTCTTTGTATCTTCTTTCTGCCAGTGTGCCGGGGCGTTCGCTGTAGAAGAACATATAGCTCATGTCGTACTGGCTGTATTCCATCACCCTCAGGGTATCCAGGTGGTCATTTTCATCTTCTGTGCAGAAGCCAGCGATTATATCTGAAGAAATGCCACAATCGGGCATTATCTCACGGATGCGGTCAACCCTGGCCATATACCATTCACGAGTATAAGTCCGGTTCATCAGTTGCAACACTCTTGTAGAGCCGCTTTGTACCGGCAGGTGAATGTATTTACAGATGTTCTCATACTTCGCCATCGTATGCAGCACATCATCTGTAATATCTTTTGGATGAGAGGTGGAGAAACGAACCCGCAGGTCGGGAGAGATAAGGGCAACCATTTCGAGAAGTCGGGCAAAGGTAACAGCCTCTCCAAACCCCTCCGCAGGAGGGGCTTTAGTTTCCGATTTTGTAGGTTCCTTTTTTTTATCCAAACGATCAAGACTTTGAGACTCTAAAGTTCCCCCTACGGGGGAATTTAAGGGGGCTTGATAATAGCTATCCACATTCTGCCCCAGCAACGTTACTTCCCGGTATCCTTTTTCAAATACATCCCGGCATTCGGCCACAATGCTTGCCGCATCGCGGCTTCTTTCCCGGCCACGGGTAAAAGGCACCACACAGAAAGAACACATATTGTTACATCCCCGCATAATACTTACGAAGGCACTTACACCGTTTGAATCAAGACGCACCGGCGAAATGTCGGCATAGGTTTCTTCGCGGCTCAACAGCACATTTACAGCCTTCTGCCCACCTTCCGCTTCGGCCACCAGTTCGGGCAAGGCCCGGTAGGCATCGGGCCCTACAACAATATCAACAAGTTTTTCTTCTTCCAGGAACTGTGCTTTCAGCCTTTCGGCCATACATCCCAGTACACCCACCAGCATTCCTTTTTTCCTGGCCTTTAATTTTTTGAATTCTGTAAGCCTCTTGCGAACAGTTTGTTCAGCTTTTTCACGAATAGAGCAGGTATTTACAAAAATCAGATCGGCTTCTTCAATGTTTCGGGTTGCGCCAAAGCCTTCCTTATTAAGAATGGATGCCACGATTTCACTGTCGGCAAAATTCATTGCACAGCCGTAACTTTCGATAAAAAAACGCTTTTTGTATTCGTTTGGATCGTTTGAAAAAGGAGCATAGGCTTCCCCTTGACGGGATTCATCATGCAGATCCTTGTTATTTTGCGAAAACTTATCTGTCACAGTATCAATCATAAATCAATATTGAAGGGCGAAAACAGGTTGCAAATATAAAGCTAAGTGCTGATTTATGACAGTATGGCAGTTTCAGAATTAAAAAATAACCGCCTGTCATCGTAAAAGTGATTTCATAAATTGCCGTCTAAATAGTTAGTTTTTCGGAGGTTATCTTTACCGCACAAAAAATTTTACTTTGACTGAATATAGATTCCTGGTATTTTTTATGTTTCTCTTTCCGGTATTTTCATCTGGCCAGGGGATATTGTCTGGTAATGTGACGGATGAAAGAAAGAAGCCGCTTGAAGGGGTGACTGTTGAGTTGCTCCCTTTTGTTACACAGGAAAAAAAGACAACACAGACGGATAAAGAAGGTGAATTTGACCTATCCGATATTCCCTATGGATTTTATAAGCTCAAACTGAGTTATGTGGGTTTGCAGTCACTTGAAATTGACAGTATAAATTTCAGAAAGGAAAGAGCAGATTTCAACCTGCCTGATTTGATACTTAAGCCAAAAACCAATGATACACTGGGCGAAGTGATTGTGTATGCCGAAAAACCACTGATACAATCGAAGGAGGGTAATATAACTTTCAATGCTTCTGAATCGGCACTTGCTGCCGGAAGTAATGCCAGCGATTTGCTCACCAATGTGCCGCTTGTTTCTAAAGACCCAGGAGGAAAAATTACTGTAAGGGGTAAAGAACCCAAAATTCTGATTGATGACAAACCGGTAGTACTGAACATGCAGCAATTACAGGACTTGCTGGAATCAATGCCCGGCAGTTCGATTGAGAAAATTGAAGTAATGACCAATCCTCCGCCACAATATGCCAATGAACAGGGTGGGGTAATTAATATCGTAACAAGGAAAGGAAAAGTTGGTAAAAGTGGCAGGGTGAATATATCTGCCGGTACAAGAGGCGAAACAGCAATTAGCGGTAACTACACATACCGCAAGCAAGGGTTTGCCCTCCATCTGATGGGCGGACTTAGTTACAGCCGTCTGGAAGGAGAGGGCTACTCGACCCGCAATAATATTTACAAAGATTCTTCAAACTACTTCAATACGGTCAATAACTACCTGAACAAGGGCTGGCGGCCCAACTTCAGGCTGAATATGGATTACGACATTAACAAACTCAACTCATTGAATTTTGTGGTGCAATACAACCAAAGCAATTATGAAAATATCAGTACTACAGAATATAAAAATATTAACCGCATTGGAGATATTTACCGTCTTAGTGAAAGAACCATAAGCAGTTCGGGTAACAGTTATACGCCTTCTGCATCGCTTACATATTTGCGAAGGGGAAAAAAACCAGGAGCGTCGTTTAAGATCATCACCAGTTCAAATATTTCGCCTGCAAAGTCGGACAGGGACTTTTTCCAGCAATATTTTTATCCTGATTTTACGCCAAATGGTATTGACTCCACCCAGAAGCAGGTAAATGATAACAGGAATAGTGGTCATAATGTAACCGTTGATTACAACCATCCACTGAATGAGAAGAAAACATTTATGTCAGTAGGCGGATATTATAACAGGAGCAACAGTAATGTGAATACAGATGCCAGCTACCTGAAGAAACCGGAAGGGGAAATGGTGTATTCTCCGCAATTGAGCAGAGAATTTACTTTTCATCAAACGATAGTAAACTTCCGGGCATCAATCCGCCAGGTAATAAAAGAGAACTTCAGTGTTACGATAGGTTCTTCGGCTGAACAAACAGCAATCTGGTTTGAATTGTACGATCAGGGCCGCGATGTAAAGAACAAATACTGGACCTGGCTGCCATTTGCAAACATTAACCGGAACTGGAAAGATAAGCTGAGCCTTACCATGGCTTACCGGCGCAGTATAAGCAGACCGGGTATCAACCATCTTAATCCTGCTATCGACTTTGGGGACCCTTACAATATCCGTTTTGGTAATGAAAACCTGGTAGCTGCCACATCCCATAATTTCGATTTTATTATTGGCAGAACGAAAACCCAGTATTATATCAATCTTGGGATTGGGCATAATATTGTGGAAGATGTTTTTGGACAGGTACGAACGCTGCTTCCGGATGGTAAAACACAGATAACTTGGGAGAATATAAGTGGCCGTAAGGAGTATGAAGTAAGTACATGGGGCGGACTGACGATCAATAAAAAACTACGGTCAAATATAAGTGCCAGCTATACATTTAATGAGTATAGCAGTTTTGATAAAACTGTGAATCGTTACCGGAATGGGGGATCCTTTACCTCAAATATCAATAGTACCTATAGTCCTAATGACCTGACGTTTTTTACCGGTAGCTTTAACTTTAACCGGTTTGCCAACCCACAGGGGTATGCCCGTTGGAACTGGAGTATGAATATTGGTATTCAGCGCAGGTTCTTCCAGAAAAAGCTTTCCGTTACACTGAATGTGATAGATCCTTTTTCACAGAAGAATTCTAATTATACATACGGATCAAACTTTGTGTTGTACAGCTACAATAATGCAAGAACTAAGAACTTCAGAATAAACCTGGGGTATAACTTTACAAAAACTCCAAAGAGGAAACCTTCAATCGTTCTGCCAAAAAGTAATAAGTAACGTTTAGGAACAGTGTATCAATTTCTGTTTTAACTTGTGTAACAAATTAACAGGAGATGAGACTTCTTTTTGTATTGCTCGCCAGTACAGTGTTAACTGTACAACTTACTGCACAAACCTATACGCCAACAGAAGAAAACTTTACCAGTCGCAAGCAGTTCCAGGATGATAAGTTCGGGATGTTTATACATTGGGGTGCATCCAGTGTGCTGGGGCATGGTGAGTGGGTGATGAACAACAGGAATATACAGGTGAATGATTACAGGCGATTAATAAATGTTTTTAATCCAAAAAACTTTAATGCTGCCAAATGGGTGGCTGCTGCCAGATCTGCCGGTATGAAATACATTACGTTTATAACCCGCCATCATGATGGCTTCAGCAACTGGGATACCAAACAATCGGACTGGAAGATAACAAACACACCATACGAAAAAGATGTATTGAAGATGCTTGCTGATGAATGTCACAAACAAGGAATCCGTCTGTTTTGTTATTATTCCCTGTTGGATTGGTTCCGGAGCGATTACCAGTATGAAACCGGGCGAACAGGAAAGGGAACAGGCCGGACAGAAAAAAGTAATTGGGAAAGTTATATCAGTTTTATGAAAGCACAGCTAACAGAAATACTGACAAACTATGGTGAAATCTCAGGCATTTGGTTTGACGGGCATTGGGATCAGTTGGATAACGACAGTGACAAAGCCCTTAAGTCGAAAGTTAACTGGCATTATAATGAAATCTATCAGCTAATTCATACGCTTCAGCCTAAATGCTTAATCAGTAACAATCACCACTTGACTCCCTTACCCGGAGAAGATTTCCAGGCATTTGAAAAGGACTTGCCGGGACATAACACCACAGGATTTGGCGGAGCTGCTGTTTCGGAACTTCCGATGGAAACCTGCGAAACAATGAATGACAGTTGGGGATATAATATTACCGATAGGCGCTATAAAACGGTGAAGAACCTGGTTCAGTATCTTGTAAAAGCAGCAGGATACAATGCCAATTTTTTGCTGAATGTAGGTCCCATGCCTGATGGCACCATACAGCCGGAGTTTATTGATACCTTGGCTGCATTAGGAAAATGGATGGAGAAGAACGGTGAAACAGTATATGGGACAAGAGGAAATGTTATTCCGCCCAAAGAATGGGGTGTCGTTACTATGAAAGGGAAAACTGTAAATCTGCATATTTTGAATAAACCAGAGCAGGCAGGGTTTTTATTTATACCAGAATTAAAAGAAAAAATCAGTAATGCGAAACTGTTTGCAACCGGCAAAGAAGTAAAATTTAAACAGCAACCAGAAGGCACATTTATTTATCTTGATGGAATTGTCTCGGATGAAACAGATACAATTATCCAGGTAGAATTAAAATAGAGAGAAGAGCGGAAGACGGGACTCGAACCCGCTACCTACAGCTTGGGAAGCTGTCGCTCTACCAGGTGAGCTACTTCCGCTAATGTTTGTCTGACCATCCCGATCTGACGTTATAAAGTTAATTAACGGCTTGTAAAAAAGAAATTCTCTTTGCAAGCCAGCTATCTTTCAGCGGTACAATCCAGTTGTTTACTAATTCTTTTTTTGTTGCAACAAGGTTGTTGAAATGCAGCGTAATGTCATTTATAAAACCATTATCAACAGCATACTGCAATTGCTGCATGGGCAGCATTTGAACTTTATCCTTAACAACAAAGGCTAAAGTAGTGCGGTCAAACATATTCACAGCATAGCGTTTTTCAATTCCTTTAATCATCCGTACTGAGGAATCGGTACTGCAACCGCCAACGGTGGTGGCAGTTTCATCAGCTATTAAAACAATAAACTGGCCAAAAAACAGATGAGCTTCACCTTTTACGGTGGCACCATGACTTGTCCATTTACTGATGAAATCTTTCAGCAGGTCTTCAATTTCAAGGGCTTCGCCCATAGAAAAAATGCGGTTACTCTGGTACACCCACACTTTTGAGTCAGGATGAAAATTACCGTCAAGAAGGTATTTGTATTCAAGATTCATGCCGCTAATTTACAACCAAATATTATCCTGATGCAAGAAACTAAAATAAGGGCCGAAAATATGATAGCCAGATGGGTGTATTTGCCAGAAGAATGGCGGCAATTCAGGCTGTGGCAGGCAAGAAAGAAAGGCTGGATAGCTGGTCTTTTATACAAACTAAGAAGTAATGGGAAAAAAGAAATGGCAGTAGTGACAATCGGCCCCTCGGAAGTGATGATTAACGATGAACGGTTATCTATTTCGGTTTCTGGAAAGGAAAGAAGACGGGTGGATATCCGTGATGCAGGAGAAATGAATATTTTATGTATTTGCAATGACAGTGATTTGAATAGAAGAGTCTCCATACAAGTGCCGGTGCCTAAAGGAAAATTGCGGGAGGCCGTGGAAGTACAACGATTATTGGAAAGTTAGTTATCAATTGCCTGTGCAATCAGCTCAGCTATATCCAATACCTGCACACTTTCATCTTTCTCGGCAAGTTTTACCCCGTCAGTCATCATCGTATTGCAAAAAGGGCAGGCGGAGGCTATTACCTCAGCACCGGTTTCTATTGCTTCGTTGGTACGGTCAATATTAATCTGGGTGGTACCTTTTTCTTCTTCTTTAAACATTTGTGCACCACCAGCACCGCAACACAAGCCATTACTGCGGCAGCGTTTCATCTCCACCAGTGAAACATCAAAGCTTCCAGCACTTTACGCGGAGCTTCATAAATATCATTGGCACGGCCCAGGTAACAACTGTCGTGGTAGGTTATTTTCTTACCTTTTATTTCTGAATCTTCTTTCAGCTTTATTTTCCCATCATCAAGTAACTGCTGCAACAAAGTGGTATGATGAATTACTTCATAAGTACCACCCAAAGCCGGGTATTCATTTTTAAGTGTATTAAAACAATGCGGACAGGCGGTAACTATTTTCTTTATTCCATAATTATTCAATATCTGAATATTCTGGTAAGCCATCATTTGAAATGCAAACTCATTACCGGCACGGCGAACAGGATCTCCTGTACACATTTCTTCTTTACCGAGAATGGCATAATTAATTCCGGCCATATCAAGAATCAGTGTAAATGCTTTAGTTATTTTTTGTGCCCTCTGGTCAAAACTGCCGGCGCAACCCACCCAGAAAAGGATATCAGGGCTTTCGCCATTGGCAAACATTTCTGCAACTGTACGAACCTG
The DNA here is from genome assembly GCA_016719815.1 of Chitinophagaceae bacterium. GTDB lineage: Bacteria > Bacteroidota > Bacteroidia > Chitinophagales > Chitinophagaceae > JJ008. The sequence continues at coordinate 119,441 of JADJYK010000003.1, read as the reverse complement.
CATGAAGTTTAATTTCCTTCAAAGCTAAAAGAAAAAGGCATTTGATACACATAGTAGAAATTCTTTCCTTTATTTTGCCGGGAAGTAAAACAAGGATGAAGAATTTTTTTCAAAAAATAACAAACTGGGAACTCTGGAATTTCTATGTTCTGTATTTTCCTATCAGTCCTTATTGGTTTTGGAACTGCCTGAAGAGTGGTTCATTCTGGTATTTCAGCTCATCTAATCCCACCATTACATTTGGAGGTTTTGAAGGTGAGGGTAAGAAAGAAATGTATGAACAGCTTCCGCCCCACTTAGTTCCCAAGACAATTTACATCATGCATGACCTGCCTTTTGAAGAAGTGCTGAAAAAGGTGCAGGAGGCCGCTTTTACTTATCCTTTTATTGCCAAACCTGACGTGGGCATGAAAGGGATTTTGTTTCGTAAAATTGAGGATGAGGCTCACCTGAGAAAAAGTATCATGAGCATATACCGGTTGAATATATCATCCAGGATTTGATTGATTTGCCCGTTGAGGTAAGTGTGTTTTATTATCGTTATCCATGGGAACAGAAAGGGGTGGTAAGTGGTTTCATACACAAGGAATTGCTGCAGGTAAAAGTGACGGAAACTCAACACTGAAAGAATTAGTGGAGCAGCATCCAAGGGCAAAATTCAGGATGGAAGAGATGCAGCACCGGCATGGTCACCGCTTTGACAGGGTGATACCGGAAGGCGATATTTTTTATCTTTCATATGCAGGCAATCATAACAGGGGTGCACACTTTACAAATCTTCACAATGAGATTGATGAAGGGATGCATAAAGTCTTTGATGAGCTGAGCCATTATACGGACAAATTCTTTTACGGTAGGTACGATATTAAGACTACTTCAATTGAAGATTTAAAGCAGGGGAAGAATTTCCAGATAATAGAATTTAACGGATGTGGTGCTGAACCTAACCATATTTATGACTGCGGTATGAGCATCTGGAAGGCATACAGAGTGTTGCTTCATCACTGGAAAGTATTGTATAAAATCAGCCGCTATAATCATAAGAATGGTACTCCTTACTGGTCGTTTAAGCGGGGTTCGAAGTTTTTAAAAGATGCCCGTGCCCATTTTAAAATGCTGGAGAATTATGATTAGGGTGGAAGGTCTAAGGCTTAGGGTATAAGGAGAAAGGTTAGGCTTCTTTTTTACAACTCATAACTCATGACTCCCGACTCTTTGTATATTCGTACCATGCATCATCTGGCAAAAGTTTTATTGGTAGGCTTGCTTGTTAGTTTCCTGGGTTCGCTGCCGCTGGGTACACTGAACATAGCAGCTATGCAAATTTCGATCTCTGACGGTATTAACGCTGCACTGTTGTTTTCTGTTGGTTCGCTAATCGCCGAAATTATTTATGTGCGCCTGTCGCTGGTAGCGATGGACTGGATACGAAAACAGGAAAGGATATTCAGAATTCTCGAATGGGTAACTCTTGTTGTGGTGCTGGCATTGGCATCAGCAAGTTTTTACTCCGCATTGCATCCCAGCGAAGAAAAGAATGTGATTCTGAGCAGTACATTGCCCAAGCTCATTTTAGGGTTTACAATGAGTGCAGTAAATCCTGTACAAATACCTTTCTGGTTTGGCTGGAGCACAGTTTTGTTTACTAAGAAGATTTTGCTGCCCCGCAGAGATCATTATAATATTTATATTATTGGCATTGGTCTTGGTACGTTTATCGGTAATCTTGTTTTTATTTTTGGCGGCCGGATAATTGCTGACAAAATTCAAAATAATCAGCACATTCTTAACTGGATTATTGGTGGCATTTTTGCATTAACAGCTCTTATCCAGGTATGGAAAATGATAAAAAAGAAAGATGCCGTACATCAGCAGATGGAAAAGTTTGAAGAAAAATGGTGCGGACAGAAGATGGGAAGAAGCACACCTCAAAAGATGAAAAATAAATTTTGATATATGTCAATAAAAGATGCCTTACTTCCCGAATGGGAAAATGAGATTAACATAACCCGCCGAATGTTGGAAAGGGTACCTTTCGAAAAAGCCGACTGGAAGCCCCATGAAAAGTCATTTTCGCTTGGCCGCCTGGCTACCCATGTTGCAGAGATCCCGGGCTGGCTAACTATGACACTCACAACAAATGAGTTGGATTTCGCTGCTGGCGGAAAGTCTAATAAACCTGCCTCAAAAGAAGAAATGATTCAATTGTTTGAAACAGAAGTGGCAAAAGCTACCGCCTTGTTACTGGAGGCCACTGATGAGATTTTTCAAAGTAACTGGACGTTGCGAAATGGCGAGATAATCTATTTTACACTTCCTAAAACAGTAGTGGTCAGGAATTGGGTCTTAAACCACATCGTTCACCACAGGGCACAACTATCCGTTTATTTACGGTTACTGGATGTGCCTGTTCCGGGTGTGTATGGCCCAAGTGCCGATGAGTCTTAAAGGTTGAAACGGTATCCGGCTGATAAAGAGGGGATGATTCGTCCGCCGTTATCTTCATCAAGGGAATGGTAGTCTTTGCTGAATTTCTTTGTAAAGCCATATCCCACTGATGGGGCCAAATAATACCTGTCAGCAAAAAGGAAATGATAGCCAGCTTCCGCCCAGGGTGTGATAAAGAGACTGTTCCTGCTTGTTTGTCCTTCGAAATTTTCTAAAGAGAATAAAATTCTTGCTCCGGCAAAAGGACTGTTACCATAGACTTTACTGGTAAAAGAGTAACGGTAACCGATATAAAGGCCAAGTCCTCTCGAAACTGAATAAGATTTAGAAGATGCCAGTTGATAGGTAATCCCTGCAGAGAAACTGCTCTTACTGCTGTTGAAAGGTTCGCCACGGGCAGCCAACTTTGTGTGATTATAGCCTTTCCCAAAGGAACGGATGTACTCGGCGCCGGCTTCTAATGGGTTTTGCGCATAACTAAATGAAGAAATGACGATAAATACGATGAAGAAGAGAGATTTTCTTTTCATTATTTATTAACGATATAAATAGCACAATATTTTGCGGCAGACCTAATCAACAATGAACAGTTTACAACCTGTTGCGGTATAAGTGCGGTGAGATTCATTGTTGTCGCCTACGAAATAGCACATGCCCTTGGTTAATTTCATGATCCGGCCATCCTGCAATTCGGTATCCATTTCGCCTTCAATGCATAGAATAATATGACCCTTGCTGCACCAATGGTCTGCTTTATAGCCTGGTGAATATTCCACCATTCTTACTCTTATATCATTCATCATTTGAACCTGCCAGTAAGCAGCACCGGTTTCGCCTTTGTGTTCTTTTTTAGGAACTGTTAACCAGTCGATGGTTTGGAAAGGAACGTTGCTTAGTTTCATTATTTAAAACATCATTTATTAATTTACTTCTTCCACCCACTTATCCCTTTCATCAGGACTGAATTGCCAGGGAGCGAAGTTGTTTTCCACATTGCTGAACATGGCTGTCCATTCCTGCGGCGAGTTGCTTTCTTCCATCACTAAATAACGGCGAAGCTGTAAAATAATATCCAATGGGTTAATGCTTACCGGGCATTCCTGTACACAGGCATTGCAGGTGGTGCAGGCACGCAGTTCTTCAACAGAAATATAGTCATGCAACAATGATTTGCCGTCGTCTTTAAATTCCTTATGCTGATTGATCTTTCTGCCAACTTCTTCTATTCGGTCTCGGGTCATCATCATTATTTTTCTTGGCGAAAGCAGTTTGCCTGTTTGGTTGGCAGGGCATGCAGCCGTACATCGGCCACATTCAGTACAACTATATGCATCCATCAGGTTCTTCCAGCTCAGGTCGGCCACATCTTTTGCTCCAAATTTTTGGAGCAAAACTTGTTCGCCGTTTGGGGCGAGTTCGGGCTGCATGGCATATAATACTTCGTTTTGTACTGATGGCATATTCTCCATTTCGCCCATGGGCTTCAGTTTTGCATAATATGCATTGGGGAAAGCAAGCACAATATGCAAATGCTTGGAATAGGGCAGATAATTGAGGAATGCAAATATGCCTGCGATATGCAGCCACCAGCACAATCTTTCAATTGTTATTAAGAAACCATCACTGTAGCCATTCATTAACGGGTGAAGGTACTGCGAGATGATGAAACTGCCTGTGGGATGTATGGCGTATTGATCTGCTCCTCTCATTTGCAGCAGTGTATCAGCCGCATTCATTTTCAGAAACAGCGACATCAGTATGATTTCTGTGATGAGAATAAAATTGGCATCGCTGCGGGGCCAGCCGTTAAGATCATTGCTTTTAAATCTTGGTAAGCGGATTATATTTCGTCTTATCAAAAACACAACACAGGTAACCAGCACCAGTAAGGCCAATACTTCAAATGCATTTATCAGGAATGTGTAAAGACCTCCAAATGATACTGCAAATAAACGGTGCTTGCCGGTAATGCCATCGAGTACTATTTCCAGTACTTCAATATTAATAATGATAAAGCCGGCATACACTACAAAATGCAGCAATGCCACCAGCGGATTACGGAACATTTTTTTTTGACCCATAGCCAGTAATATCATATTCCTCCATCGCTGGTTTTATTGTCGCTGATGTTCTCATCACGGCCAAGCCTAATATTGCGGCGTATCTCATTAATCTTTTTTGTAAAAAGAAAAATGGAAACAGCACTGAGCATGATAAATAAAACCTGGAAAGCAATCTGCATAATAATATTTAATGCGTTAAAAACTAATACCGTTAATGCTTTTAATCAATGAGAGTCAGGCTTACATCTTTAGAAATCAGTTTTGAATTATAGTCTTTTGCGGTAACCGTAAGTGTAACAGGAGTGGATGTGGTAATGCCAGTTATGGGCCAGTCCCAGTTCAGGTTATAATAAGTAACATTGCCAGTTGGTGATTCTGTTTGATACAATAACACTCCCGTGTTAGCCTTTATAACAAGCTTGGCAGAATTCAGTCCGTTTGGATCGGAAATATTGCCCCTTACTTGTAAAGTAGACCCATTAAAATAAATGGATGCTGGCGTTGGTGATGTTATTTGAATAATGGAAGAAATGTCAGAGGAGTTGTTATTACTACTGCTGTTTTTTGAGCATCCGGATAAAAGAGTAACAAATGAGATTAATAATACGGCACTCGAAAATTTCATAATAATGAATTTAGAAATAATAATTGCTTGAGGTTATTGTATGCAATTTACGCTAAAAATAACATCTAAAAGTGCAGTGCATTTATTCTGAATTTCCCATTTGAAAATTCAAGAGATGGCGCAGGGAATTTAAAGGCACTTAAAACTGTAAGCAGAAATTTTAAACCTTTTTTGCTGGTTTTGATTTTTGTAAGGTCAACATCAGGTGCCAGGTACCATTGTCTGTATCGTTTTATATCCCGCCGGTCGAAAGTTATATTGCCGTTTTCATCTTTTGCAATGTTCTCTTCACCGCCAAACATGCCCTCTGCTCCGTAACCAACGGATAGGCAGAGCCATTCTGGTAACTTGCTTTTTGGTAAGAAGGATTTAATACTGGCACTGGCCCAATATGTCTGCCCGTTATAATCTTTAATGAACCGTTCCGGCGAACTTTCCAAACAACAAATCGCTGCGCTGGTTGAGAGAGGCGTCTTTGTATGATTTTCGATGAAACGACCATTTCAGCCGGATACGCTGTTCATTCCAGGCAAGTTCCTGTGCTATAGGTGCCGCTGCCAAGCAGGTTTGCTCCGAAATCGGACCAGCTCCAGCCCCAGTCGGCACTGTGGCCATCCAGCACTTCGATTACTGTCTGATAGGCTGCACCGCTCAGTCCGCCTATCCAGATGTATTTCTTTCTGTCCATTCCCGTCCACTTCCATAATTCAGTGCTGGCACGGCTCTCAATATAGGCACCAAAGAAATGTCCAACTTTATCAACCTGCAGCCATTCTTTAGAATCGTTGAATGAATGGAATTTGGATTTGGGAAAATCTTTGTACCATGCCTGCGAAAGGCCGTAAAGAATGCCGCTGTATCCCACAACATTGGCACCGCCTACCAGCCAGGTGCGGTTTTTTATCTGGCGGGGAGTGAGGGATGGCTTGATAATAAACGGTGAATCTGCTGGAATAATTATCGGATGACTTATTGCTAAAGTTCCGGTTGAATCGGAATATGTGCTATCACTTTGTGCATTAGAAATATGAGATGAGAAAAGGAAAACTATCATAATGCCCAGCAGCGAACGGGACGATAAACGGAGCGACGCAAGGGACGATGATAGTAGCAATGCAGTTGACCTCATAAAGCACAAATCTACATTTCCTGACGATTATCAGTTGATAAAAACTAAAATTCGATAACTTTCCGGCCTAAAATTTACAAAATGAACGAAGTGATTGCTGCAAAAGTAAATGCATGGCTCGATGGAAATTTTGATGCTGCTGTAAAAGACGAAATTAAGAAGCTGCAGGCTGATAATCCGGCAGAAGTGGCGGATGCTTGTTATCAGAACCTGGAGTTTGGTACGGGTGGTCTTCGTGGGTTAATGGGTATTGGAACAAACAGAATGAATAAATATACTGTGGGCATGGCCACGCAGGGTTATGCCAATTATCTGAAGCAGTGCTTTCCGGGTGGTGTGAGTGTGGCTATTGCACATGACTGCCGCAATAACAGCCGTTTTTTTGCGGAAACCACTGCAAATGTGTTTGCCGCAAACGGAATAAAAGTGTATTTGTTTGAAGCGTTGCGTCCAACGCCGGAATTATCTTTTGCTATCCGGTATTTAAAATGCCAGGGAGGTGTTGTATGCACAGCTTCTCACAACCCGAAAGAATATAACGGGTACAAAGCCTATTGGGATGATGGCTCTCAGTTAGTGCCGCCGCATGATAAGAATGTGATAAAGGAAGTTGACAAGATTGCATCAGTGGATGATGTAAAATGGAACGGAGGGGAAGAAAACATTGTGCTGCTTGGTAAGGAAATGGATGAAGTGTATATGAATATGGTTAAAGAGCTGAGTGTCTATCCTGAAGTGATAGAAAAGCACAAAGACCTGAAGATTGTTTATACCTCCATACATGGAACAGGCATTACGCTGGTGCCACAGGTGCTGGACAGGTTTGGGTTTAAAAATGTTCATATCGTTAAAGAGCAAAGTGAGCCGGATGGAAATTTTCCAACAGTTGTTTATCCCAATCCTGAAGAAAGTGAAGCAATGAGTCTTGGCTTAAAACTCGCTGAAGAACTGGATGCTGATATTCTCTGCGGTACCGACCCGGATGCTGACCGAATTGCCATTGGCGTAAAAGACAGCCAGGGCAAGTGGGTGCTGATGAATGGTAACCAGACTGCCGTGCTTGCTTTCAATTATATTACTGAGGCCAGAAAGGCGAAAGGCATTAATAAGCCAAATGATATGGTGGTTACAACCATTGTAACCACACCGATGATTGATAATATGGCCAAGGGAAATGATGTGGCCTGTTACCGTGTGCTGACAGGTTTTAAATGGATTGCAGAAATGATACGGGAGAAAGAAGGTAAAGAAAACTACATCGTTGGCGGAGAAGAGAGTTTTGGGCTGATGATTGGTGACCAGGTGCGGGATAAAGACGGTATTAGCGCCGTAGCATTGCTCTGCGAGATGGCCGCTTATGAAAAAGAAAAAGGCCGCAGCCTGTACGAAAAAATGGTTGACCTTTATGTTCAGTATGGATTCTATAAAGAGAAACTGATTTCTATTACTAAAAAAGGAATGGATGGCCAGCAGCAAATAGCCGCCATGATGGAGGGATACCGCAGTAATCCGCCAAAAACAATCAATGGTTCTCTAGTGGTTAAATTGCTGGATTATGAACTAAGTAAAGGACTTAACCCGCAAACAGGAGAGGAGTGGGCTATTAACCTGCCAAAGTCGAATGTGCTGCAGTTTATTTTGGAAGATGGCACCAGCATTTCGGCCAGGCCAAGCGGCACAGAGCCAAAGATTAAATTCTATTTTAGCGTAAATGCCAAACTGAATAGTGCGGCCGAGTATGATGCGGTGGATGCACAGTTAGCAGAGAAAATAAAAGCTGTGATTACAGATATGAAGTTGTAGAAAAATTAAATGTTATTAAAAGCAGCATATTCCTATGCTGCTTTTTTATTTTTGTGAAGCTTATGCGCCCCACCGAAGATACATACCGCCACAAAGGACTTAGAAAGAAGCTTGTTGATACAGTTCGCAGCAAAGGAATCACCGATGAAGCAGTACTTGCAGCTATTGATAAAATTCCCCGGCACTTTTTCTTAGACTCTGCATTTGATGAAGTGGCGTATGAAGACAGGGCTTTTCCGATAGGCGAAGGACAAACTATCTCGCAACCTTATACTGTTGCTTATCAAACACAATTACTTGAAATAAAAAGTTTGACAAAGTGCTTGAAATTGGCACTGGCAGTGCCTACCAGGCTGTTGTGCTTGCTGAACTGGGTGCCCAGGTTTATACTATTGAAAGACAGAAAAAACTTTACGAGACAAATAAGCAGTTTACCTTTCTTAAGAAATACCATTCAATAAAATTCTTTTACGGCGATGGGTTTGAAGGGCTGCCTACGTATGGCCCTTTTGACAAAGTAATTATTACTGCCGCTGCGCCGGAAGTTCCGCTAAAACTAATCGAGCAGCTTAAGCCGGGTGGTATGATGGTAATCCCATTAGGCGCCGGCGATGTGCAGCAAATGCTCAGGATAACAAAACTGGAAAATGGGTCGTTAAAAGAAGAAGTGTTTGACAGGTTCTCTTTTGTGCCCATGCTGGAAGGGAAGAAATAGTACTTTCCCTGACACTAAGGTTTGTGGCCACTCAGCATTTCAAACAAATCATGCGGTTTTACCTGGAAAAAGTGATTGAAGAAAATGGCCAGACCAACTGTCAGAAGAATGAAGCCTAACACTGCCAGCAATTGTTTAGCAGATGTTTTTTGAATGGGCTGCCTTGCCTTTATATCGCAAACTTCGCCTGGACAGTACTGGGCTTTGTCCTTATAAATCCATTTATACATTATACACCCAAGGCAGATGCCAAAGGATGATTCAAAAAGAAGAAAAAGGAGGCATATCAGGCAAATGATTCCTGTAATGATACTGTAAGTGTTCATAATTACCATCAGGATGAACATAGCTGCTGATAAAATGACACCGATTATCCAGGCCACTTTTTTCTGTGCTGCCCCTACATATTCCGGGTTTTGCCTGCTCACAATCAGCCTTCCGATGATAAGAGTAGGAGAATACCGAGGAGCTTATCATCACACGTACAATGAAATCGGCAAAGAATAATGTAATTACATATTTAATCGGAACAAAATTTTCTGTGAATATAATAAACATTAATGATAAGAAGGTTCCCAGAAACAGGATACCTGCGGCTGCCCGTATTTCCCTTTCATTTAAAACGGGTATTGTATAACCGGGTACGGTTTCTCCAAACTGTGATGTCATTTTCATTTTTTTTGTTGATAGGAAAACAGTTGTAATTCTAATTTTAAGCCAAGCCTAAAATAAGAATTATAAGGACTTTGAATGCTGTCGAAATAAGTTTTTATACAAACTGCTCCAGCAGTTCAATTCTCTTATCAATAGGCGGATGAGTGGCAAACATATTATCCCAGGAACCGGATTTTCTTGCAGAAACCTGTGGGTTATCTATAAAAAGTTGTGCGACATCACGGCTTTCAACGGCTTCTATGTAAGGGTCATCCTTAATTTTTCGTAAAGCGCTGGCTAATGCGAAAGGTTTCTTTGTCATATCGGCACCACCGGCATCGGCCATGTATTCTCTTTTCCGGCTGATACCAAAACGAAGAAGAATGGAAATAAAATAGGCAAGGGCTGTCACAGCAACTGCAATTAGAATAATTGCCCCAGCTCCCTTGCTGTCTTTACTCCTTTTGCCAGAACCAACAAACCGCAAGCTGCGAAATGCCATCTCAGCAAGAAAAGCAAAAATGCCTACAAATATTATGGATACGATTAAAAGCCTGACATCCCTGTTTTTAATATGGGTGAGTTCATGGGCCATCACACCTTCCAGTTCATCATCATCCAGCCGTTCAATAATACCTTTTGATAAGGTAATGGAATAACTTCTTTCTTCAATGCCACTTGCAAAGGCATTCAGAGAATCATCATCTATTATGTAGAGTTTGGGCATTTTCATTCCCTGCGATATGCAAAGATTTTCCAGCAGGTTATATACTCTTTTGTTCTCTTTTCTATCCAGCGATTTACTATTTGTTGCCATTCTGATAAAAGCCGCATTACCTGCCCAGGCAATCAGGAACCAGGCCGCTGTGGCCAGCAATACAAAGGGCACAGTCTGAAGAAAGAGTTCGTTAGGGTCTTGTCCCTGTTCTGTTACAAAAAACAAAAAGGCATAAACCATGCCCAGCAGCACTGCCGGAAACAAAATCAGCAGCACTACTGAATTAAAGTTATTCTTCCGGATTTGCCGGTCTATGCCTGTGTATTGCATCTTACGGGGTTCATTTCAACGAAGGCCTAAAACTGAATCTTTGGAGGCTCTTCCATTTGCTTTCTTGTATCAGTGCCAAGGTCAAACATGATTTCCCTGTTGAACCCGAAATTCTTTGCAATCAGGTTGCCGGGGAATGATTCCACTGCATTGTTGTACTCAGTAGTGGCACCATTAAAGAACCTTCTCGAAGCTGCCAGTTTGTTTTCAATATCACTCAGTTCTTCCTGAAGTTGCAAAAAGTTTTGGTTGGCTTTTAAATCAGGATAAGCTTCCACTTGTACTTTCAATCCGGCAAGGGCATTGCTGAGTTGCTGTTCTGCAGCAATCTTGCCATCAATGGTAGTGGCACTCATCGCTGCGGATCTTGCTTCTGTAATCCGTGTCAGCAGTTCTTTTTCATGAGAAGCATAACCTTTAACTGTTTCCACTAATTGTGGTATCAGGTCATGCCGCTGACGCAGTTGTACGTCAATATCTGCAAAAGCATTTTGCCTTCTGTTGCGCAGGCGCACAAGCCCGTTATAAAGACTGATAACCCAAAGTACAATCAGTACAAGGATACCAACAACAATTAATACTGCCATAATTACAAATTTTAGATATTGAAATTAAGCAAAAGATGATTATAAAGTGAAAAACAGTTTGATGAAAAAAGTTGTAATTATTCTTATCTTACACAACAATAACTAACTGTATGAGAATAGCTCCCTTTCTTGTTTCGGCTGTTGTTACAGCCGGTCTTGTATATGTTCTGAGCAGGCCCATTGGTTCTCTGCCAATGGCTGCTGGTAAATTCTTAAGTCCGCAACATGGTTTTTGGCAGAATGCTGATCCCGCCGGAAAGAGTTTTGATGAAGAACTCAGTTTTCCTGATTTGAAGGGAAAAGCAGAAGTATATTATGACGAAAGGCTGGTACCACATGTTTTTGCGGAAAATGATGAGGATTTGTATTTTATCCAGGGATACCTGCATGCAAAATTCAGGCTCTTCCAGATGGATCTGCAAACAAAAGCCGCCGCTGGGCGGGCCAGCGAAATAGCTGGAAGTAAAGCCATCAAGTTTGATAAAGAACAACGCAGGCTGGGCATGGTATATGCAGCAGAAAATGCCCTGACAGTAATCGAAAATAACCCGAAGCAAAAAAATGTTTGATGCTTACACAAAAGGCATAAATGCTTACATCAGTTCTTTAACAGAAGCTGAAATGCCTCTTGAATATAAACTCTTGAATGTTAAACCTGAGAAATGGAGTAACCTGCGTTCAGCCCTTTTATTAAAGATGATGGCCAAAATGCTGTCATCTGGTACAGAGCATGACTTGGCTTATACAAATGCGAAGGCTGTCTTTATGCCGGAACAACTAAACAAACTCTACCCGCAGGTGCATGATTCACTTATGCCGATAGTACCTAAAGGAACTGCTTTTGAAAAGCCATCCTTAATACCAGTTAAGCCTTCTTCAGCCGACTCTTTGTATTTTGGGAAAAGGGATTCAGTTTCAGTTAAGGAGATAGCAAGGCCCAACGAAAATAATGGTAGTAATAATTGGGTAGTGGCCGGTGGCAAAACACAAAGCGGAGCACCTATACTTTGCAACGACCCGCACCTTGAGCTATCATTGCCCTCAATCTGGTACGAACTCCAATTGCAAACACCAACAAGTAATGCATATGGTGTCTCTTTGCCCGGAGCTCCTTTTATTATTATTGGCTTCAATGATAGCATTGCCTGGGGAGTTACAAACTCACAACGGGATGTGAAAGACTATTATGAAATACGATTCAAAGACAAATCAAAAAAAGAATACTGGTTTAACAATCAGTGGACTTTGGCAAAACAACGTATTGAAGAGATAAAAGTAAAAGGCGGGTCAACAGTGTATGATACAGTTGCATATACCGTTTTCGGCCCGGTATTATATGATGAAGGATTTCAGGGAAGTGATAGTGCTGGCAGGGGCAGGAACCTTGCTGTTCGCTGGACAGCCCACGAACCCAGTAATGAAGGCTTTACCTTTTATAAACTGAACAGGGCAAAGAATTATGATGACTATGTAAAAGCAATTGCCACATTTCAGTGTCCTGGACAAAACTTTGTTTTTGCATCAAAGTCAGGCGACATAGCGCTTTGGCAACAGGGCAAATTTCCAGCAAGATGGAATGGGCAGGGCTTGTATGTAATGCCCGGGGAAGACAGCAGTTATATGTGGCAGGGCTTCATTCCGCAACAGGAAAATCCGCATGCCAAAAAATCCGGAAAGGGGTTATTTACAAAGCGGAAATCAGCGGCCTGCAGATTCAGCATATCCTTACTTTATTCCGGGAACATACTTAACACCTAGAGCAATTACTATCGATAATAAACTGGCTGCAATGAACGGCATTACACCGGCAGATATGATGAAATTGCAGAACGATTATTTTAATACAACAGCTGAAGATGTAAGACCGGTGCTTTTGCATTTTGTAAAAGAAAATGAATTAAGCGCAGGCGAAAAGAAGTACCTGGATATTGTGAAGAACTGGGATCTGATGGCTTCTCCCGATTCAAAAGGGCAAACCGCTTATAGTCTGTGGTGGTTAAGATTGCAGGAGGAAATATTCAGGGATGAATTTGCAGGAATAAAATATATTACAAAAATGCCCGATCCGCAAACAGTATTGGAGTTGATAAGAAAAGATACAACTTCAGTTTTTATGATAATATCACTACTCCGGGTATAGAAATGTTGAGTGATGTGGTTACGAATTCACTAAAGGAAACAGCCAAATTGTTTGATGAGGCTGCAAAGGTTACAAAAGAGGAAAATCCGGCAGAATGGTATGGAGTAAACAGAGCTGGCATTTATCATATTGCTGATGCTTCGAAAAAAAGTCTGTTACCCTTCGCCCGAACTAAGTTGCATATTGGTGGCAGCAGCGATATCATTAATGCTGTAAAAGGAAGCCACGGGCCCAGCTGGCGGATGATAATACAACTTACAACTCCAACCGAAGCTTATGGAATATATCCCGGCGGGCAGAGCGGAAATCCAGGCAGTAAATATTATGACAATTTTGTAGACGGTTGGGTAGAAGGAAAGTATAACAAACTTTGGTTTATGCGTGAAGGTGATAAAACAGATAAAAATGTAAAGTGGGTGATGAAGTTCAAAAGTTGAAGGTGTGGGCTCGAAGGTCAAGTCCCAATGTTCACCGCTTTTTTGATTGTAAACCTCCCATATTAAATTAAAATACTTAATAACAATTCAATTATATGAAGTTTACTACTGCAATAATATTAACAGCGTTACTTGGTTTTATAGCAGGCTTACTTTCTTTTTCTCCCTGGTGGGGATTTGCAATTACATCCTTATTAGTGGCAGTACTAGTGCATCAAAAACCATGGAAAGCATTTTTGGCAGGGTTTATAGCACTTTTTTTATTGTGGGGAGGGCTTGCGTGGTGGATTGATATACAAAACAGTGGAGTGCTCTCTGTCAGAATTGCATCAATATTGCCTCTGGGGGGTAACAAAATATTATTGATACTGGTTACTGCTTTTGTTGGTGCATTAGTATCAGGCCTGGCCGCACTAAGCGGAAGCTATTTGCGGGCATCCTCTCATAAGTAACCATTTGTTACAAAGAAGTATCTTTGTGCCGCTTTAGAATTTTGCCTGACCTGCAATCAGGGTTCTTAGCCTGTCTGGGTTTGACGCCGGACACAGAAACAAAAATTCAATCAATATGGCACAATTGCACAATCGCATTTCCCGCAGGGAACTGAAAGAACGTATTCAAAACGACCCAACTCCACGTACTACTATTTCTTTTTACTGTTATTTTAAAATTGCCGAACCTGTTACTTTCAGAAATAAAATGTATAAGGATTTAAGTGAATTGGGTGTTCTGGGTCGTATTTACCTGGCTTCAGAAGGGATTAATGCACAAATAAGTGTCCCCTCTGATAACATAGATGCCTTCAGCTCTTATTTATATTCTTACCCCGGATTAGATAATCTCCGTCTGAATATTGCAGTTGATGATGGTAAATCCTTTTATGTGCTGGATGTAAAGTTGCGTAATAGAATTGTGGCCGATGGCATTGATGACCCTTCTTTTGATATGGCAAACAAAGGTAAATATGTAGATGCCAGGCAGTTTAACGAACTGGCCAATAGCTCTGATACAGTTGTTATTGATATGCGTAACCACTATGAATACGAAGTAGGGCATTTTGAAAATGCTGTTGAAGTGCCCAGCGACACTTTCAGAGAGCAGTTACCAATGGCTGTGGAAATGATGGGGGCCGATAAGGAGAAGAATATTATCATGTATTGCACAGGAGGTATCCGCTGCGAAAAAGCCTCGGCATATATGTTGCACAAAGGATTTAGGAATGTTTTTCACCTCGAAGGTGGTATCATTAACTATGTAAAGCAGGTAAGGACAGAAAGTCTGGAAAATAAGTTTCATGGTAAAAATTTTGTCTTTGACCAGCGGTTGGGAGAACGGATTACTGATGAAGTAATTGCACATTGCCATCAGTGCGGCAAACCGGCCGATACTCATGTAAACTGTGTGAATGATACCTGCCACTTATTGTTTATCCAGTGTGATGAATGCAGGGAGAAAATGAAACAAACCTGCAGTAAAGAATGTTATGATTTTATTCATTTACTGCCGGAAGAACAAAAAAAGCTACGTAGCGGAATTGATAAGGGCAGAAACATCTTTAATAAATCTAAACAGAAACTGCAACAGAAATTTGGCTGTGGCGATTAGTTATTTAACATTTATCCATTTAATGCAAACAGGTTTACCCACTTTTATCCTGTTATTTGTATCCGTCAGTAACCCGGTATGAACATCTCTTCTGAAAACAACAATTTCATCGCTGTTTTGATTCGCCACAAGCAGAAATTTTCCTGTGGGGTCAAAATTGAAATTGCGTGGCGCTTCACCTTCTGTGTATTGATGGCCAACTAATGTTATCGTCCCTGTTTTCTGTTCTATAGAGAAGATGGCTATAGAATTAGCGCCGGCCCGGTTACTTGCATACAGGAATTTTCCATCGGCAGAAACATGTATATCTGCAGCCCCTGCCTTCCCCTTATATGTAAGCGGTAGTGACGAATGAGTTTGTATTTCTTCAAGTTTGCCGTTTCCCCAATCTCTGAATACAGAAACTGAGCCTGACAGTTCATTCAGCAGGTAAACAAATTTCCCCTTAGGATGAAAATCCAGGTGCCTGGGGCCACCACCCGTACTTACAGATACATATTTCAGTTTAGAGGGATACAATTTTCCGTTTTTATTGTTTTGATAATATATCATTATTTTATCGGTACCTAAGTCAGTAACATAAACATAGCTGCTTTTCTTTTTAAGAAAGATTCCATGCACATGCGGCGTTTTTTGTCTTATGGTATCTGCACCAGAACCTTCATGTTGAATAACCTGGATAGATTTACTGAGTTTGCCGTATTTATTCACTGGCAAAACGGAAAGATTTCCGCTGCTGTAGTTTCCGGCAAATACCCACCTGTTACTTTTGTCAACGGAAATATAACAAGGATGATTACCTTCTGAAGATTGTGAACCGAGAAAGAAAAGTGTTCCCGCTTTTTTATTGAATGAAAAAGATGATACCTGCCCGCCTTTACCAGTTGAATCCGCATTTTCATTTACTGCATACACAAATTTCTGCTCAGGAGAAACAGCCAGGTATGACGGATTAGAAGTTTTTATATGGCTGATTGCCGAAGCAATGCCGGCTTTACTGTCAAATTCGTAAACATAAATGCCTTCGCTTTTTGGCGAATCATAAGTGCCAACAAGCATATAATAAGTCTGTGCAGTCCCGGTAATATAAAACAGGATAAATGTTATTAAGCAAACGGTTTTACTGAGTCTATGCTTTAACATGAGCTTAAAGTTGTTTTAACAAAACGATATAAAAATAAGTAAGGTTTGGCACAATCTTCTGAATGGTATTATCGGAACAAGATTATTAACCGGTCCGCCACAAGCGAACATAAAACGAAAAACTATGAAACGGATATTTACACTTTTAGCACTGGCCATTACACTTACTGTATTTCTGGCAGGTTGTATTAAAAATGACACCTATTATGGATTTGATGAAAGCTACTGGCTTTCCAAGGAAAGGGGAGAAGTGGTATACAGTGACAGCTACTGCAATTATTACGTAATAGAAACGTATAACGGCTATACTATTGTAAGAGCCTACGGCGGATATAAACCATATGAAGGAAGTATTGTGTACGGAAACTTCAGCAGCATGGGTACAAAAGATATCTATAATCGTTCTTCCGGCTATGTTTTTACCGGCACAATAACTGATTATTGGCTTAGCTATGCCGAAGCGCAGGATGCACTTGATTATTACTGCCCTCTGTATGGCGGAAAAGGAGTGAAAAGAGAATTCAAGAAATCAACCATTACTCAATAACCTGTGATAATTAAAAAGCAAACTGCCTGTCGATCAGACAGGCAGTTTTGTTATAGCTGAAATAATACGTTGATAAGTATCTTCATCGGTTAGCGTTTCAGGCACAAATTTTTTACCAATTACTTTTTCGTACAGCTCTATATATCGTTGTGAAATGGTTTTTTTTTCCCATTCTTCAGCCGTGGCCAATCCGGTTTTTATGATTTCATCGGGTGAAATATCCTCATCATGCCCTTCAATTGCCTTGGTACTAGGGGTAATAATGGGAGAGGGGAAATAACCGTTTTCCTTCATCCCTTCGGGCATTTGAGCACCACATAGAACACTTTTCCCAACTGAATACGTTCTCCAGGCATGTCCGGTTAGATTTCCTCTTACTACCATTTCGATTTTAAAAGGCTTGCATTTCTTGCCTATGGAAACATTCGGAGCTGGTACCTCCATCAGCCAGTTTGGGCAAATATCCTGCGTAGAACGGAGCATATATGCCGCAATTTGGTTTAAAACCTGGCCTTTAAACGGAATAGGCCGGGGTAAAATAACATCAAAGGCTGAAATCCTGTCCGAGGGCAACCATAACAAGCCAATGCTGGCTAATGCTATAAACATCTCTGACTTTGCCCCGGTAAAAGCCGGTTTGGTAGGGAAAATTATACGCCGCCATGAACCGAAAGTAAGATGCCGGAAGGCTACAGACAACGGGTTCAGGTTTAAGATTTCAACAATTTATCCCTGTAAACCCTTCAACGGGGCTTATCCCTTAAAAATTAAATTTTTAGATAAACCCGACAATGCTTATTTTTCCGTCAAATCCCAAAACTAAAATCTCCATATTATGAGAAAAAGTTACCGCTATTTAACTGCCGGGCTCATAGCTGTGCTATTTACAATATCTGCTAGTGCCCAGTCAGTTACTGTTTCCGGTACTATCCGTAACGAATTGACGAAAGAAGTTGTACCCGCAGTTACTGTGGCATTAAAAGAAAATGCCAACCAGGGTACATACACCGATCAGAATGGTGTATTTACTTTAAAAGTACCCAGGATTCCAATTGTACTTGTTGTTTCTTCAATCGGTTTCGAGTCGCTGGAAATAAACGTTACCAGTGCTACGCAGGTGCTTGATGTTAGTTTGAAAATTAATAATGCACTTGGTCAGGAAGTGGTTGTAGCTGCCACCCGCAGTCCGCAGCGCTTATTAGAATCACCGGTGACTGTAGAGAGAATAAGTACTGCAAATATCAGGTCATTGGCTGCTCCTACAATCTACGAGTCAATCGGTAATCTGAAAGGGGTGGATGTGCACACTGCCAGCCTTACTTTCCGTACAGTAACCACCCGTGGTTTTGTAGCAGTGGTAATACCCGCCTTAACCAGTTGGTTGATGGTATGGATAACCAGGCGCCGGGTCTGAACTTTGCAGTAAGTACAATTGTAGGTCTTACTGATCTTGATGTCGACAATATTGAAATTTTATCAGGAGCTTCTTCCGCATTGTATGGCTCAGGTGGTATGAACGGAACTGTTCTTATCAACAGCAAAAACCCATTTAAATACCAGGGCTTAGCTTCAATGTAAAGCAAGGCATTATGCATGTGGACAGCAGGCAAGAAGAGCTGCTCCATATAACAATATTTCTATGCGATGGGCAAAAGTTATCAATAACAGGATAGCTTTCCGCCTTTCTGGTGAATTAATCCGCGGTAATGACTGGGAAGCTGAAGACTACCGCAATAAACAACAGATCGGTATTCTGAGTAAAGTTGTAGGTGGTAACCGCCAGAACGATCCCAACTACAATGGTGTAAATGTTTATGGTGATGAAACAAGTGTAAACCTTAGTCAGCTGGCTGCGGTTCTTGCAAGTGGCATTAACAGTACCGTGCTGTCTCAAACAGGGGGTGCACTCAACCTGCAAAGTCAGGCAAATGCTTATTTCGCATCTATCGGTAATCCGCTGTATCCCACTACGGCCCAAAATAATGCATTCATATCAGCATTACCTAGTGCTGTTCAGCCAACTGCCGGATTCTGGCTGCCTTTTTACCTTGGTTTGAGCCGCAACTATTTAGGTACTCAAACTAATGTTACAAGAACCGGATATAATGAAGACCAGTTGGTTGATTATAATACAATCAATGCAAAAATTAATGCCGGAATTCACTATAAACTAAATGACAGGATTGAAGCTTCTTTTAATACTTATTTCGGTACTGGTACCACTGTATATACCGGCGCAAACAGGTATTCGCTGCGTGGTTTCAAAATGGCACAGCATAAAGCCGAATTGAAATCTAAGAATTGGATGGTAAGAGGATATACAATCCAGGAAAATGCTGGTGATTCTTATATTGGTGATGCTCTCGGTGCTTTCGTTAACGAAGCATGGAAGCCAAGTGTTAATAATGCTAACCTTTCTGGTTCCTGGTTCCCGCAATATATCTATGCCTTCTCTGAAGGCAGAAGACAATCTGCTGGCTCATTAAGTGATATTCAGCTTCATCTTGCAGCCCGTGGAGTTGCAGACGTTGGCCGCTTTATGCCCGGAACTGCAGCATTTAATAATGCTGCCACAATCGTAAAGAATACACCTGTTAGCAAACCGGGCGGTGCAAAATTCCTTGATAAATCAGATCTGTACGTTGCAGAAGGCCAGTTGAACCTTTCAGAAGTAGCCGGTTTTGGCGATGTGGTGGATTTACTGGTTGGTGCAAGCTGGAAGCAATGGGTTATGAACTCACAAGGAACTTTATTTGCCGATACTAATGGTAATATCCGTGTAAATGAACACAGTGGCTATATTCAGTTGAAAAAGAAATTACTGAAAGATGTACTTACTTTAACAGCTTCTGGCCGTTTTGATAAGCAAACTAACTTCAAAGGTAAATTCACGCCAAGGTTAACTGCTGTATTTAAAGTTGCCAAAGAAAGCTATATCAGACTTTCCTACCAAACAGCTTATCGGTTCCCTACCAACCAAAATCAATACATAAGTTTGCAACTTGGTGGAGGAAGCAGCTACCTGATTGGATGCCTGCCAGAATTCCAGAACTATTACAAACTCAACTCAACGAAACCTGGTTATACTGCTGCAAGTATTTTAGCATACAGGGCAGGTGCTCCTTCTGATTCAAGCCGTCTTGTAAGAGCAACATATAGAGAAGTGAAACCTGAAACTATGAATTCTTACGAAATTGGTTATAAGGGTGTACTTGCAAAGAAAATTCTTATTGATGCCTATTTTTATTACAGTCAGTACAATGATTTTCTCGTAAGTGAAGCTGTTGGTCAGTCTCAAAGCGAATCTCTGGGTAAACTTGGACTGTATTCACCTTTCAGCACTAATAACGTTTCTTATGTACAGAACTCCAGCCAGAAAGTTAAATCAATAGGTTGGGGTATAGGTCTGGAATATAAAGCCTTTAAAGATTACATTTTCTATGGTAACGTATTTTCTGATGAATTGAGAGATGTACCTGCAGGAACAGTAACTTTCTTCAATGCACCTAAATACCGTTTCAATATTGGTTTAAGAAATGAAAGCGTATTCAAAGGTATTGGCTTTAATGTAGTAGCTAAATGGCAGGATAATAACTATTATGAAGGAACATTTGTTTCCGGTACATTACCTTATTTTACATGGGTGGATGCACAGGTTACTTACCATCCTATTGGCACTAAAGCTACCTTCCGTTTGGGTGGAACTAACCTTGGGAATAATTACTATCGTACTGGTTATGGCAGCCCTGCTGTTGGTGGATTGTACTACATCAGTTATAGTTACAACCTCTGATAAACGATTGCAAATTGGGTTATAAGTAAATAGCCCCCTGCTATAGCGGGGGCTTCTTTTTGTAGTTGATACTAATTAAATTTCTTTACGCTACATCCTTTCGGGTACTTTTATTCCCAGCAAATTCATGGCAGAAGCAATAACATTGGCAGTCATTTCAGATAGTTGCAACCTCAATTGTTTCTTGTCTTCCGATTCGGCATTCATTACCGAAAGCTCAGCATAAAATGTATTAAAAGATTTGGCAAGATTAAATGCGTAAATCGCCAGTACCGAAGGATTGTGTTCGGCAACGGCCTGTTCAATTACAACAGGATACTGCTCTAATGAAACGACTAAATCTTTTTCCAGCTTTAACAAATGATTGTCTGTGGATTGCAGACTGCTGACGGCTTTCTGCTTCCGTAATATTGATTTAATCCTTGCATGTGTATATTGTACAAATGGACCGGTAAAACCATGAAAGTCTATCGACTCTTCCGGATTAAACACCATCCTTTTTTTCGGATCAACCCGCAGGAGAAAGAACTTCAAAGCTCCTAATGCCAACGTATCGTAAAGATTTTTTAACTCATCTTCTGTAAAATCTTTAACCTTACCCAGTTCTTCTGTTTTGGCTTTTGCCACATTCACCATTTCTTCCATCATGTCATCGGCATCCACCACGGTACCTTCCCTGGTTTTCATCCGGCCGGTCGGCAACTCCACCATGCCATAACTCAAATGAAAAATGCCATCGGCTCCGGGCACACCCAGTTTCTCACATATCAGTTTCAGTACTTTAAAATGGTAATTCTGCTCATCAGCTACTACATAAATACTTTGCTGGCAGTTAAACTCCTTCTGTTTCTGTTCTGCCAGGCCTATATCCTGTGTAATGTAAACGGCTGTGCCATCTTTCCGCTGAACGACTTTTTCATCCAAGCCATCTGCTGTAAGGTCAATCCACACACTGCCGTCATCTTTCTTTACAAAAACATTTTTGGCCAATCCTTCTTCTACTGCCTGTTTACCCAGCAGGTAGGTTTCACTTTCGTAATAAGTTTTATCAAAATCGGCACCAATTCTTTTATAGGTAACATCAAAACCGCCATACACCCAGCTATTCATTTTCTTCCACAGTTCCACCACTTCAGGTTTGCCGGCTTCCCAGTCCACCAGCATCTGCTGGGCTGCTTTATAAATCGGGGCTTCTTTTTCAGCCTCTTCCTTGCTCATGCCTTTTTCTACCAGTTCGGCAATTTGCTTTTTGTGTTCGCTGCCAAACATCACATAATAATCACCCACCAAATGGTCTCCTTTAATGCCAGTACTTTCAGGTGTGGCTCCATCGCCAAACAGTTGCCAGGCAATCATGCTTTTGCAGATATGGATGCCCCTGTCGTTGGAAATGCAGGTCTTAAACACTTCATACCCGCTTTTCTTCAGTATTTCGGCAATACTCCATCCTAAAATATATTCCTTAAATGACCGAGGTGCAGCGGCTTATTTGTATTGGGAGAAGCATACTCTACCACCATTACTTTCTGTCCGTTCGCAGGCATGGAGCCGAAGCTGAAGTCAGCGTAGTTTTTTTGCAGGAAATCTAACCAATAGGCTTCGCTTACCGTAAGGTTCAGAAAGCCTTTAATTACATTAAAGGCAGAAAAGACAGTCGGGTTATCATTCACCAATTTCTCACCCAGTTCGTTGCCCAACTGCTCCGGCGACTTCTTCAGTTGTTTTACAAATGAAAAAAGCACAATCGTATAATCGCCTTCAAATTCAGGCTTGGTACTGTTGATGGTCAGATCCTGTTCAGCCATGTCTGCCTCATACAAATCCTTCAGGGCTTTGACAACCAACGGCCTTATAATAGATACAATACTCATTATTTCCTGTTAAGTGGCGCAAAATACGGTTCGGATTTGGCATTTGCCTGTTGTTTCAATTACTTTGTGCCCCGTGAGAAAACACCTGCATAGCGCAAGAGACTTTATTCTGCCGGTAATTGATTTTTTTTACCGGCCTTTCCGGAAGATAATGCCGTTGCAAACCTTCCGGTATGCAGCATCGGGTGGTGGTAATGTACTGCTGGGTTTTATAATTTATGTAGTAAGTTTCAAATATATTTTCCTCGAGAAAGACTTTGATTTTGGCTTTTACGCCATGAAAGGGCATGTGGCGGCACTGGCGGTTTCTTTCTTTGTTACATTTCCTATTGGTTTCTTCATGTCGAAATATGTGGTGTTCAGCGATTCAAACATGAAAGGCCGGATACAACTGTTCCGCTATTTTATGATTGCCATGTTTAACCTGGCCCTGAACTACATCTTGCTGAAAACATTTGTGGAAGTGCTAAAACTATACCCGGTAATTGCACAGGTGTTTACAACAGTCATTGTTGTAGTGTTCAGCTACCTGGCACAGCGAAATTTTTCTTTCAGGATTACAGAAGAAGAACCTACAGACTGAAATTGATAGACTCCACCTTTACCGCTAAATCGCCGGTACAATTACTCCTGATAACTAAATGCTGCTGCATGGGATAAATGCCTATCAACCCGATGTCTTTGATATTTCCCCAACTGCGGATGCCTTTCATCAGTTCCCGGTTCAGTTGTTGGTTCATGGTAAACTTTGCTGTATCTATATAAGAACCGAGTTCAAATTTTGCCTGTTTCTCAATTTCTTTCACAATCTTCTTATCAAATATCCAGTCGGCTGAGCCTAGCAGCACATTCTTCGACTTTACATCAAAATCCACATCACGGATTTCGATACTGCGTTTCTCTTTATCGTAAACCGGTTTGCCAACAAGGTAAACAACGCCGGTATTGGTACCGGAGAAATTCACCCTTATTATCAGTTTCTCAAAACCGCCACCATATACTTTACATTCATCTACTATAAATTTTTTCTTTACAAATGCCTTTTTGAAATTGTACTCGAAGCCTTTCAGGTTTTGGTTGATGATATTGCTGAGCGAATCATAATTCAGCACGGCATCTAAGAAAATAGAAAAGCCCTGCTGCCGGCTAAAAGGGGCGAGGTTAGGAATTTTAGTGTACTTCTCCACCGGCCTCTCAAAACTGACAACAGGCTTTGCTGATAAACCCAGGAAGATATTCAGCGAATCATTTTTTACATACAGGTTGTTGATCCGCACCTTTTGCGGATTTACCTGCAGCCAGCCTAGACCGTTAAGGTTATACACTTTATTCATCTGGTCCCACACTTGCTGAAAACGGGGCTTTAGGTCAACACTGCCGTAACTTTTGTCAAGGTCTTTTTTGGCGGCATCCAGTTCGGCAATCAGGCCTTTTAATACCTGTGTGGTAATGTCCTGTCCCCAGAAACACACTTCACATTTATCTAAGGGCTGCGGTTCATTTCGTTTAAATGTTACAGCCACTTTATAGTCGGGCAAAATATTTACTGAGTTGGTAAATGATACATTCACCCTTCGTTCCGGTTCATCAAAACCACAACGGCAGGCGGGTGTCCATGGAGAAACAACCGTACCTCTTACGCACAACCTTGTTGAGCCAACGATTTTGTAGTAACCCATAAATCCCAGGTTCAGCGAACTGCCCGCACCTGTAATTTGCAGTTTGCTGCGCCGGAAAGAATATTTGTAACGAACATCGCAGCCATCCTGTACCCATTCGTCCGGATACTTAGGAGAAGTAAAAAGAGTATCCACACTTTTCTCTGCCATCGCATACATCGGTTTCAGGTTTACCTGTATGGGAATGTTGATTTCCGAATTGGGCAACGAATCCAGTTTAAAATTTCCCGGCGATAAATCAGGATTTTCTGGGTTTATTTTTTGTGCGGTGGCGCAGGAATAAAAATAAAAACTCAGGAGGAGGACAAAACCTATGGTCTTCATGTGCTTGATTGAATAACCAAATTTACTTAAAGAAATGCAAGAGAAATGTGAAGCTTCGGCAAAGAGTGTAAAAGAGGGAAGGAGGCAAAGAGGGATAAAGTAATTTTCTGTACGCTATCCCTATTCAAAGTAAAAAAACATGGTGCAAAAGCCTCTTTTCCTCTATTTTCTCCTTCAACCTCTTAGCTCTACCTGTTACCCGGATTCTTCCAGTTCTTACCTAGCCTTTCAATAGTGCCTGCTACTCTTTCTTTCCTGGTTTCTTCCCGTTTGGCAGTCACAATCCATTCGATATACTCTTTCTTGTTGGTAAAGGAAAGTGTTTCAAAGAAACTGAAGGCTGTCTTATTTTTCTTCAATGTATCTGCCAGGTCATCAGGCAATTTTACTTCTTTGGTTTTCGGGTTTACCCACTTAAAAATTTCTCTCTCTGCTTTTGGTTGTGCTTCTTTCTTTTTGTCGGCCTCCGTTTTAGCCCGGAAGCCAAACACACTCCAGGTATTATTAAATGAAATCAGGCTTATCCAGGTCAGTTTATCGCCTTCCGCCAGCAGGCAATCCCAGCCTTTATCCCTCGTAAGGTCGGTTTGTACACCCGATGTGCCTTTGGGATAATATACCCACACCGTTACTTCAGGTTTGTCATCCTGAGCCTGTCGAAGGACAAGTTTCATCACTTTACTCAACTGCTTTTCCATCTGTGCTTTGTTTTGCACAAACCAATGCACCTGGTTATAAATCTTGCCTGCATTAGTAATCTTTATGCCTGATGCGAATGCACCAAGCTCTTTCTTAAAATCTGCCGGGGCGTTAACGGTTAACAACGTAAAACCCGCTTTTATGCGAAGCTTGTCAGCAACAGAGGTGGCCATAAAACTATTTTCTCAAAGGTAGGAAGTTGATATTTCCCGCAGCCAACCCCTCGGAGGGGGAACGCAGCGAACGTTGCTACTCTGAACTCCTTGGTGACTGCGTGAACCAACGTCATCTTGGGGCCGCTGCGGCCTGACAAAATTTCACTTTCCGCCGCCCGGCACAATCATTGTCAACCCTTTACTACAAAAAACAGAATCATGGGAAAGATAATTGGAATTGACTTAGGTACCACCAACAGCTGCGTATCCGTTATGGAAGGAAACGAGCCGGTGGTAATTGCCAACGATGAAGGACGCCGTACCACCCCCTCCATTGTGGCTTTTTGAAGAATAGTGAACGTAAAGTGGGTGACCCGGCCAAACGCCAGGCCATCACGAACCCCCATAATACCATCGCTTCGGTAAAGCGTTTCATGGGCCGCCGTTTTGACGAAGTGACCGAAGAAATAAGCCACTGGAGCTACAAAGTGGTAAAAGGTGACAATAATACCGTTCGTATTGACATAGATGGCAGACTCTACACCCCGCAGGAAATTTCTGCAATGGTGCTCCAGAAGATGAAAAAAACGGCCGAAGACTACCTGGGACAGGAAGTTACCGAAGCCGTTATTACCGTTCCGGCCTACTTTAACGATGCACAGCGCCAGGCTACCAAGGAAGCCGGTGAAATTGCCGGTCTTACCGTAAAACGTATCGTAAACGAACCTACCGCTGCTGCGCTGGCTTATGGTCTCGATAAGGCAAAGCATGACCAGAAGATTGCCGTATTCGACCTGGGCGGTGGTACATTCGATATCTCCGTTCTCGAACTGGGCGACGGTGTGTTTGAAGTAAAATCAACCAATGGTGATACACACCTCGGTGGTGATGACTTCGACAAAGTGATTATGGACTGGCTGGCTAACGAGTTTAAAGCCGATGAAGCCATTGACCTGCGCAAAGACCCGATGGCCCTGCAACGCTTAAAAGAAGCATCGGAGAAAGCCAAAGTGGAACTGTCATCCTCCAGCGAAACAGAAATTAACCTGCCTTACATAACAGCGGTTGACGGTGTGCCCAAGCACCTCGTTAAAAAACTGAGCCGTGCCAAGTTTGAAGCACTGGCCGATAACCTGTTTGCCCGCTGCCTGAAGCCTTGCGAGGCGGCTCTGAAAGATGCCGGCCTGTCCACTTCGCAAATTGACGAAGTGATACTGGTGGGTGGAAGCACAAGGATTCCTAAAGTGCAGGAGATTGTAGAAAAATTCTTTGGCAAAAAGCCCAACCGTGGTGTAAATCCGGATGAAGTGGTGGCCGTGGGTGCAGCCATACAGGGTGCCGTATTAACCGGCGAAGTAAAAGATGTGCTGCTGCTCGATGTAACCCCGCTTACCCTCGGTATCGAAACACTCGGTGGTGTGCTTACGCCGCTTATTCCAAGCAACACTACCATTCCTACCAAGAAGTCGGAAACCTTCAGCACAGCCAGCGACAACCAGCCCGGTGTGCAGATACATGTGCTGCAAGGGGAGCGGAGTATGGCGAAGGACAACAAGAGCCTCGGCATCTTTAACCTCGATGGCATACCGCCGGCACCAAGGGGCGTACCACAGATTGAAGTGATATTCGATATTGATGCCAACGGTATCTTACATGTTACTGCCAAAGACAAAGGCACCGGTAAAGAACAGAAGATACATATTGAAGCAGGCAGCGGCTTAAGCAAAGAAGAAGTGGAAAAGATGAAGAACGAAGCCAAGGCCAACGAAGCCACCGATAAAGCCGAAAGGGAAAGGGTGGACAAACTGAACCAGGCCGACGGACTGGTGTTTCAGACAGAAAAGCAACTGAAGGAATACGGAGAGAAGATACCTGCCGAAAAGAAAACTGCAATTGAGCAGGCCGCTGAAAAATTGAAAGAAGCCCACAAAGCACAGGACTTAGCCGGTATTGATACACATATGGCCGCCTTAAACGCCGCCTGGACAGCCGCCAGCGAAGACATGTACAAAGCAACACAAGCCGATGGCGCAGCCGCCGGAGCACAACAACCCGGTGCGGACCCTTCGACAGGCTCAGGAGGACAGCAACAAGATGCTGGAGCAACTGCCGGAGGAACCGACAATGTAACAGACGTTCCGTACGAAGAAGTGAAATAAAGAAATCTCAGACTCTGTGCCCTCTCCTTGGAGAGGGTTAGGGATAGGTGTTACGGATGTTCCGTATGAGGAAGTGAAGTAAGAAGATAGATGATAATGAATAACTGATAATGATAAAGCCCCTGTAGAAATGCGGGGGCTCCATTCTAAACAAATTAATAATTTTGATATGTTACTGACTGATGAGCAAAAAAAACTAGATAATTTATTTCAAGATTTTTTAGCTCAATTAGATATTGTATATGCCGATTATTTTACTTCGGATAAAATTGGTGTTAACTCGATTAAAGAGTGCTTTGCAACTGTTAACGGTGATAAACTTAGATACGTAAGCGGCCGAAATCTTCGACAAGACATTTATAACATAGTGGTAGATAAGCATCAAGAACTTTGGGGAGACCTACATGATTTTAGAATTTTAGATTAGAATTTAGCCTTTGTTGGTGTTCCAAAAAAATAGTACGCCGTTGTTGCGTTTTGTGTACGGGTGTGGCTGGGCAATAGACCAACAGCACAACGGTATAACATTTCTCAGCGCCTTGTCCCGCCGTACTTTAAACTTTCTTCCCTCCATCGTTTCCTCATGGTATCTTTTTTCTACCATGTCCCGGTTGTCTGGAATATGCCAAAATAAATAAAAAATGCCGGATAGTTGTTTCCTTCCCAACCGAGCTCCTGCGTAAGATACTGCGAGGTGATCTCTTTGGGTTTCTGCCAGGGAAACAATTATTCTGATATTATTGTCTCTTATCGTAAAAAATATTTCGATTTAAATGTTGGATAGTATCCGGCATTTATTATATATCAGAGGAACGGCCTGCGGTTGTCCTCTTATCGGCCTTTGATGAAACTGGAACGGAATACTTTTCCGCCTCTGATAATCTCGATAAAGTATGTTCCGGCGGCCAAACCAGATATGTTTATATTTAACTGGTTCATCCTATTCAGCACCAGCGATCCTTTTGTATCAAAGATGTTGACCTGTACCGGTTGATTCGTTTGAGGTAACTGAAAGGTAAGGTAGTTGTTTGCGGGGTTTGGATAAACCGATACGGGTATAAAATTTGAAGGGTTCCTGATTCCGGTAGTAACGGCAACGATTTCCAGTTTGTGCATTCCGGTTTCCAGGGTAAGAGAAGTTTGAAGGATTCCATTACTGTCGGTAATGACAGTTGTTTCAATCATGTTGTTTTTTTTGATATAGTATGCTCCCTGTGCCAGGTCTGCGGCAAAAATGCCTATTGTTCTGCCACCATTGATATTTTCCGTCAGGTGATAAGATTTGTTATTATTTCCATCTGCCCCAAACAGGTACAGGGTGTCGGACCAATCTGTGCCAATGGTAAAAGCCGATGCCAGTACAGTGCCACCAGCCACAGCAATTCGGGTACTGTCGCCTACGGAAATATTGTGCAGGAACACTACCGTATCGCTTCCTGTAACAGGTTGAACTTCGATGCGCCATTTGCCAGGGGTATAATAATTTGAATCGGGAGGGCTGAGTGGCGGATAGTTTATCCCATTCACCCAGTACTCATATCCGCTGCCTCCAATGCGGGTTACCGTTGAAGAAGTGGGTAAAATTGTCTTGATGGCGATACTTCCGTTCCCGTTCCTTGCCGTATAACTGTTTCCATTTGCTGTTTCTATATGTCCGGGAACCTGGATATGAGTGAAAGACCCATTCAATACCGGCATATTGGCAAAATGCCCGATCCATTTAACCGATCTTTGCCGGGTAGCCCTGTTTTTCAGATGAATATGATCAAGAACAATGATCTTGTCAGTTTTAAGGTACAATAATCTTCTTCTGAATAAACTAAGTTTAGCACTGTCGTATGATAATTGTGCGTCTGCGACAGAATAGGCATATTGTGTACCTATGCCGTACAGTATCCATTTGCCTCGCTGGTTTTGGGGTAGAAAAATATCATTATAATTCGCCAACGACATGGATTCTATCTGTCCACCATCATTGGATGCCGGCAATCCAAAATTACGATAGGTTTCTGCCGAGTCAAACACACAAATACTGTTATGAGCAATCGTTCGCTGGTAATAGTTTCGGTAGTGGGTACCTGCATAGGTATCATAATGGCCTGCATCAATGAGTAAAGGAGCATTTTTAAAAACAGTAAAGGAATTGTTATCACGGTGTTCATGATCCGATCTCTTGCTGGGAGAATTGAAAAAAGACACCATTACAGCATCATTGTTCCATGAAGAGCGACTTACAGAGAGGCCTACTTTGTCCGACCACCAGTTCAATGGCAGATCCGGCCGGGTCACGGCTGGAGCGGTGAAATCCTTATACAGGAGTTTGATGAATTTGTGATTGGTATTGGGTGTATTCGCAGGCAATGACCAGAACTGCGCCAGCCACAGACTCCGGGGATCGCTAAAGACCCTTGCATGTAAATAATCTACCCGATCGGCATAAGCAGTCATCAAGCCATCGCCCAGATGTAGAGTTTTATTGTCGGGTTGAATGAGATACCAATTTTGGTTAATACTGTTATGTACCCACGGAACCGATGTATAGTAATTTTTATTGCTGCCAATCCGCATATTTTCAAAAAGCTGAAACTGATCAATCAGTGACCACATCGAATACGCTGTACCCCAGTTCCAGCCGCCATCATCATCCCTGTAGTATCCGTAGCAGGGAAGAAAGCCGTTTTCCCATTTGTCATAAATGACCCTGAACCATTGTTGCAGCGTATCATTTTGAAGTGCATCCAGCCCTGCTGCATGATGTAAAGCAAGAATATTCTGGTTACAAAAAATGGTATTCCATGGATTGTGACTGGAGACATAATTATTTCCATGTGCCGAAAGGATATAAGTTTTCATGAACTCCCGGGTGCATTTGTACATGCTCTTTGCCAAAACCTGTCGAAGGGAATCAGTGAAATCAGTATAACACCAGTCGAGCAGTACAGATCCTACGTCGCTAAGCTGCCTTAGAAAATCTTCTTTGGGGTAATGACCCATTGCACCGAAGTCTGCATTTTCAACCCTGTTGATCACCCGGCCTGCCAGGTAACGGCATCGTTTAAGCGCCAAAGAGTCACCCGTCGTTTTAAATAAAAAAACGGTAAACAAAGCTTCGTCCTTAGCATATTGAGAAGCCCAATTCCAGTTCCAGAGGGTGGAATCTGAACCCAAAAGGTATAACTGCGGATCATTGATCCACCAGCCATTATACGCAGTTGTAAAATCTGCAAATGTGTTTTTGCAATCTCCGGGCAATAAAATATTAGTTTTTAGCCATGAAAGTCTTGCTGAATCAGCATAAATACGTGGACGGTTTTCATTGATGATGGGATATTGGGCGTTGACAATGCTTGTTACGTAAACAAAAATGATAAAAACTACTGTTTTGTGTATAGTCATCTTAAGTCAGCAGCATTAGTTAAATGCAGGGTCAATCTACAAAAAAATCTGAAACAATCGGTCAGGATTTCTCAGTGAAAGGGTAAGCTGATGCATAATTGCATTTATGTACCAGTCCTTCACGAAACCGATTATTTACTTGCTAATCTTTATAATTTTATCAGGCAATCGCATTGTGGTTAAACTAATTCTTTTACCTCCGGGTATCTCCGTAACGCTTCCCGTCCGAGTCTTCCATCAAACTAAACGAACAAAGTCGCCACCAGCAGTTGCTGTAAACTTTATGGAAACTAACGGCGGGACTTTCCGTGTTTGTAAGGAATGGCACAGCAGGCAAAATTAAGAACCCCCTTGACAAATGTTGATCAAAAAGGGAAACAGGTTTGGAAATTTTTATACATTTACATGATAGAATTTTTAAAAATATACTTTATCAGATAATGCCATCGAGAAGTATTGTCATACTAATTATTGTGTTGTCGCTGTTTTCATGTTCTAAGAACAATGACGATAACGATAATAACTCCGGGACAGTAACTGTGCCTGTTTTAAATTCTTCGACCGTAGGTTCAGTTACGAAAACTTATGCTGTTTTGTCTGGTACGCTGACTAGTAGCGGGAATGGAACTATTACACAGAGGGGGTTTTGCTGGTCAACAACTCCGGCTCCGACATTGTTAGCGAATTTTTTAGTTTCTGCATCTATGCAGAATTCATTTACAGATACAATCAAAGGGTTACGTTATAACACTACGTACTATATTCGAAGCTTTGCTACTAACCAGGCTGGTACTGCGTACGGTCCCGAAACACAGGTAAGAACACAAAACACAATTTATACAATCGGCCAGTCCTTTGCAGGCGGTAAGATATTTCACATTGACAGTACTGGTGATCATGGATTGGTTTATTTTGCAGCCTATAATTATACACATTATCCCTGGGCAATTTTACCACATACTAATATATTGGTTGGGGGTACAAGTGAGGCAATGGGCACTGGTAAAACTAATACGCTGCGTATTCTTGCCTCGGGTAATACAGGGGCAGGCACAGCTGCAAGAATTTGTGATGATTTTGTTTCCGGCGGATACACAGACTGGTTTCTTCCATCCCGAGTTGAACTGCTCGCTATCAAAGCGTCGGTTTCAATTTTTGATATTTCAGGAAGCGCATACTGGAGCTCAAGTGAGGCGCTTCAAAACAAAGCTTATTTTGTTATGATCAATGGTATTTCCTCAATAGATTTGGATCAGAAAACGGAATATTTTGGTGTTATACCGGTAAGGGAGTTTTGATATCCAACATTACAATTCTTCTAGCCTAAGCTAATGTTTGTGTCATCATTAAAAAGTGTTTAGGATCACTCTTCACTGTTACCCTTAGTCTTCCAAATCCAATAAGAAAATAAAAATAATAGGGTAGTTGTGCTTCGTTTCAAACGAAGCTTGCCTACGCAGGCAGGTACCGGCTCACCAGAGCCGTAAATTTTACCTTTTCCTGCCCATCACCTCCCTCGCTTATTCGTTCCGGCCATGTCTGCCCGTGAGTGACCTTGCCTAAGGCGAAGTGAGCAGGCAGGAAAAATTGGCCTTTACCTATCTGGTACTTTGCTCTTGCTGTATTTCTTTACAGAATCAACAGACTGCGATAAGTTGTCAAGTATTTGCTTTCCCTTTTTTGTCAGTTGCTTTTTAAGGAGAGGTTTTATAAACTGCGGTTTTTCCTGTACCATTGAAAATTCAATAGCATGGCCGGCAAGAAAAGCTTGTATCATTTTTTCCTGCTTCATGTTTTTTGTATTAACGACCAGTTTCATGGTAATAAAATTATAGTTTTTTCTGGCACAGGCATATAACGCAACCGGGTCTGGCAAAGCCAGCCCACCATTTTTCATAAACAGCCAAAAACCAACATCGCAACCAGGATCAACCCCCACGGTTTACTCAAAACTTTGTCATTATTGGTGCAGTCCAAAAATAATTATACATTTAGTTTAGGTCAGCATATCAATCTTGTTTGTACAGATTGTTTTAACTGATGGCAAAAGCGACCAGCATTACAGAAACTTTATTAACCATTTAAAAAACAATTATGCCCACATTTTTCACCTACAAGCACAAAGTTGTTACCCCTTTTGGCGAAATGTTTATCAAAACGCAAGAGCCTGCAAATGAGAATGGAGTTGACAATTGGATAAAAGAAAATCAGGGTTCTGTCAACGCAAGGTTTAAAGACAAAGCAGAAAGCCTGCCCGTAAAGGTAATTGCCGTTTATATTGTCAATGGTGATGGAACGGAGGTAAAACTGTAAGTATTTCTCAACTGAGTTTCCGAAGTTGATCCAGCTTATTTTTTCTGTCCATGTTTTAAGCCCTGGTTTGTGTGCTCACAAAACCATTTTTTTTGCACTATCCGGTCTTAAGTATGGTAGCTATGCATAGAAGACCGACAGTACTATCACGGCTTACTGAACAGAGCTGAGCCCTCCCAATCCTCTATGAAATCTCCCGTCCATTCTTCGACCTTGGCTTTCATCGGTATTCCAAAGAAAAATCAAGGACAAAAAGTATACTAAACCCATCTGGCTGCCATTTGCAGTGTAAGAATTTCCAGAAAATGATTGAAAACCGCTTTTTTCGTTGTAACTTAAAAGGGAAGAATGTTCATCGTTTCCAGAGATAAACGGGTGTTCATTTTTATAGTCTATAAAGTTCTTCATTTTTTTTGGTGATAACCATACGTTTAAAAAAATTAAATCATCATGAAAAAGATTATTCCTTTCACAATAGCAATAATATTGCTCCACTGGTCATATGCCGGTGTTACACAATCTGCACACAGCACAATATCTGCGAATGTTATCAAGAAATGCTTCAACTGACATTGACGCTGTTTACTACAACCCTGGTGCCTTAACCAGACTTTCCGAGGGATTTCATTTTGCAGTTTACGGGCAAGTCAACTTTCAGAAGAATAAGATCCATTCTGAGTTTCCATTATTAAACACTAAAGACTATGTTGGAAAACCAGGCGCAATGGCCCCTCCAGCTGCTTATATGGTCTATAAAAAAAAGAACGTTGCATTTTCTATTGGCCTTGGCAGGAATGCTGGTTATGATAAGTCAAAATATGAAAGCGGGTTACCCTCTTTTGAAATACCATTTGCGAGGACTGTAGACTATTTATCAGTACTGAAAAACTACAACCCTCCATACGATGTAACCGGGTATAATGCCAATATTAGTTACACTCAAAAATCCACTTTGTGGGGGCTGCAGTTAGGCGCAACATATAAAGCCAGTGATATATTTTCAATATATGGCGGAGTACGTATTCTGCCTGCGGCAAACAGGTATGAGGGATATATCAAAGATGTGAAACTTGTTGTAGGTGGAAATGAGCAGGTAGCTCCCACCTGGCTGACACAAGTGTCTTCGCTGTTTACCAACACTTCAACCAGCTATAATAGCTCAGCCACGGGTGTACAACAATTAATTAATATTGGGGCGGGAAATTTTACAATTGCGCAGTGCCAAAATGCCGGGTATATATC
Organism: Chitinophagaceae bacterium; assembly: GCA_016719815.1. Lineage (GTDB taxonomy): Bacteria > Bacteroidota > Bacteroidia > Chitinophagales > Chitinophagaceae > JJ008. The sequence continues at coordinate 84,866 of JADJYK010000003.1, read as the reverse complement.
TTCAGCCACAAGGGCTCAGTATGAAGCAGCTCTGGCCCAGCTGGGATATAGCCCGTCGCAAATAGCCGCTATGAATATGACACAGGTTAAATCTCATTATTCGGTTGCCGCAACTGATTATGGTAATTTGGCAAACGGTACAGCTACAGCAGCAACTACAATGAGTGATAAAGCAATTGAGGTCAGGCAATCGGGGATTGGTTTTACTCCAATTATCGGAATCAGCATTATCCCCGTTGAAAACCTGAACATTGGAATAAAATATGAACTCAAAACGTCCATAGAGCTGATCAATAAAACAACAAGTGATGATTTGGATTTATATACGGATGGTGAAAAGGTCAAAACTTATAAACCTGCCATCTTAAGTGTTGGTGTGGGCTATAAGACAACTAAACTGGAAGGGCAATTATCATATACGATGTATTTTGATAAAAATGTTGATTGGGGACCAAATGAACGCTATCGGGTGGTATATGGAAGAACTAATCCGCTGGTGCCTGTCCGGGATATAAATAATAACGGGTATGAAATAGGGTTGGGACTTCAATTGAACCTGAAAGATAATTTATCAATAAGCGTTGGTGGCGTACAAACAAAAATGAATGTCGGGAAAAATTTCCAAAGTGATTTCTTTTATGTAAACCCGGCCTTAACAGTAGGTGGGGGAATAAAATATAAAATTGACAAGCAGTTCGTTTTAGATGCCGGATTCTCCAATACGTTCTTTAAAAAACAAAATGTTTCATTCAGAAATTATTCAGAAGGTCATTATATTGACACCTACGAAAAGACTGCGATGGGTTTCGGTATTGGACTCTTATATAACATTCCTGAATAAGCGGTACTGAAGTCGGCAATGAATAATTCTTTGCGGCCACTGTCTCCCTCGCTTATTCGTTCCCGGCCATTTCTACCGTGAGTGGCCTCGCCTACGGCGAGGTGTGCAGGCAGGCGACATTGGCCTTTTCCTGGCCAGAACCCATATTATTTCCAAGTTATGTCTGGCTTTCTTCGCATCTGAGGCTGGCAAAACCTACCCGGGGTTGTTCATTAGCTGGCAAAAACTAACAGCTAACAAAATTGTACAAACATGGTTTACTCAAAACTTGGTTATTATTAGTGCAGTCCAAAAATAATTATACATTTTATTAAGGTCAGCAAAAAAATCTTGTTGTACAGATTGTTTTAGCTGATGGCAAAAGCGGCCAGCAATACAGAAACTTCATTAACCATTAAAGAATCAATCATGCCAACATTTTTCACCTACAAGCACAAAGTTGTTACCCCTTATGGCGAAATGTTTACCAAAACGCAAGAGCCTGCAAATGAGAATGGAGTTGACAATTGGATAAAAGAAAATCAGGGTTCTGTCAACGCAAGGTTTAAAGACAAAGCAGAAGGCCTGCCTTAAAGGTAACTGCCGTTTATATCGTCAATAGGGATGGCACTGAAACGAAACTATAAGTCCTGATAAGCTGTGTGCAGGTAATGGCCAGCATCAAAGTAATCACTATTAATAAGTAATGTTAATACCCTGCAGTGGGTACGCAGGCAATAGCTGGCATTACTTATTTTTATCATTCCAAATAAAGCAGAATAATGACTTTACAAAAAAGTACAAGAATGAGCAGGATTAGAACCTGGCTATTTGCCCTGGCATTTACCGGTCTGCTAAACAGTGTCGCTGCGCAGGACATAAAAACTGCCGCCGGTTATTTTGACAAAGGCGAATTGGAAAAGGCAAAATCAGCTATTGATGCTGCGGTTTCTGGAACCGAAAGCGGCAAGCCTTCTGTATGGATATGGAAGCATAAAGTTTATAAAGCAATAGGTAATAGCCCAACGCTGAAGACGAAGCATTTTACAGCTTTATGGGAGAGCTACCTTGCCCTTAAAAAGGCCGCTGACCTGCCAGGCTTTGATGAAGCATATTTAAGGGAGTTTGGTACTATTTCATACAATAAAACTTTTGAAGAATATTACAATGGCTATATTGAAGGAGGCAGTAAATTAATGAACGAAGGAAAATTCATCCCTGCATATTACGATTTCTCATCCGCACAGGATGTTTCTTCATTCTTTTATAAACGAAAATTAATCAGCAGTGATCTGGATACGATGATTACTTTCTACGCCGGCTACTGTGCTATGAAAGGGGAGGATACCGCCGGTGCTGCAGCTAATTTTCAGTTGCTTGCCAACCGTTCTGCTTCCGGTGCCGATTTGCAAATTGCTTATGGCTGGCTTAGTAACTACCTGTTAAAGTCAAGAAAGAATATTACTAAAGCCAAAACTGTTTGTGAGAAGGGCCTTTCCTTTTATTCCAACGATGAGTATTTGCAATCAGTAAAACAGGAGATAAGCAGGCAGACAGGAGATGAAGAGGGTTTGTTTGGCAGGTACGAGCAAAAAATAAAAAATGGAACGGCTGTATTTACCGATTACTTAAGCTATGGCGCCGATTTATATGACTACCTGTTCGTGGAAAAAGAGATTGCAGGTACCAGCAAATCCCTGAAGGAACTCCGGATGGTGCAGGTGCTTAAAAGGGGCTAGAGTTAAATAACAAATCAGGCGAAGCCAATTATTTACTGGGGATGTATTATACCGGCAAAGCAATGGAACTTCAAAATGAGAAGATGGTCTTAGATACTGAAGCAAACGATTATGAGGCGAAAAAAGATGAGATCCAAAAGAAGATTACAATAAATGCTAACATTTCGGTTCAGCACCTGGAGGCGGCTGTTGCCCTCCTTGCCGGAAGCACAACAGAAAGCAAGAGGCAGAATTACAAAGGGGCTCTCAGCCAATTAGTAAACCTATATAAATTCATGCACCTTCCCGAAATGCAAAAGGCAGTGGAAGAAAAACTGAAGACACTTTAAAAAAGTGGCAGCATCGTTTTGGTATCAAGGTTATCCCTTATATTACTTCCTGCCTTTTCTGCAGGATTTATCATTAATTTAATTCTGTTACAAAACAGGACAAAGTGTAGTTTCTATGCTGTCTTGTTAATCAACTAAAACTTATCATCATGTCAGACGATAATAAAACCATTCATGATTTTGATTTCACCATAATTTGCGAATATTTTTCAGTCATGGAACGCCAGGGGCCGGGCAGCCCCGAAGTCACCATAAGAGCATTAAGTTTTATCGAAAACCTCACCAGTGAATCCCGCATTGCAGATATTGGTTGCGGCACCGGCGGCCAAACCATGGTGCTGGCACAGCATACGCCAGCACAAATTACAGGCATTGATCTTTTTCCTGTCTTTATTGATTTATTCAACAGCAATGCCTGCAAACTCAATGTGCAGGAAAGAGTAAAGGGTATTGTTGGCTCCATGGACAATCTTCCTTACGCTAAAGAAGAACTCGATCTTATATGGTGCGAAGGAGCAATCTATAATATTGGCTTTGAAAAGGGATTGCAGGAGTGGAGGCGATTCCTGAAAACAGGAGGATATATTGCCGTTTCCGAAGCATGTTGGTTCACAGAAGAACGGCCGGAAGAAATAGACCTGTTCTGGAAGAATGCCTATCCCGGTATTGATACCATTCCCAATAAGATGAAGCAAATGCAAAACGCCGGTTATATGCCTGTTGCAGTATTTACCCTGCCGGAAAATTGCTGGACAGAACATTTCTATACACCACAAGTAAGAGCACAGGAACTATTCTTGGAAAAACATGCCGGAAACAAAGCAGCAGAAGACCTGGTAGCTGAGATGCGGTACGAAGAAGCAGTTTATAAAAAATACAAGGCATATTATGGCTATGTATTTTATATAGGAAAGAAGCTGTAAAAACCAACGGGATGTTCTCTTATGCAGGACATCCCGTAATTTCTTTTTTTGTTAAATGAAGTGTCTTGAAAATGTATCACTGAATAAAATCCCTATCAGATATTCCCCTTCTTCAATTCCTTCACCGCATAATCGCAGGCCCTTGCTGTAAGTGCCATATAAGTAAGAGAAGGATTCTGACAGGGCGATGATACCATGCAGGAACCATCCGTTACAAACAGGTTCTTTATATCATGCGACTGGTTCCATTTATTCAGCACCGAAGTCTTAGGATCATTGCCCATGCGGGCAGTACCCATTTCGTGTATCACAGCTCCGGGTGTCATTCCATAATCAAACGGGTTCACCCAATCCATTTCTGCAGCTTCAAGCATTTCCACCGCCGTATCCTGCATATCCTTCCGCATTCTCTTTTCATTTTCTCCATACTCCATGGAGAGTACAGGCTGTGGTATTCCCCACTTATCTTTTTTATCAGCACTAAGGCTTACAGTGTTATTGCATTCAGGCAATGTTTCGCCATAGGCTTCAAAATAGGCAAACCAGTTACCCGGCTTGCACAGGTTCTCTTTCCATTCAGCGCCAATACCTGCTTCACCAAAACCCCGGCTCCAGTCGCTGCGGCTGGTATAGTTTTCAAAACCAAATCCCCGCAGGTAAGGCTGGTCGTTTTTCTTTACATTGCGGAAACGGGGCACATATACACTGGCAGGCCGCTGGCCATAATAGAAACTGTCTTTCAATCCGCTGTAGCCACCCATAGCGCCAATCATGGCATGGTGGTCCATCAGGTAATGACCTAATGCGCCGCTGCTGTTGGCAAGACCATTTGGAAACTCATTTGTTTTTGATTGCAGCAATATCTGTGTGCTGCCAATCGTGGAGGCGTTGAGGAAAACAAGCTTCGCAAAAAAGGCAGTACTTTCTTTTGTTTCTGTATCAATAATCCGCACACCTTTCAGTTTGTTGGTCTTATTATCATACAACAGGCTTTCAACAATCGAAAAGGGGCGGATAGTAAGGTTGCCGGTTCTCGATGCATCCGGCAGTGCCGCAGAATTGCTGGAATACGGCGCTCCATACACACAGCCACGATGGCACAGGTTGCGGCTGTGGCAGCGGGAACGGCCATTATGGTCTTCTGTTAGTATAGCCATACGGCCAATAATCAGGTCTCGGTCGGCAAATTTCTTTTTCATCCTTTCACGAATGTGTTTTTCAAAACTGTTCATCTCAAAGGGCGGCAGAAATTTTCCATCGGGGAGATTTGCAATACCGTCTTTGTTACCGCTGATGCCCACATAGGACTCGATATGATCGTACCACGGCGCTATATCTTTGTAGCGGATGGGCCAGTCAATGCCAATGCCTTCTTTCTGGTTGGCTTCAAAGTCAAGATCGCTTAAGCGGTAGCAGTGTTTCGACCATTGCAGTGAACGGCCACCCATCTGGTAACCACGATACCAGGAAAAAGGTTTATCCTGCACATAGGGATGGTCGCTGTCCTTCACCAGGAAATGTTTGCTGTCCTGCCCAAACAGGTACAGCGTCTTTTGTATCTCGTAATCTTTTTCTTCTTCCAAACTTACCATGTTGCGAAGGGGCAGGTCCCAGGGGTCGGTAAGGGCAGTGGGGTAGTCGGTTACATGCTCCACCATGCGGCCCCGTTCCAGTACCAGCACTTTAAGCCCGGCCTGTGTCAGTTCTTTGGCAGCAATACCACCAGTAATGCCCGACCCGATTACTATAGCATCGTAAGTATTTTCTTTTGCTACTTTGCCTAATATATTAAAGCCGCCCATAGTTGCAGATTGTTAGTAGTGAAGAGATGTTTTTCCGTAGTTGAGGGTGTTGCTGTCCAGTGGAATTTCGCCTTTGTAGCCATCGGGCACTTTTACATAGTTGCTGGCCTTTGTGGTGCCTTCCTGCGAGGTAAAGAAGCCAATCATAGTGAATTTCTTTACCGTTTTAAACCAGCTATAGCTTTTATCCTTGTTAAAGGCTTTCTTATCAGCGTCAGCAATAAACAGTGTTTTGTCTTTTGCTTCAGCAAAAGTGCTGCTTATTTGCGCCAGCCCTTCGTGGATTACCTGCTGTTGTTCCTTCGTCATACACTGGCTGAACACCTGGTCGAGAAACACCTGTGTATTTACCTGCGAGGCAGAAGCAGTCTTTGTGGCAGGGATAATGATGTCGATCATTTCAGTAATCAGCTTGTATTCCTTGCTGCTGAAGAAAACGGGGCTGTAGCTGCTCATGTCTTTATGCGCACAACTGTGCAAAAAGCTGGCAAGTACTGAAGGAAACAGCACATGGCCCGATACAAGCCCGAGTGATTTAACTGCGTCACGCCGGTTCATCGTTATGATAGTTGAAAGTGAGGTACTGATATCAGTGCGTCAAAGTAAGTGAATGGGGAGAAGAAAAAAAATGATGCGGGTGGTGAGGTTTAATGTTTGATGAGGCAGTGATGGTGGTGTTTTGAGCAGAGCAGGCATTCACTTCTTTGTAAATCGAGAGCTTTGCGGCTTGTCTGTCGTTCATAGATTAAGGTTTAGGGCAGATTTATTGTCTTGAGTTGGGGTATGCAATACCACTAGAGTGGTTTTCTTATTAGGGAGCTGTTAATGTTTTTAATGACGGAGGCTATGTGGTGGGAAAGGGGTGGTTTTGGTGTTTTTTGGGGTTATGGTTAGCCCTGCCTACCGGCCGGCAGGCACTGAGGGCACGGGTTGATGCACAGAGAATACAGGAAGGGTTGGTGCCTTTACGGCCTTTGGTAAAGGTGGTGGTAACTCCAAATATCTTAATTTCATCAGTTTAAAAGAACTCATGTATGAAAAAACAAATCATCCTTCTCTTAATAATAGCGACAGCAGCCACCGCATCGGCACAGGTTAAAAAACCCTTGGTATCTGCCATTACCGATAAAGACCTGCGTACCGATATGTACCAGGTTGCTGCCGACCAGTTCAACGGCCGGGAGGCCGGCACCCTCGACGAACTGAAAGTAGCAGTATGGCTGGCCAACAAAGCCAAAGACGCCGGTATGAAACCGGCAGGAGAGAACGGCACTTATTTTCAGTTCTACGATATGTACCGCCACCAGGTACTCCCCGCCAGCTTTGTTAAACTGGGCAATAAGAGTTACAAGCTCTGGCAGGATGTGCTGGTTACTGAAGTAAACCCTTCAAAAGTAGAAGCCCCTGTGTTGTTCCTCGGCGATGCCTCACCCGAAGAAGTGGCAAAGAAAGATATGGCAGGAAAAGCCGTGGCCATTGTAGCCTCGCAGGAGGGCATCTCCAACAATATGTTCCTCTTCGACAGGCGCTATCCCGGTTTTGTGCGCAATAAATACTACAATGTGGTAAGAGAAAAAGGCGCAGCCGCCCTAATCATTATTGCCGATGCACAAGGTGAAGATAGCTGGAGGCATGTGGTGCCGCAGCTTACCCGTGGCCTCTATGGTGTGGAAGGAGTGAGGGAACAGGTATGGCCCACCATGCCGGTCTTCTGGCTGCACAGCTCCGAACTGGTTGAGGTAAAGAAACCTGGTCAGCACTTATCCGCTATAGTATTAACAGAGAGCTATAAATATCCATCCGTAAATGTGGTGGGTAAGATAGAGGGTACTGATGCCCTGTTAAAAAAAGAGTATGTACTCTTCAGCGGTCACCACGACCATGACGGCATCCGCCAGAAGTATGGACAAGACAGCATCTACAACGGCGCCGATGATAATGCCAGTGCCTGTGTGGCCATGCTGGCCATAGCAAAGGCCTTTAACAAACAACCAGGCAAGCGCAGTGCCTTATTTGTTTTTCATGGTGCCGAAGAAAGAGGATTGCTGGGCAGCCGGTGGTATGCGGCTCATCCCACAGTTGCCAAAGAAAGTATTGCCGCCGTACTGAATGCCGATATGATTGGCCGCAATGATGTAAACCAGGCCGCCTTGCTGGGGGCTGATGCGCCACATAAAAACTCAGATGACCTGGTGAAAGCTGCCTTGCAGGCCAATGCAGAAGGTCCAAAGTTTGAGCTGGATAAACTATGGGACAGGCCCGACCATCCTGAGTACTTCTATTTTCGCAGCGACCACCTCCCTTATGCATGGGCAGGCATTCCTGCTGTATTTTATACCAGTGTGCTGCACAGCGAATACCATACGCCAATGGACGAGAGTGAGCATATTGATTTTGTGAAACTGCGCAAGATGACAGAGTGGATGTACCGTACCGGTTGGATAATTGCCAATGAAAAGCAACGGCCACGATTACTGCCCGGGGTAAAACTGGAACGGTAATTATGATCCACCGCTGAGCTGATGCAAATGCTCTTCTCTAAAATCCGATAGCCTTCTAAGTTTCAGATCAGCAGCATTCCACTTTGGATGATCAAAACCAGCGGCAGCGGGAATAATAACACATTTCATCATTGCTGCCTTGGCAGCTATCATTCCATGAAAAGAATCTTCGAAGGCAATGCAATGCAGTGGCGGACAGTTAAGTTGTGCAGCACAATTAATATACACTTGCGGATGTGGCTTGCCATCAGGCAGCTCACCTGCTGATGCTATTGTATCGAATGTACTATGAAGCTTCAGTTTTTTAATTACCACATCCACCAGCGCCATAGGAGAGGAAGTGGCAAGACCCATCCGGAAATTTCTTTCTGTAAAGAACTGAAATATTTCATCTATGCCTGCAAATGCTTTTCCCTTTTTCTCAATCTTTTCGATGGCTTTTTTAACGAGCAGGTCAATAGCAGCCGGTGCATTAATCATATCAATATTAAAATGCCTGAACCAATGCTCAATCCACTCCTCGGTGCGAAGGCCGGTGCTGGTATGGTATTGCTTATCGGATAGTTTATGGCCGTATTGCTCAAGAGTTTCCCGGCCGGCTTCCTGCCATTGTGGTTCGCTGTCTATCAGCAAACCGTCCATGTCAAAAATTACTGCTTCGTATTGCATGCTGCAAACTTTCACCAACCTTTCTCAATTTCCAAATTCTTTTTTCAGGGGACAATTCCATCTTTTAACAGGGATTAAACTATTTAGCAGTGATTCTTAAACAATATACCTTTGCTGATCTTTATATACCTGTATTCTTACTCTTTAATAAATGATCTTATGCTTCGCAAAAAACTGTTTAAACAGCATAGCAATAAAGAAAGCGAAAAGCGGCATGAGGTGTTCAGGGTAGAGGCGCTGAGTGATGCGGTTTTTGCTTTTTCTGTCTCGTTGCTTATTATTTCGCTGGAAGTTCCCAACACGTTTGATGAACTGAAAGCCACTATCCACAACTTTATTCCCTTCTTTGCAACTGTGGCGCTGGTTTTCTTTTTCTGGTATTTGCAGAATGAATACTTCCGCAACTATGGCCTGAATGACGGTAAGGTGATATTTCTCAACCTGGCTTTGCTGGCCCTTATCCTGTTTTATGCTTTTCCGCTCAAGTTCTTATTTACTTTACTGCTTTCATGGTTTACAGGTATAAGTTTCTTCTCAGAAGTTTCAAAGGAAGGAGAGAGTATTCTTACACAGGATCAATTCCCAGAGCTGATTGTGTTTTTCAGTATTGGCTATGCCATAATCTGGTTTATCTTTTACTTATTGTATCATCATACGTTTCAAAAAAGGAAAGCACTGGAGCTTAATCCCGTTGAAACAGCATACCTGCGTAATCAGCGGCTCGATGCTTTTGTACAGGTGCTTATTGGCGTACTGAGTATGTTTTTCTCGCTTATCGGGCTTCCGCTTCTCAGCGGTCTTTGCTTTTTGCTGTTGCCGGTTTGGCTGCTGGTAAATAATTACCAGTTTAAGAAGAAGGTAAAAGCTGCATCAGTCAAGTAAGTACCGTTCTTTAATAATTTCAATATGGTGGCTGGCATGCCCGGCAATGATAAAACCTATACCCTCTGCGTAAACCGGGTTATTGTTGGCCACACCGTGTAACTGAAGTTGTTTCTTACTAAAACTTTTAAAGAGAAAGATGGTAGATGTTCGCACCGCAACAAACTCATCAACCATTTCTTTCCAGTTTCTTTTAGCCGGATTGGTATTTAGAGCCCAGCTGTTTTCATCAAAGCCGGGAAGGGCAGAGTTGTCGTTTCTTGAAAATGATAATGCCCTGTAAGCAAACACTCTTTCGCTGTCAATGAGGTGCTGCAGCACTTCTTTTATTGTCCATTTTCCTTTGGTATAACGGAAATTCTGCTTGTTTCCTGGTATTTTTCTCAGGACTAGAGTAACTGTTTTTTGCTGTTCTGATAGAGCTTTGAGGACGTTGGTTCCTTTAACCTGCTGCAGGTAACCATGATACCACTCCGGGATTCTTGAATAATCAGGCTTTCACATTGGTGCTGGCGTTGGATGAAATAAAGTAAAAAATAAACCCGGCTTAAGGCCGGGCTTATTACATAAATAACGATTTAGCTTTTTGGTTTCATTGTCACCTTTGTTTGTGGCTTAGGTGCCGGTTTTCTTTCTCCTTTAAGTGTTGATGCCAGTTTAATGGCTTCGTAGGCATTAATAATTCCGCCCGATCTTGCCAGTTCAGACATATTTACATTTTCGTCTGTTCCTGGTTTAGAAACTTCTGTTCCCGGATTCCTGGAACTTTTTTCAATAACCATTTTTACCTGTGCTGCACTAAGGTTAGGATAGTATTGCAAAATGAAAGCAGCTAATCCGGCAACAACAGGCGATGCCATACTTGTGCCCTGCAGGTTCTGGTACGTATTACCACCGGGAACGGTTGCATAGATTTTAACACCGGGGGCAAAAACATCCACTTCTTTTTTCCCGTAGTTGGAAAAACTGGCCGTTAAACCACCAGCCTTGGGGTCGCCACTGGCACCAACTGTAATCCAGTTAGACGGTTTTTTGCCATCCAGCATCTGCGGAGTGGGGTAGTTGAAATTTGCATCAAGGTCTTTTGCATCGTTTCCTGCAGCATGAACCATCAGCACACCTTTGCTTTCTGCATAACGAACGGCATCATCCACCCATTTCTTTTCAGGAGAAAAGCTTTTGCCAAAACTCATATTGATAACCTGAGCACCATTGTCAACCGCATAACTGATGGCAAGTGCCACGTCTTTATCATGTTCATCACCATCAGGCACTGCACGAACAGTCATGATTTTTACATTGCTGGCCACACCGTCCATACCTTTACTATTTCCCCTTACAGCTCCGATAATACCAGATACGTGGGTTCCATGCAGGGCAGCTTTGTTACTGGACATTACATCATTATTACCATAAAACCTGTCGTTGAAATTATTGTAGTCATCGCCCACAATTTCATTTCTGTATTCTTTTGGAGCATTATTGGCGGCTTCTGCTTTTTTCTCTTCGGATGAAACGTATTCATCGAGCCCATCCAGAAATTCCTGATTGGTAGCTTCTGTAGCATCATTTTGCGACATAAGGCCAAAGATTGAATTTTTTGCTTTCTTAACATCTGTTTCTTCAGGCTTAAATTCATCAAGTTCCTTACCGGTATATGTATCTTTTCCTAATGCTTTGCGCAAAATGCTGTCACTTTTCTTCAGGTTTGTTTGCATCTTCTTCAGAAATACAAGTTCTATTGCACCTGATTTGTCACCGCCAGCCACTTCTTCTTTCGATCGGGTCCACATTTCGTATTCAAATTGCTCTTCTTTCGATAACTCTTCCTTCTTAATTTCTTTGTCCTCGTATTTTGTTTTGAGCCCATGGTAAACCCTGGCAGCCTCATACGAATCTTCTTCTACATTTCTGCCGTCTTTACCTCCCAGGAAGTTCCATCCGTAAATGTCGTCCACATAGCCGTTCTTATCATCATCAATACCATTACCAGGTATTTCTTTTGTATTTTTCCAGAGAACAGATCTAAGGTCTTCGTGGGTGGTATCCACCCCGGAATCAATAACAGCGACAATAACTGTTTTGCTCTTTAGTTTTTTAGTTTTTACAAACTGGTAAGCCTTATCGGTACTTATTCCATAATAGCCGGTTTTTGCCTTATCAAGTAAATGCCATCCTTTTGGCACTTCGTCGTTTTGGGCATTGAGTACAGATGTAAACAAACCACTAATCGCAAATAAGGTAAATTTTTTGAGCAGACTGTTCATATCAATTTATATTTATTACAAATTTGGTGAAGTCGTAAAAATAATGATTACCATTCATACAAATTGCACAAATAAAAAGCCCCAAAACCGGGGCTTTAGCATTTTGTTGACAAATTGCTCAGGTTTAGTAGTTAAGCCTTAGTTCTACTCTCCGGTTTTGCGCTTTTCCGGCGGGTGTTTTTTCGTCAGCAATAGGTTTATTTGGGCCAAAACCTTCAAAGCTTAGCCTTTCTTCACCTATACCTTTTGAAATGAGATAGGACCGCACTGCCTGTGCCCGTTCTTCTGATAATTTCATGTTGAAATTATAATTACCCTGATTGCTGGTATGCCCTTCAATAAAGAGTTTTAAATCAGCGTTTTCAATAAGAATTTGTGCAACCTCAGTAAGAACAGGTAATGATTGAGGTAACAGTATTGCTTTCGCCTGGTTGAACTGAATTCTCTTTACTGCAAAGTTTACTTGTTCAATAATCTCCCTATTAACCGCCGGACAACCATCATTTGAAGCCACACCGCTTACCGCAGGACATTTATCCTCTTCATCGTTAATGCCATCGTTATCACTGTCGGGTATGGGGCAACCGTTATATTTTGCAGTACCTGGTTTTGCCGGACAGTTATCCTGTTCGTCATTGATGCCATCGCCATCACTATCAGGAACAGGGCAACCGTTGTATTTTACGATGCCAGAAAGAGAAGGGCATTTATCTTCATCATCATTTACGCCATCACTATCACTATCAGGAACAGGGCATCCATTATACTTGACGGTGCCGGATATACCAGGGCATTTATCATCTTTATCAGCAATTCCATCGCTGTCTTTATCGGGACAACCATTTGTAATGGCTGTGCCGGGCTCGGTCGGGCAATTGTCTTTGTCATCAGTAATGCCGTCTTTGTCTTTGTCGCCAGGCTTGTTGAGTTTCTCAACAGGGTTGCCAATAAATATTCCTATCGTGCCACCAATAACCTGGTGTTTGTAACTGGAAGCATCATATGCCGCAGGTTTGAAGAAGTTATCCAGTCCTATACTGTAATTGCCGGTTATAAAAACACGGCCAAATTCAAAACCGGTCAGGCCGTTTACACCAAAACCGAGCACTTTGTATTTATTGGGTCCGTCGCCAACAGCAGGGTCTTTGTTTTCGTCCACAGTATACAGCAGTGGTGCGCCATTGGGGTTGGGGTTTTTTGTAATTGTTTCTGTTTTTAACCTGCCGTTAAAAAAAACTGTTCCGTAAGGGCCACCGCCAAGGATAAACTTTGCTTTCTTACCCAGTTTAATTTTGTAAACAAGATTCAATGGCATGTCAATGTAGTTGACAAACTCTTCTGCTTTAATGCTTACAGTTTGCGAGAATGTGGTATCAAAGTCTTGTGAAAACTTTCTCCCTTTGATGAACCGCAACCGGGCAGATTGTTTTCTTCTGTTACTGAAGATTGATGACCTCCACCCACTATCGCCACCCTAATCTGGGCATTGGTGCAAACACAGGTAATGACTACGGACAGGATCAGAATAGTTTTTTTCATAGATACCAGTTGTTAATAATTTAGGTATAAAGGTTAAAAATAATCAGCATTAATCAAAGGAATAAAACAGGGTTACCTTTTTATAAAACATACTCCCAGTTAAACATCAAATTTAATACCCTGTGCCAGTGGCAATGATGTACTGTAATTGATAGTGTTTGTCTGCCTGCGCATATAGGCTTTCCATGCATCGCTGCCGCTTTCACGGCCACCGCCGGTTTCTTTTTCGCCACCAAAAGCTCCGCCAATTTCTGCTCCGCTGGTCCCGATGTTCACATTAGCAATGCCGCAATCGCTGCCTGCAGCAGATAAGAACTGTTCGGCTTCCCGCATGTTTAGAGTCATGATCGAAGACGAAAGCCCCTGCGGAACACTGTTCTGAATGGCAATGGCTTCCTCCAGCGTTTTATATTTCAGCAAATACAATATTGGGGCAAAGGTTTCTTGCTGCACAATGCTGAAGCAGGGTTTGGCTTCTGCGATACAAGGTTTCACATAGCAACCGCTTTCATATCCGTCACCTTCCAGCACTCCGCCTTGTACAATTAAGTTGCCACCTTCGGCCTTACATTTCTCAATAGCATCCAGGTACATTTTCACAGCGGTGGTATCAATCAGCGGCCCTACATGGTTTGTTTCAACAAGCGGATTGCCAATTCGAAGTTGCTTATATGCCGATACCAGTTTTGTTTTTACTGTTTCATATATTTCTTCCTGTATTATCAGTCTCCGGGTTGTTGTACAACGCTGACCTGCGGTACCTACTGCGCCAAATAAGGCTCCCAGTATTGCAATATCAAGATCAGCTTCTTTAGAAATGATAACCGCATTATTGCCACCCAATTCCAGCAATGAACGTCCGAGTCTTGCACCAACGGCAGTGCTTAGAGCTTTACCCATTCGGGTTGAACCTGTTGCAGAAATCAATGGTATTCGTTCATCACCTGCCAGCCACTCGCCAACAGATCTGCCACCGGTAACAATACAGGAAACACCTTCGGGGATATTATTTCTGCTGAATACTTTTGAAACAATGTGCTGACAGGCAATACCGCAAAGAGGTGTTTTTTCTGAAGGCTTCCACACACAAACATCGCCACAAACCCATGCTATCATTGCATTCCAGCTCCACACAGCCACCGGAAAGTTGAATGCAGATATTATTCCAACAATTCCGAGCGGATGATACTGCTCGTACATCCGGTGACCCGGACGTTCACTATGCATGGATAATCCATATAACTGGCGGGAGAGACCTACCGCAAAATCACAGATATCAATCATTTCCTGCACTTCACCGTAACCTTCCTGCAGGCTTTTGCCCATTTCGTATGATACCAGTTTTCCCAAAGCCTCTTTTTGTTCCCGCAGCGATTCTCCTATTTGTCTTACTATTTCACCTCTTTTGGGTGCAGGAACCAGGCGCCATACTTTAAATGCTTCTTCAGCTTTTTTTATTACAGTTTCATAGCTTGTTTTGTCGCAAATTGTAACATCACCAATATGTTTGCCATCAACAGGAGAGAAAGATTCTATTTTTTCACTATTGGATTCGATCCAGTGCGAGCCTGTGCTTACGCCGCTGTTATGTGCGTTGATCCGGAGTGTTTTTAGAAATTCCATATACGGAGATTTGAGATTATAAAGTTATCTCAAATCCGCCTGAAATCCACCTTCCTGGCATTTTGCTTCCCAAAAGGTCGCTATAGGAGGTGTTGAGCAGGTTGTCAGCCTGTACAAATAATTTTCCTTTTCTGCTGTCTGACTGATAGTTGAGCTTTATGTTTACTACAAAATAAGATTTGCTTATTTCAGCGTTGATGACATTTGCTTTTTGTGAATTTCTTTCTTTATATATACCTGAAGTGGCCAGCGAGAAGTTTTTGTAGTTATACACTGCGGAAAAATTCAGGACGTGTTTTGCATGCGATGAGATATAAAAAGAAGGTAAGGGGTCATTGTTTTCCGATTGCAGCCAGGTGTATCCCAGTGTGGCATAAACGGATGAATAGTGATTGAGCTTCTTGTTCAGTACAAAATCTACTTCAATGCCTGTTGTTCTAATTTCAGCAACATTTTTTGCCAACGCATAATTACCGCTTGGTACCAGTTTTGTCTGTCGTGGCATGCCAGCGTAAGGTGTAGGTGTCCAATCAATAAGATTAGTGTGGTTGCGATGAAAAATGGTGCTGCTGATATGAAATTCTTTACTGAACCAGGCATCGAAACCGGTTTCAATGTTCCATGAATTTTCTGCTGCAAGGCCGGGATTGCCGATGCTGCCACCAGTTACCAGTGCTTTATTGAAGTTATTATACCGTTCTGTAAAGTCAGCATCACGGAAAGAACGGCCTGCAGAAGCCCGTACTGTAAAAATGGATGGGGACCAGGCAAAGTTGATTTGTGGTACAAGTATAGCACCATAGTTTTCGTCACAGTCAAGGCGCAGACTCTCGTTCAGGAAAACATCGTTGGACAGCTCATGCCTGAAAATTGCATAAGCGGCCCCATGCCACAGAGAATGATTTCCCCGGTCGGTTGATTTTATTTCTTTACGCAATACTTGGGCACCAATGGTGTAATTATGTTGTTCAGCAAGGGATGAAGTATAATACAATTGGACTGTTGCCATATTTGTTTTATTGTCGTTAGGTGTGGATGTGGGCCTGAACCAGTACTGGTCACGCAGTTTTTTATAGCCTGCATCCATATTCAAAACACCTTTTTTTGTCTTCTTTGAGATATTGAAATGATTCCACCAGCTGTTAACCTTTTCATTGGCAGTATCACTGAGAAATGTTGTATAAAAATTTTGCGCATTAAAATCCCTGAAATCTCCTGCTGACCGGAAACTCGCCGCCCAGTTGTTTCTGAAAAGATGGGTTAAGGCAATATTTGCTGTTGTGTTGTGGAAGAAACCGGTAGTACCACGGAGTTGTGGTCCTTTTGCATTGTTTGTCATTATTCCGGCAGAAATAATAGTGGCTTTACCAGACCATCGGCCATATACTTCATTGTTCAGCAGGTTATATTCTCCGGCAGTAACTTTCCCGCTAATTGTGTTTTTCGGCGTTTTGTTCTTTGCGGCAAATGTCTTGGTGATGATATTGATAACCCCGCCTACAGCTTCTGATCCATACACAGCCGAAGCTGCACCTTTCAAAACTTCAATTCGCTCTATTTCACCCGCATTTATTGGAATATAGCTGTTGAAATGTCCTGTTAATGGGTCATTTAATTTTATGCCGTCAATAATTACCAGTACCTGTTGAAATGTTCCGCCCCGGATTACAATGTCACTCTGGCTACCCTGCGGCCCACGCAGCTGCACTTCCACACCAGGCAGATAACGAAGCAATTCATCAACAGAGTTTACAGGAAGAGATTTGAGGGAATCTGGTTTTACTAAAAAGATATTTCTGCCTGTTTCTCTCTTCTGCTGTGCCAGCAGGCTGGAAGTAACAGTAATATTTTCTAATGTAGAACTATCTGTTTGTGCATGGCTGATGGAAGTTGAAAATACTAACCCTGCAATAATTGATACACGAAAAATACAATTCATGTGGTTTTGTTTTCGCCGCAAAAATAGGGAAGACTGAAGCTTGAATTTAATTGTCTGAAGTTAATACTGCTCGGTTTCGTTTGGAAAATCATTCGATTTTACATCGCTGATGTATTGCTGCACTGCTTTTGTTGCCTGTTCATGAATATTCAGGTATTGCCGTAAAACCGTGGTTTAAATTCTGTATTTATGCCAAGCATATCATGCATTACCAGTACCTGCCCATCGCAATATTTGCCTGCACCAATGCCAATAGTGGGGATTGTTATATTTTCTGAGACTTCTTTGGCCAGCGTAGCAGGTATTTTCTCCAGCACAATTGCGAAGCAACCTGCTTCTTGCAACAGTTTAGCATCTCTTATAAGTTTTTCGGCTTCAGTTCCTTCTTTTGCCCTTACATTGTATGTGCCAAATTTATAGATGGACTGTGGCATTAGTCCCAGGTGTCCCATTACGGGAATACCTGCAGAAACAATTTTCTAACCGAATCAAGCACTTCTTCGCCACCTTCTAACTTTAACGAATGAGCACCTGTTTCCTTCATTATACGCACGGCAGAGGCTAATGCCACTTCCGAATTTGACTGGTAAGAACCAAAAGGCAAATCAACAACAACAAGGCAATGGCTGATGCCTCTTATTACTGATTGGGCATGATAAATCATTTGGTCGAGGGTAATCGGAAGGGTGGTTTCATGCCCAGCCATGACATTAGAGGCGGAGTCACCAACAAGAATAATATCAATACCGGCACCATCAATAATTTTGCAAAAGAAAAGTCGTAAGCAGTTAGCATCGTAATTTTTCTCCTGCCACTTTCATTTTCTGTAAGGTGTTGGTGGTGATGCGTTTTATTTCTTTTGATGTACTCATGTTTCTGATTTTGAGTTTTCTAACGGTTATACTTCGATTTCCTTCAGCTTTAATTCTTTGTAAAGATTTTGAATAAGACCATCGGCAAGACCAATCTTTGGTACATATATTTCTTCTGCATCAGCCCATCGCATTACATTTATGTAAATAAGAAGAGCAGGAACAATAACATCAGCCCTGTCTTCCCGCAGCTTATGAAGGCTTATACGCTGTGTCATAGAAAGATTGCTGAATTCTTTATAGTAATCTCTTAGTAAATCAAGGCTAAGCGGTTTGCCTTCTTTCTTTTTTGATATGGAAAAAACTTTGTTGATGTTTCCGCCGGAACCAATCGCTGTAACGTGGTGGTTTTTCTTTGTTTTGCTGCGGATGTATTCTTTCATTTCGTCCCAGGCAGTTTCATTAACCTGGTTTTTCAACAGGCGGATGGTACCTATATTGAATGAATTTTTGAAAATGAGTTCACCGTCACTAAAGAAAGTGAGTTCGGTACTTCCACCTCCCACATCAATGTACAGGTATGACTCGTCTTTATTTAGCTGCTCAGCAATATGGTTTTCATAGATAAGCGATGCTTCCTGGTCTCCACTGATAATCTCAATTTCAATACCGGTTTCATCCTTTATTTTTTTAATAAGGGCAGGGGAGTTGGCGGCATCCCGCATGGCAGAGGTGGCGCAGGCTTTCAGGTGTTTAACGTCGTACACATCCAGTAGCAGTTTGTACGATTTTATTGTTTTGATTATTTTTTCAACTTTAGTATCCGGGATCTCTCCTTTGTCAAAAACATCGAAGCCTAATCGTAAAGGTACCCGTACCAATGCCATTTTAATAAACTCAGGATTGCCGTTGTTGCCTTTTATAATATCGGAGATGAGGAGTCTTGCTGCGTTACTGCCGATATCAATTGCTGCCAGTCTCAATTTTTTTCAGTTTCTTTTTGAACAAATAGTTATAAGTCTCTGATTGGGACCTAATTTTTTTCCCAATGTTTTTTGCATACTCATTGCTGAGTTCGTTATTCAGTTTCCGGGCCTTTACGTTATCATTTAACTGAATGGATAGAATATCTGTCAGTTCTTTTTTTATTTCTTCATCCCAAACGGGGCATGTTGCTTCAATACGGTGTTCCATATTTCTTAACATCCAGTCGGCCGAAGATATATAAACTTTCTCTTTGCCTTTGTTGTGAAATACCCACACTCTGGCATGTTCCAGGTAACCATCTACAATACTTATAGCTTTTACAGGCACTGCAAATTTCTTATTTTCTGATAACATGCAGAAAATTCCTCTTACAATCAACCTTATTTCCACACCTGATTTAGCTGCGTCGTAAAGTTTCTGTACCATATTCAGGTCGGAAAGGGAATTCATCTTCAGGGTAATGACAGCAGTTTTCTTTTTCTTGGCCTGCTTAATTTCTTCCTCTATCAGTTGCAGCATCTCATCTTTTGCTAAATAAGGGCTTGGCAATATATGCTTACACTTGTTAAGAAAATGTAAGCCAGTTTTTGGTTGTTCCAGAAAGTTGAAAATGCGAACCACATCGGCCATTATTTTTGAATTGGATGTTAGCAGACAATGGTCGCCATACAATTTTGCTGTTTTTTCATTCAGGTTACCAGTGCTTACAAAGCCATACAATACGGCTTTGCCGTTTTTTGTTTTTTTCTTTATTACACAGATCTTGGAATGTACTTTCAAATTTGGAATTTCCACCAGCACTTTTGCACCTACTTCTTCCAGCCGTTCTTTCCATTGCAGGTTTGCTTCTTCTTCGAATCTTGCCCTTAATTCAAGCATTACTATTACTTCCTTGCCATTTCTTACTGCATTTATTAAAGCATTAATGATTTTTGACTGACCAGCCAGGCGATAGCAGGTAATTTTTATGCTGGTAACATCAGGGTCAAAAGCAGCTTCCCGTAATAAGTCAATTAGCGGAACGAATGAGTGATAAGGAAAGTGCAGCATAATATCTTTTTCAAGTATTGCATTGGTCACTCGTTTTCCTGATAATAAAGGATGTTCACCGGGCTTTCTTCTTTGTTTTTTCTTTGAAGACCATTTCCGGAAAATCCATGAAATGCCTGAAGTTGTGTATTCTGCCGCCCGGAATGATATTGTCTTTTTGGAAAGGTTCAGCCGTTTGATCAGGTAATTCAGTAATCCGGTATCCATTTCACTGTCGTAAACAAAGCGTACCGGTTTCCCTTTTCGCCTGTTCTTTAAGCCCTTCTCAATTTTCTGAATTATATTAGTTGATACATCGTCATCAATGTCCAGTTCGGCATCACGGGTTACTTTAAAGACATTTGCTTTGTATTGATTATATCCAAAATATGTGAGAATGGAAGGAAGGTTAAAGCGAATAATATCTTCCAGTAGGATAATATGATGTTCATCGGCTGAAGTGGATGGCAAAATGACAAACCGGCCAAGCACCCTGCTGGGCACTTCTATTAATGCAAATTTTCTTTTTGTTCTGTCGCCCTTTTTCCACATCACCACTCCCAGGTAAATTGACTTTTCACGCAGGGCTGGGAATTCTGTAATATTCTCTATCATCAATGGAATGATGTTGGAACTGACCTCTTCATCGTAATAGTTTCGTACAAAGTTTTTTTGTTCGGCAGATAATTGCTTTTCCGTAACGAGGAAGATTTTACTTTTTCTTAGTTCCTCCATTACATTTTGCCAAATCTTTTCAAAATCTGTCTGCTGTTTCAGGACAATGGATTGTATCTGATCGATGATTTTTTGAGGATTATCTTCAAGATGCATTTTGGCTTTGCTGCCAAATTGTATCATTCTTTTAAGTGCGGCCACTCTTACCCGGAAAAACTCATCAAGATTGTTGGAAAAGATGCCCAGAAATTTTATCCTTTCATTTAGTGGCACAGTATGGTCTGCGGCTTCCTGTAATACCCTTGCATTGAATGAAAGCCAGCTTATATCACGGGCTATAAACTTATTTCTCGATGTTGTAGTCCGGTTCATTGGATTATTTCCTTATTCAGTAAAAATAGGAAACAGGCTAATCGGCCAATGTTAAGTTTTATGACTTGACAACTCAGGGATTATTTAATTGCTGAATGATATTAGTAGTGGAGAACCCTTCTAAAATTGAGTTTATAATCACCCTTCCTCCATTTCCAATCACTTCTTTTGCACCGGCAATCTGGTCAACAGTATAATCTCCGCCTTTAACAAGCACATCCGGCATCAGAGATTTTATTAACTCAAGCGGAGTGTCTTGGTCAAATAGAACTACTGCATCTACCATTAATAAGGATGCGAGTACGAGTGCCCTTGATTCCTGATCATTAACCGGACGGCTTTCCCCTTTTAATCTTTTGACGGAAGAGTCGGCATTAAGACCAATAATGAGAAAATCACCTTCTTTAGCAGCCTGCGAAAGTGAAAATATGTGGCCTTTGTGCAGAATATCGAATACCCCGTTTGTAAATACAATTGTCTTTTTCAAAAGCCGCCATTGCGCTGTACGGCGGATGGCATCTTCTTGTGTAAGTATGTGGTCGGCAATGAGATCTGCTCTTTTCACTTTTTTCTTTTTGTTGTAATAAGGAATTGAAACAAAACTAATTATTCCACCTAATACGATTACCGTAGTTTGAGCCAGCCATAATATCCAGCCAAATGCAAGTGCAATCCCTTTGTTGAGGCCATATACCTGCATAGTTTTTTCAATAATATAGGCATAAGCACCAATACCACCGGGAGAAACTATCATACCAATGCTGCCAGCCGACAAAATAGTGAAAGCTTCCTGAATACCATAATGCCCTGTTTGCTGAAAAGCAAGAAATCCAAGGTATCCACCAGATAGATACAATCCCCAAAGCAACAAAGTATATGCTATAAATTGTCCTCTTTTCTTCAAGTGTTGCACCGCACTTACGCCATTCCATATTCTTTGCCCGATTTTTTTAAGGGCAAGTCCAAGGTCTGCAAATGTTTTTTTGTTTTTTATCATCCAGATAACGATAATGATGATTACGGCACCAGCAACAATTAATGTAATTAAAGCAGAGGAAATGCCTTTGCCATCACCCGGTTTGTTATTTCCTGCGAAAATGGCATCAATCAGTTTGCCATAAATATCCGGTTGTATTATGAGTGTAATTCCAAATACTATCAACAGGCATAAAGCATCAATAATTCTTTCCAGTATTATAGTGCCGATCAACTTGTCGGCCGGAACTTTTTCATAACGGGCAAGGAAAGTACATTTCAAGATTTCGCCTAACCTTGGAACAGCCTGGTTGGCAAGGTATCCTATAAATACTGCAAAAAAAGCATTGGTTTTGGTAGTGTGGTGCCCTAATGATTCAATCAATAATCTCCATCTTATAGCTCTTACATAATGAGATAATACAAGAATAAGAAAAACAGGGCGACAAGCCAGTAACGGGCACCCTTTAAAGCACTTCTTATTTGAGATTTGTCATCAGCTGTTAAATCTTTAAGTGACCACCAGGCAAGGAAAAGTCCGAAACCGAGGAATATGATGTATTGAAGTACTGTTTTAAATCTTTTGCTCATATAAATCGCCAGAAACTCTCTTCCTTTACGAAGTTAAACAATTATGCGGCCAGTTTAGTTTAAAATCATATTATCAATCAGTCTTACATCATTCAGGTAGGCCGCTGCAAGTGCAGTAATTTTCTGATGCCCATCCCAAAAATCAACCCGAGATAGGTTATATGCATCAGTAATTTCAAGGTAGTCAATTCTAAAACCTTTGTTTATCAAAATTTGTCCAGCATCACTCAGCAAAGCAGCAAGTATACCGGGTTTAATATTCTTTTTTATAAATTCCAGTGCAGTGAAGATTGCAACAGCTTTATCTCTTTCACCACTGCTTAGCCTAACGTTACGGCTGCTCATGGCCAGTCCATCCTTCTCACGGAGTGTAGGGCAGACCCTGATGTTGATTCGTTCTGATTTTCCGGTTATTTCAATTAATTTTTTGATGACCATGCATTGCTGGTAATCTTTTTGTCCCAGGTATAGATTGTCCGGTGTGACAATGCCGAGCAGACGATGTACAACCATACAAACGCCCTGATAGTGTCCGGGCCTGTATTCTCCCTCTAACCTTTTCTCAAGATAGCCAAGCGCATAATGAAATTTTTGGGCAAGCCCATTAGGATATATTTCTTTTAAGCCGGGGAGAAATAGGGCATCACAATTTGCCTTTTCCAGCATTTTGATATCTTTTTCAATTGTTACCGGATATTTTTCATAATCATTCGGATCATTAAACTGGGTGGGGTTTACGAAAATGCTGCAAACTGTAATTTTTGTTTTCTTGTGCTGAGGTATTTATAAGTGAAATATGCCCTGAATGCAGGGCTCCCATTGTTGGTGTAAAGCCTGTATTCTTTCCATTTTTAGCCTGAATATCAACCCAATGCGAAATGTCTTTGGCAGTTTTAAAAATCAGCATATTGAATCCGTCGTTAATGCGATTAGAGTTAGATGTCCCAATTCGCTGTAAATTAATTAACTTTGCACCCCTTTATCTAAGGCAAGTTAAACAAAACGGGATGCCCATGTCAGCAAAAAAAAGAATTTTATTTATCGCTAATGAAATGTCACCCTACCTGGAGCTGACAGAATTCTCCGAAATAGTTAACAAATTGGCCATAAAATCGAACGATAGCGGTTTCGAAGTTCGTTGTATTATGCCACGTTTCGGCATTATAAATGAAAGAAGGCACAGGCTGCATGAAGTTGTTCGCCTGTCGGGGATTAATGTGTCTGTCGATAATGATGATATGCCTTTGCAGATAAAGGTAGCTTCATTGCCCAGTGCAAGGTTACAGGTATATTTTCTGGATAATGAGGAGCTTTATAAGCGAAAGTTTGTTTTTCATGATGAAAATGAGAAATGGTTTGATGACAATGATTTACGTACAGTATTTTTTTGTAAGGGTGCACTGGAGACAGTTAAGAAATTTGGGTGGCCTCCTGATATCATTCATTGCAGCGGCTGGATGACAGGACTTATTCCTGCTTACCTGAAAACAATTTATAAACGAGAACCGGTATTTGCCCATAGCAAAATTGTTTTTACAGTAGGTAATAATACATTTAAGGAAAAGCTTGGAAGTGGGTTTGTAAAAAAGCACTTATTCATGCTTCATTGAAAGAAAAAGACCTTGAACTTTATAAAGAAGGAACGAATACTGCCATGTTCCGTGGAGGCGCAAGTTTTGCCGATGCAATAACCTTTGGTGCAGAAAAAATTGACAAAAAGTTGTCTGAAGAGTTTACGAAAGTAAGAGGTAAGAAAACACTGCCTTTTAATCCTGAAGGAGATTTAACAGACTATTTACAACTGTATAGCGACCTTGCAGGCAAATAATTTCCTTAGGAATCACTAATTGACTAACCCTGATTTAAACTTAGTTTGTGAAGAACAGAAACCTGGTATTTAGTTTTCTTGCAATAACTGCTTCTCTGATAACTGTACTTTCTGCCTGCAAAAAAATAAATGAAGCCACAGAGTTGGGCAGTGGTCTCATTCCCCCGGTTGATAATATTAATACATTTGAAACCTACCTTGATATTGAAACAGACAACAAGCTGTTTAATGACACTACAAAGGTGTATGGTTCTGATTATCTTGCTCTTGGTCATATAGTAGGTGATCCCGAGTTTGGCAGTACTCATTCAAATGCCTACTTTGATCTTGGAAGAAGTGCATATATGCTTAATCCATTTGTAAGCAAGGATTCTGTGATTGGGATTGATTCTGTGGTACTTTCCTTATCCTACGTGGCAGCCTATGGCGATACAAATACGGTACAGACACTCAGGGTATATGAAATTGCCCAGAATTCCGGATTCCAGGATACAGCTTATTACAAATATAACCAGGCAGATTTTCTAACAACGGGAACGGAACTGGGTAATAAAACAATTCAGATAAACAAGCTCGACGATTCAATATTGCATATACGCAAGAGAGACACTACAAAACTTGCTAATGTAATCAGGATCCCTTTATCGAGCAGCCTGGGTCAGCGGTTTGCACAGTATGATACAACCAATTCGGTAGCCGGTGCGTATCGTACAGATTCGTTGTTTAAAAAATTGTTCAGGGGACTGGCAATTGTTGCCGATAATGCAGGTAATGCCATTACCTATATTGATGCAAATGATGATACCAAAACTAAACTCACAGTATATTTCAGGGTAAAAAATGCCGGGGCGATTGATACGACCACTGCCGATTTTTTCCACTATGGAGGTCGTTATCCTTATTATCCTTATTCGACATTTACAGTAGGTCAGGCTAACATTATTACAAGAACTGCAGGAGGTAACTGGGCTTCTTATCTTGCAAATGCCACAACTAATGATGACAGGATATTCCTTCAAAGTATACCAGGTTCATATGCCTCATTAAAGATACCCGGATTGGATACTTTTAAGAATGCGGTAATACACCGGGCAGAGATAATAATGACTCCGTTGCGTTCAACTCAGGACAATATTTACTCTCATCCTGCGGCATTATTCCTCGACAGAATAAATGCTGCTGCTGATACTGCCTTTACTTTTGATGCAGATATGACAATTTCCAGCAGCGGAGGTTCGTTTTCCTATGATTACTCACTTTTTGGAGGCGTAATTAAGTCCGATAGTACTTATCGCTTTAATATTTCCAGGTATGTACAAAATATGGTTACGAAGCGTACTTCAAACTATACCCTTCGGCTTTATGCTCCGGTAAGGGCTTTCAGTTATTCAACTGGTTTAGGCGAGAATAATCAGTTTTATATTTCAGACAGGGCTGCATATGGGAGAGTTGTAATTGCCGGAGGAAGCTATGCCGTTATTCCAGAAAAACGAATGAGAATGAGATTGGTTTATTCTAAGTTATAAGAAAACTTATTCAGATATGTTTAAAAGCCCGGTATGGCAATATACCGGGCTTTTTCTTTATTCATTGTAACCTTATCTTTGCCTCCTAAAATTTAAATTCATGCCTTATTTATTTACTTCGGAGTCTGTAAGTGAAGGACATCCCGATAAAGTAGCTGACCAAATATCAGATGCGCTGATTGATAATTTCCTTGCTTATGATCCGCAAAGTAAAGTAGCTTGTGAGACATTAGTTACTACCGGTCAGGTGGTTTTAGCTGGTGAGGTAAAGTCAAAGACTTATTTAGATGTTCAGGATATTGCCCGTGAAGTAATCCGAAATATCGGCTACACAAAGGCGGAGTATATGTTTGAAGCGAACAGTTGCGGCATCTTTTCTGCTATACATGAGCAAAGCGCTGATATCAACCGTGGTGTTGAACGTTCTGTTAAGAAACTGAGCTTTGAAGCTAAGGCTAATGCGCAGGGAGCCGGCGACCAGGGAATGATGTTTGGTTATGCCACAAAGGAAACAGATAATTATATGCCGTTGCCGCTGGATCTGGCACATAAAATTCTGCTGGAGCTATCTAAGACCCGCAGGGCCGGTAAAGAGTTGAAATATCTTCGTCCGGATGCCAAAAGCCAGGTAACGATTGAATACGACGATAACAATACCCCGGTAAGAATTGATACGATTGTTGTTTCTACCCAG
Source organism: Chitinophagaceae bacterium (assembly GCA_016719815.1). Classification (GTDB taxonomy): domain Bacteria; phylum Bacteroidota; class Bacteroidia; order Chitinophagales; family Chitinophagaceae; genus JJ008. Next base: position 58,344 of record JADJYK010000003.1, on the reverse strand, counting down.
CATGATGATTTTGATACTGATAAAAAAATGCTGGAGCAGATTCGTAAGGACATCATTAGCATTGTTATTCCCCGTGTAAAAAAACAACTGAAACCTACTATTCAGAAGTTGTTCAACGATAAGATTACATACCATATTAACCCAACCGGAAAGTTTGTAATAGGTGGTCCGCATGGAGATACAGGTTTAACCGGGCGCAAAATCATCGTTGATACGTATGGTGGTAAAGGAGCCCATGGTGGTGGAGCTTTCAGCGGGAAAGACCCATCAAAAGTTGACCGCAGTGCTGCTTATGCAACAAGACATATTGCCAAAAACCTGGTGGCCGCCGGTGTTTGCGACGAAGTATTGGTACAGGTATCTTATGCAATTGGCGTAGCCAAACCTTGTGGTTTGTTTGTTGATACTAACGGCACCTCCAAAGTGAATATGACCGACGGAGAAATCGCTAAGAAAGTAGAACAGTTGTTTGATATGCGTCCTTACGCAATTGAACAACGCTTTAAACTTCGTAATCCCATTTATGCAGAAACAGCAGCCTATGGACACATGGGGCGTGAACCTAAGATTGTCACAAAAGTATTCAATAAGGGTAAGGATAATGAGAAGAAAGTGCAGGTGGAACTCTTTACCTGGGAGAAATTGGACTATGTTGAGAAAGTAAAGAAAGCTTTTGGAATAAAGTAATTACCTTTTAAGATAAATAGCCCGAACCCTGAAAGCGTTAAAATCTTTCAGGGTTTTTCTTTATACCCATAAATCCTCCTGTGGGGGGGGCACTGCTTAGATTGTTAGATGCATTCTGTTTCTTATAGTCTAAGCAAAAGCAAAATCTTATTTTTGAATAGTGAAAAAATTTCAGACAACAACACCGGCCAAAGAAAAGCACAATGGTTATTGGGCGGCAGCTGGTTGCCAATGCCTTAAAAGCCGGGCAGCAACTTGACAGAATATACCTGGATACTAAAGCACAAGGCACCGATATTGGAGAAATAAAGAAACTGGCATTCCAAAATGGTGTGCCGGTAAATTATGTGCCGGCAGTTAAACTGAATGGGTTTAACGTAACAGACCACGATGGCTGTCTGGCATTAATTGCAAAAGTGCAGTATCAAAACCTGCAGGATGTAATATCTCTGGTAACTGAAAGTGGCGAAGCTCCTTTATTGTTAATTCTGGATGGAATTACGGATATTAGAAATATTGGTGGTATTGCCCGTACCGCACTTTGCACCGGGGTGCATGCCATTATCATACCTGATAAAGGAGTAGGAGCTTTGAACGAGGATGCCATTCTTACATCTGCAGGGGCATTGGAAAAAATTCCGGTTTGCCGGGTTAACAGCCTGATGAAAGCTGTTGATGAACTACACCTAAACGGCATCAGAGTTTTTGCCAGTGAAATGACTGCAGAAAAAATTATCGGCGAGGTCGATTTTACTGAGCCTTGTGCTATTGTGATGGGCAGTGAGGAAAAAGGTATTTACCCTGCATTGATGAAGATTTGCGATGAGAAAATAACGATTCCGATGAAAGGCGATTTCGAAAGCCTGAACGTTAGTGTGGCAACCGGGATGATTTTGTATGAAGCAATGAAACAACGTATGGTATTATGAACAGTTTACCTGTAAGACTAATTGAGTGCCCCGTGATGCGATGCAGGGATGGGGTACTATTATTCCTACTGAAAAAAAGATTGCATATATAAACTCATTGTTGCAGGTTGGCTTCGACACAGTTGATTTTGGAAGTTTTGTTTCGCCCAGGGCGATACCACAAATGGCTGATACGGCAGAGGTGTTGCAAGGGTTACAAATTGACAACTCAGTTAGTAAGTTGCTGGCGATTGTTGCAAACTTCAGGGGAGCGGAGGCGGCAAGTGTATTTGATGGAATTACTTATCTCGGATTTCCTTTCTCTGTTTCAGAATCGTTTCAGCAGCGAAATACAAATTCTTAGATTGCAGAATCAGTAGAAAGGGTTGAAGAAGTTCAAAATCTTTGTGAGAAAACAGGTAAGCAACTCATTGTTTATATTTCGATGGGCTTTGGTAATCCGTATGGCGATCCCTACAGTGAAGAAATTGTCTTTGAATGGGTAAACAGGCTGGTAGGCATGGATATAGGTATCATTTCCCTGGCAGATACTGTGGGATTAGCCACCCCCGAGCAGGTGTATGATGTTACGAGCTACTTGGTTGATTCTTTACCGGGTACAGAAATAGGCGTTCATCTCCATTCTACTTCAGAAAATTGGCAGCAGAAACTGGAAGCGGCCGTTAATGCCGGCAGCAAACGGTTTGACGGAGCACTGAAAGGCATCGGCGGTTGTCCCATGTCGGGGAATGAACTGGTGGGTAATATAAATATGGAATGGATGATTAATTATTTTGACGAAAAACAAATCCTGTCAACAATAAATTATGAAGCATTGCAGGAAAGCATTCGCATGGCCAATGAAATCTTTAAATACTAACCTCAAACCTTCTACCTTTAACCTTCACCTTTCCACCTTCCAATCATGGATTTCATGCTGAACATAGACTTGAAGAAATTATGTGAACCCATTAAGTATGGCGATAAAATCATGCTGGTGGGCTCATGTTTTACAGAACATATTGGTAATGCGTTGGGAGATTTGAAATTTGATACACTGCAAAACCCGAATGGGATTTTATTCGGGCCCGACAGTGTGTGTAAGAGCCTTCTTTCTTATGTTGACAATAAGCAGTATCAGGCTGATGAATTGTTTTACCTCAACGAAGTATGGAATAGCTGGAACCATCATTCCCGGTTTTCTTATATAGATAAGGAGAAGTGCCTTGATGCTATTAATGCTTCACAAAAGAAAGCACATGAGTTCCTAATGCAGGCCGACTGGCTTATCATTACATTAGGGTCTTCATTTACATATAGACTAACGCAATACGCAGACACAGCAAAAGCCCCTCCTGCGGAGGAGTTGGGGGAGGCTGTAGCCAATTGCCACCGGGCACCTGCAGCGTGGTTTTCAAAAGACTTGCTTGCGATTGATGAAATAAAGGATATGCTTGAATCCAGCCTGAAAAAGTTAAAGGCGTTTAATCCAAAGCTAAAATTCATATTTACTGTCAGCCCCGTCCGGCATATAAGAGATGGGGTAGTGGAGAATAACCGCAGCAAAGCAAGGCTGATTGATGCAGTACATTTTATCTGTACAAAGTTTGAATCTGCTTTTTATTTCCCAGCTTATGAACTGGTGATTGATGTATTGAGGGATTACCGTTTTTACGATATTGACCTGGTGCATCCCAATTATGCGGCAACAGAATTTGTGCTGGATAAATTTGCCCTGACCTGTATTGATGAGCCATCGCAGCAACTGATGCAGGAAGTAAAAAAAATTGTAATTGCCCGTAAGCACAAACCTTTTCAGCCGGAGACGGAAGCGCATAGTAAATTCTTACATTCATATGCTGTAAAGGCGAAAGAGATAATTTTGAAATATCCTTTTATTGACTTTAAAGAAGAACTTCAGTATTTCTCCAACGGTAAGTGAGTTTTCCGGTAAGTCAGTTAATCTTTGTTCATCAGTTGCTGGTATAATCTTTCAGCATCTTCTTTCTCAAAAAAGCCTTGTGCCTTCATTCATTGTAGCAGCGCTGCCACAAGCCACACCAAAATGTATTGCTTCTTTCAGCGAACCACCTTTTTGCAATTGATATACCATTCCTGCCACCATGCTGTCGCCGGCTCCAACAGTACTTTTTTTCTCCACTTGCGGAGCGGCAACAAAGTTTGATTCTTCTGTACTTACAATCCAAGCACCTTCGGCGCCCATTGATACAGCAATGTTTTCTGCATATTGGTCGGCAATTAACTGGCGGGCTGCTTCGGGAACATCATCTTTCTGCAACCATTCAATACCAAGCAACTTGCCTAATTCCCCGGCATTGGGTTTTATTAAAAAACATTTTTTCCCTTTCAGTGCTTTCAAAGCAGCGCCGCTGGTATCAACTACACAACGGGAGCCGGAGGCATTTGCCATCTCAGCCATGCGTCCAAATATATCATCAGGAATACCAACCGGCAGGCTGCCGCTGGCAACAATCCACAAAGAAGAAAATGCCTGAGCCTGGTCAATTAGCTGGTCAGCTTTTGCTAAGTTCATCTCCCGCCCGGGAAATGTGAGACGGTATTGTTTCTGTGTTGAGGTTTCAAAAACTACCCAGTTTTCCCTGGTTTCTGTATTTGTTTCAATTGCATGAAAAATTATTTGTTCGTCCCTTAATAAGGAGCACAGCATATTGCCATTATGGCCTCCAGCCGGAAAGAGTGCAACTGAAGAAGTGTTTAGCCTTTTAATGCTTTACTTACATTAATTCCACCTCCGCCGGGTTCATATTTTATATCTGAACTGCGTAATTTATTATCAGGTTCCAGTTTGTCAACTGCTGTGCTTTTATCTACACAGGGATTCATGGTGATGGTGAGTATCATTACAATGTTTGGTATTATGCCGGTTATCAATGTATCCTGTCGCCCCTGATTGCCAAATTTTTCATCACATTAGCTTCGTACTCCAACCACTCGGCCCAACGGCGGCGGACCCTTTCTTTGTCAATATAAGTCTCAGCAAGTTCAATAAATAGTGTGTAGTGACCAGCTTCGCTTTCCATAAAGCGGCGGTAAAATTTTTGCATGAGTTTGTCTTCAAGCCCTTCGCTAAGCCGCTTAAAACGTTCGCAACTGCGGGCTTCAATTAATGCCATGGTAAGCAGATGGTCGAGCAGACGGCCTTCTTCATCACCACCTTTTTGCTGAAAATCGAGCAAGGCATTCACATATTCGTCTTTTCGCTGTTTTCCTAATTGTAACCCCCTTTTGTACAGTTCGGCCAGTACCAGCCGGAAATGGCCCCATTCTTCGGTAACGATGGGAGAGAGTGCTGAAACCAGTTTCGCTTTATCGCCATGACGTTGAATGATTGAAATGCAGGAAGTGGCGGCCTTTTGCTCACAAAAAGCATGATCGGTCAGAATTTCTTCCATTGAAATTTCGGCCAGGTTAACCCAACGGGGATCAGTTGGGAGTTGCAGTCCGAGGATATTTTTGGCGTCTTGGGAGAGTTCCATGTCTGCAAAAGTATATTAAGAGTCGAAAACCAGCAGAAAATAAAGAATTCTATACGAAAAAGGTGACCGGAATATTGCTTTTCAGGTGAATCTGCCTACCTTTGCCGACCTAAATTATAGATGAAAAAAATCGGATGACTATTAAAAATTAAAAAAGATGCCTCTAACAAAAGAAAAAAAAGCAACTGTTATTAAGACGTATGCCGGTTCTGAAAAGAATACCGGTTCTATCGAAGGTCAGATTGCATTGCTGACTGAAAGAATCAGCCAGATAAGTGGCCACCTGCAACAAAACAAAAAGGATTTCTCAACACACCGCGGACTGATGCAACTGGTAGGGAAGCGTAAACGTTTACTGAACTACCTGCAAAAGCACAACCTGACTGGTTACCGCCAGTTGATTGAGAAACTTGGCCTCAGGAAATAAGGCCCCTGATTCCCCCCAGAAGGGGACTTGGGAAGTGCATTTATTCTTAAGTTTCTTATCAAAAAGTGAAGCTCAAAATATAAGCTATTCCCAATGTCAATCCCGATGTTGGGAATAACTGTTTTTAGGCTATCAGGAATTTCCGTTGTTTTTCATGTTTTTTTGCAATTGCTCAGTACTGAAGTGAATGTGGAAGAGTGCGACGCAAGGAACGATGATAGTAGCAATACAGCCAGCTAAATAAAAATTCTACTGACCGTTTGAGTTTTACATAATTAAACCTCAAACATTAAACTTCAAACTATTATGTTACAACAACCAACTCGTAAAACTTTTGATATTGGCGGAGGCCGTGAGGTTACTATTGAAACCGGTCGACTTGCCCGTCAGGCCGATGGTGCAGTTACTGTATCACAGGGCAACTGTATAATTCTGGCCACAGTGTGTGCCAATAAAGAACCAAGAGAGGGGCAGAGTTTCTTCCCTCTTTCTGTTGATTATCAGGAAAAATTTGCGGCAGCCGGCCGTATTCCCGGCTCATTTTTCAAACGAGAAGCAAAACTGAATGATTATGAAGTGCTGACCAGCCGCCTGATTGACAGGGCGTTGCGGCCGCTGTTTCCAGAAGATTACTTCTGCGATGTACAAGTGCTGGTAACGCTTGTCTCAAGCGATAAAGAAGTAATGCCGGATTCACTTGCTTGCCTGGCAGCATCTGCGGCACTGGCGGTTTCGGACGTTCCCATCAAAGAAATTATTTCTGAAGTAAGGGTATCAAGAATTGGCGGTGAGTTCATTGTTAATCCTACCCGCAGTCAGATGGAAAAGTCAGATATGGACTTTCTCATTGCAGCTACAGAAAAGAATCTGATGATGGTGGAAGGTGAGGCACAGGAATGCAGCGAAGAGGATTTGGTGAAAGCGTTGGAAGTGGCACATAATGCTATCCGCATCCAGATAAAAGCCCAGGAAGAACTGAGAGATTTAGCCGGGGTGAAAGGCAAAAGGGAATATACAAAGCCTGCTACCGACGAAGCTTTAAAAGAAAAAGTGTATGCTTTTGCGCAACCTAAGGTTTACGAAGTAGCCAAAAGTTTTCCGGAAAGCATGAACGCAGCGACAGGTTTGATGTAATAAAGGATGAACTGATATCCTTCCTGAAGCAGGATGCCGGATTGAAAGAAGAAGAAAGCCTGCCGGAACTGACCAAGAAGTTAGCTTCCACATACTACGGCGATTTGCAGTACGATGTGGTTAGGGATATGATATTGGATGAAAAGTTCGTCTTGACGGACGGAGCCTTGAAACTGTTCGTCCGCTGGATATGGAAGTAGATGTATTACCTTCACCACACGGAGCTTCTCTCTTTACAAGAGGTGAAACCCAGTCGCTTACGACCGTTACTTTAGGAACTCCTTTAGATGAATTGCTCGTTGAAAGTGCCGCTGTTTCTGTTGATTCCAAGTTTTACCTGCATTATAATTTCCCTCCTTTTTCAACTGGGGAAGTTAAGATGATGCGTGGCCAAAGCCGTCGTGAGGTTGGGCATGGTAACCTGGCACAACGTTCACTGAAACAAATGATGCCGGGTGCTGATTATCCTTACACTATAAGGGTGGTGAGTGATATTCTGGAATCGAATGGTTCATCTTCAATGGCTACTGTTTGTGCCGGTTCTTTAGCATTGATGGATGCCGGAGTACCTGTGCCTAAACATGTGAGTGGTGTGGCTATGGGATTGATTACAAAAGGTGAAAAGTATGCTATTCTGACCGACATACTTGGCGATGAGGACCACTTGGGCGACATGGACTTTAAAGTAACCGGTACCCGTGATGGCATATGTGGTGTGCAGATGGACATTAAAGTGGATGGGCTGAAAATGGAAGTGATGCGCCAGGCACTTGACCAGGCGAAGAGAGGCCGCCTTCACATACTTGATGCCATGTACAACTGTATTCCCGAAGCGAGGGCTGACGTAAAGCCTCATGCACCACGAATGATAAAATTGTTTATTGATAAAGAATTTATTGGTGCTGTTATCGGGCCCGGTGGTAAAGTGATACAGGAAATTCAAAGAGAAACAGGTACTACCATCAATCTTGAGGAGGTTAATAACAGGGGAGAAATTAGCATATTCAGCACTAACAAAGAAGGTGTTGATAAAGCTGTTGACTGGATTAAAGGCATTGTAGCCGTACCAACTGTTGGCGAGGTGTACGATTCTGTGGTAAAATCAATTATGCCATTTGGTGCATTTGTAGAGTTTCTGCCGGGTAAACAAGGACTGGTGCATATCAGCGAAATAAGTTGGAAACGTCTCGAAACGCTTGAAGGAGTGGTTAGAGAAGGTGATGCCATGAAAGTGAAGCTGATCGGTACAGATCCTAAATCTGGTAAGTTTAAACTTTCAAGAAAAGCCTTGATTCCAAAGCCAGAACAGAAACCAAGGGATGAGCAGGCCCCACCAACTCAAAACAATTAATACAACTATCAAAACCCTGAGAAATCAGGGTTTTATTTTTTATGAATAATTATATACAGATAACTTTCACCAATCTTCAGCCTGAACAGGCTGATATGCTGATTGCTCAACTATCTGAAGCAGGATTTGATGGCTTCGAAGAGGGAGAAAATTTGCTGAAAGCATTTATCCCGGAGAATGATTATAATAAGTTTTTGCTGAAAGAATTAACTTATAAATATCGTCTTCAATACGCCGAACAAGTCATCCCGGAGCAGAACTGGAATGCCCTGTGGGAATCGAACTTTCAGCCTGTTGTTGTAGACGACTTTGTAGGTGTAAGGGCATGTTTTCATGAACCAATATCAGTGTTGAATACGAGATTGGCATAACCCCAAAAATGAGTTTTGGCACCGGGCATCATGCCACCACTTATATGATGATGCAGCAGATGCGGAACATTCCTTTTTTGGGGAAATCCGTGTTTGACTTCGGGACAGGAACCGGGGTACTAGCCATATTAGCTGAAAAATTGGGTGCGGCTTCTGTTTTTGCCATTGACAATGATGATTGGAGCATTGAAAATGCCCGGGAGAATTGTCAGTTCAACAATTGTGCTTTGGTTGAACTTCATAAAATGAATTCGGCGAGTGTAAAAAGAAAATTTGATATTATTCTTGCCAATATCAATAAAAATGTGATCCTTGAGAATATGAATGCCTTGGCAGAAGGGTTAACGCCAGGTGGTATTTTACTGCTAAGTGGTCTGCTGCAAGCCGATGAAGCTGATGTTAGTGCAAAAGCCAAAGAAATGGGATTCAAGTATGTTGAAAAAAACAACCGGAATGGTTGGATTATTCTGAAGATCAATAAGTAATAACATCTGGTCCCTTTATTAATAAATTGTTACCAGATTTCATTTTTGCATAAATTTGTATTTCACATCTTTGGTTTTCTATGAACGAACTGTTGATGGTCATATTGGCTTATTTGATTGGTAGTGTTCCCACATCTGTTTGGGTAAGCAAACAATTCTTTGATATTGATATCAGGGACTATGGCAGTGGAAATGCCGGGGCTACCAATACTTATAGGGTGCTGGGGCCAAAGTGGGGAACTATTGTAATGGCGGCCGATATGATAAAAGGCATCATTGCTGTAAAACTTGCCCTGCTTCTTCCTGAATATGCCGAAAGTGAAGTGAGGCTACAAAACCTCCAGACCATATTAGGACTGGCAGCAGTAATAGGTCATATTTTCCCCATTTGGGCTGAATTTCGCGGTGGCAAGGGTGTAGCTACACTTTTCGGATTGGTGCTGGGTATTTCTCCATGGACGGCGCTTAGTTGTGTGGGTATTTTCATGCTTGTGTTGTACCTGACCCGCTTCGTATCACTTAGTTCAATACTGGCAAGCATCGCTTTCCCCGTTTTTATACTTGTGATTTTTAATGTAGATAACCCTGTTTACAGAATATTTGCAATAGCTGTGGCATTAATGGTTGTGCTTACACACCAAAAAAATATTGGCCGTCTTTTTAAGGGAAATGAAAGTAAAGTGCCAATATTGAAACACCGTGACAAACGGCGGGAAAGAAGGAAAAATTTGACTTCGGGTAAGGCAGACTAATTCTTACCTAACCTACCTCAAAGAAATTGTAACTGTGCCAACCCGGCATAGAAATTGAACGTCATAGTAAAAATTTATAGCAATGATAAAGAAAATCACACTTATTGTTTTATCAGTAATGCTCATAGTGGCATGTTCAAAAAATGCCCTTACGGGAAAGAGCCAGTTTACATTACTGCCAGAAACTGAGTTGCAGGCAATGGCTACCCAGGAGTATACTACATTTCTTTCATCAAATAAAGTTGTTGCTGCTAGCGGAAATAAGGATGCCGCAATGGTACAAAGGGCAGGGCAGCGTATTATTAAATCAGTTCAGGAATATTATACAGAAAAAGGAATGGCAGACCAGCTTTCCGGCTTCAAATGGCAAGTTAATCTTGTAGATGATAAAACTGTAAACGCATGGTGTATGCCCGGTGGTAAGATTGTGGTTTACACCGGTATCCTGCCGGTAACGCAAAATGAAGCAGCGTTGGCTGCTGTAATGGGCCATGAAGTTTCTCATGCTTTGCTTCAGCACGGTAATCAGCGTATGAGCCAGGGACTGGTACAGCAGTTAGGAGGAGTAGCACTGCAAGTAGCTTTGGCTAACAAGCCACAAGAAACACAAACACTTTTAATACAGCATATGGGGTTGGTACTACAGTTGGTGTTATGCTTCCTTTCTCCCGCAAGCATGAATTACAGGCTGATAAATATGGGCTTATCTGGACTGCAATGTCGGGATATAATCCGCAGGAAGCCATTGGCTTATGGGAAAGAATGGAAAAGTTATCTGCAGGACAAAAACCACCTGAATTTTTGAGTACACATCCTTCTGAAGGAAAAAGGATCCAACAAATCAAAGAACTGCTGCCTGAAGTAATGCAATACTATAAGCCTGTCGTACCTGCTGGTAAATAAAGACTTAGCACTAATTATTGACCCGTCGTAGTAATACTGGCGGGTTTTTGTTCTGCCACCGAAAAATGAAATATATTTTTAGTACCTTTGCCTGCTGCTATTCTATAAAAACGTTTTTGGGTTAAGGTTAGGTATTATGATAGCATGAATCTTTAAAATGATGTTTAAGTATGTCTCAAACTGTTTTTGAAAAATTACAACTGGCAGACGAAAAAAATCTTCTCATTCAGGGTTTACCCTCTTCTATCGAGAAACAATTCAGCAAAATTTCTTTTGCCAAGAATATTACTCCTTTGCTCAAAACCAGGAAGATTGATTTTGCACTGGTTTTTGCCATAAATGAGAACCAGTTGAATGGGATATTACAGGATGTGATGCCTTCATTAAAAGATGGTTCGAAGTTTTGGGTAGCCTATCCAAAAGTGACTTCCAAGATTGTTACTGATTTGAACCGTGATTCCAGTTGGAACCGGCTGACCAACAACGGTTACGAGAGCATTGAAAGGGTGGAATTGGATCATGTTTGGAGCGCTATGCGGTTTGAAAAAGGAGATTGCTTAAGAGGAAATGATACAGTTGGTTCCCGCAAAAGGCATGTGGCATCTATTGCTGAATAATTATTTTTTTACTTTTTTTTTTACGAGGTTTGTTGCATAGCAATAAACCTTTTTTTATGTCATGGCTAAATGTTGAAATAAAAGCGAAGTGTAAAAATGCAATATTTGTGAGGCAGTACCTGCTTGCCAATAAGGCTGATTTTAAAGGAACAGATATGCAGACAGACACGTATTTTAATGTTCCTAATGGAAGGCTAAAATTGAGAGAAGGAAACATTGAAAACAACCTGATTTTTTATGAAAGAACAAATCAGGCAGGACCTAAAAACTCTCATTTTAACCTGTTAAAGGTCGACAATCCGGTTGATATAAAAGAAGTATTAACCAAAGCCAATGGTATAAAAGCGGTAGTTAAAAAAGACGGGAAATTTACTATATCCGTAATGTGAAATTTCATATTGATGAAGTGCCTGATTTAGGTTCATTTGTAGAGATTGAAGCAGGTAACAAAGAAGCAGAATTATCGCAGGAAGAATTACTGGGGCAGTGTGAGTTTTATATGAAGGAGTTCGGTGTAAGCAATGAAGATCTGATTGATGTTTCTTACAGTGATATGCTGATGGAAAAAGTTATTTGAGAATTACTGCACCCATTTTTTTGGTGAGTTCCATTTCCATCTGTTTAAGATGCAGGTGCGTTTGATGCAGCACAAATAGCTCTTCAGGAGTATGATCCTTCTCCATGTCAACCTGGTTTTCTAATAGCATTCTTTTATTTTCTCATTTTAAGATAGTTCACAGCTGATTCAACTTCGTCATTTGTCTTGTCTTCTTCCATTTTTAAAAAAGACATTAATTTTTCGTCATTTCCCTTGCTTATGCTATGGATAAAATCTTCATAGCCTTGCTTAAACAATCGCTGCTGATAACCGGTTGACTGGCTGAATTCTTTTCTCCAATGCTCACTTTCTTCGTAGGGGAAATTCAGCAGAGAAACAGCCAGTGTACTCAGTTTTGTATCCGGATGATATATAAAGAAATTTCGATTCGCTGTTTCTGGAGTTGTTTGCAGCAATTCTTTGAAAGCTGCAATAAGCCGTATCACATCAGCGTTATCAATTAGACTTTCCTCCACCATTTCTTCAAAAATATAATCAGCTACCAGTTTTTCTTCATTCCATTTTCTGATACCATATTCAAGCAGAATGCGGGCCACCTCCCGTTCCTGCAACTCATCTTTAAACAGCAGGTTGAAAGTGGTATCATCATAGTTCGCTTGTTCAGCTTTTTTTGCATTTTCTTCAGCAAGTTTTGCTTCTTCAAAGGGGCTCTTCTTTCCTGAGTCACTATTCTGTCTCTTATGAACTTATTTACCAGAGAGTGCATTCCTGCTTCGTCAATCTTTAGAATTTCAGAACATTGCTTGATATAATCCTGTTGTTTGGTGAAATCTTCTGCTTTGTTAATTCTGGAAATGGTTTCGGCTATGCGGTTTACTACTTCTGATTTTTGCTTGAATCATTACCTGCATCTTTTAAAGCCACCTCAAGCTGAAACAGGATGAAGTCTTTTTACTTTTTTGGACAAACTCCTTGAATTTTCCTGCTCCAACTTTATTCACATAGGAATCAGGATCTTCATTGTCTGGAATGAGTACTAATTTAACATTCAGTCCCTCTTCTAAAGCAAGGTCAAGACCACGTAGTGCTGCTTTTACACCCGCAGTATCTCCATCGTAGACAATTGTAAGGTTGTTCGTATATTTCTTTATCAGTCTTAGCTGGTCGGGAGTAAGGGAAGTGCCGCCACTAGCCACGGCATTTTCGATACCTGCCTGGTGTAAGGAAACTACATCAGTATAGCCTTCTACCAGCAAGCATTCATCTGCTTTATCAATTGCCTGCCTTGCAAAATAAGAGCCATATAGGATTTTGCTTTTTATGTATATTTCATTCTCTGGGGTGTTAATATATTTAGGGGCTTTATCATTACCCTTCAAAATTCTTGCGCCAAAGCCTACTACTTTACCACTATGATTATGGACGGGAAATATAACTCTGCCACGATAATTATCCATTAACTGGTCGTTACGGTTAACAACCAGTCCTGTTTTTACCAGCAATTCTGCACTATATTGTTTTGCAACAGCTTCCTTAGTAAAGGCATCCCGCTGCTCAGGTGAATAACCTAATTGAAACCGGTTGATAATTTCTTCCCTGAACCCCCGTTCTTTGAAATAACTGAGACCCATATCCCGGCCTTCCTCCGTTTCAAACAATTGTTTTACAAAGAAGTCCCTTGCAAATTGGTTAATGATAAATAAGCTATCAGCGGCTAACTGCGTTTGACGTTGCTCATCTGACTGAAAGGTTTCTTCAATTTCAATACCATACCTGGCAGCCAGCCACTTTAACGTATCTACATAGCTGTATTTTTCATGTTCCATGATGAAGCTGATAGCATTACCGCTACGACCACATCCAAAACATTTATATAATTCTTTGGCCGGAGATACTGTAAATGAAGGTGTTTTTTCATTGTGGAAAGGGCAAAGTCCGAGGTAGTTACTGCCTCTTCTCTTCAACTTTACAAAGCCTCCTATAACATCAATAATGTCAAGTCTGCCAAGTATCTGTTGTATGGTATTTTGAGAAATCATCCGGGCATCAAACGTACATAAAATTTTTCAGCTTCAATTAATAAAGGGCGATTTTAGCAGCTCTCAGCCCATTAAAATTCAGATAGTAAACTATTCAAAAATCTGCTTTTATCAGGTTGTCAATTGCCGGTTGTTGGGATGCATAAATTAATGGGAAAGTATTTATTGTGACCAACACGGTGAGAATGGTTCTAATATTAATTTCAGTAATAACTAAGAGTTAAGCGGACGGATTCAGACTTTTCTAGGGAGGCAAATGGTACTATTGCAATCTCCTGCCGGGCCATCTGTGCGATCTATGTAGGCGCATGTATACAGGTATTGGTTAATGCCTGAGACGTCAATATTTTCACGCAAGGCGGAACCCCTGAAAATATCTTTAACTGCTATATAAGGCATCTAAGCATAGTTATCTTTCACAGTCTATTTGTTGTTATTCATGCGCACAGGGTTGTAAGGGCATGTACATTGCACGAACCGGTAAGAGCATATCAATAATTGTACTTATTCGCAATGGATCCCGTTAATCATAATATCTCTGTTCTATCGATCAACCTTAAGTTACTGAGCAGTGATATGCATTTTCAATCACTTATACAAAAAATGATTCTTTTTTGAACTGACAAAATCAGCTGAATAACATGACGAAAGTCATTCAAAAAAGAGACTTGTGTCCGGCAAAGTGAATTTTTCATTACCTTACATTTGTTCTATACCTGCTTGCCAAATCACTTCAAATCAGAAGCAATGCCGGCAGGCGGTAGAAAGGAAGTTCTTTATTTTTCACATTACAAAAACAAAAAATTATGGTACAGGTAGACATCTCACAGCTCTCTGCAGAGTGCAACACCTGGAGAGAGCAGCTCCGTCATTATCGTGGAGAATTTCATCATGACGAAAATAAACTCCGCAAAGTAACCTGGCACTCACTTTCGAAGGATCAACTCAAAGACGTCGAACATTTTCATAACCAGTTTCATATCCAGCTTATCAATATTCATGATTTAAAGCATGCTATTCGTACTCATGACCTGAAAATGGCACATGAAAAGCATGATAACCTTACAGTAGCAAAAGATGATACGGTTACTAAACATGAAGACCTGCAGGAACAATTCCGCACACTTGAAAAAACGCTTTTAGAGCTTAGAAATGAATTTAACGATTTCCTAAACCGTGCATCGTAATCACTAAAATTGGTACTGACTTTTATCAGTGAAAATAAGACATGGTTCATAAAGCGGCATTCTACTCTGAATAAGATTTGTACCGTTTACCAATTATATAACACTTAAAATATTTGCTATGCCAGAATTTGATACCTCACATGTAAAAAATATTGTCTTGCTTGGCCACGCCGGCTCAGGTAAGACCACCTTAGCGGAATGTATGCTGTTTGAGGCTGGTCTTATAACCCGCAGGGGCAGTATTGCCGAACGAAATACAACCGGAGATTACCACGAACTGGAACAGGAACGTGGTAATTCTATTTTTAGCAAGCTCCTGCATACAAAATGGCAAGGATATAAAATAAATATCCTTGATACGCCTGGTTATGATGACTTTGTAGGTGAAGTTATTTCGGCTCTCAGGGTTGCAGATACAGGGGTTATGCTACTTAATGCTGTAATGGGTGTGGAGGTTGGAACAGATATTATCTGGGAGTTTACAGAAAAGTTTAAAACTCCGATGGTTTTTGCTGTTAATAAAGTGGACGATGAGAATGCTGATTTTGATAAGGCTGTAAGAGAAGCAAAGTCCCATTTCAGCAATAAAGTAGTGGTAGTACAATACCCAAGGCAGACAGGCCCAGGCTTTCATGAAATAATTGATGTACTCCGGATGACGATGTATAAGTTTAAGCCGGAAGGAGGCAAGCCTGATAAACTGCCGATTCCTGATGAGGAAAAAGCAAAGGCCGATGAATTACACAAAGAACTTATCGAAGCTATTGCCAGCAATGATGAAAGCCTGATGGAAAAATATTTTGATAAAGGAGAATTAGATGAGGATGAAATGAGGGCTGGCCTTAAAAATGCAATCATTAACCATGATCTTTTCCCGCTGTTTGTTATGTCGGCTGCAAAGGATATGGGTAGTGGCCGCCTGATGGGCTTTATTGATAATGTGGCTCCGAGTGCCAATGAGATGCCTCCCCAAACTACTCAGAAAGGCGAAAAACTTGCCTGCGATGCTGATGGACCTCCGTGCATCTTTATTTACAAAACTATATCAGAACCCCATGTTGGGGAATTATCTTATTTCAAAGTTTATTCTGGTACTATTAAAACCGGAATGGAACTTGAAAACGAGTCAACCGGGGTTATAGAAAAAATAAACCAATTATTTCTTGTAGAAGGGAATAAACGTACTTCTATTAATGAACTGGTTGCTGGCGATATTGGTCCCACACTGAAGCTTAAGAATACTCATGTAAACAATACATTGCATGTAAAAGGCAAAAATTATGAGTTACCGGTAATTGAATTCCCACCGTATAACCAGACAGTAGCAATTGAAACACTAAAGAAAGGAGAAGAAGAAAAGTTATCTCAGGCGCTGCATCAGTTGAGAGAAGAAGACCCAACCTTCCTTGTAGAAGTATCTTCCGAATTGAAACAGACACTTATACATTGCCAGGGCGATATGCATCTCGCTGTCGCTAAATGGAAAATAGAGCACCAGCACAAAGTGGAAGTGAAATTTGTTAAGCCAAAGATTGCTTACCGAGAAACGATACGAAAAGCTGCTGATGCTAACTATCGTAATAAAAAACAAAGTGGTGGTGCTGGTCAGTTTGGCGAGGTTTTCCTGAGAATTGAACCATGGTATGAAGGAATGGCCGAACCTGCTGATCTTACTGTCAGAGGCCGTGATACCTATGAACTTGACTGGGGTGGAAAACTGGTTTTTTACAACTGTATAGTTGGTGGAGCAATAGATGCCCGTTTCTTGCCATCTATTTTGAAAGGTGTAATGGAAAAAATGCAGAACGGGCCACTTACCGGTTCTTATGCAAGAGATATTAGAGTAAGTGTGTATGATGGTAAAATGCACCCTGTTGATAGTAATGATATTTCTTTCAAGATTGCCGGGTTGCAGGCATTCCGCCAGGCATTCCAGCAGGCCGACCCGCAAATATTAGAGCCAATTTTCCAGGTAGAAGTATTATGTCCGGATGACCTTACTGGTTCTGTAATGGGTGATCTGCAAAGCCGCAGGGCGATTGTTGAAGGCATTGATAGTGAAGGTCATTTTCAGAAAGTAATTGCAAAAGTGCCACTGGCAGAAATGGATGGGTATTCCTCTTCACTCCGCTCCATTACACAAGGCAGGGCCAAGTTTACAATGAAATTCAACGGCTATGAGCCAGTACCATTCGAACTCCAGCGTAAGCTGATTGATGATTACAGCAAAGTTTCTAAAGAAGAATTTGCATAATGAATAAAAATCAAAATCACAAGGGCTGGCAGGATTTTTGTCAGCCCTTTTTGTTGTTTAATGATAGCCCAAATTCCTTTACATACTTTTTTTGGTATCAGTTGTGAAATGTTCTTGCAATACAAAGCAATACTTTATTTTCCCCACCTGTTAATAACTCAAAATCCCAATAGCAGGGTCGGTTTTGGTATATTTGCCGGATGACTTTTATATAAATTCACCTGTATATAACATAAAGAAAGACATCCTTTTATAATAAGAACGAAATGTGATAATGGCAAAAGAAAAAGACACATCCAACCTGTTTGATTATACAGAAGACAGTATTAAGTCGCTGGACTGGAAAGAGCATATCCGTCTAAGGCCGGGAATGTATATAGGTAAACTGGGTGATGGCTCATCTCCAGATGATGGTATTTATGTTTTGGTTAAGGAAGTCATGGACAACTGCATTGATGAGTATACAATGGGATATGGACAAAGAGTTGAACTTACCATCGAAGGTAAAACAGTAACAATCCGTGACTTTGGCCGGGGCATTCCGCTGGGTAAAGTGGTCGATGTTGTAAGCAAGATCAATACAGGAGCGAAGTATGACAGCAAAGCTTTTCAAAAGTCTGTCGGGTTAAATGGTGTGGGTACAAAGGCCGTGAATGCACTAAGTGGTTACTTTAAAGTAACTGCCATCCGTGAAGGAAAAGAGAAAACGGCAGAATTTGAAAGGGGAGTTCTGATAAATGAATATAAAGAGGCGAAAACGGGTGAACAAAACGGAACACTTGTAACATTTATTCCCGATGATTCGGTTTTCAAAAATTTTAAGTTCCTGCCGGAGTTTGTTGAAAATCAGATATGGAACTATTGTTTTCTGAATGCAGGGTTACGTATAGTATTTAATGGGAAATCGTTTGTAAGTAAAAATGGTTTGCTCGATCTTTTACAACGTAAAACAAATGAAGACGAAATCCGCTATCCCATCATACACCTGAAAGGTGATGATATTGAAGCAGCCATTACACATAACAATGATTATGGAGAAGACCTCTACAGTTTTGTAAACGGACAGCATACGACCCAGGGAGGGACTCACCAACAGGCTTTCCGTGAGGCATATGTAAAGACAATCAGAGATTTCTATAAAAAGGATTACGATGCGTCGGATATCAGAACCGGTATTGTCGCAGCCATATCTGTACGTGTGGTGGAACCTGTGTTTGAATCGCAGACAAAAACAAAACTTGGCTCAGTTAATGTTGATGTGCAAGGTCCAACGATGAAGCAGTTTGTGGGTGATTTTTTTGCAAGAGAGTTGGATAACTTTTTTGCACAAGAATCCCTCAATAGCCGAAGCGCTGAAGAAACGAATTGAGCAGAGTGAAAGAGAAAGGAAGGAGCTTGCTGGTATTAAGAAATTGGCGAATGAAAGGGCTAAGAAAGCTAACTTGCATAACCGCAAACTGCGTGACTGCCGCTATCACTACGATGATGAACCACCGGCAAAAGGGAAGGAAGAGTTTATTGTCAAACAAAAAGAAACTACCATTTTTATAACGGAAGGTGACAGTGCCAGCGGCTCAATTACAAAAAGCGAGGAATGTGGAGACACAGGCTGTTTTCAGTCTGCGTGGCAAGCCGCTAAACTGTTTTGGCCTGACAAAAAAAGTGGTGTATGAAAATGAAGAATTTAACCTGTTGCAACATGCACTGAATATTGAAGAAGGATTAGAAGGATTACGTTTTAACAATGTGGTTATTGCAACCGATGCTGATGTGGATGGCATGCATATCCGTTTGCTGTTGATGACTTTCTTCCTGCAATTTTTTCCCGATCTGGTAAAACATGAAAAAGTGTATGTACTGGAAACTCCATTGTTCCGTGTACGGAATAAGCAGGAAACCATTTATTGTTTCAGTGAACAGGAAAAGCAGGAAGCAATGAAGAAATTGGGATCTAAGCCTGAGGTGACACGGTTTAAAGGATTAGGCGAAATCAGCCCTGATGAATTTGCCCAGTTTATTGGAACAGATATGCGAAAGCAACTGATGCGGGTGGAGGAGGGGGATCACATACAACAACTCCTGGAATATTATATGGGAAAAAATACACCCGACAGGCAGGAGTTTATCATTGAAAATCTAAAGATTGAATTAGACATAGTAGCAGAAGCAGTTTAATTATGTTCGAATTTCATGCTGATAGAAAAAGATATTTTGACATTCAGGTAATGAATGCGGAAAAATATGTTATCCCATTCATTGAAGAAGAATTTCCAATTATACCAGGTATGAGGATATTGGAGATAGGATGTGGCGAGGGGGGAGTGTTAAAAGCTTTTATCAATAAAGGATGTGACGGAGTAGGGGTTGAGTTGGACGAACCGAGAGTCCAACTCGCAAAAGAGTATCTGCCGGAAGATACAGCTGCCGGACGACTAAAGATTGTTGCAAAAGATATTTATGAGGCTGATATAGAAAAGGATCTTAATGGTGCATTTGATATAATAGTACTGAAAGATGTGATTGAACATATTCATAACCAGGCAAAGCTGATTAGCTGGATGAAGAATTTTCTAAAGCCAAATGGGATTATTTTTTTTGGTTTTCCACCATGGTATATGCCTTTTGGAGGACATCAGCAGATATGTAAATCTAAGGTCTCAAGGTTACCATATATTCACCTGTTGCCAAAGTCAATGTACAGGAGGATACTGAAAAACAGAAAGGAGAATGTTGAAGAGTTGTTGGAAATAAGAGAGACGGGTATCAGCATAGAAAGATTCGAGAAAATCTGTACATCAGAAGGCTATAAGTTTCTGAATCGGCGGCATTACCTGCTTAATCCGATTTATGAATGGAAATTCGGATGGAAGCCAAGAAAGCAGATTGGTATTATTAAATGCATTCCTTTCTTTCGTAATTTCTTGACTACATGTGTGTATTATTTAATTCAACAAGATAACAAATCAAGATGATTCATATTGTATTTAATGAAACTGAAGTGAACCTGATGAAACAGGTTATTGAACTGGACGATACTTTTACTGGCGAAGTATCGCAGATAAAAGATGATTATGCGGTTGGTCCATTAACAGCTATAGATACTGAAGATGGCTGGCAAGCAAGATTATGCTGGTGGAAAACCCTATTACATGGCTCTCCGTACGGCGAAGAAGCTGCAGGTAGTTTTGATGACAGGGAAACAGTTAAACAGCTAAAAGTAGACTTGATGAAAACCCGCAGGAAGAAATATGGATATGGATGGGACAAAATCAGCATGATGTAACGGGCTATTACTGGTTTATGCCGCAATTCAGCGATTATCAGGGCAGGGTGATGGTGCTTTTTCTTAATAATCTTCCTTTCATAAATGAAAAGGGGCATATATTTTATCCATCGTGGCTGAATGAGATACAGCCAAAAGAATTTGTAAAGGCAAAAAGACTGGCAAGGCCGATAACACTTAGCGAATTTGAAATTGACCCTGATGAGTGGAGAAAAATTACCGAAGAAAATGCAATTGTAAGAATCCTGGAAGGTGGAAAAAAGATTGCAGGTAAAGAAGATGGCTTTTATGACAGTGAGATATTAAAAAACCTGACTGGCGAATGGCAAAAGGCCACAAGGGTGCTTTCCAATACTTTGCACCGGATGAAGATAAAAACGGGTGATGTTTTTATAATGTGGCGGATAAAACATTTGATAAAAGAAGGAAAAATTGATGTGACTGGCGATATAAATAAAGGGTGGAAAGATTTTGATGTAAGGTTGGCTGGAGAGAAACAACTACAATTGCAAACAACAGAACAGACTGTTCAACAGTAAGAGGTTATGAGTGGAGCAAAGAATAAAAATATTGACGTTCAAAATAATGACAGTGGTTTGCATGGGCAGTACAAAACATGGTTTCTTGACTATGCATCTTATGTAATATTAGAAAGAGCCGTACCTGCCGTAGAAGACGGATTGAAACCAGTGCAACGGCGCATCCTTCATGCAATGAAGGAGATGGATGATGGCCGATTTAACAAAGTAGCAAATATTATCGGGCAGGCCATGCAGTACCATCCGCATGGAGATGCTAGTATTGGTGATGCACTGGTGAACATGGGCCAAAAAAGACCTGCTTGTTGAAACACAGGGTAACTGGGGAGATGTGCGTACTGGTGATGATGCTGCTGCCTCAAGGTATATTGAAGCAAGGTTGAGCAAGTTTGCTTTGGAGGTTGCTTTCAATAGTAAAACAACAGAGTGGCAACTTAGCTATGATGGCAGAAAGAATGAACCTGTAACGCTGCCAATGAAATTTCCTCTATTGCTGGCACAAGGTGCTGATGGTATTGCAGTAGGCTTATCAACTAAAATTTTGCCACATAATTTCTGTGAACTGATTGATGCATCTATTAAATGTCTTAGGGGCAAAAGATTTGAGTTATTTCCGGATTTTCAAACCGGGGGTATGATTGATGTAGCTGATTATAATAATGGTAAAAGGGGCGGAAAGGTAAAAGTAAGGGCTCATATTGAAGAAGCTGATAAGAAAACTGTGTCGATAAAAAGTGTTCCTTATGGAGTAACCACCACTCAACTGATGGAGTCTATAGTTAAGGCAAATGATCAGGGTAAAATAAAAATCAGGAAAGTAACAGATAATACTGCCGCAGAAGTGGAAATACAGGTTGATCTTGCTCCTGGGATTTCTCCTGATATGACTATTGATGCATTATATAAGTTCACAGACTGTGAAGTTTCCATTTCTCCCAATGCCTGTGTGATTGTAGACCAGAAGCCGCAGTTTCTTACTGTACTTGATTTGCTCCGGCTTTCTGTTGACAGAACAAAAGACTTGCTTGAGCAGGAGCTGAAGATAAAACTGAACGAACTACAGGAAAAATGGCACTACACATCATTAGAGAAAATTTTCTTTGAAGAAAAGATATACAAAGAACTTGAGAAAAAATATGAAACGTGGGATAAGGTACTCCACGGGATAGATATAGCTTTTGTGCCATTTAGAAAGCAACTGAGGCGAGATATAACAAAAGAAGATATTATTAAGCTTACAGAAAAACCGGTTCGCCGTATTTATAAACTGGATATAGATGAACTGAACGACCAGATAAAAGGACTGGAAGAAGATATTAAAAAGGTGAAGTTTGACCTTGCCAACCTTGTTGATTATGCAGTGGCTTACTATGAAAACCTGTTAAAAAAGCATGGAAAAGGACGGGAGAGGAAAACTGAGATAAAGCAGTTTGAGGTAATTGAAGCAAAATTTGTAGCCATTGCCAATACCAAACTGTATATGAACAGGGCAGAGGGCTTTATTGGTACCGGATTAAAGAAAGACGAGTTACTGTTCGAGTGTTCTGACCTTGATGATATTATCGTTTTTGCAAAGCGGGGTATAATGAAAGTGGTAAAAGTTTCTGACAAGACATTTATTGGTAAAGATATATTGCATGCTGCTGTTTTTCAGAAGAACGACGAGGCGTACCACTTACAATATGATATATGTGGATGGAGAAACGGGTAAGAGTTTTGCCAAACGGTTTAATGTAACGGGTATTACCCGTGATAAAGAATATGACCTTACCAAGGGACACGATAAATCAAAAGTTCATTATTTTTCTGCTAACCCTAATGGTGAAGCGGAAGTGGTAAAAGTAGTGTTGGGAAATTGTTCTGCCCGCATCAAAGAGTTTGATTATTACTTTGAGGAACTGGAGATAAAAGGCAGGGGAAGCATGGGCAATGTAGTAACAAAATACCCGGTAAAGAGTATTAAGTTCAAAGAAAAAGGGCGTTCCACTATTGCTGGAAAGAAACTTTGGTACGATGACCAGTTTGGCCGCCTGAATACAGATGAAAAAGGAGAATACCTTGGAGTATTCGAAGCTGATGATAAGGTACTGGTTGTGTTTAGAGATGGAAATTATGAAATAACCGACCAGGAGCTGACACAAAAACTGGATACGGAGAAAATTATCTTTATTGAGAAGTTTAAGCCTGAAAAAGTGTTGACCGCTGTTTATGTGGATATGGACAAAAAACAGTTTATGGTTAAACGGTTTAAAATTGAAACCACAACAATCAAAAATAAATTCCTGTTTATCAAAGAGGGTGATGGGAACTATGTGGAAACAGTAACAACAATGGAAGAACCAATACTTGCCATGCAGCAGGGAAGGGGTGCACAATTGCGGAAAGGAAAATTGAAGATTGCAAAGATTGCAGAAATTACAGGGTACAGAACTGTAGGGAGCAAACTAGCTGATTTTAGTAAATCAACAGAAATGGAATGGGTGAAGCCCAAAGAGGAAGATAGTCAGCCTGAGTTGTTCTGATCCTATGTCGTTATTTCCTTTTTACCCGGATGGTAGCTGTTTTTTCGAGACTGCTTGATATCTTCAGTTCGAATTTGTTTTTCCCATCGTCAATCACCATTAACGCTGTGTTGGGTGGAATAAGACCAAGATTTTCTGCAAACATAGATATCTCATTTTCTGAAAGGGACTTGTCTAGCGGAAAGTTAATCCTGATTGATTTATGTGTAAGCTTCTGATTAAAGACAATTAGTTTTTTATTGAAGAAGATAGAAATAATGTCGCCATCTATTTCACCATTATCATAAATACTTACCAGCAAAGAATCCGATTCCACTTCTATCTCATTCACAACAATATTTTCTCTTTCCTTAAATTCTTTTTCAACCGGAAAATTAATAACCTTACGGGGCTGTACGTCAACAGCAACCAGTGTGTCAGTAGCGCTGGGTTGCCACATTTGATATTCTTCTTTATACTGGCTGATGGCTTTTAGTACAGAATCAGTCTTGCTTATATCCGCATTCTTCTGCAGATCAAAATTTACCTGTGGGCACATATTCTTGTAATCAGGGTCTGCAATAAAAGAGCCAACAAGATTTGAGCTTACCTGCGATACACGAAGCGTTGCCAGCAGGTTCATCATACAGTCAACTTCCAGGTTGGCAATTGAGCCGTAATAGGTAACTGGAATTTTGTACAGAGTTAATTGTCTTGTTGTTGCATTATAAGTTCCTGAAACCTGCAGGCTTCTGTATGTG
This sequence comes from Chitinophagaceae bacterium, assembly GCA_016719815.1. Lineage (GTDB taxonomy): Bacteria > Bacteroidota > Bacteroidia > Chitinophagales > Chitinophagaceae > JJ008. The sequence goes on along the minus strand of JADJYK010000003.1, from coordinate 34,068 downwards.
TTTTTAAAAAAATAATTCAGTAATCCCTTCACATTCCCTCTTTCAGGTTGCAGAACCATTTCCACCATGTAGTTGCTGGCCGAGCTGTTTGTTTTCACATTTGCATTTCCATACCAATAGCCAAAAACAGATTGCGACTGCGATTGCAGTGAGATGAATAAAAATAGTAACAGTGCAACTTTTCTCATGATTGCGGAAGTTCGGGAAAATATTGTTCCTGAATCTTGTTTAGTTATTCACAGGTTACTTAAAGAACCGCTTCATCTCCCGCTCTACATCTTTTTGTTTAATTGTTTCCCGCTTGTCGTGCAGTTTCTTTCCTTTTGCAAGTCCAAGTTCCATTTTGACAAGTCCTTTTTCATTAACGAAAATGCCTAAAGGAATTAGGGTACAGCCTTTTTCTTTCAGTTTTGCTTCAATTTTTTTTATTTCTCTTTTTTGGAGCAAAAGTTTTCTGTCACGAACAGGGTCGTGATTGTTTGTTGTACCATGGGAGTATTGGGCAATATACAATGATTTTACCCAAACCTCACCTTTATGAATAATGCAGTAGCTGTCGTTAAAACTGGCTTTCCCTTCACGAAGTGATTTTACCTCGGTGCCAAGCAATACCATGCCTGCTTCATACTTTGATTCAATGAAGTAGTGATGGTATGCCTGCCTGTTTTTTAACTCTGCCATTTAAAAAAATAAGAGGCAAAAACACCTCTTACTTATTAATAATTTTACTTGTTTATTAATGCTCAAACAACCTCAGAATACTTGAAATCTTTTCTTTCAGCTCCTTCCGCGGAACAATCAGGTCGAGGAAACCATGCTCCAGCAAAAACTCACTGCGTTGAAAACCTTCGGGCAAGTCCTTCTTAATAGTTTCCTTAATTACCCTCGGACCGGCGAATCCAATCAATGCTCCCGGTTCAGCCATGTTCAAATCGCCCAGCATGCCAAATGAGGCAGAGATGCCGCCAAAGGTTGGGTCGGTAAGTAATGATAAATAAGGAAGTCTTGCATCGCTCAACTGCGAGAGTTTGCCGCTTGTTTTGGCCAGTTGCAGCAGGGCGAAAGCACTTTCCATCATACGGGCACCGCCGCTCTTGCTGATGACCATATAAGGGAGTTTATGTTCAATACAATAATCAATCGCTCTGGAAAATTTTTCGCCCATTACACTTCCGAGTGAGCCGCCTATGAACTCAAAATCCATACAAGCTATTACAATCTCATGACCATTCACTTTTCCAACAGCCACCCGCATCGAATCTTTCAGGTCGGTTTTGCTCCATATCTCCTCAAGCCTTTTTTTGTAGGGTTTCAGATCGGTAAAACCCAGCATATCCTTACTGATTATGTTACCTGCTATTTCAGTAAACTCGTTATTATCAAAAAGAATATCGTAATACTCGGCGCTATTGATGCGGTGATGATAGTTGCACTTGGGGCAAACAAACAGGTTTTCCTTGAGATCACTTATAGTGATAATATTGGAACACTCGGGGCACTTAACCCAAAGGCCCTCAGGAGTTTCTTTTTTCTCAGAAGTTTTAGTATTGATACCTTTTTTTATTCGCTTAAACCAACTCGCCTTTGCTTCCTCGGATTTACCCTCTTCGCCAGACAGATTTGCGTCAAAATCTTCAACTTGTTTTGCCATAACCTTTGGTTGAGTTGCAAATATAGGAAAGTTGCAAATAGCTAATAGTCAACCTGCTAAAAATCACCTTTTTCGTCCTTTAAGGGACAAAAAGATGATTAGCAAATGATTACAGCCGGATAAAACACATGATATGCGTATTAGGACGGATAATAATTACATATAGTGACGAAAATCAGTTATTGGGGCGCCGCCGTCAATCCAGCATAATATCGAGTTTTTCTGATCTGTGGTAAGTGAACTGTTTTGGGCATACTGCCTGAAGCGATTGAACCACGGATAGCCGTTTTGGCGTTTAAAATTTCTGTATAGCTGGTTAATGCACCCGGGCCGTTGCCACTGCCTGATGCGTGACATCCCGCTATGGCACATTTTGTTTGTATTAACGGACTGATATTGGCAGCAAATGTCTTATTTATCACGGCACTGCAATCGAGGCTGTTGTTGCTGCTGTCCTCATTTTCTTTACTGCACGAAATAGCGGAAAGAAGGACTGCTGCCACCAGCACAGACAGTAAGCCCGGGTGTTTTCTTATCATGGTAAAAAGTATTTACCCGATAACGTAAAAGTATTAGTTGGTTGCCATTACCGGTGAAAAAAACTAAAGCAGTTCCGCTACTTGACGGTGAATATTCTGCGACAGAATTTCTGTGGGAATATCGTTCTGGTCGCCGCTGAAGGGGTCCTCTATCTCTTCTGCAATAAGCTCAAGGCTTGCCAGTACATAAAAAATAAAAGCCACCACCGGAACGACATAAAAGCCTAATTGGAAAACAAAGCCAAATGGTAACGTCATAACGTAAAAGAAAATAAACTTCTTAATAAACACACTGTACGAAAAAGGTATGGTGGTGTTTTTTATTCGCTCACATGCGCCACAAACATCAGTAAATGATTGCAGTTCAGCATTGATGAACAGTAGCTGTTCGGCGGTTATTTTATTCTCGCTGTGCAGTTGCTGAACATAGCGATACAACAGCTGGGCAGTTTGGTTAGGTACATGTTTTCCATGGTCTATCTGTTTAAACAGATGGTGGTGTTCATCATCCTCAAATAATTCAATACGGGTTTTTTCTTTGTGCAGGTGATTGTGCAGGGCAAATGCGTAAGCGGGAATTGCTTTTCGAAAAAAACTGCGGTGTGTTGTATCTGTCTCAGGAAGCATAGCTCCCAGTTTCATAGCAAGGTTACGGCTGTTATTTACCAGACTGCCCCAAAGTTTGCGACCTTCCCACCAGCGGTCGTAGGCTGTATTGGTACGAAAGACCAGCAACATAGAAATGGCAAATCCCAGCAGCGAGTGCATAACGGGCAGGTTGCGTACGTAGCTTTTTTCAGATAGTTGCCAGTATTGCAGTTCAAGCCATGCAATAATTCCTGAATAAATACAGATGGCAATAATAAGTGGCAGCAGTTGCCTAAAGGTATCGGCCTTGTGAAACCGGAAGATAAAAGTGAACCAGTCTTTGGTATTATAGGAAATCATGGTTCAAAAATAGTAAACAGTAACATAAAAATGACTGAACACAAAAAAGCCTGTTCAGGCCCGGCTAGTATAGCATCGGAAAAGAACAGGCTTTGCAGCAGAGGCAGTTTTGCTATTTGGTAATGGTTAACGTAGCTGAATTGATAAATACATCTTTGCCGTTGTAAAGGTCAACAACGTATTCGCCGGGTTCAGTAAACGTATGCTTAAAGCTGAAATAAGTCCATTCTGGTGTTATATCAAGGTCATATTCTTTTACTACTTTGTTGTTTTTGTATATGGTCGCATAAACCTCTTTGGTCTTAAAGGGGTTGCCATCATTTTCCGTATAAACAGTCAGAGTGATCTGTTTGGTGGTTCCAAGAGCAAAAGTAGAGGCTTCACCGGTTGTATTACCTTGTTTATCCACCGATTTACAAAATAGTATTTCTGAGTCTTCATAATAGTAAGTGTCGCTGGCATCGTCGTCATCCATTTCCACATTATCCATATCTTTTTTTACATCAACAGTTATAGTGGTAGTGGCTTTCACCTGTCCGTTTAGCCGCACGGTGCATTTGTACTTGCCTTTGCCGCTAAAGAACACATCACTTACTGTCAAGTGTTTACCTTTAGGGGCTTCAGGGTTATTTTTTATATACGGTGAATCTTCCGGTTCCGGTACTGTCTCTGTCTATCTGTAATATCCAGGCACCGGGGCCTAATACTTGGGGCTGGCTATAATGCAGATAAATGTAAGAACCGGCAGGCTTTATATCCCAGGCGCTGTAAATGCCTGATGCCTTGCCCGCCGAGTCGTAATTTTCGCATGCTACCAGCTTTTGTGCATATAAACCAATACTTGCAAACAAAATGGAAAGCAGGAGAAGTGTGGTTTTCTTTTTCATATATGGTGTTTGATGGGTAAGCAGAATTAGCTTTACAGCCTTAATTAGGACAAATATACTTTACTGATAAAACGAAACAATACCCTGCTGAGGGTATAGCTTTTTTGGATACTGGAGAAAGCGGAGAAGCGAAATTATTAAGTGATAATGAAACTGTTAATCAGTGGCTTGCGGGGTACATACTTCAGCCTTATGGTCAGGCAGTATTTATGAGCTAATCCCTGAGTAAACGAGGTGATATTACCGGCTTTTATTATGAGCTGTCAGGGAAATCAAGATAAACAATTAGCTGGAGGAGTGGGCTCACTAGCTGAAAAGTGTATTATAAAATGTAATTAATTTCATTTGTTCCAGATCCCAGTTTAACTCGGCCATTGCATTTTCGCAATTGATACAAAGCTCATCATATAAAACAGCATCATTTGCTAACTTGTTTATCGCAGCTGCAATAACTTCTGGTGTCAGTTCATCAATAAGTACAGCGATCTTATACTGGTCATTTATTTTTTGTATTCAGGAAAATTCATTGTAACCTGCGGCAGACCGGCATGTATGTAATCAAAAAACTTATTGGCTAATGAATAATATTGATTCAGGCCAACATTTTCAACGAGATTAATTCCAACAAAAGCCTGACGGAAAGAACAGCCAGTTCTTCAGGTTTAAGCATTCCTTTCAAAACTATATTATTATCCAGTTGGTATTTTGATATTAATTCCTTTACCTGAGACATAAAATTTCCATCGCCACAAATTACAAGCGGGTAATTTACTTTTTGCATTGCAGGAACCAGGTACTCAAATCCTCTTCCTTCATTAACAGCTCCTTGGTACAATATAAATTTATTGTTCTTTTCAACCGGGGCACTGGTTGATTCTACAGGCAAGTTCCTTATTGTCTGATAAGTTACATTGTATTTTCTTTTTGAAATCTTCAGCAATACTATCGCAAACAGGATAACCGTTGGCAAATGCCGGTACCATCCTTTTTTCCACTTTTTTCCATAGTTTGTAAACAAAAGGCCTTGTTATTACCTCTTTTTGTTCTGTAAACAATTCATGGGCATCGTACACTCTGTGAATTCTTTTAAACTTTGATATAATATAAGCGGGAACAATTGTATCAAGGTCAATTGCACAAATAGCATCCAGTCTTTTAAAAAGTAAATACATCAGCAATCTGAAATTATATTCCAGGTAAAATAATTTACCCCTCTGAAACCAGCAGTTAAGTCTTTTCTGTGCATAGGGCTTATTTGACAATGGGAGAGAAGATGTTTTTTTTCTGCCGATAAGGGTAATGAAATAACCATTTTTCGACAGGGTTGTGCAAATACGTTGCATTCGCTGGTCGTAGGTTAAATCATTTGTAACAGTAAAAACAATCTTTTTCAAATATATCTGGTAGGGGTTAATAAATAAAGGCTTTGCAAAGATGCAAAACCTTTATTTAATCTGTTGGATAACCAGTCTTTTATTACATGTTCATCATATCCATCCCATTTTCCTGGTTTTTGGTATTTTTCCGTTTAAACAGGTTGGTATCAAACTTTCCGAATCGCCAGTTAAAGTTAAGCCGGAGAATTTGCGGGTCACGACGGCGAAATATGTTTTGTACAAAAGCAGAAGATTCTGAATAAATATCCTGCCGGCGGGTTCTGAAAATATCATTCACATTTAAAGATAGAGAGGCTCTTTTCTCTTTCAAAAAGTCGTATCGGATTGCTGCATCTACAAAATAGTTTGCCCGAATATAACCTTGTGCAGCACTGGCCTGGCCAAACATTCCGCCACCACCCATCATCATACCACCGCCACGGCCACCGCCACCACCGCTTCCTCCGGGAGGAAGCACACTTTTGACTGGTATTCGCCAGACAACTGGAGAGTCACATTCTTGAACAGTTTGAAAGAATTGTTCAGCGTTGCTAACCAGCTTGCAAACTGCTCCTGTTCCGGTTGTCCGGCTATACCAGTATTAATCTTAGAGGTGAACAGATTAAGGTGAGTTGTTAAATCCCACCATTTGGTAAGTTTATTTTTTGATACCAGCTCAAGACCGGTGACATAGCTTGAGTTAGCGTTAATATAACTGCTGATAAGAATATCTTTTCCAATAACATTATCAGTCTCCTTTGCCTGGTAACGGGTAATAAGATCAGTTGTATTTTTATAATACATTGAGGCAATAAAATTGTCTTTGTTTTTGAAAGTCTTTTGATAGGATAATTCAAGTGAATTTGTAAACTCGGGTCTTAATGACGGGTTACCTCTGCTTATATTCATTGTGTCAGAGTAATCAGTAAACGGTAACAACTGGAAAAAGCCAGGTCTGTTTATTTTTCTGGTGTAGTTCAATTGCAGTTCCTGCTCGTTCTTTAATTTTTGATTAAGAAAAATACTGGGGAACAGGCTGACAGGAAAATCAATTTTAAATGATTGTGATTTATCTGGCAGATCGCCTTCATAATTTGAACTTTCAGCTCTTAGTCCTACCTGATAACCAAAGTTTTTCACTTTATTGGAATAGGTGGCATAGCCCGCATATACATTATCAATGCTGTTATAATTTACAGATAACGCAGGAGAATATACGGCTGTTCCGTTGAAAAACATAAAGAAGTCAGTGCGATTATATACTGATCTGAACTGTGCCCTTAATCCCATCTCAAGTTTTGAATCATCAGTTAGCGGTTTAGTATAATCAGTTTGTATGACAAGGTTTTTATTTTCACCCTTTCCATTCTGTTGTTGTTTCATGGTTCCCAAAAGTGTATTACCCGGAACCTTGTATTTTTCATTTGTAATGATATTCTGCGTGCTGCTTTCACCGATATGCAGGTTTGCATCGGCTGTTAATTCTTCTCCTTGTTTTGGAAAATTATGTTTATAGCTTAATGAACCGCCATTCATATTCATCCTGAAGAAATTGTCAGAAAACCGGTTGCTGAATGATGATGTGTCGACAGGTGAAAGCCATTTTGTAAGGATATCGCTTTCTGTATATGGCGTATGTTTGCCCCGGCCAATCATAGCAGTTACAGAGAGGGTGTTCCTGTTGTCGATGAAATAATCAAATCCCCCCCGCAAAAACATAAACCTTCCTTTTTGCACACTTTCATCTGTCTGGTAACTGGCAGTATCCGGAGTGCCGTATGTCAAACGATCTGTTGTGCCATTACTGATAGATTTACGCTGGTTGTAGTTAGCACCTAAAAAGAAATTGATTTTGTTCTGGCGAATGTTAATATCACCTCCGGCACCAATTCTTCCACGGGAATCAACGTTTGTCCGCAAACTTCCGCTGTAACCAACCCTTTTATTCTTTTTAAGCACGACATTCAAGATGCCGGCTGTTCCGCCTGATGCGTCAAACTTAGCTGACGGATTAGTTATTATTTCCACACTTTCAATTGCATCAGCTGGAATCTGGTCGAGGGTCATAATTGTAGGGCGGCCATCAACAAATATCTGAGGTGCGTTATTGCGCATGGTAACATTCCCATCAATATCAACACTTATGGATGGTACATTACGCATTACATCAACAGCGGTCCCTCCGGTAGAGACCATGTTTTTGTCTACGTTAAAGACCTTTCTGTCAATGCCAAGCTGCAAACCAGGCTTGCCAGATGTAACCGTTACATTTTCCAGCGTTTTATCTGCAATGTCAATTTTTATATTTCCTAGATCTTTGTCTATGGCATTCATCATCGAACTCATATCACTGCCAGGCTTAAAATTGAAGGATACGGGAACCTCATACGGGGAATAGCCAACTACAGTAACCCTGAGTTTCAGTTGGCCCATTATGGGAACATTTTGCAAAAATAAAGTCGCCTTTATTATCTGCCAGCACACCATTAATGACTACATCTTTCCTCTTTTTGGAAACTGAGTCAAACTTGTTTTGCAATAATTCTACCGAGGCATAATCGATGTGTTTGCCAGATTTTGCCTCCCACAATCTTTCCATACATCGTGCCTGCAGGCATTTGCCTGTTGCTGCCATTTCTGTTGGGAGCAGCATTTTTGTGAGGATGCTTGGTAAATAATTAAAAACAGCTAATTACACTTATCAGGTATTTCATTTTCGAGATTTGTTTATTAGACGGGTAAAACTGCGATTTCTTGCAGACATAATAATGACAATGTGATGAATGGTTTAATTACAATCTTAAAGGGGGAATGTTCAATAAGTTTTGCTATCAGGTGGTTAATTGTGTAATAATAATTTGCAGAACACCAATAATAAAACCTATAACAGCACCAATTATTTCCACAAACCGAAACTCTTTGGACATAATCTGGTAAAGGATTTCTTCCAACTTATCAGATGAAAAACCAGCTACTTTCGTAATAACAATGTGTTCAAGATCAAGTTCTGATTTTAGGTTGCCTGTATATTGTTTCATGACTATCGGAAACAGGGTTTCTATTTCTTCCATTAAGGCCCCTTTTATTTTGATTATTGTTTTGTCACCTATAAACATACTTATTACCGGCATTTCATCGCTAAGCCTGAACCTCAGAAAATCATCAATGTGTTTCTCAATCATTGGCATGATTTTTTTAAGGTTATCAGGATTGCTGATTTTTTCTTCTATATCATTAAAAGAAAGAAATTCATCGCTAACCAGTTTGCCCAGTTTTTCGGCAAATTGCTTTTGCCGCTTAGGAAAAATTCCCTGGATTGTAATTCCCAAAAATATTTTAGGTTCACGGGGGTGAAAAAGCATTTTAATCGCAATCCAGTTGGTAATCCAACCAATAAATGCGGAAATGAGCGGGATAAGTAAAAGCCAGTAGTTCATTATAGTCAATTAAAAAGTGATACCCCGCTTCTTCGAAACGGGGTATCTTATTCGGGTGGCTAACCGGGTTCGAACCGGCGACCCTCAGAACCACAATCTGATGCTCTAACCAGCTGAGCTATAGCCACCATTTTGTCGGGCTGCAAAAATAAGAAAATTGAGTTTGGGTAAAAAATAAAAACATAGAAATTATCCCGATTCAATGTGGCATTTCCTTTGTATGATTACGTTTTAGAGTCACCACTCATCAAAAAGCATTGTTAAAACCTTACAGACACAAGAAAAGCAGGCTTTTTCCGTTATTTTTGGTTTGATATGTCAGGCACTTTAAAATATCTATTGAATATGAAGAGACTCCCAATTGTAGTCATGGTAGTTGTTGCCCTTTCCTTTCTGGCCTTTAAAACCATGGGAAAGAACAACGGTGTTCATTCCGTTCCTCCATCTAAATACGACAAAATTCTCAGGCTGGTTGGCGAAATGCTTACAGAGGGGCATTTTAGCCCTCAGGATATCAATGATGAATTTTCGAAAAAAGTATTCATAAAATTTATAAAAGAGCTGGATCCTGATAAAAACTTCTTTTTGCAGGCTGATCTTAATACATTAGTCAGATATGAGACCCGCATAGACGATGAAATAAAAGGTGCACCAGTCGAATCTTTCCTTGCGGCGGGCAAATTGTTCAATAAAAGAATGGAGGAAGCTGCTATCCTCTATAAAGAGATATTGTCAGTTCCATTTGAGTTTAAGACAGATGAAGAGATACAACTCGATGAGGATAAACTTGAATTTACCAGTACTGCTGCTGAACTAAAGGAAAGGTGGAGAAAGAAGCTAAAGTTTGCTACATTGGAACGGTATTCAGATTTGCTTGACATACAGGAAAGGAGCAAGGGAAAAGAAGGATTTGTGGATAAAACCGAAACAGAACTTGAAAGGGAAGCAAGGGAAAGAGTCCAAAAGACATATGACAGATTTTTTGACAGGTTTAGGGCAAAATTCAATGATGACGATAAGTTTAATGTTTTTGTAAATGCTATTACAACTACGATGGATCCTCATACAGAGTTCTTTCCTCCGGTTGATAAAAGGTATTTTGATGAAGAAATGTCAGGTACATTTTTTGGAATTGGAGCAACACTGCAGTATGATGAGGGCAATATTAAAATTACAAGTATCGTAACCGGTAGTCCAGCCTATAAATCGAATGAACTGCAACCCGGTGATATTATACAGAAAGTTGCGCAGGGCATTGAGGAACCAGTAGATTTAACCGGATATAGTGTTACAGATGCGGTTAAAGTTATACGTGGCAAACAAGGAACTGAAGTACGCCTTACAGTGAGAAAAACAGACGGGACGTATAAAATTGTTTCTTTAAAAAGAGAAAAAATTGTTCAGGATGAGGCTTATGCCAGAAGCGCTATAGTAAAAGAAGGGAGCTCAAAGATCGGCTACATTTTTTTACCTGAATTTTATGCCAACTTTGATGATCCAAATGGTAACAGAAGCTATACCGATGTGGCGAAAGAAGTTAATAAACTCAAAGGAGAGAAAGTTGATGGCATCGTTATTGACCTTCGTAACAATGGTGGCGGATCTCTGTATGACGTGGTACAAATGGCTGGTTTATTTATTGATGAAGGCCCGGTTGTACAAGTAAAAGACCGGGAAAGTAAACCAACTGTGCTGAAAGATAAAGACAGGAACGTTCTGTACGACGGACCACTGGTTGTAATGGTTAACGAATTCAGCGCATCAGCTTCAGAAATATTTGCTGCAGCTATTCAGGACTATAGAAGAGGAATTGTAATTGGAAGCACATCAACTTATGGAAAAGGAACCGTTCAGCGTAATATTGGTCTAGGAGAAAACGGGTTTTCGATGACAAACTCTGAACTGGGAACAATTAAGCTCACCCTTCAGAAATTTTATCGTATTAATGGCGGATCCACACAAATGAAGGGTGTTACTTCAGATATAGTATTGCCCGATAATTTAGAATATCTGAAATTAAGAGAAAAAGATGATCCTGATGCATTGCCATGGGACGAGGTGAATAAGACAACTTACAATAACTGGAACGCTGGCTATAATCTTGAGACTATTAAGCAATTAAGTAACCAGCGTCTTGAAAATGATCCTGCTTTTAATCTGATTAGAGAAACAACTGAATGGCTTTCCCGGCAAAATGAGAAACCAAGATCAATGAACCTGGTGAAGTACAGGGAATACCAGAAAAATCTCAGTGCCACATCGAAGCAGCTTGAATCATTAATAAAATTAAAAAGCCTGCTTGATGTGACAGCTCTTCCTAATGAAGTGGATCGTTGGGTTAATGATAAGGCAAAGCAGGAACGATTTAACAATTGGCTTAAGGACAGGCAAAAAGATATTTACTTGGATCAGGCGGTAAAGGTTGCAAACGATATTATTAGTCAGCAGAACATTGCCAAGGGTACTAATACTGATGATAAGATTAAAAAGGGATTTTAAATTTTTGAATAATTAATAAAAAAGCTGCTCACTGAGCAGCTTTTTTTATGATTGGGGTCACAGATACTTTTATATCAGTTACTTGGTTCAGTATCTTAATTCAGGTTCATTATTAATACCTTTGTCATTTAAAAAGATTGCTATGCAACAAATTATTGAATGTGTGCCCAATTTCAGCGAAGGGAATGATCTTAATGTAATTAAGCGGATAACGGATCAGCTTGCAACAGTTGAAGGAGTCAGATTATTGAATGTTGATCCTGGTAAGGCCACCAATCGTACAGTGGTTACTTTCGTCGGTTCACCAGATGCTGTTGTAGAGGCTGCATTCAGAGCAATAAAAAAGCTGGAGAGATAATTGACATGGCCAGGCATCAAGGTGAGCATCCCAGAATGGGAGCTACCGATGTGTGCCCGCTGATTCCGGTTGCCGGAATCTCAATGGAAGAAACTGCAAAATATGCTCAGCTACTTGCCCAAAAAGTTGGAGAGGAATTACATCTGCCTGTTTACTTATATGAGGCGGCACAACCAAATAAATCCAGGAGTAACTTATCTGTAATCAGGGCAGGTGAATATGAGGGTTTTTTCAAGAAAATTAAATTGCCTGGGTGGGAGCCAGATTTTGGCCCGGCAGAATTTGATACGAAAAGGGGTGCCACGGTAATTGGAGCAAGAGATTTTCTGGTTGCTTATAATATTAACCTTAATACGACTTCGACCCGCAGAGCTAATGCCATTGCATTTGATGTAAGGGAAGCAGGCAGAACAAAAAAGGAAAACGGTAAAGCAGTCACTGATGCTGAAGGAAAACCAGTTATGATTCCCGGTACGTTAAAGTCAGTAAAAGCTATCGGATGGTATATTGAAGAATATGGTATTGCACAGATCAGTATGAACCTGACAAATATTAATATAACGCCGGTTCACATTGCTTTTGATGAAGTTTGCAAAAAAGCAAATGAAAGGGGAATGAGAGTAACCGGTAGCGAGTTGGTTGGTCTTGTGCCTCTAAATGCAATGCTGGAAGCCGGAAAGTATTTTCTTCGTAAGCAAAAAAGATCTGTCGGGGTATCAGAAAGAGAATTAATAAAAATTGCGGTGAAATCACTTGGTCTTGATGAATTGGGGCCTTTTAAACCAGAAGAACGGATAATCGAATATCTGTTAATGAATACGGTGGACAGCAGGCTGGCAAATATGAAGCTGAATGATTTTGCTGATGAAACTGCAAGTGAAAGTCCTGCTCCCGGAGGAGGTTCAATTTCGGCATATGTTGGTGCATTGGGTGCTTCACTGGCGACAATGGTTGCAAATCTTTCTTCTCATAAACAAGGGTGGGATGAGCGATGGGAAGAATTCAGTAACTGGGCCGAAAAAGGAGAACATCACAAGCAAAAACTTGTAAAATTAGTTGATGAGGACACAAAAGCATTTAACCAGATAATGGCAGCTTTTGGGTTGCCCAGATCTACTGATGAAGAAAAGAAAGCCAGAAGTATTGCAATACAGGATGCAACAAGGTATGCAATTGAAGTCCCCTTTAAAGTCATGGAGTCTGCATTTTCAAGCATCGAAGTGATAAAGGCTATGGCAGAAACAGGTAACCCTAATTCTGTTTCTGATGCCGGTGTTGGAGCATTATGTGCCAGGAGTGCAGTAATGGGAGCTTTTATGAATGTAAGGATTAATGCTTCGGCTTATAGTGATAAAGAATATGTTGATAAAATGATTGCGAAAGGAAAAGAAATTGAGAGCAAAACGATAGCTTTAGAAGCAGATATCCTCCGGATTGTAAACGAAAAAATTGGCATTTAACAAATAATACCTGATGTATGAATACGTTTCGCCATTTGAAAGTATATTCTAAAAATGATGTTTTGTACCTAACAAAAATCAGGCGGTTTGAAACGAAGCTGGGTGAACGCATACAGGTATTAACAGACGCGCAGACGTTGAAAAATCAATAGCTGGAACAGCTGCAAAATACGTTTTGTTTGGTATCCCCGAAGATCTTGGAGTAAAGGGAAATTATGGTAATGGTGGCGCAGACAGCTTATGGATTCCTTTTTTACAAAGCTTCTTTAACATGCAGAGTAATGATTTTTTTGATGGTGGGGAGATACTACTGATTGGTCATTTTGATTTTGGAGATATTGAATACCTGATAGATCACACAGCAAAAAGCGACGAAGAAAAATTAGAAGCATATCGCCATGCTGTAAATACAATTGATGAAGAAGTGGAACATCTTGCCAAAATCATTACAGAAAATAAGAAGATCCCGGTTGTAGTTGGTGGTGGCCACAATAATTCATATCCGTTGATAAAAGGTACAGCAAAGGGATGGTTTAAGGCTGGGGTTATTCCACTGGCTCAAATTAATTGTACAAATCTGGATGCACATGCTGATTACAGACCGATGGAGGGCAGACATAGTGGGAATTCTTTCCGGTATGCTGAGGAAGATGGCTATCTCTCAAAATATTGTGTCATTGGATTGCATGAAAACTACATACCTCAGAATGTATGGATTGATATTGTAAATAATCCATTTTTTGACTGCATAACGTTCGAAGATATTTTCGTTCGCGAGAAACGAACTTTTATGCAAGCCGTAGCCCACGTGTTAGTTTTACGGATGAGAGTTTAACGGGTATCGATATTGATCTTGATGGGATTCAAAATACATTAAGCAGTGCTATGACTCCGGTTGGCTTCTCATCTGTTAATGCAAGACAATTTGTTTCCTATGCAGCAGCTTTTACAAAGCCTGCATACCTGCATATATGTGAAGGTGCCACAAGGCTTTCGGATGGCAGAACAGATTTAACGAGCGGCAAGCTAATCAGTTATCTTGTTAGTGACTTTGTAAAGGGTATGGCCGAAGGTTAGCCGCTGGAACCAACGGTTGAGTCTTTTTATTAACTTTATAATATGAAAAGGCTTGTAGTAATAGTTGTTGTATTGTACACATATTGCCTTTCTGCACAAAGTGAATTTTCTGCCAGGGCTTTTTATACAGATTTTAATAAGGTGATCGATGAAGCCTCAAAAGGTTTTGTGGCCCTGATGGGAGAAAAAAGAAACAGTGACTTTCCGGGTCTCACTTCTGAGTATGAAGTAAAACTTATTTTACCTCTTGCAGACTCTGGTAAGATTGTTTTATCAAACCATGCGAGACCATATGTTTTGTATTTTTTTGAGCCTTCAAGGTCAAGATTGAAGATTGATGTAAAGGAGCCGACCTTCGGGATGCAATGACGATTGCTTTTAACAGGCCGGTTTGCACAAGGACGGAAACTGTACTTTCCGGGGAGATACCTATTTCTAATACCTGGTTCTTTGAAGGTACAAGTGAACTGCCCAAAAGCATGGCAATATGCCTGGTAAGTGTCTTCAGCAGGAATGATCTTTATTATCTTACTTTACAGATTAACGGGGAAAAACGATAACTCAGTATTTGTTTATTTTTTCTTTTAGGATTGAAAAATAATCGGGTGCTTTCAGAAGTCTGCTGCCATACCAGCTAAATATTTCACCATCTGCCAGTATTATTTTTATCCCGGGTAAAAGTTGCTGAAAAGACGATATGTGTATCTGTGAAAAAGGATATGGTTCTGTGGATAAAAGCAATACTCTGCAGTGCTTTGCCTTAATCTCATTAAAATCCGTTATTGGGTATCTTTTTTTATCACGGTATATATTTTCAAAGCCAGCCTTTTCCATCATTGAATTGATGAAAGTGCCAGAGCCTACGGCCATCAATGGATTGTTCCAGATAAGATACGCTGCTTTTACTAATTCAGCAGGTTGTGTATCCAGGATAGCGAATGACGATTTTATTCTCGAAATTAATAATTGCGCAACACTATTTTTTTTTGTTATGCACCCAATTGTGCCAATCATAGTATAGGCATCTTCAAGACTGTTTACGTCGCTGATCCATACAGGGCATTCAGTTGCAAGTTCTTCTACCTGTTCTTTTACATTCTCTTCTTTATTCGCAATTATTAAATCGGGGTTTAATGAACGAATTAATGGAATGTTGATGTTTTTTGTGCCACCAATTTTTGTCTTTTCAAGAAACCATTTATTGGGGTAAACGCAGAATTTTGTAATTGCTATTACATTATCGTTCAGGCCTAAGTCATATAATAACTCAGTTTGGGAGGGAACCAGCGAAATGATTCTATGGGGTGAAATTTTTAATTTTATAGTTCTACCAGTCTGATCGATATAAACAGGCATGTATAAAATTAGTAAGCCGGCAGAAAATAAAAGAAAAAAGGGAGGTGAAGTTCACCGCGCCTCCTGCTAAACATGTTTAGCAGGAGGGTTCCGGATGTTAGAATTTTTTCATTGGATTTGGACACGGTGACATTTGGATCGTTTTTCAGGATTGTTGGACGGTTTTTCGATCGGATTTTGGATTTTTTTGGTTTTTCAAGGATCTCAGTTAAAACTGATGATATTGGATTTTTCTCAGAACAAGGTTTTGGTTTTCTTCAAATTGATATTGGATTTTTCTAAACAATGATTGATTTTTTCAATCAACTTCTGATACAAATGTAGAATGCTTTATAAAGTTACACAAGAGCAAAACTGCCCGATTTTTTATAGTAGTCTGACTTACTTGTACAGACCAAAATTACGCTAACAAAAATCGTAAATTTACGAGGGCAGAAAATTTAGTGACTGATAATCAGAGTATTTCGGGAACCATTTCAACTATTTACCTAAAGCCTGGATAACGTCATATTTTGTAACAATATGATATACACCAGCCTCATCTTTCGCAAGTGCAGCACCATTGTATTTGTCAATGTAATGACTCAGTTTTTCGACAGGTGTATCAAATGACACAATTGGAAAAGGGTGTTCAATTACATCTTCAATTTTTGAGTTTTTTAAATCGGGGTTTTCAAATAGTTTTTTGAATAGACCTCCATCGCTGATTGAACCAACCTGGATATTATCTTTCATTACCGGCATTTGCTCTATATCATATTTCTTCATCAATACAAAAGCATCAGCAACTGTTTGCTCCGGATTTACAGTAATTAATCGTTTTATACCTCTTGCACTCACTACATCTTTAAATGTTTTCACATCAAAAGCCTCTCAATCATCCACTGGTCATTATACACTTTGCCTACATACCTGCTTCCGTGATCATGAAAGATGCACACTACTACATCATCCTTTTTCAACTTGCTTTTAAGCTGAAGTAAGCCCTGAATACAACTTCCTGCACTGTAACCGCAAAATAAGCCCTCCTCTCTGGCAAGTTTTCTCGCCATTATCGCACCATCTTTATCAGTAACCTGTTCAAAATGGTCGATTTTACTCATGTCGTAGTTTTGGGGAACGAAATCTTCACCAAATCCTTCGCTGAAGTACGGATGCACTTCATTAATATCAATTTCGCCGGTACGGAAGTATTTTGTAAGTAACGATCCATATACATCAATTGCCCATACCTTAATGTTGGGGTTTTGTTCTTTCAGGTATTGTGCAACACCAGTAATGGTACCACCAGTACCGGCGGTACATACAAGATGAGTAATCTTTCCATCTGTTTGTTTCCATATTTCAGGTCCCGTTGTTTCATAATGAGCCTGGCGGTTAGCCAGATTATCGTATTGGTTCATATGGAAAGAATTGGGAATTTCCCTGGCCAGCCTTGCTGCAACACTATAGTAACTCATTGGGTCATCCGGGTGTACATTTGTAGGGCACACAATAACTTCAGCTCCTACAGCTTTAAGTATATCTGCTTTTTCTTTTGATTGTTTATCGGTTGTTACAAATATGCATTTATAACCTTTTACAACTGCTGCAAGTGCCAAGCCCATCCCGGTATTACCACTGGTACCTTCAATGATTGTTCCACCGGGTTTTAGTTTTCCTTCTTGCTCAGCAACTTCTACCATTTTTACTGCCATCCGGTCCTTGATTGAGTTTCCGGGATTGAAGTAATCAACTTTTGCCAGTACAGTACAAGGAATGTCTTTAGCAACTTTGTTTAACCTGATAAGTGGTGTATTGCCAATAGTCTCAAGAATATTATTCTTTATATCCATACAGAAATGGTTTAAACGGGCAAAGGTAAGTTTTTGCCCACTGGTGATATATACTTCGGCTGTATTTGTATTGTCCGGGTCTTATCTGGCAATAAGAATGCCAGTATGTTTACTTAGCCAATTGTTCCAGTGCTCTTTTTATTGCAGGGTCAGATTCGTTAAGTACTTCAAAAAAACCTGCATTTCTCCATTTATACCTGGCCAGCAATGCTTTTAATCTTGCCTGGAAAATCCCTTTCTCTTGTGTTGTTATTGACTTCAGTTTTAATGAATCGGGGGCAATATTCAGTACTTTTTCCCCAAGTCCGGAACCGCTAAATTGTCTGGCATAATCTCCTGCATTCTTATACTGATCAATCTGTTTTTTGTTTTCCAGGTAGAATTGATAAAGAAAAGTATTAAATGGATTATATGCTGTCAGTTGCAGAATTTTTTGTTGCGAGTGACTTGTATCAATTGGCACAAATGTTTGCGGAGTTATGCCATCGCCTGCAAACAATGTATCACGACATGTATTGGTAAATTTTTCGCCGCCATTGTGGCTTTTTAAAGAATCTGCTGAAATCATTTCGCCGCTATTGAATCGTTCCCACAATTCATCCATATACACTTTTTTACCTTTTTCGTATGACCGTTGGATGCTACGACCTAACGGTGTGTAATACCGGGCAATGGTGAGGCGTATTGCGGAGCCATCATTTAAATCGTACTGCTGCTGTACCAGCCCTTTACCAAAAGTGCGGCGGCCTACGATAGCTGCACGGCACCAATCCTGAAGAGCACCTGCCAGAACCTCACTTGCACTGGCAGATAGCTCATCAACAAGTAATACAAGTTTCCCTTGCTCAAATAAACCTGGTCTTTTGCAGCGATACTCCTGTCTTTTGCTATTTACCCCTTCCGTATATACAATCAGTTTGTCACCATCCAGAAATTCATCTGCAATATCAACAGCTTCATTCATAAAACCGCCACCGTTTCCACGCAAATCAAGAATGAGTTTGTTCATACCCTGCTTTGTCATTGGTTCCAGTGCGGTCATAAATTCCTCATAGCTTTGGTCAGAGAATTTATTGAGCCTGATATAACCGGTTACATTATCCATCATATAAGCAGCTCAACAGAAGTATGGGTATGCTGCCCCTTGTAACCTCATAAGTTTTTAACTGAGAATCCTGCTTAATCAGCAGTATTGCTTTACGGCCCCCGGACCCTGTATATAGCTTTTATCTCATCAACCGAAAGTACTTTTTAGTAAGAGATGAATCATTAACCTTTAGAATTTTATCACCAACCATCAGTCCGGCTTTATCACTTGGCCCTTTTGGTATTACATAAACAATATTTACAGTATCGTTGAAAACATTAAACTCAACACCAATACCATCAAACTTACCAGCAAGGTCTTCATTGGCAATCTGCAGGTCAACAGGAGGCAGATAAACGGAATGAGGATCCAGTTCATTCATCATTTCTTCAATTGCTCTTCCCTGTAGCGAATCCAGTTGTACGGAATCAACATATTTCACCCGGATTATATCCAGCGCCTCCTGCAAAGTACTTCTCTTGTTAGCAGAAAAAAACCTTTTCCCCATTTTTATTGCCCATTTTGTAGCCAAAAAACATACCCGCTATCAAAACCAGCGAAAACAGAACCGGTAGCCATACCTGCAATTTTTTATTACCTGCCATAACCCTTTATTATGTATTTTGATGCAAAATAGATAAAAGTTGCTGCTTTCTGATTATCAATGACAATTATCATTTTTTGATATTTGATAATTTATGAATTTCGATTAAACAAAGCAGTATCTTACACAATTAACAAATATGCCAACCGTAAAACTTATTGCTGACAGCGGTGCTACTAAAGCAGAGTGGTGCTTAATTGGTCAGGGACGCAAGAAGACGATTTTTACCCAGGGAATCAGTCCATATTTTCTTAATACAATCCAGATAAAGGAACTACTGATAAAGGAACTGATGCCTAAGCTGAAAAATGCAGTTGTGGATGAAGTCTATTATTATGGAACGGGTTGTGCTAATTCAGATAATGCAAAGTCTGTAAAAAAGGCACTGAGGGCGGCTTTTCCTGATTCCCGGCTAGAAGTTACTCACGACCTGATGGGAGCAGCGAAAGCCCTTTGTGGTGATGAAAAAGGTATAGCCTGTATTTTAGGGACTGGTTCTAATTCCTGCTATTATAATGGCAGGAAGATTG
This sequence comes from Chitinophagaceae bacterium, assembly GCA_016719815.1. Lineage (GTDB taxonomy): Bacteria > Bacteroidota > Bacteroidia > Chitinophagales > Chitinophagaceae > JJ008. The sequence continues at coordinate 14,424 of JADJYK010000003.1, read as the reverse complement.
TAAAAAACAGTCCCGGACTTGGATATGTATTGGGTGATGAAGGAAGCGGTGCATATTTAGGTAAAAAAGTAGTACAGTATTATCTCTATGAAACGTTTGATGATGAACTCAGGGGGCGATTTGATCTGACTTATACAACCAATAAGGCGGAGATACTTTCGAATGTATATAAAAAGCCTTTACCAAACAGATACCTCGCAGGTTTTGCAAGATTTTTGGCTGAAAACAGGGGGCACTACATGGTTGAGAATATTGTAGAAGACGGATTGAATGACTTTTTTTTCAACCATTTATGTAAATATAATGAAGCCTGGAAAAGGCCAATTCATTTTACAGGTGGTGTTTCATTTGGTTTCCGTGATGTATTACAGCAACTTTGCAACAGTTATGAATTTGAATTGGGTAAGGTAATAAAAAACCCAATGATTGGTTTAATAGAATACCATTCTTAAAGAAAGGAAATATGCCGTTTCAAAAAATTACCGAACAGCCGAGCAATTACCGTCATTTGGAAAAGATGCCCATTAGTGAATTGCTAACTAATATCAATAACGAAGATCAGGCAGTACCAATTGCTGTCCAAAGAGCCATACCGCAAATAGAAAAACTGGCAGAAGCTGCTGCCGATAAAATGCTGATGGGCGGAAGGATGTTTTATATTGGGGCTGGTACCAGCGGCAGGCTGGGCATTGTGGATGCAAGTGAGTGCCCTCCAACGTATGGCGTTCCATACGGATTAGTAATTGGCATAATAGCGGGAGGCGAAAAGGCAATAACAACTGCAGTCGAATTTGCGGAAGATGACAGAGAACGGGGCTTTAAGGATTTAATGCAATACAATGTATCAGATAAGGATGTCGTAATTGGTATTGCTGCAAGTGGTACAACGCCTTATGTAATTGGTGCATTAGAAGAATGCAGGAAGAAAGGAATTATAACAGGAAGTATCTCTTGTAACCCGGATTCGCCGGTAAGTGCCGCAGCCGATTTTCCCATTGAAATAGTAGTGGGACCAGAGTTTGTAACCGGAAGTACAAGAATGAAGAGTGGAACAGCTCAAAAACTTGTGCTGAACATGATATCCACTACTATAATGATACAGCTTGGCAGGGTGGAAGATAATAAGATGGTGAATATGCAACTAACGAACGATAAGTTGGTTGACCGGGGAACTAAAATGCTGATGGAACGGGTAAAAATTACAGATTATGAGAGGGCGAAACAATTACTGTTGAAATATGGCAGCGTAAAAAAGCTGCGGATTCTTTAGTCATATAGTTTTGTTTTGAAATTTGCATCGTATATTGTGCTTCTTATTAACTAAGGTGATTTACAACAGTAGTCATATTGCTTCTTGTGTTGTAGTGTCTTTCACTACAACGACTACAATTACAACTCCGCAATAGCGGAGTATATTTTCATATCACCACATGGGCAGTTTGCTGTAAGAAAACAAAAGTCAGTTTTCAAAAAAGTCTTTATTTAATAGTAATCAATATAAAATCATGCAGGTATTAAAATTTGGTGGCACTTCGGTTGCCAATGCAGAAAATATAAACAGGGTTGTTGCGATAGTAAAAGAATCAGTAGCAAAAGGAAAAACAGCGATAGTAGTATCTGCGCTGGGCGGCATTACAGACCTTTTGCTGGAAGCTGCCTCTCAGGCTGCAGAAGGAACCGAAACATACAGGGAGAAGCTGGTACTAATTGAACAGCGCCATCTGGATGCGGTTAAACTTTTGATACCGGTAGTACAGCAAAGTAAGTATTTGAGTCTTGTAAAAAAGAGTTGTAACGAAATTGAAGATATTTGCAATGGTATCTTTCTGCTAAGGGAATTAACTCCAAGGTCAAAAGACAGGATCGCCAGTTATGGAGAATGGCTTTCTTCTCAGATTATTGCTGCGAAGTTTATTGCTGAAGGCTTGAATGTCCAATGGAAAGATTCAAGGGAATTAATTATTACCAATTCATCTTTCACAGCAGCGGAAGTATTTTTTGGAGAAACTAATAAAAATATTAACGCCTATTTTGCATCATCAGATGCTTCACTTTATATTTTGCCCGGGTTTATTGCTGCTGATAATAGTGGTATAACGACAACACTGGGAAGAGGAGGTTCTGACTTTTCAGCAGCCATTATTGCAGCAGCTGTAAAGGCATCCGTGCTTGAAATCTGGACGGATGTAAGTGGTATGATGACGGCTGACCCCAGGCTTACCAATAATGCCCGCATTATTCCTCATATCTCGTACCAGGAAGCGATGGAGTTATCACATTTCGGTGCAAAGGTTATCTATCCTCCTACGATTCAGCCTGTGATGGGTAAGGGAATTCCTGTTTGGATTAAAAACACATTTGTGCCTGCTGATAAAGGAACGCTGATTGAAGCTGTCGTATCTGAAAAAGATGGCGATATAGTCCGTGGTATTTCAAGCATAAATAATATAGTATTAATAAGCCTGGAGGGAAGCGGTATGATCGGAATACCCGGTTTTTCTAAAAGACTGTTTGAAGCACTTAGTAGTGAAAAGATAAATGTTATCCTTATTACACAAAGTTCATCGGAACATTCAATTTGTGTGGGTATTGATGCTGTATGGGCAGAAAAGGCAAAGCAGGCAGTTGATTCAGCCTTTGCCAATGAAATAGCATTAGAAAAAGTAGAGCCGTTACGAATTGAAACAGAGCTTTCTATAGTTGCACTTGTTGGGGAGAATATGAAAAGCCATACCGGCGTTAGTGGCCGTATGTTTAGTGCGATGGGAAAGAATGGAGTTAATGTGAGGGCAATTGCACAGGGATCCTCAGAAAAAAATATCTCGGCTGTGATTGCGACCAAAGATGTCAGAAAAGCTATTAATGTATTGCACGAAGAGTTTTTTGAAACTACATATAAGCAGGTGAACCTGTTCATAACTGGAACAGGAAATGTCGGAGCTAAACTATTAGCCCAGTTACAGCAACAACTTGAATTTTTAAAAACATTTGCACTTGCAGATAAATATTGCCGGGCTTAGCAATAGCCGCAAGATGCTGGTTAGTGAAGACGGAATTGAACCTGGAAATTGGAAAGAACAACTGGACGGGGGAATAACAGCCAATCTTCAGCAGTTTGTGAATGAAATTATCAGCCGTAACTTGCGCAACTCAATTTTTGTTGACATTACTGCCAGTGAAAAAGTAGCAGCAGTATATGAACAGTTGTTGGAGAAAAGCATTTCTGTTGTGGCTTGTAATAAAGTAGCGGCATCATCAGTATACAGTAATTACCAGAAACTAAAAAGCCTTGCAAGAGAATTCAATTGCCAGTTTCTTTTTGAAACAAATGTAGGGGCAGGCCTTCCTGTTATTGCTACGTTAAATGATTTGATAAGCAGTGGTGATACTATTCATAAGATGCAGGCAGTGTTAAGCGGTACTCTCAACTTTGTATTTAATAATTATAACGGAACTAAAAAATTCGCTGAAGTGGTGAAACAGGCACAGGATGAGGGTATACCGAACCGGACCCGAGGCTTGACTTGAGCGGCAAAGATGTGATGAGAAAAATTATGATTCTTGCAAGAGAAGCTGGCTATCAGATAGAAATGGATGATATCGCTAATAACTTATTTATGCCTGAAGAGTGCATGAAAGGTACTGTTGAAGATTTTTATAAAGAAATGGAAAGACACGAAGACCATTTTCGCAACTTATTAAAATCAGCAGGTGACGATGGATGCATTTTGAAATTTGTAGCTTCATTTGCTTATGGCCGGGCTTCAGTGGGGTTGCAGCATATTGACCCCAAACATGATTTATATCACTTATATGGAAAAGATAACATTGTTCTTTTTTATACTGACAGGTACAAAGAGCAGCCCATGGTGGTAAAAGGAGCCGGCGCCGGTGCAGAAGTAACCGCAAGCGGCGTATTTGCAGATATTATTAGAGCCAGCAAAAAGTAACCAGGATAATAGTTATGCAAACAATTAAAGTAAAATCTCCGGGAACTGTTGCAAATCTTGTTTGTGGCTTTGACATTTTGGGTCTTGCACTGAATGAGCCATCCGATATTATGGAATTATCATTGCTGGATGTTCCGAAAGTGATAATTCATAACCTGGACAATTATAATTTGCCAACTGAACCGGAAAAACGTTGCCGGGGTGGTTCTTTTATCTGTAATGGAGAAATATGGAAAGAACATTGGTTTTGAGCTTACAGTTGAAAAGCATATTAAGCCGGGAAGCGGTATAGGTTCCAGCGCTGCCAGCGCCGCTGGAGCAGCGGTAGCAGCCAATCATTTGCTGGGAAATATTTACTCAAATGATGAAGTAGTGCAGTTTGCGATGAATGGTGAGAAACTTGCATCAGGTGTAAAACATGCTGATAATATCGCCCCATGTATTTTGGGAGGAGTAAGTCTCATCCGTGCAATTCATCCGCTGGATATTGTTTCAATCCCTTCGCCTGATTTGTATGTAACGGTTATTCATCCGCAAATTGAGGTCAGGACATCTGATGCCAGGCAAATTCTAAAACAACAGGTTTTATTAAAAGATGCGATTAAACAATGGGGAAATATTGCCGGTCTGGTAACAGGGTTCATGAAAAATGACTATGGCCTCATAGGCCGTTCACTGGAAGATGTGATTATTGAGCCAGTCCGTAGCATTTTAATTCCCGGCTTTGATGAAGTGAAAAAGAAATGTAAAGAGGCCGGTGCGTTGGGTGGAGGAATATCTGGCTCTGGTCCCTCTGTATTTATGCTTAGCAAGGATGAAGCAATGGCACAATCAGTGGAAGCTGAAATGAAACAAGTATACAATCGGATTGAATTGAGTATAATACTTACGTAACAACAATAAACAAAAAAGGCGTTGAGATACTATAGCACAAATAAACAATCACCATTTGTAAATTTTAAAGAAGCTACCATTCTTGGGCAGGCCCCTGACGGGGGATTGTTTTTTCCGGAAGTAATTCCACAAGTTGATAAGGAATTAATAAAAAACATTCATGGTTTTTCAAATGAAGAATTAGCTTACCGGGTAATAGCACCTTATATAGGAAATGAAATGCCGGAACAAATATTGCGGCAGATTGTAAGCGAAACGGTAAGCTTTCCTATTCCATTAGTGCAAGTGAACGAAACAATTTCTTCGCTGGAATTATTTCATGGCCCCACGCTTGCATTTAAAGATATTGGCGCCCGGTTTATGAGCCGTTGTCTTGGTTATTTTGTAAAAGATGATTCAAGGAAGGTTACAGTGCTTGCGCTACATCGGGTGATACAGGCGGTGCTGTCGCCAACGGTTTTTACAATGTGGAAGGAATAGATGTGGTTATTTTGTATCCTTCCGGCAAAGTAAGCCCCGTACAGGAAAAGCAACTGACTGCACTTGGTAAGAATATTCATGCACTGGAGGTTTCAGGTACTTTTGATGATTGCCAGCATATGGTGAAGCAGGCTTTTGCTGATAAAGAGCTGACGAAAAAGAAATTTCTTACTTCAGCCAATTCCATCAATGTGGCAAGATGGCTACCGCAGCAGTTTTATTATTTCTTTGCTTACAAGCAGTGGGTTGATAAAGCGGCACCTCCTGTTATTTCAGTTCCCAGTGGAAACTTTGGCAATATATGTGCCGGCATTTTAGCCATGCAATCCGGGTTACCGGTAAATCATTTTATTGCTGCCTGTAATGTAAATGATATTGTAAGCGATTATTTAGAAACGCAGCAACTTAACCCAAAGCAGGCTGTTGCCACCCTCAGCAATGCGATGATGTGGGTAATCCCAGCAATTTTGTAAGGATACTGAAATATTTCAACATCAGTTTCCTGCATTAAAGAATAATCTTTCGTCTTATACAATTACTGATGCAGAAACTGAGTCTGCGATCAACGAAGTGTTTAATAAGTATCAATACACATTGATCCGCATGGGGCAGTAGGTTACCTGGCTTTGCAGCGTTACCTAACTGAACATTCAAATTTCAATGGCATTTTCTCCTTGAAACAGCGCATCCGGTTAAATTTCCTGAAGCGGTGGAACGGAGCAACCCGGCACAAAGTAAAATTGCCTGAACATATTTCTGAAATTATGGAAAAGAAAAAGATTAGTACCGTAATCAGTCCGGAATATGAAGCGCTGAGAAGTTTATTGCTGGAAACGCTGTAAACAGTCAGGGATAATTTTACTGCTATTCTTGTTTATACTTATTGGGAGAAAGACCGGTTTGCTTTTTAAAAATTTACTGAAAGCTGCAACTGAACTGTAGTTCAGTTCATTGCTTTACCATGCTTATGTTATAATTGCGGATTTTTTGAGCAGCAGTTTTGCTTCATGTAAAAGCAGTTCTGCCAGTATTGTACCCGGGGTTTTCCCTGAGATGTCTTTGCAAACCTGTATAAGATACCTGTCGCTGATACATAGCTTCTGTGAATAAAAATCAAGGTCTTTATGTGCTTGTGAATACTGCTGTGCCAGTTTCATGAACTTTATATATAATTCTTCTTCTCTGCTCACAGCCTTTTTGCCTGACAGGTTGAGATGCTTAAAGTACATTTCTGCCGTTTCAAAAAGCAGGTTAAAAACAAGGCTTTGTATTATCTGGTGCTGAAATATCTTTTCCTGTTTTGTGCTATCGTGTATTTCATCAAGTTTTGATTTCAATAACAATGCTTCATCAGTATGAAGCCTGAGATGGGCAATAATGTCAAAACTGAAAAAAGCCAACTTGTTCCAACTGGCGGGCATCGAGGATATTTTTCAACAAAAAACTTTTTTCGAAAATCAGGACTTTGGCCTTAAAGTCTTTGCTGTGTTTCTTTAGCAGCAATATGGTGGATGGAATGGCAGCAAAAAATGAATTCTTTTCAATACGAACCTCTGTATTATTAACCATTATTACTGCCGATCCGGCCGTGCAGATTGTATAAACATAAAATCGGCCCTGAAACTTTCTTCTGGAGAAAGCTGTATTCCTGCACCTCTTGATACAAAGTAGGGTTTATAAGTATCTTCCTGGCCAAATAGCTGCAGGACTGTTCTTATATTTTTTCCGGAGTTGGACAAATATGATGAAGTTTTTGCAAAATTATCATTTGAAATCATTGTCTTTCTGTTTTGTTTCAAATAATGCTATTATACTGCTGTTAACTGATTCTTTCTTCTATTAGCTTTTATAATTTTTATCTTTATGATCAAAACCAATAGAAGCATGCAGGTGACAGCTATAATGCTTAAGGCTTTTAACTGCGGGTAAATGTCTGCAAGTGTGCCGTGATAAATTCCGATTTTACGGAATGCCTGAAGAAAATGGGTGACGGGTATCATTTTGGCAATTTGCTGTATCAGAAAGGGCATTCCGTCCAGTGGCCATGTATAGCCACTTAAAAGAAAAGAAGGTGTGGCCACCACCATTAATACTTCAGTCGCCAAACAACCAACCATCAGCCAAACAATTGAAGTTAGTATTGTAAAAGGTATAGCTTTAAGAAGAATATGATAAACTGCGGATTTATTTTTCAAGGCCAGTTTTTTGAAATAACCATCCTCAAGGTCCCGGGCAAATACAAGCCCAAGCCCTAGAAATATGATTTGCTGCATCACTGTTCCTAATACTCCTGGAAACATTAGCTCCAGGTAATTTCCTGATGGATTATAGAACCTTGTATAGGTTGCCCGGAAAGGCTCAAAACGTTGTCTTGCAGTATTCTCATCCATACCATTTTTCTTTAGCGATTCTATTTCAATGCCGGCGTTAAGTGTTCCTAAAACAGTTTGTATGGCCCTTGATGCAAAATTGGCGGTTACTAAGTTGGCTGTATTTACATCTATCAATATTTCAGGATACTTTTTTTGCAGAATGGCAGATTCAAACTTTGCGGAATCGATATCACTGCGATATACTCTTTTGAAGGCATCTCCGCTGCAATATTTCCGGCTTCAAACTGAACTTTGGCAACACGGATTGTCTCGTTGTCGTTAAGGGCATCAATAATTTTGCTGCTCAGGGCTGAATGGTCTTCGTCAATAATGACAACCGCAATTCAGTCAGTTTTCCTTTTTATAAATGTTGGCTGATAAAACGCCATAGAGCAGGAGCTGCAAAAAAAGATCAGCATCACTACCGGGTTAGAGAATATCCGTACAAACTCTGTCTTTATATGAAGAATGAAGTTTTTCATTTTTTTAATATTACTTTTCAAGGAACACTGTTGTGTTGTTGTAGAGTCCCTGCGCTTCTTTCTGGTTAACGGGAACGATTTTAATTTCAAAAAAACTCTCGCATACTTCCCTGTTGGGGCAAACACTTTGTATTGTCTGCATACTTGGGCAGTGGCGATACCGTTTTTATTATGGCGCTGATTAACCTGTTGTCTCCGGTACTTTTAATTGTAACCTGCTGTCCGGTTTTATACCTGTTAATTTCCTTTTCACTGATGGTAAACCTGAAAAAGGTACTTCCTGTTGCTTCGCCGTTGAAGAGTGAATAACCTGGCAGTGCCAGTTCTCCTTCTTTCAATGTAATGCTCTCAATAACTATATTGGCCGGAGCGATAAGAAAACGTTCAGTGGCAGCGGTAAGCACCTCATTTTTTGCTCCATTGCTCTTGTTAGCTGCCCTTTGGCACTTCTGATTGTTTCCGGTCTTGTTCCGTTAATGATTTCTTTTTGTTTTGCCTTCATCGTATTTACCTGTGCCACTGCTGAATTGTATTTTGACCTCACTTCGTCGTATTGTTGTGCAGGTACAAGCGAATCATTAAACATATTCTGAATTCTGCTGAATGATTTCCCAGCAAGGTCAAGCTGGGCATTGGCAGCATCCAGCTGGCTTTGTATTTGCAGCAGTTGTTCTGTAGTGGCGCCGTTGACGGCAAGGTCTAACTGACCTTCTGCGCTGAGCAAAGCACCGTTGGCCTGTTCCATTTTGGCATTTAATTCCGGAATGCTGATGATGGCCAGTGTATCGCCTTTATGCACTGTCTGTCCTCACTTACAAATATCTTTTTCGATTCTTCCTCCGATTTTTTGGAGTTACAGCAATGCTTTCAATCTTCACTTTGCCCTGTGGCGGTAAACCTTCATTATTGTTTTCCCGGAGTTGCAGGAAGCAAACAGCAGTAATGCAATAACAGCAGTCAGGAAATTCATTATTAGTCATCTTATTTTATTTTAAATCTTTTAAAAGGGTTCCGTTAATTTCTGAAGCCTGTAGCGCAGCTCTTCTTTGTTCATAAATGCTTTGCTGCATTTCAAAACTGGCTTTTTCAACATCGGTAAGTGCATTCAGCAGTTCGGTAATTGTTGTAAGGCCATTCAAATATTGTTTGTTTACAAATTCATAAGTACTCTGGACAAGATTAGCTTCCGTTTTTTTGAGAATTATTTTTTTTCAAAAAGGTCAGCAGCTGATTTTTTCTGAACCTCCAGTGTCTTTCTTTCAAGGGCAATTTTCTTTGCATTATTTTTTGCAGTTAGCCCGTCAAAAACACTCCATTGCAGCCTTACTCCGGCATACCATTTCGGATCGAAAAGCGATAAGTCTTTCTTTCTGGTTTCATATTGACCAAAAAGTGCCACTTTAGGTATGTAATCGGTTAACTCAGCTTTTTCTTTATACCTGAGTGCCGATATTCCTTCGTTTAGTGCCTTTATCTCAGGTCTTACTTCCATTCTGATTGCAGTATCAATCAATGCTTGTAATAGCTGTGGTTTCAGTTGCATAAAGTCTTCCGGCGGAAAACCGGTAAGCTGGTTCATTTTATAACTGAGCAATCTTTTTGCACTTTCATTTTCCACTTTTTTTAGGATTAGCTTTTGTTTTGCCAGTTCAATTCTCTTTCTTTCCAGGGGGTGGCAGCCCGTTCTTGATGGCACTTTCCACGAACCGTGTTTGTTCATCTAATATTTTTCAGAACTGCTGATGATGGCATCGGATGATTGGAGCAATGCCGTTTTATCATAAACATCCGCTATCTCCAGAAAGAGCTTGGTATTTTGCTTGTCGGTTAAGTAGTCTAAGCTCTTTTGCTGATGTTTAAGTGCTTTAATTCCATTAGACACTTTAAATCCGCTGAATAAAAGCATCTGGCTACTTATAGTTGTTTTTAAAATATCTTTTTGTTGTATGGGACTTACCGGCTGCAATGCAACGGCGGATGGCAATGCTGTATTAAATGGAATCCCGATTTTCTCCTTTACCAGCAGTGCCTGGCTTCCAAGCAGTAATTGTTGCAGGTTGGCCGGGAAGACAATATCATCGTTGAGACGGGTATATGTGGCATTAAATAATACTCTTGGCAGAAAACTGTATTTAGCATTGGTTATTTCAAGATTTGACTGTTGCTTTCTGATTTCATATATCTGAAGGGTATCATTTTTTTCTGCCGCCTTTAGAAATAACTCTTTTGTTTCCTGGTTGAATAGCTGACCTTTTGAAAAAACCGGTATGACCATTAATCCTGTTATTACAATTGTTTGTCTTAAAGAAAACATATTTGAATTTTAGAATACAAAATTTGAAAAATGCAGAACCTGAAATTTGTCAGTAATTCAGAATGATTTGTCCAAAAATGCATAAGCTTCGAAAGGTCCCCTTGGGGGTGTTTCTTGGCTATTGGCCTGCACAGTCAGGTTGTTTATCTTTGGCCATGCAGGATATTGAACCATTTTACAGTTGGCGGCATATTTATATCAGTGAAGAGGACATCAGATCACCTTTTTATGGAAGGGCATACTCTGAATTTGAATTCTCTCAAACAGTTTACAATTATTATATTCATCCGCAGTGGGACGATTTTGGCAGCCGAACCCTTTATCTGAAAGTGCTGTTGGCGGATTATGATGAGAAATATGCCATAATAGAACTGATAGGTGAATGGAATGATGCGATTGAAAACGACATTATGGAACTGAAACGGGAAGTGCTGGAGAAATTTATGTATGAAGGCATATATAGATTTATAATTATTGGTGAGAATGTACTGAACTTTCATAGCGACGGGAAAGATTATTATGAAGAGCTTTACGAAGAAGTAAGTGATGAAAACGGGTGGGTGGTGTGCCTGAATATGCCGGAGCAAACCCAGATATGATTTTAAGAATGGCGAAACTGAACCGCTATATTGAACTGATGCAATTGATAACTGGCGAACATATAAGCCTATCATTTGTTTAAAAAAATAAATGATGAACTGTTGCAAAGGCTGCCGGGATAGATTAGGTGATAAAAGTCACCGGAAAACTTTTGTAGATTTTTAGTCCGTGGACACTATTTTTGCACAAATCTGATTACAACTTCACTAAGAATATAGCTTATGAAATGGTCTGAACTGTTTACTTCTTCGGTCGGGAAAAAATGGATAATGGCGCTGACGGGTTTATTTCTCATCCTCTTCCTTATTGTGCATGTTGGTTTAAACGCCACCCATCTGGGCAATGGATGACGGAAAAATGTTTGAAGCCGGTGCTCGTTTTATGGGAAACAACATTATTCCCCGCATATTAGAAGTTGGACTTTTTGTTGGTTTTATCCTGCATATCGTTCAGGGGGCTGATGCTGGAACTTCAAAACCGGAACAAACGTAAACAGGGTTATAAGGTTGCAATGGGCAACAAAGGCAGCAAATGGTATAGCCGCAGCATGGGAACTTGGGAAGCCTGATATTTATTTTTTAGTTGTGCATTTGGCCGATTTCTGGATTCCTAACCGCAGAACCAGGATGGCTGATGGGAGAAGAAATTAGCCTTTACGATAAAATGTATGAAGTATTTCAGTATGAGTGGGTGGTTATTTTGTACATCGTGGGTTGTATTTCATTGGCATGGCACCTGATGCATGGTTTCCAGAGTGCTTTCAGAACATTTGGTGTGAGCAATAAGCGTTATCTGGCAATATTGAATTGTATTGGCATCGCTTTTTCCATCTTAGTGCCTCTCACATTCATTATGATGCCGCTAAGTTTTTATTTTGGATGGGTATAGGGTTGAGTGTTGGGTAATTCAACAACAAAAACAAAAAATTATAACAATAAGTAATCAGCAGTATATGTTAGATTCAAAAATTCCGGCCGGATCCGTTGAGACGAAATGGACAGACTATAAGGGACATGTGAAATTGGTGAACCCGGCCAATAAGCGTAAACTGGAAGTAATTGTAGTAGGTACCGGTCTTGCCGGCGCTTCTGCTGCTGCTGCTTTGGGTGAGTTGGGTTATAAAGTGAAAGCTTTCTGTTTCCAGGATTCACCACGCAGGGCTCACTCTATTGCCGCACAGGGTGGTATCAATGCAGCCAAAAACTATCAGAATGACGGCGACTCCATTTTCCGCCTGTTTTATGATACCGTAAAAGGCGGCGATTACCGTGCAAGGGAAGCAAACGTTCACCGCCTGGCGGAGGTAAGCGTAAACATCATTGACCCGTGTGTGGCGCAGGGTGTCCCTTTTGCAAGAGACTATGGCGGACTGCTGAATAACCGTTCTTTCGGTGGTACGCAAGTACAAAGAACTTTTTATGCAGCCGGACAAACCGGTCAGCAATTGTTGATAGGTGCCTACCAGGCCCAGGGAACGCCAGATTGCTTTGGGAAATGTAGTGCAGTTTTCCCGCCACGAAATGCTTGATGTGGTGATTGTTGACGGTAAAGCAAGAGGCATTATTGCCCGCAATCTTGTTACCGGCGAACTGGAAAGACATTTTGGCCATGCTGTATTGCTGTGTACGGGAGGGTATGGCAACGTTTTCTATCTTTCCACCAATGCAATGGGAAGTAATGTTACTGCAATTTGGAAAGCTCATAAGAAGGGAGCATTTTTCGGAAACCCCTGTTTTACACAAATACATCCGACTTGTATTCCGGTAAGTGGCGACCATCAAAGCAAACTTACCCTGATGTCAGAATCATTAAGAAACGACGGACGTATCTGGGTTCCCAAGCAAAAAGGAGATAAGCGAAAGCAAACGATATTCCGGAAGAAGAAAGGGATTATTACCTGGAAAGAAGATATCCTGCTTTTGGTAACCTCGTTCCCCGTGATGTAGCCTCAAGAGCTGCTAAAGAAAGATGCGATGCCGGTTATGGAGTGGGTACAACCGGACAGGCCGTGTATCTCGACTTTAAGTATAACCTGATTAACAAATATGGTAAGGCTGCCGCTAATCAGCAGGGAATAGAAAATCCTGATATGGATACATTAATCCGGTTGGGTAAAGAAGTGGTGAAAGAGGAATATGGCAACCTGTTTGATATGTATGAAAAAATTACCGGCGAAAACCCTTACGAAGTGCCTATGAGAATTTACCCAGCTGTTCACTACACAATGGGTGGTCTTTGGGTGGATTATGAGCTGATGACCAATGTAAAGGTTTGTACTGTTTGTGAAGCTAACTTCAGCGACCATGGAGCAAACCGGCTTGGTGCTTCGCACTGATGCAGGGTTGCGGATGGTTACTTTGTAATTCCTTATACAATTGGCAACTACCTGGCTGATGACATTGCAACCAAACCCATTCCAACAGACCATCCCGCATTTGTTGAAACGGAAAAAGAAGTGGCAGACCGGATAAACTTTCTCATGAACATAAAAGGAAAGCAAACCGTTGAAAGCTTCCATAAGCGCCTTGGAAAAATTATGTGGGAGAAATGTTGTATGGCCAGAAACGAGCAGGGATTGAAAGAAGCGATTGTTGAAATACAGCAATTGCGTAAAGAATTCTGGAGTGATGTAAAAATTCCGGGTGGAATTAACGAACTGAACCCCGAACTGGATAAGGCAAACCGGGTGGCCGACTTTATGGAACTGGGCGAACTGATGTGCATTGATGCGCTGAACAGGAATGAAAGCTGCGGTGGTCACTTCCGGGAAGAAAGTCAGACAGAAGAAGGCGAAGCCAAACGGGACGATGCCAATTATTCTTATGTGGCAGCCTGGGAATACACTGGAAAAAGCACCTGGCAATTACATAAAGAAGAGTTGAGTTTTGAAGTGGCGAAGCCAACGCAAAGGAGTTATAAGTAATGGGAAATGTGGGAATGTGAAGATGTGAAGATGTGTAAATGAAGAAGTGATTACTTTATCTATATATTTTTAACCTTAAACTTTTATTTTATGGAAAACAGGAATATTGTGGTTGAGAAGTCTTTGGATTTTGGAGTTGAGATAGTGAAGTTTTGTGAGCAGCTTGATGAAAAAAGGAAGTATGTAGTTTCAAAACAATTATTGAGGAGCGGAACTTCGGTTGGGGCAAATGTATTTGAAGCACAACATGCGGAAAGCAAGGCAGATTTTATTCATAAAATGAAAATAGCCATTAAAGAAGCAAATGAAACTTTATATTGGCTTTTTATTTGTGAAAGGAGTGAAAACTATCCAGTAAACAGTTCTTTAAAGCAAATGGTGGAAGAATTAATACGCATTATTTCAAAAA
>JADJYK010000002.1 GCA_016719815.1 Chitinophagaceae bacterium | reverse complement strand
ATAAAGGCTTTGATCTGGGCATAGTTGGTGTTTATAGACGCGGCGGCATTCTGTTTAGTACCATACATGGGTCAAACGGCTATCTCAATTTGTTGACTGGTCGTAGAAATAATATAAACGTGGACTACTGGACACCTAATAATACAAGTGCCAAGTATCCTAACCCTGCAGGCCCAATTAGCAATGATAATCCAAAATATGCCAGCACTATGAGTTACTTTGATGGTTCCTTTATGAAAATACGTACAATCACTTTAGGATACGACCTCAATCAAAGTCTGATAAGAAATCCAAATCTTAAAATGCGGATATATTTTACTGCTCAGAATCCGTTTGTCATGTTCTCGCCATTTCATAAGGAATCGGGACTGGATCCAGAAACCAACTCGTTTGGAAATGAAAATGCGGCAGTGAATCTGAGTCAGAATCTGCGTCGAATCCTTACCGTCGGGTTTAATACTCCATCAACCCGTAACTATATTGTTGGTGTTAATTTGACATTTTAAAACATACGAATATGAAACATATACAAATAAAGTCTGCTATTTTCTCAGCTCTCTTTATACTGTTATCTCCCGGTTGTAAGAAAATCCTGGAAGAACAACCACGCAGTATTTATGAGCCAGGTTTTTTTAAAACCGAAAAAGGAGTTCAGGGAGGCATTACCTCCCAATATGCTCACCTAAGGTTCATTTTTGGTCAACCCTATTACTATAGCACATTGGAAAACGGAACTGATGAGTATACTTATGCTCAAAGTGCTGATGCAAACTTCAAGGATATGGATCTTACTGGAGTGGGCAGCATAACACCAAGCAGTAGCCGTTCTGATGTGTTATGGGGTGCAGCCTTTTCTAACATCAATACCGCCAGCGGAATTATTGAGAATGCTTCCGAAGTTGGTATTTCGGCAGCATTGATTGCAGAAGCTTCAGGTTTTCCGTGCTTTTTGATTACTTCCTTTTAGTACAAACATTCGGCGGCGTGCCGTTGGACTTGGGTGCGGGAGAACTGAAATTTAATACAGCTCCTTCGAGAAAATCTGTTCGCAACACTGTACCAGAAGTATATACAAAAGCAATATTTCCCGATTTGTTGACAGCGATAAACGATTTGCCTACTACGGGCAGAGTAACCGGGGAGCCACTAAAACTTTAGCACGCCTTTACCTGCTAAGCCTATTTGACATATGCCTGGTGGTTGCAAAACCCTAACAATATTCCCACATATCCTGCAACTACCAGAACTGATCCGGATGGCCATGATGCACAATGGTATTTCCAGGCAGCATATGATATAGCCACACAAGCTATCGACAATCCGGGTTCTTTTGGCTTAGAAAATACTTTTTATGATGTACATGTAGGGGGGAACGACCGTAATAAAGAAATGCTTTTGTATGCAGATCATACACAAGAGAGTGATTTTATAATGGGTCACCTCTCACGGTTTTCAAAGTGAACTGGGTGGTGGCAGAAACTCAGTTGTTTGGATGGTAACCTGAATTACACAGTTATTAGAAGTGCTGCAAATCCTGATGGTACAGGAGCTGCTATTAGTTCTGTTCAACGGGAAGCAGCTCAGGGTTTGGGACGTCCTTATACCCGGATGGCTCCACCTATTGGTGTGTTTACAAACACATTTGCTGAAAAAACATTGGATTCCCGCTACGATGGTACATTTAGTTCCGTGTACAGGGGTAACTGGCCAAAAGGGGGAACTACAAATACAACGCTTTACAACGCAAACGATTTGCCAGTTGTACCGGGAAGTTCAATACTCAGTTTCCTGGAATATGATTCGCAGGCTGCTGGGATTACCTATTCAGCCGGGGCAAATTTTCCAGGGAAATCTTATAGTAATGTTGGTGCAGGTGTGTTACCCGGTCGTGCCGATTTTGTGATAGCACCCAGCGGAATAAGCAGGATTGTATTTCCCGGTCTCTGGAAGATAGGGGTTTATCGCACTGGCAGCGTTGGACTTGGTGAGCCGAATGCTCCAAGTACCCGTCCTTTTAAAATTGCTAAATTCTCTGAACTCTATCTTATCGCTGCTGAAGCAGCCGTAAAAGGAGCTGCAACTGTAGCTGGTAAATCTGCCCGTGACCTTGTTAATGTTATCCGTGCAAGAGCAGGCAAATGGAGGTTTTCGAATAAAGACAATGCAGTTTTTAGTGCAGATAATAGTGCTGCAATGGTTGCAGCTACCCCTGCCACCATCGACATTAATTATATTTTGACTGAACGTTCCCGTGAATATTTTGGTGAAGGTCACAGATGGTTCGACTTAATTCGTACCCAAAAGTGGAATGAACTGGCCGGCTCATACTCAATTTGTGCCGCAACGTATGGAGCCCATACGCCCCAGACTTTCACTCGTACCATTGAGCCAAAGTACTATCTCAGGCCGATTCCAAGTGGTCAACTTGATGGAATGGAAATGACACCAGAAGAAAAAGCAGCATATCAGAATCCGGGTTATTAATAGAGATAAAAAAATGCCGATGATATAAGATTGAAATTAACCGGGGATGAGTTTTTCCATCCCTGGTTTTTTAAATGTCAGATTGGTTAAAGCTAGATATGATGAAGAAGGCGGTTTTTTATCTCATAAGATTAAGATAACTAACAAAAGCGTATGATGGTCGGGGGATTAAAAAAATTAATTATGTCTTTATATAGATAGATTGATTGAGGAAATATTGAGTACAAATAAGACAACTCTTCCAGCTTGGTTTTCTTTGTATCAGAAAAGCGGAACTCTAATCTCAAATTGGTACAATCGCCTGAGAAAACGAAAACAAAACAAGGTAAAATGAGTTTCTGCTGTATTAAATGCATTTATGACTGCGCTTCTTGTAATTAAGAGAAATAAACAGGCAATGTATTCTTTAGAACATATTAAGAATAGGGTTTTCCTTTGGTTTTGTATTTTTTATTAGTATTATTCATTCAGCCGGGGTGCTCGAAAAAGAATAGTAATGGAGGTGGTGGTACATCAACTCCAGTTGTAAATGCAGAAATTATAATAAATACCGGAGTTACTTATCAAACAATAAAAGGTTTTGGCTGTGCTACTGTTTTTAATCCGCCTAATACCACTGCTTATACTACAGAAGATTTTGACAGGCTGTTTGGTTCCGGAAGCGGACAGGTTGGATTTAATATTTTACGAATTAGGATTGCCTCGGATGATACATGGAGAGCAACCGGAATTAAACCGTGCCAAATGGGTATTCAACGTGGGGCAAAAGTGTTTGGCAGCCCTTGGAGCCCTCCTGCCAGGATGAAGACAAATGGTAACATTATCGGCGGGAAGCTAATTACTGACAGTAGTGCCGCCTATGCAACATACTTAAACGATTTTGCGCTGTATATGGCAGCAAACGGAGCCACATTAGAAGCGGTTTCTGTACAGAACGAACCAGATTGGGCACCCAATTATGAAGGTTGCGAATGGACTGGAACAGAAATGAGGGATTTCTTAAAAAATCATGGTAATGCAATAACCGCTACCCGGTTAATAGCACCCGAACTTGTGAATAATAACCAAATCTATGTAAATACAATTTTGAATGATGCGGCTGCAGCCGCTAATTTAGATATAGTAGGCACATCTGTACGGGGGGGGATTGTTGAAAACGCAATGGCTAAAAGTCTTGGGAAAGAGGTGCTTGGATGACGGAGCATTTGAATACTTTAACCAGCCTCCGCAAATATTAATACAGCTATTGAAATACATGACTGTTTTACCAAAGCAACTTTAATGCCTACATATGGTGGTATGGGAAGCGATTTTATGGACCGGTAGGCCAGGACGGCACTGTAACTCAGCGGGGTTATATGATGTCGCAATTTGCAAGGTTTATTAGACCCGGTTCTGTACGAATTGGCACCACTACCAATTCAAGGTCAGATGTGTTGTTATCGGCTTATAAAATGGCACTAAAAAATTGTGGTGATTATTAATGATGGCACTAATGATGTGGAACAAAAAATTACATTTCAGGAGGCAACGGTCGGATCATTTGTGCCGTACGTTACCAGTCAGAATAAGAATGCTGAACAGGCTAGCACTGTTGCCGCATCTGGCAATGTGCTTATTTACAAAGTGCCAACAAAAAGTGTAGTAACACTGGTTGAACAATAATAAATGGTAAATATAAATTGATGAAGAAATTATTTTTTTTACAGACAATACTGGTGCTTTTTTTACAACTGTCTTCCATAGCACAGAACAGTATTGTTATTGATGTAAATAAAGGGAGGTACACCATCAATAAAAATATTTACGGTCACTTCGCCGAGCATTTGGGCCGATGTATTTATGGAGGGTTTTACGTAGGTGAAGGGAATAAGAAGATATCCAATAAAAGTGGAATACGGCTTGATGTTGTGGAAGCATTAAAAAATCTAAAAGCAACAGTATTGAGATGGCCCGGCGGATGCTTTGCAGATAATTATCACTGGAAGGATGGAATTGGCCCCAAGAGCAAACGTAAGCCAATTGAAAACGTATCATGGGGAAATAAAAGAGAGGACAACAGTTTTGCACCAATGAATTTCTGGAACTGTGTGAAATGATAAAAGCAGAACCTTACCTGGCCGTAAATGTTGGAGGTGGAACTGTACAGGAGGCAGCCGAATGGGTGCAGTATGTAAATCATCCTAACGGCACCAGTTATCTTACGGATATGCGGCAACAAAACGGAAGAACAAAACCATGGAATGTTAAATATTGGGGTGTTGGAAATGAATCGTGGGATTGCGGCGGACATATGACTGCTGAATACTATGCCAATGAATATAAGAAATACGCAACTTTTATGACCAGCTATAGTAATACAGAAAGTTTGTTTAGGATAGCTGTCGGACCGGGCTGGGAGGATTTTGCATGGACAGAGACCATTATGAAAAATGTTCCACTGAAAATGATTGAAGGCCTCTAATTCATCATTATTCTGTGATTAATGCTGCAAAAAAGGTCATTCCAGCAGGTTTACAGAAACCGAATATATTAAAACCATTAAGCAGGCCTACCGAATGGAAAATATGGTGGCGGGTAACGGTGCAGTAATGGATAAATATGACCCCGAAAAAAAAGTGGCATTAGTGGTGGATGAATGGGGCGGCTGGTACGAAAGTGAGCAAGTAGCCAATGGCGATATATTGTTTCAGCAGAATACCATGCGGGATGCAATGATTGCCGGGCTGACGTTGAATATTTTTCATAATCATGCAGATAGGGTGCAAATGGCCAATCTGGCACAGTGTATAAATGTGCTACAGGCAGTTATTTTAACCAAAGAAGAAAAAATGGTGTTAACACCCACCTACCATGTATTGAAGATGTACAATGTGCACCAGGATGCAGTAATGTTGCCCATCCGGCTAAAAACAGCCAAATATATACAAGGGAATGATTCTGTTGATGCGGTAAATGCTTCTGCCTCAAGAAATGAAAATGGTATAATGCATATTTCCTTAGTGAATGTGCATGCCACAAGCCCGCAAACTGTAAGTATTAATATTGATGGGGGTAATTACAGCAAAGTGACAGGAAGTGTTTTGCAGTCGGGCCAAGTGCAGGATTGTAACACATTTGAAAGGCCTGAACTGATTCAGCCAAAGGCCTTTTATGGCACAAAACTTTCAGACAATAATCTGGAAATAATTTTGCCGCCATTTAGTGTTGTGGTATTAGAAGTAAAATAATAGATTAAGATGAATATGGCAAAATAGTCAGACAATCAAAGAGCCCCTGAAAGCGGTAATCAGAATTGTTTTAACAAGGCAATAAGCAGAGCAGTTCTTACATAGCAATCGTCAGGAGGGGTGAATTCTTTCATCCCTCCGTTTTTTAATCAGTAACTTTGAACGAACCAGAATGTTATTACTTGGATTAGATATAGGTACATCTTCAATAAAGGCTTCTGTAGTTGATTCTAACAACCTTCAGTGTATTGCATCAGTACAATATCCCGAAACGGAAGCAGAGATAATTGCATTGCAAGCAGGCTGGGCCGAGCAGTCACCCGAAAAATGGTGGGAACATACACAACTTGCCATTCTGAAACTTCATGCACAAAAGAAATACAACCCGGATAATATTGCTGCCATAGGCATCGCCTACCAGATGCATGGGTTAGTGGTGGTTGATAAGCAACTGCAGGTTCTTCGTAATAGCATTATCTGGTGCGACAGCCGTGCTGTAGAAATTGGCGACAAAGCATTTGAAGCCATTGGTAAAGAAAAGTGTTTGCTGCACCTGCTTAATTCACCTGGAAATTTTACAGCTTCTAAACTGGCATGGGTAAAAGAAAATGAACCTGAACTGTACAATAAGATTCATAAAATGATGCTGCCCGGCGATTTTATTAGTATGAAACTCACTGGTGAAATCACTACAAGTATTTCTGCATTGTCTGAAGGTGTTTTTTGGGATTTTCAGCAAAATGAATTGTCCAAAGATGTTTTTGATTATTACGGAATCAGCACTTCTTTCATCCCGGAAATAAAAGTGTTTGCCGAACATGGAAAAGTGTCGGCGGCTATAGCTTCAGCTCTTTCACTAAAGGCCGGGATTCCTGTTACATATAAAGCAGGCGATCAGCCCAACAATGCGCTGTCGTTAAATGTACTTGAACCGGGAGAAGTGGCCGCAACGGCTGGCACATCAGGTGTGATTTACGGAGTAAGCGACCAGCTTACTTACGACAACGAATCAAGAATTAACACTTTTGCCCATGTTAACTATACCGACGAAAGAAAAAGACTGGGCGTTTTGCTTTGCATTAACGGTACTGGTATTTTAAACCGCTGGGTAAAAAATATTACGGGTAATAAATATAGCTATCAGCAGATAAACGAAGTAGCGGCTGCCATAGCGCCGGGAAGTAACGGGTTGACCATAATGCCGTTTGGTAATGGTGCCGAACGAATGTTGAACAACAAAAATATTGGTGCTCATATTGCAGGGGTTGATTTAAACAAACACACGGAAGCCCACATTTTCCGTGCGGCACAGGAAGGTATTGCTTTTGCGTTCCGCTACGGACTGGATATTATGAAGGAGAATGGTATGCACCCGCAGGTTATCCGTGCTGGTAAGGCCAATATGTTTTTGAGCAATGTTTTCGCCTCCTGTTTTGTGAATACACTGGGCATACCTGTCGAATTGTACTAACTGCGACGGAAGTGTAGGGGCGGCAATGGGGCAGGGATTGGCTCCGGAGAATTTAGTTCAGCAAAAGAGGCGTTTAAAAATTTCAGCCCGCTGGAACTGATTGAGCCGGGAAAAGTAAATTATGAAGAACACTATCAAAGCTGGTTGCAGGATTTGAAAACTACTAAACTGATTTTTGAAATATTAAATATACAATTATGTCAATCGTATTAGGAAGCAGGGAGTATTTTGAAGGCATTGGTAAAATTCAATTTGAAGGTCATCAGTCACATAACCCATTAGCCTTTCGCTGGTATAATGAAAACGAAATGATAGCAGGTAAAAGCATGAAAGAACATTTCAGGTTTGCCTGTGCTTACTGGCACAGCTTAACGGAAGCGTGCCGACCCTTTGGAGACGCTACACATATCTTTCCCTGGGATGAAAAATCAGACCCCATCGAAAGGGCCAAAGATAAAGCCGATGCAGCCTTGAGTTCATTACAAAAATGGGATTGCCGTACTATTGTTTTCACGATGTGGATGTGGTTGATTACACCAACGATGTGAAGGAGAACGACAGGAGGTTAAAGACAATGACTGAATACCTTGCCGGTAAACAGGCAGACAGTGGTGTAAAACTATTATGGGGCACCGCCAACCTGTTTTCCAATATCAGGTATATGAACGGTGCCTCCACCAATCCCTGATTTTCATGTGGTGGCACATGCAGGTGCCCAGGTAAAAGGCAGCATTAGATGCTACGATTGCACTTGGCGGTGAAAACTATGTTTTCTGGGGAGGCCGTGAGGGCTATATGAGTCTTTTGAATACTGATATGAAACGGGAGAAAGAACACCTTGCCCGCTTCCTGCAAATGGCAAGAGACTATGCCAGAAGGAATGGTTTCAAAGGAAAGTTCTTTATTGAACCCAAGCCTTGTGAACCCAGCAAGCACCAGTACGATTACGACTGCGAAACCGTAATCGGCTTCTTACGTCAGTATGATTTGCTCGATGATTTCAGCCTGAACATAGAAGTAAACCATGCCACACTGGCCGGCCACACATTTACATGAACTGCAGGTAGCTGCTGATGCAGGTCTGCTGGGCAGCATGGATGCCAACCGCGGCGATTATCAAAATGGATGGGATACAGACCAGTTTCCTAATAATATTACTGAACTGGCAGAAGCTATGTTGATTATTCTTGAGGCCGGTGGATTTAAAGGCGGTGGTATAAACTTCGATGCAAAAATCCGCCGCAACAGCACCGATGCAGAAGATTTATTCCATGCTCATGTTGGCGGTATGGATGTTTTGCAAGGGCATTGATTGTGCAGATGATATTTTGCAGAAATCGGATTACAAAAAAAAAGGGCAGACAGGTATTCTTCCTTTACTGACAGTACAGGAAGGGCCTTTGAAACAGGGCAATTATCTTTGGAAGACTTGAGGTCTTTTGCCATTGAAAACGGTGAACCGGCTGTAAGAAGTGGTAAACAGGAATACCTCGAGAATGTTATTAACAGGTATATCTAAATTTATCTTTTAAACCAAAACAGATTGCTATGCTTACAGGGATTGACTGGATTATCATTCTATTTTATTTTACAATTATTGCAGGTATTTCGTGGTGGGCAATAAAAAAGAAAGACAAAGATTCGCCAGACGATTATTTTCTTGCTGGCCGTCATTTAGGATGGTTCGTTGTAGGTGCATCCATTTTCGCATCAAATATCGGTTCTGAACATTTGGTGGGGCTGGCTGGTTCTGGTGCCACAGATGGTGTGGCTTTAGCGCATTATGAGTTACATGCATGGTGCCTGCTTGTGTTAGGCTGGGTAATGGGTCCTTTCTTTATGCGTTCGAAAGTGTTTACCATGCCCGAGTTTTTAGAGAAAAGATTTACGCCGCAGGCAAGAACAGTACTGTCAGCTCATTTCACTGTTTGCCTATATCGTTACTAAAATTGCCGTTGGTATTTTTGCCGGTGGTGTTGTATTCCGTGCATTATTGCCGGATGTAAACATCATGGGCATGGATTCGTTCTGGATTGGCTCTATCCTGCTTATTATTTTAACCGGTGTATATACTATTACCGGCGGATTAAGAGCAGTTGTTTATACGGAGACACTGCAAACTTTTGTAAAAATTATTGGTGCATTACTGGTAACCTATTTTGGCTTAAAAGCATTAGGTGGCTGGGATAAATTAAGAGAGATATGCGGCACCGATATGTTTAATTTATGGAAACCGGTTGTGCCCGAAGGAGTAGAAAGTACCTGGGCTCCGGTAAAAAGAAGCAGGCAGGCAGGCTTGGTATTTTAACGACAAATATCCATGGCCCGCTATGTTGTTTTGTGCACCGATAATTGGTTTGTGGTATTGGTGTACCGACCAGTATATTGTACAGCGTATCCTGGGTGCCCGTGATGATAAGCAGGCAAGGCGTGGTTCAATCTTCGCAGGTTTCTTAAAACTTACTCCTGTTTTTTCTGTTTATCATTCCGGGTATGATATGTTTTGCATTGGCAAAAGCGGACTCAATGCCGATATACAACAACGTTTGTTAAATGGAGATGGAACTGTGAACCGGGAAGCGGCACAAGGTTCATTGCCATGCTGGTGACGCATGTATTGCCGGTTGGTGTAAGAGGTATAGTGGTGGCAGGTCTTCTCGCCGCATTAATGAGTGCATTGGCGGGAGTGTTTAACGCCTCATCGTCATTGTTTACAATGGATTTTTATTCCAGGTTCAGGCCTAAGGCATCGCAGGCTAAATTAGTTCGGGTGGGAAGAATAGCTACTGTTGTAATGGTAGTTATAGGTTTGCTTTGGATACCGGTTATACAAGGTGCTAAAGGATTGTATGATTACCTGCAGGGAATACAGGCTTACCTGGCACCGCCTATTTTTGTTGTTTTCTTCTTTGGGGTATTTATGAAACGTCTTAACGGCCCCGGTTGTTTGGCAACATTACTAACCGGGTTTGCTATGGGCATATTCCGCCTTATTGTGGATACACCTGTTAAACTGGGTGGCGCTGCATATGCAGAAGGCTCTTTTCTTTGGGTGGTAAATAATATTTTCTTCCAGTACTACAGTTTGCTCATAACCATTGTCTGTATCATTGTGTTTATTGGTGTAAGCTATGCTACCAAGGCACCGGCTTATGAAAGAATCAGCGGACTTACCTTCTCTACTTTGTCTGAACAGGACAGACTGGAGAACAGGGCATCCTGGAACTGGAAAGATGTGGCACTTTCAGTATTATTACTTCTGTTAATCGTTGCTATCTATTCTTATTTCACCGGTTAATAGTAAAAAAATCTCTTTATACCGGCCTTCCTCTCTCCATTTGGAGAGGAGAAGGCCGGTAAGATTAAAATAAATAAAGACTCTCAGAATTGTTTAAAAGAAATACATACAGACTATGCTGATGCACCAGACAATGAGGTGGTATGGCCCGCATGATGTGGTAAGTTTATCGGATATACGCCAGGCCGGATGCGACGGAGTGGTTACAGCCCTCCATCATATCGCCGTAGGCGATGTGTGGCCTGTTGATGAAATCAACAAGCGGAAAGCAATAATTGAAGCTGCCGGCATGACATGGACGGTAATTGAGAGCCTCCCGGTAAGCGATGATATTAAACGGCAGACCGGTAATTATCTGCTGCATATTGAGAACTATAAGCAAAGCCTTCGCAATGTGGCAGCCTGCGGGCTGAAAGTGGTTACCTATAATTTCATGCCTGTACTCGACTGGTTGCGAACAGATATTTCGTACGAAATGCCCGATGGAAGCACGGCGCTGTATTTTAACCGGCTCGATTATCTCGTTTTTGATTTATACCTGCTGGGGCGACCTGGTGCAGAAAAGGAATATACAGCCAAAGAATTGGAAAAGGCAAAGCAGCATTACGGGCAAATGCCGGAAGAAAAAAGGAAGTATCTTTTTTCGAACATGATGCTGGGCCTGCCTGGCAGCGATGATGCGTTTACTCCTGAAATAATATTGGGGGAATTAAAAAAGTATGAAGGCATTGATACTGCTATATTGAAGGAGCATTTGTATTACTTCCTGCGGCAGGTTGTGCCTGTGGCCGAAGTGCGGTGTGGCGATGGCCATTCACCCGGATGACCCGCCTTATCCTGTTCATGGGCTGCCAAGAATTGTGAGTACCGAACAAGATGCTGCAGACTTGCTCAGTGCAGTGCCTTCTCCTGCAAACGGGTTGTGTTTTTGTACCGGTTCTTATGGTGCCAGGGCCGATAATGATATTGTGCAAATGCTTAGACGTTTTGGGGAAAATATACATTTTCTTCATCTGCGAAATACAAAACGGGACGAGGAAGGAAATTTTTTTGAAGCAGACCATCTTGGCGGCGATACCGATATGTATGAAGTGATAAAAGAGATAGTGCTGTTGCAGCGAAGAAGAAATATTTCAATCCCTATGCGGCCAGACCATGGCCACCAGATGCTGGATGACTTAAAAAAGAAAACCTATCCGGGCTATTCAGCAATAGGTCGCTTGAGAGGTCTTGCAGAACTGCGTGGCGTGGAATATGCCCTGAGCAAAAGTGTTTAGAAATACAAACTATTATGATAAAAATTAAGAAGCTGATTTTATCAGCTTTTTACTGTTCACTGCCATCACATCACTTTCAGGCACAGTCATTTACCAACCCTGTTCTTTCCGGTTTTTATCCCGACCCATCCATTTGCAAGGCAGGAGATGATTATTATCTTATTAATTCAACTTTTGCCTATTACCCCGGGTTGCCCATTTTCCACAGCAGGGATTTGCTTAACTGGAAGCAGATTGGTTATGCACTAAACAGGCCGGAACAGCTTGACCTTAACGGACTATCCCTTACAAATACCGGAATGTATGCACCAACCATCAGGTACAACAATGGTCTTTTTTATGTAGTGTGTACCAATGTTGGCAAAGGGGGAAATTTTGTGGTAACAGCCAAAGATCCCCGTGGACAATGGAGCAACCCTGTGTGGATACCAGAGGCCGATGGAATTGACCCCTCTCTTTTTTTTGATACTGATGGAAAAGTGTACCTCGTTTATAATAGCAAGCCACCGGGAAATATTTCTTTGTACGAAGGCCATTGCACCATTCGCCTGTATGAGTTTGATATAAAAGAACTGAAGGTTAAAGGTGAACAGAAAATTTTAGTTAATGGAGGAACAGATATTTCAAAAAAACCTATTTGGATAGAAGGGCCGCATCTTTTTAAGAAAGACGGATGGTACTACCTGGTTGCTGCCGAAGGCGGAACCGAGTATAACCATTCGGAGGTGGTGTTCAGAAGCAGGCAGGTTGACGGACCGTATGTTTCTTATGAGAAGAATCCAATACTTACACAGCGCAATCTGAATCCTGAAAGAACAAATCCCGTGACCTCAACTGGCCATGCCGATTTTGTGGAAGATAAGAATGGTAACTGGTGGGCTGTATTTCTCGGATGCCGCCCATACGAAGGCGATTATTATAATACCGGCAGGGAAACTTTTATGGCTCCTGTTGAATGGAAAGATAGCTGGCCGGTTATAAACCTTGGTGGTGATGAAGTAAAGTATTCATATCCTATCGGTGCTGTTCCTGACAAGAATGCTGAAAAGCTTAATGGCAACTTTTTTTTCAGAGATGATTTTGAAAATAATATCCTGAACAACCGGTATGCTTTTCTCAGAACTGTAAGGGAAAAATGGTACAGTCTTTCTATTAAGAAGGGGACACTTTCGGTTAACCTGCGACCTCAAACTGTTCAGGAAAAAGAGAATCCTTCTTTTATTGGTTTCAGGCAATCACACCTTAAAGGGCATGCTGCTATAGCTATGCAATTTTCTGCAAAAACAGAAAATGAAAAAGCCGGGTTGCTTGTTTTTGCAAACGAAAATCATTTTTACTTCCTATGCAAATCAGTACAGGAGGGCAAAGAGGTGGTGCAGTTATACAAAGGCCCGGGAAATAAAAAGGCAGGTGCTGCACCAGAGTTGCTGGCTTCTCAAGCTATAAAAGCAAATGGGAATAAAAACCTGTTGCTGAAAATTGAGGCAAATGGAAATACATACTCTTTCTTCTATGCCCTGAAAAAAAACAAATGGAAGCCCCTGCTGTTTTATGCTGATGCAAAGTTTCTCAGCACAAAGGAGGCAGGTGGTTTTGTGGGTTGTATGTATGCAATGTACGGCACTACTGCAGGTAAACAATCAGAAAATACAGCCTTATTTAATTGGTTTGAAACCAGAAGCAGCGACGATGCCTATAAGAAATGAGTTAGTCTTTTCTACGGGTAGAGTTTCTGATAAAAAGTTCTGTCGGAAGCACTTTTGTTTCAAAGTCTGTTACCGGGTGTTTGCTTTCTATAAGTTGCAGTAAATATCCTGTTGCAATTTCTCCCATTTCAAATGCGGGCTGTTTAATTACTGATAATGCAGGGTCAAAGAGTTCTGTTAAATCATTATTGGAAAATCCCAACAAACCAATATCGCCCGGAACGGAAAGGCCATTTTCTTTTAAAATGCGGAGGCAACCGGTGGTTAACTTGTCTGCTGTAGTAAAAATGGCATCGGGTTTATTTTTGCGGCTAAGCAATTCCCGCAATACAGTATTCACTTCATCATTAATCATGCCTCCATGTTTGCAGTATTTAAGCAGTGATTCATCTACTTCAATTCCATTATCTGCTAATGCCTTTCTGTAACCCGCCAGACGTTCTTTTGAGATAGAGAGCATTTCGGGGTTAGAAATAGCGGCAATATTTCTATACCCGCTTTTTATCAGGTGTGAAGTGGCATTATAGGCGCCAGTGTAATTGTCAACAATAACCTTATGAGTGTCAATATCACTAACAATTCTGTCGAAGAATACGATGGGCATTCCCTTTTTGTTCAGGTCTTTCAGGTAGCTGATGTCAGTGGTTTCGGTTGATACAGAAATAATCAGCCCGTCAATAGACCGGGAAGTAAGATATTGCAGGTTGAGCATTTCACGGTCGAAAGACTCCCGGCTTTGGGCAATAATTACATTATACCCGTTATTGTAAGCTATTGATTCAATGCCATTAATAACCTGTGAAAAGAAGCTGTTGGCAATTTCGCAAACTATTACGCCGATGGTCCGGCTTCTTCTTTCTTTTAGGCTGAGTGCTATCGGGTTGGGATGATAGTTTATTTTTTCAGCATATTCAAGTACCAGTTTCTTGGTTTCGGGGCTGATCTCGTAGCTGTCCCTTAAAGCCCTGGAAACCGTGGATGTGGAAAGCCCCAGAGCCTTAGCGATATCCTTGATAGTGGCAGCTTCAAATTTCATTTATGAAAATGGTGGTTTTTGAAGTTGTAAAGGTATCAATTAAACATTGATTATCACTATTAGTTAGCACCGTTCAGCAGTCACTGCAAAGACCGTTTTTTCCCGAAAAATGCTGCATCCAAAGAACATCTAAGGCGGACAAACAAATAAATCTTTCAGCAAATTGGGGGGGAGTAAATTTTCTTACTTTCTACGGGAACGATTGCGTAAAAAAATATTTATAAATCAATGTGTTATAACAAACTTCTGTGTAGTCTTGTACTGGCAAATTTGGCAATTTTCATATTCCCTGTTTGTCAGTCATAAAGAAAACTGCTTGCTGAAATGAAAAGATTACTTGCTTTTAGCAGACGATTTAGTTCGGAAAGTCTGTCTTTTATTTGCTTCAGTAGTATTATCCTTTCGCCTGTTCAAGGCAATTTTCTTTTTTCTATATTTTCTTGAAAAAAAATTACAACAATGAGACATTTAAAAACTGTTGGACTTTGTTTGTTTTTCTTAATTGCTTTGGTTCCATTAAGTACCATATATGGTCAGGCCGGCAAATAACAGGTACTGTTGTGTCGTCTGAAAACAAACAGCCTTTGCAAGGAGTTACTGTTACTGTTAAAGGCACGCAGACTGCTACATCAACAGATGCAAATGGAAAATTTAAAATTTCTGTTAACAACACCAATGCAGTGCTTGTGTTTACCAATGTATCTTCTGTTACTAAAGAGGCTGAAGTCGGAAATCTGTCAATAATTGATGTGGTGCTGACTACAGAGGCAAAAACGATAGAAGATGTGGTGGTGATTGGCTACCAGACGGTAAGAAGAAAGGACCTGCTGGCTTCTGTATCTTCTGTTGGGGCAAAAGATTTGAAGGATATTCCTATTAACTCAGCCGCAGAAGCCTTAAACGGAAGACTTGCCGGTGTTACGGCCACCACTTCTGAGGGTTCTCCTGACGCAGATGTACGAATAAGAGTAAGAGGCGGTATGTCAATAACAGGCGACAACTCTCCTTTGTACATAGTTGACGGAGTTCAGGTTGAAAACGCTTTGAATACAATATCGCCACAAGATATTCAGTCCATAGACGTACTAAAAGATGCTTCCGCCACAGCTATTTATGGGGCCAGGGGTGCCAATGGTGTGATAGTTATTACAACGAAAAGTGGAAAACCTGGAAGATTGATAGTTGGATATAATGGTTTTGTAGGTATTAAGCAGTTAGCCAAAAAACTGGATGTGCTGAGTCCTTATGAGTATGTCCTTTATCAATATGAGAGATCAAGAGGAAGTTCAACAGACAGTACAAGTTTTGCAAAAAACTTTGGTACAACATGGGATACACTGGCCAATTATAAAAATGTAGATGCTGTTGACTGGCAAGGTGAGATTTTTGGACGCACCGGAGTTACCACTACCCATAATCTGACTGCCTCAGGCGGAAACAAAAAACTGACCTATACTGCGGGATATACGTATAATAATGATAAGGCCATTGTCATTAATTCAAATTATAAGCGTCACTTGTTTAATCTTAAAGGAGAGTATAAGATTAATAACAGGATTAAGATAGGTCTTGGTGGCCGTTATACATTACAGAATGTATATGGTGCCGGTGTATCTGATTCAAAAGGCACCTCGTATAACAGGCTGCGAAATGCAGTTAAATACAGACCGTTTCTTTCCAACGCACAGGATATTGATGACTCAGACCCTTTGGCAGATCCCAATGTGGGTAATGGCCTGAACCTTTATAACCCGATTGCCATGGCCGACCAGGAATACAGAAGGAAGACAACAAACGCTTACAATGTAAATGCGTCATTAACCATTACTTTAGTGAAGAATCTCACCTTTAAATCAACTGCTTCATATGATTATAACAGCCTGGTTGATTTACAGTATAACGACTCTATCACGCCTTATGCCGTAATACAGGGTGGCAGAAAACCAATAGCCGGACTGGATACCACTTTCAGAAGAACCTATACAAACTCGAATGTGCTTACCTATTCTGTTAAAGGATTCAAAAGGGCTCATGATTTTGATGTGCTGGTAGGGGAAGAAACGTATGATCTGAGAACAGAAAGTCATTCGAGCCTTTACAGGGATTTCCCTTTATTTACTTCTTATGATGCAGCTTTCAAAGCCCCGTCAATCGGTACACTATTTACCGGCTATCCAAAACTCGGAAAGACCCGGTATACCAATCTTTCATTTTTTGGAAGGGTCAACTATTCATTTATGAATAAGTACCTGCTTTCGTTTAACGTAAGGGCTGATGGTGCTTCTAAATTCGCTCCCGGCAAGCAATGGGGTTATTTCCCCGCTGGATCAATTGCCTGGAAAGTTAAAAATGAAAAATTCCTGAAAAATTCAGAATTTATCAGTGATTTAAAAATTCGGGCTGGCTTTGGAACCGTAGGTAATAATCGTATCAACGACTATTTATTTATGACAACTTTTGCCAATGATGGCCGATATTATTATGGAATAAATAATCAGGCCATTAATGCCTATTATTCCAATGCTCTTGTAAACGAAGCATTGAAATGGGAATCAACAGTCAACAGAAATATTGGTTTCGATTTGAGCCTCTTTAAAGGAAGGTTTGATTTATCTGTTGACCTGTATAAGAACTCATCGAAAGAACTGTTGCTTAATGTACCCATTCCCGCAACATTTGGATATTCTTCTCAGTTGCAGAATATAGGTAAAACGCAGAACAAAGGTGTGGAAGTACAGCTTAATGCAGTACTTCTCAGAAAGCGGAATAATTTAAACTGGACAGCCAATTTCAATATCTCATTTAACAAGAACAAGATTGAAGCACTGGGTATAGGGCAGGATAATTTCTTCCCTGCAGCTAGTTGGGGTGTATCAGGGCAGCCAACCGATTACATACAAAAGATAAGCTATCCTGTTGGTTCGATTTATGGTTTGGTTACTGCCGGTTTCTATACAACCGATGATTTTATTTACAATCCATCGAATGGTCAATATACGCTTAAGCCCGGAGTACCATCAAATACTTCTATTATTGGTGCGGTACAGCCTGGTTCTATCAAATTTGTAGATCTGAATAACGATGGTGTGGTGGATATTACCAATGACAGAAAAATTATCGGTGACCCTACACCCAAATGTACGGGCGGGCTGAACCAGCAGTTTACATATAAACAATGGGATCTGAGTGTATTCATGAACTTCTCAATTGGCAATGATATTTACAATGCCAATAAGATAGAGTTAACGAATGGATATACAGCCAATTCAAACATGCTTGCCATCAATAATGGCAGATGGATGACGATTAATGCAAACGGACAGACTGTTCAGTGGGTTAATTCCTCTAACCAGGCTTTTGGTGTAGCCCCTGAAATTTTGAGTGGGTTAAATAAAAATGCCACCATCTGGCAACCGCTTCGCGGATCAGGTGCATTTTACCCTCATTCATGGGCAATTGAAGATGGTTCATTCCTTAGACTGAATAACCTTTCAATCGGATATACGCTTCCAGTAAAATCGCTGATTGGTATGAAGATGAGCAAACTGAGATTTTATCTTACAGGCAATAATCTTGCTATTATTACAAATTATACTGGTTATGATCCGGAAGTTAGTGTAAGAAGCAATCCTCTTACACCGGGTCTGGATTATTCGGCATATCCAAAAAGCAGAAGTTTCATTTTTGGTGTAAACGCAACATTCTAATTTAAAACAATTAAAAGCTTATTATATGAGTTCAAAATTTTTAAACAGGCTGACAGCATTTACACTGTTTGTATCAATGCTTGCTGTTTCAGGATGTAAGAAATTTCTTGACCAAAAGCCTATAACTGATGTGGATGCTTCACAAGTGTTTACCGATGTTTCAACCACCTATAAGGCTATTGCCGGAGTGTATAGCCGTCTTGTGGGTGATGCCGGTTATGGCATCAGGCTTAGCCTGTATTATCCGCTTGATAATGATGAGATGCAGGGCCCAACCGGTACATCGGATAATGACAGAAGAGACATAGCCCGTTATGCAACTACTCCGGGCAATGCTCAAATTACAAATCCGTTTAACCAGTTATTCCAGGGTATCGAGTTTGCTAATATTTGCATTGATAACATTCCCCAAATGGATATGTACACAAATGGAAGTGAACAGGAAAAAAAGCAACTTAGAAGAATGTACGGTGAAGCATTGACCCTGAGGGCTCAGTTCTACTTTGAAGCTATCCGCAATTGGGGTGATTTGCCTGCCCATTTTGTTCCTGCTTCCACAATGTCATTAACTGACCCCTTTCCAAAAAGGACTAATGCAGATACGCTTTATAACAGTTTGTTGAGTGATTTGGCACTTGCTGCATCATTAGTACCCTGGAAAAGTGAAGTAACTTCCATCGGAGATGTGCTTGATGAGAGAATTACAAAAGGTGCGGTTAAAGCTCTCAGAGCAAGGATTGCAATGTTCAGAGGTGGATATAAACTGTACACAAATGGCACGGTGCAGCGACCAGCAGACTATCTTACATATTATCAAATCGCAAAGCAGGAGTGCAGTGAAATAATGAGTTCCGGTCAGCATTCAATAAATCCAAGTTTTAAAGCCCTTTGGAAAGATCAGGTTAATGCCCGTGCTGTTTCAGATCCTAATGGCGAATTAATGTTTCAGGCAAGCGCAATTGGATTGAATGCTCCAGAGGATACAAAACTGGGTTACTACAATGGTCCGAGAGTAAACAATCTGGGCAACAGCAGTGTTAATCCGCTACCATCATACATTTATCTGTTCGACTCCACTGATCAGAGAAGAGATGTTACACTGGCGTTTTATTTTACTTTATTGAACGGAAATCGCCAGGGGCAAGCAATCACAAATCTTGTTGATGGTAAATACAGGCGAGACTGGATAACAAACCCTGTAATTGCACCAACTAATGCAATTCAGTATTTCAGCCTGAAATGGCAGATAATCCGCTATTCTGATGTATTGCTGATGTTTGCTGAAGCCGAAAACGAGTTAAGCGGGGCAACAACTGCTGCATATGATGCAATCAATATGGTGAGAAGAAGGGATTTGGAAAACCAATATCAACACCTGATGCATCTGTTGATGTTCCTTCCGGTTTGTCGAAAGCAGATTTCTTCAAATATTTGGTACGGGAAAGGGCTCTTGAATTAGGTGGGGAAGGTATCCGTAAGTATGATTTAATCAGGTGGAATTTGCTTGCCACTGCTCTTTCAGAGAGCAAAGCTAATATGGTTCGGATGTCAACAAGTACAGCAATGGTGAATCCTACATATATGGCAGGATATCCTTCTTATTGTTTGTCAACTTCTTTGCCATTGTCAATGTATTATTATTCTGCAACCACTTCTGATAATAATAATATTGGTGGTTTATGGTATAATTCACTTTATAAAACGGCACCAACCGCCACTCCATCAGGTACAACAAAGGTTACATGGCTTGGCTCTGCCGTTAATACAACATGTGCGGCAAGATATGCTACCGGATATGTGACTGGCAAGGGTGAATTGTTGCCGTTGCCGCAACCCGCTATTGATGCCAATCCAAATTTGAGACCACAGAATCCGGGATATTAATTTTTTTCTCATACTCGTTTTTTTATTAAGGCTGCAATCCCGGGTGATAATAAGGGATGCAGCCTTATTTTTTTCATTCCGTCTTATTAAATATAAGGAACAGAAGAATAATCATTGCTGCTGGGTTTTATTTGCTGGGAATCGGTGCTTGTGCCAAAAAATAGGTGCAGGATTAACCGCCCCGCCAGAAGAACCGGCTATAGCTTTCCCTGGAGCTGAAGGCTTTGGAAAATATACTACCGGAGGCCGTGGCGGCAAAGTGTATATTGTATCAAACCTAAATGAAAGTGGCGCAGGAAGCTTCAGGGAAGCTGCAGAAGCAAAAGGTAAACGTATTATTTTGTTTGCCGTATCGGGCACCATTCATTTAAAATCAAAGCTTGTTATTAAAGGTGATGTTACTGTTGCGGGCCAGTCTGCCCCCGGCGATGGAATTTGCCTCGCCGACAATTCAGTAAGTCTTGGTGGTGATAATAGTATCATCCGTTACTTACGTTTTCGTATGGGCGACAGGTATCAAAGTCAAAGTGGAATGGTAGATGGCAGCGGCGGTGATGATGCGCTGTCAATAGGCAGAAGAAAACATATCATTATTGACCATTGCAGTTTAAGCTGGAGTACCGATGAAGTTTTTTCAGTGTATGGGGGCGACAGCACAACAGTACAATGGAATATTATTACTGAGCCACTCAACTATTCTTATCATTTTGAAACTGGCGATAAAGACTGGGAGCATCATGGCTATGGCGGTATCTGGGGCGGCAGCCATTTGTCTGCTCATCATAATTTATTTGCCCACTGTCTTAGCCGCAATCCAAGATTTAACGGAACAAGGCTTGGTGCTTCACAAGAATTTGCTGATTTCAGAAACAACGTAATTTATAACTGGGGGCATAATAATATTTACGGCGGTGAAGCGGGCAATTATAATATTGTAAATAACTGCTTCAGGTACGGACCATCTACCAATAAAAATGTAAGATACCGGATAGTAAACCCATCAAAAACGGAAACATTGCCTTTCGGTAAATGGTATGTTGACGGAAATTATGTAGATGAAGCAAAAGATATTTCTAAAAATAATTGGCTGGGGATAGACATGGGTAATGGCGGAACAGACGCCGATAAAAAAGAAGCAATTATGAACAAACCATTTCCTGCTGAAAGGATACCGGATCAGTTCGCAAAAGATGCTTACAATGATGTGCTTAATTATGCCGGCGCCAGTTTCAGGCGTGACACATTGGATGAACGCATCATCAATGATGTAAGAAATAGAACAGGACGGTTTATTGATGTGCAAGGCGGCTATCCGCATGGCACAACTTATGAGTTGACAGTAAATGCGTGGCCGGCTCTACGATCAGCACCCGCCTTGGTTGATACAGGACAAAGACGGTATGCCTGATGAGTGGGAGCAGTTGAGTGGATTGAATCCATCCGGTCCTGCAGATGCGTCATTACACACCTTGCATAAGCATTATACAAATATTGAAGTTTACATAAACGGTCTTTTGAAATGAGAAAATCAGCAGTATTTCCAATTGTTTTTCTAATAGCAGCTTTTTTTCTGCCTGAAAAGAAAAAGATGAAAATATTTCTTGCTGGCGACAGCACAGCCAGCATAAAAGAGACAAAGGCTTTTCCCGAAACAGGATGGGGAATGCCCTTTGTTTATTTTTGGGACAGTACTGTTACGGTTGTCAATAAGGCAAAAAACGGAAGAAGCACCAGCTCTTTCCGTAAAGACGGTTTGTGGCAGCAGATTATGGATGAAAGTTTGGAAGGGGATTATGTTTTTTATTCAGTTTGGCCACAACGATGAAGTGCCTACTAAGAAAACGTACACAACTGAAGTTGAGTTTAAAAATAACCTGAAGCAATATGTGGAGGAAGCAAAGCAGAAAAAAATGCTTCCGATATTACTGACACCAATGGCCAGAAGAAAATTTGACAGTACCGGCACTATCGTGGGTACTCATGATGTGTATGCACAAATTACCCGAGATGTTGCTACAGAGGAAAAAGTGGCGCTGTTTGATATGGACAAGTTGACCCAGAATTTATATCAGCAGTTTGGAGCGGAGCAATCAAAATTTTTGTTTCTTCAATTAAAACCCGGCGAGCATCCTAACTATCCGGATGGGAAAGAAGATAATACCCATTTTTCTGAGATGGGTGCAAGGTTGGTGGCACAGTTAGTATTAAAAGAAATCAGAGAGCGGCTTCCGGAACTTGCAGACCGGGTATTTAAACCAGTAAAAAAATGAAATTTGTAAAATCTATTCTTTTCAGGTGAAACTGTTTTCTGCAATATTATTGTTTCTGTTAAATACTTCTTTTGTCGTTGCGCAAAATCTCTCGGGTATCACCGGCATAAGAGATACAGCCTACTCCATTACAAACGAGTACAAGAAACATCTCAAAAACTATCCTTACATAACGGTTGTTCCCGATACTGTTTCAGGAAAGATAAAGGAAGAAAGAAATGTTACATACTCTAAGATTGGGAAAAGGGAGTTAAAGATGGATGTCTTTTATCCTGCAGGCAAAAGAGTAAAAAAAAGAACGGCCATCATCTTTATACATGGCGGTGGCTGGCGCAGTGGTGATAAATCTATGCATCACCAGTTAATGCAAAGACTGGCTTTACTTGGTTATGTCTGTTTTACTCCTGAGTACAGACTTTCAACGGAGGCATTGTATCCTGCGGCAGTGCATGATATCAAATCTTCAGTAAGGTGGGTAAGAAAAAAAGCAAAGAAATACCATGTAGATACAGCCGCCATTGTTATTGCCGGACACTCTGCAGGAGGGCAGCTGGCGGCACTGATGGGAGTAACCAATGATAATCCTGCTTTTGAAGGGGATGATGCCAGCCATAATAAGTACTCATCAAGAGTGAATGCCGTTATTGATGTGGATGGCACTTTGTCGTTTATACAAAATGAAAGCAGTGAGATGAATGATAAACAAAAGCGGAGCTTCCTCTTTATGGCTGGGTTATACACCAGTTGAGAACATTGAGATTTTTAGACAGGCTTCACCTGTTACACATGTGGGTGCCCTGTCTCCGCCTGTTCTCTTTCTTAACAGTTCGCTTGACAGGATGCATGCAGGCAGGGACGAGTTTATAAAAGTGCTGAATGCCGGGAATATTTATTCGGAGGTAAAGACCTTTGAAGGCTCCCCGCATACATTTTGTTTTTTCCGGCCCTGGTTTGAGCCGATGGTTTTATATATTGATGGATTTTTGAAAAAAATATTTCCACAGCAATGAAAAAAGTGTTTCTTCTAACTTTAGTTGCATTCTTATTTGTGAAGCAATGTTTATCTCAGACCGGCAACCCGCAGCAGTATAAATATATTTTTACCGTAGCGAAGGATGGCACCGGCGAATACACAACTATTCAGGATGCTATTGATGCCATGCGGGTGTATCCGCTGGCGCCAATTACGTTGTACATTAAAACGGAGGTACAACGAAAGATTGATTTGCCTGCCAATAATACCGATGTAACATTTATTGGAGAAAATGTGGACAGTACCATTATTACATGGAATGATTGTTCTTGCAAGGGGAAACATACAACCTTTACTTCTTATACTGCCAGAAGATCCGGCAATCGCTTCCGGGCAGAGAATATCACATTTGCAAACACTGCCGGACAAGTTGGGCAGGCGTTAGCATTATATGTTGATGCCGACAAGGCAGTATTTAAGAATTGTAAGTTTCTGGAAACCAGGATACGATTTTCACCAGCGGAGAAACCTCAAGGCAGTACTTCACCAACTGTTATATTGAGGGCACAACTGATTTTATTTTTGGCCCGGCAACAGCTGTTTTTCAATCATGTACAATTTTTTGTAAGAGTAACTCATTTATCACAGCAGCCAGCACACCGCAGAACAGAACATATGGTTTTGTTTTCAAAGACTGTAAGGTTGTGGCAGACTCAGGTGTTACGAAACTTTTTCTTGGCAGGCCATGGAGAGCTTATGCTAAAACTGTTTTTTAAACTGTGATTTGCCAAAAGTAATTTCTCCGGAAGGCTGGAATAACTGGAGTAATCCGGAAAACGAAAAAGGCTTTTATGCTGAGTATAAGAATACCGGTGAAGGGGGCTGCTATTGATAAAAGAGTAAAATGGTCGAAGCAGTTGAGCAAAAAGGAAGCGAATCAATATATTCCTGAAATAATTCTCCGTACTGTTGAGCAGCCTGAAGCAGATGGATTCTTATGGTTTAGCAACAGGTCAAAACCCTTCGACTACACAGTATTCAAAGAAAATAAGCGGAAATAATCCTTTGTACACAACCGTTCCCAACAACAAACCTGTTATTGATAAAGAAACTGTTGTTACAAAGGATAATGTTACCCGTGTTTCAAAAATCAGTAACCCAACGCTTACCGTTTTCCGTCCGCAAAAACCAAATGGAAAAGCGGTGATTATTTGTCCCGGCGGTGGATATGCAATACTGGCTTTTGATAAAGAAGGCACTCGGGTAGCTGAAGAACTGAACCGGTGGGGGAGTTACTGCTTTTGTTTTAAAGAATCGTTTGCCTGATGATTCTATCAATATTGATAAGAGTCTTGCCCCGTTACAGGACGCACAGCAGGCCATTCGTTATATTCGGAGTCATGCAAGAGAGGTTGGAGTAAACAAAAAATCAAATTGGAATTATGGGCTTTTCGGCAGGCGGACACTTAGCATCTACAGCAACCACCCATTTTGGCTTTACGGCTGACAAAACAAATACAGATACGATATCTGTGCGTCCTGATTTTGCTATTCTCATTTATCCTGTAATCAGTTTTGACAGCAATAACACACAAAGGCTCCCGCAATAATTTAATTGGAGCAAATGCAGCAGCAGAGAAGGTAAATTTCTTTTCAAATGAATTGCAGGTTACCGCACAAACGCCACCATCGTTTTTTAGTTCATGCTGGTGATGACGGGGCTGTACCGGTTCAGAATAGTTTGCGCTACTATGAAGCATGTTAAAAAAAAAGTGCCTGTTGAGCTACATCTGTATCCCAAGGGCGGACATGGTTTTGGCATGAACAATAAAACAACGGATGACAATTGGATGGAAAGACTGAGGAACTGGTTAAACTTAATAAAATAGTTTTATGCAGCCTGTAAATGTGACCTTATGTTCTTTTGGAATGAGCGGATGGGTTTTTCATGCACCGTTCATTTCCGCCAATTCCAATTTTAAGCTATACGGTGTTTGGGAACGGACAAAGAATCTTGCACAAGAAAAATATCCATGGATTAAAACATTTCGTTCGCTGGAAGAAATACTGACAGATACGAATGGAATTGGTTGTCGTTAATACTCCAAGTATTACCCATTATGAATACGCCAAGAAAGCCATACAGGCGGCAAACATGTAATTGTTGAAAAGCCGTTTACTGCTACCGTTGCGCAGGCTGTTGAATTAATTGCTTTGGCAACTAAGAAAGGTGTTTTATTATCGGTTTATCAGAACAGGCGATATGATAGTGACTATAAAACTGTAAAAAAGGTTTTGGACGCAAATCTGTTGGGGGAGATTGTTGATGCAGAAACTCCGCCATGACAGGTATGTGCCTGAACTCAGCTATAAAGCACATAAAGAAACCCCGACTCCGGCGGTTGGGAGTCTATACGATTTAGGCTCGCACCTTATTGACCAGGCATTGCAATTGTTTGGTATGCCTGTGGCGTTGTTTGCCGATATGGCAATTAACCGGCCTGGTTCTAAAGTGGACGATTATTTCGATATTAAACTCTTCTATCCTTCTCATCGTGTTTCGTTGAAGTCGAGTTACTACGTTAGAGAGGCTTTGCCGGGGATATCAGTTTCATGGTAAACTCGGTTCCTTTATAAAACACAAAACCGATGTACAGGAAATCGATTTGCAATTGCATAAAGTGCCCGGCGGTAACGATTGGGGACTTGAGCCGGAACAGCAGCAGGGTTTGTTGCACATTGTAAGGAATGAAGAAGTGATAAAGGAATACATTACATCCGAGCGGGGAAATTATGGAGATTACTACGACGGAATCTATAAGGCTATCCGTCTAAAGGAAACTGCCCGTAACTGCTGAAGAAGGAAGAGATGGGATTGTTATTATCGAGACGGCCATAAAAAGTAATAAAGAAAAAGTAATTGGAATTATGGAGGAAAAATTGTAATGTTTTTTGCGATTTGGGCTGGAATAGTAAATGGGCCAGCCAACAAAGTCGCAGTGTGGCAGGCCGACAATGGAAATGGCACCTATAAGAATCCCATCATTCATGCCGATTACAGCGACCTGGATGCCATACGGGTGGGGATGATTACTACATGATTTCATCCAGTTTTAATCATGCACCGAGATTACCCATTTTACATTCAAGGGATGGTGAACTGGACACTGGTTGGCCAGGCTGAAACAGCAGTCTCCTTTTGACCATTTCAGTAAAGTGCAGCATGGCGGCGGTGTATGGGCCCCAAGTATCCGTTATCATAATAATGAATTCTATATATTATCCCGACCCGGATTTTGGAATTTATCTTACCAAAGCAAAAATATTCTTGGTCCTTGGAGTGAATCAACCTTAGTTGCCAAGGGAAAGGATTAATTGACCACTTGCCCTTTATGGGACGATAACGGAAAACCTATCTCGTTCATGCTTATGCAGGAAGCCGTGCTGGCATCAAATCAATAATTGTTGTAAGGGAAATGAATAAGAAGGGACCAAAACAATTGGTGATGCCGTAATGGTATATGACGGACATGAGGATGACCCCACGATTGAAGGACCTAAGTTTTATAAACGCAACGGATGGTATTACATTTTGCTCCTGCGGTGGCGTTACTCCGGGTTGGCAAACTGTTTTGCGTAGCAAAAATGTCTACGGCCCTTGTGAAAGAAAGGTGGTTTTACATCAGGGCAGCAGTCCCGTTAATGGCCCACACCAGGGAGCATGGGTTGATACAAAAACCGGTGAAGATTGGTTTCTGCATTTTCAGGATAAGGATGCCTATGGCAGAATTGTTCATCTGCAGCCGATGAAGTGGATAAACAACTGGCCGGTAATTGGAGAAGACAAAGATGGCGATGGTAAAGGCGAGCCAGTGTTAGTGTGTATAAAAACCCAATGTGGGTAAAGTATTTCCGGTAACTACTATTGCAGATAGTGACGAGTTCAGCACTTCAAAAATTGGGACTGCAATGGCAATGGCAGGCCAACCCAGAAGGCGGCTGGGCTTTTTAACTCCCGACGGTTTTTGAGGATGTTTTCGGCGCTGCTTACCAATTCGTAAAATCTGCATGGGATTATCCTAATTTATTAGCGCAAAATTTCCTGCTGAAGAGTTTTCTGCAACGGCTAAATTTTCCTTTTGCCCCGTTGGGAAGGAGAAAAATTTGCACTGATGGTGCATGGGGCAGATTATGCTTTTCTATCAGTGGAAAAAGAACTGATGGTAACTATATATCATTAGCATCCTGTAAGGAGGCAGATAAAGGGAAGGAGGAAACAGTGCAGGATGGGAGTCAGATAAACAGTCGGGATATTTATTTCAGGGTTAAGGTAAGTAAAGGAGCGGTATGTACATTTAGTTACGGCGAAGATGAAAAACCTTTATCCCGCTTGGAGAAAACTTTGTTGCAAAACCAGGCCGCTGGGTTGGAGCAAAAGTGGGTATGTTCTTTACCCGGAAAAATAAAACGAACGATGCCGGTTATGTAAATGTGGACTGGTTCAGAATTGAACGTTGAATAAATTAAAAATAAAGCTATATGGAAAGAAAAACTTTTGCGAAATACACAGCCGCAGTCAGGGCTTCGTTAATGCTGCATCCGTTTGAAATTTTCGGCCGGCCGCAGGAAAAATCAGGTTAGCACAGGTGGGTGTTAGGCACCGGGGCACTGGTTTGGGGAACCGCATTATCAAAACTTTAGCGACATAACCGAGTTCGTCCGGTATTCATGATATTAATCCCGGCCGGGCAGCCTGTGCGCAAAAAGCCTATGGCGGAAATGTGCCTGTTTTTAACTCTTAGTGATGAAATGCTTGCAACGGTAAAGCAGAGCTATATCATCGTAATAACAGTAGATTCCACACGGCAGCTGAACTGATTGTAAAAGCACTGAATAAAAAGGCTTCAATGTAATACAAGAAAAATGATGACGACTGATGAAACGAAGTGCAAAAAATTTGGATGCCGAAAGAAACAGGAAAGAAAGTTAGTTGCCTTCAATTACCGCCACAGCGTTCATGCCACGCAGTTGAAGGAACTGCTGGCGGCGAAAGGGTTGGGAAAATAACTTCCGTGGACTTCTAACTGTACCTGAATGTTTTTCATGGGGCAGATTATTTCAGAAGGTGGCATGGAAGGATGAAAAAAAGTGGTTCACTTTGGGTGCACAAAGCCACTCACCATTTCGATTTATTAAACTGGGGTGGCTGAATAGCGAACCGGTGGAAGTAACCGCTTATGGTTCATTAGAGCATTATGGAAAAAACAATGCATTCCGTGGCACAAAATGCCGCGGCTGCGAGCATAAAGAGAAATGTAAATTCTTCTGGGATATTACAAAGGACCAACGGCTTGTTGATTTATATGTTAAGAATGAGCAGCATGATGGTTATATACGGGATGGTTGTGTGTGGAGTAACGAAATAGATATTTCGACAAGTGAGTGCCCAAATTATTTATGCAAATGGTGTAACTGCAAATTATTCCCTCACCACCTACACTATTCTCGAAGGATGGCAGATTGCTTTTAACGGTATGAAAGGAAGAATAGAAACCTGGGAAGATATTCCTACTGCAAAGACGCTGGATGACCAGGCAAAGCGACATGCGGTGAAATGAGCAACGCCGACGATGCTATTGCTGGGAGTAAGGGAAATTATCGCAATGGATAACTTTTCGAAGAACTATGAAATTTATACAACACCAAAAATAAAAGGTGGTCATGGAGGAGGAGATATCCGAATGCAAAGAAGAATTTTACTGATACCAACGATAATCCCCATCATGTAATGGCCGGAACAAGAGAAGGTGCCATGAGTATTTTGATTGGGGTTGCCGCCAGAAAAGAGCATTCAGTTAAAACGACGGTAAAAATTTCAGAGTTAACAGACCTGAAACCGATGGCAAAGCGATTTTAATAACAATGCCATGAAAACACTAATGATTTTCAAATGCAAGAATGTATTAGTGC
The DNA here is from genome assembly GCA_016719815.1 of Chitinophagaceae bacterium. Taxonomy (GTDB): domain Bacteria; phylum Bacteroidota; class Bacteroidia; order Chitinophagales; family Chitinophagaceae; genus JJ008. Next base: position 1,561 of record JADJYK010000002.1, on the reverse strand, counting down.
ATTTGTGGCAAAAAATGACCAGATAGAAAAAATTGGTTTTATTACTTCTAATTACAGTTTTCAGCGTAGTCGTTTTTGCGCTCAATCAAAAAAGCGAAAACAAGTGGCGTCGCCACAGAGCAATTGAAAAAGCAATGTTGGTGGCGTATGGGGCTGCCCTTGCTGAAAATATCGCAACCGAAAAACTAAGCTATGGCCATAGCGGTGGTAAGGTCGAAGATAAAGTATCATTTGTAGAAATATTGCAGCTTGGTAGCTCTGATTTTATCATCCGCTGATTTCAAAGGACAAACAATAACTGTTTCGGGCGAAACAGCAGGTGTCGCAGCCGCATACTTTCGGCCAAAACAGGCGGCGGGGAAAGGCCCCGGAGAAGTAAACCTGCTGCATCATTCCTGGTATGGCAAAAACAGGTTGGAAATGAACTACTGGCCCGTGGCCAGTAAAATTTTCCTAATAAAACAAACCAATCCATCTTTGCATGGCATTCCTTCCCAAGTCGTTGCGTAAAGAAAGATTTGAAAATCATTAATTAAGCCACTTATTGTGGCTAAAATTGCTCCCTGCTGTAAGGTAACCAAAAGGCTTGCCCAGGAGGAAGATATTTTTACTCGTCGCAATTGGACACAGTGCTATACCGGTTTTGTCCCAATGGAATAAACTTCGTCATTGATCATGTCCAAAATTCAGAAAGGACACTATAAGTATTGCAAAGTTTGGAGGGGCCAGTGCCTTGATGTATACTCTCAATACAAAAAGTATAAACGATGCCATTAAATACATGAAATAAAAAAGGGGGTAGTGTTATTGGTGCGCTGGCTTGTACTTTTAGGACCAGTAGTAATAAAAAGCAATGTAAACTTACATCTTGCACAGGGTGCAACATTGCTGTTTGCGGATAAATCACAGTATCCATTAATCGCCGCCAATTGGGAGGGCTTGCCAAAAATGCGGAATCAATCTCGGTATCCGCAACAAATGCTGGTACTAATATGTGCTATACCGGCAAAGGTATTATTGATGGTAACGACGAACTTGGAGAGCGGTAAAGAGTGATAAACTAACTGCCAGCCAATGGAAAAAAAGTTGCATCGGTGTGTGTACTTAGTGAAGATAAAAGAGACCTGTTACCCGTCAGAAAGTTTTCTGAAAGGTTCAAAAATGCCTGCTAACCCCGGCATGATAACTCCCGACAGGGATGCAGCCTTCTACGAAAGCAGGAAGGATTTTCTTCGCTCAACATGGTGCTGTTTACAAAGTGTAAGAATGTTTTACTCGAAGGGGTAATTTTTCAAAATTCTCCGGCATGGTGCCCATCACGCTGATGTGTAAATCTTACCGTAAAAAATTTTTGTAAAGAATCCTGGTATGCACAAATGGCGATGGCATTGATGGGAAAGCTGTAAAAATGTGCTGATTGAAAATTCAGTGTTTGGTGGGGTGATGATGCCCTTTGTATGAAAAGCGGCCGTGATGCGGAGAAGGAAAGAAAAGAGCAAATGCCAACAGAGAATGTGAATTATCAGGGGTTGTTGCAGTTTATTCATCGCATGGGGGATTT
>JADJYK010000001.1 GCA_016719815.1 Chitinophagaceae bacterium | reverse complement strand
CGTTATCTGTGGTTAATAATTTAGCGCATTACATAACTAATCCGTTTAATCAACCCATCCCACCCAATCCCCGTTCAGACAATAAATCATAACATATTTTTGCAATTGTTTTTACCCGTTCATTCCCTCTTTCTCTATTTTCATCCGGTAATTATTTTTTTAACTAAACAAACCTTTCCGTTATGCCAACAGTTAACGAAACTGGACATGCCAAGAATCTGGCAAACTTCCAGGACCTTATCGCCTTCTGTACCTCTTACCCTACTTACAATCCCTCATCAGCAGCACTCACCGTCGCCGGGCTCAACACCAAGTACACCGATGCCCGCACGGCTCTCAACGGGGTCATCGCTGCTCAAACCACCTTCAACAATGCCGTCAATGTTCGCATGGCTGCATTCGAAGTGTTACGGCCTCTGCCACAAGAGTTGTCAGTGCTTTCGGGGCCTGCGGTGCCGATGCAGAAAAGTAAAAGATGCTAAATCCATCAACAAAAAACTGCAGGGGCGCAGGGCAACATCAGCAGAACCCCCGGCTCCCGTCAATCCCGGCGACCCTGTTCCTCCAGACAACACCATCTCTGCATCACAACAGAGCTACGACCAGATAATGGAACACTTCGCAAGACTTATCAATCTGCTCACCACCACAGCAGCCTATGCACCCAACGAAACAGACATCAACCTCACCGGCCTTGCCACCAAACTCGGCGAGTTGCAAACGGCCAACTCCGATGTGTCAAATTCCTACGCCGCATGGAGCAACAGCCGCATTTCAAGAAACGAGGAATTGTGCAATGCTCTCACTGGTTTGGTTCCGGTGGCTCTCAACGTAAAGAAAAATATGTAAAATCACTTTTCAGGGCTACCTCACCACAATACAAACAGGTCAACAGCCTCAAGTTCAAAACCGAGAATAGATAACAGGTTACATATAGAACAGCGAAAACTGCAAAAGGGGTGGCATCAATGCCACCCCTCTTTATATTCTCGTCCGCCGGTTGGGACTCCCATCCGCTCGATTGGAACTTCCGTCCGCTCTGTTGGAACTCTCGTCCGCTCGGCTGGAACTCTCGTCCGCTCGATTAGAACTCCGTCCGCTCGGTTGGAACTCCTGTCCGCTCGGCTGGAACTCTCGTCCGCTCGGCTGGAACTCTCGGTTGGGACACTCCCGCTCGGTTGGAACTCCTTTCCTCTCGGTTGGAACTCCTGTCCGCTCGGTTACAACTCCTTCCCGTAATGTTACAACTCCTCTCCCGCAACAGTACAGCTCCTTTCCGCTCGGTTACAATTCACCACTCACTATTCACATTTCACCATTCACTATATTTGCCCCCATCCATTACCAATGCACAACCCCGTTCCGCATATCATTCACCACCATACTTTCTGGGTATCACCCGAAAGGGCCCTCTTCTGGGAAGAAGAAAATACCCTCATTGTGGCCGATGTGCATATTGGCAAAACAGGGCATTTCCGCAAAGAAGGCATTCCCGTTCCGCAGGATGTGTACAAGGCAGACTTGCAGCGCCTCATGGCACAGGTCTATCTTTTCAAAACAGAACGGCTCATCATCGTCGGCGATTTCAGCCACAGCCGTGCCAATAAAGAAATGGAACTCTTCCTTAAATGGAGAAAAGACTTTTGCCGCCCTGCATATTGATCTCGTTAAAGGCAACCACGATATTCTCGATGACGACTGGTACACACAGGCCGGCATCACCTTTCACGAACGGGAACTCATCATCCGCAATTTCTGCTTCCGCCATGAAGACAAGCGGATAAAATACCCGGAGCATGAAAACATTCTCTACACCTTCTTAGGTCATGTACACCCGGGCATAAAGCTCCGCGGAAAGGCCCGGCAGTCGTTCATGTTCCCCTGTTTTTATTTTGGAAAAGAACAGGCCATTCTTCCTGCCTTTAGCAAGTTTACCGGCACACATAAGATAATTCCTGAAAAAGGGGACACTGTTTTCGCTGTAGCAGGCAGCGAACTTATTAAAACACATTAACGCCTTCTGCGAAGCTGGTTGTAGTCAAGAAAGTAAATAAACCGTACGGTAAACTCATTACCGTGGCGCAGGTTAAACGATTTGCCCAGGTTACGGATGTAGTTGTTGTTTCCCGTAAGGCTTACCACTTCATCATCGCCCAGCCAGTTTTGTATCCCAGTATCAGGCGGCTGCCCAGGCGAAAATCCCAGGTAAGAAAAGCATCGGTGTTAAACAGGTTTACATTATCGTAAGTTCTCGATCCGCTACGGGTAGCAGTGTTACCATTAATATCCACATCAGCGTAGCGGTTAAAGTCCAGGCGGCTCAGGTAGTGCCTCATCCTTACGGTAAGATTGATTCGTGAGGTAAAATTGTAAATACCTGACAGTATAGATTCATTATCGGTAAAATCCACGAACGCCACTACCGGTTGGCTGGTTGATGTCATTCCTGCTGAAATAATGTAATCGGTTTCTCTCTCATCCCTGTGGTACAACTCCAGCGAGAATTTGTTGCTGAAACGATACCGTAATGAAGCAGACAACCGGTGATAATACTTATTCGGTGCTGAGTTAAAAAAGTCTGCAAACAGGATATCTGTTCCAAAATAAAGTTTCTTCCGGCTGTCAGTACTTCCTGTTAACTGCATATAGCCGTATGATGGTCTCTTAACAAACCGCTGGTAGGCCGCCGGGTCTCTGCTCAATACAAAATAATCATGTTGTGTGGTCACAAATCCTTTTTCAAGCGTTACATCCCAAAAATTTTTAAACAACCAGAACGCTGTGCCCCGCACCAATACATCACTATAAGCAGATGGCTTGTACAACCGGGTATATTTTGTATAGAATGAATAGCTCTGTTGCAGCAACGATTTCGATGGCTTAAAAATCTTATAGGCCAGTGTGCCAATTGTTGTTACTTCGTTTGGTGCCAGCAGAAAGCCCAGGTCATTAGAATTATAATAGGGCGATTCAACAATTTCCCGCAGTGAATATTGCCAGTTGCCACTTACCTTACCAAGTTGCAGGCTGGTGGCAAATCCTTCCGACGGTGAGCCATTATACACCCGGCTGTACCTTGCAGCCCCCTTAACATTAAACGTATTCTTTTTATCAAACAGGCTGAAATCAACCGATGTCACATTCGCATCCCTGCTGCTGCCGTTACGCATAACATTCGTATTAGTAAACGTAACAGATGATCTGCCCTTCAATGCCTGGTCCAGTACAATGATATTATAATTGGCCAGCGGTTCTGTTTCTACTGTTGAATCTTTTCCGGTTATCCTGTTATGCAGTTTGGCATGCATCGGTGCTGTAATGGCATTGAAAATGCCTATACCCAGTTTCTTCTCCGTTCTTCCTGAAAACTTCGCAGCATTATAAAGTTGAGTAACAGAAGGGTTCTTAACAATCTCCCAGTTAGTATTGGCGGCAGCAAAATTTCTGATTGTATTATACTTCGCCGGTGTGGCACCCACCCTTCTCGAATAGAACAATCCTGCTTTATTAAATATCTCAATACCCTCGGTAAAGAAAGGCCTGTTCTCTGTAAATTTTATTTCATAAGGGGTAAGGTTGTTGATCACATTATCAGAAACCACCTGTCCGTAATCAGGTATCAGTGTAGCATCCAGCGTAAAACTTTCATTGATACCATACTTTACATCCATACCACCGCTGCGTAGCCAGTTATTGGTTCTGCTGCCATCCCATTCCGGAGTGGTGCGGTAACCGGTAGATACATAGGGAGAAAAACTAAGCCTCAATGGCGGCTGCAGGTTTTCAAGTCCCAGCATGAGGCCAAACTGATTTATAAAACCGTTTACCTGTGGCTTCACTTCGTTCCAGTAACTGGTTTCATTCAATCGTCTTATCTGGCGTTGAAACTGGATACCCCAATCCTGTAAATCTTTTAGCGAAACGCAACGAAATATAGGGTATCCGCATTTCCACAGTCCAGCCATCTTTTTGCATCTGTACTTTACTTTCCCAAACCGCATCCCATGTTTTATCGCCAAGACTGCCAAATCCGCCATCCGCTGTACCCAGGTTTGGACCAAGTCTTGCATCAGTCTGAACGTTTGCAGAAGTTACTGTAAACTGAAAACCGTTTTGTTTATCATGGTAAGTATCAAAAAAAACAGAGAAGTAGTCAACATCCTTTTGCGACTCTTCATCTCTTGCTGTTATTCGCCTTCTTATTAATGAAGGATCGTCAAAAAGATAAGCCCCTACATAGATGGCAGCATTATCATATACAATTTTTATCTCTGTTTTTTGTGTAGAAGGATTTCCAACATCTGGTGTATTCTGAACAAAGCCTGTGGCACCAGGAGCATTCAGCCATGCAGCATCATTCAGGCTGCCATCAATTTTAGGCGCCTGTGATATCTTAAATGCCTTAAATGATTTTTCCTGGGAGAACAAATGGGTACAAATCAATGTCAGGCATGATAGAAAAAGCAATTTTTGCTTCATGTACTGGCTTAAGCCTGCAAATATAATTGACAGTAATCAAGAAAGAAAGAATACTGCATAAAAACGCAAAATTTATAACCTACTGATTTTATACTAGTTAACTCTCTTTTTCAAGCTACTCACCTGCTGTTGCAGTTCAGAAACAATACTTGACAGTTGCCCCATGTCCCAGCGGTTTACGGTACTGGTTCGGGAAATAACGAGTTGTGCCTGCCACATTTCTATTACTTCTTCAGCATTAACAGTATAAGGATGGAATGACGGGTTGTCGCTCACCAGTGTTAGTTTATTTTTTTGACGGCCGTTCTTTTGAACTCTTTTATAAACGATACCCTCGTTTCTCGAAACCACTATACAAGGTGTGTTATTTTTCACTTCTTCAAGGTCACCTACTTTTTCTCCCACAATTACAGAGCCGCTCGGCGTGGGCAGCATAGAGTCACCAACTATTTCAAATGCCCGGTAATTGCCCCCGGTAAGCATTGGCAATGTGAATGTATTTAGCTCATCTATAAACTCAGGATCTGCGTAACCGGCAAGATAACCGGCAGCAGCCTTAACCGGCACAAATTGAATTTCACCCCGTCCGGCGGCAAGTTTCATTGTTCGTCGTCTCGATATGTAGTTGCCTTTCGCTTCACTCAGGTCTTTTCGCAATATTTCATCCAGTGTAAGTTTAAACATATCACAAACAGTTTCCAGCACATCTATTCGTGGATCTGCCCTTTCTTCTTCATATGCACCCAGCAGGGAACGTTTAATCTTTAATTTATTTGCAAATTCCTCTTGCGTCCATCCGCGGAGTTTGCGTAAATACTTCAGGTTTTGATTGGAGATAGCCATAATGCCTAATTTATTTAGCTGCAAAATACTAATTATTTTAGATTTTCAAAAACAATTTTGGGTTTTGGATAAGCCGTAGAAAACAGGGAGTTTTGCATGATATGATGAAGAAGAATCTAAAAGAAACAAAGAAGACTGTTTCGGCCCAACTAAAAAGAAAAGAAACTGTAAAGAGGGAAAAACCGGTAATATTAATAACCAATGACGATGGTGTTACAGCACCCGGCATCCTAAACCTGGTAGAAGCTGTTAAAGACCTTGGAAAAATTGTAGTGGTAGCTCCGGATAAGCCACAGTCAGGCATGGGACATGCTATAACCATAAACCAGCCGCTGCGGCTTCATAAATTACAGTCTATAGATAATGTTGAAATTTGGTCATGCACCGGTACTCCGGTTGATTGTGTAAAACTGGCAGTTGATAAAGTACTGCATAGCAAACCCGATTTATGCCTGAGCGGAATTAATCATGGAGCCAACCACAGCATCAACGTTATTTATTCCGGCACCATGTCTGCAGCTGTAGAGGCAGCTATTGAAAGTATTCCTTCAGCTGGTTTTTCATTACTTGACTTCAGAATCGATGCAGACTTTCGCGGTGCCAGGAAATATGTCCGCATCATTGTAGAAAAGATGCTGCAAACAAAAATGGAAAAGCACACAGTGCTGAATGTAAACATTCCTGCAGTGGCACCCGAACTGCTGAAAGGATTCAAAATCTGCAAGCAGGCTTATGCCAAATACGACGAAGATTTTATTGAACGTAACGACCCGCATGGACGCCATTATTATTGGCTAACCGGAGAGTTTGTTAATTTCGATAAAGCAAAAGACACCGATGTGTGGGCTTTAAATAATAATTACGTAAGTGTGGTGCCCGTACAATTTGACCTTACCAATTACGTTTTAAAAAGCAAACTCGAAAAATCTGGAAATGATATTTACAAAAAACAACCTTCGCCTTGGTCCTGCACCGGGAGCTATTGGTCCGTTGCTCGGCCTGGTAGTTATTTATTTTATCAAATTTCCTTCTTACGGTTTTAAAGAGTTTCTTGAATACTTTGTAAACGACAACAAACTCATTACATCAGTTGGTTCTCTTAGCCTGCTGGCAAATGTTGTTCTTTTTACACTGTATGTAAACACCAACCGGGACGACACAGCTAAAGGCATTTTTATACTCACCATGTTTTACGGTATCGGACTATTGTTACTGAAACTGTTTAACTAATCTTCCGCACCGGAAAAGAATTATGAAGTACTACGTAATTGCAGGCGAAGCTTCAGGAGATTTACATGGCAGCAACCTGCTTATTGAAATAAAGAAACTTGACAGTTCTGCAGCGTTCCGTTGCTGGGGTGGCGAAAAAATGCAGGCCACCGGGGCACAATTAGTAAAGCACTACCGTGACCTTGCCTTTATGGGCTTTACAGAAGTACTGATGAACCTCCGTACTATTTTCCACAACCTTGATTCTTGCAGGAAAGATATTTTACAATACAAGCCCGATGCACTGATACTGATTGATTATCCTGGCTTCAATCTTCGTATTGCCAAATGGGCAAAACAACAGGGATTGAAGGTCATCTATTACATCTCTCCCCAGGTATGGGCATGGAAAGAAGGCCGTGTAAAAATGATGAAAGAGTGCATTGACAAGATGCTTGTCATCCTTCCTTTTGAAAGAGAATATTATAAAAAAAAGTGGAACTGGGAGGTAGAATACGTGGGCCATCCGCTGGTGGAAGTGATTGAGAAAAAAAAGTCAGAAGTCAGAAGTCAGAAATTTTCAGATAAGAAAATAATTGCGCTGTTGCCCGGAAGCCGCAAACAGGAGATACTGAAGAAACTCCCCGTGATGCTTGAAGTAAGCCGTTCTTTTTCCAATTACCAGTTCATTGTAGCAAAAGCACCGGGATTAGAAGACTCTTTTTATGACAACCTGCTAAAATCATTTCCTACTGTTTCTTATGTAACCAATAAAACATATGACCTGCTCATGCAGTCATCTGCTGCTTTGGTTACATCCGGTACTGCTACATTGGAGACAGCTCTTTTTGGTATTCCTGAAGTGGTTTGCTACAAGGGTTCACCCATATCTTACCAGATTGCCAAACGGGTAATAAAAGTTAAATACATTTCGCTGGTTAATCTTATCATGGATAAACCGATTGTAAAGGAACTGATACAAAATGAACTTACCCCGCAAAACCTGCTAACTGAACTGAAGAACCTGCTGCAAGATGAAACCTTCAGGGAAAACTTGGCAAATGATTATAACCGGCTAAAACAAATTCTCAGCGAAGGCGGCAATGCCTCAGCCAAAGCTGCTTATTCTATTGTTACTTATTTAATAAAAAAACCGGCTCATAAGTCAGAGCCGGAATAAGTCTAATGGTTAATGATTACGATTATTCGACAAAAGAAACCCTTTTTCGAATACCTGAATATTATCATTTAGTAAACGGCAGATTTTATTAGTATCAAAAAAACCCGCATTACTGCGGGTCTTCTTTTAAATGGAGGTTATCCCGAAGGCATTCGGGATGACCTTTTCCTATTCTCATCAGGAAGCAAACCTTTTATTCAAAAACCTTACCGAGTCGAACCGGTGACCTTTTGCATGCCATGCAAACGCTCTAGCCAGCTGAGCTAAACCCCCATTTTTTAAGATTGTGACCGTTTTACCGATTTTCATCAGAACAGCAACCCTTTGTCTGCTGTTTAGTCCCTTTTCTTATTTTCCCTTTTTAGTTTTAATATAAACTAAAACCTTACTGGCTATTGAGTAAAATACTCCGGGGCTGCAAATATAGATGCTGCCAGTTTTCGCACCAAAACATTTAGAAAAATGACCGGCAACTATCATTCACCCCCTGGTTTCTGCCGTTCACCGACGTTTTAACTCCTTGCACCCATCCGCTCTTTCCTTTACTTCTGGCTGATAATAGCTTTGGATAAAATTTGAAGGATATGAGAGACTATAATCGTAACGAACACTTTCAGGACAGGTGGGAGCACCGGATGGAACGCCGCAGCAGTCATGGTCATGTATGGACAGGACTCTTCATCATTCTCATAGGCATTGCTGCATTAATCAGAATTGCCAATCCCGGTTTGCCGCATTGGATATTCGGCTGGCAGATGTTCCTGATTGCCCTCGGTCTCTTCTGGGGAGTCAAAGATGGATTTGACGGCGGCTGGTTCATCCTGGTGGTTATTGGTGGACTCTTCCTGGTCCGGGATATTTACCCCGGCATCTCCATAGGCCGTTATATCTGGCCCATAGCTTTAATTGTTATCGGTGGTTACATTGTTCTTAAACCACGAAGCCGGAAAAAAACTCATTTCCATTACGGACAAAAAAGCAGACCTGATGGTTCTGTTTACGACGAAGTAAGAATTGTTGACGAATCTTTCGACAGTAAAGAAGATTATGCCGATGCCACATCCGTTTTTGGCGGAGTGAAGAAAAACATCATCTCCAAAAATTTTAAAGGCGGCGACCTGGTAAATATTTTTGGAGGCACTGAACTGGACCTCACCCGTGCTGATTTTACCGGTGTTGCCACTATTGAAGTAACTAATGTTTTTGGCGGATGCAAGCTGCTTGTTCCTTCCAACTGGACAATAAAGCAAGAAGCCACTGCCATTTTTGGCGGCATGGAAGATAAACGTAACATGCAAACCCTTAGCGATAATCCCGACAAAATACTGGTAATAAAAGGCACCATCATTTTTGGCGGCGTTGAAATAAAAAGCTTTTGATTACATAACCTTTCTTCATAACCAATTAACATCTCTTATGAACTGGTATCTCACAAAAATGATTTTCCGCATTATTTGCGGTGATGGCAATCATTCGCCCCAGTTTGATGAACAACTAAGACTAATTGCTGCCGGCAGCAAAGAAGAAGCATTTCACAAAGCACAAACACTCGGAGGCCGGGAAGAAGAAATATTCTTCAACAGTAAACAACAACTGGTGCAGTGGCAGTTCATAAGCGTAAGCGAATTATATAAACTGGAAGACCTGATTGATGGTGCTGAACTCTATTCAAAAATTGAGGAGCAGGATAATGCCGAAATGTACATTCACACCGTACATAAAAAAGCAGAGCAGATACGATTTGGCAATACACTGGAAATGCTCAACCTTGCATAATGTATGGCTAATTCACCTCTATCCGAAAATAAATTCCGGCTCGGGTTTGCGCTATGCTGGGTTGCCATGCTTGTTGACCAGGCTGTAATTCTGCACTGGTTTGGTATTTCCTGGCAAAATTCTATTATCGACAGTGCTGTCAGTAATGTAATGCTGATTCTTTGCAGCCTGCTGATAATAATGATTCTCCGGTTTTACTTACCAAAATACGAGCAGTATATCAATATCCTTTCTTTATGCCTGCTGTTGGCAGTAATCTGGGTATTTCTCAGCAAGTGGATACTTATTCTGCTTATTGGCAACAGCGATCTGCCATATGGCAACCTGCTGACGCATTCGCTGCCTGTTAGTTTCAGTATCGGTTTATTATTATTCGGCTGTCTTACCCTCATCAGCATTTTATGGTTCAACCAGAAGGAACAAAAAGAAAACGAAAAACGAAAAGCTGATGCAGAAAAACTGGCAAAGGAAGCCGAACTGTTTAAGCTGCGCCAGCAACTGCAGCCTCACTTTTTATTCAACAGCCTCAACTCAATCAATGCACTTATAGGCAGCCGGCCCGGCGAAGCCCGTAAAATGGTACAGCAACTGTCCGACTTTCTGCGGGGTACTATTAAAAAAGATGAAAAACAATGGGTATCGCTGCACGAAGAGCTGCAATACCTGCAACTCTATCTCGATATCGAAAAAGTCCGCTTTGGCAACCGCCTTGCCACAAGTATTGATGCTAAGCTAAACAACTATAAACGACTTAAAAGCCCTTGCTGCGGAGGCCGCCACGCCTGCCGGCGTTTGGAAAAAGTTTTTGAAGCAAAGTAATTATCATTGACGACGAGCCGCTGGCAAGAAGCATTGTAAAAGAATACCTGCAGCAACACCCCGAACTCGAACTGATGCAGGAATGCGGCGATGGGTTCGACGGTTTTAAAGCCATACAGCAGCACCAGCCCGATTTAATCTTTCTCGACATCCAGATGCCCAAGATAACTGGCTTCGAGATGCTTGAAATGCTTGAGCAGCCACCTGCGGTTATCTTCACTACGGCATTCGATGAGTTTGCCATCAAGGCATTCGAAGCCCATGCGGTGGATTACCTGCTCAAGCCCTTCAGCCAGGACAGGTTCGACAAAGCCATCACAAAATGGGCCGAACAAAAACCTGCCGATAAAACCACCGCAGCATTGATTGAGGCAGCTTCTTTCTCCCCGGCACAAAGCCAGCGCATCGTGGTAAAGAATGGCAGCAAAATAAAAATCATTCCCGTGCATGATGTGTTTTACCTCGAGGCCGCCGATGATTATGTAAAAATTCACATCCACGAAGGATATTTTCTCAAAACAAAACCATGAACCATTTCGAGCAGTCGCTCGATGCACAGCAGTTTGCCCGCTGCCACCGTTCCTACATTGTAAATGTGCAGCAGATAACCCGTATTGACCCTTACGAGAAAGACAACCACATCGCCATCCTCCGCTCCGGCGCCAAAGTACCCGTAAGCCGCGGCGGTTATGGTAAGTTAAAGGAAGTGCTGGGGTTGTAGTGATTTTTTGTAGCCAGCAATAGTGCTACTATCATCGTCCCTTGCGTCGCACTCTTCAGTGTTCGGTAATTCTATTCAGCAACTGAAACAAATAACTGATAGTTTATTACCTTATTCTCCCTATGAATACCCGATCTTTCTCCTTCCTTAAGGCCTCACATCTTTTATAAAGCTCTATCAGTTCAAGGGGCCCAGTACCTAAGCGGTCAAATATCTTTTTTACGCTCCCATCCTTATAAACAAATGTTGTTTGCCAAAAAAAACCGTCAAATACATCACCAATCGGGCTATAAAATTCTTTATATCCATACGTTGGAAGCTTACTGCAAAAAATCATAATATCAGTGATACTCTTACTGCTTACATCCAGTTTATACAAGTTTTGTTGAAAATACAGACTGTCGGGAACAACTTCCATTCTTGATAAGTAAACGGCATTATTTGTAATAATAATCTCTTCTCTTATTGGCTTTATGGAAACAATATAATTAACTTTAATCGTATCAATCGGGGATAATAGTTTAGCGTAATTAAGAGCAACAAATCTGTTCTCTTTATATACAATCGTATCCCTTCGTATCCTTTCTAGTATATTAAACTCTGTATCTGCAGGTCTTGCCCAAGCATCTATTAAAATTATTTCAACATATTTCTTCTTTTTGTGAAAACCGATAATTGGAATCGCATCATCATTAAAGTCTGATATTAATGATTGTATGCGGTATTTGTTTTTGTCGGATATGAAGCCAATCACCTTAGGGGAATTATTAATAAACCCACAAAAAATAAAATCTTTCCTGCCGTCTTGGTTAAAGTCTTTCTTTATCCAATTTGGTTTTTTTTGTTCTTTCACATATTTCAGAACATTTGAATCAGCATTAAAATAATAATTGCTGTCTCCAAACTTAGAAAAACTAATATTCAGGTTCTCAATTTTGTCTTTTGAACACCACTCATTTACGAATCTGATAGCATCGCTTTCAGTTCTAATTTGCTTTACTCTCATCTGTGCGTAAAGGTTGTTGCTAATTAGAACTATAAAAAGAAACAAATACCTCATAACGATTATTAAACAAAATGTCTCAGGTCGATTGATCGACCTGAGACATAGGGTAAAAAAATGCACTAAAAAAGTAGGGTTTCACAATTTCACATTTAGTAAAAATCCTCACAACTCCCTGAAGAAACCTTTGAATTATTATCCCAGATCTCAATACAACTAATATTCTCTAATTTAAAGAGATTTATATCCCATTGCCCTATTTCACTTCTAGGATTCATATAAACAAAGTTTTTTACAAATATTAATACACGAATATTACCAGCATATCGAACTGACAATACTTTTGCATATTTAAGGTTACCCATCCCATGAATTACTCGATTTGTATAATTTATAGGCAAGATTGCCAATAAGCTGTCAACCGGTTTGTTAATAAAGGATGTCAAACTCAATGTTGTAAGATATGTAAGAGTTGTATCCTGTTGTGACACAACAGAACATATCGTTGAGCGATTTAGGTATCTGTTCTCACTTTTTGTTGTTTCAGCCTTTATATTAGTACTCAATAACATAAAAGCAAAAAGAAATAATTTTCCCATGGTGTAATTTAGTTTAATTTGACAAAATTTGTTTTTGTTGCATCAGATTTATAAAACCCAATTCCACAATTTGAGCTGCTGCCTATTAACTGAAGTAGTGCTGCTTGAGTTGCATTTTGCCAGTTTGAGTAAGCATCTGGGTGTGATTGAGCAATTACGGATTGATTATAATTGATAAGGTCCACTGGATTAGACGCAAAAAAACTTCTCGATAATGAGACATTCTCAATGACTAATGCATATCTCACATTTCCACAATCTACAAAAACAGTGTAATTCTGTTTTGAGTTAATCCTTAACGGTGCTAAATCTGCACCACTAGGAGCAGATCTATTAAGCGGATTAGGTGAAGGGTCAGGATGAGTATGAAGTTCCCCAATGATAATTTCTCCGTTTAAAATACTTCGATTTTGTTTAACATATCCCGGATCATGTGATGTCGTACAGTTTTTAGGGTACACATTATTTGAAGCATTCTGTACAAGAATATGGCCCCATTCTTCATTATTTGAGTTACTTAATGCAAAAATTGAATCAGCAGTAGAATTAAAAATTCTGCTATACCTCGCAAGCATCGTATCAACTGGCTCTGTAACAGGTGGTTCATCAGGATTTACAGGCCCCCAGCCAGAAGTACAGGGGTCAGCCGTTTCAATTAATGCTTGTGGTGCTACTCCTCCGCAATCTCCAGGCGTCAGTCCACCACCACCACCGCCGCCACTTGGCGGTGTACCTGTACCGCCTGAACCACTGCCACCATCTCCCCCATCTCCTGATGGAATATAAACCATAACTGTTGTACAAAAACTATATGTAGCCTGAACAAGGCAGCAAGGCAAAGTTTCAGTTAGCCCCGGTCTAAAACCGTGTAATTCTGGTGGGCATTCCAGCAAGCATACGGTAACAGGAGTACATACTTCTACTGGCATTAACAACTCGGTCAGGTTACTGCTTCCGACATTGGGAGCAAAGTCTAAAGTACGGGTAACCGTAGTTGAATTAAACGAAAGGCCAGCCCCGTTCAGCGCATTTCTTTCGGCAGATACTAACAGATTTGAATCTATTATCCTGAACTGGGTTCTTCCAAAAACAAGGTTGTCCATCATCGCAAATACATGAAAGATACTATTGGCATTCCATCCGGTGGCTGTGCTGTCAAACCCGTAGTTCTGATACTGCCAGTCCATCAGGTATTGTACTGCCGTATCTGAGGGCTGAGTTCTGATTAACAGTGATGCGTTTACATAATTTTGAGAATCCCGCACAAACGGAATGTAATAAATAGTGGTGGTATCCTCATTCTCCAGCCGATCACTTGGGTTTATTCCGGTAGATTGGTTTACAATAAATGTCTTATTCCATCTGGGGTAGCCAATTTTCTTTACCGTCTTTTCTACAAATCCCAGTTTTTCATTTTGTCGCTCCAGGTATTTGGCTATTCCCTGTACCTGCGGGTTTGTTGATGTGTGTTCACTAAAAAATCTCGATTCCTTAACCTGTGTGCTGGGTTCCTCCGTTGCCCGGCTGTCCGTCTTGCGGCAGGCTGCATAGCCCACTACCGCCAGCACCGGCAGCAACCATAAAAGTTTTTTAACTTTCATAAGCATTAATTATTGATATTAAAATTGGTTTACTCGTTGCATAGCTGCAACATTTTTGCCCTGTCGGGTCTTGTCTTTGATGCGCTTATTGTTGTTTTTACATCCGGTAAGGTTTATTTTTTATAAACTTTTCTCTCCTGCTGTTGGGCGATGAGCCGCAGCAGGGCATGCATTGCCATAAGTGGCACTACATCAGTAAATCTTTTTCATGCTCTGGAATAATTGTTCGCCTTCTTATAGGGCTATTACTGAGAAGTAATTTTCATTAGGCTTTCCTGTACTATACTTCATATTCTTACTGTATACCTTTTTTCTTTCTCAACTTGCGTTTCCAAATTTATCTTCACAAAAAATCATAACATAATTTTTGCATATGATTTTAATCAGGTTGTCCTTCTTTTCCTATTTTCCATCCTTAACTATTTTTTTAATCTTAAAACTCTTATCACTATGCCTGCAATCAACGAAACAGGACATGCTAAGAACGTAGCCAACTTCGAAGACCTTATCTCCTTCTGCAACGGCTACCCCACTTACAACAGCCTCAGCACTTTCCGTCGCAAGCCTCGGCACCAAGCTCACCAATGCCCGCACAGCACTCAACGGTGTCATTGCTGCCCAAACCACTTTCAACAATGCCGTCAATGTGCGCAAAACCGCATTTGAAGATTTAAGACCTCTTGCCACAAGGGTTGTCAATGCTTTCGAGGCCTGCGGTGCAGATGCCGAAAAAGTAAAAGACGCCAAAACCATCAACCGGAAAATCCAGGGCAAACGGGCCACCACCAAAGACACAACACCAGCAAACGGTAACCCGGCAGACACACCACCATCCGGTGGCACCATCTCTGCCTCACAGCAGAGCTACGACCAGTTAATGGAGCACTTCGCAAGGCTCATCAACCTGCTCACCACCACGGCGGCCTATGCACCCAACGAAACAGACATCAACCTCACGGCACTCGCCACCAAACTCGGCGTCATGCAAACTACCAACACCGATGTCGCCAACACCTACACCGCCTGGAGCAACAGCCGCATCGCCAGAAACGCAGAACTCTACGACGACCTAACAGGCTTGGTTGCCACAGCAGGAAATGTAAAAAAATACGTCAAATCATTGTTCGGTTCAGGTTCGCCGCAGTACAAACAGGTAAGCGCCTTAATGTGTAGAGTCCCCAAAGACTAAAAACAAACAGCCTGTAACACCTCAAATGCTTAACGGGGCGGAAAAATCCGCCCCGTTTTTAGTATTCTCCAACCCGCAAAAAGACATCTTTGACCCGCAAGTAGTATTAAGCGACCCGCAAAAAGAATTCTTCCACCCGCAAAAGAAAAACTACCATCAACTACCCCTCCGTCCCCATCCATAAAGCTCCGCCCACACTGTCACGCCGGGCTCCGGTAACAGAAGCCAGTACATTTTTTTCCTGTCGCCAGCGCAGCACACCAATAAAGGCCATTATAATTGCCTCTTTATAATTTACCAGCGCCGCTTCGGGCACTACCACATCAATATGATGTGCAGCTACCTGTGCCGCTATCCGGTTTACAAGATGAGTGTTTAATGCACCGCCCCCGGTAATGAGCAATTGGCCGTTACTCGTTGCTCGCCGCTCAAAACGCAAAGCCTTAACCGAGTTACTTACCTGTATTGCCACATGTTCTGAGAATGTATGCAGCGCATCAGCCACCGTACAACCTGCAGATTTAATTAACGGGTACACCACATCGGTTCCAAAATCATTCGCCAGCGATTTGGGCCAGGGCTTTGCGTAATAATCTAATGCATTCAGTTTATCAAGCAGTTCTGTGTTCAGTTGTCCGCCTGCCGCCATTGCACCACCTTCGTCAAAAGCCTTTCCTGCTTCATTGGCCAGCATATTCAGCACCCGGTTGGCCGGGCACACATCAAAGGCAACATAATCTTCCCGGTTTACGGAGATATTGGCAATCCCGCCAATGTTCAAAAAGTAATCATACTCAGGCATTAGCAGTTTTTCGCCTATTGGCACAATGGGTGCCCCTTGCCCGCCAAAAGCCACATCCACTGCCCGCAGATCGCTTACCACCGGCAGGCCGGTTTCGGCAGCAATGGCAGCACCATCGCCTATTTGCCCGGTCATTCCCTGTTGGGGCAGGTGAAAAGTGGTATGCCCGTGCGATGATACTAATCCCACTTGGTAGTGCAGCTTTTTGGCATCAATAAACTCGTTTACTTTCTTGCCTAAATAATGACCGTAGGACGTATGCAGTAACTGGTAATCGAGTGCCGAAAGATGTATGGCATTCTTTAGTCTTTCGGCCCAGCCTTCTTCGTAAGGCAGACAGTCTGCTGCTTTAATTTCATAAGTCCATTTACCGCCCTGCTCCTGGAATTCAACAAAAGCAATGTCCAGCCCGTCGAGAGAACTGCCACTCATTAAACCAATAGCCCTGTAAAACATATTTCAGATTTCAGATTTCAGAATTTAGATTTGCCAAGATTTGATACGCAAAGGTTTAACTTGTAAGTCAATATCCAATCAGGAATTTTTAAAATTTCAATCTTTATGGTTGTCAACTTAAGCGAAAAGCATTCTTTGGTAAGTAACTGGGTAAGCGAACTGCGGGACGTAAATGTTCAGACAGACAGGATGCGTTTTCGCCGCAACCTGGAACGTATCGGAGAAGCAATTGCCCTTGAAATCAGCAAAGTGCTTCCTTTTGAAGAAAAGGAAATACAAACGCCGCTGGGTATTGCCACTCATAAAATACTGAAAGAACAACCTGTTCTGGCAACCATTCTGCGGGCAGGTTTGCCCATGCATCAGGGTTTATTAAATTATTTCGATAAGGCCGACAATGCCTTTGTCTCGGCCTACCGCAAGCATAACAAAGACGGCAGTTTTGAAATAAGCCTTGAATATATTTCCTGCCCCGAGTTGGACAATAAAGTGCTCATTATTTCCGATCCAATGCTGGCTACAGGTTCCTCGCTGGTAAAAACAATCCAGTTTCTAAAAGAAGAAGGAAATCCATCGTCCATTCACATCGTTGCGGCTATAGCCTGCACCGTTGGTATTGAATATGTTAAACGGCTGGTGCCTTCTGTTACCATTTGGTGCGGCGATATTGATGATGAACTAACCGCCAAAGGTTATATCGTACCCGGGCTTGGAGATGCCGGAGATTTGGCTTTTGGCAACAAATTGCAGATGTAATCAGCTGAGCCGTCAAGCTATTAATTTCTAACAAGCTATATCAATTGGAAGGCTGCATTTTCATTCTTTCACTGTGTTTTGGGACCTTCAGGGCAGCAA
The DNA here is from genome assembly GCA_016719815.1 of Chitinophagaceae bacterium. GTDB lineage: Bacteria > Bacteroidota > Bacteroidia > Chitinophagales > Chitinophagaceae > JJ008. The sequence goes on along the minus strand of JADJYK010000001.1, from coordinate 518,279 downwards.
TATTTCCTTTTTTTGAGTCTTTATTTTGTTGTACTTTTCGCCCCCGGCCAGTGCCGGAATTCTTTTGGGCGGAAATTCGCTAAACAGGCTGACAATTATTGATAAATAATTACGTTAGTTTATTCAATAAATTTCAACTTCGTTTTTCGTTTGAAATAGTGATAAAACAGTAATGCTGAAATGAAAAAAAAATTTTTACTTCTTCTGGTTAGTGTGGCTCTGTTTGATACTGCAAAAGCACAGGATCCTAATTTTTCACAATTTTTTGCTTCCCCGCTTACACTTAACCCGGCACTTACCGGCAAGTTTGACGGCGTATTTCGTGTGGCAGGCAATTACAGGAACCAATGGCCCACAATAAATAATGCGTTTGTTACAAAGACAGCCTCTGTTGATTTTGGCGTTCTGAAAAGCAGGCTGGCCGATATTGACCAGTTGGGCGTAGGTGTGCTGGGTGTAACTGACCGTGCCGGTGATGGCGTACTCACAACAAACTACGCAGGTCTGTCACTGGCTTTTCATAAAGGATTGGACGAAGATGGTTTTCACCAGATAGGTGTGGGTTTTCAGGGAGCATATATCAATAAAAGGCTGGACATCAGCAAGGTTGATTTCCAGGATGAATTAACTCCCTTTGGCTTTACCGGAGTTACCAGCGAAGTGTTCACTAACAAACAGCTTAATTTAAGCTATGCTGATGTTAATGCAGGAATCCTGTATAGTGGCAGCACAAACGGTTACAATAACTTTTACGTTGGAGCTTCCATGTACCATATCAACAGGCCAAAAGAAACTTTCCAGGGTGGGCAATACCTGCTGCAACCCCGAACAACCATACAGGCCGGCGGAAAGGTTCCTATCGGTTCATATCATGCAATTCACCTGTCGGCACTTCACGGTATGCAGGCAAAAGCAACTAACACGGTGGCGGGTGGTTCTTTTATGTATAATGTTAATAACAGCGACGAAAACCCCACCAATGTTTTTCTTGGGGCATGGTATCGGTTAAACGATGCGGTTATTCCATATATCGGGCTGGAATTTTCTTCCTTCCATATCGGTTATACATACGACATCAACACCAGCGCATTAAAAACAGCATCGAACCTGAGGGGTGGCAATGAAATTTCGCTCATTTACATTAAGAAACCAAGTGATCCTAGCCTGAAAAAACTGAACTGCCCAAGATTCTAAATCAGGAAATAAATACTTTATATGTCTAAAAATCCGGTAATAATGCCGGTTTTTCTTTTTTAAAAACTTTGATATTTTTTACCACTCACATAAGCATTGTCTTTTAAATAAAACCTGTAGGGCAACATTGCATCTTCACCTGCATAATCCACTCCAATCCGGGGTGATGATATCATTTCATTTGCCAAGCTGCTAAATCTGTCTTCAGCAATAAACAGTTCCCTGCTCTGGAGAGACAACCCGGAATGACTTGTATGCAACCCCATCGCCTTTGACAGGTTACCCGGCCCTTTTGTAATTGAATTATCCGGTTTTATTTTCCCGGTTCTTGCCAGCATGTGTTTAATTCCGCTTAGCGGTTCCAATGCCCTCACCAGCACAGCCTGCGGCACCTCCTTTACATTTGTAACCACATTAAACAAATGATGGATACCATAGCAGAAATAAACATATGCTGTCCCTCCTTCGGCATACATCACTTCATTTCTCCTGGTCCTTCTTCCACCAAATGAATGGGAGGCCCTGTCGGCCACTCCGGTATAGGCTTCTACTTCCACAATTTTTCCAGTAGTTTCCATTCCGCCAAATCTTGTAACCAGAATCTTTCCCAGTAATTCTTTTGCTACCAGTAGCACATCAATACTTTGGTAGAAATCTTTAGATAGTTTTTTCATAATTCCCAACTCCATTTTCTATTGACCATTCACAATTGACTATTCACTATTTACTATATTTACCCGTCAAATTTATGCTTTGCTGAAAGAAATTGTCATAGCAATTCAGTCGTGGGAAGATGCCCGGCGCTTTATTCACCAGCACAAACTGTTTAAGTGGATATTACTGCCCGGAATTATTTATACTATTCTTTTTATAGCCGGTATGTATTTCTTCTGGCAATCTTCAAACAGTGTTGTGTCATGGGTAAGCAATCAACTGGGTATAGAAAACTGGCTGCAAAAGAAAAGAAGCGAATGGCTGAGTTTCCTCTTGGTAATGACAAACATGATGTTGCGGATTGTACTGGTACTCTTTTACTTCTCTTTCTTCAAATACCTGACCCTGATTATCGGTTCACCGCTTTTTGCTTACCTGAGTGAAAAAACGGAAGCTATTATTGAAGGCAAAGAACATTCATTTAACAAAGAAGCCGTAAAAAGCAGCAGCATAAGAAGTACACAACAGGCATTAAGAAACTGCGGCTGGCAATCGGTTTACCTGGTGGCATTGCTGCTGCTTTCACTTGTTCCTGTTGCCGGATGGATAACTCCTGTAATTGCCCTGCTGCTTGAATGCTACTATTTCGGATTTTCCATGCTTGACTTTCCCCTTGCAAGAGCAGGTTTTAACAAACAAACAAGTATCGCCCTATCGGCGCAACACAAAGGACTTGCTATCGGAAACGGAATATTGTTTTATATTATGCATGCCCTTATCATTTTTGCACCTGCTTATGCTGTGGTGGCAGGAACCCTTACTATTCACAAAGTGAAAAACAGCAAATAAAATGGCTACGGTTTATCTCATACCTTCTGCTCTTGCCGAAAACAGTATTGCCTGTATCCCTGCTTACCTAGCTGAGGCCATCGCAACCTGTTCAGTTTTTTTTGCAGAAAATGAAAGAACCACACGGCGTTTCTTTAAGCAATTGTGGAAGCATTATTTACCAGGTCAGAATATGATAATTGACAATTACGAATGGATCAATATGAAAGAAGATGCCGCAGCAGCAGATATTTTCAGAACTCACCTAAAAAAAGGAAACATAATAGGCATCATCAGTGAAGCAGGATGCCCCGGTGTGGCAGACCCCGGTCAGGTATTGATAGCGATAGCGCAGGAAATGGATATTACTGTAAGACCATTAGTGGGTCCAAGTTCAATTTTACTCGCATTAATGGCAAGTGGCATGAACGGACAAACCTTTCAGTTCAATGGCTACCTGCCAATAGACAATCATCTGCGCTGCAAAAGCATTAAGGATTTTGAAACAGAATCAAAAAAGAAAAACTGCACACAGATTTTTATTGAAACTCCATACAGAAATAATCAACTGATTGAAACATTACTGAAGACCTGCCATCCGGAAACCAGGCTCTGTATTGCTGTTGACATTACGGGAAAAGATGAATGGATTAAAACAAAAACAATTTCTTCCTGGCAAAAAAATAAGCCAGACATTCATAAGCGTCCGGCTATATTCTTACTTTATACCGGTTAGTAACTATTGTAATGGCGTAGTTTGGGTTCCCTGCTTTTGTATTGAGATAATACTGTCCACCACATATTTACTCATTCCCCGCCAGGGTAAAGTGCCCAGATATTCTTTATAATGCAATTCCATAAATGCACCACTGTTTGACATCAACTGCTGCGCCACTTTTTCATTAACTACAGAAAACTCAAATTCGTTTGATTGAATGCTTCCTGCTACCCTGGACTTATACCCGGTTTGAATTACTCTTCCTTCATACGTTTTGAATACATATCCTTTCTTTACAATAAAATTCAACTCACCAGCTTTGCTCCCTTCGCCAAAAATGTAGAAAAATTTTATATAAATAAATACCGCCAGTGCAATCAGCGAGATAATCAAAATTCTTCTTGCAAATTTTCTGAGCCAGGATTTCTTCTTCACTGGCATTTCTGCTAACGGCTGTTCATTCAGTGCAGAATTTATGTGCTTCCATAAAATGAGTTTATAACAAAAAATTTATGACCTCGAAACAATTATTATTATAAATTTGCGTACAAGTTACAATTTGATACGCTATATGGCTAACATTCTGACACATACAAAGCAGTTTGCGTTTCATGCACCAATTACCAGCGGAGTTTATTCTGTTGGCTTTGATGTATTTACGTTTTCCCGCCCCCGACGCCATCCTGTTTTCTGACAGGACGAACCACTCACCAAGGTCCCTGTCAGTGAAGAATCCCCGGATTAGCAGCAGAGCGGCTACCATCTCAGATAAGGTTTACTCTAAAACGATAACAGATGAAATGGAAGCTTCCGCTGCCGCCAGAGGCACCGGAATAGCCAAACGCAGCCCGGAATATATTGAGCAGAAGATAGACGAGGGAAAAGCAGTTATTGCCATTACCGATCATAACGAATGGGTAGGCTTCTGCTATATTGAAACCTGGAGCCATGGCAGCTATGTAGCCAACAGCGGATTGATAGTTGCCCCAGCATTCAGAAAAAGTGGCGTGGCAAAGGCATTAAGAAGAGAGTATTTGATCTTTCAAGAGAAAAATATCCAAACGCAAAAATATTTGGATTAACAACAGGACTTGCAGTAATGAAAATTAACAGTGACCTTGGTTATGAACCCGTCACCTATTCTGAACTAACGCAGGATGAAGCTTTCTGGGCCGGATGCAAAAGTTGTGTTAACTATGATATTCTTATGAGTAAAGAACGTAAGAACTGCATGTGCACAGCGATGCTTTACGATCCAAAAGACCACTACGAACCTGAGGAAACAAAAGAATTTTTTAAAGAAAACGCAAAAGGATTTGAACGGCTTCTTCGATTTAAACAATGGAAGCTTTTGAAACCGTTTTTGAGAAAAGATAAAGGGGTTACAAATAGCAATGGCAGCAAGCCAAAATCACTATTTCATTATTTCTTTCATTTATAACAACAATACTAAAATGGCTAAAAAAGTTGTACTCGGTTTTAGCGGTGGATTAGATACTACTTACTGCGTTAAATACCTGGGTGAAGATAAAGGCTATGAAGTGCACAGTATTATTGTAAATACCGGCGGCTTCAGCGATGACGAGTTAAAACAAATCGAAGCACATGCATATAAACTGGGAGTAAAAACACACACTACAGTTAACGCAATCAAAGGTTACTACGACCGCATTATCAAATACCTTGTCTTTGGAAATTGCTTAAAAAACAATACATATCCTTTGTCTGTTTCGGCAGAACGTTTAAGTCAGGCATTGCATATTGCTGAACATGCAAAAAAATTAAATGCTGATGCAGTAGCACATGGCAGTACCGGCGCCGGAAATGACCAGGTTCGTTTTGACATGATTTTTCACATCATGATTCCAGGTGTGGAAATCATTACTCCTATCCGTGAGTTAAAACTAAGCCGTGAGGAAGAAATTGCCTACCTGAAAAGCAAAGGCGTGGAGATGAATGCTGAAAAAGCGATGTACTCTATTAATAAAGGTTTGTGGGGAACCAGTGTTGGAGGTAAAGAAACTCTGTCGTCAAAAGGAATATTGCCCGAGGAAGCCTGGCCAACACAGGTTACAAGAACAGGCAGTGAAGAAATTAAACTAAGTTTTGAGAAGGGCGAACTAAAAGCTGTTAATGATAAATTATTTGAGCATCCTTCAGAAGCAGTTCAGTACCTGCAATCTGTTGCCGGACCTTACGGTGTTGGGCGTGACATTCATGTTGGCGACACTATTATCGGTATCAAAGGCCGTGTAGGCTTTGAGGCTGCAGCCCCTATGATTATCATTAAAGGTCACCATGCACTGGAAAAGCATGTGCTTACTAAATGGCAACTGCAATGGAAAGATACACTGGCACAATTCTACGGTAATTGGCTTCACGAAGGACAAATACTTGACCCCGTAATGAGAGATATTGAGGCATTTTTGACCAGCAGTCAACAAAATGTAACTGGCGAAGTATTCTTTCAACTGATGCCTTACCGCTTCCAGGTAATTGGCATTGAGTCGAAATTTGATTTAATGAGCAGCAAGTTTGGCAAATATGGAGAAATGAATACTGGTTTTAGTGATGGTGATGTAAAAGGCTTCTCCAGAATATTTGGAAATCAAACATCCATTTACGAAGCAGTACAAAAAGAAAACAATGGTAATTAGGGTCGGTTTAATTGGTGGTGCCGGATATACCGGCGGCGAACTTATAAGGTTGCTTATAAATCATCCGCATGTTTCAATCAATTTCATACACAGCCGCAGAATGCAGGTCAACCAGTGTATGCTGTTCACCAGGATTTATTCGGAGAAACAGATCTGAAATTTTCAGGCGAACTGAATGATAACATTGATGTCTTATTCCTGTGCCTTGGACATGGTGAATCTAAGAAGTTTCTCGAACAGAATAAGATAGCCGACAACATTAAAATAATAGATCTCGCTAATGATTTTCGGTTAACCCTGCAATCGGAAATAGGAAAGAGGAAATTTATTTATGGTCTGCCCGAATTAAATGTTGAAAAAATAAAATCGGCACAAAATATCGCAAATCCCGGTTGCTTTGCTACTGCTATCCAATTAGGGCTATTACCTCTGGCAAAAGCTGGTTTACTGAATGATGTATATACAACCGGAATTACCGGCAGTACCGGAGCAGGTCAGTCATTATCCACCTCCTCTCATTTTAGCTGGAGGGCCAATAACATCCAGGCCTATAAAACTCTAACACATCAGCATCTCGGAGAAATTGGTGAATCGTTATTGCAACTACAGCCCGGCTCCGATATAGACTTAAGTTTCGTTCCATGGCGGGGCGATTTTACAAGAGGTATCTTTGTCAGTTCTACTTTACGTTGCGATATGGAACTTTCAGAACTTTATCCTTTATTTGAAAACTTCTATACAGGTCATCCGTTTACACATGTAAGCAGAGACCCTATATTTCTTAAACAGGTTGTAAATACCAACAAAGCAGTAATACAACTTGAAAAAGCCGGAAGTAAACTGGTTGTTCATTCCGCTATTGACAACTTACTGAAAGGTGCCAGCGGACAGGCTGTACAAAACATGAATCTGCTGTTTGGACTTGAAGAAACAGCCGGACTAATACTCAAAGCAAATTATTTTTAATTTACTGAAATGAACTTATTCGACGTATATCCAACTAACGACATTATTATCTCCAAAGCGAAAGGCTCTTATGTTTGGGATGATAAAGGCGAGCAATACCTTGACCTGTACGGTGGACATGCCGTTATCAGCATTGGTCATACACATCCGCATTGGGTGCAGCGTATTGAAGATCAGTTAGAGAGAATTGCCTTTTACTCCAATTCAATTAAAATTCCACTGCAACAGCAATTAGCTGAAAAACTGGGTAAGATTTCAGGCAAAAAAGATTATCAGCTCTTCCTTTGCAACAGTGGTGCTGAAGCAAATGAAAATGCCCTGAAGCTTGCCAGTTTTCATAACGGAAGAAAAAAGATTGTTGCATTCAGCAAAGCTTTTCATGGCAGAACATCCTTAGCTGTTTCGGCCACAGATAACAAAAATTATATTGCACCTGTAAACGAAACAGACAATGTAATCTTCCTTCCTTATAATGATGAGGCAGCTTTAGAGGATTGCTTCGCAAAGATTGGTGAAGAAATCTCCGCTGTAATTATTGAAGGCATCCAGGGTGTGGGAGGCATTAATGTTGCATCAAATTCTTTTCTCAAAAAAATCAGGACCCTGTGTGATGAATGTGGTGCTGTGTATATTGCCGACAGCGTACAATGTGGTTATGGCAGAAGTGGCAAGTTCTTCAGTCACGACTTTGCTGGTGTAAATGCCGACATATACACTATGGCAAAAGGCATGGGCAACGGCTTTCCTGTTGCAGGTATAATCATTGCGCCACATATTAAACCCAAACATTTCCAATTAGGCACTACTTTCGGAGGAAATCATCTGGCTTGTGCAGCGACCTTGCCGTGCTGGAAGTAATGGAAGAAGAGAAACTCATGGGCAATGCCGTAATGATTGGAAAATACCTGAGAGATGAACTGGAAGCAATTTCACAGTTGAAAAATGTAAGGGGAAGAGGGCTAATGATAGGTTTCGATGTTCCTGATGAGCTAAAAGACCTGAAGAAAAATCTTTTGTGGAATCAACAAATATTTACTGGTGAAGCAAAGCCAAATGTTATCCGTTTGCTTCCGTCCCTTGCATTAAAGAAGAAAGATGCGGAGCATTTTATTGAAGCCATTAAAGAAGAAATAAACAATTTACAATCAATTCAGGAAGACTAAAATGAGAAACTTCATTTCTGTTCATGATGTGACAAATATTGATGCGATGGTGCAAAAAGCTCTTGCGTTTAAAGCAAATCCATTTGCAGAAAAATCACTTGGGGCCAACAAACGTATTGGTTGTCTTTACCTCAATCCCAGTATGCGTACAAGGCTTAGCACCCAGATAGCTGCGCAAAACCTTGGAATGGAATGCATCATTTTCAACGTCGGGCAGGAAGGCTGGGCTTTAGAGTTTGAGGAAGAAGCCATCATGAGTGGAAAAACGGTCGAACATATAAAAGATGCTGCACCTATTTTAGGCAAATACTTTGATATACTTGCCATACGCACATTTCCCAATCTTATTCATAAAGACGAAGATTACAGCGAAATGTACATCAAACAGTTTATCAAATATGCAGGCATCCCGGTGGTTAGCCTGGAAAGTGCCACACTTCACCCTTTGCAATCATTAGCTGATGTAATAACAATAACCGAAGTTCTGAATAACGCTGAAATCCAAAACCGGAAACCTAAAATTGTTCTTTCCTGGGCTCCACATATCAAGCCATTGCCACAATGTGTTTCTAACAGTTTTGCACAATGGATAACTGCCTGGGGCAAGTCAGATTTTGTAATCACCCATCCCGAAGATTATGAGCTAAGTGAAGAATTTACTAATGGGGCGACCATTACACATAACCAGGATGAAGCATTAAAAGATGCTGACTTCATTTATGTCAAAAACTGGAGTACTTATAACGACTATGGTAAGTTATATGAAAGCGACCCAAAATGGATGCTGACAAACAAGAAACTTGAACTAACCAATAATGCGAAAGTGATGCACTGCCTTCCGGTGCGAAGAAATGTAGAGCTGAGCGATGAAGTGCTCGATGGAACCAACAGCATTATTACACAGGAAGCAGGAAACAGAATATGGGCGGCCCAGGCTGTACTTTCAGAAATATTGAAGAGTAATGGATAAGTTATATGTCATAAAAATTGGTGGAAACATTATTGATGACGAGACAAAACTTGTTTCGTTCCTGGAATCTTTTGCAGAAATAAAAGAAAATAAAGTACTTATTCATGGAGGAGGAAAAGTTGCTACCAAAATTGGATCGCAGCTTGGCATTGAAAGTAAGTACATTGATGGCAGAAGAATAACAGATGCTGCAACCATTGACTTGGTAACAATGGTATATGCCGGGCTTATCAACAAAAAAATTGTTGCGCAGCTTCAAAAACTTGGATGCAACGCTATCGGTGTTACAGGAGCTGACGGAAATCTTATTCCGGCCGTAAAAAGGCCTGTCAGGGAAATTGATTATGGCTTTGTGGGAGATGTAAAGTCTGAAATGATGGAAACCCGTAACTGGCAAAGCCTTATTGAAAATGGACTTGTTCCTGTTATTGCCCCCATTACACATGACGAGAACGGGCAACTCCTAAATACAAATGCAGATACCATTGCACAGGAAGTAGCTAAATCCTTAAGTAGTATATATGAGGTTTCACTTGTTTACTCTTTTGAAAAGAGCGGAGTGCTGCTTGATGTAAACGACGAAACATCATTGATCCCCACAATTACACCATCAATGTATGAAGAATTAAAATCCCCCCTTGCAGGGGGCAGGGGGTCTATTTTTGCCGGAATGATTCCGAAATTAGATAATGCTTTTTCAGCATTAAAAAGTGGTGTACATAAAGTGATTATTGGAAAAGCAGAGAATCTTCATTCATTAATTGAAGGAAACGACGGCACAAGCATAATACATGAGTAACAACCTGAACATCCTGCAACAGGAGGCAATTGAATTGCTGAAGAACCTGATCGCCACTCCTTCTTTTAGCAAAGAAGAAGAAAAAACGGCAGGCATTATTGCAAAGCTTTGTGCAACAAAAGAAATTCCGGCCACATGGGTCGGCAATAACATTGTTGCAATTAACCAGTGCTTTGCTGAGAAAAAGCCAACTATCCTGCTGAACTCTCACCATGATACGTTAAAGCCCAACCCTCAATACACTAAAGATCCTTTCACTCCTGTCGTCGAAGAAGGTAAACTGTTTGGATTGGGCAGCAACGATGCCGGCGGTTGCCTTGTTTCGCTAATTGCCACCTTCCTGCATTTTTATGATAAGGAAAATTTAAAATACAATCTTATTGTTGCAGCCACCGCCGAAGAAGAAATAAGCGGAAACGGTGGCGTCGAATACACATTACCCTATTTACCAAAAATTGACTGTGCCATTGTGGGTGAACCCACACAGATGCAATTGGCCGTTGCAGAAAGAGGTTTGATGGTAATTGACTGCTTCAGCTATGGCAAAGCCGGTCATGCGGCCCGAAATGAAGGCGAAAATGCCATATATACAGCACTTAAAGACATAGAATGGTTCCGCAATTATGAGTTTGATAAAGTATCTGATCTGCTCGGTCCTTCCCGAATGAGTGTGACTGTTATTGAAACAGAAAATAAGGCGCATAACGTAGTTCCGGCTGTTTGCAAATTTGTGGTTGACACTAGAATTAATGAGCTATACACTTTTGAAGAAGTAGTGAAAATAATAAAGGCGAATGTGCATTGCGATGTGAAACCGAGAAGCACAAGACTTCGATCCACTTCCATTGCCCTTAACCACCCTTTAGTGGCGGCCGGTATCAATCTTGGCAGGTCTTACTATGGCTCTCCAACTACTTCTGACAAAGCATTGATGCCTTTTCCATCTTTGAAAATGGGGCCTGGCGATTCTGCCAGGAGCCATACTGCCGACGAGTATATTTACATTAAAGAGATAGAAGAAGGAATTGAATTATACATTCAGTTATTAAACCAGGTATTATGAAGCTGTGGCAAAAAGACAAAACTTCTCTGGCCGAAGTAGAAAGGTTTACGGTCGGCAATGACCGTGAATTTGACCTGATGCTTGCACCTTTCGATGTGCTGGGCTCTATTGCCCATGTAATTATGCTCGAAACAGTAGGCTTGCTCACCACAACCGAGAAAGATGATCTGGTTAGAGAGCTCAGAAGCATCTATAGCTCAATTCAAAGTTCATCTTTCAGTATTAATCCTGAGGCCGAAGATGTTCACTCACAGGTGGAATATTTGCTTACACAAAAATAGGTGCTGCTGGAAAAAAAATCCATTCTGCCCGCAGCCGCAACGACCAGGTATTGGTTGATATAAAACTTTTTCTAAGAAATGAGCTGGAAGAACTGGTCAATGTCATTCACCCGTTTTTTGAACTGCTGCAATCACAAAGCGAAAAGCATAAGAATCATTTGTTACCGGGTTACACTCACCTGCAACTGGCCATGCCATCTTCTTTCGGCTTATGGTTTGGCGCCTATGCAGAAAGCCTTGTTGATGATGTCCTCACTATCAAGGCAGCTTACGATGTGGTTAACAAGAATCCGTTAGGCTCTGCTGCCGGTTATGGTTCTTCGTTTCCCATTAACAGAACACTTACAACCCAATTGCTTGGCTTTGCCGATTTGAACTATAATGTTATTTATGCCCAGATGGGTAGAGGAAAAGCAGAACGGATTGCAGCACAATCATTGGTCAATATAGCTGACACACTGGCAAAGCTCAGTATGGATGCCTGTTTGTATCTGAATCAAAATTTTGATTTTATTTCTTTCCCGGCTGAACTGACCACTGGCAGCAGCATTATGCCGCACAAAAAAAATCCTGATGTTTTTGAACTGATACGTTCACACTGTAACCGCATTAAAGCATTACCGAATGAAATCATGCTGATGACAACGAACCTGCCTTCAGGTTATCACCGTGATTTGCAATTACTGAAAGAACATCTTTTCCCGGCATTCAAAACGCTGAAAAATTGTATTGAAATGGCCGGACTGATGTTATCAAACATCGAAATCAAAGAGAATATTCTAACTGATGAAAAATATAAATACCTCTTTAGTGTAGAAGAAGTAAATAAACTTGTAAATACAGGAACGCCCTTCAGGGATGCCTATAAAAAAATCGGATTAGATATTGAAGCTGGTGCTTTTAAGTATGATATTGAAATCAATCATACCCATGAAGGAAGCATTGGTAATCTTTGCACCAGCGAGATAAAAAAACAGATGCAAACAGTTATGGAATCATTCCCGTTTGCATCTGTTAATAAAGCGTTGGACTGTTTAGTTCAGTAAACTATAATCCATACTTATCCACCAAATAAATCAATGCTGCCATATTAATGGCACCCAGTTCCAGTTCCCTTTTATTTACAGCTTCAAACACATCGCTTCTTGCATGGTGTACATCAAAATAGCGTTGCGAGTCAGGATGTAGTGCGGCCATAGGTGTACCTAATGCCCTGTTTAATGGGCCAATATCAGCACCTCCTCCTCCTCTATAAAACTCGCTGCAACCATAAGGAGCAATTAGCTCTCTCCACATCATAAATTTCTTAAACTGTTCATCGCTACCCGAAAAACCTAGGCCTCTTGGAGTAAAACCACCTGCATCACTCTCTATTGCCAATACATGTTTTTCATTCTTAAATTTTGCTTCTTCAGCATATTTCAAACCACCTCTTAATCCATTTTCTTCATTGGCAAACAATACAAACCGGATTGTTCTTTTAGGTTTGTAGCCAAGTACTTTAAATGTTCTCAAAATTTCAATAGCCTGAACGCAGCCTGCCCCATCATCATGTGCCCCTTCGCAATTGTCCCAACTATCCAAATGCCCTCCTACTGTAACAATCTCTTCCGGAAATTCTGTTCCTTTCAGTTCTCCGATAATATTATGCCCGATTGTGTCCGGAAGAAAATAACCGTTTGTTTTTATGGTAACGGACAACTTGCCTTTTTTTAACTGGTCACTTATAAAATCTGCATCACGCAAACCAACGGCGACTGCCGGAATCTTTGCATATGCAGAATCATACCGGGTTGCCCCGGTATGTGGATGATTATCCACACTATGGCTCATACTTCTTATTATTACACCGGCTGCACCATATTTTGCTGCGGCCGAAGGTCCATTGCCCCTGTATTTTGCCGCATCTCCATAAGACTGAAAAGTGCGGATGAATGTAGGATTGAATTTGTAATTAAAGAACACAATCTTCCCTTTAGCTTCTTCTTTTCTTTTATCCAGTTCATCAAACGAATTGACGAGTAGTACCTCTGCGGAAAGCCCTGCTTTTGGTGTGCCTGCAGAGTTGCCCAATGCCACCACATCATAATACCTTTTAATCAGCCTGGCATCTGGTTTTCCTGGAATGTTGGCCGAAACAAGCTGTGAAGACCACATCTCATCTTTTCCTCCTCTTACCCAGTGTGGTACCATACACTCCTGCCGCCATGCTTTATCGGCACCGCTTTCCAGCATTAATCTCAGTCCCCAATGTTCAGCTTTTACCATTCCCTGCGAACCTGCAAGACTGGGGCCAATTTGCTTTGAAAGATGTCGCAGATTCTCGTATGCCTGCCCATTTGTAAGAATTTCATCGGCAATCCTTTTTATAAAAAAAGAATCTGCATTCTGGGAAAAAAGACCTGCAGCTGAAAAAAATATGAGGCTAAACAAAAGCGACTTCTTCATGTATTAAAGCATTTTGCTAAAGATAAAAGAAACCTGGATTATTGGCTGAAAGAAAAAGATAAATGGTACAGGCAGGTTCAGCAAAACAACTAACTTCGGCTTCTGATTTAACTATTATGGTAATTGGTATTGTTTGCTATCCCACTTTTGGTGGTTCCGGAGTGCTGGCTACAGAATTAGGTAAAGCCCTGGCACAGAAAGGCCATTTCGTACACTTTATTACTTATCAGCAACCGGTAAGACTGAGTGAGTTCATGCCAAACGTCTTTTATCACGAAGTGCAGGTCCCCACTTACCCGCTTTTTGATTTCCCTCCATACGAAACAGCTCTTGCCAGCACAATGGTGGATGTGATAAAAAATCATAAACTCGATCTGCTCCATACTCACTACGCTATTCCGCATGCCTCGGCAGCTTATATGGCAAAACAAATACTAAAAAAAGAGGGTAAAAATATCCCGGTCATTACTACACTGCATGGTACGGATATTACTTTGGTAGGCAGAGATAAAATGTATGCCCCAGTTGTAACTTTTTCTATTAACGAAAGTGATGCAATTACAGCAGTTTCTCAAAATCTGAAAGAAGAAACATACAGTCACTTTGACATAAAGAAAGAAATTGAAGTAATTGTAAACTTTGTGGATGTGCATCGCTTCAATCGCAAACCTATTGATGCTTTTAAGAAAGTAATTGCACCTAATGGGGAAAGAATACTAATGCATGCATCTAATTTCAGGAAAATAAAAAGAGTGCAGGATCTAGTAAAAATTTTCTACGAAGTGCAGAAAGAAATTCCATCCAAATTGCTTTTTGTAGGTGATGGCCCGGAAAGAAGCACGGCAGAAGACCTGCGCCGGGAGTTGAAAATTTGTGATAATATCCGTTTTGTTGGCAAGCAAGAACAAATGGAAGACATACTTGCAATTGCTGATTTATTTCTGCTTACGTCTGAGTATGAAAGTTTTGGACTGGCAGCATTGGAAGCGATGGCTGCCGGTGTTCCTGTGGTTTCAACCAATGCCGGCGGATTAGGAGAAATAATGATAGATGGGGAAACCGGTTATATGAGCAATGTTGGTGATACTGCCTCAATGAGCCTGCAGGCTATAACAATTTTGAAAGAAGACGTGGTATTGAATCAATTCAAAGAAAAGGCTGCCGCACATGCAAAAAAATTCGACATCAGCAATATTGTTCCGTTATATGAAAAATTATATGAAAGATTTCTCTAACAACAATCCCCGGTTTTGCACGGGTCTATAATAAATAGACTCTTACCGGCGTAGCCATGGGTAGGGGTCTACGTTTCTTGTTTCAATCATTAATATAAAGTCTATTTGCCCGCCGTTTCCGTCATCATCCTTTCCTGCACGGCCAATTGCCTGGCCAGTTTTTACAACGGATCCTTTTGATACACTTACCGTCGACAGGTTACCATAAGTTGTAAAGTACTTACCATGCCTGATTGTTACGGCCATTCCATCACCAAGGTTATAAATACCACTAACCTCACCATCAAAAACAGTTTTTACTGTTACCCCTACAGTTGGCGTTGCAATAGTTAAACCTGGGTTATCGATATCAATATAATCTCCTACTTTATTACGGCCAAACCGTAAAGTAACAATGCCATTGTCAACAGGCCAGGGAAGCTTTGCCTTATTCGCCTGAAAACTGGCATTTAAAGCTACGTCCTTGGCATTTAAATCAAGATAGCTTGCTGGAGCCTCATTTTTTACATTTCGTTTACTTATTGAAGTAGTTGTAGTCGCAGCAGGAGCCGTTGGCGCAGCTGGGTTTGTTGCAGGGTTTGAAGCCGGGGCATTTTTCTTTGCAAGCTCATCTGCTTTTCTTTTTGCTTCTGCTTCCGCCTTGGCTTTTACCTTTGCTGCTTCAATTTCTCTTTTCACAATTGCTGTAATAGCATTTTGCAAATCCTGTCTTTCTTCTTTTTGGCAGCAATCTGTTTTGCCAGATCTTTCTCTTTCGACTTTAACTGGGACATCACAACATCCTTTTCCTTCTTCTGATTTTCCAATTCTTTTACCTGCTTCGTTTGATTGGATAGTGCTACATTTTTTGTTCTTTTCTGCCAATTTGTTGTTGTTTACGCCGAGCTATTAGCTGTTGTGTTTCCTTAATAGTTGACACCTGCTTTTCACGGTATTCTTTATAGCTTTTCAAATACGAAATACGCTTAAGCGCATCATTAAAGTTATTGGCAGAAAAGACAAAGTTCAGGTAGTCGTAATTACTCCTGTTCTTATAAGCATAGACAACCGATCTCGCATATTCGGATTTTAATGTGTCCACTTGCCTGCTAAGTCTGTATATCTCCAGTTCACTCAGGTATATATCATCCTCTATCGATCTGATTTCTTTACTAATGCTTCCAATATACTGCTCCTGCAGATTCATTTTCTTTTCAAGAATTGTTTTCTGAGCCAGAATTTGCTTAGACTGCCCTTTCAATTTATCATAGGCAACCTGCATTTCTTTCAACTCTCTTTGTATTTCCTGCCTTTCCTTTTCAAGTTGTGTTTTATCCTGACCAGGTGGCTGGGCAAAAACACTGCTTATGATGCTTGCAAAAAAAAGTACAAATACTATTTTTCTTCTCATAATATTGGAATATTGATATTGAAAAACAAACCTGAAAGAATTCTATAACGACAGGATGCAAAAATAATTTTATCTGCTTAATTCTCCTTATAGCTTTTAGGTATTGAAAAGGGGAAACTTAACGTTTCATTAAACTCATACTGCCGGAAATTCAACTTAATTGAAAGGTTGCTTTTTTCCGAGACATTAATTTCCCTCCTGGAAGGAAAATTTGGTCCTTTTTTATTTTCATATTCGTCATATTTTAGAAAACAGGTGCGGCTCCGTTGTTCATCCAAATCGTCCAGCTTGCTGCTAAGCGGCAATTTACCTTCTTCTGAAATAGTAAAAAGATTCTTAAAAAATTCACCTTTGTTATAAAGTGAAATAATTCCTGTTGTTCTATTATAAGACTGGATTGCCGAATCAAGAAAAACAGGGTTTCCAACTATCAAATCCTGTAATGAATGTAAATCGAGAGGCAAAGCTGTAACCTCCTGTAAATATGCCAGACTTCGCTTTGTATATACTTTATCTTGTTTGTTCAGGATGATTACTGAATCTTTTGTAACAAAAGCCCTTAATCCTTCTATACCAAGTATTGCAGTTACAGAAACCCATATTACACTGTCCCTGTACATCCGCACATGTGCATTCACATCGTATTTTTACCATCACTCCCCTGATAGTCCACATCCATTTTTGCTGAAAAAGTCGTGAAATTAATTCTATTTGAAAGAAGCTGCTGATAGCTTTCCTTGATGAATTTCAGCGAGTCTTCCCTGAGTTTTGTGATCGTATCAGGGGTATCTGCTACAATAGTTGTATCCCTAGTAACAATTGCTTTTTGTATTGTTCGTGTCGACCTGCAGGATGCAAATACAACGGCTAAAAAAGCAAGAAATAGCAACACTCTTTTTGTCATGTTATTATCTTTTTCCCGTATGTCCAAACCCACCATCATTCCTTTGTGTAACAGTAAGCTCAACCGATTCAAACCATTCAGCCTTCTCCACTTTTTGAACCACCAGTTGCGCAATCCTGTCGCCAGAATGAATGACCTGTTTCTCTGCCGAAAGGTTGATTAAAATAATCATAATTTCTCCCCTGTAGTCCGCATCAATGGTACCGGGTGTGTTCAGGCAGGTAATGCCTTGTTTTATGGCTAATCCGCTTCGGGGCCTGATTTGACCTTCAAAACCAACGGGCAACTCAATAAACAGACCAGTGGGTACAAGTTGTCTTTCCAGGGGGCTAAGCGTTATTTCACTTTCAAGAGAAGCTCTGACATCCATTCCCGAAGAACCTTCTGTAGCATATGAAGGCAGTGGATTTGATGATTTGTTTATTATTTTAATTATGGTTTTTGCATTCCGGCAAAGATACCATCACAGGCTTTAATATCCATTCTTTATTAGCTTGTCTTCTGTAGCAATACAGTTGCATAAGCCATAAGACCTTCTTCTCTTCCTGCAAAACCCATTCTTTCAGTTGTGGTTGCCTTTATAGAAATGTCATTTACTGTTACTTTCAGTATGCCGGCTATTACTTTCTGCATCTCATTTACATACGGTTTTATCTTAGGCAATTCAAGGCAAACAGTAGTGTCGGCGTTTACAATTTTATACCCTCTTTCACTGATAAGTCTGAATGCTCTTTGTAAAAGAATTTTACTATCAATGTTTTTATATTCGCTGTCACTATCCGGAAAATGTGTTCCTATATCTCCCAGGGCTAGTGCACCTAACATGGCATCGCACAACGCATGCAACAAAACATCTGCATCGCTATGGCCAACAGCTCCTTTCTGGTGAGGGATTTTTACACCCCCAATCCAAAGCTCCCGTCCGACAGCCAGTTGATGAAAATCTATTCCAGATCCAATTCTGAAGCTCATTTAGTTTGCTTTAAACAGTATAAGGTATTAATCATAATTTTCAGAAAAAACAAAGGCTGCCCAATAAGGACAGCCTCAGTTAATATGTTCAATATGTCGTAGTCAATTATTTTTTTGCAGCAAAATCAAACAGTACAGAGAAACGAAGTGTGTTTGATAATGGGTTGCGGCTAACACCTGAACCACTAGGAACAAGGTAAGCAAAGTTGAAATTAAATACATTATACTTCACACCAAGACCAGCTGTGAAATAACGGCGGTTACCTTTTGTTTTGTCTTCGAAGAAATAACCTGCACGAAGAGAGAACTGATTATTGTATGTATATTCCGCACCAGCAGAAATAGTAAACTCTTTTATTTCTTCAGCAAACCCATCAGGAGCATCGCCTAATGAACTGAACCAGCTTCCAATCACAGTTTTCTTTCTGTATTCGGCAACCTGATTAGCAAAATCAGGATCAGCTGGATCCGGAGGAGTTGGAACAAGCAGTTTGTTTACTTCTAAACCAAGTGACAGTTTGTTCTCTGCGTTCATTTGCTTAGTATAGTTCAAACCAAGACCAAGATTTGCAGGAATGAAATCCTTAGCATCTGCGTTATCAGTGTAAGATACTTTAGAACCAAGGTTTGACAGCACAGCACCCCAAGCTAAACCAGTACCGCTTTGGCCAACACCATTGTGATAATATCCAAGGTCGGCGGCTACAGAATTGCCAGCTTTGTAAGAAGTGCTTCCTACAGAAGTACCACCAGCCAAGTTTGAGTTAATGTATTTGATTCCGATACCAACGCCATTTTTAGCATTGAGTTTACGGGAATACTGAACATCGATACCAAACTCACGGGGCCTGTAGTTTGCAAATGTATTACCGAGGATGTCAGTAAAATCGATGTTACCTAAGCTGAAATAACGAACAGATCCACCAATAGCAGAATTATCGTCTATTTTGTAGAACCCTGCAACGTTTGCCAGGTATACATCATTTACTAAATCCTTTAACCAAGGAGTGTAAGTTGCACCTACACCACCTTTTGATTGATTGAAAGCTAATTTACCTACATTCCACAATCCAGCATATGCATCAGCTGAAGTAGCTACTCCCAATTCGCCCATGCCACCTGAACGGGCATCTGGTGATATACGAAGAAAAGGAACAGCGGTAGTTACTGTTCTGGTATCCTGGTCAATTTGTGCATTTACGTTTAAACCACAGAAAAGCAGGAATCCGGCAGTTAGTTTTAAAGCAGTTGGTCTCATTAGAAAGTTTTTAATAATGGTGTAAATATATGGCTTTTGAACAAATACAAAACTAAATTACAGTTTTTTATCCTAAACTAAAAAATCGGATATCTGGAATTTCTCTTTTTTTGCTATTGATTCAAAGCCAACATTGCAAATTTGAGGAAAAAACGCTTTTTTTCAACTTTTATTGTGAAAAATTATTTTGATTTCTTTTTTTATCCCTTGCCCCTGTCACATTCAGACTTCGCATATCTAGACCATACCCGTGCAGGTTATGCTGCACCGCTAACGTCATAGTATCACCAGTTTTTCCACAACTTTTCGGGTTTCCCCTTTCCTGGTACTTACTTTTATTACATAAATGTAGACTCCCCTGCCAATTTTGTCGCCATAATTGTCTTTGCCATCCCAAAAACAGAAGCTGACCGGTTACCGTCTGTAATTATTTCTTCCGAAAGAGACTTAACCACTTTGCCCGTCAATGTTATTACCTGAATCTGTACCCGCAAAGGCTGCCCCGGCTTATTATGTTCGAACCAAAAATTGGTACCTTTTGTAAAGGGGTTTGGATAGTTTAAAACATGGCTGATCTGAAGTTCCTCATCAGTTGTTACCATAAAATCAATCTGTGCCTCCCCGGAATTATTCATTATATCCCATGCTTTCAATTTTAGGGAGTGAGTCCCGGGTTGCAGTACAGGCAACTCAAATCGGAGCACCCCGCTCTGATAGTCATTCATATCTCCCTGGTAAAAATCATTCAGAATAAAGAATTGCCTGCTATCATTGTCCAATGTTGCAACAATATCATGACCAATTCCAGCCCCTGCAGTGTTTATGCCAGAACTGTCGTTAAACTTTGCAATAAGTACTGGTTGCTGATTGGTAATTCCTCCATTTACAAAAAGTTCATCATTGAGAAAAAGTTTAATTCCGGGGCCTTCTTTATCAGTTAGCTGACTGGCTGAGGTGCCCCCAGTCAAAAATCCTGTAAATATGCCACTGGCATCTGTTAATCCGTCTTCGGCGTAAAGGCTTATTTTCCCAAATCCATATTGCTGGCTTACATCCTTTGGCATTCTAAAAGTAAATGTAAATTTTCCCTCCTTAACAAAAGCCTGGCCTTTAAACAAAACCTGGTTCTGCGTTTGAAATCCTGTGACTTGGCTGCCGGGGTCATTGGCCAAAGTAAAAACAGTTTGTGGCTTGTCAAGTAATAAAGGATAAACCTTCCCATTAAAGCCCGTAACAAGATTACCGGAACTATCGACAATTTCCCCTGCTATTGTAACTTTTTCGCCTGCACTGAGCGTATCAACTACCGAAACGGGATTCCCATTTACTGTTGTTATCCGGGTTTTCATGGCAGGAAAAGCCAGGGTAAGTGCTGGGTCTCCCAACAATGTAAACTTCCTGTTGTTGCTTATATCAGCTGAATTTTGATAGGTAAAATTTTTGGCCGTTTTTACAGCATTGACAAGTGTTCTGTACTTTCCTCCCGGCAATGGCTCCAGTGCAAACCGGATATAATTATCATTCATAATCCGGTTACCAAAAGCAAAAACAAGACGGGTTGTTGTCATCAAGGCAATAGCTCCTGTTTGAGGCCGCAACAATATATTTTCCCCCAATGAATGTATTGCAGGATTATCATATGGTGCAAAATCACATGTGGCAGTTATAAATAGTGGCAATCTTGAAGCATTGTTCCATCCGTTAACAATTTGCTGATCTAAAATTGTCTCTTCGGCGAGCCGTAAAGCTCCACCATGACCATTGAAATTCCAGATAAGTGTACCGTTAAATAACTGGCTGTTGTTTGCTTCAATAACTTTGGGATAGTTACTGCCCCCGGGACCTGTTTCCTGTTTATATGCGTCGAGATATATTTTTTGCTGGTTAAATTCAGGATTTACCAATGTTGCTGTTGCTGTAATACTTTCTGCATCCTGCAAATGAAGATTGTTATCCTCATCATCAGCCACAAATGTGATAGTATGCCTCCATGGAGCCAAACCTGCAGCACTGAAGTAAGCATCTACTTTGTCAACAAAGTTTTTTGCCTCTGTTATATTTTTGGCGGGTACCCGGCCAATACCAATATCAAGTAAGTTGATTACCGTTCCAGAATTTATATCATCGTTGTCATCTAAAAATCCAAAAAAGTCATCAGAAGCATATGTTGACAAAGGATCAAGTGAAAACCCATTTTCCCATGCAGGCACCAGGTTAGTGTTGCTTTGCAGTCTGTTTTTATAATCATAAGAAGCATCCCCAAATAATAACAGATGCTCTGGAGAATTTGCAGAATTCCTGTACCTGTCGTAATACATTTTTACAAAATCCCGGATCGCTGCCGGGTCGGGACTGCCGCTGCTGAACTCATTATATATCTGATCTGTAGTTACCACCACTACTTTCATACCGTCATGCTGGCGATGTAATGCACCCAGCCGCTCTGCCTGAGGCAATAAAGACGTATATGTTACAATTATCAAATCTGCCGGAGAAATATTATGAAGATTTTGGTTGCTGATTCTACTTTCGGCAAACGGAGTAAAAAACCCGGTATTATTAAAGGCTATATATTCTCTGAGAACGTTACTGCTATTTTTAACCCGTAATTCTGTTCCTGAAAATAAGCCTTGCATCTGTTGCGGAGTCAAAGGATCTGTAATATCCCACACCTGTGATCCTGCGGTGGCATTACTAATAACAAACTCGGCAACATTATTTGATCCTGCGGTTTGCCAGTCACGAAAAGCCAGTTGGTTTGTTCCGGAAAGTGACAGATTTCTGCGGAAGAACAGTTCAAAATAATTGAGCCAGCCCTGGGCATTAAAACCTCCCGGAACATAAGAATAATTAATGGTAATATCTGCAGTAGTTGCCACTCCTGATGCAACAAAACTATTTTCAACAGCAAATACATCGTAGGTTCCGGCTCCGGTTGCAGCAATGCTAAACTGTCCAGCCGGCTGGCCATTTATTTTAACATTAAACCCACTACTGTAGCCAACCGAACGGGACACTAAACGACTGTTCAGTTTTATGGGAGTACCTGCCTGCATATTTATCCCATTAATTACAAAGTCTTTTGTCAGTGACTTTCCGGGAGCGTTGGCGAACTCTTCTCCATACCATTCCTTTCCACTAGCTAAAAAATTAATCGAATCCAGCTCATGAAAATACCTTTCAGAAAACCCTGTAACCGTAGTTCCCGGGCTGCTAATTAAAGGGGCTGTTGCAATTCTTTTTCCCGTTCCTCCAACCGTAATAAAATAATAGGTCTTATCGGTGTAAATATTTTTTTTGTGTATAAATAACTGATTAACAGAGTCTTTTTCCCATTTGTTAGCCCCGCCAGCATAAAAAAGCAAGTAGTCTGTTCCATTGAAAATTCCATCACCGCCATCAAAAACCTGTATAGGATTTTCAAACAAATCGTCCAGCCAGAGACCAGCGTTTGATTCGCTCAACATCCGGCCACCATTTCCAAATAGCCTGATGGAATTGGATAGAATGACTGATGAATTGATTCCTAAACTATTAAGAAACTGTGCATCGATTTTATAGACCCCTTCACGGGATGTACTTAGTTTATACCAGTCTCCTGTGCTTAAAACAGAATTGGCAGCATATGCCCGTTGTGCTGCTGCCGGATCAGTAACACCAAAAAGCTGTAATAAAACAAGAAATATGTAAAGCCAGTTCCTATACATTTCAAACAAAACCTTTTGGGAAAATACCCTCAAAAAAAAGTAAAACTGCGTTACCCTTTCTTTCTAAAGTACATATATTCGCAATTCTGGCGGAAATTGATATTTTCAATGCAATATTTTAGCTCCGCCGGCGTTAAAAATATTCCAATTCATAGGTTTATGCAAAAACAATGAGAAACTTAACAATCCTGGTATCCTGCCTGGTGCTTTTGGCGTCCTGTAAAAACGGAGGCCTGTTTAAGAAAAAAACCAGCAAATCAGATGCTACTGGCTGGAACTACAATGATAAAAACATGGGTGGTTTCCAGGTAGCCAAGTCTAAAGAACAAGGCCTCGGCCCCGGTTTGGTGTTTGTTCAGGGGGGCACCTTTACTATGGGACAGACAGAGGAAGATGTAATGAGCGACTGGAATAATATTCCCCGCCGTGTTTCTGTTCCCTCTTTTTATATTGACCGCACTGAAGTGTCTAACCTGCATTACAGGGAATACCTCCATTGGCTGACAAGAGTTTTTGATCCATCAGATCCGGCCAATTCAAAAATTCTGGAAAAAGCATTACCAGATACACTTTCCTGGAGAAGTGAACTGAGCTATAATGAGCCGATGGTAGAATATTATTTCCGTCATCCCGGCTTTAACGATTATCCGGTTGTAGGCGTAACCTGGCAGCAGGCAAAAGATTTCTGTTTTTGGAGAACTGACAGAGTAAATGAAAAATTGCTCATGGATAAAGGTTATGTGAACAAAAACAACCTGAAACCCGGCGCACAACAAGGTGATAACAACTTTACCACTAAGTCTTATCTGCTTGGTTTATACACTGCACCTCCCGGCAAAATGAAAACTCCAAAAGGTCAGCCCAAGCAAACTGTTGCATCAATGGAATCAGGTGTATTGCTGCCTGATTACCGTCTGCCATTTGAGGCAGAATGGGAATATGCAGCGTACGGACTGATTTACCAAAACCCCCGGCCATCAGTAAAAGAAGGTAAGCGAGGTGAAGAATTAGCACAGAATAAACAAATGTATCCCTGGGCACAAAACGTAAACGGGCTTCGTGACACACGTCATGGAAGCTGGCAGGGTACCTTCCTCGCTAACTTTAAAAGAGGATCTGGCGATAATGCCGGTGTAGCCGGTGGCCTGAACGACCGTGCCTTCTACACCTCGGAAGTAAAATCATTCTTTCCTAACGGATTTGGATTGTATAATATGGCTGGTAACGTAAGTGAGTGGGTAGAGGATGCTTATCGTCCGCTGTCAACACTGGACTTTGATGATATGCCTGCCCCGTTCCGTGGAAATAAATATCAAAAATTGTATGTTGCCGATTCTACCACTATGGATCCTTCTCAGCGGTATGAAAAGGACAGCACTGGCCGTGTAAAAATGGCAGATGTAACTGAAGAAGAAAGCAAGAACCGCAGAAACTACCAAAGAGGTAATGTAATAGATTTCCTAGATGGCGACTCACTTTCTCAATCATCTTACGGTTACGGGCAAACCACTCTTTTGGATCCTGAGAAATCAAAGGTATACAAAGGTGGCAGCTGGAACGACAGGGCCTATTGGTTAACTCCTGGCTCACGCCGTTTCCTTGAAGAAGATCAGGCGCTGAGTACTCTCGGTTTTCGTTGTGCTATGAACCGTATGGGAAGCCCTGAAGGTAACGGCCGCAAAACAGGACAGCACTTTAAAACAAGAAGACCAAAAAGATAATAATAAAAAGCTAATGATTAATAAACCCTCCAAACCCGGAGGGTTTATTATTTACGTTAACTCATGAAACTAATCCGTTTATTTTTGCAGCATGCTAATCGAACAACTGTATAAAATATATCAGCAATTTCCATCCATTCAGACCGATACCCGAAAACTAAAGCAAGGGGACATATTTTTTGCCCTGAAAGGTGAAACTTTCAATGGAAATGCATTTGCCGCCAAGGCAATTGAAGCAGGAGCCGCTTATGCTGTTATCGATGAAAATGAATTTTTTTTGGGAGACAAAACAATACTTGTTGATGATGTGCTGTCTGCTCTGCAGCAATTAGCAAAGCACCATAGAAAGCAGTTTACCTCAATCTCCTTTATAGCAATTACTGGCAGTAACGGCAAAACCACAACAAAAGAACTTGTGCATACCGTTCTCAGTTCATCTTACAAAACCTATACTACTGAAGGAAATCTGAATAATCATATTGGTATTCCGTTAACAATCCTGAAAATTAAACCTGACGCTGAAGTTGCAGTACTAGAAATGGGGGCTAATCATCAAAAGGAAATTGCCGGTTATTGTGAGTATGCACAGCCCACACACGGTATAATTACCAACTGCGGCAAAGCACACCTGGAGGGTTTTGGCGGCGAAGAAGGAGTAAGAAAAGGTAAGGGAGAATTATATGATTATCTGAGAAAAACGAACGGAACAGCTTTTGTAATGTGGGATTATGAATATCTGCAGGAAATGAGCAGGGGCATTCCTAAAATTGTAACTTATGGTAGCCGGAATGCCGAAACAGAAGGGTACACAATAAAAAGTGAACCATTCCTCGAAGTAAATATTACAAAAGGAGGCGAAACCGGAATCATTAAAACAAAGCTGGTTGGCGATTATAATCTGCCAAACGTTTTACTTGCCGTGGCCATTGGCAAATATTTCAATGTGCCCGATACAAAAATTAAAGTATCCATTGAAAACTACACTCCTTCTAATAGCCGGTCGCAGCTAATAAAGAAAGAAAGCAATACTATTATCCTTGATGCATATAATGCAAACCCGAGCAGCATGAAACTGGCTATAGAAAATTTTGCCAGGCTGTCTGCTGACAATAAAGTGCTCATGCTTGGCGGTATGGCTGAGCTGGGCAAAGAAAGTCTGTCAGAACATGAAGCAATTGTTTCACTAATTGATAAATTTAAATGGAAATCTGTTGTGCTTGTAGGCGGTGATTTTCTGAAATGCAGACATCCGTATATTTCATTAATGAACTCGGAAGAAGCAAAAGAATGGTTTGTTAAAAAGCACTTTTCGGATACGCATATACTGGTAAAAGGCAGCAGAAGCATAAAAATGGAAAAGATTCTCGAATAACATTAACAACCCGCTCTTCTTTTTTGTATAATACATACGCTTAACTTTACTATATGAACTGGAAAAATATATTCCCGCAATTTGAACCACCACTTATTGAATTAATTGAAAAAGAGGCAGTACAAAGGAGTTTCGCCGCTGGCGATATAATAATGAGAACCGGACAGTATATTAAATCTACAGTTCTGGTTTTAGAAGGCCGTATAAAAATTTACCGGGAAAACCAGGATGGCGGCGAGTTTTTAATTTATTACCTGGAACCGGGTCAGGCATGCGCTGTTTCAATGATCTGCGCTATTCAATCGCATACAAGCGAGTTAATGGCGGTAGCCGAGGAGGACACAGAAGTGCTGATGATACCAGTGCATTTGATGGATGATATGATGAACCAGTATAAAACATGGTATCAATTTGTAATTCAAACATACAGGGCAAGATTTGATGAATTATTATCCGTTGTAGACAATATTGCCTTCAGAAATATGGATGAGCGGCTAGAATTTTTTCTTAAACGATATTCGGAAAAAACGGGGAAAAAGAAGCTGGAAATATCACACCAGCAAATTGCAGATGATCTTAACAGTTCCAGGGAAGTAATTTCACGATTACTCAAAAAAATGGAACAACGTAACCTGTTGAAACTGCACAGAAACATGATTGAACTCTTTTAGCCATCAGGATAGCTGTGATTACTGTCACGAAGGCTGAGTCAGGTTTCCGCTAATCTTGTAAAAATTTACATGGAAGTTTTTGGCTACATAGCTGCCATTCTTATTGGTATTTCCCTGGGCCTTGTAGGCAGCGGAGGGTCAATACTTACAGTACCCGTACTTGTCTATTTAATGCATGCAGAACCACTTATTGCCACTACCAGTTCCTTATTTATTGTTGGCACAACAAGCCTGGTTGGCGGATTGAGGGCCCATTCAAAAAGTTTGGTTGATTTTAAAGCTGTGACTGAATTCGGATTCCCTTCCGTATTCTCAATATTTATAACCCGGCATTATATATTACCAGAAATTCCGGATACAATAAATATATCTGGCAGCTTTTCTGTCTCAAAAAGTATGCTGCTAATGGTGGTTTTTGCAGTATTGATGCTGCTTGCATCCTATTCAATGATTGCAAACAAAGAAGATGAAAGAAACGACCGGTTACCCCGTCCAGGACATGAACGCATATTTCCGCTTATGTTTTTCGGGCTGACTATTGGCGTAATAACCGGGTTACTTGGTGCCGGGGGGGGGTTCCTGATTATCCCTACATTAGTTATATTTCTAGGCCTTGATATGAAAAAGGCAGTAGGCACATCACTGCTGATAATTGCAATCAATTCATTATTTGGATTTCTATTCAGCCTTAAACAGTTTACTTTCAACTGGCAGTTGCTTCTCTCTTTCACAGTTCTGGCCGTTGCTGGTATTTTTATCGGCGGAAAGCTGTCCGAAAGAATTAAACCAGTTACATTAAAGAAAAGTTTTGGATGGTTTGTACTTGTGATGGGAGTTTATATAATTATCAAAGAATTATTCTTTACAGCATAGCTGCTGCAATACTGTGATTGATGTCACTGTATACTATTTTACTTAACTTGAATTTTGCCACTTCAAACAGCGACTAATGAAAGTAGATCAGATTTACACAGGATGTTTAGCACAAGGCGCCTATTACATCGAAAGCGATGGAGAAGCAGCTGTTATTGATCCGCTGCGTGAAGTGCTGCCTTACATTCAAAAAAGCTGAACGTAACAATGTAAAAATCAAATACGTTTTTGAAACTCATTTTCATGCAGATTTTGTAAGCGGTCATATAGATCTAAGTCACAAAACCGGTGCCCCTATTATTTATGGGCCAAATGCGTCTCCGGCATTTGAAGCACTGGTTGCCGAAGACGGACAGGAATTTAAAATTGGGAAAGCGACAATTAAAGTAATTCACACACCAGGACACACAATGGAAAGTACCTGCTATCTTTTAAAAGATGAAAAAGGTAAAGAAATTGGCCTGTTCTCAGGCGACACTTTATTTATTGGTGATGTTGGCCGGCCCGATCTTGCACAAAAAGTAAAAGCAGACCTAACACAGGATATGCTGGCTGGCTATTTATTTGATTCGCTTCATACCAAAATAATGCCCCTGTCGGACGATATTATTGTTTATCCTGCGCATGGAGCCGGCAGTGCCTGCGGAAAGAATATGAGCAAGGAAACAACAGATACGCTTGGTAATCAGAAAAAAACAAATTATGCACTCCGTGCAGACATGACCAGAGAAGAGTTTATAAAAGAGGTTACCACCGGGCTGGTTGCACCACCCTCCTACTTTCCATTAAACGTAATGATGAATATACAGGGATACGACAGTATTGACAAAGTTCTGCAAAGAGGACAACATGCGTTGAGCCCTGATGCATTTGAAGCAGCCGCCAATGAAACGGGAGCTGTTATACTTGATACAAGAGATGCACAATTTTTTGCCCAGGGATTTATTCCTAACTCAATCAATATTGGTATAAAAGGACAATTTGCTCCTTGGGTTGGGGCCTTAATACCCGATATAAAACAGGAGATTCTCCTCGTAACTGAAGAAGGACTGGAGGAAGAGGTAATTACTAGACTGGCCCGTGTGGGTTACGATTTCACAATCGGTTTCCTTAAAGGCGGATTTAATGCATGGAAAGAAGCAGGAAAAGAAGCCGACCAGATCGTTTCTGTTAGCCCCGAAGAGTTAGCAGAAAAAATGAGCAAAGAACCAGTTAATATCCTGGATGTGAGGAAAAACAGTGAATTCCAAAGCGAACATATTATTGATGCCGAAAATGCCCCGCTTGATTTCATAAATGACAGCATGGCTAAAATTGACAAGAACAAAACATATTATGTACACTGTGCCGGGGGTTATCGTTCTATGATATTTGTATCGATTCTCAGGGCAAGAGGTTACAGCAATCTGAATGACGTAAAAGCAGGGTTTAAAGCCATCAAAGAATCTGGCAAGTTTAACCTGACCGAATATGTTTGTCCCACAACTTTATTATAAATACAAAAAAATCATTCACTAAATCAATTAAAAAGAAATGAGTAGCTTAAAAGAATTAGTAAAAAACCCTTCAACAATAATTGTGGATGTTCGCAGCCCATGGGAGTATGAAATGGAACACATTCCCGGAGCAAAAAATATTCCGCTAGATCAGATTCCTTACAAGACTGATGAATTCAGGTTATTCAAAAATCCGGTTGTGGTCTATTGTCGCAGTGGAGCCAGAAGCAGCATGGCCGCCAGTATTCTTGCACAAAATGGTATAGCCAATGTGTACAATGGTGGTGGTATTGGCGATATGCAATTCTTGATAAACTAAAAACAAAAAAATGATTGAATTCATAAAGAAAATATTTGGCATTAAAACTGTTGACTTCCGGGAACTGGTAAACAAGGGTGCTGTAATTATAGACGTACGTTCTCCAATGGAATTTAAAAGC
The DNA here is from genome assembly GCA_016719815.1 of Chitinophagaceae bacterium. Lineage (GTDB taxonomy): Bacteria > Bacteroidota > Bacteroidia > Chitinophagales > Chitinophagaceae > JJ008. The sequence goes on along the minus strand of JADJYK010000001.1, from coordinate 488,499 downwards.
GGAAGTATTAAAGGTGCTAAAAACTACCCTGTTGAGTCTATTCGCAATAAAGTAGCTGATATTAAAAAATTGAACAAACCGGTAATAACAGTTTGCCGCAGCGGGGCCAGAAGCAGTATGGCAAAAAGCATACTTAAGTCGGCTGGAATTGAAGCTTATAATGGCGGCCCATGGACAAGCCTGCAAAGTAAAATAAGATAATCAGATTAGCAGTTAGAATCCACTATCAAAAAGCGGTCTTGCCTTAATTGGGCAAGACCCTTTTATTTCAAACAATACATCCTTTAAAAAACTTCAATATTTTCACTATCCTCCCATAAGAAAGTTTAAGAACCTGCGTCAGAAATGGGTATAAACTTGTTTTAACCATAATCTGTAACATAAAACGACAATAATGAGAAATTTAGTTTTGATGCTTTTTGCCAGCCTGTATAGCCTGAGTAATTATGCACAAGAAAATCCATCAATTTTACAAATTGAAAAAGATGCCATTCTCTATATGAGAGAGGAAGAAAAACTGGCAAGAGATGTGTATAATATCCTGTATGAAAAATGGGAGGTAAACCCTTTCGGCAATATCCGGCAAAGTGAGCAACATCACATGGACAGGGTAAAAGAACTGATTACAAAGTATAAGCTTGAAGACCCAGTAGAAAAAAATAGTGACAAAAGAGGAGTTTTTTCAAACACAGTATTTACCAACTACTATACAGATTTGGTAGCCAGCGGAAACAAATCGTTGGCAGACGCCTTGAAAGCAGGAGCAAAAATTGAAGAACTTGATATTGCTGACCTGGAAAAGAGAATTCAGCAAACCCAAAACGAGGAGATAATTGCCACCTACAAATACCTGAAAATGGCTTCTGGTAACCATTTAAGGGCTTTTACAAGAAACCTGCAAAGGCAAGGTATAGAATATAAACCCGAAATACTGAGCAAAGAACAATACGATGCAATTATAAACTCTGAAAACAGCCATGACGGCCATGAAGGGACAAAGCCCGGTAAGGAAAACGGAGGTGGAAATGGCAAAGGTTGTGGTAATGGAAATGGCTGTGGAAATGGCAAAGGATGCGGTAAAAATTGCAAGCATTGATGTTATAATTATTGATAGAGTTCTATAGAGAATAACAAAAAAACCGGAGTTGTAAAAACAACCCCGGTTTCAATTTTCCGGAAATACACTCTCCGGAATCTCTGCTAAATAAACAACATGTGAACACCTTCGCCTTCACTCTTCTTATAAAAATCACCAACAGTTATTATATCATTCACTCCTTCAAACAAATCCTCCTTTTTATAATGGAACATATCAAAGGCAAGTTTACATGCCCACATCTTCACACCTGAGTCAGAAAGGATTTCAAGAAACTCCGGCACTTCCGGCATATCCAATTTCTCCATTTCCTTCTTCATCATTTTAGTTGCAAAAGCCTCCATACCCGGCAGTCCACCAATCATTGTTGGCATATGCATAGGGATTACCAACGGTTGCAATATGCAAACCGTTCATTTTCTTTTGTGAACAGCTTCAAGACCAAAGAATGTAAAGAATATTTCTGCTTCTATTCCTTCCATCCTTGCTCCGTTAGCCAATACAAAAGCAGCATATACATTTTCTAATGTTGCTTTTGACAAGATGATCATCATCTTTTTTATTTCGCCTTTATTTTCGCTCATAACTTAGGTTTTATTAGTTATTAAATACAACTTGCAGGCTTCGGGATACCGGCAATTTTAGTAGCAGTTTTCAAAGGGGCTTTGGGGAAAAGCACATAAAACTCTTTAATGTCCACCACTCCGCTTTTTCCAATTTTCCGGATGCTCAGCGGTACTTCATTAACATATTCTTTTTGAATGTATGCAAGCACTTCCCAATGCCTGGGGGTTAAATTGATTTCATTTTCAGCAGCAAAGGCCTCTCCTATTGATTTATCCCACTGCTTAAAGTCTGTCATGTAACCTTCGTCATTTACGGCAATCGTTTTGCCAGCTATTGTTCTTTCCATGTTGTTGATTTTATATAATTAAGAATTGTTGTTTTTTTTAATCGTATTTCTTTCCTGACTCTGACATTGTTGCAGACACAAAAGGGATATGCGTACCCTTCAGCAGCATGTGCCAGTAAATCCATTTAAAGGCCAGTTTTCCCAGGTGGTTCATCCGGCTTTCTTTCATTAAACGAAGCGGACCTACACCCGGGAACGGGAATGTGCCTTCAACTGGTTCATGTGTATAATTGAAGTCAATAAGCAAGGCTTTGCCACCACCGGTTTCAATAAAGCAATTGGCATGCCCATCAAATTCTTCTTTCAAAGGCTCACCTTTGACATAACGAAGAATATTCTCTGTAAGAATTTCGGCCTCAAAGTGTGCAACAGAACCAGCTTTGGATGCCGGAATATTACTGGCATCACCAATCACAAAAATATTTTCATGTGCCTTGGACTGCAATGTCGCTTTATGAGTTGGTACAAAATTCAAATCATCTCCCAGGCCTGACCTCTCCATTACATCATCACCTTTATTGGTGGGCACCGTTACAAGAATATCAAAAGGTACTGTACGTCCGCCATAGTCCACTATCTCTTTCTTCTCATTATCCACTTCCATTATGGCAAAATCACTTTCAATCTTTATATGCTTTTCTTCAAGTAAATGCTCCAGTGCTTCTGTAGCTTTAGGTTTGGTAAAAGCACCACTGAGGGGGGTAACATAAGTTATCTCTACTTTATCTCGCATCTTTTTATCCTTAAAGAAAGAATCAGCGAGAAAAGCGAACTCAAGCGGGGCAACCGGGCACTTAATCGGCATCTCGGTAATATGCACCACTAATTTTCCGCCTTCCCAGTTTTTCAACTTATCTCTCAAGGCAAGAGAGCCTTTAAAGGTATAAAAAATCAAATACTGATTTTTGCCACTCTTCCCCTTTCATTCCTTCAATTTCCTCAGGAGCAGTTCTTGCACCTGTGGCAATAATCAATACATCATAAATGGCCACTGTTCCATTGGTCATTATAACTTTATTCTCAGCGGGAACAATTTTGTCAATCTTTGCCTGTATCAGGTTTACATTCTTTGGAATAAACTCCTCGATTGTTTTTACGATATCCTCCGGGTCGTAAATATCAAACGGCAGAAAAAGATACCCTGGCTGATAATGATGTTCTGTTCTTTCATCAATAATGCTGATGCGCCATTCAGGTCTCTTCAGGTGTTTTTTCAGATGGTTTGCCATCATTGTACCTGCTGTACCAGCGCCAAGAATTACAAGATGTTTCATAATTACTGTACTGTTGTTTATTTAGCGATATTGTTTAGCTGTGTTTTACAGTACAAAACTCCTCCCCGCTCTACTCTAAGTTTGCGAGTTATGTCACAGAGAAAAATGACTCCTGTCAGGTAAGGAAATGATTATGGACTTTTTGAGCCAACTATTTCATCTTATGTGATACATGTCACTTATTGATAACTGTTTATCGAGTAAAAATTTTGCAGGTAAGACACATAAAAGGCTACTGCAGCTCCTAAAATAATGTTCGACAGAATCCCCCATACCACTAGAAAAATAAAAACTGATGTCAGCGGCTATATAATCAGGAATTAGAAATAATTTTACGAATCAAAATTCTCACAAATGAAAATATCTCAAATTGGTCTCGATCAGGCAAAATCAAAAAAACTGGCAGGAAAATTAGACTTACTGTTATCAAACCTTCAGCTCATGTATATAAACACCCGGGGGTTTCACTGGAACATAAAGGGTGATAAATTCTTCGAACTGCACCTCAAGTTTGAAGAGCTTTACACCGATCTGCAGGTGAAGATCGATGAAGTGGCAGAAAGAATTCTAACATTGGGACACACCCCAAGCCATTCGTACACAGATTATCTCAAAATGGCTGCCATTAAAGAGAAAAAAAACGTAAGTGACGGCAAAGAAGGAGTAAAGTCAATTCTGGAATCATTTGGCATCTTATTAAAAATTGAAAGAGAATTGTTGTCGCTTTCGGCAGAGGCTGACGATGAAGGCACTAATGCACTTATGAGCGACTATATCCGGCAGCAGGAAAAACTGGTATGGATGTACTCATCGTTTATGGGTAAATAATCTTTGCAGAAAAAAGCACTAAAGCCGTTGTCCTATCATACGCAGGACGGCGGCTTTTCCTTTATGGTACTCACCTTCTTCAAGTACAATTTCTTTCTGCTCGCAGGTAATCATGTGCATGAAGGGAAAATCGGAGCATAGTGATGGCGCATCGTATAACATAGCTGGTTCTTTTGGCCCTCCGCTTTTAAGTTCCAATTGTTCTTTGGCAAATGCTTCCAGCACAAATAAACCTCCCGGTTTAATAGACTTATATATTTCGATATGAAAAGCCTTTCGTTGTTTCTCCGGCAGGTGCACATATATCAACCCAACAGCATCGTACTGCTTCTTTGCTTTAAACAAGCTTATATCCTGTAAAATATAATTGATATTTAATTTTTCACCCCTGGCAAAATCTAAAGCCTTTCCCCGGCCACTTCGCTAAAATCAAAAGCATCAACCTGCCACCCTTTTGATGCAGCATAAACGGCATTTCGGCCTTCTCCTTCCGCCGGTAGCAGAATGGTGCCCGGCCTACGGCTATCAATAAACTGCTTAAAAAAATGGTTGGGGCTAAGCCCATAAACTGTTTCATTTTCGGCATAACGCTGGTCCCAAAACTGTTGCATTTGTGAAGATTTTGGCAAATTTGCAATTCCTGCGAACCGAATTTAGTGATTATTATCACCAGAAATATTACATTGCCGTTGCATTTTGCAGAACAATAAATCAACAAAAATGAAGCGACTTATGTTACCAGTTTCCCTGCTTGTTTTTTCTTATGGCTGTATCAGTTCTACTGCTGAAGAAAAAAAGGATCCCGTACAAACACAAGAATCCGTAACGCCGCCTGCGCCTCAGCCTGAGCAGCCTTCACCACCTGAAACCACTCCGGCAGTACCTCAAACAACGGCTACAACTTCTGCCCTGCCCTCCGCAATGATAATGGATGCAAATAACCAGACACTTAACCTGTCTGCATACAAAGGGAAAAAGGTATTTGTCAACCTTTGGGCTACCTGGTGCGGCCCCTGCCGTGCCGAGATTCCGTCTATTGAAAGTCTTGCCGCCAAATCTGACAAAAGCAAAGTTGCATTTGTAATGCTTTCTCTTGATGACAATTTTGATAAAGCAAGGGGGTATGCCTGAACAATAATATGAAACTGCCCATATTTTATCCTGCAGGTGAGCTACCCCAACTTTTTAATGTTGAAGGCATTCCTGCTACATTCATCTTTGATGAAAACGGAGGGATAATACACCAGCAAATCGGCAGTACTAATTTTGATACAAATGAGTTTCTTACCCTGCTTAATAAATAATGCCTTTTATATTAAAGAAACATTGTCGCCCTTAGCTCATCGAGGGGTGATTCAAAAGGCTTTGGCAAGCTCAGCCTGACAAATCATCAGGACGTTTTAAAAAAACATATGGTATAAGAGAAGAATATTCCATAACTAAAAATGCCCCGTTTCTCGGGGCATTTTTAGTTTATGTCTCATTCAACCTTTTATTCTTCAGTCTTCACAGGTGTTAATAATTTTTCTTCAATTATTTTCTTTAATACATGCTTAGGATAAGCTCCGGGCTGCATCATTGGTTCGCCTGCAGAGTCAATAAATAAGAGTGTGGGAATACTCTGGATGCCAAAAACAGCAGAAAGCTCCTGCTCCACATCAGTGTTTACTTTGTAAATAATAAGCCTGTCTTTATATTCCTCAGATAGTTCCTCAAGAACCGGAGCCACCATTTTACAGGGACCGCACCAATCAGCATAAAAATCAATAATAGCCGGTAACTGCCCCTGGTATTTCCACTCCTGCTCTGTATCGTAATTAAAAACGTTCGCCTTAAACTCCTGTGTTGTTAATTGAATTGTCGCCATCTTTTTCAAATATTTCGACAAAAGTAAACCGTAAAAGAGGTTATGCTGGTGATAATAATCACACTAAACAGCCATTTCATGAACCTGTACTTTCTCCAAAGCCTGCTCAATATCCCAAATCAGGTCTTTATAGTTTTCAATTCCAACACTGATACGCACCATTTTGTCAGTGATGTTTAATTCCTGTTTTTCTTCATAGGGCACATCTGAGTGTGTCATACTCGCCGGATGCTCAGCAAGACTCTCTGTACTACCCAGGCTTACCGCCAGTTTAATATGTTTAAGATTGTTAAGAAAAGCAAAAGCTTCATGCTCTCCTCCAGCTATATCAAAACTCAGCATAGCTCCATTACTTAAATACTGCTTGTTGAAAATTTCAGATTGCTCCGGTTTGTTAACAGCGGTATAACCCAGGTAATATACTTTTTCAACTTTTGGATGATGCAATAAATAATCTGCAACTTTTTCTGCGTTTAGCGCAGCAGCTTCCATTCTTACTTTTAGTGTCTCGAGGCTTCGCATCAGCAACCAGCTTGTATGTGGGTCAATCATGGTGCCGAAAAAAGTCCTCGTTTTTTTAATACTTCCCACCAGTTCTTTACTGCCCACAGCCGCACCGGCTATTACATCGCTATGCCCGCCAATGTATTTTGTTGCTGAATAAAGAACAATATCAGCACCCAGTTTTAACGGATGCTGCCACAAAGGCCCCATGTAAGTATTATCAACAGTAACCAGCACTTTATTATCAGCGGTGGAATACTTATCGGCTATCTTCCTGCACATTTCAATATCAATAATGTCGTTTGTAGGATTAGCAGGTGTTTCCACAAAAATCATCTTCAGTCTTTTTGCATGGCCCGTTTCGAGCAGCATCTGTTCTACTTCTTTCAAATCCTGGTTGGCCCGGAAGCCCACCACTTCAATACCAAAATTGGTGAGAATATGATGTATCAATTTATGTGTGCCTCCATACAATGGATTACTGTACAGCAACACATCACCCGGACTAAGAAATGTCATCAGCGTAGTGGTAATGGCACTCATGCCGCTTGAAAAAGCAGCCGCCATTTCTCCGCCATCCCAAAGCTTCAGCCGCTCTTCCAGTATTTCCATATCCGGGTTATTGATGCGGCTGTAAATCAAACCCATTTCTTCACCATCATGACCTGGCTTGCCATGTGCCATTTCAAAAAAGGCCTTTCCAGCCTCAGCATTTTTAAACACAAAAGTCGATGTTTGAAAAATGGGGCACTTAACGGCACCTTCACTCAATTCCGGCTTGTAACCATAACCCAGCATCTGGGTTTCGGGAGAAATATTTGTATGACTCATATTCTTTGATTTTACAGCTAAGTTGAAAAGAAGGAAAACAAAACGGAATGACATCAGGGAAAACAGAAAAGAAATCTAAATCGCACAGAATAGTAGTTCAAAAAAGAATATTTATCCAAAAAACTGTATAATTTTAGATAAAACAACTTTATGAAACTGGATAAAACAGATATACAGATTCTGGAATTATTACAATCTGATGCCCTGCTTACGAATAAAGAACTGGCAGATAAACTCGGAAAATCAGTAACCCCCGTTTACGAACGTATCCGCCGTCTTGAGAACGAAGGATATATTGCCCGTTACTGCGCCATTGTAAACAGAAATAAAATTGGAAAGAGTCTCGTGGCTTTTACTAATGTGCAGTTAAAACAACATGCACAAAGTATTTTGCTCAGCTTTGAAAAGGCCATAGTAAAGTTTGAGGAAGTAATGGAGTGCTACCACATGACCGGAGTATATGATTACCTGCTGAAGGTAGTGGTGACCGATATGACGGCCTACCAGATTTCATCGTTAATAAATTGGCCCGGTTAACTGATATTGGCACCGTACAAAGCAGTTTTATAATGACCGAGGTAAAACATGAAACAGCGTATAAAATAAAACCGGCCTGAAAAAGCCGGTTTTAATAATAACAAATAAGTAATCTATAACAGCGTTGTAGGTTTTACATATCTTGTCTTCTTCAACCCGGTTTGGCTTAATGCCTTAAAACCTCCCCGGATATTTACCAGGTGTCCAAATCCCCTGGCTTTAAGAATGGAACACATAATTACTGAGCGATAACCTCCGGCACAATGAATGAAATACTTCTTTTCTTTGTCAAGTTGCGACATATTCTGATTAATAAAATCCAGTGGGAAATTAATTGCCCCCACCAGGTGTTCTGAGTCATACTCACTTTTTCTCCTTGCATCAACCAGGTTAGTGTGAGTGTTATCTGCCTCATACAGTATGTCAAAATCCTTTGGAGTAATTTCATGAAGACGGTCAGTTTCAAAGCCAGCTTCTTTCCACGCAGGAATACCACCCTTGAGGTAGCCAATCGCATTATCATAACCCACTCTTGATAACCGGATAACTACTTCTTCCTCTTTGCCCTCATCGGCAATAAACAGAATGGGTGTCTTCAAATCAGTAATCAAAGTGCCCACCCAGGGAGCAAATGTATCATCCACGCCTATAAAGATGGAGCCCGGTATATGTTCGGCGGCAAAAGCATCCTTGCTTCTTGTATCCAGCACCAACGCCTCTGTACTCTCCCATGCAGTTAAAAATTCTTTTGCATTTAAAGCATGAGTTCCCTTTTCAATGATGTTATCAATGCTGTCTAATCCTCCTTTCAAATTCATGAGTACATTAAATGGAAAATATTGCGGTGGTTCCACCAGGCCATCAGTAACTTCTTTAATAAACTCCTCCTTTGTCATATTGGCCCGCAGCGCATAATTATTTGCCTTCTGATGTCCCAACGTATCACTTGTTTCCCGGCTCATGTTTTTTCCGCAGGCACTGCCGGCTCCATGTCCCGGATAAACAATAACGTCATCACCCAACGGCATTATTTTATTACGAAGCGAATCAAATAAGTGTCCTCCCAATATTTGCGGCGTTATATCCGCTTTTACTTTCTGCACAAGGTCGGGCCGGCCCACATCGCCAATAAAAAGTGTATCGCCGGTGAAAATGCAATAATCATTTCCTTCCTCATCTTTCAGCAAATAGGTAGTTGACTCCATCGTGTGGCCGGGTGTATGCAACACTTTAATAGTTACATTTCCCAGTTTCAGTTCTTCATCATCCTTGGCAACATGAGCAGCATAACCGGGAGCAGCCGTTGGACCAAAAACAATTGTTGCACCGGTTTTCCTGGCTAAGTCAATGTGCCCACTCACAAAATCAGCATGAAAGTGTGTCTCGAGAATATACTTAATTTTTGCAGCGTTACGTCCTGCTTTGTCAATATATGGTTTTGTTTCTCTTAATGGATCAATGATGGCTGCCTCTCCATTGCTTTCAATATAATAAGCAGCCTCGGCCAGGCAGCCCGTGTAAATTTGTTCAACTTTCATAATCATTCATTTTGGTGGTTAACAGGAAAATACAAATATGCAGCACAGCTAAACTTTTGTTTGTATGTATTATCACACAAAATAATTGGATTAATGTCGTTGAAAAATTGATATTTGTCATTCTGAAAAACAAATTTCCAAAGACAAGGCGTGTAACAAGTTTTAACAGTCATAGTCTGTAACTATTGTCACAGCATTCCTGATGGTACAAGGTGAAATTTGTAAAAAACAAAAAATGAGTGTTTTAGAACGGTTAAAAAGCGGATGGACGGCCTTAAAATTTGTAAGGGTGATCTTGGGTATATTAGTTTTGCAATCAGGCATAGCAGAAGGCCAGACTTTTGGAATAGTGCTGGGCGTATTTTTTACAGCTTTTGGCCTGTTAACAGATGGGGTTTGTTGTGCAGGCGGTGCCTGTTATGCGCCTCCGTCAAAAAAAGATACAACACCCGTAACAGAAAATATTGAATATGAAGAATTGGGTTCTAAATAACAAACTGGCTATTGCCGGTGTAATAATTGGTGCCGTTGGTGGTTATTTTTACTGGCAACAGGTTGGCTGTAGCAGCGGTACTTGTGCCATTACATCAAAGTGGCATAACAGCACTGCATACGGTGCTTTAATGGGCGGATTAGTATTTAGTATGTTTAAGAAAGAGCAAAAAAAGAAACCGGAAGATGACAACAACGAGTAAGAAAGAAACCTTTGGGGAAATTATCAACGGAAGCACTCCTGTGCTTGTTGATTTTTCAGCCGAATGGTGCGGCCCCTGCAAAATGATGAAACCCATACTGGAGCAACTGCACCAGCGAATGGGAGATAATGTGCGGATATTAAAAATTGATATTGACAGAAGTCCCGCTGCGGCTAATGCCTATAACGTACAGAGTGTGCCCACATTGATCGTTTTTCAAAACGGAAAAACGCTGTGGAGACAATCCGGTGTGGTGCAGGCAGCACAATTGCAACAGATAATCGAACAATACACACAAAAACCATAGCATGGCTGATAAAAAAACAGTGAGAGGTTATCTTGCCTCGGCACTTACCTGCCGCTGCCCAAGATGCAGAGAAGGAAAATTATTTAAGAACCCGGTCTCCATCAGGCTTAGCAAAAATACCGAAATGCATGAGAGATGTGCCGTATGCAACCAGCCAACTGAAATAGAAGTTGGGTTCTACTATGGAACCGGCTATGTAAGTTATGCCACCACGGTGGCCATCAGTGTAGCCAGTTTTATTGCCTGGTTTGTAATTATTGGCATGTCAACCAACGACAACCGTTTTTTTTACTGGCTGGCATTTAATGCGGTGCTGCTGTTGCTGCTGCAACCCTGGCTGATGCGCCTGAGCCGCAGCCTCTGGATTTCATGGTTTGTAAAATACGACCCCAACTGGAAGAAGAACAGCCCGGTTTACTTGCCGAAGGAGTAATCAAATTATAACTATGCATAACAAAACATCCTCCTGATTGGAGGATGTTTTGTTATGCGGAGACCGAGGGATTCGAACCCTCGATACCCTTTAGGAGTATACACACTTTCCAGGCGTGCCTCTTCAACCACTCGAGCAGGTCTCCGTAAATGAGGGTAGCAAAAATACTGGTTCAATTTTTAGCATCCGAATAAATTTTCGGCATTTGCCGTTGTAACAGCCGCCACCTCTTCAACGGTTACAGATTTTACTTCCGCCAGTTTCTGCACCACATATTTTAAGTAAGAGGGCTCATTCCGCTTTCCACGAAATGGCACCGGGGCTAAATAAGGTGCATCCGTCTCAAGCACTAAGTGAGAAAGGTCAATATCTTCAATTGCTTTGTCAAGCCCCGAATTTTTAAATGTAAGCACCCCTCCAATGCCAAGATATAAATCAAGTTCAATAATTTTCTTTGCCTGTTCAGCATTTCCTGAAAAGCAATGAAATACTCCTTTCAATTTTCCGTTTTGATGTTCTTTCACCACATCTATACACTCATCAGTTGAATTACGGGAATGAATCACAACCGGAATATCAAAATGCTTTGCCCATTCAACCTGTTCATGAAAAGCTTTGTACTGCTCAGCTGTGAAAGTTTTATCCCAGTAAAAATCAAGGCCAATCTCCCCAACTGCAATAAATCTTCTTTTTTCCAGATAATGACGGGCAATTTTCAGTTCATCCAGGTAATTTTCTTTTACCGAACAAGGATGCAGCCCCATCATGGCTACACAGACTTCCGGATATTCTATCTCTGTTTCTAGCATTTGTTCATGTGTCGCCGCATCGATTGCAGGTAAGAATATTTTGCTAACTGACTCTTTTTCAGCAAAATAAATAATGCTGTTCCTGTCATTATTAAATTCAGGCAAATAAATATGCGAATGTGTATCAATAAATTTCATGTGACTATTTTCGCCGCAAAACTCAATAAAAAATTATGATTCTTTTAAACTTTTAAGAGCCTGAAGCGTCCAATTAGCGTTAATTTTAATAAACAATTATAAAACCCAAAACATGAAACTGAGTTTTAACACTGTAAAAACATCAGCCATCACACTGTTTATCAGTATGTTGTTTTTTGTTTCCTGTCAGAAAGAAGATAGTCAGAATGGCACCAGTGAACAACAGGAACAAGAAGCATCAAAAGCTTCCGGCGAAGCCGATGCTCAGGCTGAAGTAATTTTTGACAATCTTTTTGATGATGTGATGGGTGCAAACGATGAAGTAGGCAATTCGGGAAGTGGCGTTTTCTTTGGAAGAACTGACAGCCTGACCCCTGTGCCAAGGTGCTTTACCGTTACCATTACACACCCCAACAACACGCCTTTCCCGGTAAAAATAGTGGTTGACTTTGGTAATGTTGGTTGTACAGGCCCTGATGGCCATGTACGCCGCGGAAAAGTAATAACTGTATATACCAACAGAATGATTGTGCCCGGTGCTGTTGCTGAAACAAGCTTTGAAAATCATTATGTTGACAGTGTTAAGGTTGAAGGTGCACACCGAGTTGAAAATGTTACAGCAGCGACAACTCCTGCCAACATGAGAAGATTTAAAGCCACAGTAACTGACGGAAAACTGACAAAACCAAATGGGAATTACGTTCGCTGGAACAGCACAAAATATATTACTCATTTTGAAGGCGTAGCAACACCTGGTCCGCTTGATGATATATTCAAGATTGAAGGTAATGCCCGTGGCCAGGTTTTACGTAACAACCTGCTTGTTGGCTGGGAATCAAACATTACTGAACCTCTTGTCAGGAGAATGACCTGCCGCTGGATTGTGAGAGGTGTGATTAAAACGGTACGGGTAAACACTACTACGGCCAGTCAATATATTGCCTACCTGAATTTTGGCGCAGGACAATGCGACAATCAGGCGGTTCTGACAGTGAATGGAGTTTCTCATCAAATTACTTTGCCGTAATTAAAAAAATATTATACCTTTAAACCAGTTTTCATAGGGTACGGATTAAAAACGGGCCAGGGTTTCTACCCCGGCCCAATTTTTAAATATTCGCATAGGTGTTTTCACCTAATCCTTCTTAACTATTCTATCTAATGTACCAGCGGATGCCTGGTCTTTTCCGATTTAATACGTTCAAATCTGTAACCTTTCTGGGATAATTCATCCAACAACAACGGCACAGCATAGCTCATCCTGTCCCAGGCCTTTTCACTATCATGAAAAACAATAATGTCTCCTCTTGAAACATGCTTCTTTACTCTTCTGAAACATTTTTCCGGATGTAAATCCTGCACCCAGTCACCAGCCAGTACATTCCACATCACCACTTTTGTTTCCGGGTGTTTCTCTTTTAATTTTCTAAGTTGCGTACGTTTCATTCTTCCATATGGTGGCCTGAACAAAGAGCTCAGAATATAAGTGTCTGCTTCCTCAATTTCAGATATATACTGGTCGTCTTCAACCTTCCACCCGTTAATATGGTGCTGGGTATGGTTGCCAACAGAATGACCTGCAGCCAGAATTTGCCTGAAAACTTCAGGATATTTTATCACATTATCACCAATGCAGAAAAATGTTGCTTTTGCATTATGCTTTTGCAATTGTTCCAAAATAAATGGTGTAATAGTTGGATGCGGACCATCATCAAATGTGAGGTAAAGTGTTTTATCCTTTTTGGGCATATCCCATAAACAACCAGGAAAAAGTTTCTTAAGCCACCATGGTGTTTTCACCAGGAAATGATCTTTTCTGAAAAAAGAAAACATCGCATTTTTCTTTGCTTTCAGATAATGCGGAGGTATGAAGGTCATGCCTGCAAAGATAGTTAAGGAATAAAATCAACAAACAATTAGAAATAAACATCGTACAAAATCATTTTACGGCCTGTCACAGTCATTTTATCTTTGTATTCTATGGATAAAAAAAGTAAGGGTGCGTTTTGCACCAAGTCCAACCGGTGGGTTACACCTGGGCGGCGTAAGAACAGTTTTATATAACTATCTTTTTGCTAAGAAATACGGCGGCGATTTTATCGTTCGCATAGAAGACACCGATCAGACAAGATTTGTTTCCGGCGCAGAAGAATACATTTTTGATACATTAAAATGGTGTGGACTGGAACCTGATGAAAGCGTTCAGCATGGCGGAAGCTTTGGCCCTTACAGGCAAAGCGAAAGAAAAGAAACGTACCGCAAATATGCTGAGCAATTAGTAAAAGAGGGTTTTGCTTACTATGCCTTTGATACCCCGGAAGAGCTGGAAAAAATGCGGCATGATTACAAAATGGAGCACAATCCTTCCCCCCAATACGATCATACCATCCGTATGAAGATGCGGAATTCTCTCACTCTTTCTGCAGAAGAGACACAAAGCCTGCTGGCGGAAGGCACCCGTCATGTGGTAAGGATAAAAATGCCCGAACATGAAACAGTAACCTTTACAGATATGATTCGGGGAGAAGTAAGTTTTGACACCTCTTTGGTGGACGATAAAGTGCTGCTGAAAGCAGATGGCATGCCAACCTATCACCTTGCTGTGGTAGTTGACGATTACCTGATGCAGATAAGCCATGCCTTTCGGGGTGAAGAGTGGCTGCCTTCGGCCCCTGTGCATATCCTGCTCTGGAAGTATCTTTTCGGATTAGAGAATATGCCATACTGGGCACATTTCCCGCTGATACTGGGGCCAAGCGGTAAACTGAGTAAAAGAGACGGGGCAAAATACGGCTTCCCTGTTTTTGCGATGAACTGGGCAGACCCGAACACTGGCGACCTAACAGAAGGATTTAAAGAAAAAGGATTTCTGCCGGAGGCATTTATCAATTTACTGGCACTGCTTGGCTGGAATGATGGCAGTGAACAGGAAGTGTTCTACAAAGGCGAACTGATTGAAAAATTCTCGATGGAGAGGGTACACAGCGCCGGCGCAAAATTCGATTATGAAAAAGCAAAATGGTTCAACCACGAATGGATAAAAAGATCCGATGCCGGATATCTGAAGCCAGAAGTCAGAATCTTGCTTGAAAAAAGTAACATTATTGTTACTGATGACAGGCTATTGGAAAAGGTAATTGGCCTGATAAAAGACAGATGTACCTTACTAACTGATTTTGTTCAGCAATCTTCATTCTTTTTTAATACCCCAGGCAGTATTGATCTTGATGCAATAAAGCCTAAATGGAATGAGGCAAGACAAATGTTTTTTGTGGAGCTGATCCGTAATTACCAGTTATCTCCAGACTGGCATACGCATACGCTTGAAAATAACTTTAAGGAAATTGCTGCTGCCAACGATTTAAAACCTGGTGATCTGATGCTGCCCTTCCGCATAATGCTGGTGGGCGGAAAATTTGGCCCTGGTGTGTTTGAAATTGCGGCAATAATCGGGAAAGATGAAACAATTAAAAGAATTGAACATACTCTTTCCATACTGTAAGGGGGAATCGCATCTGTCCAAAAACCGGCATTACTGTCATTTAGAAGTTCTTCTTTGTCGGAATTACATCGTTGTAAAACCGCCCGGCATTACTATACTCATATAGCCGCCTGTCAATAATCATACAGGCTAACGGTTATTAGTATTTATTTTGTCATGTAATCTAAAACGCTATTCTTCAACAAAAAATAGTTAAACGATGAAAAAAGTTCACAATTTTAATGCAGGCCCCAGCATTTTGCCCGCCATAGCTGTTGAAAATACAGCAAAAGCTATTCTTGATTTTAATGGAACCGGCATGTCTGTTCTTTCTGTATCGCACAGAAGTAAGGAATTCCAGGCCGTAATGGACGAAACTGTTGCACTCTTTAAAGAGTTGCTTGGTGTACCTGAAGGTTACCAGGTGCTGTTCTTAGGCGGTGGTGCCAGTCTGCAGTTTTGCATGGTACCCTATAATCTGATGAACAAAAAAGCTGCTTATGTAGAAAGCGGTGTGTGGGCAAAAAAAGCTATAAAAGAAGCCAAAGGCTTTGGAGAGGTAAGTGTTATATCTTCCTCATCAGATAAGAACTTTAATTACTATCCCGCTATTGAGAATATTCCGGCTGATGCAGATTATCTGCACATTACTACAAACAATACCATTTACGGAACTGAAATATTTACCGATCCCGATTCACCCATTCCACTGGTGGCCGATATGTCATCAGATATTTTCAGCCGTCCTGTTGATGTTTCTAAATATGCACTCATTTATGGTGGTGCACAGAAAAACCTGGGACCATCCGGTGCAACCTTTGTAATTGTAAAAGAAGATATGCTGGGTAAAGTAGAGCGTTATATTCCAACTATGCTCGACTACCGCACACATATTAAGGAAGGTTCTATGTTCAACACTCCTCCCTGTCTGCCAATATTTACCATTCTTGAAACCCTGAAATGGATAAAGAGCCTTGGCGGTATTGCCAAAGTACAGGAAATGAACCAGGCCAAAGCCAAACTGCTTTACGACGCTATTGACAACAGCAGGATTTTCGTGGGTACGGTTGAAAAGAATTCAAGGTCGCTGATGAACATCTGTTTTGTAATGAAAGAAGAATACAAACACCTTGAAGAAGAGTTTATGAACGTTGCTAAAGCAGCAGGAATGGTAGGCATAAAAGGACACAGAAGTGTGGGTGGTTTCCGTGCATCCACTTACAATGCCCTTCCGATGGAAAGTGTGCAGGCATTAGTTGACTGTATGAAAGAATTTGAAAACTCAAAAGCCTGATATTAATTATTAACGGAAAGGAAGTAATAAATGCTTCCTTTCTTTTAAAACGATTGTATATGCCAACCATTTTATTAGCTACAGAAAAACCGTTTGCAGCCGCTGCTGTAAATGGAATTAAGAAGATTTTTGATGAAGCCGGTTTTGAAACCGTTTTACTTGAAAAGTACACTGATAAGAATGATTTACTGAAAGCAGTTGCCGATGTGGACGGAATGATCATCAGAAGTGACAAAGCATCGGCTGAAGTTATAGCTGCCGCTCAAAACCTGAAAATTGTTGTTAGAGCAGGAGCCGGTTATGACAACATAGACCTTCCGGCATGCAACGAAAAGAAAATTGTTGCCATGAATACTCCTGGCCAAAATTCAAATGCAGTTGCCGAGCTGGGAATGGGCATGATGATTTATGCAGCCAGAAACTTCTTTAACCCGGGTACTGGAAGCGAATTAGCAGGAAAGAAAATGGGTCTCTTCGCATTTGGTAACGTAGGCCGCAAAGTTGCCAAACTTGCAAAAGGGCTTGGTATGATTGTGTATGTGTATGCCCCAACAAAAGAAAAAACCTGGCTTGAAGGATTTGGAACAATAGTAGTTTCTTCACCTGAAGAACTGTTCAGCACTTGTAATTATATTTCACTGCATATTCCTGCCAATGAAAAAACGAAGAAGAGTATCAATTACGATTTATTGTCTAAATTGCCCAAAGGTGCAGTTATCGTAAATACCGCCCGTAAAGAAATTGTGTGTGAAGATTCACTGAAAAGAGTTTTTGAGGAAAGGTCCGACATTAAGTACGTTACAGATATAGCCTGCGACAGTCATGCTGAAATGATGGAAAAATATGCCAGCCGTTATTTTGCGACCCCAAAAAAGATGGGGGCAGAAACCAGTGAGGCAAATATTAATGCAGGACTTGCTGCTGCCAAACAAATTGTTGATTTCCTGAAAAACGGCAACACTCAGTTCCAGGTTAATAAATTCTAAACCAACAAGTTTATACACACATGGCAATCATCAGAGCATTTAAGGGATACAGGCCATCGAAAGAACTGGCACAGGCTGTGGCTTCCCGTCCCTACGACGTACTAAACTCAAAAGAAGCAAGGAAGAGGCAAAGGGGAATGATTATTCGTTGCTGCATATTATTAAGCCGGAAATTGATTTACCCGAAACAATTGATGAACACGATGAGGCGGTGTATAATAAAGCCAAAGAAAATTTTGAAACGTTTAAAAAGAACGGCTGGTTAGTACAAGATGAAACAGCCAACCTGTACATCTATGCTCAAACCATGAACGGAAAAACACAGTATGGCCTGGTGGCCTGCGCTGCTGTTGAAGATTACATGAATAATGTGATAAGAAAACATGAGCTTACCCGGCCGGATAAAGAAGAAGACAGGATGAAGCATGTACGTATTACTAATGCAAACATGGAGCCGGTTTTCTTCTCTTATCCTGCACATGCAGAATTAGATAAGATTGTCACCGAATTTACCACCACCAATCAGCCAGATTATGACTTTACTTCGGTTGACGGATTTGGCCATCATTTCTGGACCATCAGCGACCCGGCAATCATCAACCGTATTATTGAAATTTTTTCAACAATTCCCTCCACTTACGTGGCCGACGGACATCACCGTACAGCCGCTGCCGCACTGGTAGGTAATGAAAAAAGAAAGAATAATCCCAATCACACTGGCAATGAAGAATACAACTTCTTCCTCGCTGTGCATTTCCCGGACAACCAGCTTACCATTATTGACTACAACCGTGTAGTGAAAGATTTGAACGGACAGACAGATGAAGAGTTTGTAGAAACCCTGAAACAAAGTTTTGAAGTAGAATTAAAGGGAACAGAAATTTACAGACCCTGCTGTCTGCATAATTTCAGCATGTATCTCGGCGGCAACTGGTATTCGCTTACAGCAAAACAGGGCACTTACAACGATGCTGACCCGATTGGTGTGCTGGACGTAACCATTCTTTCCAATTCTATTCTTAGCACACATTTGAACATTAAAGACCTGAGAACTGATAAACGGATTGATTTCGTTGGCGGCATCCGCGGATTGGGTGAGTTAAAGAAAAGAGTGGACAGTAGTGAAATGAAAGTGGCCTTTGCGCTATACCCTGTTTCGATGAAGCAGTTAATTGATATTGCCGACACCGGAAACATCATGCCACCAAAGACTACCTGGTTCGAGCCTAAGCTCAGAAGCGGACTGGTAGTGCATGAACTGGTATAACAGCTTATTAAGATAATAAGGGAAACCGGATGAATATCATCCGGTTTTCTTATTTTCCGAACTTTGCAAATACAATTCTCCGGCTATAATCCCGTTCACCCCAATAACTTTATTTTCTCCATAACAGGTATTAAACAGGTTTGTCCCAGTTCCTCAATCAACTTTATATCTTCTTCCTCAGGCCTGAATAATCCCGATGTGTTACTCTGCACATGTGCTGTTGTTCTTATACCCGGGATTATTACCGATACTGCCGAATAACTAAGAATATAGCTTAGTGCCAGTTCCGTCTTGCTGCAGTTGTATTTACCACAGAGTTTCCAAACTGGTGATAAGGCCTCGGCGCATGCATCAACAATCCCAGGTGTAATTCTTTTTTTACGATGGTCATTATCAGGAAAGGAAATGCCATTATCAAACTTTCCGGTTAATAATCCAAACTGCAATGGCATACGTACAATAATGCCATAACCAGACTCTTCAGCCAGCTTTAGCACCGGCAGGCTAAATTGATTCAGAAGATTGAGCACCAGTTGAAACCCATTTCCAGTACTATTCTCAACGAGAAATTCAGCTTCCGGCATTGGGCTAAAAGTGTTAAGCGACAAACCCCAATACCTGATTTTTCCTTCCTGCAGCAGTTGCTGCACTGCGGCGATGCAATCTCCCTGCTGCAAATGGGAAAGCTTTGCAGTATGCAACTGATAATAATCAACTGTCTCCCTCTTTAGTCTGCGGAGCGATTGCTCACAGGCATCAATGATATGAGCCTTGGAGTAATCAACTGTAAACTGTCCGTCTCTCGCCACATTTCCGCCTTTGGTGGCTATGATCACATCCTTTCTGTTTCCAACAGTTTTACCAATGAGTTCTTCCGAATGGCCCAATCCATAAATATCAGCCGTATCAAAAAAATTGATGCCTTCATCCAGCGAAGCATAAATCGCCTCTGCAGAAGTTTTATCATCTGCATCGCCCCAGCCAATTGCTGTATTGCCTATCATTGCACCGCCACCAATAGCCCAGGCACCAAAACCCACTTCGCTGACTAGCAAATCTGTATTTCCAAATTTTCTGTATTGCATATACTAATTTACGAAGCGATAACGGAAAGAGCTTAATTTTGCATCTTTAATATTTTGTTGTATGAGCAGACCCATACGAGTTTTAGTAGCTAAAGTTGGATTAGATGGCCACGATCGTGGCGCAAAAGTTATTGCCACTGCCCTTCGTGATGCCGGCATGGAGGTTATTTATACCGGCCTGAGGCAAACACCCGAAATGGTAGTTAGTGCCGCACTGCAGGAAGATGTGGATGCCATCGGCATCAGTATTCTTTCCGGTGCACACAATACCGTTTTTCCAAAAGTGATAACCCTAATGAAAGAAAAAGGACTGGATGATGTGCTACTGACTGGCGGCGGCATTATTCCTGACGAAGACATCGCTGAACTTAATAAAATAGGAGTTGGAAAACTATTTCACCCCGGCACAAACACACATGAAATAGCTGACTATATCAACGGATGGGTAAAGGAGCACAGAAGTTTCTGATATATTTCCCTTTTATAATCATGTGTTCTTTATAAAAAATGCATCACAGGCACTTATAAGTATAAAACTTATTTTTTACGGAAAGTTTGTTGTAACGTGTACATTTTGCCACCCGAAGTCATTGTAGTACTAAGCTTAAGCCTTGAATCGGTTATCAAGTCAATATAGTAGTTTGTTATTTTCCGGAGGCATTGATAATTATTTCCCTATCAAAAACCTCTCCCGTTTCATCTTTATAAAATTTCCAGGTGCCGACAACATTACTTTGCGGCTCTGATTCGGAACATTTATTAAATCCAGCATCAAAAATGTACGAACCATCGGCTTTGAAAATATATAAATTATCTTTTGCACATTTGTCCATAACAGCAAACACATCACTTACCCCGTTATAAGCCGGAGACTGGGTATAAGCATCAAGCATCCATCTGTTTTTGGTTAAAAGATCCTTGTGTGGTACATCAAAAGCTTCATCAGCTTCAAACAAATTACAACCAGTTAAAAAAACCGGTATGTAAAGCAAAAAAAATATTTTATTCATGAGTTTCAGCGTTTGATTGGTTTGTAACAGTAGTGAAGTAACGTTAAAAGACAACCTAAAGCTGCTTCTGTCTTCCTAAAGTTACGAATAGCTCAAACACCTATCAAAGTGATTTTTGCAAGAACCTATGCCCCTCATTGAAAGTATTGGAAGACAATCAAATATCCGGCAAAGTAAGCCGCTTTCTTTTCGAATAGATTCTTATACCTGCCACCACCACTATGCAAATGGCCAGGTTAGTAT
This sequence comes from Chitinophagaceae bacterium, assembly GCA_016719815.1. Taxonomy (GTDB): domain Bacteria; phylum Bacteroidota; class Bacteroidia; order Chitinophagales; family Chitinophagaceae; genus JJ008. The sequence goes on along the minus strand of JADJYK010000001.1, from coordinate 467,363 downwards.
TATACTCCAGCGGAATTTTTTCAAAGCAATATACAGTATTCCGCCAATGGCACAGGCGGTCGCATACAATTCTCCTTTCTTCAGCAGATTAGGCACTGCATTGCAAACAATATCAGCCAGCAAACCACCGAATGTTGCCGTTATCACACCCATCACTAATGAGTATAAATCATTCAGGCCATGTTTTGAAGCCACTTCAATTCCCCATACCGTATATAAACCAATTCCAAAAGCATCGGTGTAAAAAATAGTTCGCTTAAACCGGTTCATATTTTCTTTAAACAAGAAGGCAATAAAGGAACCGGTGAAAACAAGAATAAGTGCTATATTATCATTAATCCAGTTTACCGGGCCTGCACCAATCAGTACATCCCGCAATGTACCACCGCCATAAGCCGTAATAAAGGCTACGACTATCCCGCCAAACACATCCAGCTTAAACGTTCTTGCCTTAAAAGCGCCGCTCAATGCAAAAATGGCGATACCCGTATATATAATTCCATCCAGAAATGTCATACGTTAAAACGATTAGTCCTGCAAAGAAATGTCATTATCTTCGGTTCACAAATCAAAACAATCATGAGTTATTCAACATTGCTTACCTGTCTTGAGAACGGAATCTTCACTATTACTGTCAACCGGCCCGATAAACTGAATGCACTGAATAAAGATGTATTTACAGACCTGAACAGTGTGCTTGATGAAGTGGAAAACAATACAGAGATAAAATCAGTAATCATTACCGGTTCTGGGCCAAAAGCCTTTGTAGCCGGTGCGGATATTTCTGAATTTGGCGGACTTTGCAAAGCAGAAGCAATGGCTATGGCAAGAAGAGGCCACAACACTTTTGCAAGGATTGAAAACTCGGCAAAACCCATCGTTGCAGCCGTGAATGGTTTTGCATTGGGCGGCGGTTGCGAACTGGCCATGAGCTGCCATTTCCGTGTGGCAAGCGAAAATGCAAAGTTTGGACAACCTGAGGTAAACCTGGGACTGATTCCCGGATACGGCGGCACGCAACGATTAGTACAGTTAATTGGGAAAGGAAAGGCAATGGAATTACTCATGTCTGCCCACCTGATTGATGCAAATGAAGCCAAACAACTGGGCCTGGTAAATTATGTAACCACCGCTGAAACATTGCTGGAACATACTAAAAATATACTTGAAATAATAAACTCGAAAGCACCGCTGGCTGTAGCATCCTGCATTAAAGCTGCTAATGCTGTTTTTAATGAAAGTAAAGATGGTTATGCATTGGAAATTGAAGAATTTGGAAATGCATTTGCCACAGATGATATGAAAGAAGGAACAACTGCTTTTTTAGAAAAGAGAAAGGCAAATTTTACTGGAAATTAATTTTACCAGCTTAAACCCCTCGTTATGAAAAAAATATATGCCCTTAGCTTAATTGGCTTTATTTCTTTTCTGGCAACCGCACAAACCACTACAGGTGGCATGAAATGGAAAAGTGTAATTGGTATCGACTATATATACAGCGGTGAAATAAATAATGGGAAACCGTATGGAAAGGGCCTGGCCATAGCTGTAAATGGCACAGTGAAAATCTTTGGAGATTTTAAAAATGGTTTGATCGAGGGAAATGCTTTTGCGTTTTATAACAATGGAAAGATTGCTATTGCAAAATGGAAAAAAGGTTATGCTAACGGCCCTGGTGTTGCCATCGAGAAAGACGGGTCATTGTATTACGGTACTTATGTAAATGGTTATATGGAAAATAAAACCATTAAAATATTCAACAACAATAAAATTGTTATAGATCATCTTAAAGGTTCCATGTCAAATGGCAGGGCCATTGTTATTGAAGAATCGGGCACTATCATTTCAGATATTGTTTACGAAAATGACCTTGCTAACGGCCCCGGTTTTCAATATGAAGTGGATGGTAAAAAAAAATATGAGGGCTTTTGGGAAAATGGCAAGTGGCTAAGAGCTGCTACAACTAACCACCCTTCATTCATCAGAAGCTACAATTTTGGTGGCATGAAAACAGATAAACAAATCATCATGTACTCCAATCTCGTAAATCAAAGTCCCAGAGATACCTGTTTTGCCTATGATATCCCAAGCGGCTACCGGTATTTTGGATATTTTGAAAATGGCAACATGATCCGCGGTATCAGAATTATAGGCAAAATGAATACAGCATCGGGAGTTTGATGCTGGTGGAAAAAAGCAAGGTTTATTTGCTGAGTTTAAAAACAAACAATATTTGTGTTTTGGAAATTATAAAGACAATGAATTAAATGGCGAAGCTATGTATGTAAGTTTCAGTCCGGGAGATACAACAGTTTATGATGGAGAATTCAAAAACGGAAGATTTAGTGGAATCGGATCAAAACTCGACTCGAAAAATATAATTTATAAAGGCTTATTTCAAAACGGAACACTTACAGAAGGGCAAAAGATCATTTGTAAAGTTGATGCTTTAGCGACTAACGAAGCAGCTCTGCCGATCGGGCAAAAAATTAATCTCAACCCAAAGGATGCCTGTACCGCTTTAAACTTTTTGCTGAAAGAATTTGACAATAACTTTAAAAACATAACAGACAACAAAGAATTCGTTTCTGAGAACAAAGAAGAAAATCCTTTTTTTGATGAGTATAAAGCCTTGCAAAGCCCTTATCATTTTCCCGGCGCTTTAGTAAATAAAATTGTAAAAGCTTACAAACAGAATAATTTTTATTTCGGATTGGCAATATCTGATAACTATTCTTACATAAAAAACAAATACAATGCCTTATGCGCCCAATTAAAGGCCTGCAACATCACTACGCTGCAAAAAGGCAAAATCATGAAACTTTCCGGCAAGGCAAAAATTCTGAAGACTGGTGATGAGGCAATTACAATATTATACATTCCACCATATAGTGGTAAATCAAAGACCCCGAAAATTGTTGTTTCACTTGAAAAGTTTGAAAAATACCAGCTTACAGTTTCAATTACTTCTTACCAGGAAATTGAGTGAATAATAATCAGCAAAAAAAACACTGGTTAGTAATCATTTCTCCACATGCTTTTCATCAATCAGGTATGCTGAAACACCAATAATATTGTCATCTCCTTTTGAATCTTCCAGGTAAACAGTAAAGGAGGTGATAGTAGCTGAACTAAAGGTCAAAATTCTTTTTCTGCCAACGCTGCTCCCGGAAATTTCTCTTACAACTTTTTCCCCGTTATTCATTACGATCTTAAACTTCCGGATACTTTGTCCCTTGTGAATAGCCTCCCTTAATACAATACAATTAACCTTTGCCGCCTGAGGAAGTTCTACAATAAAATTCTGTAAATTAATACTATAAGTTTTTGAATCCTTGTCCAATGTTTTAACTGATATATCTCCATCAGTCAGATCATTCCTGGTAAACTGATAATAAGTATTTGCCTGTTTCAATAAATTTATTCCAAAGCTTTCATCCTTTAATTTTTTAAATCCCTGGAGAGCAGCTTCATCATTTTCATTTATCAAACCTCGTCTGTCAGGAGGAACATTCAATAAAAGATTAGCACCTCTTCCTACAGATTTCAAATACAGTTCGAATAATTTTTCCGGGGATTTCACTTGGCTGTCTTCTTCTTTATGATAAAACCATCCGGGCCTGATGCTTACATCACACTCAGCCGGTATCCAGTATTTGCCCTCTGCATTACCAGTATTCAGTATGTCCTGTTTGGGTGCTTTTGCACCGGGTTCAAATCCATCTGTATCCAGATAGTTCCAGTTTGTTTCTCCCGCTATGCCGTTTTCATTTCCGCACCAGCGTATGTCAGGCCCTACATCGCTGAAGATTACTGTTGACGGCGACAGTTTACGAACTGTTTCTTTATACCGTTTCCAGTCGTACACCTGCCGTTTTCCATTTGGCCCTTCACCGTTAGCTCCATCCCACCAAAGTTCCCAGATGGGCCCATAGTTTTGAAAGAGTTCTTTCATCATCCCCACAAATACATCATTGTATTTTTCTGTTCCATAATCAGGATGGTTCCTGTCCCACGGCGAAATATAGACACCGAATTTGAGTCCATACTCTTTACAAGCCGTTGAAAGCTCTTTCAGCACATCACCCTTACCATTTTTCCATTTACTTTCTCTTACTGTATGTGCAGAGAATTTGCTGGGCCATAAACAAAAGCCATCATGATGCTTGGCAGTGACAATTATAGCTTTTGCTCCTGCCGCTCTTGCCACACGGCACCATTGCCTGCAATCCAATGCTGTTGGGCTAAATACTTCTGCTTCTTCATCACCATGACCCCATTCTTTATTGGTGAAAGTGTTGGGCCCAAAATGTATAAACAAATAAAACTCCTGTTCGTGCCAGGCCAGTTGATACTTAGTGGGCAAAGGCAGTTTCGTTTTCTGCGACATTAGTGATACAGAAAACAACAAAGCGATACAGGCAAACAGTTTTCTCATAGCTTTCTATTTAGCATCACGGAATTTAAGCACCCACACATTATCTGTTACGCCTTTCAATGCAGCAGGAATAATTATCTCAGTCCCATCAGCAGTTTGTTTAACAGGAATTTTCTTATCACTGCCCAGGAGATGCACAGTCGTTCTCTTTCCGGCTGCGATGTTCTTCAACAGCAATTTCCCATCTGGAAAACTGAACAAAAAAACATACTTCGTCTTTCCATCTTTTGATTGTGTGTAGCGAATATTTTCTCCTTCTCCAAAAACCTGATACATCCTTGTATTATAAATGGCTTCTCCGTTTATCTTCATCCAGTTTCCCATTTCTTTTAAACGGTTATATGCAGCGGTATCCAGTTCGCCATCTGGTCCGGGGCCAATGTTAAGCAAATAATTTCCGCCTTTGCTTACAACATCAACTAACTTCTGTATTAGTTCATCAGCAGGCTTATATATATCGTTGGGAACATAACTCCAGCTTCCGGCCATTGTCATGCAGGTTTCCCAGGGATAAGGCAGGCCTTTATCAGGAATATGTTGCTCAGGTGTAAGATAGTTTTGATGCACACCCGCTACTGCCCTGTCCACTACAAGCAGCCGCGGTTGCTTTGTTCTTGCCTTTTTCACCAGTTCTGCCATATTAATATCCTGACTCTGCGGATTGCGGGCCCAGCGGCTGTTTTCGTACACTTCATTCAGTTCTGCTTTTACCTCATCTTCTGTTTTCTTTTTGACCCAGCCCCCATCCAACCACAGGATATCAATCTGGCCATAATCACTCAACAGTTCATCAATCTGCCTATGTGTATACTCTGTAAACTTCTTCCATTGTTCCGGATGCTTTTCAATGGAATAATTACAGTTGCGGTCAGTAGCAGGAAATTTCTTCCACCAATAAAAATCAGAATGCCAGTCGGGCTTTGAATAATAGGCACCAATCCAGAAATTCTCTTTTTTAAAAGCAGTGAAAATTTCTTTTGTCACATTGCTTCTCGCATTTGAGGAAAACAAACAACGGGTATCTGTAATTTTATAATCAGTAAATTTTGTGTCAAACAAGCAAAACCCATCATGATGCTTGGTGGTGAAAACAAGGTATTTCATTCCCGCATCTTTTGCAGCAACCGCCCATTTTTCAGGGTTAAATTTTACGGGGTTAAATGTTGTTTTCAAATTTTCGTACGCCTTTAAATAACCTGCATAGTCTGCCGCCACTCCCTGCTTCCTGGCTCCGGTGGCCCAGCTTAAATCTTCTGGACAGATACTCCAGCTTTCTACCACTCCCCCACTGGCTGTATGGCCCCCAATGCATCAGTAATCCAAATTTCAAATCCTGCCATTCTTCCAACCGTCTTTGTACTGCTGTGTCTGGGTCGGGATAATATTCTTTGTGCTGTGCTGAAAGGTGCTGCAAAAAGAAAACACAGATTACAAGCGCTGAAATTTTGCCGGTAAGTGTTTTTATCATGTGAAAATCGGGTTATACTTCCTTTAATAAACAATAGCTTTGACAGAAATTACCTGTCCGTTCAAAGTTATACCTGTTTATGAACATAACTCTTGCTGAATTTATCTCACTCTGCCTGCATTAAGCGAATCATGTACCTTTGCGCCGTATTAATTCAATTAAAACTTTTTTATTTTTTTATGGAATACCGGATAGAAAAAGACACGATGGGCGAAGTGAAAGTACCAGCCAATGCCTATTATGGCGCACAAACACAACGCAGTATTGACAACTTTAAAATTGCACAGGACATAAACCGAATGCCTAAAGAGATTATCAGTGCATTTGCCTACCTGAAATATGCTGCAGCCCTTACCAACCAGGACGCTGGTGTGTTACCAAAAAAGAAAACTGCATTAATTGCAAAAGTGTGTAAAGAAATTCTGGAGGGGAAACTGAATGACTATTTTCCGCTGGTGGTATGGCAAACAGGAAGCGGCACACAAAGCAATATGAACGTAAACGAAGTAATTGCTTACCGTGGACATGTGCTGAACGGTGGTCAGCTTACAGATAAGGACAAATACCTGCATCCAAATGATGATGTGAACAAATCACAGTCATCAAATGACACCTTCCCCACGGCAATGCACATTGCGGCCTATAAAATATTGGTAGAAACAACCATTCCGGGTATTAAAAAGCTACGAGATACATTGGCGAAGAAAAGCAAGCAATACATGAACGTGGTGAAGATTGGGCGTACCCATTTCATGGATGCCACACCCCTTACTCTCGGACAGGAATTCAGCGGTTATGTTTCTCAATTAGACCATGGACTGAAGGCCATTAATAATTCGCTGGCCCACCTCAGCGAACTGGCACTGGGCGGCACCGCTGTTGGCACCGGCATTAACACACCCCCGAAGTATGATGTGAATGTGGCAAAACACATAGCGAAACTAACTAAGCTTCCTTTTAAAAATGCTGAGAATAAATTTGAAGCGCTGGCTGCCCATGACGCCATTGTTGAAGCACATGGTGCTTTAAAAACTGTTGCAGTAAGCCTGATGAAGATTGCCAACGATATCCGAATGCTTTCTTCAGGCCCGCGCAGCGGCATTGGCGAAATATTTATCCCCGATAACGAGCCAGGTTCATCCATAATGCCGGGTAAAGTAAACCCCACACAATGTGAAGCACTAACAATGATTGCTGCGCAGGTAATGGGTAATGATGTGACGATTGGCATTGGCGGTTCCAACGGTCATTTTGAACTGAACGTTTTCAAACCAGTAATGATTTATAACTTTCTGCATAGTGCAAGACTGATTGGCGATGGCTGTGTATCATTCAACGATAAATGTGCAGTCGGAATCAGACCTATTGAGGCGAATATTAAAAAGCATGTGGACAACAGCCTGATGCTGGTTACTTCACTCAACACCAAAATTGGTTATTATAAAGCTGCTGAAATAGCACAGAAAGCACATAAAGAAGGAACTACTTTGAAAGAAATGGCAGTGAAACTGGGCTATGTTACCCCGGAACAATTTGACGAATGGGTGCGTCCGGAAAAAATGGTTGGAGAAATCAAATAATCGTAAAAACCCTATAAGATAAAGAGGAAGAACCCGTTTCTTCCTCTTTTTTATTGCCCGCTGTTTGCAAAGTATATAAATGGTCAATACTTTAGTAGCGAAATCCAATCTTTGTAAAACTAAAATCCAGATTATGAGAAGCTCAAGCTGCTCACATTTATACTTCGCTGCAATAAATACAAATGCAGCTTCTTCCTTACACATTTCATCAAAACCATTTAAATCTCCTTTCCTTAAGGCGATTATTACAGGTGCTACCGGCATATTCGGCAAAGACAATGGGACATCGGGAAAAGAAGAGAAAAAGCAGGCAACCTTAAGACAACTGTTTACCGACCGCTTACAGCGGGGATAAGATATTCGTACCCTGAGCATTTACAAACTAAATGTCCTGGCGTAAGCCGGGACATTCTTTTAAAAAATAACGTGTACAATACTTTACATCATTAAATACAGGCAGTAACATTTGCTACGAATACTCCCTTTTTTATTATTTCTTCAAATCTTCCGGATGCTCAATCAAATAGCGCTGCTGAGAGAGGAAATAAAGACAACGACGTGTTAATAATCCTGGCCTCATTAACCATTCTTACATCACCTGCGCATTATCATTAACTGGTGTACTGGTTTCTACAGTCGGATGCGGTTCGTCCAGAGTTGCCTTCCTGAAGAAACGTTTCTGAAATAATAATAGTGCAATAACTCCAACAGAAATGGAAGCATCAGCAATATTGAAAATAGCACTGAAAAATTCAAATTCCTCACCTCCCACAAAAGGAAACCATGAGGGAAAATGACCTTTAAACAAAGGGAAGTACAGCATATCCACCACACTACCATGCAAAAAAGATGAATATCCGTCAGCACTAAAGGATGCGATACCCGAGTACTGCTGATAGGCAGTAGATGCAGAGAGCCCTTTGTCGAAAAACATCCCGTAAAACATACTGTCAATAAGGTTGCCCAGTGCCCCTGCAAAAATCAATGAAGCACAAATGATAAACCCTTTACTGTATTTATGCTTCACAATACGGCCCAGATACCAGATTCCGAAAATCACAGCTCCAAGACGGAAAAGCGTTAACACCATCTTTCCGGTCTCATTGCCAAATTTCCAGCCCCAGGCCATGCCCGGATTTTCAATAAAATGAAGCCGGAACCAGTCAAACCCAAACACCCTTAACACCTCACCAGTAGGATGAGTGGTCTTTATCCAAATCTTCAAAGCCTGGTCGGCAATGATGATTAAAGAAATAATTAAAATGACATGCTTAATTTTCAGCGACTTCATAATTCTGGCAAATATAAGAAGAAGGAAGAAGAGGAAAGTCGCAAGCTTGCAGCTTTAAGCTACAAGCCTGTGGTTGCCCGTTGATTTAGCTATTTATTAAGTTTTGCAGCAAATCCCTGAAGCATTTTTTGCTCTTCAGTTACATCTGACAGAACCTTATTTAGTAAATCCTGGTAACCGTATTTCACTCTTGTGCTATGAGTAGTTGTGTTTCCAGTTCAAATGACGACCCAAAGTGAAATTTCTAAATCTTGCATAATCCTTCTCGCTTCTCCGGCTGCTGCCTTCTGCAATATTTGATGGAACAGATACTCCTGACCTGGTTATTTGAGATGACAAGCCGTATCTTTCTTCCTTTGGAAAGTCCTCTGTGAGAACAAAACAATTAACAGCAATATCCATCCCTTTCTGCCATACTTAAAGTGCTTTAAAATTTTTTCATACAATTTCATTTTTCAATGAAAATAGTAATTCCAAATTAATAACTCATCTGCTTGTAGCTTACAGCTTGAGACTTACAGCCTCTCTCACTCCTCAAAATACACTCTCTTTACCCGCTGCGAAATACCGGTCATTATTTCATAAGGAATGGTATGGGCCCACCGGGCAACCTGGTTTACAGGAAGTGGCTCTCCGAAGATAACTACCTCATCTCCTTCCATCACACCCGGCACATCAGTAACGTCCACCATAAACATATCCATACATACTGTTCCAATAACCGGTGCCAGTTGCTCCCGTATCCACACTTTTCCTGCTCCACTGCCCAGTCTGCGGGGATAGCCGTCTGCATAACCAATCCTGATGGTGGCAATTACGGAATCCCTTTCCACCACTCCCCGCCTGTTGTAACTAACCGTATCTTCTTTTGATAAATGTTTTAATTGCGCCACATTTGATTTAAGAGTGGCTACTGTTTGTAAATTCAGTTTGCCGGAATCGGCACTGTCCACACCATACAAACCAATGCCCAGCCTCACCATATCCAGTTGCAGGTGCGGGTGACGGATTGCTGCCGCAGAATTGGCAATATGTGTGATGAAAGAATAAGGCAGCTTCTGTTTAAGCACATCAACAGCACGGTTTAATAAATCAAACTGTCTTTGTGTAAATAGATCCTGCACATCCTCTTCGCTGGCTGCCAGGTGAGAAAACACCGACTGTACTTTCAACGAATTACAGTTATGAAGATATTCACCCAGTTTCTCTGCATCTTTCACAGCAAGCAGCAAGCCGGTTCATGCCTGTTCAATTTCCAGATGAACCGGGTACTGTGTAAAGCCCTGCGACTGAATGAAACTGTCAAACGCCTGCAGCAACTCAAACGAATAAAGCTCCGGTTCCAGGTTGTTATCTGTTATGGCATCAAATGCCGACTCATCCGGATTCATCACCATAATCGGAAGAGAGATTCCTGCCTTTCGCAGCTCTACACCTTCATCGGCATAAGCCACACCTAAATAATCCACTTTCTGGTATTGCAACTTACCTGCAATCTCTGCTCCGCCGCTTCCGTAAGCAAATGCCTTTACCATTGCCATTACTTTCGTGGAGGGCTTCAGATACTGTTGGTATTCTTTCAGGTTGTGAACAATAGCATTAAGATTAATTTCCAGTACCGTTTGGTGCACCTTTTGTTCCAGTAACTGAACTATGCGTTCAAAAGCAAACATCCTTGCCCCTTTAATCAAAATCGTTTCTTCTTTAAAAGCTGATGTTTTGAATTGCGCTAAGAAAACATCGGCAGAAGAGAAAAGTGAAATACTGAAAGGATACTGTGTTGCTGCCCCCATTATCTCAAAAGCAGCTTTTATTTTTCCGCCAATTCCGATAAATCTGTTCACCTTTTGAGCAACCATACTTTCAGCAATGGTCTCATACAGTTTTTTATCAGAAACAGAAGTTTGCAGGAAATCAGATAAAATAACAGTGCGGTTCTCATGTCCGCCATGCTGTGCCAAAAAGTTGAGGGCAATTTCAAAAGAACTCAGGTCGGCACTGTAACTGTCGTTGATAATAGAACAATGATTAATACCCTTCATTAACTCCAGGCGCATATTCACCGGCAGCAGGTCTTTCATTCTTTCAGCAATCACTGTATTATCATAACCCAGCTGCAGCATCAGCTGCCAGCAGGTAACAGCATTTTGTACCGAGGCCTCATCTGCAAAAGGAATGGCAATGGAGATTTCCCTTGTTTCATTCTTACGGATAGCTGCAATCTCTGTTCCGGCAGCAATTTTTTTTACTGCAACCACATCAAGCGTTTCCGGCAATGCAGCATTGACAAAAAGTTTTCTTTTCTCTGTTTCTTTTTCAATCTGTGTCGGGAAACCTCCGGCATGTGCCTCTCCTATATTGGTAAGCAGGCCAATAGTGGGCTGAATAATTTTTCCAGCCGTTCCATCTCACCAGGCTGTGATATGCCTGCTTCAAATATCCCGAGTGTATGCGATGCATTCATCTGCCACACACTCAGTGGCACGCCTATCTGCGAGTTAAAACTTTTCGGACTGCGAACAATTGTATAATCCGGATGGAGCAACTGGTAAAGCCATTCTTTTACAATGGTCTTGCCATTGCTGCCAGTAATGCCAATCACCGGAATATGAAACTGTCTTCTGTGGTATGCAGCTATTTGCTGCAACGCTGACAGGGTATCATTCACCAGCAAAAAATTTGCCCCGGGAAATTGACCTGATGATTGTCTTTCACTGACCACAAAACTCCGCACTCCCTTCCTGTACAGTTCTGCAATGAACTGGTGACCATTGCGACGCTGACTTTTTAATGCAAAAAATAAAGAAGATGCCGGCGAAAAACTTTCCGGCTGTCGAACAGCAAATGACTGATAACATTATCTGTACTGATAAATGCTTCCGCTTCTATAACTGATGCAATATTGCTGACTGTATAACTCAAAGCGTTTATTCCTGTATTTGACTTTCATCCGATATATCGTCTGGCAAACCCTTTTTCTTAATAAATATAGAATAGAATATGGATCCGGAAATACAAACAAGTATTACTCCCAGCGAAATGAATACCTGTGTTTGCTTATCTATCCACTGATTAATCCAATGCTCACCCAGCATTTTTATGCCGATAAACACCAGCACAATCGCAATACCCTGTTGCAGGTAGTCGAACTTACTTACAGCCCCACGCAGCAGGAAGAACAGGGAGCGAAGACCAAGCACAGCAAAAATATTGGAAGTATAAATCACCAGCCGTGCTGTATCCTCATAACCCGGTGTTTTGGTATCTACGATCCCCATTACAGCCGGGATAGAGTCAAGGGCAAACACAAGGTCAATAGCGGCAAGCATTATGATGACAACAAACAACGTGGTATAGACCGGCCGGCCATTTTCCCTGATCATAAACTTACCATTTCCGTCGTGATTGGTGAGTGGAAGAAATTTCTTCATAAAGCGGTACACTTTGCTTTCCTGCGGATTGAACTCTTCATCATCATTTGCAGTAAACATATGATACCCGGTATACACCAGGAACACACCAAACAGGTATAATATCCAATGAAATTTTTCTACCAGTGCCACTCCCACCGTAATAAATATTACCCTGAAAACAATGGCCATAAGAATACCAATGAGCAACACACGGCCGTAATGTTTTTCCTTAACTGAAAAAGCGGAGAAGATAAGTATGAAAACAAAAATATTATCAATGCTCAGGCTCCACTCCATGAGATAGGCGCTGAGGTATTCCAACGCAGGTTTCTGCCCGTTCTCAATCCACATAAATACAAAAAATGCCAGTGCCAGCGAAACCCAAAAGAAGGTTTGCAGAAGCGCCTGCTTTATTGTTATCACTTTCCCCTTTTTGCTCAGCAAACCAAGATCGGCTACCAATGAAGCAACTATTACTGTTCCAAAAACGAGATATGTCATTTGGTCATGTGTCATTCATCAAAATTTAATCTGTAAAGATAAGGAAGGCAGGGAAGGTTTATGGTCCGGGCTTTATAGTTTATTGATAATAGCTTACCACTCAATTGCTTCCTGAATAATTGAACCAGCAAGAATAAGAAGCATCAGGCGGCATATTTTCTCTTCCTTAATTGCTGGTAGAGCCATCCGCAAAGAATTACCAGCAAAACAGGTGCTACAATATTGATGAACTGCCATGTAGATTTTTGTGCCTCAACTTTTTACTGTCGAGCAGGCGCAGTACAATGTCTTTGTTTCTTGTTTCGCTGATGGCCGGGTTGTTTACAAGGTATTCAATACAGTTGAGCAGGAATTCACGGTTGGCCATCGGCAAAAATAATTTGCCAAATCTGATTGTTTCAGGTACTCAGCATAAGTGTATTTGTTCAAGCCCATTGGTACAGGGCCTTCATCGGGCAACACATCATTCAATACCATATCCCCATCTGCCACTACAATCATCTTATTATCAGGCGACTCATCTTTGAAGCTGATACCCTGTGCTCCCAGGCTATCTATTTGCGGCTTCATGATCCTGTTGCGGAATAATGGGGTAAACTTCCCTTCGAGCAGCATGCGCAACAGGTATGGCATTTTGCCTGAACTTCTCATCTTCAGGGGCATTCCTGTTTTCATTCAGGCTGATAACTGCCGGAGTACTGATGATTCTTGAATTAGGCGAACTTACCAGCAGTGGGGTCTTTTTTATGCCTTTTGCTGCAATTGTATCAACAGAATTAACAAACCTTGCAGCCACATAGCCAAGTCCCTTATTCATACGGCTGTTACCGGTTGTCAAAATGGGATAGTAATTCCAATGCATGAACTCTAACTGCGGATTTTCCATTGTGCCGCCCACCACCATCGGAATCAGATCACATTGCAGGTCCATTACCAGGTTGGTATTAATGCGCAGGCCATAACGGAAAAACAAATCTGTAAGATTCAGGTTGCGGTCGTATGCAATGGTTTCAGGTTTGATGGCAAGGCTATCCTGCTCGGCAATCAGGTTATCAATAAAGCAAAGCAGCTTACCGCCACGCATTACAAACTGGTCAATTTTTAATCTTTCGTCTTCTGTAAACTGTGTGGTTGGTTTTACAATCATCAGCACATCGGCAATAGCAGGTATCGGGTTTTTGGAAATATCAAATGGACCGAACTGATAATCTTTTATCAATGTTTGCTCCAGGTCATATACTTTTTCATTTGTTGGCTCGCCATTCCCGGTAGCATATACTATTGCGGGCTTTTTTGATGCCGTAATCTTATCCAGCGTTTTGGCAAACTGATATTCCATCAGTGCTTCTGCACTGTTAATCTCTTCCTGCGATATGCGGCCGCTGGCACCGGGATACAGGTTCACCAGTGTTTGCCTGTCTTTATATTTGATCAAAGCAACGGGGAAAATAATGTTGCTGCTTTCACCGGCCTTTTTTTGTACAGTAAGATTGATTGGCACTGCGCCAAGGCTTACCAGTGTATCTCCCCATGGTTTGCCATCAGGTGTTTCATCTAATGGAGAAATGAAACGGTAATGCACTTTTGAACCATTGATATCTTTCAGCAACCCTAAAAACTCTTTGGTGGTATTGGCCAGCTTTCGGAAGCCTGATGGAAATTCCCCTTGCAGAAACACATCTACCTGCACATCGTCTTCCAGGCCCTTTACCAGTTGTTTGGTTGCCTTACTAAGTGTGTAACGCTTTTCTTTGGTAAGATCAAACCTGACATACAGTTGCGAGGCAAGGAAGTTTACCACAAATAATACCACCAGCAGCAACAGCCACCAGGTTTTTGAAGTGAACGCTTTATTTACAATACCCTTCATCTTATTTCTTTAATAAGTTTCTGTTGGTGATGGTTAAGAAAAGAAATATCACACTGCAGAAATACACAATGTCTCTTGTATCAATCAGTCCGCGGCTTATGCTGCGATAGTGAAAATCAATGCCCAGCATTTCCACATAATAATCGGCACCACTGGCCAGCGCCGGCAGTTTACTGATGGCGCTAAAGCCATAGTACAGCAATGCACAGCCGATAAGTGCTGCAATAAATGCCACTACCGAATTATTGGTAAGGCTGCTGCAGCAGATGCTGATAGCCGTAAATACAGCCGCCAGGAAAAACAAACCGATATACGAACCAATAGTAGCTCCCATATCAATACCACCGGTGGCCGATAGCTTCTGTACCGATACGATGTAGATTAAAGTGGGCAGCAGAGCGATAAAGACAACTATAAAACTGCCGAGGTATTTGCCCCAAACAATCTGCCAGCGGCTAAGTGGCCTTGTTTGCAGTATTTCGAACGTACCCGTTTTAAATTCATCAGCAAAGCTGCGCATAGTAATGGCAGGAATGAGCAGCAGCAATATCCACGGAGCCAGTTGAAAGAACCGGTCGAGGGTGGCATAGCCAAAAGCGAAGATATTATCATCGAACACAAAGAGGACCAGCCCGTTTACCAGCAGGAACACCACAATGGCGATATAGCCGGTAAGGCTGCTGAAAAACTGGCGAAGCTCCTTTTTACAAACTGACCACATAATTAATTGAACTACGATTCGCTGTAAATAAATATTATTTAATTTGCTGCCTGACAAAACTAAAGAATCTGCGATGAAGCTGCTTGCCAAATTTCTTTTAATTCTTTTTCCCTGCTGGATGCAGGGCAGATTGTTGTGGATGGTGACCTTGATGAACAAGAATGGCAGGATTATTGGTGTGGCAAATTCTAACAATAATTTTGGACCAGGAGATGATTTGGGACTGCTTAAATACCACTCTGATGCTACAACACTTTATATCGGTATTACTTGCAGGCTTACTTCATATAACAATGTAGTTTTGTTTTTTGACGACGAGAATTATGCTGGCCGTGGTAATGCCCCTTTAGCCGGTACTACTGGGTGGAGTAATACAGGAGTTTTTAAATCTAATGGTAATAACACGGTCAGTTGTGGAACAAGCGGTGGACTTGACGGAGCAATCATGGATTACGAATGCATGGATTTAGATTATGCTTTTTCATTTAATGAAGGGGGACAACTGACAACTTCTTTCTTGATGCGATGAGGTTATCTCAGCAAAGCGACCCGATTGGATATTTTGCTGGTGGATTTGTTGGACAAACCGCATATCAAACTGGATTCAGTAACTGTTAACACCCTTTGGCCCCATTAAATGCCATCATTGGGACTATGATATTTGCATATAAAACGATTATGATCCCATTATAAATCCGATGGTTGGAATAGTTCAATTCCTTATGCATCTATGCCGGTTAATCTGGTTCGTGACCATGCCAGTTTTTTTGTTTTGCTGACAAATGGTGATGGGTTGGCTCCAATGAGTGCATTCCCGGTGACTTAGAGGCATCAGGTAACGCAGGTTGTGATTATAACTTCAGCAGTTTACCTGGTCAAACATTTTGCACTTTTCCCGATGTCATCCTCCCACTCTCCTACCTCTCCACCGCCGCCAAATGGAACAATGGCCAGGCATTGGTACAATGGACAGTGGCGCAGGACTTTGAAGCACTGCAATACTCGGTCGAACGTTCTGCCAACGGCATAAATTTCTACGCCCTCGGCCCCGTTGCCGCACAACAGCTAAAGGATTTTGCCAGCTACAGCTTTACCGATAACAGTCCCCTGCGGGGAAAAAATTTCTACCGCATTAAAGCCATACGCCGCAATGGCCAACCTAAATACAGCCAGCAGGCTATGCTGGAAAATACCGCTGGCTCCTTCTATATCTATCCCAACCCGGCCAGGCATGAAGTAACAGTATATTGTCCCGGGCTGGCAAAGGGCACCTATCCCATTGCTATCAGGAATAGCTCCGGACAGGTGGTGTACCAGGCCGCTATTTATCATACCACCGGTACACTTAAGAATACGCTTTTGCTGCCATCTTCTTTGCCAGCTGGTATGTACTCCGTACAACTCGGCAGCGACAGGCAACTGCCTGCCCAGCGTTTAATTATCGAATAACCCCATAAAAAAACCTCCGCTTGCAGCGAAGGCTTTTATTATCTGTTTCCAAAGGAATAATCATACTGAAAAACTCTCACCACAACCACAAGAACGGCTGGCATTCGGGTTGGTAAAGTAAAAACCTTTACCGTTCAACCCGTCTGAGAAATCAAGCGTTGTGTTTACAAGGTACAGGAAACTCTTCAGGTCGGTTACTACTTTCACCCCGTTGTCTTCAAACTGCTGGTCCATCGGTTTAATCTCGTTGTCGAAGTCCAGCTTGTAGCTAAGGCCTGAGCAGCCACCGCCCACCACACTTACCCGCAAAAAATAAGAAGGATCATCACCCACACCGGCATCTGCCAGCAACTGCTTCACCTTCACCTTTGCTTTATCGCTTACGAAAATAGCAGTCTCTTTTTGCTCTGCTACTAATGTATTATCTGTGCTCATAAAATAATCTCTCTTCTTTAAGACTCTAAAGCCCCTCCTGCGGAGGGGTTTGGGGAGGCTTTTTTAATGTACTATCCCTTCCTCAAATTTAAGTTCTTCGTAGCCATTTTTCTTGCGGTAGTCATTAATCGCTGCTTTAATGGCATCTTCGGCCAATACAGAGCAGTGAATTTTTACCGGTGGCAGGTTCAGTTCTTCCACAATGGTCATGTTGTCGATGGTAACGGCTTCATCCACCGATTTTCCTTTCAGCCACTCAGTAGCCAGGGAGGAAGATGCGATAGCCGACCCACAGCCAAAGGTTTTAAACTTGGCATCTTTAATAATACCGGTGGCTTCGTCCACCTCAATCTGCAGGCGCATTACGTCGCCGCACTCGGGTGCTCCCACCAGTCCGGTACCTACATTGTTTCTACTTTTATCCAGCGTACCCACATTCTTGGGGTTCTGGTAGTGGTCAATTACTTTTTCACTGTATGCCATGTTGAATAATTTGAAAATTTGATAATGTGGAAATGTGAAAATGGTTTACCGTATTCACATACTCCATGTTCTTTTAAAGAGCTCTGTAATCCTGAGTGCAAATTTTCAAATCTTCAAATTTGCACATTTTCACATTGATTTAATGGTGTGCCCACTCAATCGTATTCAAATCAATCCCCTCTTTATACATTTCCCACAGCGGACTCATCTCCCGCAGTTTGTTTACTGTGTTGGTAACCTGCTCAACGGTATAATCAACTTGTTCTTCGGTTGTAAATCGCCCAAGGCCAAAACGCAGCGAACTGTGTGCCAGGTCATCGCCAAGGCCCAATGCTTTTAGCACATAAGATGGCTCCAGCGAAGCTGAAGTACAGGCCGAGCCGGATGACAGGGCAATATTTTTATTAAAGCCCATCAGCAGGCCTTCTCCTTCCACATATTTAAAGGAGATATTGGAAACATGCGGCAGGCGGTGTTCCTTGTCGCCGTTCAGGTGGGCTTCTTCAACGCTCAGCAATGCATTTTCCAGTTTATCACGGAGTTTACCGATGCGTTCTGCATCTGCCTGCATTTCGTTCAGGGCAAGTTCGCAGGCCTTGCCAAAGCCTACAATGCCGGGTACATTCAGTGTACCGCTGCGCATACCTCTTTCGTGGCCGCCGCCGTCCATTTGTGCAGTAACCTTTACTCTCGGGTTCTTGCGGCGAACGTATAAGGCGCCAACGCCTTTGGGTCCGTACATTTTATGTGCAGTAAACGCCATCAGGTCAATGCCGTCTTTATTTACATCCACCGGAATTTTTCCCACAGCCTGCACCGCATCACTAAAGAACAGTATGCCGTGCCTGCGGGCAATGGCGCTGATCTCTTTAACCGGGTTCACGGTGCCAATTTCGTTGTTGGCATACATAACGGCGATTAAGATGGTGGTGGGTTTAATAGCTGCTTCCAGCTCGGCCAGGTCAATAAGGCCGTTGGGCTTTACTTTCAGGTAGGTTACTTCGCCGCCCTCTTTTTCAATATGCTTGCAGGTATCCAGCACCGCTTTGTGCTCAATATTGCAGGTGATGATGTGGTTGCCCTTGCTGGCATACATTTCAAACACGCCTTTTATGGCCAGGTTATCACCCTCGGTGGCACCGGAGGTAAAGATGATTTCTTTCGGATCGGCACCCACCAGTTTGGCTACTTGCTCACGGGCATAGTCAACGGCCTCTTCGGCCTGCCAGCCATAAGGATGGTTGCGGCTGGCGGCGTTGCCAAAGCTTTGGGTGAAATACGGAATCATGGCGTCCACCACCCGTGGGTCGCAGGGTGTGGTGGCGTTATGGTCGAGATATATAGGAAATTGTAACATAATCAATTAATAAAATGTTGGTTTCTGTTTCTAACACAAAAATACCTCAAAAGGTTCTAATGGAGGGTGGTTAAGCGGGGTTACAGTGGCGAAATTTCGCATCTCGAAAAGGTATTTTCGGGTTGGGAACGATTGCGGGGCGACTTGCGCCTTTGCAGCAGTTTTTTGGTATGGCTAAACGCTGTGTAATGGTAGTTGGGTTTGAGGGAAAGGGTCAATACTTTCTGTTACTTTTTTCTTTCCTTACTTTTTGGCATTGCCCTCCCGATTTTCATCGGGACAGGCGCCAAGTAACAAAAAGGTCTAGGACAAAAGAATGGCTCCGCCCTTTTGTCCGGTCAACGCACCTTTTCGAGACTGGTGGCGGAGTAATTATTTAAACATGGGGGATGTGAGAGGCAAGGTCTTGAGGGCTGCTGCCTGTTATGCGGGGCGACGGGAGGCGCTGTGCCACGCCGAAGGCGAGGCAGGCCCGCCTTGTGGCGAGGCAGGCAAGGCGCCGGGTGGTCGTTTTGGTTTGGCAGTGGGAAGTTGTGACAAAGCAGTAAGGAGTTGTGACGAAGCAGTTGTGAGTTGTGACAAAGCAGTAAGGAGTTGTGACGAAGCAGTAAGGAGTTGTAACGAAGCAGTGAGGAGTTGTAACGAAGCAGTAAGGAGTTGTGACGAAGCAGTGAGGAGTTGTAACGAAGCAGTAGTGAGTTGTAACGAAGCAGTAAGGAGTTGTAACGAAGCAGTAAGGAGTTGTGACGAAGCAGTGAATTTTCTTTGGTTACTTTCTTTGTTTCAAGACAAAGAAAGTGACAAACACAAAAAAATTATACTCCCCTAACCTTCAAAAACCACAGCCCTTAACTCCATTAAAAATTATCTTTACCCCCAAACCCCACCGGCATGAGCAACACCCGAGTTTATAAAATGGCCTTCGGCGGTGTATATCCGCACTACATTCAAAAAGCAGAAAAGAAAGGCCGCACCAGGGCCGAGGTGGATGAAATCATCCGCTGGCTTACCGGCTACACACAGCAGGCCCTGCAAAAGATTATAGATAACAAAACAGATTTTGAAACCTTCTTTGCCAAGGCACAGTTAAATCCCAACGCCTCAAAAATTACCGGCACCATTTGCGGCTACCGTGTAGAGGATATTGAAGACCCGCTGATGCAAAAGATACGCTACTTAGACAAACTGATTGATGAACTGGCCAAGGGTAAGGTGATGGAGAAGATTTTAAGGAAGTAGGGGAATGTTATATTCCAACGGCCCAATATGACAAACCTGCTTGTGTTTTCTCTTTTGTAACTTTAAGAGGTTGCCGCAGTGCACCGGAATAGCAGCAACTGTATTTTATCCTCTTTACAAGCACAATGCTTTAGCTATTAAATACGCAGCTAAGCCAGTGAGCTAAACGAAAACAGCCGGCAATGCCGGCACAAAACCTGAAATGACAAAAAGAATTGTAATAATAGGAGGCGGCTTTGCGGGTCTTAATGTTGCCAGGCATATCAGGAGCAAAGCGTATACGATTACCCTAGTAGACCGGAACAATTATATTTTCTTTCCGCCCCTGCTGTACCAGGTAGCCACCGGGTTCCTGGAGCCTTCGAATATCTGTTACCCCTACAGAAAAATGCTGAGAAAAAAAACCCGCTGTCCGATTTAAGTTAGGCGAGGTGGTAAAGATAATAGCCCCGCAAAACAAGATTGCGCTTACTACAGGAGAGCTGGACTATGATTACCTGATTATTGCAACCGGCACCGAAACGAATTACTTCGGGATAGAGAATGTGCGCCAAAAAGCTATCCCCATGAAAACAATCAACGATGCACTGGAAATGCGGAATTATATCCTGATGCAATTAGAAAGGGCCGCCAGCCTTGCTGCAGCTGAGGACAGGCAAAAAGTGTTAACAATCGTTGTGGCGGGTGGCGGGCCAACAGGTGTTGAAATATCGGGAATGCTGGCAGAAATGCAATCGTCTGTCTTCCGGAAAGATTATCCTGAACTGGAAAAGGGCCGAAGCCAAAGCCAGATTTATCTTGTGGATGGTGCGGCACAGTTATTATCGCCCATGAGCAAAAAGGCACAGGACAATACCTATAACGCTTTGAAAAAACTTGGAGTAAACATTATCCTGAACGCCCAGGTTACCGACTATGCGGATGACAAAGTACTATTGAGCAACGGGCAAACTATTGAAACAGAGAATTTGATTTGGGCAGCAGGTGTTACATCGCAGGTATTTGAGGGAATACCCCGGAACGATATGGCCGGGAAGAGAGGCTTAAAACGGATGATTACAACAAAGCAGAGGGCTTTGAAAATATATATGCCATAGGCGATACCTGCATACAGACAACAGACTGCAGGTTTCCGGCAGGACACCCGCAGGTGGCACAGGTGGCATTGCAACAAGGGAAAACCCTTGCGAACAATTTTGACCGCCTTCTTAAAGGCAAAGTGTTAAAGCCTTTCCGATACAAAGACAGGGGCGCAATGGCCATTATAGGACGGAATAAAGCGGTTGCGGATATTCCGCCTAATCTTCACTTCAAAGGATTTATTGCCTGGTTTATCTGGGTATTCATTCACCTTTTTTCATTGGTTCATTACCGAAATAAGATTACCACTTTGTACAATTGGGTTGTTGCCTATTTTACCAAGTGCCAGCACTGAGAATGATTATACGGCCTTTTATTAAGAAACCCTGAGAAGCTGAAAGCAGGGGCATATAAGATGACATCCTGCTGCCTGACAATTCTATTGTTGCAATAAAAATAAATATATGAAAATGTTTTTGACCTTATGTATTGCCCTGTTTACCTCTGGTTGTCTGTTGCAGGCACAGGTTACTGAAAACAGCCAGCAACATCAAAACGAAAGCAGAGCTAGTTTCATAACAACAATAGATACAAGCCAGGCCACAAAAGACGGAATATACCTGAACGGGTATGTGGTGAACATCGGCTATGAAAAAATAAGAAGCCTTCAGGGGAAAACGGTACGCATTAAGGGCAGGGTTACAATTATTAAAGGCACTTCCTCCTACACAGACGGAGAAATAAGACAGGGAAGGCTGAACGATACGAAGTATATTAATTCGCCAAGAATAATAGTTCTTAAGGGCTGACAGCAGTTGGTTCAGCTAAAGCACATAACAGGTGAGTTCCTATTTCTTCAACGCATCATACAATACTTCCACCGGATGCATGGCCATTTTATGTGTGCCGTCTTTTACCTGGTGACGGCAGGATGTACCGGCTGCCACAACTATATCATTTTCACCTGCGGCCCTTACTGCGGGAAATAGCACCAGCTCTCCCACCTGCTGTGCAATGGCGTAGTGTTCTTTCTCGTAACCAAAACCACCGGCCATGCCACAGCAACCTGATGGGATGAGTGTGGCTTTATAGTTCACGGGTATCTCCATACAGGCTTTACTGTGCTGCTGCGAGGAGAGTGCCTTCTGGTAGCAGTGGCCGTGTATATGTATGTTCTTTACTTCTTCGGTAAAAAGATGGCGGCTGATGTTGCCGGCTTCATACTGTTGGGCAATGAACTCTTCCATGGTGAAAGCGGCTTTGGCCATTTCGATGGCTTTGGACCTGTTCGCCGGTGTGGCCAGATCAATGTATTCATCCCGGAAGGTGAGAATGCCTGATGGTTCGATACCGGGAATGGGTGTTTGCGGTGATACTACTGGCGAGAGCAGTTCGATATTTCGGTTGGCGATGGCTTTGGCTTTTTTCACCAGCCCTTTGGATAAGTAGGTACGTCCGCTTTCCACATGCTGAGGAGTGATGACGCTGTAGCCGAGTTTCTCGAGCAATAAGATTGCTTTCTTTCCGATTTCGGCGTCGTTGTAGTTGGTGAACTCGTCACAAAACAAAAAGACGTTTTGGGATTTTGGATTTTGGATTTTGGATTTTTGGTATTTCCTGTACCAGGATAAGAGGGTTTGCTTTGCCAGTTTGGGCATGGTGCGGTCGGGATGGAAGCCCACCATGCGGTGTGCCATTTTGCGGAAAAAGGGAACACCATAAAACCAGTTGAATGCCCAGGGAAACAGCGAAATCAATTTCATCTGCTTGCTGAAGTTGGCAATCAGGTTGGCCCTGAAAGGAACACCATTCTTATCATAGTACTGCTGTAGAAACTCTGCTTTCATCTTGGCCACATCCACACCTGAAGGACATTCTGTTTTGCAGCCCTTGCAGCTGAGGCAGAGGTCCATAATTTCTTTAATCTCTTTATGGTTGAAAGGCTGCCCGTCGAGTTCATTACTTAAAAATTGGCGCAGCACATTGGCCCTTGCCCTTGTAGTATCTTTTTCGAGCCGTGTGGCCATATAGCTGGGGCACATCACCCCGCCGGATACGGGCATCTTGCGGCAGTCGCCGGAGCCGGAGCATTTTTCTGCCAGGCGCAGTATACCGTCGGTTGATGAGAAGTCGAAAGAGGTATTCAGTTTTCTTTCTGCAGGTTTTTGTTGCACCCGCAGGTGTGTGTCCATTGCCGGTGTGCCGGTTATTTTTCCTGCATTGAAAATATGATTGGGGTCAAAGATGTTTTTTACCTGCTGAAAGAGTTGATAAGTCTCCTCTCCCACTACAGCTGGAATGTATTCGCCCCGCAGGCGGCCATCGCCATGTTCGCCAGAGAGAGAGCCTTTGTATTTCTTCACCAGTTCCACCGTATCGGCTAAAATAGTACGGAAGGTCTTTAGTCCTTGTTCTGATTTAAGGTTTACTATCGGCTCCACATGCACTTCTCCTGCACCTGCATGTGCATAGTAGGATGCATTTACGTTATGCTTTGTAAGTACCTGTTGCAGGTCGGCAATGTAGTTGGGTAAATCATCGGTGGTAACGGCACAGTCTTCAATAAGATTTACAGGCTGCGCATCGCCGATGATGTTGCGCAGCAAGCCCAGGCCTGCCTTGCGTACATCCCATGCAAATTTTGTTTGTTCGTTGTACAGAACAGGGTAAGCAAAGCCCAATTTTTCCTGTTGCAGCGAGGCAATTAATGCTGCTGCTTTTTCTTTCACCACGGCTGCATCGTTATCCATAAACTCAACCATAAGAATAGCGGCAGGGTCGCCTTCGATAAAAAAGCGGTTCTTGCTGTATTCGGGATGGCTGATGGTAAAATCCATAATGTATTTATCCACCAGTTCGGATGCCACGGGTTTGTGCCGCATGGCTACCACATTTGCTTTCATAGCTTTGCTGATAGCACTGCAATGGATACAGACAACAGCGATTTCTTTTGGGGGCAGGTCGATCAGGTTCAGTTTGATTTCAGTAACAAAGGCCAGTGTGCCTTCGGAGCCTGCAATCAGTTTGCATAAGTTGAAGGGTTCTCCCTTTTCAGTATAAGGCTGCATGGCCAAAAGGCTGTCGAGTGCATAGCCAGTGTTGCGGCGGTGCACTTTAGCATCGAGGGAAAGTGGTTTTTATTAATTGCTGGTTGTGTTTATTGGTGAGCAGTGTATCGAGTTCAGAATAAATTTTTTGTTTGAGAGGTGATTCCTGTTTTGTCTGCCGTATATCTTCCCGTGTAAATATTGCTTCGCTTCCATCGCTGAGTAATGTTTTTACTTCGAGCACATGGTCACGGGCGGCACCCCACACAATGCTGTGCAGTCCGCAGGAGTTGTTACCCAGCATACCGCCAATCATGGCACGGTTAGCCGTTGATGTTTCAGGTCCATACATTAAACCCAGGGATTGGAGATGATAATTGAGGTCATCACGGATAACACCGGGCTGCACCCGCACCCACCTCTCTTTTTTGTTTATTTCGATAATAGTGGTGAAATACTTTGAAATATCCACCACAATACCGCTGCCCACCACCTGTCCCGACAGTGATGTGCCCGCCGCACGGGGAATGAGTGTGGTGTTATTTTCAGCAGCAAAAGCAATCAATTTTTTATATCCTCAACATTTTTGGGAATGGCTACTGCCAACGGTCTTTCCTGGTACACCGATGCATCGGTGGAATAAGCCATGAGCTGAGCTGAATGAATCACTGAATTATCAAAAAAAAACAATCCATCGAGTGATGCGGCTAATCGGGCAAGTTTCGTTTGCATGAGCAGAAAGTTGAGGATACAAGAAGCAATGTACAAAGCTAATGAATGGAATAAAGAGAAACGCTGATGATAGTACTATCATTTAACAGGCTGCCGGCTGATTTAAAAGGCTGCCACAACTGATAAAAAGCAGTTACAGGCTGACATAAAGATTCTATTTTCGCAGTTAAGACATCAATCAAATTATTATGCAAAAAATTGAACATATTGGCATTGCCGTAAAAAGCCTTGAAATATCTATTCCCATTTTTGAAAAGATACTGAATACTCCCTGTTACAAAACAGAAACGGTGGAAAGTGAGAAAGTAAGTACTGCTTTTTTCCAGAATGGCCCTAACAAAATTGAACTGCTTGAAAGCACCGACCCGGAAGGTGTGATTGCGAAATTTGTGGAGAAGAAAGGCGAGGGCATGCACCATATCGCTATTGCCGTTGAAAATATCGAAGCAGAAATGGAGAGACTGAAGGGCGAAGGTTTTGTGCTGCTGAACGAAAAACCCAAACAGGGTGCTGACAATAAGCTTGTTTGTTTCTTTACATCCCAAACATACCAACGGTGTGCTGGTGGAGTTGTGTATGGATAAGCCCAAAGCAGATTAACCGAGCAGTTCAGGAGGCAAATCGCCATAGCTGTCGGCATTTACAATACCGAGTTTTTCAACAGCAACCTGTGCGGCTATCTGCGAAGCATCTTTTTTATTAAAAGCCCGGCCCTGGGCTATATTCTGACCATCAATTACAGCGGCAACGGTAAATAAGCGACGGCCGTTTTCGAGCCGTTCGTTAATGGTTTCAAACTCCAGGCTTCTGCCATTTTTATTGGCCCATCCATAGAGTTTGTTTTTATGATTGATTTCAAGATTTTCCAAATCATCCATAAACATGTGCGGCAGGATGATGTATTGCAGCACCCATTGATTTGTTTTCCTGTAACCTTTATCGAGGTAAATAGCTCCCACGAGTGATTCCAGTGTATTCCCAAAAATCTGGCTCGCCCGCAATGATCCGTCCAGCTTATTGAAGAAGGTAACCTTTTTTAATCCCATCCGCACTGCAATATCGTTCAGTTGCTGCCTGTTCACCATTTTGCTGCGCATTTCGGTCAAAAAGCCTTCTTCTTTATATGGATAACGTTTGTACAGATAATCGGCTACAAGGGCACTCAGAATGGCATCGCCAAGGTATTCGAGGCGTTCATTATTTTCATCAATATTCTCCCTTACGGAGCGATGGGTAAGTGCGGTTTTATACAGCGAGATAGCACCTGGTTTAAATCCCAGAATATTTGTCAGCTCTTTTTTGAAAGATGAACCGGTTTGCTTTTTAGAAAAAAGATTTAAAATGTCCACGGCCGTTAAGCTACATAAAAGTTGACAGGTGAAAAATTAAAAAGTTGAAAAGTTTATTAGATAAGCCGAAAACCCGTTATACAACCTGTTAACAACCCGGATAATCAACCATTATATTTCCTCACAATTACACAGGCATTATGACCGCCAAAACCAAAAGTGTTGCTCAACGCAGCACCCACCGTTCTTTTTTGAGCTTTGTGGAATGTGAAGTTCAATTTTGGATCGAGTTCGGGGTCATCAGTAAAATGATTTATGGTAGGCGGCACAGTATCGTTTACCACAGCCATAATACTGGCAATTGCTTCAATAACTCCCGCAGCACCAAGACAGTGGCCTGTCATGGATTTAGTGGCACTTATATTTAATTTATAGGCATGCTCTCCAAATACATGTGTTATGGCTTTTACTTCAGCTCCGTCACCAATGGGAGTGGCTGTACCATGCGTATTGATATAGTCAATTTCTTCGGGTTTCATACCAGCATCGTTCAATGCAGACAGCATCACATTTCTTGCTCCCAGTCCTTCAGGATGAGGCGCTGTGACATGGTGTGCATCGGCGGTAGCTCCACAGCCTGCCACTTCGCAGTAAATTTTTGCTCCTCTGGCTTTTGCATGTTCCAGTTCTTCTAACACCAGCATACCGGCACCTTCGCCCATAACAAATCCGTCCCTGTCTTTATCGTAAGGTCGGCTGGCTGTTTTTGGATCATCGTTTCTTTCGCTCATTGCTTTCATCGCATTGAAACCACCTACTCCTGCTTCGCTGATCACAGCTTCACTACCGCCTGTTAATAAAATATCGGCCTTCCCCAAACGAATAAGGTTGAATGCTTCCATAATGGCATTCGTACTGCTTGCGCAGGCACTTACCACGGCAAAGTTGGGTCCGCGGAGGTTGTGACGCATACTTATTTGTCCGGCGGCAATATCGAGAATCATTTTAGGAATAAAGAACGGGTTGAAGCGGGGTGTACCATCACCTTTTGCATAATCGGTTACTTCATGCTGGAAGGTTATAAGGCCACCAATTCCACTGGCAAAGACAACACCCACCCTGTCGGGGTTAATATTTTCTTTATTCAAACCTGCATCTGCCATTGCCTGATCGCTTACAACCAGTGCAAATTGGGTGAAACGGTCGATCTTTCTCGCTTCCTTTTTATCAAGAAACTGTGTGGGATCAAAGCCCTTGACTTCGCAGGCGAATTTTGTACGGAACTTAGATGCATCAAATTGTGTAATCATATCAGCACCTGAAGTGCCAGCTATAAGATTTTCCCAGTATTCATTGAGCGTATTTCCTAACGGTGTAATGGCACCGATGCCTGTTACAACAACCCTTTTTAATTCCATATAAGCATATTGAGGTTTACTATCAGCAAATTATAAACTTTCAGCGGCTAAGATAGTGAAAACAAAAAAACCGCCTTCCAATTATTATGGAAAGCGGTATAGTTTTTTTCCCGCATAGTGCGGGATGTTGTAATGCCCTTATAAAATCTAATTATTTGGCATGCTCTTCCAGGTAAGTAACAGCCTGACCAACTGTAGTGATAGTTTCGGCCTGCTCGTCCGGAATGGAGATGTTGAATTCTTTTTCAAATTCCATGATCAGTTCTACGGTATCCAGTGAGTCGGCACCGAGGTCATTGGTAAACGAAGCTTCATTTGTAACTTCTGATTCATCAACGCCTAATTTGTCAACGATGATCTTTTTAACTCTTGATGCAATGTCTGACATGTTCGTAAAGTTTAGTTATTGGGTGCAAAAATATACTTTTTGAATAAATAAGCATAGGAAAGATATTTTTTTCCCGTTTTTTCCAAAATGCTGAAAAAGAAGGCTATTAGAGAGCCGTTCACCTGTTTTAGCAATTTTACTTTTCAAAATCAGCATTGGCTGTATAAAAAGTTCTTTGTAATTTGTCGCTACCACCACAGCCTGTAATACAGCGTAATGTTTAAAATGGTTTTATGGCACTGAAAATACTTGAACACGGAAGCCCCGAATACTTAAAAATGGTTAAGCTAAGAGATGACGTATTGAGAAAACCGTTAGGACTCAGTTTTACGAATGAGGAGCTGGAAGAAGAAAAAGATAATATTCTTATTGGTGCATTTGAAGAGGAAATAATTCTGGGTTGTTGCATGCTGGTCGAGGAAAATCCTATAGAAGTGAGATTGCGCCAGATGGCCGTATTAAAAGATTTGCAGGGCAAGGGTATCGGCCGGGCTATTATGTTGTTTGCCGAAAATATTGCCCGTGACAGAGGCTATAAAATACTTTCCATGCATGCCCGCAAGATGCGATTGGCTTTTACGAAAAAGCCGGGTATAGAACTTCCGGGGAGGAATTTACTGAAGTAACTATTCCTCACTATGTAATGAAAAAACAGCTTTAGCCCCTCGGAGTACCTTTTCTTACATGCGATTGAATAAATTGCCTGAGTTTATGCACTTCATCGGCATCCGCACACCCGTTTTTAGGAACCAATAAAAAGGACCGGCTGTCAAAATACAAATGAAAAAAATGCGGACTCTCCATATAGCTGTTCAGTATAGTCCAGGGCCATGATTTGCCTCCTTTTTCATGATCAAGAGAAAAACCTGTTTCACTAAACGTCATACTGAACTTGTGCTGGAAAGTTATTGCCCTTTTATAAACCATGGCTGGAAGAAAAAACCAAAAGCTGATGAGCAATACCACCCACAACAATGAGCCTACCAGAAAGGCGTTGGGTGTAACCTTTTTAAATGCGTAAAGAAATAATGAGGCAATGGCAAATACATTCACCAGGATAATCATTATTCTTATTTCGGGTCTGCTTATAAAATGATACCGCAGCGCCTGAATTACCTGTTTTTTATCGTAGCCAAAATGTATGGTCATAATCGGGTTGCATATTGCGGTTACTGGTTATTGGTTTTCGGAGTTTTCAGCTCATTTTCATTTATATTCCACTCTCCCAGTTTTTCTCCTTTTACGCCAAAAAATTCAACAGTGAGTTTTCGGTCATTTCTTTTTCCTGTAAAGGAAAAGCGGCCATAGTTTTGCTTTTCATCTATCCCCAAAATACGGTAAGGATTTTCTTTTTCTGTACCGCCAAATTTATGAGTTCCTGATGTAAGCGGAGAAACGGTAATATCATACAAAGGATATGTACCGGGACGGTTTACTTTTATTATCTCACTATGATGCCTGTCTCCGCTAAGAAAAACGACTCCGTTGATTTTGTTGTCCTGTAAAAAGTCCTTCAGTTCCTTATATTCTGCCACAAATTTCCACCAAGCCTCATATGGAGAAACGGGGTTAAGCACCTGGCTGCCCACCGCAATAATTTTAAATGTGGCATTGCTATAAAGAAGCGCATTTTTGAGCCATTTCATCTGCTGTTCGCCCAGCATTACTTTTTCGGTATTCGGTTTACCATTTACAGAATCCTGCATCTCATCAGCACTGCGCCACCAGCGGCCGTCGGTCATAAAAATATCAGCATCACCCCAACTCATCATAGTATAAATGCCTTGCCCGTTTTCACCCGCAGAAGGGTTGCAGAAGTAGCTGTTAAATACCTTTCGGCTGGCTTCTTTCAATACATAGTTTACTCCAAAATTATTGGGGCCAAAATCATGGTCATCCCAAATACCCAACTGTGGCATAGCTTTTAGAAAATTCTGCATAACAGGCATGGCCCTGTCACGGCTTGCCCTGTACCACAGCCCCCATTCGCTGAAATAATCCACTTCTCTGGTGTACCATGCATCGCCCAGCCAAAGCATGAAAGCCGATTTTTCTTTGGCCATCGCTTCAAATATGGCCGAATCGCCACCATAAGCTTTCCCCGGCCTGTCGAATACCGGTTCGTTGAAATAAGCACAGGAACCGGTGAGAAAATTAAAATCCGGTACAGGCTTGCGCCATTGCCAAAGGTCTTTTGTAGTAACCTCTCCGCCCACAGCAGACGGTTTTCCGTTAATAAGAATATTATATTGATAGGTGGAATTAAAATCAAGCCCGCCGATAGTAAATACTACCGGATTGAATTCGTTTTCCAGTATTCCCTTATATTGAAGTAATTTTCTTTTCTTTTCTCCTTTTTTATTGAATTGTAATGTCACAGATTTTACTTCGGTAGAAACTTCCAGCCATATTTTAGCATCACGCAGCTCAACAGGGCCAAGCATGGGCCCGGAAACGACTCTTGGCTGTGCCTGCAAAGCCATAACAATTAAAGAAAATACGGTTATAAATACCAGTTTTCTCATCTTGAAATTTTAGGGTGCAAGGTAAGATGAATAGGTATTAAATAAAAACCGTCCCGCAGTAACGGGACGGCATTGGAAATAATAATATAGTATCAGATCTTATTGCTGAATATTTAACAGACTGCACAATTGTGCATAAGACATAGCCCTTAACTGACTTTCAGTATAAATCTGCCCTTTTATTTGGGCAGCTTTTTCGGCAGTACGGCCACCGGCAACACCACCTGGGATGATTACATACCTAAACTGTGCACTTCCTAAACCTGTAAAGGAAACAGGAGTAGTAGAGTTGGCAGGAATCCAGAAGAAATAAACCAGCTTGTTCAGTGCGGCCCTGTATCCTAATTCTACAATTGTAGTTCCGGTTACAAAATTTGAGGGAAGTGTTACGGGATTGTTTCCAGAAAGTGACCATCTGTAATATCCAATAACCACACCCTGATCTAATACGGCCTGTGAAAGGCTTGGTGCTGCAACAATCATTCTTTTTGCATTGCCAGCAGGAGAATTACCCAGTGAGTTCATCACCGTATCTGCCCAAGGGCCTTCATTTACCCATGCGGAATATATAACATTAGCAGTACCAGCAGCGCCTTGAGGACCAGCGGGGCCTACAGGACCTACAGGACCCTGAGGACCAGTAGCACCAGTTGCACCATTTGTACCGTTAGTACCAGCAGCACCAGTTGGGCCTTGCGCACCAGTTGCACCAGCAGGACCTTCAGGACCTTCTTTTGTACAGCTAACGGCTAAAAAAGTAATTGCTAAAGCGAATAATGAAAGAAGATTAAACTTTCTCATAAAGTTAGATTTGGCTGTTAATTAGTTTCAGTTTTAAAAGTAGTGGGAATTTCGGTTTCTACCAAGATATTTTTTTAAGAATTAAAAAAAACCTTTTAAATAGCTGTTTTACCCGAAGGCTTATATTTGCCTGAACCCCAAACTATATAATATATGCGTTTGCTTAAAAACTATCTTCTGCCCATTTTAATACTTGCTAATATAACTGCCAATGCCCAGTTTAAGAAAGGCGATAAAATGGCCGGCGCTTCGGTTGCTGCAATTGTGTTTAATTCCGGGAGTTCTGATATATCGGTGGCCAATATTGGCGACAATAAATCTAAAAACACCAATTACAGTATCAATATCAGTCCTTCGCTTGGCTGGTTTGTATCAGAAAATACAGCAGTTGGCTTTTCGCTGAACATTAACCCGACCAGTCAAAAAGTAACTTATGAGCAAACCGGCAGTACTTACCAAAGTGATAAAGCCAGCAATTTTAACATAGGCGTTGGCGGATTTGCCAGGAATTACTTTTCAAAAGGCGGATCCTTATTGCCTTTTGGCCAGGCAAGCGTAAATGCCGGCATCAGCAGCTATAAGGAAGAAGGCTTTTTTTATGGCGGCTCTGGCGGCTCTGCCTATAAACAAACTTATGATGGCAGTTCCTCAGGTGGATTTTTTGCCAATGCCACTTTTACAGGAGGTTTCACCAAAATGATGGGCGAAAATGCAGGGGCTTGATTTTTATCTAGGCTATAATTTCTCCTATAATAAGAACGTTTTCAAGCGTACCACGTTGAGAGATGATGGCAATAACGGCAGTATTGATGCCCGTGGGGAAAATGAAACCACCACCAAGTTCACCAACCACCGTTTTCTGCTGGGAGCAGGATTCCAGATATTCCTGAGAGGTAAGAAATAAGTAACAAAAATGATCAATAAAAAACCCCGGCTAAAACCGGGGTTTCTATTTTATAACCAGTATCTATTTATTCATCAACTGCTTTGCCTCAATACTCAATGTGGCATGGGGCACTGCTTTCAGTCTCGCTTTATCAATCAGTTTACCTGTAACACGGCAAATACCGTATGTTTTGTTTTCGATACGCATCAGGGCTTTTTCCAGGTGATCGATAAAAGTAATCTGGCGGCTGGCCATCTGGCTCAATTGCTCCCTTTCCATACTTACACTGCCGTCTTCCATGGTCATGTAACGGGCCTCGTCCATATCACCACCTTCATCTTTACGGGTGATGAGCCCCTGCAGATAATTTAATTCCTTTTTTGCAGCATCGAGCTTTTTCATAATAATCTCCCTGAACTCGGACAGATCGACATCTGAATAACGCTGCGTAGGAGTTGCAGGCTGATATTGAATCGAAGCATCTAACACAGATTTAGTAAACTCAGGTTCATATTTAACTGAACTCCTTGTGCTGATTTTTGGCATTATCACTTTTGTAGGCCTAGGTGGTTCCTTTTTGGTAATCGCAGCCGCTTTCGGTTTTATTGAAACCAAAGATTTGGGGTCAACACCACCGGGTTTCTTTACAACTGGTACTGGCAGAGAAGCAGGTTGTTCTGCTTTAGTTGCCGGCTTTGCAACAGGTTTTACAGGAGCTTTTGCGGCTGGCTTAACTACCGGCTTTGCAACAGGTTTTGCTGCCTTTTTTACTGCAGGTTTTGCTGCTGGCTTAGCTACTTTTTTTGCAACGGGTTTTTTAGCCGCTGGTTTAGGAACAACTTTCCCGCTTGCTGCGCGGGCAGGCTTAACTACAGGTTTCTTTGTCACTGGTTTGGATGTACTTTTTTTTACTGTTTTCTTTACTGCCGGTTTCCCACCTGACGGACGGGCAGATTTGGCAGTGTTTTTTTTAGGGGCGGGTTTGGCGGCCTTTTTTGGGGCCTTTTTTCCACCAACAGGGCGGATTTTCTTTTTAGTTGCCATAAATTACCCTTTTTTTGAAACAATCACATTTAGCAAATAATCGTTAATATCTATTTCATTACCAGCCTCTAAGACCGGTACAAACTCAAGCGTATCCGCAAGAATTTCGGCGCAAATATAGTCTTTATACTTTGCCAAAGAATCTTTTATTCTGTCTGCCGCCAAGACCTTTACCTCTATCCTGTCTGTAAGTTCAAATCCGCTGTCTTTCCTTATTTTCTGAATCCGGTTTACAAATTCCCTGGCATTACCTTCTGCTTCCAGCACGGGTGTTACTGTAACGTCCAATGCCACGGTTAAACTGCCTTTTCCGGCCACTGTCCAGCCGGGAATATCCTCGCTGCCAATTTCTACTTCATCAATCTGTAATATTACAGGTTCGCCGTCAATTGACAAATTATATTGACCTTCTTTTTCCAACCGTGCAATGTCCTCCTGTGTGAATTGTGCTAACGCAGCGGATACTGCCTTCATTTTAGGCCCCAGTTTTTTGCCAAGGGCAATAAAATTGGGTTTAATTTTTTTGTGGATAAAGGTATTGTCGGGACTCAGGTATTCCACTTCCTTCACGTTTACTTCAGCTTTAACCAGGTCTTCCACTTTTTGAAGTTGTTCTTTCATGGAAGGATTCAATGCCGGTATCAGTACTTTTTGTAATGGCTGACGAACCTTGATATTTACTTTTTTCCTTAATGAGAGAATGAGTGAAGAAGCATCCTGCGCAAGTTGCATTCTTTCTTCGAGCAGTTCGTCAATCACTGCAAGATTTGCTACCGGAAAATCGGTATGGTGAACTGATTCCACAACAAACCTGTTTGTTACTTTATTCAGGTTCTGGAAAATGCTGTCGCTGAAGAATGGCGATATCGGTGCGATTAATCTTGTGATAGTTTCGAGGCACTCATACAGGGTTTGATAAGCGCAAATTTTATCCTGTTCATACTCGCCTTTCCAGAAGCGACGGCGGCAGAGACGAACGTACCAGTTGCTCAGATGCTCATCCACAAAATCTTCTATTACCCTTCCTGCCTGTGTGGGTTCGTAATCGTCCATGTACTCGTTAACTTTTTTCACTACTGTGTTGAGCAGAGAAAGAACCCATCGGTCAATTTCAGGCCTTTCTTCCAGCGGCACATAGGCTTCTTTAAAAGCAAAGCCATCCACATTGGAATACAGGGCAAAGAACTGGTAAGTATTGTACAATGTTCCGAAGAACTTTCTTTGCACTTCTTTAATGCCTTCAATGTCAAATTTCAGGTTATCCCATGGAGAGGCATTGGTGATAAGGTACCACCTGGTGGCATCGGCACCAAATTTTTCAATCGTTTCAAACGGGTTCACCACATTGCCAAGGCGCTTACTCATTTTGTTTCCGTTCTTATCGAGCACCAGCCCATTGGAAACAACTGTTTTGTAAGCTACCGAATCAAACACTAAACAGGCAATTGCATGAAGGGTATAGAACCAGCCTCTTGTCTGGTCAACACCTTCGGCAATAAAATCGGCCGGAAAACTCTGTTTAAATGTTTCTTTATTCTCAAATGGAAAATGCCACTGTGCATACGGCATAGCACCACTGTCGAACCACACATCAATGAGGTCGGGTACTCTTTTCATCGGCTTGCCCGATGGACTTACCAGTGTGATGTCGTCAACAAATGGTTTGTGTAAATCTAAGCAGTCAGCTTCGAGCTTTGAGCTGTTAGCAGTACCTAATATTTCATCTGCTTTTTTTGCTTCTGCCCTTAATTCTTCAACGGAACCGATGCAGACTTCTTCTTCCCTGTCTTCAGTTCTCCAAACAGGTAGCGGTGTTCCCCAATAACGGCTGCGGCTCAGGTTCCAGTCAACTAAGTTTTCGAGCCAGTTGCCAAAGCGGCCTTCACCAGTGCTTTTAGGTTTCCAGTTGATGGTTTTGTTCAGCTCTACCATTCTGTCTTTTAGGGCAGTCGTTTTTATAAACCAGGCATCCAGCGGATAGTATAAAACCGGCTTATCGGTTCTCCAGCAATGCGGATAGCTGTGTTCGTATTTTTCAACCTTAAATGCCCTGTTTTCTTTTTTCAGTTTTACAGCAATGTCAACATTTACATCCACATAGTCTTTCTCATCCTTGTAGTTCTTTACATACCTGTTGCTGAACTCACCCATTCCCTCTACAATTTTTCCTTCCCTGTCCACCATGGTGAGGATGCCAATATTGTACTTCTTGCCCACTTTAAAGTCATCGGCACCAAAAGCAGGAGCCGTATGAACGATACCTGTGCCATCTTCAGTAGTTACAAACGTATCCACCAGCACACGGAAAGGTTTTGCCCCAGGAGTCAGTTCTTCAATAACGGTATTAGAGTTTGCCTCGTAAGGAAGTAACTGTTCGTATTCGCAGCCTTCGATATCAGCACCTTTAAACTCCTTGATGATAGAATACGGAAGATTTTT
Source organism: Chitinophagaceae bacterium (assembly GCA_016719815.1). Classification (GTDB taxonomy): domain Bacteria; phylum Bacteroidota; class Bacteroidia; order Chitinophagales; family Chitinophagaceae; genus JJ008. The sequence continues at coordinate 431,469 of JADJYK010000001.1, read as the reverse complement.
TCCATCATTGCTATAAGCCGCTATATCAACATTTTCGTTTTCAGGCTTAAAATATTTGTGCAGCAGTGGCTTTGCCAGCACCACATTTACCGGGAGGTGTGTATAAGGATTTACTGTACTTACTAAAGCATAATCAATATTGGCACCAACGGTAAGACCAAGATTTGAAGGAAGCGTCCATGGTGTGGTCGTCCATGCAAGGAAGAATACTTCTGCGCCATGTACGGCATCATGCAGAAACTTACTTTTCTCATCCTGAACCGCACGGAACATAGCCACGCAACTGGTGTTTTTCACATCCTTGTACGTTCCGGGCTGGTTGAGTTCATGCGAACTTAAACCGGTACCGGCCGCAGGTGAGTAAGGCTGAATGCTCACACTTTCATACAACAACCCTTTATTATAAAGCTCTTTCAGCAACCACCAGAGTGTTTCGATGTATTCGTTCTTGAAAGTGATGTAAGGGTCGTTCAAATCAACCCAATAGCCCATTTTGCGGGTAATATCATCCCATTTGTCTTTATAGCGCAGTACTGCCTCACGGCAGGCTTTGTTGTAATCCTCAACAGATATTTTTTACCAATATCTTCTTTTGTTATGCCCAGTTCTTTTTCCACGCCCAGTTCAACTGGCAGGCCATGCGTATCCCAGCCACCTTTGCGTTTTACCTGGAAGCCCTTCATGGTTTTGTAACGGCAAACCAAATCCTTCAATGTACGGGAAATAACGTGGTGAATGCCGGGCATACCGTTGGCACTGGGGGGCCCTTCGTAGAAAACAAAGTGCGGGGCGCCTTCCCGAACGGAAACACTTTTTTCAAATGCATTGCTTTCTGTCCATTTTGCCAGTATTTCCTGTTCAAAAGCTGGCAGATTTAATCCTGAAAATTCTCTGTAAGTAACACTCATAACCTTTCTGATAAAATGGCTGCAAAGGTATGAATAATACCGCCTTTTCGGGTAATAAACAAGAAAAAACCGCCCTGGAAAGGGCGGTCGTAACCATTAAACCATAAAACCAAAAAGACTTAACCTTTCTTAATCAAAATAGCCTCGTAAGCGGGGTATCCCCTTTCGCCGTTCTGGGTAAGGGCTGTAAATCGAAGTTTATAATAGTTATTACTGCCGTCTTTTATAATGTAATACCTGTCGGTTCGTACTGCAGGCGAAGTGGTAGGACCTCCACCACTGCGCCAATCGGCAGCAATTGCTGTCTGTGCCGAAGAAAATGTTTGAGCAGCAATATGTATTGAATCAAATGTGACAAAAGGTATAGCACTTGTCATTACTTTGGCAGACCGTACGTTCCTGTTGAGCAGGATGATATCCTGGAACAGGTAGGGTACTTCGCCGGCGCCAAAATTGGTAACGTTGGAGAAATAGGTCCAGGCAAGATCCCATTTCTTCTTTTCCGGCTCTGCTGATACAGAGCCGTTGTCGAAGGATACGTATTTAAAGAAGTATGCGTCATCTTTAGGAATATCAACCGAAGTGAATGAAGTAGCTGCTATATCAGCGTATTGCAAAGTATATCCGCCAGATGAGTTGCGGATGATACGGACTTTTTTCCAGCCCCTTGCAGGAGCCGGACTGCCCACACCTAACCCACGGTTAACGATATACACTTTGTTATCGGCGGCGGTGGCCGAAATCTGGGTAATGGCAGTTCTTGTTAAATCACCATTGGGATAATCAATGTAGGGCAACGAAATGGTTGTTGGGGTAAACAGGCTGAAGGCGACTTCGTTTGTCAGCCCCACGGTATCGGCTGCGGTGACGGCATTCAGGTCGTTCTTATTGATTTGCTTTGCCATCATTGCGGAAGATGAATTCAAAATAACCCTGAAGTCATCGCTTCCGGTATAGAAACCAAGATCCCAGGAAGTACGGTTTACAGCAGTTACCCGGCTTGCACTTAAATCAATAAATGCTTTATTAGGATACAGTACACCACCCCCATTAATTATGGCTGTTTCAGATGTTGCAATCAGTTCGTGGAAATTGAGCAAAAATGAGCTTTGTATTCCTTTACCGGATGGCTGACCGATACTGTCAATATCAAATACCAGTTTTTCATCTCCGTCAAAAAGTACTCCGTTTACTTTCGTAACCCTGAAAACTGCTGAACTGCTGCCTGCTGGAATCGACACTGTAATCTTTCCTGCAACTGCTGCCGGTTCAGTGGTGTAATCGGTTCCATAGGCCACTCCCTGCTCGGTCAGTTTCAGTGTTACAGTTACATCAGCATTTACCATTCTTGACATCAGTATCTTTTGCTCCAAAGTGTTTTCTGCCGGTGTAATCCCCTGTGATGAATTTTCAAAATTTACCAGCAGGTTGGGCAGCTCTGCATCCCTTTTCCGGCAGGCTGCCAGCAATACAACAGCAGAAATGATGAAGGCTGCTTTGTTTATTATATTATATCTCATAAATGTTTTATTTTATTTCTGTTTGTTTATTTTTTATTCCAGTTAAATGATAAGCCGGCAAAGAATGACCTGCCTGTGGCAATATTGGAGATTCCGCTGCCGGTGTGCACACCATTCACTGCATAACTGCTGCGTATCCTGTCCACATCGAAAATGTTTCTCACCCCTGCATTCAACACAAAACGGTTAAATAATTTTTTGGTTACATTGAAATCTGCCAGCTGAAAACCTTTTAATTCAGTTAGGACTATTTCCTGGCTGGTATTACGCAGGTAGTATGGTTTTTTGCCTGTAATCTTACAGAACAGTGAGAGATCAAGGCCAATTTTGCTAAAGCTATATGTAAAGTTGCCGGTAAGCTCAGGCGACCATTGCAACTGAGGCAAAGCTTTGTCTTCATCTGAGTAGGTGTTATAGAAGCCAGTATAAGCACTTCCAATAGTAACCGACCAATCTTTGTGCCTGGCTGATACACCTGCATTTACCCCTGCAGTTTTGCTTCCGGTAAAGTTGGATACAACCGCTGTATCTGACCCCGGAGTATAAACATAATCAATAAGGTTTCGAATGCTGTTATAGAAGCCACCAGCATTTGCAGTGAAAGACATTTTCTGCGAAATGGTCTTTTTCCAATTAAAAGAACCTGTAAAACTGTTTGAAGTTTCAGCTTTCAGATCGGGGTTACCAATGATTTGGTGGTTCACATCAAAGAAGCTGAAGTATAATTCCCTGATTGAAGGAGAGCGGAATCCATTTGCATAGGACAAACGCAAATCCCAGTTTTAGCAAATTCAATTTTAGTATTTATGGATGGTATAGCCGGAGGTGCATCATACACCGAGTTTTTAATAAACCGCAGACCGGGCCTGATTTTTAGCTTTGGTAAAACAGTAATTTCAGAAGTGATAAAGAAAGCAAAATCATTCACACTGTTTTTACCTGATTTCAGTCTTTCCCCCTCTCCGCTTTCCATATTAATATCCACACCAGGCTGCAAAGAAATTTTATCAGAAAGTTTATAAAATGCAGTTCCTCTGAATGTAAACCCATTTGAGTAAACAATACTTTGTGAACCATCAGCAATATTCAGCCTTACGTCTCCGGTTTGTTTACTTACGGTTGTTGAAAAAACCTGACGCCTGTAATTGGTATAAGCCGCCTGTGCCTGAAAGTGTAAACTGCTGTTTACAAAATAGGATCCTTGCAATTGCTGCATCAGCCTGCGGGTAAGATATTGCTGGTCATTTGCGAGGTTTTCGCCAGAGAATTGCTCCTGAAATTCACTAAAATTACCGGGGTTAGTAATTACTTCATCTAAACCATCAATCCTGAAACGAAGGTTTAGCTTGCCATTTGTGTAACCGGCAAATCCGTTTGCAATACGTTGGTCCTTTTTATGCCAGATTAATTCACGGTCAGTTGCTGTGTCTTTCCAACCGCCAAAATAGTTGTGTGAAAAAGACGCCCCAGCTTCCCATTTGTTTCTTCGGGTGGTGAATCCGGCATATTGGTTATGAATTCCCTGCTGTATGCCATATTCGTTTGAAACCGACTCCTCATGTAACCTTGCATTCACAGAAAATTTAGACAGTGCCGCCCTTTTTGTAATAATGTTTATCACTCCTGCGAGTGCATCGGCACCATATACTACTGACATGGGCCCTTCCACCACTTCTATTCTTTCAATCGAATTGATATCAATCTGGTTAATATTTATTTCATTGGTTGCGCCTTGTCTTCCTACTACCGGCAGGCCATCAATAAGAATTTTTACATTTTGGCCGGCAAGCCCAAGCATGGTGATGCCGCTTCCACCAGTAGCCACATCCTGCGAAAACCGCATATTCAATTCGTTCTTCAGCACATCCTGCAGTTGGGCCGCACCTTGTTTCAGTATTCTGTCATTGTTAATTACCCTAACCTGGTAAACGGATTTTTTAGCTGATTGTGGCTGGTACTGACCGGTTACCACCACTTCCTCCAGCTCTTTCGGTTTTGAAGTATCCTCAGGCGTTACCCTTCGGATTGTTTGGGCTCCGGCCAAGAAAGAAAAAGATAACAGGAAGAAAAGCAATGTTGATTTTTGCATACCTTTTTAATTAAGGATGCAAATGTTCTTTAATCGAATTTGTCTTTTATCATATCTCTGTCAGGAATTTGAAGTTGAAACATCTTTTACAATAAAATGACAGTAAAGAAAAGTAAATCATGTCGTTACATGAGCTGTGTCATCGTCTTATTGTTTAAACATTAAAGCCCTCCCTGGAAAGGGAAGGCTTCCGTAACTCTAACAAAACAATCAAAATTTGGCACTCACACTCAGGAAGAATGTTCTTCCATCGGCTGGCAATGCACCCGGACCCGGATAGCCTCCGGCTCTGCGGGTAAAGTAAATCTTATCAGCCAAATTATTTATTCCCCCTTTTAATGTAACCGTTTTATTTGCTTTATAAGCAGCAGTTATATCAATTACGGTATACGATGAAATCAGGCCATTATTTCCGTTAACCGAAGGGGTTTCAGTATTATTTGCATCGCTGTATGCTTTATCCACATAACTTAATTGTGCAGTAAGCATGAATGATTTATACCCCGCTGTAATGCCACCACGAAAGATATTCATCGGTGCATTTTCAACTCTCTTTCCTTTTGTAGCTGCGTCTTTATGTTCAGTGCTATACTTTGCATCGGTGTACCCGTATGAACCGAAAACTATAATATCCGCCTTGGTGTCTTTTACAAATGCCCTCCACGGGTTAAACTCTGCATATCCCTCCAAACCTTTGCTGGTGTTGTTGCCCACATTTGTGATGAGGCGGTATGATGGTGTGCCGGCCACTGTAACTGTTCCAATCCTGTTATTGTACTGCAGGTAAAAGATACTTACATCAAACTGCAGGTAGTTTTTCACTTTTCCCCTGTAACCAAAATCAATATTATATCCCTTTGAATCTTTCAGTTCCTGATCAACCACGTCTGTGGTGGGCGGTGCCTGCAGATTGGCAAATTGTATTGGCCGGTATGCCTGAGAAAAATTTGCATATAGTTCCGTATTTGATATATGATATTCTGTTCCTATTCCTGCTAAAATAAAGCTGCGGCTTCGTGTAATACTTTGCAACAGAATCTCGCTGCCATTTGAAGCAAATCCGTTTCGTCCTGCTGCTGTTCCTTTCAGCCATTCAAAACGAATGCCGGGGACAATTAATAATTTATCTGTAATCCTGAAAATATTCTCCGCAAAAACCGCAGCATTAGCGGATTCAAATTCAATGTCTCTCGGATAGTTACCTATTTCAGTAATATCATAATCACTGCCGGTTGTTCCTTTTCCATCTGCCTGCCGGAAAGTTGTTCCGGCATACAGGCGCATTCCTGCCGATAAGGTATTCTTCATTCCAGCAAAACTATAATCTGTAAGGAGCCGGCTTTCCATTCCAAAATTTCTGTACTTATCTGCCTGAATGGCTCTGTTGTTGTATTGACCAGTGGCAGAATTGATACTATCCTTAACCGTAATTGTTTGTAAGAAGCCAACACTGTTTCTGTTTCCAATTGTGGCAAAAACTTTTGTATTCAATCTGGCTTTATCATTTAACTGATAATTTAAAATCAACGCAGGTGTTGCCCAACTGATATCAAACCAATTTCGGCTTCTGAAACTTTGCCGGGGGGCTTGTTTTAATTGTACGTCTGTTAAACCACCTGGTTGCTGACTACGGATATGTGAATGCATTATCTCTGCCGTCAATTTGATTTTTTGTGAAAGCAGGTATGTTGCCGTTCCATAAGCTGCATTTGTATAGTACCTGCTGTTGTTTCTCCATCCGTCGCCATTGCGGTGGTCGAAGAAAGAATAATAATGCCATTTTTTTGTTTTACCCCCAATGGCATTAAAGCTGTTGAACATTGCATTGCTGCCCACAGTTTGCTGTGTTTCAAACTCAACTTTTTTATTTATCTCACTACCATTTCTAAGAATGTAATTGACGAGGCCACCAAACTGTGGCCCATATTGCAAAGAGCCCTGCCCTCTCACTACTTCAATCCGCTGTACGGCCTGCAACTGTGGGTTGTAATAAGCTTCCGGATAGCCGAATGGGTCGGCGGCAATATCATATCCGTTTTGGCGGATGTTGAATTCCCAGCTTCTGTTTGGGCTTAGCCCCCTGGCTCCAATTCCGATCTGAATTCCGCTCGGGTCACTTTCCCATACCTGAATGCCGGGCACTTTTGCCAGTACCTGCCTCATTGTATTGGTAACCACATTACCCTGCACATTATCTAATACTATCAGAGCATTCTTTTTACCGGCATAGATTGAAGTCCCCACCACCTCGGGCATCTGCTGGTAGTCGCTGCGGCTGTTTCTGCCTACAACTGTTATATCGGGAAGGTATTTATGTTTAGGATTTGTAGAGTCATCGTGAAAAACTTTCTTATTTTCCTGTGCAGATGTAAAAAAGGAAAAGATAATTCCGGCAAATACTAAAAATCGTCTACGCATATATAATATTTGACCGCAAAGAAAAACTGAACTAAATAGTAAGTGATGCCGGATCGGGAAAACGGTTTACGGAAAATGGAAAACATGGTTTACATTCATACAAATAAATAATATGAAGCAGCTATTTGTTGTTATTGCATTACTGTTTTCAACAATTCTTTTCTCCCAGGATAGCATGTTTGTTCACTATAAAATTTATGACACCAAAGCAAAACAAACGGTGCGGGTCGAAAAAATTGTGAGCCAAATGATAAATGCTGATGTGCTTTTTTTGGAGAAGAGCATAACGACAGCATTGGCCATTACCTCGAAAATAAAATCTTAAGAGAACTGGTTTCTATTTATGGAAAGCAAATTGCCCTCAGCCTTGAGATGTTTGAAACTGATGGCCAATTGGTATTAAACGAATACCTGGAAGGCAAGATTGACGAGGCCCGTTTTTCCAAAGATGTAAGGCTGTGGAGTAATTATAGAGATTATCGTCCGTTGATTGAACATGCAAAGCAAAATGGCATACCGGTAATTGCCGCCAACCCACCCAGAAGATATGTAACGATGGTAAGCCGCCGCGGCATGGCATTTCTTGACAGTTTATCGAAGGACGCAAAAAAATTAATGCCGCCGTTACCATTTGATACGCTGACAGGCCGTTACCGGGAAAAATTTTTTGAAACCATGAAAGGGAGTCCCGGAGGTAATAATCCAAGAGTATATCACAGCCAAAGCCTGTGGGATGCCGGAATGAGTTACAGCATTTACAGTTACCTGAAAAAAATAAAAGACAGAAAGTATTTCATTGCGTGGGAAAATTTCACAGTGATGAAAAACTGGGTACGGCTGCTCAACTTGCCATGCGAAATAAAAAGCTGAAAATTCTGAACATCAGTTGCTTTCCGGATGAAAGTTATGATAATCCTGATTGGGAAAAATTCAGTTACCTTGGAGATTATATTATCATTACTAATCCGGAGTTAAAAAAAACATATTAGTCCGTCACTGTAATCCATACATTTTCTGGTCCGGCAAATTTTACCAGTTCAAAAAAAATATGGGCATAATCCGGGTGCAGTCTTACGCATCCATGCGATGCTCTTGTGCCCAATTTCCGGATATTACTAACAGTGGTGCCGTGAATGGCATAACCACCCCTGATAAATACAGCATATGGCATATTACCAAGTCCATTGTAGTTACCCCCGGGATATTGTTTGGATGTATACTTCTTAAACATCAAACCGCTTGGTTTAGTATCAAAATCAGGTGTTTCAAATTTCTTCATTCCGGTTGAAACTTTGAAAGAATCGAGCAGTTCACCATTCATATAAAGAAATAATTGCTGCTTCGTTTTAGAAACATTAGCCCAAACGGGGCAGGAATCCCGTTTGCAAAAAGCAAAAAGAGTATCATTCGATTTTGCCCGGCGTATCATATCAAGATTGTACCTCAACGAAGCAACCTCCTTTACTGTAATCTTATGAAGATCATAAGTGAATACTTCTTTACCGGCTACGATGGTATCTTTTGGATTCCCCTGAGATAATTCTTTGCTAAAACTGGTGTCAAACTTAATTATAACAGAACTGTCCAACTGGTAGATATGGCCTAAATTAATCAACAACTCGCCGGCAGTATCTGCCGCAGGGTTATAGGTATTTTTATCAAAGAGATTAGAAATGTCAGAGGTATCATTTATTTTGTTCTTAAGTACAGAATCTTTAATGCGCAGGTAATCTTCTTTGTTCAATTCCCTTGCAACGGGTCTATGTTCATCAGAGCTACAAGAAAAAAGAAAAATGCCAAACAAAAACACCAGTACTTTACATACAATTGTATTTTTTCCACCATTCGTCATATACGTATTTAAATACAAAGTTAAACAGGTTCGGCAGTCGGGTACAGAAAAAAGAATACTCGCAAGACAGTTATTTGCAGGCAATGATTTGTAACAAAAGTCGCAAATGCCTCAAGAAAGGGCTCATAGTTTTGTCCATCCTTAAAGATTGAGATATAAATGAGTAATATAAAAACTATTCAAAGTTTCTGGGTACTCTGGTCATAATAGTTAATCTGCCCGGCTGTTTTGAGGCAAACCAACAAGAAAAGACTGAACTAAAAAATAGCGATTTTAGCAAAGGATTTCAGTTGCTGGAAAGTGGCTGTTTTAATTGTCACAGTCCAAACCCCAACTTTGAAAAACCAGTAGCGCCATCACTTAGCGAAATAAAGAAAGCCTATTTAACAACAAATACCGGGCAGGAAGAGTTTATAGCCAGCTTCGCTGAATACCTGAACAACCCATCTACCGGCAAAATCAGGATGCATGATGCGTTAAAAAAATTCGGGCCAATGCCCAGAACGAGCTATAGCAAAGAACAGATAACTCAAATGGGAGTATATATGTATAAAACAAACCTGGAAGAAGATAGCTGGTATGCCAGTCACTTTGAAGCAGAGAAGAAAAAGCATTCCATCCCAATAGACCAGCTTTCTTATATCGACAAAGGAATGAGAATATCTATGGAAACAAAAAGCATACTTGGCAAGAATCTGCTGAATGCCATTGCTTCAAAAGGAACTGAAGGTGCTATTGAATTTTGTTCAACCAAAGCCCTGCCACTTACAGACAGCATGTCTGCCGTTTATCATGCAATTGTTAAAAGAGTTTCTGACAAAAACCGAAACCCCAAGAATACTGCTAATCCTTCGGAACTTAGTTATATAAACCAGGGAAAAGAAATACTGGGCAAAGGCGGAAAAATAATGCCAAAAACAATTGAAGAGAATGGAAAAGTAACAGGATATTATCCCATACTGGCAGATAAAATGTGCCTGCAATGCCATGGTAAGAAAGCCGAACAAATTAAACCTTCGACGCTCCAACGAATCGGGGCATTGTATCCTGCAGACAGAGCAACAGGATATGATACTGGCCAATTAAGAGGTATCTGGGTGATAGAGATGAAAAAAGAAATTTTGAAAAATAAAAAAAAGAGGCCGTCTGCGCAGCCTCTTTTTCCATTTTGTAAAACAGACTAAGCTACTCTACCACTACAATTCCTTTAGCCATAATTCTTACTTCTTTTTCCGGCTTTGTGATAGCGTCTATTTCCTCCTGTGACTTTTTAGCATCTTCAGCGTAGTGTTTTAGTTCGGCTACCGAAGTGGTTTTCATTTTTACAGAACCATCAATCACCACGGTCTTTCCTTTTGCTGCCAGCGGCAGAAAGAAACCGTAATCTTTCATTTTTACCATTGCAGCCTGGCCATTATCCAGTTCGAGTTTTACCCAGCAACCTTTTTTGGGACATACTTCCACCACCTTGCCCGTTACTTTTACATCTTCAAAGTCGGGGGAGCCGCCGTTCAGTTTTGCCGCAACATCCTTAATGCTTAATGCATTGTCCGTACTTACTTTCTCTCCATACCATTCTCCCGGCTTTGCATCTCCGGCAGGCGGTTGGGCATTTGCCAATAATCCGGTTCCGGCTAACAGAAATGTGATAAATAATTTCTTCATGAGTTAATTGTTGTTATTGTTTTAGTTTTTGTTAGGAGAACGAAGATATATTTTTAGGCGAAAAAGTTGCTTAATCAGGTATTACAGGTTTAATGAATTCTACAGGCGGAGCTGAAATTGCATTCATAAAAGCAAGTAAGTCTTCCTTTTCTTTCCGGGAAAGGCCAAGTGGCCTGATTAGCTTGTCTGTATTAAAAGACATTGCCCCCTTATCAAAAGACTCAATTATTTTTCCCATATCTGCCTGTGCTCCATCATGCATCCAAGGGCCGGTTTTCATAACATCACGCAGGGAGGGAGTTTTGAATTTCCCTACGTCCCCGCCTTTATGCGATACTTTGTAACGACCTGCATCGTTGCCTGAGAACCCCGCATTATGAAACTGATTATCTGTAAATAATGCCCCATAGTGGCAGTTCATACAACGGGCTTTTATCCGAAATATATGCAGACCCCGGATTTCACTATTCGTTAGCGCATTTTTATTCCCCTCCAGAAACTCATCAAATCTTGTCTTCCTGCTAATGATAGTTTTTCAAATGTTGCTATCGCCGTAGTCATCCTGTCGGGCTCAATAAAATCGTCTCCAAATGCCTTCTTAAACATTTCCCGGTATTGTTTGACTCTTCGAAGCTTTGAAATTACTTCCGGCATTTCACTATGCATCTCTGTTTCGCTGTTAATGGGCCCAAAGGCCTGATCTTGCAAACCGGTGGAACGGCCATCCCAGAATAAGCGATTATAAAACCAACTATTCTGTATGGTTGGGGAATTACTTTTATTTATTGCACCATCATGGCCTATTGACTTTTCCTTTCCATCCGTCCAGTTCAATTCAGGCTGATGACAGGTTCCACAACTAATTTTTCCGGAACCACTCAACCTTGTATCGAAAAACAAAGCTTTTCCTAATTCTATAATGTGTTCTAAGGAATCTTTATTCTTTTCAACAGGGCTGGCAGGCAGTACTCCTAACTCTGTCCATTGTACACCACTATCTATAAAAGGCTTTGGCCATTGAGTTGCAGGCCGGGAATAAATACTGCGCAGACTCTCCTTTGCAAAAGAAGAAACCAAAGCAATCGCCACAACAAAAGCACTTAAAATAATCAGCTTTCTCACAATTTTTTGTTGTCAGATAAAGCCCCTGCATTTTTTTGCGCCACACTTGCAGGGCAATGTGCCTTCGTGGTGTGTTTCACCATAATCGCAACTCAGCTCCTCTCCCATTTTTATATTACGCAACGCATAAAATTCTACCCTGTCTCTCATCACCCGCATAAAAGTGTTAGGACTACAAGAATGATTAATAAACCGGATGTCATTGGGATTAGCAGAAGCATTCAAGGCAAGGTCATTATCCAGTTCCACAAGATTAATTACCTTTTGGTCTTTGATCAGTTTCATCGCTTCTTTCATAGTTATGATAACACCGCCAAGATCACCGATTTTTCGTCTTGCCGGTATAGTGGATAATGCATACGCTCCTTTACCGGCGATATTACTTTTTGCAATTCTAAGAGGATAAAGAATTTTATACGCAGGTGTATGTATTTGCTGTTTCATTTTTTCTTATAGATTACGCAACAATGATTTCATCTTTCAATTTCTTTTTTTTATTCTTCTTTTTTCAACTGCTAACCCAGGTTACTTTCTCTTCCAGTGGTTTTCTTGTGCTCCCCGTTGAAGGTACCCCTATATGACCAATGTAAAAAAAGCCAAGCAGCCTGTCTTGATCGCCTAAGCCGAAAAAGGATTTTGCTTCATTATAATAAGTAATACCACCACTCCCCCAATACCCACCCAGACCATAGGCAGTTAATGAGAGATAGATATTCTGTACAGCACAAGCCACAGCCTCTATATCTTCAACTTCCGGAACATGCTTATTACTGCTTTTTCTCATTCCAATAGCTATTATATGCGATGCCTTTAATGGATTTTGCTGAAGTTTTCCATAGGTTATTTCCTTAAACTTATCACCGGCCAATTGCTTATATAATTCGCTTTGAAAATGTGCCAATTTTTTTAATCCTTCGCCAGCAAAAACAGTAAAATGCCAGGGTTCTTCCCTACCATGATTTGGTGCCCAGATAGCATTAGTAAGAATTTCTCGAATGATGGTATCATCAACTTTTTTGTTGGAATCGAACTGATCGGGCCAAACCGAACGGCGGCTACGAACCAACTGATTGAATGCTGAGGTGTCCATATAACAGTTTTTACAAAAATAAAGTGCCCCTGGTTAACAGCAGCACTTTCATATTCTAGTTTTTCAGCAGGGTTAATCTTTCTTTTTTTTCTTTAACTGAAATACTCTTGACAGGTTAAAGCCAAACCGCACCTCACCTTTGCCCCAGTTGCCCGTTGTTTCAGTTATAAAAGCCCTTTCGTTCATGCCGGTGGCATTAGAAAAATGTAACTGAAAGACATGCCCGCCTGTTTCAATATCCACACCGACTGACAAAGGGTTATAATAACCACTGTCAGGCATTCCCACCAGCACATGGTTATAATCCCATGTGAGTGCAATCCGTTTAGAAAGTTTTAAACGTCCTCCAACACCTAATGCATAAATATTGTTAGGGTCGCCTTCTAGCTGCACCAGGTTTCTATGCACCATCGTTGGCGACACTTGCAATGAGAATCCTTCGCTAAACTTACGGCCAATTATTGCCTGAAAATAATATGCCAGCCGGGATGTAAAATAATTGGTACGGCTGGGGTCTGCCCATGGCATACCATCCATTGTAATACCTGACACCAGGGCTAACGTAACTGGAGAGCTTAACTTACCGCCAGTTGACTGCCGGATAGGCGCATATTTTACAAAAGCATCCAGTTCTTTCTTAAATGTACTACGCCCTACTCCGGCCATCAGGTTGTGCATAATACCAAAGTCAAAACTCATTCGCATACTGGCCTGGTCAAGCCCAAAGAAATTCTTATATCCCTGGTCTAATTGGCCAAAGCGGTGCAGGATACGAAAATCCAACGTACCTGGATTCAGAAATTCGATGGAATGACTGTTTATCACCCTTGGAGATTTGAAAGCATATTTCACTCTTTCTTTCTGGGGCTTTTCATCACCTCCAACCATGCTCAGCAAATCTTCATCTTGTGCTGATGCAGTATTAGCAAATACGCTTATTGCTGCAATCAAAGCATATAATTGAAATCTTTTCATATCAGTTTGTCTTAACCTTTAAATAATTCGAGGCTGCAGTTCACAGAAATTTTAGCAGTTTTGCCAACTTTATCAGCTACCAATCCGGGGATAGAGATGCCATAATCTGTAAGCAGTACATTAAAATCGGCAGTGGCATTTATCTTACCACCCTGTATTACCAGCTTTCCATCTGTGTTGATATCTTTTGTTACACCATGGATAGTAAGCTTTCCCTGCACTTTTACATTGTATGTGCCATCTTTTGAATAGTCAACAGTTGTATTATTGGCAATCGTTCCCTTAAATTCTGATTTGGGAAATTTATTGCTTTCCATGTAGTTTTCGTTAAAGTGTTCCTCCATTAAAGCTCTTTCAAATGAGAAACCTTTAACCAATACTGAAAACTGAATGGCACCTGTTTTTATATCAATTACAGCAGTGGCACTGCGGTTAACTGCTTCAATTTGCTCGGGTGACGAAGAGGCGGTAGCATCGAAAGTAATTTTTCCGCTTTTTGTAAAATATTTCTGTGCATATCCAGAAACTGAAAATGTGAATACAGCCAAGGTAAATAAAATGATTTTTTTCATGTTGGACTTATTTTTGTTATTAAAAGATTTATTATTTGTTAACGACACTGCGGGTTAATATAACATCAGAACCCAGCAATTCATCTGCATTAAATCCTGTGCAGATGCCCTTTACTGCAATTGTACTCCCCTGCTGTACTTCGGCTGCCTCCTTATTATGCAGGCTATCAATACTACAGCGAACAGATGACATAGATGATGTATCGCCGAGTACAACCGAGTAAAACCCTTTGTCATCTTTCTCCAGCTGCTTTATAACCCCATTAATAAGGATTACTTTGTCCTGGTACTTTTTATAAGACGCTTGTTCGTTGGCTTCAAACTCTCTTACAAGGTCGGCAGCCTTCAGAATATAGTCTGGTTTGAGTTTTGCAGTATCTTTATGCACCCGGTTGTATTCTTTATAAAAATAAAAGCCTCCGGCTGCCATCACTACAAACAATGGCAGTACCACATACAGCAGGATTTTCTTTCTTTTTGGTTTCATTTTGACAGTTTTAATTGTTAAGCATTCCTGCATCAACCCACTTCTTAATAGTTGATATCTGACAACTGCTCATCTTGGCCCCACCCTTAGGCATAGGGGAATAGCCAGAAGAATGATTTATTGTTCCATACAATTTTCCACTTTGTGCCATTGCCTTATCTGCAACGTATGTTCCCATTAACTGGTTGCCAGACGGGAAGCTGCCTGTATGACAACTATAGCAGTATTGTTGCAGAAGTGGAACAACTTTTTGCAAATAAGAAACATTAGTTGTTGTATCGGTACAGGGAGCTGCAGTACCGTATAGCAGTTCTTCCTTGTCATAATAACAAGAACTTATCAACACAACTGCAGAAAGGCTTATGAGTGATAGCAATATTGATTTTCGGAATTTCATTGTTGGTCTTTTTAATTATTTGGTGTTCCAGCTGCAATCCATTTCTGCACTTGTGTTATTTCACAATCAGACATTTTAGCTGCATTCTTTGGCATAGGTGAGAATCCTGGCTGATGGGTTATAGAACCGATAAGTTTACCATTAATGGCAATTGTTTTTACGCCATTATATGTTGATACATCCACTGAGCCCCCCAGATTCGAAGGATTGTGACAGCCTGTACATTTATTGTCCATCAATGGTTTGATAGCCCCGCTGTAAGTAAACACAGCTGTGTCGCACCTGCCGGCGCAACTGTTGTTTTTTGCTCCCTGGTTAATCCATTTCTGTATAACTGTTTTTTGCGAAGTTGTTAAAGCAGGCATTGGTGCCGGAGGCATTCTCTCACTGCCAGTTTTAATAATCTCTTTATAAAGTTTACTATTGGCAGCATTACCTGCAATAACATAGTTCATTACCTGGGTATAGGTTGTAAGCCTTACTCCATCGGCATGTGTAACGTTATCATGGCACCCACTCATCGCACAATTTGAGGCTATTATGGGCATCACATCATTTACAAAATAAGCGGTATCAGGGCTGCAGGGATTACCGGAAACGGTACCTCCGCCACCAGTTCCACCTCCACCACCTCCGTCAACAGGAAATAATGCCTCATGCCGACAGGCATTCAGAAATATTAACAGCACTGCCAATAATGCAGTATAAGCATAAATAGCTTTTTTCATAATGAAGATTTTGCTTGTTGCCAGGTTCATCAAGGTATCAGCATTGATGCCCCGGTATAGAGTAAATTCAGGTTTCAGGTTTGTAACCTGACTGGTTAAAAAAAATTATGGGTGGCTAACTTAACCGGGGAGGCTGAAGAATTGTTAGCTTAAAACCAGAAAAAGTTGAGCGGGTACTATACTCCACATTGTTAGCATCTACAGCCAGAGAAAAATTTTCGACAACAACTGTTCTGACCATTGGAGAAAACATTGTCGCAAGTGAGTTATGACCAATATCCCTGCATGGCAATTTGTTGTCAAGATCATTATCAGCGTCTGTCCCATCATCACCGTCGTAATGCATGGCTATAAATTCCAGAAAATTAATATCAGGATTAATACGGGTGTGCTGAAAATAATGAGTGAAGAGTTCAGGCCATTTTAATATTTGCCCAAACTCCGTATTACCAAACAAATGGATTCCGGCTAATAATATAATCAGTGCCTTACGCATTTAAATAATTATGCAAAAAAGGTGCCATGAGTCGTGAACGAAAGATATCGAAATTTATTATTCAGAAATTCTTTTTTAATTAAACATATCCTTCCGAACAATCGTTATTCATCTTTATAAAGGTTATCATTTGATTGTCAGTACTGTAACAATAGCCTATTTTCGTGAAAAATACATAGCATGTTAAATAAGTCGATACAGGAGGCATTAAACAAACAGGTAAAAATGGAAGCTCAATCTTCTCAGGCATACCTTGCAATGGCTTCTTGGGCGGAAATTCAACCTGGCCTTGAAGGCGTAAGTAATTTTTTCTATCAGCAATCAGATGAAGAAAGAATGCATATGCTGAAACTGGTGAAATATATTAATGAGCGGGGCGGACATGCAGTAGTTCCGGCGTTGGAACAGCCCATAATAAGTTTCGTATCGATAAAAATTTTGTTTGAAGAATACCTTCATCATGAGTTAGCAGTAAGTAACAGCATTAATGAACTGGTCCATACCGCACTCTCTGAAAAAGATTATGCCACTCACAGTTTCCTACAATGGTATGTAACAGAACAAATTGAAGAAGAAAAAGTAGCCCGAACGCTAAATGATAAACTGGAATTGATTGGTGATGACCGAAGCGGCTTGTACCTGTTTGACAGAGATATTATGAACTTCAGATCTGAAGAAAAATCACCTCAATAATAACTCGCAAGGTTTAAGCCCCGTATGTTTCTTAAAGGCTGTTGAAAAGTGAGAAATAGAAGAATAGCCCAGCAACATTGAAACTTCAGTTACGCTTAATCCTTTTTCATACAAAAGATATTTTGCATGTTCCATCCGCTGGCTTTGGTAAAAGTCAAAAACAGTTGTACCAAATAATTCTTTAAATCCCTTTTTCAGATAACATTCATTTATTGCCACTTTACGGCTTAATTCTTTGATAGTAATTGGTTCACCAATATGCTGAATGAGTATTTCTCTTGCCTTTACAATTTTCTCCCTGTCGGCTTCGTTTGCCAGAAACTTGCAACCGATTACGTCAATTTCTTTTTCCCCCAGCATACAGTCAAGGCTGTATAACAACAGCATTTGTGTCTGGGCATTTATGTAAATATTTTCCAGTGTATCACTATAGCTATGATTCAGCACTCCTTCAAGAACCATCCTTGTTTTACCACAAAGAGGAAGTATTTTGGTAAAAGATGAAGCATGGGTAAAACTTAGTACTTCATCAGTAAGCAATGATGCTTTTTTACGTGGTTTTATGAACTGGCTCAATTGTGCCGGCCAATACCGGAAACTAACAACATCAACACTATCAATACGTTCCTGACAATTCTTTGATGCACCAAATTGGCACATATCGCATTCAGTATCCTTTTTTTACAGTACACATTTCCACTAATACAAAAACGAAGTTCAAGATAATTTTCTTTGGGTGAGTTCTTTTCGTAATGATAAACAAGCATACCGGTATCCTCCACATTCCATTGAGGATGGCGATAATACCTGTTAATTGTATATTGAACTGTTCCGGGAATTAGTTGTTGCTTCTCCTGCAAAAGAGAGAGTTGTTCCTGCACCAGGTTGTTGCGGCAGGCCATTGATAATATTTCAGGAGGATTATGCATAAAAGGCAAAAATACAAAATACCTGGCAAGTTTGGTGGTGCAACTTTAATCCCATGCTTTGCCAACTCATATTTAACACAATATGTTAAAAAAAAGTTCATATTCTGGGCTTAAAAGTTAACTTTGCCCGCCTGCCAACAGGCAGAAATAGAATATAGCACACGGATTATACTTTTTAATGATTCATCCTCATACATACATACACCCCAGTGCCAAGCTGGCAACTAACGTAAAAGTTGACCCTTTTACAGTTATACATCCAGATGTTGAAATTGGTGAGGGAACCTGGCTTGGCTCCAATGTTACGATCATGGAAGGTGCCCGCATTGGCAAAAACTGCCGTATTTTTCCAGGGGCTGTTATAGCAGCCATTCCACAGGATTTAAAATTCCATGGTGAATACTCAACAGTAGTAATTGGAGACAATACTACAATCCGGGAGTTTGTAACCATTAACAGGGGTACTGCCGACAGAGAAAAGACCGTAATAGGTAAAAACTGCCTGATAATGGCCTATTCTCACTTTGCACACGACTGTATTCTGGGTGACAATTCCATCGTTAGTAATAATACACAGGTTGCAGGACATGTTACTATTGGCGAATGGGTTATCCTGGCAGGCATGTGTGCGGTACACCAATTTGTGAAAATCGGAGCACATTCATTTATAGCAGGAGGTTCGCTGGTAAGTAAAGATGTACCTCCGTATATTAAGGCAGGACGTAACCCGCTGAGTTATGCTGGTGTAAATTCTATTGGGCTGAAAAGAAGGGGCTTCAGTGTTGAAAGAATAAATCATATTCTCGATGTTTACAGGGTACTGTATAACAAAGGCATGAATACCAGCCAGGCTGTAGAATATATTGAGGAAGAGATGCCTGCAACTGATGAAAGAGATGAGATTGTAACATTCATCCGTGAAAGTGGAAGGGGAATAATCAAACGCTTCACCAAAGGCAGCACCGATGACGATCTCCCTATCTGATGCAGGAAAGCGGTTTAACCGTGACTGGATTTTTCGCCATCTTAGTTTTCAATTTGAATCAGGGAAAGGCTATGCCATTACCGGGCCAAATGGCTCCGGAAAGAGTACTTTACTGCAGGCAATTAGTGGCGGGATGATGCTGAATGAAGGAAGAATACAATGGAAAAATAATAATGCACTAATTGATAATGAAAAAATTTTCAGCATGTTTCAATTTGTGCCCCTTATCTGGAAGTGATAGAAGAAATGACACTGAACGAATTTCTTCAGTTTCACCACGGATTTAAACCATTTCTTCCCGATATCAATAGTAAAACAATTACTTCCATAATTGGCCTGGAAAAAGCTGAAAACAAACAAATCCGGTACTACTCTTCGGGTATGAAGCAGCGGGTAAAACTGGCGCAGTGTATTCTTTCAGATACAGCGATTGTTTTACTGGACGAACCCTGCACCAATCTTGATATTGCCGGTATATCTCTTTATCATTCACTAATTGACACTTATTGCAAAAAACGTCTCGTAGTGGTAAGCAGTAATGATGAAGTAGAGTACAGGTTCTGCAATGAAAAAATTAATATCAGTGACTATAAGAGACTTTAGCGTCTTTTAATCATACCTCTTCCTGACTTTTATCATATCTCCCCTACTATTACGCTACTATTTTTGGTTCGATGAAAAAAATCATTGCAGTATTCTTTTTCCTGATTTTTGCTGCGCAGTCCCTCTACACTGCCGGTTTTACTGCATGGTTTCACATAAACCGGGCATATATTGTTAAGAAACATTGTATTAATAAAAACAGACCCCAGCTAAAATGTGACGGAAAGTGTTTTTTGGCAAAAAAATTAAAGAAGCTGAAAGACAACAGGAACAAGAGCAGTCGCCCGGTCTGAAAGAATGGGTGGAGATTGCACCTTGTGCAGTATCATTCATTGATTACAATATTTCTTTCAATAGAAAGTTATCTGCAACCCTTTTTTACTACAAAAACAATTACAGCTTCGTTAAAGAAGAGGATATTTTCCATCCGCCTCTAATCTCCGGTTGTTAATCATTTCTTTTTGAAACAAGTCTTTGCAACTCAACTGATACTCTGGGTTGCTGGTTTTATTATTTGATAATACGCAGTGCGTGGCATGCCCATGCTACGGAGTATGCCATACACTTAATTAATTAATTTAAAAATGAGAAAACATCTTATATACTTTCTGTTTGTGGTCATTACAACAACAGTTTTGCTTATTTCTTGTGGTAAAGACGAAGTTCCTGAACCGGAAAATCCAACTGCAGGTCTCACCAAACTTACTGAAGGCTATGCCGCAGGTGCGGCTGCCAAAGTGCAGGTTTATATGAAGGAATCTACGATTACTACCGGCTATACAAAACTTTACATTCAATTGCTCGATTCTGTAACCGGCAACAGAATTGAAGAAGCACATATACAACTTACTCCGATGATGGATATGGGCGCCATGACTCACTCTTCGCCTTACGAAAATCCGGCATCTGAGGAAGCCATCAATCATCTTTTTCCATGCAGTGTAACATTTATTATGTCATCGATGGGTGGAACATGGACATTGAAAGTAAGCGTTCATAATTATAGCAATAACAAAGAGGGCGCCTTTACATTTCCGCTTACAGTTACAGAACCGGCAAAATCAAAACAAAAATCTTTTACGGCACAACATAATGGAGCCAAGTACTTCATATCGCTTATTGAACCTTCTAAACCAAAAGTGGGCATCAACGATATGGAACTTGCTATCTACAAAAAGGCATCAATGATGAGCTGGCCTGCAGATAGCAGCCTTTCAGTAATACTCACACCCGAAATGCCCACCATGGGGCATGGTTCACCCAACAATGTAAACCCTGTACATACCGGAAACGGTCATTACAAGGGGAAAGTAAACTTTACGATGACAGGCTACTGGAAACTGAACCTCGACTTCATGTCAGGAACAGCCATTGCAGACACCACACAATTTTTTGATGTAGAATTTTAGCAGTTAAAAATCAGCGGGCGGGGATTCTTCCCTGCCTGCTCTAATATATCGCTCATGAAATCAGTATATGTATTTATTGCTTTTTCCATCACCCCTTTTTTTGTATCAGCGCAGGAAAAGTCTGATACCAGCAGGATTGTTGAACTAAAGGAAATTCAGCTTTCATCTGTTCAAAAAAATGCTTCGCAGGCCGTAGTTTCATTCTTTAAATCCAGTAATGCTTCCACTCTGGAAGATATTCTGACCAGACTACCAGAATTTAGCCTCGTTCGCCGCGGTGCTTACGGTATGGAACCATCTATCCGCTCATTCAGCAGCGGACAAATAAACGTATTGGTAGATGGGATGCGCATTCATGGTGCCTGTACGGATAAAATGGATCCTGCCACAATTTACATTGAGCCAGTTAATCTTGATAACCTGCAAGCACAAACAGGCAGCAATGGTTTTATGTACGGCTCATCAATTGGAGGAACCGTAAATATGAAAATGGCCGAACCTGATTTTAGGGACAACAAAAAAATTTCTGGAAATATCAGCAGCGGTTATCAGTCAGCAGCAAAAAGTCTCTTTGAATCTGCCATCCTTAATTATTCGTCGGATAAATGGGCCTTTCGGGCAAGCAGCACTTACAGAAAAAGCGATGCGTATCTCAGTGGTGGCGGCACAGTTATAAATTTTTCACAATTTGAAAAAATAA
The DNA here is from genome assembly GCA_016719815.1 of Chitinophagaceae bacterium. Lineage (GTDB taxonomy): Bacteria > Bacteroidota > Bacteroidia > Chitinophagales > Chitinophagaceae > JJ008. The sequence continues at coordinate 409,831 of JADJYK010000001.1, read as the reverse complement.
ATTATTCCTTATCGGTAAAATACCAACATTGCCCGCATACCTGGTACAAAGCGGATATTTTAGGAGATGATGGCTGGAATATTAGCTATCCTGCTTTGCCGATGGATGTTGGCTATGCCGGAGCAAGAATTGCATCTTTAAGCTACCATAGTGAGTACCCGTCAAAAAAAATATACAAGTGGGTGGCGAAAATATACGCCAACAAAATCCGTCATTTTATGGACGACAGCAAACGGCCCAATGTACCCATGCACATGGATATGCCAGGACTAAGCAAAACAATAGGAGTTTATACGGAAGGAGAATTAAAAATCAATAAAAAGCAAAACCTGCAGTTCAGGGCTGATGGCTCCACTACATTTTTAAAAGCAGACATGACCATGCACCAAAGCGGCCAGCCGGATATGTATATGCTTACCTGGCCCGATAACAGGAGAAACCAGTTTGGCATTTCAGGTTCCTGGCAACTATCGTTAGACAGTACAACAAAACTGCAATTGACGGCACGGGCTGATTATATTGACCATACACTTACCACCGAAGAGGCAAAAGACCATGTCAGCATTTTCAGTCCTTCTGCCAATGACAGAAATGATATACTGAAAAACCTTTCATTCCTTGGCTCAAAAAAAATTCTGAAGGCTTTTAAAGCCACCTTATCTTTTTCATATTCCGAAAGGATGCCTACGGCCGGTGAGTTATTCGGGTTCTATCTTTTTAATGCTAATGACAATTACGACTATATCGGCAACCCAGCTTTAAAAACCGAAAAAAATCTTCAGGCTGAAGTATCGCTTCAATACACCAAAAAGCAAAACAGGGTTCAGCTAACTGGTTTTATTTCCCGCATCTCTGACTATATTTTAGGACAAGTGGAACCATCTTTCAGTCACATGACGATTGGCGCCAGCGGTGTAAAAACATACAGTAATATTCCTTTTGCATTAATTGCCGGTATTGAGGCCAGTACTGTGGTTAAACCGGCTAAAACCATTGACGTCGTTTCAACTTTACGCTTCACCGCCGGAAGAGATAACAACAAATATCATTTACCCAATATTTCGCCTTTAAAGAACGTCACATCTGTACGCTGGCAACACAAGAAATTGTTTGTGCAAGGGGAAACAGAAATTGCTGCAAAGCAAACCCGCTTTAGCCCAAGAGCCGGCGAAGATGCAACGGCAGGATACAGTTTGTTTCATTTCCGAACAGGTTATACAATAAACCTGAAAAACACAAATCTCGAATTACAGGCAGGTGCCGAAAATATTCTGGACAAAAAATATCATGAGCATCTGGACTGGGGAAATATTGTGAGACCAGGCAGGAATTTGTATATTCTGGTAAAAATTATTTTCTGACAAATAATCAGAAAATAAATAGTGTTCGTTATACATAACCAACACTATTTATTTACCAGTAGAATTAATTGAAACGACAACCTACTCCTTCTTCCTATAAGTATAAACCCTTTTTGTGGTTTTTGTTGCTTTTCCTTTTTCATCCCAGGTTGTTCGTTGTGTCCAGTTACCGCTCTCATCATGAGTTTCGTAGGTATATTTTGTCAGTTTTGTTGTTGTTGAATCTTTTGTAACTGCAGTATTCGAAACTTCTGTTTGCTCCCCCTTATCATTATACTTGTATGCAGAAGAAGATTTAATCTTGCCAACGCTGTCTTTCATGACAAAACCTGTTTGCAGATTCTTATTATATGTTGCTTCTCCCTGCGCTCTGAAAACACTGTCCTTATCATATTGCTTCCATGCAATAACCTGCCCAAAGTCATTTTGCTTCGTTTCTGTATAATAGAATTCAAGCTTACCTGTAGAATCAAAAGCTTCTGCAATTGTATAGTGCCCTTTTTCATCCACGCCAACTTTCATAGATCCAACAGGCTTTCCGCCCTCCTTTGTATCAGTTGAACCGACCCATAAACCAGTTTCATGCCTTGTATAAACAGACTGACTCTTTATATTTCCCTTACTGTCTTTTGAAGTATACCTGATTGCATTGCCGTTTTCATCGTATTCAACCACATCTATGCAACAGGAATCCATATCTCCAACTTTCCCGGAACTGTCCACTTTGTATGGCGATTCTTCAACAAGTTGAACTTCTCCTGTGAGCTGTTCATTTACAAGATCGCTGTACTTAACTTTTTTTCCTCCTTGTTTGCATTTTGGTTGTTACAGGCAAGAATAAATAATCCTGCCAGGAAGATTAGCATTTTTTTCATGTTGGTTTTGTTTTTGATTAATAAATGTCTGATAGAATTACAAAGAATTCTTAAGGTAGGTAGCTAAATGTACATATATAAATACAGAAGTACAAAAAAAAGAGAATATATCCTATCGCTTACTCGCAATCAGCAAATTCAAATCCGTATATTTTAAATCGAAACGCTGGCTCAGGTAAAAGTTGGTGAGAGACCCCTTAAACAAATAGATGCCACTTCGCAGGTGCAGTTTATGCCAGATGAGTTTTTCAAATCCGCCCTCATCCGCAGCCTCCAGCAGTAAAGGCATAATTACATTGCTTATAGCCTGTGAAGCAGTGCGGGCAAAGCCGGAAGGAATATTGGGCACACAATAATGTATCACCCCGTATTTCATAAAAATGGGATGCTCATGTGAAGTAATTTCTGATGTTTCAAAGCAACCGCCCCGGTCAATACTTACATCAATAATCACAGAACCGGGCCGCATATTACTTACCATTTCTTCGGTAACCACCAAAGGCGTTCTGCCTGTTTCAGAACCTAACGCACCTACAGCCACCTCGCAGGTTTTAAGTTGCTTTGCCAGCATCCGTGGCTCAATTACTGATGTCCACATACGGTGACCAATATTATTCTGCAATCGTTTCAGCCGGTACACATCATTGTCAAACACTTTTACAGATGCGCCCAGGGCCATTGCCGTTCTTGCTGCATATTCACCTACAATGCCGGCACCTATGATTATAACCTTAGTGGGTGCAATGCCAGAAATTCCGCCGAGTAGCACCCCCTTACCATGATTGGCCGAGCCAAGATATTGGGCTGCAATCAGCATAACGGCACTTCCGGCAATCTCACTCATGCTGCGCACAATGGGATAAGAATCGCTGTCGTCTTTCAGGTTTTCAAACGAGATAGCAGTAATTCTCTTCTCCATCATCTTTTCCAATATTTCAGTTTTAAGCACCGACTGATGAATAGGAGATATTATCAACTGGTTCAGCTGTAGCAATGGCAAATCTTCATCAATTACCGGTGCACTTTTTACCAGAATTGGAGCTTTGTAAACGTCTTCCCTTGAAAAAACAATCTTTGCACCGGCCTCACTGTAGTCTTTATCCCTAAAGTGTGACGCCTCACCTGCATTATGCTCCACCATCACCTGGTGGCCGTTGCTTACCAACACACTCACCGCATCAGGCGTAAGCCCCACACGGTTTTCCTGGAACGCAATTTCTTTAGGAATGCCAATCATCATGCCTTCTGTTCGTGGCTTAATGTCCAGGGTTTCTTCTAATGTTTCATAGCTGAACGAGGTACTTACTATCGGCTTCTGGTGACTCATCTCGGGTTAAAAAGTTGTTAGTTACTGGCTAAAATCGTTATTACCAAATATACTCAAATACCGTTAATTTTTAGCCTCCTTGTTTTCTCATCTACTACATCTATACTTACATATACTGTATCCTCTGGAAAAATGCCCGGAGCTTTTTCCGGCCATTCTACTAAACAGAAATTTCCGCTGTAAAGAGCATCCTCCACTCCAGCTCTTTGAGCCTCGGTTTCATCTTTCAGGCGGTATAGGTCCATGTGATAAATTGTTTCCAGGCCACAGTCATAATCATTAATTATTGAAAAAGTAGGACTACTCACCGTGCTGCTTACTCCTTTTGCCTCGCAAAGGGCAATAACAAACGTAGTTTTTCCGGCACCCATCTGCCCGTAAAAAGCAAAGACCTTTTTTCCGGCCTGTGTCTTCCAGAATGCAGCTGCTGCACTTTTGATTTCATCCAGGGTGTAAGTCCATTCCATTACACAAAAATAGGATTCAACACTAACAATCGCATTCCCGAAACAGGAAATGATAATTCGCCCATGGTTTGCAACACTGTTGTAATAGTATTTCTCATTTCAAAACCTTCCGATAAATATGTTTGGTAAATTTGCGGCATGGAAAAAGTACAGTGGAAAGTAGATGGAATGGACTGCAACACCTGCGCCTTAAATATTCATAAGTACCTTGAGAAGCAGGGCATGAAGAACATAAAAGTGAATTACGCAACTGGGGATGTTCTTTTTGATGCAGAGGCAGAACTAACTACCGACAAACTTAAAAAGGGTATAACAGACCTCGGCTATACTGTAGTTGGAACTAAGACTGGCGACCATGCACATGACCACGACCATGATGACGTACAAACCAGGTTCTTCTCTACCCATTTGCAAAGATTCTGGTTTTGCTTTCCTTTTACATTATTGCTGATGACGCACATGATTCCCGGGCTTCATCACAGCAAATATTTTAGCTGGATAATGAATCACTGGGTACAAATGGGACTTACCATTCCTGTCTATATTGTGGGTATGAGTTTCTTTGGCAAAAGTGCCTGGAAAAGCATCCGTAATGGAATGCCCAATATGAATGTACTTATTGCGATTGGAGCTACCGCAGCTTTTGTGTACAGTTTGTATGGTTCGTTTACCGGACAGGCTGAACAATATATGTTTTATGAAACCGCAGCAACTATTATAACACTTGTCTTTTTGGGTAACTACATGGAAGAAACCTCCATTGCCTCCACACAAAGAGAACTGAATAAACTGGCCAAATCACAAAAAGTGATGGCCAATATGATTGCATTCGACGATGAACATAAGGAACAGATCTTTCCTGTTGAGAATACCATGCTTCGTGTCGGCGACTTAATCCTTATCAAAAGTGGCGAGCAAGTACCTATCGACTGTAAGATACTTTGGGGTGAAGTACATGTTAACGAAGCAATAATCACGGGCGAGAGTATTCCCCTGCATAAACAAGGAAAGGATAAGCTGATTGGCGGCAGTGTAATTACAGATGGTACTGTAAAAGCACAGGTTACAGCCATTGGCGATGACACAGTTCTTTCCGGAATAATAAACATGGTAAAGCAGGCACAAGGTGAGAAACCGCCTGCTCAGTTACTTGCAGACAGAATAAGTGCCGTTTTTATCCCACTCGTACTTGTAATAGCAGCCGTTACCTTCATTGCAAGTTGGATTGTATTAAACGAATTCACACCTGCCCTGATGCGGAGTATTGCTGTACTGGTGATAGCCTGTCCCTGCGCCATGGGCCTTGCCACTCCTGCAGCTATTGCCGTAGGTCTGGGCCGTGCAGCAAAAACCGGCATTCTGTTTCGTAACGCTACCAGCCTTGAAACATTCAAAGACATTAAGCAGGTAGTGTTTGATAAAACCGGAACGCTGACAACAGGTAATTTCATCGTTTCTGGTTTCAAATTTTTAGTTGGCGAAGAAGCCGAGTTTAAGAAAATCGTCTTTAGTCTTGAAAAATACTCCAATCATCCAATTGCCAAAACAATAAACGAGGAGTGGAAAACAAAAGATGTTATTCACTGGAAAAAGATAGAGGAAGTGAAAGGCCTTGGCATGGTGGCCGAAGATAAAGAAGGAAATAAATTTATTGCCGGGTCATTTAAAGCAACAGTAGCCTGCCTGACGGACAGTCAGGAATTAACAAATGATGACCATCACAACGTTTATGTGATAAAAAAGAATGAACTGCTTGGATGGATTGATGTGAAAGACGAAATAAGGCCGGAAGCAAAGAAAGTGATTGACTACCTGCACAGTAAAAACATCAAAACAATTTTGCTAAGCGGCGACAGAAAATCAAAATGTGAAGAAATGGCTTCTTTGCTGGGAATTGATACCGTAATCGCCGAGCAAACCCCGCAACAAAAACTCGATAAGATTGCAGAATTCTCTGCAGCCATGCCTACCGCAATGGTGGGCGACGGTATTAATGATGCTCCAGCTCTTGCCAAAGCAACAATCGGCATCTCCCTGAATGAGGCATCACAAATTGCGGTGCAAAGTGCACAGGTAATCCTGATGAATCACGGACTTAAAAATCTTCCGACTGCATTGGGACTCGGCAAACATACTTATCTCACCATCAAACAAAACCTGTTCTGGGCCTTTGCCTACAACATTGTTGCCATACCGGTAGCAGCATTCGGGCTATTAACCCCTACCTTCGGCGCACTGGTAATGGGTTTAAGCGATGTGGTACTGGCTATAAATTCTGTGAGGTTGTTTGTAAAAAAAGTCATTTGACGCATGTACAAAAGATATGCAGTAGCTATTATTATCTTACTGTTTGTATTACTGCAAGTAAAGCTGACCGCACAAACCAACCTGTTGCTTAATGGTGGTTTTGAAGAAATAAACACCTGCACAGAATACAATGCCGAATGTGGCGTGGAGGCCTGGTTCTACCTGAAAGATGTGCAGGCACAGATGCTGAGCAATGAAACTAACCAAAAATTATTGGGCAAAAATTCATTCGGCATTTTCTATAGCTGGAACTACTACAGAAAATTTACTCCGGTCATTGGCACTATACTTTCTTGCGGGCTTCAGCAAAACAAAAAGTATGTTTTTAAAGGACTTCTATCAGCCCGTATTAACTCTAAACTGAATCTGCGACCAGGTATTTGCCTTGGCGACTACTTTTATGTTCCTAACAGGCACTTTAGTAAGAATCTGCTCCCCGACAGTATTACAAATATCCGCAGCATCCCCAATTCAGCATTCTATTCCTTTGAATACATATTCACCGCAACCGGGAGCGAACAATACCTCACCTTTGGCACATTTATTTCAGAAGACACCGTTGCAGGAAAGAAGACCTTAGCAGGAACCCAGACTGTTGCATTAGTATTGGACAACTTCGAGCTGACTCCTGTTGACGAAAAGGAAATACCCTGTCCTGCCAGTGAGGAGAATAAGAACAAAATATTCGCCTACAACTACAGGCATAAAGAAATGGATTACTCACTGTTTGGAAAAGGAAAATTGAATATTGCATTTATTAATTACACAGACACAAACAACAAAACCACAATTAAACCTGTAGTTCTCCCAATCAGGACGGACACACTTAAACTTGATGATGTTCTGTTTGACTTTAACAAAGCAGAACTGAAAGCTTCTGCTATAAGTATTCTATTTAATTATTTCTTATCAAATAATCAAAATAAAAGTATTGACAGTATCTATATTGAAGGCCACACCGACTCCATTGGAAGTGACAAGAGAAACCTGCTGTTAAGCATGCAACGGTGTGAGTCTGTTAAGAATTGGATGATAAACAATAATATCATAAACACAGAAAAGATGTATATCCGGCCTTATGGAAAAAAAAGGCCGGTTGCAAGCAATAAAACTGCTGAAGGAAGATCTTTGAACAGAAGAGTGGAAATTATTATCTTCAGGAGGAAGACGTAAAATGACTGGCAACACACAATCAACTATAGATTCAATCCTCAAGGACTACTGGGGTTACAACTCATTCCGTCCACTTCAGGAAGACATAATAAACTCTGTTCTTTCCGGAAATGATACGTTAGCCCTGATGCCCACAGGTGGAGGAAAATCACTTTGTTACCAGGTTCCTGCACTGGCAAGGCCTGGGCTTTGTCTTGTTATCTCACCGCTGATTGCCCTGAAGAAAGACCAGGTTGAAAACCTGCGAAAAAAGAACATCACAGCCTTTGCTATCTACTCTGGAATGAGCCGGAAAGAAGTGATTAACACCTTTAAGGTTGCCACAGAAAGCAACTGTAAATTTCTGTACGTATCACCTGAGCGTTTAGAGACTTCATTATTCAAGGAATATCTCCCCGGTCTTGACATTAACCTTATTGCAGTTGATGAGGCACACTGTATCTCACAGTGGGGTTATGACTTTCGCCCGCCTTATTTGCGTATAGCTGAACTAAGAAAAGAATTAACCGGTATTCCTGTGCTGGCACTTAGCGCCTCTGCAACACCAGATGTGCAGGAAGATATCTGCGAAAAATTAAAGGAGCCGCATGGTGACAAACATCAGTTTTCTGTTTTTCGCCAATCGTTTGAAAGGCCTAACCTTTCTTATAGTGTATTCAGGGTTGATTCAAAGATCAATAAGATTATTGAGGTGCTGAAAAAGGTAGCGGGCACAGGCATTGTTTATTGCAAAAGCAGAAAAAGAACGAAAGAGATAAGTGAACTGCTGCAACTGCAGAATATTTCAGCTGATTTTTACCATGCTGGTTTACCTCAGCAAGAAAGAAGCAAAAAGCAGGAAGAATGGATTAATAATAAAACCAGGGTGATAGTTTGCACTAATGCATTTGGAATGGGTATAGACAAACCTGATGTTCGAACAGTTGTACATGCAGATGTGCCGGATTGTTTGGAAAACTACTACCAGGAAGCCGGAAGGGCCGGCCGTGACGGAAAAATATCGTATGCTGTTTTGCTATATGATGAATCGGATACTTTTGAATTGGAGGAAATGATAGCTGTCCGGTTCCCATCCTTAAACGATATCAGAACTATTTACCAGTCTGTTTCTAATTATTTACAATTGCCAACCGGGACTGGCGGAGGTAATTATTACGAATTTGATCTTACAGATTTCATCCGAAAATTCAAGCTCACCAGTTTCACTGCGTTGTATTCGCTTAAAGCACTTGAACAGGATGGATGGCTCGCCTTTAGCGAACAGGTTTTTCTTTCCGCTTCTATTTCTTTTACCATATCAAAAGAGGCTTTGTATGATTTTGAAAAAACTCATACGGGGCTTGATTTATGCATTAAAACATTGCTGCGAGCATATTCAGGAATATTTGACCAGCCGGTTCATATTTCCGAAAAGGCAATTGCAAGCCTGATGAAAAAAGAAGTTACCCAGGTAATAACTGACTTACAGGATTTGCATCGCTTTGGGGTTATTGAATACCTGCCCCAAACAGATAAGCCCCAGCTTTTTTTTCCAAGAAACAGAATAAAAGCTGATGACATAGTAATTGATATGGTTGCTTACAATAAAAGAAAGGAAGTGTACAGGCAGCGGGTAAAACAAATGATCGATTACGTAAAAGAAACAAGCCAATGCCGCAGCAGGGTTATTGGCACTTACTTTGGTGACGAATTAATAAAACAATGTGGCGTCTGTGACAACTGCCTGAAGCAGAAATCAGCGAAAATGAGCAGCGAAGAGTTTGAGAAAATTCATCGGCGTATTGTTGACTTGTTAATATCAACTCCCTTACACACTAAGGAATTATTTCATGTCCTCTCCGGCATTAAAAAAGAAAAAATTTGGAAAGTACTGGAATTCCTGCACAGTGAGAATAAAGTAGAAATGACGAACACCGGAGTGGTGCAGCTTAAATCATAACCCTCTACCTGAACTTATACTCTCCTTTCCTGAACATTGACGAAGCCGCCTGGTACCAGGCCACAGCTTCTTTAATTAAAGTACTGTCAGGTGCAGATTTTACTGCCGTTCCGGTATTAAAATCCGGATTGTACACAACCGCTTTTTTACCAGGTGACAGAACAACTAATTTATTACTCTTAATAAAACCAAGTTTTTGATATGTGCTTATAAATGCCCTTTCTCTTCCGGGCTCCAGCCTGAATATATCATAACCGAAAAATTTCGATGGATAGTTCATCCGCATCAGGCCTAAAACTGTTGGCACAAGGTCAATCTGGCTCATCAGCCTTTCCATCTTTTGTGGCGTTATCAGGTTTGGAGCATACACCAGGCAGGGAACCTGGTAACCTGTTACCGGCAGCTCTACTTTTCCTGCAGCAGAAGCACAATGGTCTGCCACCACAATAAACAATGTATTGGCAAACCAAGGTTTATTTTTTGCCCTGGTAATAAAGTCATTGATTGCCCAGTCAGTATAAGCAACGGCCCCTTCCCTGCTCTGGTCATCCGGGTTATTACTAATTCTTCCTTTTGGAAATGTATATGGCCTGTGATTGGAAACAGTAAGTACCTGGTTAAAAAATGGCTTACCAGCACTATAGCTTTTGTCACACTCCTTCAATGTTCGTGTAAAAATATCCTCGTCACAATAACCCCAGGCGGTAGAAAAATGCTTTTCATCATCTGTAAAATCAGACTTATCAACCACCTTGTAGCCGTTTGCACCGTAGTAAGGTCCCATATTGTCAAACCATGACACACCGCCATACACAAATTTGCATTCATATCCTTTTTCCTTCAACAGGTTACCCAAAGTAAACAAATTGCTATTGTGAGGACGGCGTACAATTGACTGGCCCGGTGTGGGCGGAATGGCCAGCGACAATGCTTCCAGGCCTCTCACCGTTCTTGTTCCGGTAGCATAAAAATTAGAAAAGAATAATGAATGCGGGATGAGTGAGTCGAGGTAATGCGTAATGTTATTCTTATTTCCGTAATAGGCCATAAAATCTCGGCTGAGGCTTTCCACAGTAATCATTACAACATTCCATTTATTCTCTGCACTGTCTGACTTTATTATCCTTTTTGTATTCAAGGAAACAGCATCTGAAAAACTTGTCTCCGGGGTTGCAAGCTGCTGCCTCATCAATGCAAAAGCCTCTGCATCGGGCAGTGTTATATACTTCTGATAATAATCTATTTCGTTGGTGAAGTAAGCGGTTCCAAATTCATACATACCGTTTCCCGCCAGTTCATTCGTGTAATGATTACTGCTGAAAAAACGAAACCGGTTTGTCAGAAAAAAAAATGCTGATACAGCAATAACAAGATATCCAAAGAACCAAATCGTTCTTTTTCCAAACCGCATTAGGTACTGCTGAGAGTAGTGAAGATGTTTTCTGATCAAAAGAAAAATTGCAACAGCCGAAAGGGTAATGCCTGAAAATATCCAGATTACAGGAAATGATTCAATAATATTTTGTATTACTTCATGCGTATAAACAAGGTAATCAACAGCAATAAAATCATAGCGGTTGCCATATTCCTGCCAGAAAATTACTTCACCAGCCAGGTTAAATACGAGGAGAATAAGGCTAATGATAAAATAACCATAAAGAATTATTCTTTGTGCTTTTTGTTTATACCACCATGTCGGAGATAGCCACAGATACAATACCAGTAAACCCGTAAAGAAAAGACCGGCAATACTATCATAAAACAAACCCACCACAAAAACCAGCAGGATATGCAATGGATTATAACTGATATGGGCGATAGTGAGCAGCAGCAGAATAATCCTTGCCAGAAAACTAAACCCGATAAAAAGATAAAGTAACAGAAATGCAGGACCGAAACGGTGCTGCAACTGTTTTTTCAGGAATTTCAAAATTGCTGACATGGCACAAAAATAAACAACGCCATGCTCTTGTTAATGATAAATTAACAGAAAGATAATGCTGTATGTTTCAACTGATCAGAACAGACTCTTTCTGCTACGGCTTCTGCCTCCAAGACCTAGCACACCAAGCAATGTTCTGACGATAGAATTACCCGCAGTTCTGGTCATACTTTTTACAACAGGGTTATCAAAAAAGCCTTTCTCTTTTTTTGTGGATTTTTTTTCTTCCTTTTCTTCGGATTCTCCCTTCTCTTCTCTTTTTGCAGCTTCCTCCATCTTCTCCGTCAGGATTTCATAAGCACTCTTGCTGTCAATTACTTCATTATACTTTGATGCCAGTTTCGATTTGCTCACCCGGGCTGTCAATCTCCAACTCCGTCAGTATGTCCATACGGCTTTGCGGAGGACGAATCATACAATGTGCAAGCGGGGTGGGGATTCCTTTTTCGTTTAAAATAGTTACCAATGCCTCACCGGTTCCCAGTTGCGTTATCAGGTCTTCCGTAGTATAAAACTCTGTTTCGGGATAGTTCTCTGATGTCTGCTTTATTACTTTTCTGTCGGCGGCAGTAAAGGCCCGGAGGGCATGTTGAACCTTAAGGCCCAGTTGCGCCAGCACCGATGCAGGTACATCCATCGGGTTTTGTGTGCAGAAGTAAATTCCAATGCCTTTTGAGCGGATGAGTTTTATAATCGTTTCAATCTGCTGTAACAATGCCTCATTGGCTTCCTGGAAGATAAGATGCGCCTCGTCTATAAACATCACCAGCTTTGGTTTATCAAGGTCTCCTTCTTCAGGATTCGTTGCATATAATTCTGCCAGCAGCTGCAACATAAATGTTGAAAACAATTTAGGTCTGTCCTGCAAATCGGTAACACGAACGATTGAGATTACGCCACGGCCATCACTATTGATGCGCATCAGGTCATCCACTTCAAAACTCTTTTCTCCAAAGAACACATCAGCACCCTGCTGCTGCAATTCAATTACTTTCCGCAGGATTGTTCCGGTGGAAGTGGTGGAAATTTTACCATAGGCTTTTTCCAGTTCAGCCTTTCCTTCATCACTTACAAATTGCAATACCTTAATAAAATCTTTTAAGTCAAGTAATGGCAGTTTATTATCATCACAATACTTGAATATCATGGCCACAAAGCCGCCCTGCGTATCATTTAACCCCAAAATTTTTTATAATAACACCGGGTCAAACTCACTCACTGTTGCCCTTAGCCTTGCTCCTTTCTGTTCGCTGAGCGTAAGCAACTCAACAGGATATCCGATGGGTTTAAACTCCACTCCCAACTTTTGGCATCGGTCTGTTATTTTGTCATTCACAGTACCGGCAGCAGCAATACCGCTCAGGTCACCCTTAATATCCATCATTAGCACCGGAATGCTCGCATCGCTCAATCCTTCAGCAAGTACTTGCAGTGTTTTTGTTTTACCCGTTCCGGTGGCACCGGCAATCAATCCGTGGCGGTTGAGTGTTTTAAAAGGCACCAGCACATCGGCACCTGTTACCACTGCACCATCAAGCATAGCACAGCCCAGTTTAAACGATTCTCCTTTAAAAGTATATCCTGCTTTGATGGTTTCGAGAAATTTTGCACTGTCTGCCATGTTGTAAAATTTTCGGAAAGTTAATTGAAAGTTTGTTTTTATCTATAAATCTTCTTCCCGTTCCAGCATAAGTATGGCACTTTGCGGCACAATGAAATATTTATCGTTTTCATACATTACCTCTGTGGCACCGCTGAGCAGAAAGATAGCAAGGTCACCTTCACGGGCCTGCAGTGGCACATATTTCACTTTATCATCTTCCCCCTTCCACGATTCATCTTCCACTGGCATTGGGATGGCATAGCCCGGGCCAGTTTTTATAACATAACCCTGCTGCACTTTTTCTTTCTCCTGCACACCCGGCGGCAGGTACAGTCCGCTGGCGGTACGTTCATCCGGCCGGGTGGGCTTTATCAGTATCCGGTCACCAATCACTATCAGTTTTTTTAAACGGTTATCGGAAGTTATATGCATGGCACAGTTTTTATAGTATATACTGCAAAAGTATAACAGTAACGGTGCAGAAGTATTTGTGTTTTAACAAAATATTCAGTCCGGATACTTGAACCCCCGAAATGCTTTAACTTTATTTGCTTCAAGAACAATTAAAACTACGAACCATGGACATTAAGAAACCTAAAATTTTGTTGTGCGAAGATGACCCTAACCTGGGAAGTGTACTGAAAAACTACCTTGAACTGAACGATTATGATGTAACGCTGGAAAGAGACGGCCGTCTGGGCCTTGCTGCTTTTCAACGGGAAAAATTTGACCTCTGCCTGCTGGATGTGATGATGCCCAATATGGACGGCTTTACACTGGCTGAAGAAATTAGGGATATAGACCCGGATATTCCACTGTTCTTCCTGAGTGCCAAGACTATGAAAGAGGATGTGATACAGGGCTATAAACTCGGTGCCGATGATTATATCACAAAGCCGTTTGACAGTGAGGTGCTGCTGATGAAAATAAAAGCTATACTGAAACGCAACGAAGAGCAGAATAAAGAAAGCGAAAACAAAGAATTTGACCTGGCCAGCTATCACTTCAACCCCAAACTGCGCCAGCTTATTCATAACGGCATTACGCAAACATTATCACCCAAAGAGAATGAATTGCTGAAAATGCTGGCTGAACACCTGAATGATTTACTGCCCAGAGAACAAGCTCTTAAAAAATATGGGGTAGCGATACCTACTTCAATGGCCGCAGTATGGATGTCTATATTGCCAAGCTAAGAAAGTACCTGAAAGATGACGAGAAGATTGAGATTGTGAATATTCACGGAAACGGATTCCGTTTAGTTGTACAATAAGAGAACCACGATTTTTTTGATTTATAAGGATTAGGAGGACTTGCTCATAATCCTTTTTTTCTTACCACAGATTCTGAAAAAGTCAAAGCTATCGTTCTTTTGCATCCAGTATCTTAATACCTGGATGACTAATTCCATAAGTAATACAGGCAAATGTTTCTTCCGGCTTTAATAACCGCACATCAACATATAGCTTCTTTGATTGCTGATTCATCGCAGCCGGGAGTCCTTCACCAATATAAGCAAAGTCCTGCTGACCAGTTAGAGTCCGGATTCGGACAGAATTCTCTAAAAAAGACAAAACCGGCCTGCCGCAATTAATATCTTTGGTTTGCACAACTTCTGCCCTTAGATAATAAATCTGGTAAGGTGTAACACAGCCACACGGCTGCTCCGTCTTCTTACAAGACAGGAGAATCAGCAGGAATGCAGATAAGGCATATTTCATTAGTACTTTTTTATTCTGACATTTCATTTCCCCATAATGCTGCTTACCAAATCTGGTTCTGGGTGGGATGAGTCCCTGGCTTTGCTTTACCCAAATGCTCATAAGCCTTGTCTGTTGCTTCCCTGCCTCTCGGAGTTCTTTGCAAAAAACCCTCCTGTATCAGGAACGGTTCATATACTTCTTCCAGTGTTCCGGCCTCCTCTCCAACTGCAGTGGCTATTGTGGTTATGCCAACCGGTCCGCCTTTAAACTTTTCTATGATGGTGGAAAGAATACGGTTATCCATATCATCCAGCCCATGTTCATCTACATTGAGGGCTTTTAAAGCATGTTGTGTAATGCCAAAATCAATATCACCGTCATTCAGCACTTGTGCAAAATCTCTTACCCTGCGCAGTAATCCATTTGCAATACGGGGAGTGCCGCGGCTTCGGCGGCCAATTTCTTCCACCGCTTCTCTGGAAATTTTTGTTCCCAAAATTCCTGCTGAACGAAAGATTATTTTATTCAGTACTGCAGAAGTATAATATTCCAGCCTCGATTTAATAGCAAACCTTGACAGCAGCGGCGCTGTAAGTAACCCGCTTCTTGTGGTTGCTCCAATAAGTGTAAAAGGATTCAGATTTATCTGGATACTCCTTGCATTGGGGCCGCTGTCAATCATAATATCAATGCGGTAATCTTCCATAGCCGCATACAGGTACTCTTCCACCACCGTACTCAGCCGGTGTATTTCATCAATAAACAACACATCGTTGGCTTCAAGACTGGTAAGCAGACCGGCAAGATCGCCGGGCTTTTCAATAACAGGGCCAGAAGTTTCTTTGATATTTACCCTAACTCATTTGCCACAATTCTCGACAATGTGGTTTTCCCTAAACCTGGCGGGCCATGAAAAAGCACATGGTCGAGGGCTTCGCCACGAATTTTTGCTGCCTTAATAAAAATGCGAAGGTTTTCAATTATCTGATCCTGCCCGGCAAACTCATTAATAACAGCCGGGCGAATGGTGTTTTCAAAAACCTTATCAGCCGCCGTAAGTTGTTCTTCCTCACTGTTCAGGTTAGAATTTGCCATACTGTAAATTTAGTAACAGTAATGCGGACAAATAATTTTTATTTCCCTATAAAACAAATACCCCCTGTTCTCAGGGGGTATTGGCATTTTTCGCCATATTAACCATTAAACAAAAAAGACGTTGTTAACACCTCGCATTGGCCAGCCATATTCCCTCACTTCTACTCCAAAAACAGCCGACTATACTTCGATACGGATTCTTTTTAAGAACGCAAAATATCACAAAAATTGATTTTGGCAGGCATCAAATTAGATAAACAGGGCTTAAAACCGGTTGAGAGCCAGTATCAAATCGCCATCAGGACAATTTGCCAGATACATCTCTTTCTCTGAATTAGCGCAAACACCAGGATAATCTCCGTAACAGTTTCCTGTATCTTCAATTACCTGGAAATGGAGATGTGGAGGCCACGTTCCATTTTCCTCTGAAATTCCAAACTCGGCAATAGCTTCTCCCTGCTGAACAGTTTGTCCTTCAACCAGGTCTTTTATGGAGCGAAGGCTTAGATGTCCGTAAAGTGTATAAAATACTTTGTTGTCAAGCTCATGCCTTAATATTATTGTTGCACCATAATCACCTGCCTTATTATTATTGGCAAAACTGTGTATAGTTCCGTTGAGAGGAGCCATTACAGATGTGCGGGCAGCGCCCCATATATCGGTACCAAGGTGTAATCGTCTTGGTTCTTTTCCACCCGTAACCGCATCAAAAACAGTGCTAGTGCTGTAAACATTCCGCAATTCACCATATCCGCCAATCGCATAAAGGGCATTTGTTTTTTCCCGATAATCATTAATGAATGTGGTAAACGCATTTATATCTTTATAAATTTCACTTGTAAAAAGCCTGTTCGTTGAGGACAAATCAATTTTAACGATCCTGTCTGTTTGCTGATTAAACGGAACTACCGGGCTAAAGTGCAATTGATTCTTCAATAATATTTTTCTTAATACCATTCCCATTTCATTGTAAAGTTGAGCAAAAAAAACATCCCCGGAATATCCGGGGATGTAATTACTGTAATTGCAATTATTAGTTTATTCGCCAATAAGAACCGGGAAGCCTTTTTCTGATGTTCTTGCCCCGTCATCATAGAAGAACTTAATCATGTAAACTCCCTGAGGCAGATGGGTCAGGTTAATCGGAACCACCCTTCCATATACCAGTCCGGTGAATACTTTCTGATAAACTCTCTGTCCGGCTGTTGTATAAACATCCATACCAAGGTAGTTATACAAGACGCTGTTCATCCTGATATTAAACTGGCCGTTGTTAGGGTTAGGATACAGAATAACTGCATTATCCCTTAACAACCTGAGTCTTTCAGGACAATCCACCACCACAACCTTAGTTGTGTCCGAAGCTGTACAACCCGATGTGTTAGTATACGTGTAAGTCAGAACATAAGTGCCTACAGCAGTAATAGGAGGAACAAAATTGAAACCAGAAACTCCTATACCACTCCAGTTACCACCTGCTGGTGTACCCACCAGCGGCACCAGTGTATCACTGATACAAATTCTGCGGTTCCACAAATCAGTTGCCACTACTGTTGGCAATGCATTTACTGTTAACACAGCAGCATTAGAAGTTGCAGTGAAGCAGGAATTTGTTACAACACAACGGTACTGGTAAGCATTCATAGCTGTTGTAACTGCTGTCAGCGTTAATGAAGCAGCATTAGCGTTGGTAATGTTGGTCCAGGTAGAACCAGCATTGGTGCTTAACTGCCATTGATAGGACTGAGAATTTCCTGACGCCACCACACTGAATGTAACATTAACACCACTACAAACTGTCTGACTCGCAGGCTGTGTAGTAATGGATACTGTATTATAAACTGTTACTACTGATGTGGCATTTGCAGAAGTACAAGTAACACTTGCCCTGTTGGCTGTATATGTTGTTGTGGTAGTTGGCTTAGCATATACCACTGCCGGTGACATTGTTCCTGCAGTATAAGCTGTTGTTGTTGCAGCATCTGTATAAAGTCCGGTAGCTGGTGTCCAAACGGCACCCACTACTTCAAAAGTAATGCTCCAGCTTGCAATTGAACCAACATCACCACCCAGATCATCCACTACATATAGGTTCCAGTTCCCATTCAGATTACCGGTAAACATTGAAAGAGCAGGAGTAGCTTGAGCTACGGCACCAGGACCAGGAGCAACCCATGAATCTGAAACATCATAGTTTGTGGGCTTATAAGTGCCAGAAGCATTAAGGTTTCCATCAGACAATGTAGAAGCTGCTGCATCATCAAACACAAAGTTTGTGTTCACTAAGTCATTACTGCCACCTGCATCAGACATCAGAACAACATTTGTGCCCGTTGGTGCTTGCAGTAAAATATCCATATCATCAGGCCATGTGTGGTTAATACCATTTATCTGAACTGATTTCACTCTTACTCCGGACGTTGGCAAACCACCAATACTGATAACTGTAGGATACGGTGAAGCCGGCCCCGCAGCGGTAACAGCAGGAGCTCCAGCTGGAACTGTAATCGTACCAGTGCTGGTTTGGGATGTGATAGTAACCCCCTGAATAGTGATCGGAGTCGAATTGCCCTGACAGATACTAATAGCAGTTGGCGATACAACAGGTGTAGCAGGGGTTGCATTTACTACTGTAGTAGCAGTTTTTGTACATCCAGTAGCCGTGATAGTTCCGGTAACTGTATATGTGGTATTCAATTGTGGATCGGCCGTTACGGTTGCACCTGTTGTGCTGCTCAAACCGGCTGCAGGACTCCACGCATAGGCTGTTGAAGTACCTGTAGCTGTTAATGAAACAGGACCGCACTGACCGGTAGGTGATACGCTGATAGTTGGCAGCGGGTTAACAGTTACAGTTACATTTGAAGTAGGAGAGCTGCAAGTACCTAATACACTTGTTACAGAATAGTTATATGCTGTTTGTGTTGTAGGTGAAGCTGTAAAGTAAACAGTAGCAGCCGCTGCACCAGCCACATAAGGTACAGTGGCGGCAGCATCAGTAAACAGGTTTGTTACAGGTGTCCAAACAGCGGTTGGTACTTCAAATGTGATAGACCAACTGGTAACAGAACCGCCATCTCCACCTAAGTCGTCCACAACAAACAGGTTCCAGTTACCATTAAAGTTTCCGGTAAATGTGGAAAGTGTTGGGTTCACATTCGTAATGCTGCCCGGACCCGGTGCAGCGAAATTGTCAGGAGAATCTGTATTGGATGGTTTGTATGTTCCGGATGAAATAGCAGTTGTTGGCAATATGGCCGCTGCGGCATCGTCAAATACGAGATTTGCATTGATGATATCAGTAGAGCCACCCCTGTCAGACATCACTATCACGTTAGTTCCGGTCGGAGACTGAACCAGTACATCAACATCAGAGGGCCAAGTATGTGAAACCCCATTGAGTGTTACAGATTTAACTCTTACACCCGAAGTTGGCAAACCAGACACATTTATAATTGCAGGATATACACTGGCCGGGCCTGATGGGCTGGTAGCCATATTCATCGCAGCACCTGTATAGGTTACAGTATTCGTAATTGGTGTAACAGTAAGCGGCTGTATAGTACCTGCACAAATTACAGGGTTAGCCGGAGTAACAGCAGGTGTGGCAGGTGTGCCCAGCACTGTTACAGATGCAGAATTCTGACAACCAGTTGCGGTAATCGTACCCGTAACAGTATATACAGTAGTAGTGGTTGGAGAGGCAATAACCGTTGTACCAGTAGTAGTATTAAGACCTGTTGCAGGTGTCCATGCCCATGTATTGGCGTTACCGCTTGCAATAATAGTTACAGGTGCACATAAACCGCTTGGGCCGGAGTTTACAACCGGCAGCGGATTAACTGTTAACATGGCCGGTGTGGTGGTGGTAGTACCACATACATTGGTTATAATACACTGGAAGTAGTTGCCATTATATGCAAGGCCAGTACCAGTTAATGTAAGTGTTCCTGTTGTAACACCGGAGAACGGAGCAACATTCACAAGGTTTGTCCACGGACCACCGGCACCGGCAGTACTGATCTGCCATTGGAAAGTTGGCGGAGTACCCGATGTGAAAACCGGGGCAAAGGTGGTATTGCCATTTTGGCAAATAACCCTGTTAACAGGCTGTGTTGTAATTACAGGAGTTGAACTTACAGTTACAGGAATATTAGAACTTACAGAACAACCTGTGCCATCTGTGGATGTAAGAACATATACATGGTTGCCAGCAGGAATTGCAGAAACACTGAAGTTAGCAGTTCCGCCATTAGGGCCAGTAGCAGGATTTTGTACAATCGTACCGGGACCGGTCAAAGTATGAGAATAAGCACCAAGAGTAATCGGGCCAAGAATTTCCCAGCTTACGATTGTTCCCAAATCACCACCAGCTCCATCAGTAGCAGTAAGTGTCCAGCTGCCACCGGCAGCACAAGGGAAAGTTAATCCTGTCCAGCTATGCGAAGCACCGTTAGCATCAGAAGGCAGGTAAGAACCGGCAGCAATCGTTCCACCACCACTTTCTGGAATAATTGATGCAGCAGAAAGTGTGAAAGTATAAATTCCGCTCAGGTCACCGGAATTACCACAACAAGTGGCCGGAGGAGTAACCCCTGGCCTGTCGAACAGGTAAGTAGTTCCGCAAGGGCCGGTTAATCTGAGTGCAACATCTCCTGTCCAGGTATGTGTCATATTTACCCGTACTGTCAGATCACCAGCGGCTGTAATAGTAGTGGCTGGTAAAGTGATTGAAGAACTGGCTCCTGTTGCATTATTATCAGGAATGGCAAGGTTGATAGTTCCAGAGGAAGCAAGAACACCATAACCTCCGGCAAATAAACCGCCGGATGCAGTACCTGCTATAACAGTTGAACTGCCAGAACACATACTGTTAGGAGTGGCAGAAACTCCCGAATGAACCGGACTGCTCACATTAACAGTGAACTCCGGAGTATCGGCAGATGAAGCACTGGCCGTACAGGTAACTGTACAGATATAATAAGCTGTGGCACTTGCACTAAAGTTATAAGTTGCGCTTGTAGCACCAACAATATTTGTGTAGGGGCCACCGGCTGTAGCTGAAGATTTCCATTGGTAAGTAATACCAGTACCTGAAGTGGCACCCGATAATGCTAATGCAACTGGTGAGCCAGCACAAACAGGTGTAGCCGGACCAGTAATAGTACCTGCAGTTGGGGTACCAGTACAAGGGCTGCAAACAACATCCAGCGAAACATCATCAACAGTAAAATTGGAGTTGCCGCTACCGGCAGGGTTATTATATTCAAAACGTATTACGTGGGGTAAACCATCAGCATAAGCTGTAAGATCTAAAGTTCTTAATGTATATGCTGCTTCTGCAGTAGACGGTTCAGTATAAGTTGTTTGCGTTACGCCATCAACTTTTACTACCATAGTGGCATCAAAAGGAGCCGTTACAGAGCCAATACGCAAATAATAATTAAGTGTTACAGATACAGCACCGGTTGGGAACACAATGCTTTGCTCAGCTGTGCCAACCTCAGCAGATGATGTTCCTCCAAACCATACCCAGAAAGAACCGGTACGGGGGCCTGCAGTTCCGCCACCTGTACCACAAGAGGCAACATTACACAATGAAGTGCCAAAACTGCTGGATGTAGAAGTCCAAAATGGATTGGCAAAAGTAGAGGCATTAGTTGCTTCGAACCCACCGTCACCAATAATATTTCCGTTAACACAGGCATCAAGATAAGGAACGCCTGTTACTCTTCCCGCTTTCTTTTCTGCAACCAGTACAGCATTCTTTTCCTGAATAACATTTCTGAAGTCCGTTGCCTGCTTAAAGAAAAATTCCTTCTCGGCCTCTGTTCTCGAACAGGCCCGGTCAGCTGAACCTGAAACCCTTTGGGTTATTTGCGAATACAACACATTCGTTGAAAGAAAAGCAGCCAGAAGAAATAGTGCAAAAGACTTATTAATTGTTATAAGTTTTTTTGCAATAGCCGCATACTTCGCAATGTAAATTTTTTGCATAAGTAGTTAGGTTTTGGAGTTTTAAGTTTTCTATACCCACTAAGGTAAAGAATTCAGTTCAATCCGGCCAAAATAATCAACCTATTAAATCGTTTTAAATTTTTGTCATCCGGAAATACTAATAATGCAGCGTTTTACCTTTTATTTGTCACTGATATTTATTTTTACGGTATGCTTTGGGTCAAAAGCCAACTCCCAAATGATAACGGGCACCTGGAAAGGTAAAATTGGCAGGCAAAAAGCAGAAATAAAAATCATTCAGAAAGGTGACAGCCTGACAGGAACTTCCTACTATTATTCTTCAGCAGAAAATTTCAGGCGATACAGCATTAAAGGCTATTTTGACAACCGGACAAATGAAGCGGTTTGGTGGGATGATCAATTGCTTGAAGAGAAATCCAGCCGCTTTTCCTTCAGCATGCCTGGTAAAGTACCTCTTTTGTCGAGAGCAGATTTCAACTGTCCCGGCGGTGATAAAATGATGCTGAACGGGAAAGCTTCAGAATCCAAAAATGAAATGAGTCCTAAAGGAGAAGTAACCCTCGACAAATCAGATAATCCCATGTTTACGGACGAATGGGACTGGATTATTGAAAACTATACCGTTGGAACCAGCGATCCGGAAATAATAGACAGCATTGTTGGTATTAGAGGCAAGCCTCTTTATGTTGAAATTGCCGCAGAAAAGCCTGCCATTGTCGAGCCGATAATAATAAAAGAATCGCCGCAAAACCCGCAGAAAAGCCGGTTCAGCCTTCATTGCCGGCAATTAGTGAGATAAAAGAACCGGAAAAAAATAAACTATCTGAAAATAAGTCTCCGGCCATTCAGGAAAAATTCATAACCCGCCAAAAAATATATATTAAAGAAATACCCATCAGTGGTGATACTCTGGAACTGCGGTTTTACGACAACGCCGAAATTGATGGCGATTCAATATCTCTTTTCCTGAATGGAGAAATTATTCTGCAGCACCTGAAACTGACCGCAGCGGCATACATTCTGAAACTTCCGGTTTCGTCGCTTAAAGAAACTAATGAACTGGTAATGGTAGCCGAGAATCTCGGCAGCATTCCACCTAACACCTCCTATATGGTGGCAATAGTAAACAGCAACCGCTACGATGCATTGCTGGCCAGTAGTGAAGGCAGCAGCGCCATGATCCGGCTGGTGAAAACACCCTGAAGCTATCTTATCTGCTTCAATACTTCCTCAATTGCCCTGTCAAGCTGCGGGTCACGGCCATTCAGTTTATCATCAAAACTATTGATAACAAGAATATCCGGCTGCACTCCCGACATTTCCAGGTCTTTACCATCCAGCGTATAACAGCCCCATGCCGGCATGCGTGCCGATGAGCCATCCACCAAACCAATGCCACTGGTGAAAATAATCCAGCGGTAAGTTCCATTGCCAACAATAGTTCCCAGCTTCAGTTCCTTAAAGCCGGCAGCAGTCATTTCAGCATCGCTGAGCGACTGTTCATTTATAAGCAAAATAATTGGCTTATCCGCAGGCGAAAAATTAGACTGGGCAGTTAGTTTACCTTCCCGGTACTTCCAGTTGAGATAGGTTTTTTGGGATAAGAATTTCAGTACATCATCATGCACATTACCGCCGGTATTATAGCGCAGGTCAAATATAAGCGCATCTTTTTTTGTAAGCTCCTGTGTCATATCAATCACAAACTGCTCCAGTTCGCCTGGTCCCATATTTTTCATATAACCATAGGCAATGCGGCCCTTGCTTTTTTCATCCACTCTGTGCTGGTTTGCATCCACCCATTCGTCATACAGGTTGTTAAACAAGCTGGACTGCGGGTGAATTTTTACATTCACCAGTTGTCCTTTCCTGCTAAACGTCAGTTTCAGTTCTTTATCCCTTGATGGAAGAGTGAAATAGAAATTTCTGTCTTTTTGCTTCACTACCTCCTCATCATTTACTTTTACCAGCACATCACCGGGCTTTATATCTATCGTCTTTTTATCAGTAACAGAACGGCGTGCCACATATTTTACAGTATAGGGATTGTCATTTTCAAAAATAATTCCGGTTTCCATTGTCTGGTTTTGCAAGGCAATGTTCTCATCATCGCCAAATGAATTAAAGCCCTGGTGAGAGGAATTCAGTTCTCCCAGCATATCATTCAGCATCGTTCTTAAATCAGCCCGGTTATTGATGTATGGCAAAAACTGGCTGTAATAGTCTTTCGCCTTTTTCCAGTTATAACTATGAAATTTTTCGTCATAATAGCCCTCTTCCATTCCGGCCCAGGCCTCGTAGAACATTTGGTTAAACTCTTCGGCAAGATTTCTTCTGAATGTAAAACTGATATTAACCGGATCAATCTTATTTGCCTCAAGATTCAACTTATTAATGCCGCCTGCAGAAAGCACATACAGTTTATCACTTACTTCAATTATATCAAATCCGAAACTGTTGTCTGCACCTGCAATCTTTTCTGTTTTGTTCTGTTCAAATGGTTCAATAACCGTTTTCCAGAGAGCATTTTTACCCTCGCCATGATTGCTGGTGTACAAAACAGTTGTCTTTTCGCCTTTTTGGTAAACAGCCTGCAAGAATTGTGAACCAAACGAAGGGCTTACCTGTTCCAGCCGCTCCATTATCAGGTCCATGTCAATAGCGATTGCTTTCAGCGAGTCGGCAGTCGCAGCATTTTTCTTTGAAGTGTCTTTTTTTTCCTCCTTAAACAAATCATTATACTTATCAAGCCGGAATGGTTCATCAAGCTTCTCTAATGGCAGCCGGTACACTTTTGCATTGGCCATTCCGGTTGGATAAGCTGGTTTTAACCGCTGCGAAGTGAAATAAATGTATTTACCATCACCTGACCAGACAGGTCCGGATTCTGTGACACCGGTATTGGTAAGATTGATAGTTCTGTTTTCTTTTATGTGATGTACAAATATGTCTTCCTCAAAGTTTCGCTTGGCCGTAAACAGCACATATTCATCATTGGGCGAAAAACCAGGGTCGCTGTTCTGAAATGCCCACAGTTCATCTTTCACAATCGTTTTTGCCTGCATTGTTTTCATGTCCATCAGCTTCACCTCATCTCTTCCGCAAAGAAAAACGGCCTGTGTTCTTTTCTTGTTCAAAACAATATTGCGGTTATTCTTCTTATCGCTTGTAAGTTGTTTGAGTAAGCCTGTACTGTCGGCCCGGATGGTGTACAGGTTGGTATATCCATCCAGCGTCTGGCTAAACAACAATGACTTATTATCACTCAGCCATTTCACTTCTTTCACCCTCTCGGCAGTACCACGGTTTATTTGCTGAATAAATTTCCCTTCCACATCACTTATAAACAATTCACCACGGGAAACAAAAGCCAGTTTTTTTCCATCAGGAGACACATCATACGCTGAAATATTTCCTTTTACATCAAAATCTTTTTCTTTTGGTAATATATTATTGCGAACGATTGCAATATCAAGCCTTTTTTCATTGCCTGTTTTTACATCATATATCCACAACTGGTAATCCTTTTCAAAAACAACCTTTCCGCCTTCTGCATTTACTTGTGGTGTTTTTATTGAAGAAGTAAAACGGGTACATCTTCTCTTATCGCCTTTCACCAGCACATACAAATTATACTCGCCATTTCCTTCATCAGAAATGTAAAACACATTCCCCTCCTTATCTATCGTTGCCCCAAAATCTTTCCCTCCCAGGTGGTGTATTTCTTATGCTGCTTTGTTTTCAGGTTGTATGATTGTATATCCGGGTTGAAAGGACCTTTGTATCTTTTCCGCTGTACCTGGTTGTTGCTTTCCCAGGTATCATTGAAAAATATTTCGCCGGAAGCCGGATGCTCCACCAGGTTATGATCGTACTGAAAAAATAGTTGCCAAAAACCCTTTGTGGTGTACCGCCTGCCGCACTTACCTTATAACCGGCAATCTGTCCCATGCGACTGCTGTTGAAATAAATGTACTTTGAATCCCAGCCCCAGCTGGTTACTTCATCGTTTCCGCTGTGATAGGTAATCTGCTGTACCTCGCCGCCGCCAACCGGCATCACAAACACATCTGCATTACCAAACTGCCTGCCGGTGAAAGCAATCCATTTTCCATCCGGTGAAACCCTCGGTGAAGTTTCATAACCCTGCATAGCGGTAAGGCGGGATGCCTGACCATCGCTGACAGCGGCTTTCCACAAATCACCTTCAAAAGCAAAGATTACCGTTTGCCCGTCGGGTGTTAGTGTTGGGTGAGAAAAAAAATAAGTGTTGGGTTGAGAAAACAGCAACTGGCTGACAGCAAGCAATGCAATTGTAAAAAGCTTATTCATACAAATGGTTTTGGGCTCTCAAGTTACACCCAAAACCATTTATAGTTTTACCACTGGTATAATTCTGTTATTTATACAACTACTGCCTCCTCCCGACCTCCTCCCCCAGAGGAGGCCACCAGCACACAGCCCTTGCTTGTTTGTTCTTACTCTAAATAACGACGTTAATCATTTTGTTTTTCACATAAATGATTTTTTTTGGGGCTTTCCCTTCCAGCCATTTTTTTACAGTGTCATCGGCCAGCACCAGTTCTTCCACCTGCTGCTGTGTGGCCTCGAGGGCAATTGTTATTTCTGTTCTTGTTTTGCCATTTATGGCTATCGGGTAAGCCTTGCTGGTCTCTTTTACATATTTCTCTTCAAAAACCGGGTAGGGCTGGTCAATCACTGATGTAGTATGACCTAACAAGCTCCACAACTCGGCTGCAATATGCGGTGCATAAGGCACAATGAGTACCAGCAATGGTTCCAGCACTTTACGCTTATGACATTTCAGGTCGGTGAGTTCGTTGGTGGCAATCATAAAATTGCTCACAGCAGTATTAAAACTGAAACGTTCCGTATCGTTTTCAATCCTGCGGATGGCGTTGTGCAGCACTTTCAGTTCGGCGGCTGTTGGTTCTTCTTCCATAACAACAAGACCTTTCAGTTCATCAGCAAATAATCTCCAGAACTTTCTGATAAAACGGTGCACACCTTCGATGCCTTTGGTGTCCCATGGCTTACTCAGTTCAACCGGGCCGAGGAACATTTCGTACATCCGGAAAGTATCGGCACCGTATTTTGCCACCAAATCATCAGGATTAACCGTGTTGAATTTTGACTTGGACATTTTCTCCACCTCACTGCCACAGATGTATTTGCCATCTTCTAAAATAAATTCTGCGTCGGCATATTCCTCATTTCTCCATTTCTTGAAAGTTTCAGTATCCAGTTCAAAGCCATCAACCATATTTACATCAGCATGAAGCTTGTCAAGTTGTTTTCCATCATAAGTACCATTATCAGATATCAAACTGGCTGAAACAAAAAGATTTGTACCATGTATTCTGAAGACAAACCGGCTGCTTCCCTGTATCATCCCCTGGTTTACCAATTGCTTAAATGGTTCATCAAAGCCAATATGGCCCAGATCGTACAACACTTTTGTCCACATGCGGCTATAAAGCAAGTGGCCTACGGCATGTTCGGTACCACCAATGTATAAATCCACCTGGTTCCAGTAGTCGCTGGCTTTGCGGCTGCAAAATTCACTGTCGTTGTGCGGGTCCATGTAACGAAGGAAATACCAACTGCTTCCGGCATAGCCAGGCATCGTATTAGTTTCCCTCACCCCCTGCCCCTTCTCCACTTCGTGGAGAGGGGTGAACTGCGAAGACTCCGCTCTTTTCTGCTCAATTCTTTCTTTTATTTTTCTTCCTGTTTTTAACGGATGATTTATCACCTCTTCGTTTGTTACCCTCATCACCTCAAAGCCAATCGTATTAAGCACTTTTGTTCTCTCTTCATCATATAATTTTTGCTCATCGGTAGAATGATACCCGCCATCAACTTCAACTATTAATGCTTCCTGTAAACAAATAAAATCGGCAATGTACCTGTCAACCGGGTGCTGCCTCCTGAATTTATAACCGAGCTTGCTATCCCGGACTACTTCCCATAATTTTCCTTCTGCCGCTGTATATTCCTTCCGCATTTGTTTTGCCAGTTCGTATTGAACAGGAGCATATACACTATATTTAGGAACTTTTGCAGCCCCCTTCTCCGCAGGCGGAGAAGAGTTGGGGATGAGGGCCCATTCTTTAATATTGGCCAACGGTCCTTCTCCTTCTGGTCCTGGTTTGTAAGAGTCCACATGCGGCAGTTCGAGTGGCAACTGACTTTCATCCATCGGGTATGCAATGCCGTCCTTCCACACAATCGGGAACGGTTCGCCCCAGTAGCGCTGCCGGCTGAAGGCGGCATCCCGCATTTTGTAATTCACTTTCCGCACACCAATGCCTTTTTCTTCCAGTTTGTTTATCACCACATCTATCGCATCCTTCATTACCATGCCGTTGATAAACCCTGAATTCTCCAGTATGGCATCTTTGGTAGGATTGGCTTCTTCGCCATTATAGTAGCCTCCAATAATATTGGTAACAGGAATATTGAAATGCCTGGCAAACTTGTGGTCTCTTTCATCGCCACAGGGCACCGCCATAATAGCTCCTGTGCCGTAGCCGGCCAGCACATATTCCGAAATCCAAATGGGAATTTCCCTGCCATCAAACGGATTAAGGGCATAAGCCCCGGTAAACACACCGCTGATTTTCTTCTCAGCTATCCGTTCCCTCTCACTGCGGCTTTTTACATAAGCAATGTAGTCTTCCACTGCCTGTTTCTGTTCAGCCGTGGTTATGGTTTCCACCAGTTCATGTTCCGGAGCAATAACCATAAAGTCAACACCAAAGATGGTATCGGGTCTTGTAGTGTAAACAGTAAGCTGCGGGCCTTGAGCTTTGAGCTGTGAGCTTTCATTTCCGTAGTTCATAGCTTTTACCCCGAAGCTTATTTCTGCGCCAGAAGATTTACCAATCCAGTTCGTCTGCATTTCCCTTCATCGCCTCGCTGAACTCGATGCGGTCGAGCCCTTCCAGCAGGCGGTCGGCATATTCTGTAATTCGCAGGTACCACTGACGCAACTTCTTTTTCACCACCGGGTGACCGCCTCTTTCGCTTACACCGTTCACCACTTCATCATTGGCCAGTACGGTGCCCAGCGCCTCGCACCAGTTTACTTCGCCATAGCCGCAAAAGGCAAGGCGGTATTGCATCAGGATGTCTTGTTGGATCTTTTCATCGAAAGACTTCCACTCTTCTGCGGTAAAGGGGTCATGGTTCATAGTAAATGGCAATGAACCATGAACCATGAACTGCTTTTTCAATTCACTAACAGGCTTCGCTTTTTGTTCTTTCCGGTCGAAATAGCTGTTGAAGAGTTGCAGGAATATCCACTGTGTCCATTTATAATACTTAGTATCGCAGGTGCGCACCTCCCGGTCCCAGTCGTAACAGAAACCGATATTATCCAATTGCTTTCTGAATGTACCAATATTGGTTTCAGTTGAAACTGCAGGATGAATGCCATGTTCGATAGCATATTGCTCGGCCGGCAGGCCAAAGGCATCATAACCCATCGGGTGCAGTACATTAAACCCTTTCAGTTTTTTATAGCGGCTGTAAATATCGGAGGCGATATAGCCCAGTGGATGCCCCACATGCAATCCTGCGCCACTTGGGTAGGGAAACATATCCAGCACATAATACTTGGGCTTATCACTTTCGTTTGAAACCTTGTACACCTGTGTTTCTCTCCAAACCTGCTGCCATTTTTTTTCAATTTGCGAAAAGTTGTATTCAATGCCCCCGCCCCCTGAAGGGGTGTTTGCAGCATTTCCATTTTGTTCTCCTGTACTCATTATTATTATCCTGTTATGTTATTATTGTTCACTATGTTTTCAGTTGGCATATCTCTGCTACTAATAATGCTGAGCAGCGTTACTGGTGCTGAACGGAGCGTCGCAAGGGACGATCATCAGAATTACTGTAGCTGGCAAAATCTTTAACAATTCTCTTTCAAAAACACCGGCAATATGTGCAGGATGCCTTCGTTTAAGTGACGGCAAAAATACTGAATGTAGCCCTAAACAGTTATTTTTGCCGCATCTGTCTTTCTTAAAGACAAATAACCGGTTAATCTGAAAAACTGATATTCATGGCGCAATCATCGAAAGGTTCTATTAAAAGAGGAAAACCATCCTATTTCATGTCTATATTAGGTGTAACACTTGTGTTATTTCTGCTGGGCACTATTGGCTGGTTAGTGATAAATGCGAATAAGATAGCAAAAAACCTGAAAGAAGATGTGAATATCAGCGCCTACCTGCGGGGTGATCTTAACCCTAAAGACAGTACTGCCCTCGTTAGCTACATTGGCCAGAAAAGTTATGTAAAAAGTTATGTGTATGTAACCAAGGAAATGGCCAAAAAAATTTACAACTCAGACGGCAACGAAAGCTGGGAAAGCATCCTGGCAGAAAACCCCCTGCCTAACAGCGTTGATTTCAAGGTAAAAAGTTCATATTTAAATCCCGATTCGCTGAAAATAATTAAGGCCGACCTGGAAAAACAAACTTATGTAAGCGAGGTAAAATATCCGGAAAAATTCATTGGCAAAATGAATGAGAATATGCGCAACATCAGTATTGTACTGCTGGTTATTGCCGCTATTCTTGCCGCTGTTGTAATTGTATTGATTGATAATACAATAAAATTGGCCATGTTCAGCAACCGCTTTCTGATAAAAACCATGCAGATGGTTGGAGCCACCCGGTGGTTTATTTCAAAACCGATGAGTATCCGGGCTATCATTAATGGTGCCATCAGCGGGGCAATTGCTGTTGTTGCTGTATTACTGCTGATACTGCTGGCAGAAAGATATATTCCCGGGATGAAGGCAGCGCATGACAATTGGAGCATGTTCCTGCTTTTTGCATTTATGATATTGACAGGTATCGGCATCACTCTTTTCAGCACACACCGCAGTGTGGTAAAATATCTGAAAATGAAACTGGACGACCTGTATTGAGAAGTTGGCAGTCCACAAACCACGGTCAACAGCTTGTTTTGCTATAGACTATCGACTGTGGACTTTTTCCTATATTGCACCTCCAAACTGAAAAAAATGAGCACTGAAAAACAAACCCCTTCGATGTTTAATAAAGATAATTACCTGTGGATGCTGGCAGGGATTGTGGTCATTGCAATTGGTATGTTCCTGATGAGTGGCGGCGTAAGCAATAAAGACCCAAAAGTGTTTGATGAAGCCGCCGTGTACAGCACTACACGCATTACTGTAGCTCCCATACTCATCATCGCAGGACTGATTATTGAAGTATGGGCAATTTTTAAAAGGCCAAAGGGAACTGAGATTTAATTTTGAAAAGAAACTCTATAAAGCGGTGCATATTTGTACCGCTTTTTTATTTTGCAGTGTAATTATAGTTTATGAACCTGTTTGAAGCCATTATTATCGCCATTGTAGAAGGCCTTACTGAGTTTTTGCCTGTCTCGTCCACCGGGCACATGATCATTGCAGAAAAACTGCTGGGTGTGCCGGACAGCGATTTTACAAAACTGTTTACGGTGGGCATACAGCTTGGCGCCATATTGGCCGTTGTTTTTTTGTACTGGAAGAAGTTTGTTGCCCCGCTTAAAACCGGCAATCTTGGTTTTTTCCTGAAGCTTATTGTAGCGGTGATTCCGGCGCTGGTGTTTGGTTTCATTTTTTCTGATAAGATTGATGCGATGCTGGAAAGCTCACTCACTGTTGCCATTACTATGATAGCAGGCGGTATTGTTTTATTGTTTATTGATAACTTTTTTAAAGTACAGACCATCGGTGAAGATGAGAAAATCAGTTATCCCCGGGCTTTGGCTATCGGGCTTTGGCAATGCATTGCGATGATTCCCGGCGTAAGCCGCAGCGCCGCCAGTATCATCGGCGGAATGCAGCAACAACTGACCCGCAAACTGGCTGCTGAGTTTTCCTTTTTCCTGGCGGTACCCACCATGGCTGCTGCCACAGGATACAAACTGCTGAAAGGCTATAACAGTATTACACCAGGCGATTTAAAATTGTTTGCTGTCGGAAATATTGTTGCATTCATCGTGGCAATGCTGGCCATCAAATTCTTTATTGGCTATCTGCAAAAACATGGTTTTAAATTATTTGGCTATTACCGTATCGTTGGCGGATTGATTTTACTGGCACTCATTCTTTCCGGGTACATTAAATAAATACCCTGTTGCCGGATTTGAAATACCGGTGTTTCTCGTTAATTATGTACTTATAATTATATCAAACATAAACAAAAAACAATGAAACAATTTCTTGCATTACTGTTGTCAGCATTGATCATTTTTACTTCCTGTACCAACTACGGCAAAAAAGCAAAATCCGGGAATATTGAAGTCTATTATAAAGACGGAGTAACAAAAGAGGAGGCACAAAAAACTGCCGATCTGTTCTTGCAGGCATTACAGTCTTCAAACCCTGATGACAAGACTACAAAAAGTTTCCAGCTATCAAAAACAGGAGATACTGCATTGCTGAAAATGGTGGTGGCAGACAAGGAGAAAATGAATGCTGTTGGTGATGTGGCATTTTATGCTATTGCAGGATTGGTTTCTGACAGTATTTATAATGGCAAACCCGTAAACATTTCCCTTACCAATAATAAGTTTAAGCCGTTTAAAACCCTCACATTTAATCCTGCAGCTATACTAAATTTCGGTACAAAAGCCAAAGCCGGAAATATTGAAGTGTATGCTAAAAATGATTTCAGCCTTGAGCATGCACAAATGCTGGCAGATTTTTTAAGCAGAGATATGAATCCTGCCAGCGTAATCAGTTTTCAGGTTGACATGCCCGAAAACGATTACTACCAGGTGTACATGGCTTCCAATCCTGATAAGGCCAAAGCGCTGAGTGATATCGTGGTTAATGATATGTGTGTTAAACTGTCGGACAGTGTTTTCTATGGAGCCGGACTGGTATTTCATTTTACCGACGATAAGTTTAAGCCTTTTCGTACGTACAATTATAACACAGCTGTTATTGACTCAAATGCCGTTAAATAATTTCCCGCTCTTTCTGCAAAAGCCTGTTTGTGAACCAGACAGGCTTTTTGCTTTTTGCAACCCCCGAAATTCCTATTTTTACCGAAAGCATACCAAATGCAGACTGCATCAAAAAAAGTGGTAAACGGATGGGCCATGTACGACTGGGCCAATTCGGTATATAACCTCGTTATCACATCCACTGTTTTCCCGGCCTATTTCGAAAGTATTACAGGCGATGGTAACGACGAAACAAAGCAGGACACAGTTCTGTTTCTGGGCCGTGAGTTTATAAACACGTCTCTCTATAATTATACCCTCGCCTTCAGCTTTTTGCTTGTGGCCATAATGATGCCCCTGCTTTCATCAATTGCAGATTTCAGGGGAAACAAGAAAAGCTTTCTCCGTTTCTTTATGACCATCGGCAGTGTTGCCTGCAGCACTTTGTTCTTCTTTAATAATTCTAACCTTTTGCTGGGTATTGTGTCAATGATATTCGCCTGTATCGGCAGCTGGGCCGGACTTGTTTTTTACAACTCCTACCTGCCGGAAATTGCCGCACCACAGGACAGGGACCGCATCAGTGCAAAAGGATTTGCTTATGGTTATGTGGGCAGTGTAATACTTCAATTGTTAAGTTTTGTGCTGATACTTAAGAACGATGTATGGGGCATCAGTACAGGTTTTGCCTCTCAGTTATCATTTTTTAATGGTCGGCATCTGGTGGTTTTCATTCGGAAATTTTTCACTCAGCCGCCTGCCAAAAACAATTCCCGCAGGTGATAATTCCAAAAGTAATTTACTTACAAATGGGTATAAGGAACTCCAAAAAGTGGCACAGCAGCTGGTTCATATGCCTGTGCTGAAACGGTTTCTTCTTTCATTTTTTTTTATAAGTATGGGTGTACAAACTGTAATGCTGGCTGCCACCCTATACGGAAAAAGTGAATTGCAGATACCCACACAAAGCCTGATAATAGCCATTCTTATTATTCAGTTAATTGCCATACCCGGGGCATTTACTATCGCCTGGCTATCTAAGAAAACAAGTAATCTCTTTGCCCTTTCAGTATGTGTTTTTGTGTGGATTGGAATATGCATCAGCGCCTATTTCATGCCGGCTAAAAACAATACTGCCTTTTACATTCTGGCAATTACTGTTGGTTTTGTAATGGGGGGCATCCAGTCGCTGAGCCGCTCTACTTATGCCAAACTGATGCCCGAAACAAGGGATACTGCTTCTTTCTTCAGCTTCTACGATGTATCCGAAAAAATTGCACTTGTAATAGGTATGTTCAGCTTTGGTATTATTACGGAAATAACCGGGTCGCAACGAAATTCCGTACTGGCCCTGATGACCTTTTTTATTATTTCATTGCTTTCCCTCTTCTTAACAAGACTATCATTAAAGAAACATCACAGCAAATGAAACTCTACTCCATAAACACCGGCTACTTTAAACTAGATGGCGGTGCCATGTTTGGCGTGGTACCCAAAACAATCTGGAACAAGATTAACCCAGCCGATGAAAACAACCTCTGCCCCTGGGCACTGCGTTGTATGCTGATTGAAGATGGCGACCGGCTGATACTGGTTGATACCGGCAACGGCGACAAGCAGGATGCCAAATTCTTCAGTCACTATTACCTGCATGGCGATGATACGCTGGATAAATCTTTGGCCAAATATGGCTTTCACCGGGATGATGTTACCGATGTTTTTCTCACCCACCTGCACTTTGACCATTGCGGCGGCACCATTAACAGGGAAGGCGATAAACTGGTTCCTGCATTTAAAAATGCAATATGCTGGAGCAACACTGAACATTGGGACTGGGCCGTATTCCCCAACGACAGGGAGAAAGCCTCTTTCCTCAAAGAAAATATTCTGCCCATACAGGAAAATGGACAACTTCAGTTTGTTGAAATAAACGGCGGCATTAATGGCAACCTGGGCGAAACAAAATTCAGCGATACCCTGTCAGTACGCTTTGTAAACGGCCACACCGAAAAAATGATGCTGCCGCAGGTTCAATACAAAGGCAGAATACTGGTATATATGGCCGACCTGCTGCCCTCGCATGGACATATTCCCATTCCTTATGTTATGGGGTATGATATGTTCCCAATGACGACGATGAATGAAAAGAAATCATTTTTGAAAGAAGCACACGAAGGAGACTATATCCTCTTCTTCGAACATGATCCGGTGTACGAATGCTGCACCCTGCAGCAAACCGAAAGAGGTATCAGACCAAAAGACTTCTTCAGACTTGACGAACTATAATACAAATGGCCGCACCGGCGGCCATTTGACTATTTCAGTTTTCAAGGTTTATCTTCTCTTTATCAACGAGGTAAGCGGATGGCGCAGATTGGCATAGCTCATCATGTCCACTTTTATCTTGCCCACCACCAGCGGACTTTCCACCCTTACCGGAATATGATTGGCATCGTCCGACACCCACACCGTCATGTGTTCACCACCGTCAAATATCTGCCCTTTTAGCAGCAGTGGTTTTATTTTAATGGCATTGAACTTTCCATAGCGGGTCTTTATCTCCTCCTTGCCCATGTAGCGGATATACATATTAAACAGCTCATTATCCAGGAACATCGAGAACGGTATCTTATCATCCGGCCGCAGTTTCGAGAAATCAATATTGCGGGCATAATACATGGAGCTTATCACATCCTGCACACAGGCAGGAACTTTAAAAACACCATCCTGCGATACCGCTGTATTGGCCGATTTATTGAACGTAACATTCTGGTACTTCTTATAACCACCCTCATTTACATTGCGTACAAACTTCAGCGGCTGCATAGTTGCCGTATCAATGTAGGATTCATACTTATCCCGCACTTTATAAACAAGATCATATGAAGAATGCGTTTTGCCTTCACCCGTTACATGGTACACCGGCCTGTTATTCACTGTTTCCAGTTTACTGGTAAATGTGGCATTACCTGCATCCACATAAAAGCCGGCAACGGCATAGTACACTTTAAAGTTCACTTCCTCATTCACCTGGAAAGCCATATTCTTAATACCGCAGAAATTATCCGACGGTTGTTGCTGTGTGTTTACACCAAAGCCCAAAAGCAATATAGCCAGCGGCGACAGTAACTTAAGTTTGTTCATCTTCTTCTTTATATAGTTTTTTAATTCCCAAAATTAACAGGCTGCCCACGATGGCCGGCAGTACCAGGTTAATAAGCCAGATACCCGTGGTGACAAATATAATACCGGCAATATTGCCGCTGTATAATCCCACTATCGTTTTGGCCACGTAGCCCCGCTGCGCCAGTTCGGCAATCGCAAAGTGGGTATCACCGCCATTATCAAAAATACTACACTCACTGTCCAAAAAACCTGCCACATATTCAGCTCCACATCAAACAATTGAAAGAGCAAATAGTACTGCACTATAAAAATCACAAAGCGCAGCAGCGAAAAAGACAAGAGCCGTAACAATAACGTTGCATCCAGTTCTTCCAGTGTTTGTACAAGGTACAAAAACCGTTTACTGCCCGGAAGACGGTTAATCAACTTAACCAGCCACGACAACCTGAAATAAAAAACTGTTAAAACTAACAGCACGGCCAGCACTCCGTATAAAATAACCTGGAACCAGATGCCCGAAATAAGTTGTGCTGCCTCAATATCCTGCTTCATCACAATCAGTCCGGCGGCCCCCATCAGTATCGTAATAATCAACTGGCTCAGGCTGCCTACCATCGTCATCGAAATAGTGCGGAGCCTGTTTCCTTCGTCCATATACAGCACACGGCCAAGATACTCACCAATGCGGTTGGGCGTACTTACCGAAAACGAAACCCCGGAGAGCACCGCCCTGAAGGCTTTTAAAAAATCGATTTCCTGTATTGGCTTTACTGATACCTTCCACTTCATAGCTTCTATTGACCAGTTCAGCACCATCAGCAGCACCACCGGTATAAAATAGAAAAGCTTCGCACTGCTGAACACCTCCAGCGCCGCTTTCAGGCCGGTTTGATTCCTTATCTCGTTATAGATTGACCACGACAGCCACACAAACAATAAGGGGCCCAGAAAGTAGTTGATGAATTTCCTGTAGTTCCAGGATTTGATATTTCGGTTCAGCTTCATTAATCTTGTGCTGTTGTAAAAATACAGTCCTGTTTGCAAAAGCCCTCTAAAATAATACTCGGCATCGACCCCGGCACTATTGTGATGGGGTACGGACTTATCACTGTGCAGGGCCACAATGTCTCGCTGCTGGAGCTGGGAGTACTCAAACCCGGCAAGGTAAAAGACAGCTATAAAAAGCTGCAACTCATTTTCAACACCGTTAGCGGACTGATTACCAAATACCAGCCTACCGACTTTGCCATCGAAGCCCCCTTCTTTGGCAAAAATGTGCAGAGTATGCTTAAGCTGGGCCGGGCACAGGGGGTGGCCATTGCAGCCGCCATGCGCCACGGACTCGAAGTAACTGAATACTCACCCAAAAAAGTAAAGCAGTCCATCACCGGCAACGGCAATGCCGATAAAATTCAGGTGATGAAGATGCTGCAAACCATCCTTTCTTTTAAGGAAAACCCCAAATACCTCGATGCCACCGATGCACTCGCCGTGGCCCTCTGCCATCATTTTCAAAGCAGCTCGCCGCTGGGCAAGGCCGCCAAAGGCGCCAGGGGCTGGGACGATTTTATAAAGCAGAACCCCGGAAGAGTGGTGAAAAAGTGAGAACAGACAGCGTTCTCTGCCAGACCGAACTCGTCGAAGCCCCCTGTCAGGCTGAGCCTGTCGAA
Organism: Chitinophagaceae bacterium; assembly: GCA_016719815.1. Classification (GTDB taxonomy): domain Bacteria; phylum Bacteroidota; class Bacteroidia; order Chitinophagales; family Chitinophagaceae; genus JJ008. Next base: position 372,269 of record JADJYK010000001.1, on the reverse strand, counting down.
GCCCCATCATACGAAATCCCGGCTACACACTTCTTTGGATAATACCTGCAACTCTATTCCGCAACCTTACAACTCCTTACTGCCAAACCAAATGCAGTCCGGCGACACCCGTTGCCCACCAAAACAGGTCCTGCCGTCTTACACAAACCCACAACATCAAACTCCCCATCTGCCAGCCGGGGTATTCACTCCCCCAAAAACAGTTGCAAATGCTAAGAACTTACTGGAGCTTTGTAATGACATTTAAGCGCTGCCCATTACCACCACCCTTTCAACATTAAAATATAACCGATGTACAGACTAAATCTTCACACTAAGAACATCATCATGCTCTTATTCGTGGTTCTTGTTTCTTTACAGGTTTCATATAATCAACCCGGGCAAACAAAACAACCGGCAACAAACAGCAAAACCAACCAAACTGCAATGGCAAGCCCCAATAATGAGGTTACCATTCTTAAAACTGTTCAGCCCCGGTTTTACGTAAAGCAAAAGGAGGAACAAAATATATCCTTCACTGCCTATGTGCAGGACCCGGATTTGGTAAACCCGACAAACATCAGGCAAACCCCGGGAGGCGAAGTAATTACAGAACTGGAAAAGGGAAGTGACTATATGGTTGAAATCGTCGGGCAGAAAAATGGCTGGTTCAAAATCAGCCGGGTTGATGTTTTTGATAATAATGCCATTGATGTTCCCGGGCAATTTGGATGGATGCATTATTCTGTGCTGGCTGTAAGAACCAGGAATTATGCTAACCAAAAATTAAATGTGTATGCTTCGCCTGACAAGACATCCAAAATTGCAGGTATCATCAAAGAAGAAACCGAAGTTCGCTTCACGAAGTTTAATAAAGGTTATGTCTTCATCCGTTTTACTGACAATAAGGGCAAAAAAGTGGAAGGCTGGATTGAAAAGGAGTGGCTGTGCGGCAATCCTGTTACTAACTGCAGCTGATAGCAGTGCCCTTTACGGTTCTCTGCACTACAAACCAGGGAATAAAAAAACAAAATGAGAATTCAAAAAAAGACGCCTTAGCCCCCGCTAAGGGATATTTATGTTTTTGTCTGCCCCGGTAAAAAATCAGGAGCAATGCCAAAAAAAGTAAGGAAAGAAAAAGATTTCAGGCGTAGTTCACCGTCTCCCACCGCCATTGGCATGCTGCTAATCATTGTTCTCCTGTCACTCTGTGTGTACCTTAGTACAGTAAAGGTTCACTGTGCGGGCAACAGCGGGTAAAATACCAACCGGAGTTCTTTGCTATCATAAACTCTCTTGCCAGCAGATAGAAAAATGCTGCCGCACACATAAACCATTAAGTCAATCATATGTAAACACCCACAACCATGAAAGAAATGAATGCATATACAAAATGGACGTTGCACCATACATGGGTGGTAACCGCAAGCTATTTAATCAGCATGATAGTGCTATTATTGATTCATGGTGCATTTGGATTCAGCATGAAAGAGGATGGCACCTATCTCTCCAACACACTCATGCACCTGGGCAGCGGTATTGTTTTAGCATTGGGAACAGGTCTTTTGCAAAGAGAATTATTAAAAAAATATTTCCTTGTATCCTTTTCCTGGGTATGGTCCTTAATCGCCGGGTTCGTACTTGCAGAACTAATAGCAGGCGTTGTATTATGGAAACTGGAAGTTTACAGAGGTCTCATTAACCTGTTCAATGCGAATAATCATTTTCCTGAAGCGGCTATATTTGCTTTGGCAGGATTAATTGCGGGCATTTTACAATGCAGGTTATTAAGTGGCTATTACAAAAACAGGTTTTATTGGATTGCTCCGGGTACCCTGGGCTGGGGTGTATTCATCCTGTCAGCTTATCTGGGAGTTTATGTTATTATAGCAGGTGCCCTGTTCTATGGCGCCATAACCGGTTTTGTATTGAACAGGATATTGAAATCAAAAAACCAAAAATGAATACAGGACATGATAATATGTTGGTTTTATATCTGTTCAAAATAGCCTGAGATTTCTTCCCTGCCTATGCCTTTCCACTTTAAGACCACGGTAAATAGCCGCCTGATACCTTAACGGCCTTGTCATAAGGCGGGGTCCACCGTACTTTCAACAACCCTTATCAAACCGCTGATAAAAAGGAAAGCCCCGCATTCCTGCGGGGCTTTTAATCTAGGTTTTCGCTTATAGATTATTTCTTTTTCCTCGGAGTTTCCAAAGCAGCCTGTGCCGCAGCAAGGCGTGCAATTGGTACACGGAAAGGAGAGCAACTTACATAGTTCATACCGATGCGGTGACAGAACTTCACACTTTCAGGATCACCACCATGTTCGCCACAGATACCCACTTTCAGGTTCGGCTTGGTAACACGGCCTCTTTCAGTTCCGGCTTTAATCAACTGGCCAATACCTTCCTGGTCTATTGTCTGGAATGGATCATCAGGTAATATTTTCAGGTCAAGATATTTAGGTAAGAATCCGCCAATATCATCCCGGCTGAAACCAAAGCTCATTTGTGTAAGATCGTTAGTACCAAAGCTGAAGAAGTCAGCCACATTCGCCATAAAGTCGGCACGAAGGGCAGCTCTTGGTGTTTCAATCATCGTTCCATACAGGTAAGGTATTTTCTTCACACCTAACTTTTCGCATACTTCTTTATAAACCCGGTCAACGATTTCTTTCTGATGGCGCAGCTCATGAGAAATAACAGTGACAGGCACCATGATTTCAGGGAAAGCTTTCTTACCGGCTTTGTTCAGTTCAGCAGCCGCTTCAAAGATGGCCCTCACCTGCATTTCGGTGATTTCAGGATAGCTGATGCCAAGGCGTACACCACGGTGACCGAGCATCGGGTTATTTTCATGCAGTGCCAGTACTCTTCTGTTCAGCATACCCATACTGATACCGAGTTCTTTGCTCAGTTGTTTCAGTTTTTCTTTATCATGAGGAACAAACTCATGCAGCGGTGGGTCGAGCAGGCGGATAGTTACCGGGTGCCCGTTCATTACACTCAGGGTGTCTTTCACATCTTTCTTCACATATTTGAACAGGCCGTTCAGCGCTTCTCTTCTTTCTTTTTCTGTTTTACTTACAATCATCTTACGAAGCTGGAACAATGGAGCTTCACTGCCTTCACCGTAGAACATGTGTTCTGTACGGAAAAGACCGATACCTTCAGCACCAAACTTAACGGCTGTAGTGGCATCTCTCGGTGTTTCAGCGTTTGCCCTTACACCAATTTGTTTTGTTTTGTCCACCAGCTTCATCAGGTCTTTATAGCTCTGGTTTTTGTCAATGTCAATATCCACCAGCGCCATGCTGCCCTCGTACACTGTACCTTTTGTACCATTCAGGCTAATCCAATCACCTTCTTTAATAACTAAACCATTATTGGAATGGAAATTCTTTGCTTCACTATGGATTTCAATATCGCTGCAACCAACGATACAGCACTTACCCCAGCCTCTTGCTACCAGTGCAGCATGTGATGTCATACCGCCTTTTGTAGTAAGGATAGCCTGTGCTTTGTGCATACCATCCACATCTTCGGGTGATGTTTCTTCACGAACCAGGATAACTTTTTCTCCTTTGGCCGCCCATGCTACTGCATCGGCAGAGGAGAAGACCACACGGCCTTTTGCACCACCAGGACCGGCAGGCAAACCTTTAGCAATAACTGGAGCCAGCAGTTCAGCCTTAGGGTCAAGCATAGGCAACAATAGTTCAACCAATTGGTTTGGTCCAACCCGCATGATAGCCGTTTTGGCATCAATCAGTTTTTCTTTGTGCATTTCAGTGGCCATGCGAACAGCGGCAACGCCATTACGCTTACCAATGCGGCACTGCAGCATGTAGAGTTTACCTTTTTCAATGGTGAACTCAATATCCTGCATGTCTTTATAATGTTTCTCTAATCTTCTTTGAATAGTAAACAATTCTTTGTACTGAGCAGGCATTAGTTTTTCTAAAGAAACAAATTGCTCACTCTGTGCATTCTTGGAATATTGGTTAACCGGTGCAGGAGTGCGGATACCAGCCACCACGTCTTCACCCTGTGCATTTACCAGGTACTCACCATAGAAATGGTTTTCACCATTACCGGGGTTACGAGTAAAGGCCACACCAGTGCAGCAATCATCGCCCATGTTACCAAATACCATCGCCTGAACGTTTACAGCTGTTCCCCACTCATGTGGTATTTTTTCAATGCGGCGGTATTCAATAGCCCTTTTACCATTCCAGCTGGCGAAAACGGCGCCTACACCACCCCACATTTGTTCGTAAGGATCATCGGGAAGTCTTTTCCCAATATTTTTTTTACTGTCTTCTTATAATCTTTTACCAGGTCTTTCAGTTCGTCAGCAGTAAGTTCAGTATCGCTTTTATATCCCCTGCTGTGTTTGATATGTTCCAGTTTCTCATCTAATACTTTACGTATTCCTTTTCCGCCCTTTGGTTCAATACCGGCAGCTTTTTCCATCACCACATCGGCATACATCATAATCAAACGACGGTATGCGTCATAGGCAAAACGGGCATCACCGCTTTGTGCAATAATTCCCTGGATGGTTTTTTCGTTCAATCCCACGTTCAGTACTGTTTCCATCATACCGGGCATACTCTTGCGGGCACCGGAACGAACAGACAGCAACAAAGGGTTTTTCTCATCACCAAACTTTTTGCCGGTGAGTTTTTCCATCTTTGCCATAGCTTCCTGCACCTGGCCGTTCAGCGTTTTTGGATATGTTCTTTTGTTTGCATAGTAGTAAGTGCAAACTTCAGTAGTTACTGTAAAACCAGGAGGAACAGGTAAACGCAGGTTAGGATGACCAGCCATTTCGGCGAGGTTTGCTCCTTTTCCACCTAACAGGTTTTTCATTGATTCGTTTCCGTCGGCTTTGCCGCCGCCGAAGAAGTACACATACTTTCCGGCTTTTGTTGATTTTGCCATAATTATTACTTTTTTGCGCTGCATAATTATGCCTTAATTCAGCCAAATAAGGAAACACAGGTCAGAATTTACCTTGATTAATATCATTAAAAGTCATGAAACAATGTTTCTGATTACTGATTATAGTCAAAACTCACGGAAAGAAAATCATTTATGCTCGTAGTAGGGAATTTCATCCTGGCTAACTGTTTCTTTCTGTTGCCAGTAAGCCTGTGTTACAATATGACCGTCTTTGGTTTTCAGCATCCTTCCAAAGATGGCATTTACAGTGTTGAAAGTATAATCGGTAACACCTACGGTAAATGTTTCAGGTGCTGGCGGCGGTGGTGGAGGAGGTGCTTCTCCTTCTGCAACCTTTGGGGCGGGTGCCGCTTTTGGTGCCGGGCATGGTACAGCAACAACGGTGTATCCGTTAAACTCCAGCAGTTCTTTCAGAAAAGATAACCGTTCAGGAGTAACATTCTTCTCCACGATGCCGCATTTCACACCATCCAGTTCTTCAAATTCATGATTTTTGTTGATAGCCATGGTAAATATTGAATATTGAACAAGGAATAATGAATGAAAAAAAAATGTTTCGCTGCTTCATTATTCTTTAGCTCAGGGATTTGATGTAATCAAAAATCCAGCTGAAAAGACCAGTAAACACAATACCGGCGCCGCAAATAATAAGTCCCAGTTTTACTGAATTGCTGGTATGCAGCCTCTCAACAGGATTTTCATTTTTATCCATAAACATGGCCCGCACCACTTTCAGGTAGTAGTACAGGGAAATAATCATATTTAATGCCGCTATAAGAATGAACCAGTAATCAGCCCGCGATGCACCGGCCGTTAACAGGAACAATTTACCAAAGAAACCTGCTGTTGGCGGAATGCCGGCGAGAGAGAACAAAGCCAGGGCCATCATCCAGGTAAGGAACGGATTAGTTTGATAAAGTCCTTTATAATCGTCAATTTTCTCTTTACCGGTTTTTTCCGCAATTACTGAAGCTACGCCAAATGCAGCCAGGTTTGAGAAAATATATACCAGTATAAAATAAGTGGCGGAAACTACTCCCATAGTCCCATAACTGCTGATACCCACCAGTATGAAACCTACCTGTGCTATAGATGAAAAAGCGAGGAAACGCTTAATATTTTGCTGACGCAAAGCAAACAGGTTACCGGTAACCATAGTTAAAACGGCCAGTATCACCAGCATCATGTACCAAATGTGCAGCATCGGCTGAAATACATGATAAAGCATGGTGATGAAAATAAAGGCAACGGCACCTTTTGATATTACAGAAAGAAAAGCAGTAACAGCAAAAGGAGATCCTTCATATACATCGGCCGTCCATAAATGGAAAGGTACAACTGAGAGCTTGAAGGCAAAGGCAGCGAAGAAAAATACAAAGGCCATTATCTGCAGCGGAGACCCATTAAGTGATTGTGATAATTCCGGCAGATTTACTGTTCCGGTGGTACCATACAGCAGAGAAATGCCAAACAACAATATACCAGAGGAAAAAGCTGAAGACAATATCATCTTCATGGCACCTTCGGATGAAGTTTTCTTCTCCAGGTCAAAACTTGCCATAGCCGCTACCGGAATGGTAGCCAGTTCAAGCGACAGGTAAAATATCAGCATGTTTGCACTGGAAATCATAAGATCCATTCCCAGCATAGCGGCTAACATGAGTGTAACAAATTCAGGAAGGTGCGGGGTTCGTTTCATCCAGTCGCAGAAAAGCAGTGAAATAAGATAAACGCCAAGGTTTAAAATGTTTTTGTAAAGCAATCAATGGGGTTGTATAAAACATATCTCCGAAAAGATTGCCTTCTTTATTAAAGAAAAAGCCCAATGCAAAATTCAGCAGCAGTAAAAAATGAATAACCGGCAACAGTTTTCTGTTAGCCATTCCTCCGCTGATTTTTACAATCAGCAAAAAGAAAATGATGGCTGTCAGAGCCAGTTCATTCTTCATTAAAACTAAAACTTCGTTCATCCGGTCGTTAATTTATTTTCCAGCAATTCTGTTCATTATTTCAGCAGCGGCAGGCTGTAGCAAATCGTTCAGCCATCCCGGTGCAATACCTATAGCAAGAATACCAGCAACCAAAATGATGGCGGCTAATTTTTCATTCCACCTTGCATCGCCCAGTTGCAAATGGCTTTCATTAGTAATCGGCCCCATAGCCGTTCTGCCAATAGCCCGCAGTATGTAAACCGCAGTCACTACAATTGACATGGCAGCAGCAATAGTGGCAATACGATGGAAGGCATCAGCGTTTTCCCAAGAACCTACAAACACAGTCATCTCTGCCACAAAGCCGCTTAGTCCTGGTAACCCAAGCGAACAAAGGCCCACAATAAAGAATACGGTGGTGATAAATGGCATCACTTTCATCAGCCCTCCCATCTCTGCTACCATGCGGGTATGGGTTCTGTCGTATATCATGCCGATAACTGCGAAGAAAAGGGCTGTCATCACACCATGCGATACCATCTGCATCAATGCACCGGTGAAGGCTGTTTGCGTAAGCATACCAATACCCAGCAAACTGAAACCCACATGGCTCACTGATGAGTAAGCGTTGATGTATTTCAAATCCTTCTGCATCATTGTGGCGAAGGCGCCGTATAAAATAGCAATGGCGGAAAGAATGATAATGATGTCGGCGTATTGCTTTGCTCCTTCAGGCAGCAAGTAAGTGGCAACCCGCAAAGCACCATAACCACCGAGTTTCATAGAAATACCAGCGAGGAACATAGAACCGGCTGTTGGTGCCGAAGAGTGACCATCGGGCACCCAAGTATGTAAAGGGAATAATGCAGTGAATACACCAAAACCAACAAACAGCAACGGAAAAAGAATTTGTTGCAAATTCTCAGGAATATTCGTCTTTGCCAGCTTCAGCATATCGAAACTGTTTCCTCCCAGGAAGTATAATCCAAGAATACCCACCAGTATTAATGCAGAGCCCCCCATCAGCATCAGGGCAAGCTTATTGGCGGCATATTCTTTTTTGCCGCTTCCCCAAATTCCGATGAGTAAATACTTTGGTATTACAGAAATTTCAAGGAAGAAGAACATTATGAATAAATCAAGCGAAATAAAGAAACCATAAGCGCCTAATGCCAGGAGGATGAGCAGAAAATAAAACTCTTTAGTCATTTTCTCTACATTCCAGGAAACAAGTACCCCGGCAATCAGAACAAAAGATGTAAGGAGGATCATGGCAACAGCAATGCCATCCACTCCAAAATGAAAATTGATATTCAGGGCTTCAAACAGTTTGTGATTTTGCTCAAACAAAACCTGGCTGGTATTACCTGCGGCCTTCTCCCGGCGGAAAAAGTAAAACAAAGCAAAGGCCATGGCAAGCTGAACGGTTGGGCCGGCCAGGGAAATCCACCGTACCTGCTGTTTACTGCGGGCAAGCAGTACGGCCAGTGCAGTTAATAATGGTGCTCCTATGAGGAATAAAAGATTCATCAAATTATTTTTTCAAAAAGCCTTTTACAAAACATATATAAACAATACAGTCAGCACAATTACTCCCGCCAGGAATGCAATAGCGTAGAGCTGTACTTTGCCGGATTGAAACTTCTTTATCTTTTCCGAAATCAACACAGTCGTATTACCAGTCAAATTGACAAAGCCATCAACAATATTCCTGTCAAACCATGCTGCAGGTCTTCCGATAAGATTAAACAGCACTTTCTTTGTTACAAACAGGTATATCTCGTCAATATAGAATTTGTTGTATGATGATTTATACAATCCACTTAGTGATGCCGCCAGTTTGTCTGGCTTGCTGTTTTGTTTTTTGTACAGCACCCATGCAATGGCAATGCCTGTTAGTCCCAAAGCAACCGGTGCAATGGAGAACATCAAATGAAAATGTGATGCTAATGGCTTTCCGTCAGTGCTTACAAATTCACCAAAAGGAATAAAGCCGGCAAAAACAGCACCTGCTCCCAAAATCACTAAGGGCAGCATCATAGCAAAACCGCCTTCACCGTGATGATGGTCATCGGCAGAATGTCTATGACTGTTTGCGCCAGAAGGCTTGCTCCAGAAAATACTGAAGTACAAACGGAACATATAAAAAGCTGTAAGGCCTGATGTGATTAATGCTATCCAGTAAATGGCAGTATTGCCATGATAAGCCGCAAGTAATATTTCTTCTTTGCTAAAGAATCCTGCAAATGGAGGAACACCCGCAATAGCAAGGCAGGCTAAAAGAAAAGTGATATGCGTAATGGGCATTTTTTTGCGCAAGCCGCCCATATCCTGCATGTCATTGCTGTGTACATAGTGTATTACAGCACCGGCACCCAGGAACAGTAATGCCTTAAACATGGCATGTGTAAACAAATGGAACATGGAGGCCGTGTAACCCAAACCAGCTTCGCCACCATATTTTGAAACGCCAAGGGCAAACATCATAAAACCAATCTGTGACATGGTGGAATAAGCCAGCACCCGTTTAATATCAGTTTGTGTGCAGGCGATGATGGCTGCAAAAATGGCTGAGATGGCACCCACCCATGCAATAATTTCCAGCACTGCCGGAACAGTGATAGAAAAGACAGGAAACATTCTGGCTACTAAATAAACACCTGCTACCACCATCGTGGCGGCATGTATTAATGCCGAAACAGGTGTGGGGCCTTCCATGGCATCGGGCAGCCAGATGTGCAGCGGGAACATGGCACTTTTTCCTGCACCGCCGATAAACACCAGTGCAGCACCCCAGGTAATGGCAGAGAGGCCAAGAAATGAAGATGCTGCCGCATTCTTCACCGCATTTGATTCAGGCGATGTTAACGTGGCAATCATCTGGTGAAAATCTAATGTGCCTGCCTGGTTGGAAAGTATCAATATGCCAATCAGGAAACCTAGGTCTGCAAAACGGGTAACGATAAATGCTTTTTTACTCGCCGCCACTGCACTGGGCTTATTGTAATAAAAGCCAATAAGCAGGAAGGAAGAAACACCCACCAGTTCCCAGAAAATATAAATCTGGAAAATGTTGCTTGATAAAACCAGCCCAAGCATGGAGAAAGTAAACAAACCAAGAAATGCATAATAAGTGGAGAAACGTTTTTCTCCTTTCATATACCCCAGGCTGTAAATATGCACCATCAGCGAGACCAGCGTTACCACCACCAACATCATTACGGAGATGGGGTCAACAGTAAGACCAAGGTCAATAGAAAGATTTTGAGAGAAGGCCAGCCATGTTATTTTCATGGGGTTCAGTTGCTGGTACACACCATTCACTTTTCCTGCAACAAAGAAATAATCATACGCTGTGTAAAAGGCCAGTGCTGCGGATACCAGCAATAAGGCAGTACCAATCAGGCCTGCATAATTTTTAACATACTTTCTGCCAAACAGGCCCAGTAAAACAAAACCTGCGAATGGCAGTAAAGGAATAAGAGCTATAGTAGTTGCGTTCGGCATATGTTATCAGTACTTTAAATCTTCTGCACTTTCCACATCAATCGATTGGGTGTTGCGGTACAGGTTTATAATGATTGCAATAGCTACAGCAGTTTCGGCAGCAGCAATGGCAATAATAAAAACAGTAAAAAACAACCCGTCTAATTTGCCAGGCCAAACATATTTGTTGAAGGCAATAAAATTCAGGTTCACACTGTTCAGAATCAGTTCAATGCTCATCAGCATATTGATTAAGTTCTTCCTGGTGAAAAAACCAAACACACCAATAAAAAATAATAAGGTACTGATGAATAATATGTGATATAGTCCGGGTTGCATCATAATAAATAATGAATAATGAACATTAAATGTTGAAATACAACTTATTCATCATTCTTTTTAAGTTTATTTGTTTTCATTTTTCTCAGTTTACTTCCTTTCTGCTCCTCATTGCAATCACAATACATCCCACCATGGCTGCCAGCAACAGGATAGAAATCACTTCAAAAGGAAGTGCATAGCCTCCGTGATCAGTACCGAGCATTTTACTGCCAATATCTCTTACAGTGGGAGAAGGAACGTCTTTGTTAACTACTGCAAACTCATGTTGAAATACCTGCAGCAGTACCAGGGCAAAGCCACAAAATGCCGCCAGTGCTCCAAAAAGTTTTCTGCTCAGCAGTTGCTTTGGTAGTTTTTCGCCGGCCTGGTGAGTGAGGAATACTGAAAAAATTATCAATACCACAATGCCGCCAACATAAACCACAATCTGCACGGCAGCAATAAACTCGTAGTCGAGCCAGAAATAAATACCGGCAATACCCACCAGCGTAAATAACAGGTAAATAGCAGATCTGAATATCTGGCGGCATAAGACCGAATAGATACCAAACGCCAGCGTAAACGCTGCCAGCAGATAAAATATAATTATTGAGCCGTTCATTCTGTTAATATTAACTACGAAATAAAGATTGCTGAAACCAGTTCAATATTCATTTTTCCTTGTTCATCATTCGTTATTTCTTATTCTACCCCTTCCATTATTTTTGAATCAGGGTTATTTAAAACTTTTGTCAGTTTATTTCTGTCAAAAACACTGTGTTCAAATGTTTGCGCCATTTTGATGGCATCAGACGGGCATGCTTCAATACACAATCCGCACATGGTACACAACTCAAGGTGATAAACAAGCTTATCAATTGCTTTCTTCTTTTTTCCTTCAGGTGTAATGTCAAACCGGGTTATCACCTTTATAGTTCCGTTAGGGCAGGCCAGTTCACAGGCTGTGCAGCCGGTACAGCGATGCTCATTGCTTTCGTTATGCGGCATAACCACTTCACCTTTAAAACGATCCGGCAGCACCAGCGTATCCCGGTTATCAGGATATTGCTCCGTGATTATTTCTTTATGGTGAGTGAAATAATACAGGGTACGCTTCATACCTGTTGTAAGCGACTTTACCGCACCCCACACTTCTTTAATATAACGTGTAATAAACATAAGCTTCTTACTAATTGCGGTCAGCTACAAAGCAGCTAACCATTCACTACTCACTATTCATCATTCACTAAAAGTGCCACCCCATCATTGCCATCAAAGTTGCTACCAGCAGGTTTATCATGCTGATGGGCAACAGGTATTTCCATTCCAGGTTCAATAATTGGTCAATCCGCAAACGGGGGAATGTCCACCTGAACCACATAATAACAAATATGAGGAAGAACGTTTTTCCAAAAAACCAAATACTGGATGGTATATAATCCATCACATGATTAAAACCTGTCCAGGTGCTAATATGGAATGGCATCCAACCGCCAAGGAATAATGTAGCGCCAATGGCACATACAATAAACACATTCACATATTCTGCCAGGAAAAAGAGTGCGAATTTCATTCCTGAATATTCTGTGTGGAAACCAGCGGTCAGTTCTGATTCTGCTTCGGCCAAATCAAAAGGTGCCCTGTTGGTTTCTGCAGTTACAGCTATTAAAAAAGTAATAAAAGCGATGAGGGCGGGGATATGTCCTTTAAAAATCCACCAGCCTGTTTTCTGCGAAGCAATAATTTTTGACATCTGTAAATCGCCGGTAAAAACTATAATGGTAAGAATGGACAACCCAGCCGATAGTTCATAACTGACAATCTGTGCGCCACTGCGCATGGCACCCAGCAATGAATATTTATTATTACTGCTCCATCCCGCCATCAATATGCTGATTACCATAAGCGACGATACGCAGGAAACATATAGTACCCCTATGTTTAAATCCCATAACTGGAAGTTTTTGGCAAAAGCAATGGGGGCAAGCAGCAACATAGCCACAATCATAGCAATAACCGGAGCCACATTAAACATTATCTTATCGGCCCCGGTTGGTGTCAATCCTTCTTTTACCATCAGTTTCACTGTATCTGCCATCGACTGCATCATACCTTTTGGACCGACACGATTGGGGCCCAGGCGAATTTGTATCCAGGCAGAAACTTTCCTTTCCATAATAACCAGTATCAGTCCCAAAACGGCAAACAGGCCAATAACAGCCACCCCCGCAAGTACCATTTCAATGATTAATGTCCATGTCGGGTTGAAGGTCTTGCTCAACCATTCATGTATCTCGTTTGCTATGTATGAAAAACTCCACATTACTATTTCAGATTTTAGATTTTGGATTGCAGATTTATAACAGAAGCCTGCAATCGCCAATCTGCAATTTGTTTACCTGTCAATATCCGGTATCACCAAATCCAATGTTCCCATCATGGCTACCAGGTCGCCAATCTTTGAGCCCCTTGCCATATGGTCAAGTACAGAAAGATTAGAGAATCCGGGTGAGCGGAATTTAATTCTGTACGGAGTGGTACCACCTTCACTTACTATATACACACCCAGTTCTCCCCTTGCGGTTTCAACCCTTGTATAAAAATCGCCTTTAGGCAGCTTCAGTACATTCTTTGTCTTAGCCTGAAAATCGCCTTCAGGAATATTATCAATCAGTTGTTCGATAATGCGGATAGACTGGTGCATTTCTTTGATGCGAACCATATAACGGGCAAAAGAATCGCCTGCAGTCTCCAGCACCTCGTCAAACTCCAGTTTATCGTATATTTCGTAAGGATATATTTTACGAATATCGCTGCTTACACCGCTCCCTCTTGCCGCAGGGCCGCTGCATCCATACGAAACGGCATCTTCTGCACTCAGGTAACCTATCCCCTTCATCCGGTTCTGGAAAATGATATTGCCGGTTACCAACTCATCATATTCATGAATCTTCCTCTTGTACAGTTGCAGAAAATCCTTTACCCTTTTCTGAAAGTTAGGATGAATATCATGCATTACACCACCGGGCACCATATAGTTCATAGTAAGTCTGGCGCCACAGGTTTCTTCCATAATGTCATTAATGCTTTCTCTTTCCCTGAATGCATGAAAAAATGGGGTAAAGGCTCCCAAATCCATCGCCATGGCACCCCACCACAATTCATGTGATGCGATGCGGGTCAGCTCATCCATTAGTACACGGATAACCTGTGCCCTTGCGGGAACTTCCACCTGCAGGCCCTTTTCTACTGCCAGGGCACAGGCATGGTTATTAATGTGTGCAGACAGGTAATCCATCCGGCTGGTTACATATATAAATTGCCTGTACGTAAGGCTTTCGCACATTTTTTCGATGGACCGGTGTATATAGCCAAGGTGAGGCTCAACCTTTTTAATGGTTTCTCCATTTAAGGTGATTACAAGGTGAAGTACCCCGTGAGTGGCCGGATGTTGTGGCCCGAAATTTATTTGAAAATCACCTTCACCCAATGAGACTCCGGAATTGGAGCCTAATGCGTAATTGCTTAATATTTCAGGTTCTTTATACATTCAAAATCTCAGTTCATTTTTCTGATACATACATGCCTCATCAAATTTTGCAAATCCTTTTTTTGAAAGACTACAGTTTTATCATATTCACCGGATCTTCAAAATCTTTTCTCAGTGGATTTTTCCCTTCCCAACCATCCGGCAATATCAGTAAACGCAGGTCAGGATGGTTCAGGAAGTTCACGCCAAACATTTCATACACTTCCCGTTCATGAAATTCTGCCGTTCTCCAGATATGTGATACCGTTTCAATCTCCGGTTTATTGCGGTCTAATTTTACTTTCACCACCATATTATGCCTGTGCTTTGTGGAAGAAAGGTGATACACCATGATCAAATGTGTTTTCCAGTCCACACAGGTAAGGCAGAAAAGATAATCAAAGAATAAAGAGTCATCATTGCGAAGTTGCCCGGCAAATACGAGCCAGTCTGCTGCTTCCACATTAATGGTCGTCCATTCTCCGCCTTCCTCAAATGTGGCAGAAGTGAGCAGTTCGGCTAGTTTTATTTTTAGTTCTTCATGCTGCATAATCAGTCTTTTCCTTTTCTTATCTGTTCTCTGGTGAGTCCGCTTTTTATTTTCTGTTGCAGGCTTATAAGGGCATGAAGCAGTGCTTCTGGTCTTGGCGGGCACCCTGCCACGTAAACATCAACAGGTATTACATGGTCAGCGCCTTTTACAACAGAATAGGTATTGTAAAAGAAAGGTCCGCCGCTGATGGCACAGGCACCCATCGCAATTACATACTTGGGGTCTGCCATCTGGTCGTACAGTCGTTTCAGAACTGGTGCCATTTTGTTTACAATTGTACCAGCAATAATAATTACATCGGCCTGGCGGGGTGTGGCCCTTGCCACCTCAAAACCAAAACGGGAAAAATCGTACCTGGCCCCGGCAACAGCCATATACTCAATACCACAGCAACTGGTGGCAAAAGTGAGCGGCCAAAGGGAGTTGGACCGGGCCCAGTTAATCACATCGTCCAGTTTGCTGAGGACAATGCCGCCACCGGGTAAATCATGTACCTCGCCGGGAAAATTGCTTTTGCTATCCTGTGTCTTACTCAACTTTTAAACCTTTAAACCATTAAACTATTCAACTTTTCATTACACCCACTTCAACGCCCCTTTCTTATGTGCATACAAAAAGCCTATAAATAAAATAAAGAAGAAAATCACTATTTCTATGAGAGCAATCCATCCCATGCTTTTAGCTACAACCGCCCAGGGGTAGAGAAAAACAAGTTCCACATCAAAAATCAGGAAAATCAATGCAAAAAGATAATAACCGACATTCAGCTGTATCCAGGTTTTACCTTTAGTGGGGATTCCAGATTCGTACGGTTCGCCCTTTTGGCTGTTGACAGAGGCCTTCATCACAATTTTTGCAAGCATTATTGCAATTACAGAGAAGGCAATAGCGGATATAATTAATACTATAAGTGACGCCGGTCCCATTTGCAACTGGATTTGCACGAAAATAGGAACAAAGTGTAAACTTCAAACATGATAAGTATCAATTGTCAGGATTTTGTCAATAATGTTAAAATCCTTAGGGGAAGGGAATATTTGTATATATGGATTTTTGTAATCCTTGCAATTGGCTGCTATAGCCGGTAATAATGGTATAAGTGAGGCCATTTCAGGCACTACATGTACCCATGAAATTTCAATTCTTTAATTAATATATGGAAACATCCTCAAGGTTGTTTTTTACGGATTTATTTTTTTACTTAAAGAAAGAAAAGATTTAGAATATTATTTAACTACTCTTCACCCATACAACTCCTGGTGTATATCCTTTTTAACGTAACCCATTTCAAGGATGTGCTTGCGGGCTTCGTCAATCATGTGGCGCCATCCGCAAAGGAAGAAGGATGCTTCCTGCCGGTTCTTGCATAAGTCCATGTAAATGGGATGTACATAACCATAATGTCCCATCCAGTGCTCACGGCTCAGGGTGGGGTGATAATGAAAGCCTGGCAGCGAAAGCTCCAGTTCTTTAAGTTCCTCGTAATAGAGCAGGTCATCCTGCCGGCGGCAGCCGTAAATAAGGTGTATGTTTTTATGCACTATATTATTGGCCTTTATATGCTGCACCATACTGCGGAAAGGCGCTATGCCGGTTCCGGTACAAACAAGGAAAAGGTCTTTATCTAATTTCTCCGGCAAGTTAAACACTCCCTGCGGGCCACGGAGTATTAACTCGCTGCCAACGGTAATGTTTTTAAAATCGAAAAGAAAGTTAGTCCCCAGGCCGCCTTCGGCCAGCACAATCAGCAGTTCAAATACATTGCTGCCATTGGGCCAGGAGGCGATGGAATAGCTGCGCCATCTTTTGTTGGGCTTTTCATGTATGGGCAGGTCAAGTGTTACAAACTGACCGGGAGCAAAATCAAAAGAGTCCAGTTCGGGTACCTGTATCCAGAAACGGCGGGTATCGTGGGTGTGGTCTTCTGTCTTTATCACAATTCCTTTTCGCCAGGGTAATAGAGCCATTATATTTGTTTTGATAAAGGTATAACCGTCAGATCCCTTATTTGTTCTGAAAGCAGGAATTTGTCCATGTTTTTTAGAGATGAGTTATCTTTGCCGCCGCCCATGAGTGTAAAGGATTTGTTGCTACGGTATCAGAACACCCCCGCCTTTTTCAACTGGCGGACAGACTGACTTATGCCTCTTCCCAAAAATAGTTCTCGAAAATTTAAGAGGAAGTTCATCGCAGTTTGTTGTAGCCACAGCATTTACTCATCCGTCCTTATTACAACTTAACCACCTGGTAATACTAAATGACGCAGAAGAAGCCGCCTATTTCCACAACACACTTGAAAATCTGACAGAGGCGCTTGATATTTTTCTATTTCCCGTCTTCTTTTAAAAACAGGAAAAACTACCAGTTGCTCAACTCGTCGCATGTAATGTTGCGAACGGAAGCACTGACAAAAATTGCAACTGGCGGAAATAAAAAAATTATTGTTACCTATCCGGAGGCCTTATTTGAAAAAGTGATCCTGCCCGGTACACTTTCTTCCAACATCATCCATATTAAAAGCGGTGATACACTGAATACAGAGCAGTTATTGCTGCGCCTGAGCGACTATGGATTTGAACGCACCGACTTTGTATATGAACCCGGTCAGTTTGCCATCCGGGGTGGCATCCTCGATATTTATTCATTCGGGAATGAAAAGCCCTATCGGGTGGAGTTGTTTGGCAATGAAGTGGATTCTATCCGTATTGTGGACCCCGAAACACAACTGAGTGAGAGAAAGCTGCTACAGGTAACCATTATTCCAAATGTAGATACCCAGTTTACCAGCGAGGAAAGGATTTCTCTTTTCGACTTCCTGCCAGAAAATACCGTGGTGTGGATACAGGATTACGAACTCTGCAAAGACCATCTTGCCGAAAGCACTGAAGAGCTGGAGGCTTTTTTACGGATACAGGCTGATTTAAAAGAACAAGCTAAGAGGAGCTATGAGCTGCGGGCTGAGGGCCATAAGAAATCAGCAGGAAAGAGCCACCAGCCTGATGAGAACGATGATAAACTGCTGAAGAAAGATGTAAGTGAAGATGATTTTATAACGGCGCATGAGTTTGAAGAAAAGATAGCTCAGAGACATGTAGTTGGCTTTGGTCATACTGACTCTTTTCCTTCTCACTATTCACCATTCACTATTCACCATACCACCAAGGAACAACCTGTTTTTAACCGCCAGTTCGACTTGCTGATTAGAGACCTGAAAAACTGGGAGGCAAAAAAGTTCCAGTTGTACATTTTTGCAGAGAACCCCCGCCAGTTAGAACGGCTGCAAAGCATCTTTGATGATTTAAAGGCAGAGATAGTATTTAATCCTGTTTCAACTTCCATACACGAAGGATTTATCGATGAAGACCTGCAGCTTGTTTGCTATACAGACCACCAGGTGTTTCAGCGGTATCATAAGTACAAGGTGAAGCAGGCATATAATAAAAACAAGGCGTTAACACTCCGCACCCTTCGGGAACTGCAGCCGGGTGACTATGTTACACATATTGACCACGGAGTTGGAGTTTTTAGCGGTTTGCAGAAACTGGAAGTAAATGGCAAATTGCAGGAAGCAGTGAGGCTTATTTATAAGGACACGGATATTCTGTATGTAAACATCAACAGCCTGCACAAGATTGCCAAGTACACCGGCAAAGATGGCAGTGTGCCGAAAGTAAACAAGCTGGGCAGTGATGTATGGAACAAACTAAAGGAGAAAACAAAAACGAAGGTCAAGGAAATTGCTTTCGACCTGATAAAGCTTTATGCAAAACGGAAAGCACAGCAGGGCTTTCAGCACACTCCTGATAATTACATGCAGACCGAGCTGGAAGCTTCTTTCATTTATGAAGATACTCCCGACCAAAGCAAGGCAACGGCCGATGTGAAGAAGGATATGGAATCGCCATCGCCGATGGACAGGCTGGTATGCGGCGATGTGGGCTTTGGCAAAACAGAAGTGGCTATCCGTGCTTCTTTTAAAACAAATGTGGACGGAAAACAAGCTGCTGTGCTGGTGCCCACCACCATCCTGGCATTTCAGCATTATAAAACATTTAAAGACCGGCTGAAAGATTTTCCGGTAACGGTAGATTATATCAACCGCTTCAAATCATCCAAAGAGAAAAAAGAAACACTAAAAAAACTGGAAGAAGGGAAGATTGATATCATTATCGGTACACATGGATTACTGGGTAAAGAAGTGAAGTTTAAGGATCTTGGTTTGCTTGTGGTAGATGAGGAACAAAAATTTGGTGTGGGTCATAAAGAAAAAATCAAAACTCTCCGCACTTCGGTTGATTGCTTAACACTCACCGCTACACCTATTCCACGAACACTGCAGTTTTCGCTGATGGGTGCCAGGGATTTAAGCATTATGAATACACCGCCACCAAACCGGCAGCCAATACAGACAGAAGTGCAGGTGTATAACGAAGATTTTATCCGTGATGCCATCTATTATGAAACGGAAAGAGGCGGACAGGTATTCGTCATTTATAACCGTATTGCGGGACTTGCAGAAATGGCTGTTATTATACAGGCACTGTGTCCCGATTTAAGCATTGGCTATGCCCACGGACAAATGGAAGGGCATGAACTGGAAGAAAGGATACTTGATTTCATCGATAAGAAATATGATGTGCTGGTATGTACAAACATTGTGGAGAGTGGGGTGGACATTCCGAATGTAAACACCATTATCGTCAACAATGCACACCAATTTGGTCTTAGCGATCTGCACCAGTTGCGGGGCAGGGTGGGCCGAAGTAACAAAAAAGCATTCTGCTATTTGCTGGCACCGCCAATGAGTACATTACCAAACGATTCAAGAAAAAGGTTGCAGACGCTGGAACAGCACAGTGACCTTGGCAGTGGTTTTCAGATTGCCATGCGTGACCTTGATATAAGAGGAGCAGGAAATTTATTAGGTGGCGAGCAAAGCGGTTTCATGGCAGAAATTGGTTTTGAGATGTACCAGAAGATTCTCGATGAGGCTATCAGGGAATTAAAGCGTACGGATTTTAAAGAGTTGTTTAAAGAAGAAATCGCAAAGCAGGATGACTTTGTGCAGGACTGTACCATTGATACTGACCTTGAAATACTTATACCCGATGATTATGTGGAAAGCATAACAGAACGATTATCATTGTATCAGCGGCTGGATAATTGCGAAACAGAAGAAGAATTACTGGATATGAAACAGGAACTCGCCGACCGGTTTGGTTCCATCCCGCAGCAGGTGGAAGACTTGTTTATTACAGTACGCTGCCGCAAACTGGCTGTTGAGCTGGGCTTTGAAAAAATGAGCCTGAAGGATGATACATTGCGCTGCTTTTTCATTAACCGGCCCGACTCTCCTTATTTTGAATCAGATACATTCCAACGAATAATTCAATACCTGCAAACAAAAACCAACAAAGCAAGGTTAAAACAAACCGGGCGGCTCTTTATGCTTATTGGTAACGAGACAAAGGGTATGGAAGCAATGCATCGGTTTCTAAAGGGAATGCACCGGTATTGTTTGCAAAAAGAAGCAGTTAACTGACACAACCCCCTCATTTTTCATGCGTTTAGTATTGTCGGATATTTGTTTTAATTTTAGTATACTATTATTATAGCATGAGAATAAATCCAATTCCGCTGATTACGGCCTTCATTTGTTTTTCTATTACTGCAAATGTGATGGGACAGTTGTCTTATTCACTGCAGCTAAAGAGCGGTACATTATTTCCAGAAAAAAATTATGCGGCAGACCAGGTTAAAAAACTGAACCTGTCGGCCGCTAAGGTGGCTGGCAAAAGCTATGTTATTATTCAGTTTGAAGAATTGTTGTCCGATGCCGAAAAAGCTGAGATGAAGAATGCGGGCATTGAACTGTTGGACTATATTCCAAACTATGCCTATACTGCAACAGTTGCCGGCTCTATTGATTTTGAATTCCTGGGTAAGTTTAAAATCCGGACGGTTTTTGAAATTGTCGCCTTCACAAAAAATGGATGCTGAACTGGCAGCAGGTATATTCCCGTCAAGGGCGTAAAGTTTCCGGAACTGTGGATGTGTGGATCAGTTGGCCCCGTTCTTTTGAGCAGGAAACGGTGATGAGTGAATTGAGTACAAGATATATAAGTATCGTATCTTCTGTTTACAGCACTTACAGGATTCTGGCTTTACGGGTGCCGCAGCATCGCATTGCAGAACTGGCAGCACTGCCTTTCGTGGAGTTTGTACAGGCAGCACCCGGCGAACCGCAATTACTGAATAATAATAGCAGGGCCAACTCAAGAGCTAATGTGCTAACGGGTAGTTCAGGAATAGGACGGAATATTAAAGGAGAAGGTGTAACAATTGGTATCGGGGATGATGCAGATCCTCAGCATGTGGATATATCAGGCAGAAAAATTAATCATACTCATGGATACTACGAATACCATGGTACCCATGTAACCGGTATCGCTGCTGGTGGCGGAATCTGGAATGAACTTTATACCGGTCATGCTCCTAAAGCAAGAGTGGTGAGCCAGATTATGCAGGGGATTATCAACAATTCTCCGGCCTATGTTACGGATTATGGCATGGTGGTAACTAATAACTCCTGGGGTTTGATAGATGACTGTAATTATATGGGACAGTACGATCTCTATTCTGTTATTGCCGACCAGCAGGCATTTACAATGCCACACCTGCAGCATGTATTTGCGGCGGGCAACAGCGGCGGAAGAACCTGCAGTCCTTATCCTGCTTCTTACAAAACTGTATTGAATGCTTTCCAGTCTTCAAAGAATGTGATTACTGTTGGTAATATGTTTGTTGACGGAAACATCGCCCCGGGTTCAAGCCGTGGACCTGTTAATGACGGTAGAATAAAACCCGAAGTAGTAACGCAAGGCAGGGATGTCTGGTCATCTGCAAATTTTGTCGATTACTGGCGCAACAGTGGTACCAGTATGGCTGCCCCGGCTGTATCAGGCGGACTGGCATTATTGTATCAGCGTTACAGGCAATTGAATGCCTCTGCCAATCCGCTAAATGGGCTGATGAAAGCCATTGTATGTAATTCGGCAACGGACTATGGCAATCCCGGCCCGGATTTTACCTATGGATTTGGAGTTATGAACCTTTTACGTTCTGTTGAAACGATTGAAAGCAGCAGGTACTTTATTGATAATATTACAACTGGTTCAGCAAAAACACACGACATTACTGTTCCTGCCAATACGGCTGCACTAAAAGTGATGCTCTACTGGAACGACCCGGCTGCTTCAGCAGTGGTGGCAAAAGCACTGGTCAATAATCTTGATCTCACAGTAACCACTACATTTCCCGCTGCTACTTACCAGCCTCTGATACTGGATCCTTCACCAGCCAATGTAACTAGCAATGCGGTACAGGGCACAGATACACTGAATAATATTGAACAGGTAACCATCAGTAATCCTGCCGCCGGCACCTATACAGTCAATGTAAACGGAACAGCCGTACCGGTAGGTTCGCCGCAACAATACTTTGTGGCCTATGACATTACTCCCGTTTCCACCACACTCACACATCCTGTTGGCGGCGATAAGTTCTTGCCGGGAGAAAATGTATTGCTGATGTGGGATTCTTATGGTGGCAATGCTGAAACATTCACTGCTGAATACTCTTTGGATAATAGTGGAAGCTGGGTTACCATCAGCAACAGTATCTCTTCTGCTTTGCGTCAGTACACCTGGACAGTACCCGCTGCTGCAGCCACCAACCAGGCCCTTATCAGGCTGACAAAAACAATACGTCACAGGTTAGCACATCTGCAGTATTCACTATCATCGGTGCACCGGCATTGCAGCTGGCACCCGATGCTGAACAATGTGAAGGATACATCAAGTTAAACTGGACAGCAGTTGCCAATGCTACGCAATATGAGGTAATGAAACTGCGGGACGATGAAATGCAATCAGTAGCCATATTGCCCAACAGCACTCTTACTTACACGTTTAATGGTTTGTCAAAAGATTCACTGTACTGGGTTACAACAAGGGCAATATACAATGGTAGTCCGGGACGGAGAGACACAGCCGTTTATCGTCAGCCCGGTACCGGCAGTTGTACCGGCAATATTTCTGACAACGACATAAAGATGGAAAGCATACAATCCCCCGCTTCTTCAGGAAGATTGCTTACATCAACAGCTTTGTCTGCCTCAGTACCGTTAACAGTAAGGATAAAAAATCTTGACGATAATACTTCGAATGCAGAACTCACTTTCAGCTATTCCATTAACGGTGGCGCACCTGTTACTGACGCAGCCGTGACCCCTTCAATAAATGCCGGGGCCACTTACGATTATACATTTGCAACTCCTTTAGATTTATCGGCTGCCGGTACTTATAATATTCATATCGGTGTTGCCCGTACCGGTGGAGATCCAGTGGCTTATAACGACACATTACTTGTACAGATTAAACAACTTAGCAACCCGGCAGTCACTCTCCCATTTACTGATGATATTGAAGCGGCAGCCAACCAGTCGGTACTGATCCGGCAGATGGGATTGCAGGGAGCAGACCGGTATGATTTTGCCAACAGTACATCTGCCGGAAGGCTGCGTACTTTCCTCAGCACCGGCATGGCTTATTCAGGCACCAAAGCAATTACACTCGATGCCGACAAATACAATGCCGGCAACGCTGATACGCTTACGGCTACATTCAATCTTGCAGCGTATAATGCTAACACACAGGACTTGCGCCTCGACTTCAGGTATAAAAATCACGGACAAAGCAGTCATGCTGCCAACAAACTGTGGATAAGAGGCAGCGATGCTAACAACTGGATTGAAGCATTTGACCTGGCCGCAAACCAAAATGAAGCTGACGGCTCTTATAAGCTGTCTTCATCCATTCAGGTTAGTGATTTATTGAAGAATGCTATACCTGCACAAAATTTCTCTACCAGTTTCCAGATACGCTGGGGACAATATGGGCAGTACATTGCCTCAGATAACAGCGGTTATGCCGGTTACAGTTTCGATGATATTAAACTCTACTCTGCCACCGATGATATGCAACTGCTCAGTATTGATACGCCTGTTGTAAACAGCTGCAACCTCGGTGCTGCTGTGCCGGTAAAGATTACGGTTAGAAATAATTCAGAAATGGCGCTGGCGAATGTTCCGGTACAGTACAATATCAACGGTGGGGCACCGGTGGTGGAAACCATCACCACATCTATTCCAGCCAACAGCAATTACCAGTACACATTTGCATCAGCGGCTAATCTGTCTGCAAACGGTACTTACCTGCTGGCAGCAAAAGTGGCACTGGCAACTGATAACTATGATGTGAACGACACCCTCAGCAGGACCGTTACCAATACGGCACTGATTACAGTAACCAACAGCAGCCCTTACCTGGAACAGTTTGAAGTTAGCAACGGCAACTGGTACACTGGCGGAAAAAACAGTTCCTGGGAGTATGGCACTCCGGCAACCTACAAGTTAACCCGTGCTGCCAACGGAACCAAGGCCTGGAAAACCGGCATACTGGGCAAGTATAAGGACACAGAACTTTCTTACCTCTATTCACCCTGCTTCGATATTTCTGGTGTTACCAGTCCGGCATTAAGTATGAGTCTTTCCCTTGATTTAGAGGATTTCGGCAGTTTCCATATGGTATTTTGTGATGGAGCTTACATGGAGTATTCAACTGATGGGGTTAGCTGGATAAAATTGGGTGCTTATGGACAAGGCACTAATTGGTACAATAAGAATTATGCAGCTGCATCTAATCTATGGAGTGTTGAAAACTATTATCGCTGGCATGTAGCCACATTGCCACTTACAGTATTGCCGGCACCGTTAACACAGTACACCCGGATACAATTCCGGTTTGTAGTATCATCTGATGCATCCGTTAACAGGGAAGGTATTGCCATTGATGATATACATATTTACAACAACCCTTACGGGATATATGATGGTACAGGGACAAGCCCAATCGTTAATCAGCCTGCTGTGAGCGGCACTAACTGGATAAACTTTATTGAAAGCGGTACTGGAAAAATAATCGCATCAGTAAATCCTGACGGACAAAACCTCGGCAGCACCAATGTGCAGTCGTATATCAATATTGCCGGGGTACGTAATAACAGCGGGCAGTATTATCATGACCGTAACATCACCATAAAGCCTGCTAACAATACATTGACTGATTCCTGTACTGTAAGATTCTATTTCCTCGATTCAGAAACAGAGGCACTGCTGAATTCCATAGGTTGTGCGACCTGTTACAAACCGGCTATGGCATATGAATTAGGTGTGTCAAAATACAGCGATGTAAATGCTTTTTATGAAGACGGTGTGGTAGAAAATGGTCTGTCGGGTGTATGGCTTTATATCAATTCTTCTAAAGTGCAGAAGATTCCTTACGATAAAGGTTACTATGCCGAATTCAGGGTGAAAGACTTTTCAGAATTCTGGCTCAACAATGGCGGATTTGATAATGACCATCCGCTGCCATTGCAGCTCACAGGGTTTACAGCTGTCAAAGCTCCCAATGGGAAAGACGCAATACTTAACTGGACTACTGTATCCGAGTTTGATATTAGCCGTTTTGATATTGAAGTGGCGAAAGGAAACGAAGAATTCAGCCGGAATAATTTCGAGAAGATTGGCACTGTCAGCAGTCAGGGAAACTCAACAGATGTGCAATCCTATTCTTTTACTGACAGGGAAGCAAATAAAAACGGCGTATGGTATTACCGGCTACGGATTATTGAGAAAGACGCCAGTTTCAGCTACTCATCCGTTAAACCTGTTGTTTTTGGTACGGAAACAGACTGGATGATTACTCCTAACCCTTCGGCTGGCATTTTCAATCTTACATACCAGTTGGCAGCAGGTGAAAAAATGGATGTAAAACTGGTGGATGCGGCGGGTAGAACGGTGAAACAATACCACCAGACCGGAAATGGCATATTGCAGAAACTAATTGTAGACCTTGGCACTGAAAAATTTGCAAAAGGTTTATATCTGCTTGACGCAAAGACCGGTGCTAATCATAAATCATTCAAACTGATTAAACAATAATAAAAAGCCCGTTCAGAATGTATTCCTGAACGGGCTTTTCTATTGTAACAATGAAGCATATTACTCCCAGCCCTGTTTGGCAATGCCAGCTTTAATAAAAGCAAGAGCTTTTTCTCCGTTCATCAAAGTTGTAAGCTTTTGGCCACCGGCACTTACACCCTGTGCCATATAAGCACCCTTGGCCGTTTTGGTGATAACAGCATTCAGCATTTCAACTCCCTTTTCTTTTGTTTTAACGTTGTAGGCTGTAATTTTCAGTTCAGACATGTTTAATTGTATTTTGTTTTAGAATGCTGCGAAGGTATCAGATTTGGATGGCAGACAGGCCTGCAACTTTGGCAATGGGACTCTTTAGCATCTCTTATCTTTTGAAAAGCATCAATTTAACAATAAATTGCGATATTTGAAAAATTATAAAAATGCCCTGAAACCGTATCAAAAACTTTTCTTTTTTTAAAATATTGCATTACTTTTGTTGCAATACTGCAACGCTTCAGTTTAAAACTGAGGCGTTGCTATTTTTTTCTGTTTAAACTAAAGTAGTTGACAATGAGTGGAATACAGTACGTTACAAAGGACACACTGGAACAAATGAAAATTGATTTACAGCGGATGAAAGCCGTTGACCGTCCGGCTGCCAGCAGGGCTATTGCCGAAGCAAGGGAAAAGGCGACCTGAAGGAAAATGCCGAATATGATGCCGCTAAAGAGGCCCAGGGTATTTTGGAGGCAAGAATTGCTGCTATGGAAGGGGCTCTGGCAAATGTGCGGGTATTGGATGAATCTTCTATTGACACCAGTAAGGTTTCAATATTAACTACAGTTAAGCTTACAAACCTGGGCACTAAAAAGCAGGTAACTTATAAAATCGTTAGCGAAAAAGAAGCCGACCTTAAGGCCGGAAAGATTTCCGTTACATCACCTATCGGCAAAGGAATACTGGGCAAGCAGGTGGGCGACACTGCTGAAGTTCAGGCACCGGCAGGCGTATTGAAATTTAAGATTGAAGAAATTACTGCGTAAGCAGTAAACCCTGAGCATACAAAAAGCCTCCGTTTGTACGGAGGCTTTTTTATATCGTTCGGTTAGTTTAAGCTTACAGCGTTTCAGTTTCCCGCATATGCTCTGTCTGTTTTACAAAATAATATTTTTTACCGTTATAAGTGGCAGTAGTGTAGCTGACTGGCATTACAATAAAGCCAATCTGATCGGTAGGAAAGGCCACTTCCTGTAGTTCGGCGGCTGAAAAAGTTACCGAACTGCTATTCCCAGCCACAGCCTTGCGTTTCGATCCCTTATTTCCGATAACCTCATATACAATACCGGCAACATTACCCGTAGTGGCTGTATAGTTGAGTGTGAAGCTGTTTGAGATGTTTATCTTGGCAGGCAGCGTAAAATAACCACCTTGCGGAAAAGTTGTATTGTCCGAATGGTTGATTGGCTGAATGCTATTCCCTGAATTACCCGAAGCTGTCCATGCAACCGTATTGGTAGGATATAAATCATCAAAACCAACATAAACATAGTAGTTCACTCCCGCTATAAAATCAACAGGAAAAGTGTTGACGGTTACATCACCACCATCTTTCATGCTGGTGGGGCTGCCAAACCAGGCCATAGCATATTGAAACTCATCATTCGTATTTCCGGAGTAGCTGTCGTACAATAACTGCTTAATAGCATAAAAGGCCCCATCTGCATCACTGCTCAGCGAAAGGTTGCCATTTGCATCTACTGTAAAATTCTGCTGGTTATTGTCATCATTAAAAGATGCTTCTTTCTGGCACGACTGCAGCAGCAAAAAGGAAAAGAGTAAAAGGGATAAGAGTTTGATTTTTCTCATAAAATGACATTTAAAGCGTTAAAGATAAAAGAAATGTTTTCTTCAGACAAAACCTGCTCCTGTATTATTTCATTAGCCTGTCTGAAGTTATTTTTTGAAGAAAACAGGTGTAGATTTGTAATGAAAGTAAAAATCTTACCATGACCATCTTTTCAAGAATAATATCAGGACAAATTCCTGCCTATAAAATTGCCGAGAACGAATTGTTCTTTGCGTTTCTTGATATCTTCCCGTTGCGGGAAGGCCATGTGCTGGTGGTGCCTAAAACAGAAGTAGATAATCTTTTCGACCTGCCAGCCAATTACCTGCAGCAGATGCTGCTCTTTGCACAACCCATTGCAAAGGCCATAGAAAAAAGTTTCGACTGCAATCGTTGTGGTATCTCAGTTATTGGCCTTGAAGTGCCGCATGCACATATGCACCTTATTCCGATAAGTAATGCCAATGACCTGAACTTCAATCAGCCCAAGCCACAGGCTTCTCCCGAAAGTTTAAAGGCTGTACAGGAAAGTATCATGAAAGCGATGCAATAAAACCTTTCAAAGACAACCTTGTCAATAAAAAGTGAAGAAATTCCAGAGATTGATATTTTTGGATGCGTATTAATACGGATTAAATTATTTCTATTGCGATTTTTCCAAATAATGTCATTAAGTTTTACTGCGCTTCGTCTATTTCTGATATCAGTATTAAGTCGTAAAAAAACGTATAGGCATTAACTTAATAACTTTTTTTTCTCGCCCCGGATTACGCCATTCTTTTAGCGGCTGGTAACTTTGCTATATTCCATTCGATACATTTTATTACCTAAAGCACCATCAAATGAAAAATCATTACCTCTTCCGTATGCTCGCAGTGGGCATTATTGTAACAGCTTTCTTTATTTTTAAACAAACAGGTGTAGGAATCAAAAAATCGCCGGAGAACCCCGTCTCAAAAAAAGAGGCAGGAGTTGACAAGCAATTAAGTTTATGGTTTCAGGCAAGAGCCTATCCGGATCCCAACTTCCTGAATGAAAAATACCAAAGCGGCTGGGAGCAGTTTCAGCAATTCAGAAATAACAATGCAAACAGGCTGGAAGGAACTGCTGCAGCTAACTGGACATCTCTGGGACCTTCCACAACTATTGGCGGAAGAATATTGTGTATTACCGTTACGCCAACAAACAGTAACATTTTATGGGCTGGTTCTGCCAGCGGCGGTATCTGGAAATCTGTTAATGCTGGCAGTGTATGGACACCTGTTATTACAAATTTGCCTCTGCTGGGGGTATCATCAATAATTGTACATCCTGCCGATGCAAATACTATTTACGCTGGAACAGGTGAGGTGTACAGAACAGACACATCAAACATCGGCTTCAATGTATGGAAAGCCAGGGGCACCTATGGTATTGGTATTATCAAAAGCACCGATGGAGGTCTTACCTGGTCACAGGTATTTATAAAGAACACTCCGGACATGTACGGAATACAAATGCTGGCATTTGATCCAACCAATAGTAATACTGTATTTGCCTGTGCAACAGACGGACTATACCGAAGCACAGACAGTGGCGGAACCTGGAACAGAATACTTGCAAAAACTTATGTTTCTGATGTGGCAATTAACCCTTCAAACAATAGTCAGATTGTAGTTGGGGTTGGCAACCTTGTAAATGCTGATAAAGGTATTTACAGAACCACAAACGGCACCAACGCCTCACCAACATGGACAAAAATCACATCTGGGCTTCCCACCAGTTTCAATGGGTTCATTCGCCTGGACAACGTGGGTTCCACACGGCTGGTTGCAAGCATTGGCAGAAGTAATGTTTCATCGCAGCAGGAGTTGTATTTGTCAACTAATTTTGGTTCCTCCTGGATTGCTAAAAACACATCACATCATACACAATACCAGTACTGGTTTTCGCATGATGTGGACATTAATCCTTCTAACCTTAACCAGTTTATTATGGGTGGTGTGCCCTTATACCGGTACACATCCTCTTCCACCACTAATGGCAATGGCACCCGCACAACAATAGGAACCAATGTACATGCCGATATACATGATGTGGAGTTTGACCCTAACAACAGCAGCATAATTTATGTAGCTACTGATGGCGGAGTTTATAAAAGTATTAATGGAGGATCAGCATTCACCAATAGTAATAACGGACTTGCCGCCACACAGTTTTATGCTTCTTTTGCCACACACCCAACCGATCCGAATATAATGATTGGCGGTTTGCAGGATAATGGTGTGGTAAGATATAATGGCAGTACCTGGACAACTGTATTTACCGGCGATGGAGGCCCTTGTGCCATCGCACCAAACGGAACTTCTGTACTGGCATCGAATGATGCAAGGGGAGTGCGGAGATCCACCACCGGGGTTGCAGGAACATTCAGCAGTGTGCTTAGTACCTGGGCATTTTCGGCGGATGACAGAACCGGTTTCATGGCACCGCTGGCAATCAGTACTTCCAATCCCAACTATATGTATGTAGCTTCAGACAACATACATATATCAACTAATGGCGGAGGCACCTGGACCAACACTTCTTACTCAACTGCTACAAAGTATATTGAGCAATACAGGAAAACGGCGATAACGCTTGCTGTGTCTCCAGTAAACAATAATAAGCTGTATGTATCTACATCCCCGTTTGCACAGAATACCACCAACGATTATATATGGGTTAACGGACAGCCTAATGTGCTCAAATCCACAACACCTTCAACAGTGCCTTATACAAGTATTAAAGGCACATTGCCCAACAGGTTTGTAATGGACTTTGCCGTCAGCGCCACAAACGATGACAGTGTATTTGTTGTGCTGGGCGGATTTGGTACGTCTCATGTATATGCTACCGGTGATGGAGGTTCCACATGGACAGATGTTGGCACTGGTTTGCCCGATGTTCCTTTTAATGCTGTACTAATAGACAGAGTAAACCCGGAGGTAATTTATGCGGGTTGCGATTTTGGAGTATTTGTTAGTCCCGACAGAGGCAATACCTGGCTCGACTTCAACGATGGTTTGTGGGATGCCACCCTGGTTATGGATTTACAAATGACAGCCGATAACAAGATTGTGGCTGCCACACATGGCAAGGGTGTATTTCGCAGCGATAGTTATTCCGGCGCTTCATCCAGAATGGTCACCACTTTTGCCGGCTACTACCAGGCGGGAATGAATAAACTGCAGTGGACATCGCAGTTTGAAAACGGAATTGAAAAATATGAACTGGAAAGGAGTACCGACGGAGTTCAGTTCGGCACTATTGCCACTTTACAGGCGGGAAGTGATGGCCGCTATAAAAGATATGAGTACAACGATCCGGTGAACCCGGCACAAGCAGCAGCGTATTATTATCGTGTAAAAATAGAGCATGCAGATCTTTCGTTCCGTTATACACAAGTAGTTAAAATTGATGTAGAAGCAGCTGGTCTGTTCCGCATTATTGGTAATCCATTTACAAACAGGATACAGGTGCAGGTAACGCCGCTTACTGAGCAGGCGGTTCAGTTTACTTTGTTTACTGTAAACGGGCAAGTAATAAAGAAGCAACAATACACAGCCCGTGCCGGAACAGGCATCTTTATCATGGAGGGGCTTGACAATCTTTCAAAAGGAATATATGTGCTGGAGGCAATAACAAATAAGCAGCGGTATACCTGGAAACTGGCTAAACAATAACAAACCAATTGCATATATGAATACCCCTTTCTTTTTAAGAAAGGGGTATTCTTTTTTTCTGACTGTACGTTTTGGCTTGTCACCGCACCAGTACAAACGTACCGTTTGCTGCATGCTTTTCCCCGGTGAGCAGGTATGTAAAATGAATCTTGTAAATATATATGCCGCCCGGTTGCGCTGCACCCCGGTAGGTTCCATCCCAGCCCTGTACAGCATTGGCTGATGTAAAAATCAATTGCCCTCCGCGGTTATATACCTGCAGCGAAAAATCTTTTACATACGTGGCACCGGTTATGCTGAACCGGTCATTCAGTCCGTCATTGTCAGGAGTAAACCCCGATGGTATATACACACGGCATACACCTTGTTTAATAGTTATCTCATCACTGGTTGTGCCACACTGGTTACTTACGGTTACAGCATAATCACCAACGGCAATAGCCATAAAAACGGCATCGCTGCTGCCGTCCTGCCACTGGTATTGCAAACCAAAACCGGTTGCATTCGGGTTTAGTACTATCTGCTGTCCCGGGCAAATCTCTTTGTCGGCTCCAAGATTTATGACGGGAGTATTGTTAACCTGAATTAGCATTGAAGCAGTATCTGCACATAATCCGGCTGCGGGGGTGAATGTATAAAAAGTGGTGGCTGTATTATTCACTGCCGGTGACCAGCCGCCACTGATGCTGTTGAGTGAAAGGTTGGGCAATGGGGCAATAAAATCTCCCTGGCATACCGGCTGTACGTTTGAAAATTGCGGCTCCTCAATAGGCTGAACAGTAACCGTTCCCTGGCTAATTAAACTGTTGCAGCCGGTAACAGTATTGGTAACAATAACACTGTACACACCTGCCACACCGGTTAAAAATGATGCAGCATTACCGGGATTGGCCGCCCCTGCTGGCACCACCCAATTATAAGAATAGCTGCCGGGTACCGCTGCAGCTGCAATCACCTGTGCCTGTGTACCGGCACATACGGTGGCATTGCTTACTGCTACAACAGGTACGGGCAAAAACGAAACAGCAGCATTGGCTGTATTTCCGGCACAGCCGGTTGTACTATTGATTATTTGTACAGCGTAGTTACCGGCAACTGTTGTTGAAAAACCGGCTGTATTGCCGGGGTTGTTTACGCCAGTTGGTACTGTCCATATATAATTGTAATTGCCCGGAACAGAGGGTGTGGCTGTTAACAGGGCATTTTCTCCATCGCAGGGTTGCGGGTTGTTTACAGTAACAGCAGGAACAGCATGTACAGTTAATGTGGCGGATGCCATATCGCTGGCACAGGTTGTTGCAGCGTTGGTAATAATAACGGAGTAAGTGCCGGCTACGGTGGCGGTAAATGAAGCCACATTTCCAGGATCAGGTACGCCGGAAGGCACTGTCCATACATAATTGTAACTGCCCGGTATGTCGGGTGTTGCAGTGATTGTACTTTGTTGTCCGTTGCATACCGGCAACGGATTATTTACTGTTGCCACCGGCTTATGAAAAAATGATACGGTGCCCGTTGCACTGTTGCTTACACAGCCACTTACATTATGCGTGGCCACCACGCTGTAAACACCTGCGGTGGAAGTGGTAAAACCGGGTACATTGCCCGGGTTGGTGGCACCGGAAGGTACTGTCCAAACGTAGGAGTAAGTACCCGGTACATCCAGTGTGGCAGTAAGAGTGGCCGCTGTGCCGGGGCATACCTGCGGATTATTCAATGAGGCGGCAGGAACCGGGTTAACTACAATCGTAAAGTTTACCGTTCTGCTTTGCCCGCAAAAATCAGTAAAGCTGCAACTGATAACGCCGCTGCCGGTGGCCGTGTATGAAGCGGTATTGGTTACAGATGCTGAGCCTGTCCAGGAATAACCGGTGCCCAGCACAGGAGCGGTAAGGGTGAAGTTTTGTCCTGTACAAAAACTCAGGTTATTATTATTGGCCGGTGTAACCTGGAACTGCTGCAGGTTCTTTGAACCACCTGTTGAGCCGGCTACCGACCAGAAAACATTTGTGTTGTTGCTAAACCGTTCTGCTATATGGTTGCGGGTGGAGGTTGTCCGCAGTGCTCCATTAAACAAAACACTCATACGCTGCGAGGTGGCACTAAGGTATTCCCACTGAATGGACACATCGTACCATTGCCCGTCTTCCACGTTGCTGCAGGTGGCGAGCATACATACAGGAATGGTGGAAGCATCCATAATATTGCCGGCAGCATTCAGTTGCCCATCGGCATAAATGCCGGTATGGTCGCTGCTGATGTCGTTAATGGCTGCCCCGTTATCCCATGTATCGAACTCTGCAATCAATGAGTTGAGGATACCCGTTACCCCAAGGCCGCCGCCATTGGAGAGTGGGGGCGAACAGGTATTGCTGAGGACAAATCCAAGCCCGTCTGCACCGGTGGCATCATTGATGCCGAAATTGAGCTGGAAACTGATTGTAAAGTTTTGGGCAAGATCAACCGGGTAGTAGTTGGTTACCATGCCGGCCTGTGTAAGCAGGTCGGGGGTAATGGTGTAGGTAACCGGCCCTGTTTGCACTACACTGCCCTGCAGGCTGAACTGCTGTGCGTACATCCCTGTTGCTGAATAATAAAACAATCCAAAAAAAATAACGGAACATCCTTACTGTCATGCCTTGCTTATAACCCTGCGGGGGTCATCAAAAATAATGGAAATGCAGGAGTAAACAGGTCATTGAGATGTGCTTTGTTATTTCCAGTCCTGTGTATCCCGTAACGAAAAAATAAATTCATATATCTTTTTAAGTCCGGCCGGGCCGCAGGGTCCATAGTCTTTAATACGTTTTGATTGCCCGTTTTTCTGTTGTATGTGCAGTGTATAGGTGGGCTGGTCTGTTATGCGCACCGAATAATCATCCCTGAGTGAAAAGAAATTTGCCTGCTGAATGAAGGTTTTCAGGCTGTCCAGCTGTTCTTTTCTGATTATTGTTTTAAACTGCCCTTTTTGCCGGTTGTACATTTTTGCGTTATAAACAGCAGTACCGTTTTCTGAAATGGACATTGTGAACACGGGGCAGGATCCTAAACAGGCAAAAGTCTCAAAGTTGATTTGCGCAATATCTGGTTGCGAAGTGGAGCAATTTGTAAAAAAAAAGATTAATGATATAAAGTATATCGTCTTCATTGTCTTTAGTAAAAGGTACGGCAGTTAATTGTTTCCACAAAACCCGGGTCTGCTGCCTGTTTTTCGGGGCAACGAAAGGCGCTGTGTTCCGTCTTGAAAGTGTTTACAGAAATGAGAGTTTTAAAATACGGCGAAACAAGGTGCTGGGAGAGGTTGAATCGTTGTGCTGTTGGTCTATTTGCTGTCCGCTTTGCTGCACACAAGACCAGCAGCGGCGTAAATGTTGCTTTGCAAGGGGTATAACCTTAGAATAAACAGATTGATGCACAGACGGGGGGTATCGTTGTAAAAAAGCCCCGGAGGGGCAAACTGATTATAGAAGAAACGATAATCGTAAAGTTAGGCTCCGTAGGAGCCGCCTAAAATTGAAATGCCGGTGCTAAAAGACAGGAGGCTCCTCTGGAGCCTGTGTTGTGGTGAATGTTGTGGTGCTATAAAGAGGGTGCTCCTACGGAGCTGGTTAGAGGTAGTGGCGGTATTCTTTTGCTGAGTGGTGCGGCAATAAGTATATGTTCAGTGACCCTGCCGGGCACAGGCCGGGTGAAGGAGACACAGGGCGGAACGAAAGGAAAGAGGAAACTCCGGCCAAAAAATCCACAAGCACACAAATCGGGTTTAACGCAAGTTGAACTTAACTTTGTAGCATTAGCTAATTCCAGCCTACATAAAGAACTACTCATTAGCGATAATTTTAAGAACACTTAATAATCATGGAAATTTGCCTAAACTGTTATAGCGTCAAGACATATCGAAAGGACAAAAATATTATTTTACAGATTGTGCCAACACACAAAACATAAGCTCATATTTAAGAATACAACGACAAGCTAAGGATGCAATTCGAAATGGGTACTTATACCGTGTAAGACTTGAAAATAACAAAAAAAGGAAAGTCACAAGTACTTCATACAGTCTTATTGACTTAAACGAAGTATTCAATTTTTTTGCAACAGCGGCAATTTCAGGGATTGCAGGCAATGTTGCATATGATCAAATTAAGAAGCTTTTTAAAACCTTAGGGAAGAAGCGCATCATAATTGAAATTGATGATAAGCGTCTACAAAGTTTTTTAAAAAGTGAAAGTCAGCAGAAAAAATTCATAAAGTATATTCAAGAATATAAACAAAAGAAAATAAAAACTAACGCTACTCCCCAAAAAAAGAGAAGGTAAAAAAGGTTAAAACTCCTCCACAAAAAGCTACTGCTAACATGAAAAATGTAAAAAGAAAATGATTGAAAAATGCCAAATCCTCCAGACACAAAGCAGCGCTGTGTGATGCGGCTGAAAAGAAAATTATTACAAAAGAACTGATGAGAGCAGCATGAACTTTCAGATTTTAATTTTAATAATTATAGTAATTGCTATAGCGGCATTTAAACGCAGGCAATTTGAGACAGGACGAAAACAGCGTCGTGACTATTATAGAAACGACTATCTTAAATCAGACGCATGGAAACGTAAACGGTATGTAGTACTTAAAAGAGATAATTGGCGTTGCGTATATTGCGGAGGACGAGCAACACAGGTTCATCACAAAAATATGCAAATACAATATTGGAAAAGAGCCAATCGAATGGCTCGTTTCAGTGTGTACGTCTTGCCATGACGCTCAACATCGTAACAACACTCAAAAAACAACAAAAATATTGAATCAACATGAAGGCAATATTGTTTCTTCCTCTTTCCTGGTTTTTACAGAATATAACTCAATGACATCAGATAGTAGTCACAACTTAGTAAGTATAAATAAAAGTTCATAGCACCAGACAGCAGAAAACTTAATCTTACTGACTGGTCAGAGAGTTTATCAGACTTCAGGAATGCACTTTTGCGAGGAGATAAAGCAACCGTAAAGTCCTATTTTGACTTTCCGATCGAAAATCCCGGAAATGATATTTGGTATGTTGCTGACACCCGTTTTGTATCCAAAATGAAGCCTGATAAGATTGTACCGTTTCAGGAATCAGATTTTGATACTTATTACAGTGCCATTCTTCCAATAGATTTCAGAAAAACTTTAGAGAAAATAAACATCAAGAAGCTTGTGAAGGATAAATCAACCGAGACCTCCGAATTAATAGTAGTTAGCCCCGCAACAAGTAAAATGAAAGCTACATATTCAGAAGGCACAAAAACTGTTACATTGAGCCTTATTACTAAAAGCCCGGAGTTTGGTCAGTTTACAATTGACTATCATTTTAAAGTATTAACTGACGGTAACATAAAATTTTCATACGTCAGATTCATTATCTAAAACTTCTTATCGCTTACATGGGCAGGTAAAAAATAATAATTTGAAAAAGCCGAGTCTATCGAACAAAAGGCTGTACGGGGAGGCACGGCTGAAAAGTAATATTAGTAGAATGTTAGTTAAACCCTTTTCGAACAGTATAATAAAAGCAACTTCAATTTTTTTGTTGTTAGCCTCCATTTACAGTTGCCATTATTCAGAAAAACTTGTTGAAAGAACAATACTGCTTAATGATAATTTAGGACAAATCAGATTGAAGTTACCTGCTTATTGCGACTCCTTTACTCAGAAAAAAGGAACAATAACACCTGATAGCCTTAAAGGAGATTTTTTTGACTACTCCGCCTATACTTATTCAACAACAAATAAAAACAACTTTCCGAAATTAACTGTTTCATTCAAACACCATCTAATAGATGACGCCAGTACAGATATAACGTTTGACAATACTTCCTGTCTTGAATTTCTGTCAAACAATCGCAATCTTTCATGGTTTCTTACTGATTATTCAATCGAAAGAAATTGCTTCTATATAAACAAAAGATACTTTGCATCCGAAATTAGTGGTGTACAGGATGAAACAGAAAACGGGATTAATGTGAGGGCATATACCGGAATTGGAAGAAGATTTTTAATAACAAACATCAGAATGACTAGCCAGGATACGACTGGCATCTACAGCAAGGTGCTTGAAATACTTCATTCTATTTACATAAAATAAATTTAAACAATCAGAAAAAAAGAAAAACAGCCTGCAATCTTCATCACAGGCTGTTTGCCATTTGCTTGCCACTAATCCAGTAATTTATCCGGCGGGTTCTTGTTCGGGTTCAAGGGTATTGGCCAGTTCGGTTATCTTATTCAGCAACCCGGGCATGATGGCTTCCACTTCGGGGGTAAGCTCCACACCCTGTTGCTGTATGGTGGCGATGCTTACCACAAAGAGATGTATCTCCGGTATCTGCCCCAGCAGTTGCAGCGAACTCATCATATCCTTAAGGCCAATGTCGTGTGTGCTCATGGCCTTGGGAAAGTCGGAGGCGAAGCGGGGCTTTATCAGCCGGATAGTACCGGCAGGGTTGCCATCGAGTGTGGCATCCACCAGTATTACCCGTGGATATTTTTCAAAATAGCTGAGCAGGTGAAAGCCACCGGTGCCGCCATCCACCACATCAACATGGGCGGGCAGACCGGCCTGCTGCAATCTTTCGGCTGCATGCACCCCTACCCCTTCGTCGCCCATCAGGTAGTTGCCAATTCCCATTATGAGTAACCTGTTCTGCATTATGCTTCTTTTGCCGGTGTTGGTTCGTTAGGTACTTCGAGTCCTTTTTCAAATACTTCTTCTTCCACAAATTTCCATCCGCCGCCCATGCTTGATATTTCGCCACGGCCTTCTACATAATCATGGTAGAATACAAGATATACATGTATTACCGTGAAGATGATAAAGAACCAGGTGGTGGCATGGTGTACAGAACGAAGGGGAGCATCGCCGCCAAACATACCGGGCACCCACTTAAACAGTTTGGGGAACCACCAGCTTGTGCTCATAGATGCATACAGGCCAAAGCCGGTTATGCATTGAACGAGGAAAGCGATGAAGGTGAAGAAATAAATGAAGCCGGCCATTGCGTTGTGGCCCACACTCATGTGTTCTTTGCCACGCAGCATGAGTATATCCATCTTAAACACCTGCCACATTTCTTTAAAGAAACGGCCAGATGTGGGGATGAACTGTTTCCAGTTGGCATATTTATTTCCCACAAAGCCCCAGTAGATGCGGAAAAGAAAATTAAAGAGAAATATATAGGCTGCCAAAAATGTATGGTGCGTACCCAGCCCATTGTAAACCTGCTGCGAGGCTTCTTTGGAACTTTGTATTGCCAGCGGACTGGCGATATAGAAGCCGGTGGCAATGAGTACAATGATGGTGAGTGCATTGAGCCAGTGATAGATGCGAACAGGCTGTTCCCATACATATACCCGCCGCAGCTTGTGTCCGTTTGTTTTACCGTTTGCCATAGAAAGAATTTAAAGGTTATTCGCCCAGTACGCTGATGCGGTTAATGTGTTTTCCTTCTTCATCATACAGGTGTACAGCACAGGCCAGGCAGGGGTCGAATGAATGTATCGTTCTGAGAATTTCAACCGGCTGTTTGGGGTCGGCGATTGGTGTATCCCTGAGAGCTGCTTCATAAGCCGATACCTGTCCTTTGCATCTCTTGGTGATGCATTCCATGTGGTGGGTACCACTAACTGGTAGTTGGCAATTTTTTCGTCTTCGATATTAATCCAGTGTGCCAATGCGCCGCGGGGAGCTTCGGCATGGCCAACGCCCAGTGCCTTATCGGGCCAGTTAGAGGAATCCCTCATTTTCGATTCGGCCATACGGGTATCGCCTTTCTTAATATTCTCGATTAACTGGTCGTAGAACTCAAGTCCCCACTGTGCCACCAGTACACTTTCCAGTCCACGGGCAGCGGTGCGGCCCAGTGTGGAGAAGAGTGCAGTAACGGGTACATTCAAATCGGTAAGGGCTTTGTCCACAACGGCTTTAAAGTCTTCCCTGCCTCTTGCATAACCCACCAGCACCCTTGCCAGCGGACCTACTTCCACCGCATTGCCTTTCCACCTTGGTGTTTTCAGGTAGCTGTACTTCTGTGTAGTGTCTAAGTTTTCGAATGGAGGTTTGGGGCCTGTGTATTTGATTTTACTTTCGCCTTTCCAGGGGTGCAGACCGCCGCTTCCTTTGTATTCATACCATGAGTTATCAATGAACTCCTGTATTTCGTCATCCTTTCTCATGTCCACATCCATCACTTTGCTGATGTCTTTATTGAGGATAACACCCTGCGGGAATTTATAAGAAGCCACATCACGGTAGCCGTTGGTTGGGAAATCGCCATAAGCCATATAGTTACCCAAACCGCCACCGATTGCTCCCCAGTCTTTATAGAATGAAGCGATTGCCATCAGGTCGGGGATATACACCTGCTCGATGAATTTTTTCCCGTCATTCATTAACTGGCCTACATAAGCCAGTCGTTCAGCATTCAGTCCGCTTATATCATCAGTGCTGATGGCACAGGCGATACCACCTACGAGGTAGTTGGGATGCGGGTTCTTACCACCAAAGATGGTTTGCACTTTCACCATTTCTTTTTGCCATTCCAATGCTTCGAGATAGTGAGCCAGGCCGATGAGGTTTACTTCAGCCGGGAGCTTGTAAGCAGGATGCCCCCAATAACCATTGCTGAAAATGCCTAACTGGCCGCTTTCTACAAACTTGGTGATGCGTTTTTGCAAATCGCTGAAATAACCGGGAGAAGATTTTGGCCAGTGTGAAATGCTTTGTGCCAGTTCTGATGTTTTCTTGGGGTCTGCCTTCAGGGCATTCACCACATCCACCCAGTCCATCGCATGCAGGTGATAGAAGTGAACCACATGGTCATGCATGTACAGGGCAGCGTTCATAATATTTCTTACCAGTTCTGCATTGGGAGGGACTACTATACCCAGTGCATCTTCCACACATCTTACTGAGGCAAGTGAATGGATAGAAGTACATACACCGCATACACGGCCTACATAGGCCCAAGCATCCAGCGGGTCACGGCCTTTTAATATTTCTTCGAGCAGGCGCACCATGGTGCCACTGCTGTAAGCATCCTTGATTTTGCCATTTTCGATATCGGCTTCTATGCGTAAGTGACCTTCAATTCTTGTAATGGGGTCAACTACAATTCTTGTACTCATATAATAATTTGTAAGTAGTAATTAAATGGGGTTAGCTTTTCAGTTCCTGTTCGCTTTCTTTTCCTTCTTTCTCCAGGTTTTTAATCAGTTTCTTTTTGCGAACATTGGTCATAATGGCATGTGCAGCCAGTGCCACACCGGTGGCGGCGAGGGCTGTTTTACCCACTGTGTCAGCGGTAGATTCAATACCGAAGCCAGGGAATGCCGAAGCTCTTTCGTAGATACGGCCATTGTCCCAATAGTTTTCTTCGCTGCAACCAAAGCAGCCGTGACCAGACTGAATAGGGAAGCTAACGCCATTGTTCCATTTCGTTACGCCGCAGGCATTATAAGTAGATGGTCCTTTGCAGCCCACTTTATAAAGGCAATATCCCTTTTTGGCATTTTCATCATCGAAGCTCTCCACATATAAGCCGGCATCGTAGTACGGACGGCGGTAGCAGGTATCATGCACTCTTTTGCTGTAGAAGGCTTTTGGTCTGCCCAGCGCATCAAGGTCG
Organism: Chitinophagaceae bacterium; assembly: GCA_016719815.1. GTDB lineage: Bacteria > Bacteroidota > Bacteroidia > Chitinophagales > Chitinophagaceae > JJ008. The sequence continues at coordinate 331,247 of JADJYK010000001.1, read as the reverse complement.
GGCAGGCGGCCAAATGTTACCACATGTACAATTACACCGGCCATTACCTCACCAATTGGAGGACAACCGGGAACTTTTATGATTGGTTTTCCTTTTACCAGTTTGTGTATCGGTGTGGCTGAAGTTGGGTTAGGCTTAGCGGCCTGTACGCAACCGTTGCAGGCGCAACTGCCCCATGCAATGACGGCTTTGGCACCGGCAGCCGCTTCTTCCAGTATCTGCATAGAGGTTTTACCACCAATCATGCAATACACTCCGTCTGCAGCGGTAGGCACACTGCCTTCCACACATAATATATACTCACCTTTATACTTGGTCATAGTGTTCTTCATCGCTTCTTCAGCCTGGTGGCCGGAAGCAGCCATGAGTGTTTCGGTATAGTCCAGGGAAATCTGGTCGAGCAGTACATCGGCTACAATCGGGTGCGATGAGCGGATGAACGATTCGCTGCAACAGGTACATTCCTGAAAGTGCAGCCAGATAACCGGGAGACGTGGTTTAGTTTCCATCGCCTTTACTACCTGTCCCAGGGCAGTGCTCTCGAGGCCAAGATAGGCACCCATGAGGGTACAGAATCGTAAAAAGTCTTTCCGGGAATAGCCTTTTCTCTTAAACTCCTCCAGATAAGTAGGAGTTTTTTGAACAGTTGGTTTGTCCATGCAAATGGTTTTATGGCAAGCGCCAGTGAGAAATAAATATGGCAATTCAAAGTATTGATTAAAAGAAGAGACGGCACTGATTTTCATCAGACAATCTTATGACAAAACTCAGCCACGGAAGGAATTGCAACTTTTAGAATTGGTTTGGGTAAAGTCTATTTTCGTGGTATTATCATGCTATGGAAATAGCCAATAATTGCTAACTTGTACCGATTTTGTAACACAGCACCCACTTGTAAACCACGTTGGTTCTGTCATTAAAAGATAAAAATCAAAGAGATGAAAAGAATCTTTCTAACTTTTGCAGCCATCGCAGCTTATTTCAGTGCTTTTGCGCATGAAGGTCATGGACACACTCACGGCTTTACTATTCAGCACTATTTTATTGAACCTGAACATGCTATTCTTGTTGTGGCGATAGCTGCTACCGTTGTATTGCTGGTAAAGAAATACCGCAAGGCTGCTGCCAAAAAATAAGGCATGCATGAGCTTTCGATAGTGATGAGCATTATCAGGATTGCCGAAGATGAAGCGGCAAAAAATAATGCTTCCGGTATTGAAGAAATAGAACTGGATATTGGCGAACTAAGCGGCATTGAAATGACTGCTTTTAATTTTGCCTGGGATCAGGCGATAAAATCCACCCTGCTTGAAAGTTCAAAAAGAAGTATTAACCGCATTGCAGGCGAAGGAAGATGCACGGATTGCAATACTGTTTTCCAAATGCAGCAATTATATGAACCCTGTCCTGCCTGCGGACAATATTTGATTAAGACAGAGAAAGGAAAAGAGTTAAGGGTGAAATCCCTGGTTTTAAATTGAAACATTAACCAAAAAATATTTTTTATGTGTGCTACCTGCGGTTGTGACGCTAACGGATCTGAGTCCATCAAACATTTTGGAGAAGACCATCATCATGAACATGATCATCATCATGGCCACGAACATCATCATGACCACGGCCACTCCCATTCGCACAGCAAAACTATTGTTGAAGTGGAGAAAGATGTGTTGCATGAAAATAACCTGCTAGCCCAGCGAAACAGGGGTTATTTTGATGCCAAGAATATTTTGGCATTAAATCTTGTAAGTTCACCAGGTTCTGGCAAAACATCTTTACTCGAAAGAACACTGACTGATTTAAAAGACCAGTTTCCGTTTTATGTAATTGAAGGCGACCAGCAAACTTCCCGGGATGCTGACCGCATACATGCCACCGGTACCAAAGTGGCACAAATCAACACCGGCAAGGGCTGTCACTTGGATGCACATATGATATTGCATGCCATACAAGGTATGAAGCCACAGGAAAACGCCATTTTCTTTATTGAGAATGTGGGCAATCTTGTTTGTCCTGCCATGTTCGATTTAGGGGAAAGTGAAAGAGTGGTCATCATCAGCACTACAGAAGGCGATGATAAACCTGTCAAGTACCCGGATATGTTCCATACTTCCACTTTATGTATCATCAATAAAATTGACCTGTTGCCATATGTACCTTTCAGCATGGACAAAGTAAAAGAATATGCAAAGCAGGTAAATCCAAAACTGGAATTTATTGAAGTGAGCTGTACCAGTGGTGAAGGATTAAACACCTGGTACCAATGGCTGAAACAAAAAGTAAAGGTTTCTGAAACTGTTTAACAGTGACTGATTTGTATACTATTAATGAACACTTATCACATCCATATCGGCGGATTGGTGCAAGGTGTCGGTTTCCGGCCCTTTGTATGCCGGCTTGCAGAGCAGATGAAGCTGTGCGGATGGGTAAGTAACGGTAAGGACGGTGTTCATATTGAAATAAATGCCAGTGCTGAAGAAGCTGAAGTCTTCTATAATTCCGTTGTACAATCTCCTCCCCCTAATGCAATTATCAGTTCTCACCTGCTAACACAAACAGGAGAACATCCATTTGAAAACTTTGTTATTCGCAACAGCGATAATACCGCACAGCCTGATTTACTGCTAACACCTGATCTAGCTATTTGCAAAAACTGCAGGAGAGAAATTTCAGAAGAAACCAATAAGCGTTTTGAATACCCCTTTACTACCTGCCTTGAGTGTGGCCCCCGCTATTCTATAGTAACCGGGTTGCCTTATGACAGGGAGAATACCACTATGTCAGATTTGAAATGTGCAGCAGTTGCCAGGCTGAGTATAATAATATTCATAACCGAAGACATTACAGCCAAACCAACTCATGTCCTGACTGCAGCATTCCCATTCATTTATATGACAATAATGGCGTTGAAATTTCCAATGACGCTGAAAGTATTTTACTAATCGTAAACGAGTCCTTACGTCATGGGCATATTCTGGCAGTAAAAGGCATTGGTGGTTACCTGTTACTTTGCGATGCTACCAAACAGTTTTCGGTCATAACATTAAGAAACAGGAAACAACGTCCTGCCAAGCCCTTTGCAGTCATGTATCCGTCCATAGAAATGATGGAAGAAGATTTGAACATAACAGCTAAAGAAAAAGAAGCACTGCTTGGGAAAATTGCACCCATTGTCTTATGCAAATTGAAAGGCGACCCCTCTACGGGTTTATGTGCTGACGCAATAGCACCCGGACTTGACAAAATTGGCGCCGTACTTCCTTACACTCCCCTGCTTGCATTGATAATGGAGCAGTGGAATAAACCATTAATCGCCACAAGCGGAAATCTGAGTGGCTCACCAATTGTATATACCGATGAGGATGCATTACTGTGGCTAACAGAATATGCAGATTTTATTCTGAGCTTTGAAAGGGATATTGTTGCCCCGCAAGACGATAGTGTAATGCAGTTTGCAGAGAAAAGCCAGCAGCCTATCATCATCAGAAGGTCGAGAGGGCTGGCTCCAAATTATTTTCCATCTCCTTTTTCAGACACAGGAAACATACTGGCAATGGGTGCTGAATTGAAAAGTGCATTTGCCCTTACAGCTAATAATAATCTGTACATAAGCCAGTTTTTAGGAGACCAGGCAAATTTTGAATCACAAATCAGTTTCAATAATACGTTGTCTCACCTTTTAAAAACACTTCAGGTTAGGCCAAATCAGATACTGATCGACAGTCATCCAAATTATTTTGTTTCGGAAAAAGGAAAGGAACTGGCGGAAGAATGGGATATACCTGTAAATGCCATACAACATCATAAAGCCCATTTTGCCGCCGTACTTGCAGAGAATAACCTGTTGTATACCGATGAAAAATTCTCGGTGTGGTATGGGATGGTACGGGCTATGGCGATGATGACCAGGTTTGGCGTGGTGAATTTTTCCTGTTGCAGGAGCATACTATTAAGCGGCACACCCATTTTGAATACTTTCCGCAATTACTGGGTGATAAGATGAGCAAAGAACCAAGGGTTAGTGCCGTTGCACTGTTACACAGCAACATGGGCAACCTGATGACGATTAAAGACCAGTTTTCCGTTGCAGAAAGAGAGTTTTACCTGAAACTGCTACAGCAGGAGCAAATATTACTTACATCCAGCATGGGCCGCCTGCTTGATGGCATTGCAGCGATATTAAAAATTCAGGCAATTAATTCTTACGAAGGCGAGGCGGCTATGAAGCTGGAATCAATCGCCAGAAGTTGCAATAATCCTACTTTTGATTATTATCCTATTCCGGTTGAAGCTGGTAAAGCAACCTGGATGGAGATGATTGAAAAAATACTGGAAGATGTGAGAAGGGATATTGAAGTCAGTATCATCGCCAGAAAAGTTTTTGTATCGCTGGCCATGCTGATTAAAGGAGTAGCTGAAAAAACCGGCGTAAACAAAATTGCCTATAGCGGCGGGGTATTTCAAAATGCATTGTTAGTTGATTTGATAATTGAATTGTTGGGTAAAGAGTTCCATTTACTGTTTCACAGCCAGCTAAGCCCGAATGATGAATGTATTGGCTTTGGGCAGATAGCTTATAGTATATTAATAAGTAAAGAAGAGATAAAACAACATAAAGAAAGCCTCAAACAATTAAATAACCAGTAAAACGAATAAACTATGTGTCTTGCAATTCCAGGTAAACTCATCTCCATAACAGGCCAGTTAGATGAAACATTCCGTAAAGGAAAAGTATCATTTGGTGGTATTACAAAAGAAATAAATCTTTCCATGGTTCCTGAAGCCCAGGTAGGAGATTATGTACTGGTACATGTAGGTGTGGCCATTGGCAAAGTAGATGAAGAAGAGGCTATGAAAACTTTTGAATACCTGAAAATGATGGGTGAAGTGGATGAAATAAGCGACACTGAAAAAAATGACTGATGAAGTATTTATCTGAATACAGGGAACCTGAACTGGTGAAGCAGTATCTTGATGAGATACACAAAATAACGACCCGCCCCTGGAAGATTATGGAAATCTGTGGCGGACAAACGCATGGCCTGGTGAAAAACGGCATCATAGATATGCTGCCCGAAGAAATAACCATGGTGCATGGCCCCGGTTGCCCGGTATGTGTAACACCTGTAAGTATTATTGACGAAGCCGTTTACCTTGCAAAACTGCCAAACGTTATTATCTGCTCGTTTGGCGATATGCTCGGGTTCCCGGCTCCCAAAAAAGTTTGCTGGAAGCAAAGGCCGAAGGCGCTGATGTAAGAATACTTTACTCCCCGCTTGAGGCGGTCCAGTTAGCCAAAGAAAATCCTGATAAGGAAGTTATTTTTTTTGCAGTAGGTTTTGAAACCACTGCACCGGCCAACGCATTGAGTATTGTACATGCAGATAAAATGGGTGTCAGCAATTACAGCATACTGGCATCACATGTGCTGGTGCCCCCGGCTATGGAAGCCATACTAAGTGATAAAGAGAACCAGATTGATGCATTTTTGGCTGCGGGCCATGCGTGTACGATCATGGGCATGGAAGAATATTACCCGGTGGTGGAAAAATATAAAACACCTGTTGTCATCACAGGTTTTGAGCCGGTTGATTTATTGCAGGGAATTTTAATGGCCATTCAGCAACTCGAAAAAGGCGAATACAAACTCGAGAATCAATATACCCGGTATGTGCAACGGGAAGGCAACCGCATGGCCAAACAAACCATGGAAGAAGTATTTGCCATAAGCGACCGGATGTGGAGAGGGATTGGCACCATTCCGCAAAGCGGATATGAAGTAAACGAGAAGTATAAACAATACAATTCAAGAGTAAAATTTAATCTGGATTTACCTGTAGCACCCGAAAACCCTGAATGTATCAGCGGCGATATTATGAAAGGTTTGAAAAAGCCGATACAGTGTCCCAACTTTGGGACCAAGTGCAAACCCGAGCACCCGCTGGGAGCGCCGATGGTAAGCAGCGAAGGAGCCTGTGCGGCATATTATCATTATTCATCAGCGACTAAATAGAAAACACGATATATGCAATTAAGTTGCCCCATGCCTAAATTTGATTTTGATGTGATAACGCTTGGTCACGGCAGTGGCGGTTTGCTTACACATAAGTTATTGCAAAGCGGCGTATTTGATATTCTTAAAAACGACTTGCTCGATCAGCAACATGATGGTGCCAGTTTTGAGTTGAATGGCCGTGTGGCTTTCAGTACCGACAGTTATGTTATTACTCCTGCCTTCTTTCCCGGTGGCAACATTGGCGAACTGGCCATTAACGGTACAGTAAACGACCTTGCCATGTGTGGCGCTGTTCCAAAATACCTTTCGCTATCCTTTATTATTGAAGAAGGGTTAAGCATGAAGGAATTCTGGGAAATTCTGGTCAGCATAAAAGAGGCTGCACAAAAAGCAAATGTTAAGATAGTAACTGGTGACACCAAGGTGGTGGAGAAAGGAAAAGGTGATAAAATATTTATCAATACCTCGGGTATAGGCTTTATTCATCCAAAAGCAAATATTCATCACAACAATATTAAACCGGGCGATAAAATTATTGTGAGTGGTAATATCGCCACACATGGTATCGCCATTATGAGTGTTCGCAAAGGACTGGAGTTTGAAACAACCATTGAAAGCGATACCGTAAACCTTAATCACACAATTGAAAAATTGGTTACCCAGTTCGGCGGTGATATAAAATTTCTTCGTGACCCAACAAGAGGAGGTGTGGCGTCAGTACTCAATGAAATTGCAGAACTTACTTTACTGGGTTTTGAACTGTCCCAACATAATATCCCTGTCGATGAGCAAGTAGAAGGTGCCTGCGAAATGCTCGGTCTTGACCCGCTGTATGTTGCAAACGAAGGTCTTTTCCTTGCTGTTGTATCAAAAGAAATTGCAGATGGTTTCTTGTCAGCACTTCGCACCGATGAAAACGGAAAAAACGCAGCCATAATTGGCGAAGTGAATACCGAACATCCCAAAAAGGTGCTGCTTAAAAGCCGTATTGGTGGCCGAAGGGTGGTAAACTATCTCCCAGGAGAGCAACTGCCACGTATTTGCTAAGAACAATACGTACACTTTCTATTCACCAAAAACGGGTAATTTTATTAACTTAATTCCAGTTTTTCTTATTAAACATACAGTATGAAAAAAATCGTCGCATTATTTCTGACAACAGCATTTCTGCTTGCTTCGCAACTTACTGATGCCTGCACTAATTTCTTAATTACGAAAGGCGCAAGTAAGGATGGCTCTTGCTTTATATCTTATTCCGCCGATTCGCATATTCTGTTTGGCGAATTATATCACTGGAAAGCTGCAAGATACCCCAAGGGCACTATGCTGAAAGTATTTGAATGGGATTCAGGTTTATATCTCGGCGAAATGGAGCAGGCTGCACAAACCTATAATGTTGTTGGCAACATGAACGAATACCAGGTTGCAATAGGTGAAACAACCTTTGGCGGCCGTGAAGAACTGACCGATACTACCGGTATCGTTGATTATGGCAGCCTCATCTACATTGCTTTGCAGCGTTCCAAAACCGCAAGGGAAGCTATTAAAATTATGACCGACCTTGTTGCCAAATATGGATACTACAGCAGCGGTGAATCTTTTTCTATTGCAGATCCTAACGAAGTATGGATAATGGAAATGATAGGAAAAGGTGTTGGTAATAAAGGCGCTGTTTGGGTTGCTATTCGAATCCCTGACGGTTATATCAGCGGACATGCCAACCAGGCCCGCATACAAACCTTTCCGCTTAACGACCCTGAAAATTGTATGTACTCTCCCGATGTTATTTCTTTTGCAAAATCAAAAGGATACTATTCCGGAGAAGACAAAGATTTCAGCTTCAGTGATATATATGCTCCAATAGATTTTGGCGCAGCCCGTTTTTGTGAAGCAAGGGTTTGGAGTGGTTTTAATAAAGTATGCAGTGGTATGGATATGTATCTTGATTATGCAATGGGTAAGAACCTGCATAACCGCATGCCGCTGTATGTAAAACCTAATCAAAAAATTGGCCTGCAGGATGTATATGCCATGATGCGTGACTATTACCAGGGTACACCTATGGATATGACAAAAGATCCCGGAGCCGGGGCTTATGAAAACATTGTCCGCTGGAGGCCGATGACTTATAAAGTGGATGGTGCTTCTTATTTTAATGAAAGGGCCATTTCCACACAACAAACCGGTTTTTCTTTCGTGGCACAGTGCAGGTCGTCGGTACCGGCGCCGCTTGGTGGTATTATCTGGTTTGGAATGGATGATACCTACAGCACAGTTTACACTCCAATGTTTTCCTGCATTACCACTATTCCTAATTCTATAAAAGTGGGAAATGGTGATATAATGACCTTTAGTGAAACATCAGCATTCTGGCTGTTTAACCAGGTAAGCAACTTTGCCTATACAAGATATAAAGACATGATTCCTGATATTCAAGCAAGGCAACAGGAACTTGAAAACGGATTTATAGCCGCCATACCTGAAGCTGATAAAAAGGCAGCGGCTTTATATAAGAAGAGTCCGGCACAGGCGATAAAATTTCTTACAGATTTTTCCAATATACAACAGGCAAAGACTTTTGCTGAATGGAAAAAATTGTATGCCCATTTGTTTACAAAGTTTCTAGATGGTAACGTAAAGACAAAAACGGACAAGCCCATGCCGGCTGTAAAACAACCTGGTTACAGTGATCAGTTTTACAGGAACATTATTGAAAAAACAGGGGATAAGTTTAAAACACCAGCCGGTGGCGGTCATTAATCGAAATCATTTCAAAAAAAGGCCATTATGGGAGTAAAAAATCTTTTTGACAATACTACATACTTTGAAACTATTGAAAGACTTAATAGTTTAACAACAAACAGCCAGCGGCAATGGGGGAAGATGAATGTAAGCCAGATGCTGGCTCACTGCAAAGAGGCCTTTCGTGTACCCTTCATGGAAAAACCTCCCAGGAGAATGCTGATGGGATATATAGTCGGCTGGCTTGCCAAACCTCTGTTGTACGGAGAAAAACCATATAAAAGGAGTTTACCTACTGCGCCTGGTTTTATCATTACCGATGAACGGAATTTTGAAGAAGAAAAAAAAGCAGCTTATTGAGTTGGTTACAAATTTTTACAAAGCAACTCCGGCCGGAATTGGTAACAAAGTTCATCCTTTCTTTGGAAAAATGAATGCCGAACAATGGGGCATGGGAATGTGGAAACACCTGGACCATCATTTACAGCAATTTGGAGCCTGATAAAAGTCATTATTTATAAACCCCGACCTGCCTACTTTTGAGGCAGGTTTTTTTATGAATGTATTAATCTTTAAGAATATCATCCGCAAGCCAACCTGATTACTCTTACACTCCCAACACTGTAAGACAAAATATCCTATTTTCCGACATTGACCTTTACGGTTGCAAAATCTGCCACATGAAATGAGACATAAAATTTTCGAGCTACCTTATAAATGCGAAGAAAATTTTATGGCGAATAACATCTGGCCATTAAAATAAAAAAAATGATATTCAGATGAAAACGATTATTGAACCATTCCGTATAAAATCGGTAGAACCGATCTATTTCAATACTAAAGAAGAAAGAAAAGAAATTTTGAAAAAGGCAGCGTGTAATCCCTTTCTCATTGACTCAAAGGATGTGCTGATTGACCTGCTTACCGACAGCGGCACCAGTGCTATGAGCAGCCTGCAATGGGCCGGCATAATGAAGGGTGATGAATCCTATGCCGGAAGTCCCAGCTTTTATGAGTTTAAAAAAGCCGTACAGGATATCACACACATGCCTCAAATCATACCCACTCACCAGGGCAGGGCATCAGAAAAAATATTATTTAGCATCACTGGCGGAAAGGGAAAATACTTTTTAAGTAATACACTTTTTGATACTACAAGGGCAAACATTGAATTTTCTGGTGCTGAAGGTATTGACCTGTTGTGTGAAGAAGGCAAGAAACCAACAGTGCCTGCACCTTTTAAAGGCAATATGGATATTGAAGCACTCCGAAAACTATCGTAGAAAAAGGCGCTGCCAATATTCCAATGGTTATCATTACTGTAACCAATAACTCAGGCGGTGGCCAGCCGGTAAGTATGCAAAATATTAAAGATGCCAGAAAAGTTTGTTCTGAATTTAATATCCCCTGTTTATTGATGCCTGCCGCTTTGCGGAAAATGCATACTTTATTAAAATAAGAGAAGAAGGTTATAAGAATAAACCGGTTCGTGAAATAGCCAACGAGATGTTCTCTTATGCAGACGGCTGTACCATGAGTGCCAAGAAAGATGCTTTTGCTAATATCGGTGGCTTCCTGGCAATGCATAACGAAGAACTTGCCCTGCAATGCAGAAACCTCTTAATCATTACAGAAGGGTTTCCAACATATGGCGGCCTCGCAGGCAGAGACCTTGAAGCTATCGCCATCGGCCTGAATGAAGTGCTGGATGAACACTACCTGCAATACAGGATACGAAGTATTGAATACCTGCCGGAAAAATTAGTGGCTGCCTGCGTACCGGTAATGCAGCCCGGTGGCGGACACGCAGTGTACCTGGACGCTAAAGCATTTCTCCCGCATATCCCGGTTAACCAATATCCCGGCCAGTCGCTGGTATGTGCTTTGTATGAAGAAGGCGGCATCCGTGGCGTGGAAATTGGCTCGTTGATGTTTGGCAAATATGACAGTGAAAAGAAACTTATACCGGCACAAATGGAATTGGTACGTCTTGCTATTCCAAGAAGAGTATATACGCAAAGTCATATTGATTATGTGTCGGAGGTAATTATCGAGGTATTTAACAAAAAGAAACGAATTAAAAGGACTTGAGATAACAGAGGAAACGCCATTGCTTCGTCACTTTACTGCTAAACTAAAACCCATAAAATAAAATTTGCTATATGAAACAAGTAATAAGAAAAAGCTGGGCTGAGCCTTATAAGATTAAGATGGTGGAATTGCTCAAAATGACCACTCCTGCCCAAAGAAAAAAAGCTTTAAAAGAAGCAGGCTTTAATACATTCCTGCTTAAATCTGAAGATGTTTACATTGACCTGCTTACAGACAGTGGCACTTCCGCCATGAGTGACCGTCAGTGGGCGGGCATGATGCTGGGTGATGAGGCATACGCAGGCAGCCGTAACTTCTATCATCTTGAAGAGGTGGTTAAAGAAGTTTATGGTTATAAATATTTAGTCCCTACACATCAGGGCCGTGGTGCTGAACACATCCTTTCCCAAATTCTGATTAAGAAAGGTGATATCATTCCCGGCAATATGTACTTCACTACGACCCGTCTTCACCAGGAACTTGCTGGTGGTAAATTTGAAGACATCATCATCAGCGAAGCCCACGACTCAGAAAATGAATTTCCATTTAAAGGAAATGTTGACCTCAACAAGCTGGAAGCATTGATTAAAAAACATGGAGCCGAAAAAATCCCTTATGTAAGTGTGGCGACCAGTGTTAATATGGCCGGTGGTCAGCCCATCAGTATGAAGAACCTGAAAGAACTCAGGGTTCTTACAAAGAAACACGGCATCCGTATCATACATGACATGACAAGGGTGGCTGAAAATGCTTACTTTATTCAGCAAAGAGAAAAAGGGTATCAGAATAAATCTATCAAACAAATAGTAAAAGAAATAAATTCTTACACGGATGGCGCCACTATGAGTGCCAAGAAAGATGCCCTTGTAAACATTGGCGGATTTCTTGCCATCAACGATTGGGATGTTTTTGAAGAAGCAAGAAATATGGTAGTAGTGTATGAAGGATTGCATACTTATGGCGGATTAGCAGGCCGTGATATGGAGGCAATGGCAATCGGTATTAAAGAGAGTGTGGACGATGACCATATCCGTGCAAGAGTGGGTCAGGTAATTTATTTGGGCGAACAAATGATTGAATATGGCATTCCCATTGTTAAGCCGATTGGCGGACACGGCATTTTTGTAGATGCCAGGAAATTTCTGCCACAGATTCCGCAGGATGAGTATCCGGCACAAACACTGGCTGCGGAACTGTATCTCGATTCGGGAGTCCGTACTATGGAAAGAGGTGTAGTGTCAGCCGGCAGAAAGGCAAATGGTGAAAACTATTATCCGAAACTGGAACTGGTCCGCTTTACTATTCCACGCCGTGTATATACACAGGCACATATGGATGTGATTGCCGAATCAACTGCAAGAGTGTATGAACGCCGTAATAAAATAAAAGGATTAAAAATGGTGTACGAACCAAAATACCTGCGTTTCTTCCAGGCAAGGTTTGAACAACTGTAATTTGCAATCCGCTAAATACAGGTTAAAATTTTGAGCCGGTTACTGTAAGAGTAACCGGTTCTTAGTTAATAGCCATTACCGATGACTCAAGTTCATACTTATCATTCAGTTCATCCAGTTCTTCAGTGGCTTCCCCAAGAGAGATGAAAAACTGTTCCCCCTCTTGTTTGGCAATATCATCAAGTCCTTTGTAATAGCATATCCCATCTTTCAAATTCTGAAAGTAGGACGAATAGTATTTTTTCTTCTTCGAAAACTGACCGGTCTTTATATCTTCCGTAATCTGCTCTTTTAGGTAATTAATATATAAATTCAATTCGGCAATAAACATGTGAGGCCGGCCTTCTGGTGTCAGCGTTTTATCTCTTCCATAGATATAATCAACCATTGTCTTAAGAGATACCACCTTCGAAAAGTTAACAATGTTTGGACCCGGGCACACATTTACAGAAGTCAGTTTGTTTACAAAAGTTTCAGAATAACAAATGGCAGCGGCATTGCTAAGGCCAATACATAAACATTCTTTATCCATTATTTCTGCCAATTGCCGCTTGTACTCATTTTCCGGCAGGTTCATCTCCTGCAACTGTGCAATCTTTAATTTCTGATACTTGTGAGATGCGGTACAAATTGGCTCTTTTGTAAACTCGGTATTAAAAGAAAGATGCTTCTCTGTACAAGGGCTTCCAGGTTTGCCTTGCTGTATCCGGGTTGCTTTCTCCCTATCAGAACTTGTTCCTTTCAAATAATAAAACCTCACCCCCAATGGCGAATTCCGGCTTAGAGACACATCTGTTTCCTTTGCATTACAGAGTAATTTCAGAGTCTCGTCATCAACAGTTGTGGCTTCCGGCACTAACAAAAAAGGCGACCCCCAGCCGGTGCTGTTAACGTCATACTTATTAAGTAAAAAAGTATTCTCCTCGCTGCTTCCGATACCGCCTTGAACTGTAATAATAATTGCCGGAGGAGTTTCGCTAACAGCAGTTCCTTTCTTATGTTGCGCTGCCGAATAAATTTCAAAAAGTGACGCTGTCAGTTCTTCCCTTTTTGTTTTAAATTCTTCAAGAATAGGACCCAATAAGAAACCTTCAGATGCAAACGCATGGCCTCCGCAATTAAGACCTGATTCAATTCTGAACTCACTAATCCAGATGCCTTTCTTTGCCAGGTATTTTCCCTGAATTAAGGCAGAGCGGTAATCGCTAACCTTCAGTACTACTTTTTTTGTAAAAGAGCCTTCTTCGTTTATATCAAACTCCCGGCATTGTTCCATGTAGTTAAACAGTCTCGGGTTCATTCCTGCGGAAAAGACAATTGAAGAATTTGACAGATCACTTTTGATGTACCCCCGTAAAGCTGCAACAGCATCGGATCCATCTTCAATCATCTTCCCATTCTTATCATAATTATTACGGTCAACTTTTGTCATAATGTTCACATCTATACTACCGGGCTTTACCTGAGATCTGAGATAGTTTTCCATCTCTTCTCTCTCTGTCCGGTTATCCGTATCCACCATTTTAAGGTACAGCTGCTTCAAAAAACTGTCCTCCGGCAACATTTCAAAATATTTTACAATTTCAGAGCCTTTTTCAAATGCTGCTTTCTTAATTTTTTCTATCTGGGTATGCACTATTGAATTCACAAGGTTCAGGTAATCAGTAATTCTCCTTGCCCTGTAATCGGGTTCATTTGTTGTTATTGGTTCATAGTGCTGGTTTATTGTTGGGTAATAATAACTGCGCATCATTTCTATCAACCTGTCTTCGACAATTGATATAACGGATGAAATGCCATAGCGGGCCACTTTAACAGGACTGTCGATTGTATAGGCAAGCCCCATCACCGGAATATGAAATTTATGCAGAGGATAATTATTCATTGTTGTTTACTTTGAAAGTGATAAATACTCTCAGCGGCAGTTAGTGGAAAAAAATGTATGTAGCTGTTAGAATCAGAAACGGGTAAAGGTACATACATAATATGTGAATTACGGATTTATTTGAGGCGTGCCAATCAACTCAATAAATAAAATATCAGCAGGAGAATCAACCGTATAAGTAAGCCAATCCGCTGTTGACCGGTTCACACAAATCGATGACATTTTTTTCCCTGCACATCTTTTCAAAAAGGTCTCTCACAATTTTATAATCATTATGTATCGGGCATGGATGAGAGGAAGAACATTTACTGAATCCTAAACCGCATTGCCTGAAAACCTCCTTTCCATCTACCGACTCAACAATATTGATAATAGGCTGATTCATTTGTTTCAGAGAAATAAAAAAACCGCCATTAGGACCTTTGGTGCTATTGATTACGCTTTCTTTTAACCAGTACCTGTAGCATTTTCCCTACAGTATGCTCACTGGCATCAATAAACTCTGCTATTTCTTTAATGCCAGCTTTCTGACCCGACTGATACTTGGAGGCGAGGTAAACCACTGCCTTAATAGCTGTTTTACAAGTAAGGCTAAGCATAATTATCTGTTTAAAAATTGTTTTCCTTCTTCTGAAATGCGTCCGTGAGTCCATGGTGGATCAAAAGTTAATTCCACAATGGCTTCTTCTTTGACGAAGGTGTGTTCTATTGCCCTTTTTACGGCACCGGTCAAAGATTCACCCATTGGACAAAACTGTGTAGTAAGTGTCATTGTTACAAAAATCTTGTGTTCTGTTTCTTCAAAATCGATTTGATAAATAAGGCCCAAATCAACCACACTTATTCCAATTTCCGGATCAATCACATTCTGCAATGCTGCCAATGCAATGGTACTCTTCAGTTTGTTATTGCTTATTACATTAATCATACTACTAAAAAGCTTTATGAAAGATGAGTTTCCCTGCATTCACACAATACAGCAATGCTGACAGCAACAATAATGAAGAACCAATTGTAAGCACCACCTTTTCAATTGTTAATATCCCAGCAATGAATATAACAAACCCAGCCAGGTAGCTTACCGACATAGCCGCAAAAAGTCTTTCGCTATATAAATCTTTTGGGCCGGGTGTTTTACCAAGTCCCGCAATTTTTCCATACACTTTATTCCAAACGATAAAGGGAAGTGTTTTAAACGTCATCCCAAAAATGATTGCAGTTATCCAGCCAAAGAAAATCACAAATCCATATAGCAGTACGATTCTCATGTCTTCTTTACCAGAAACGAACAGCCCAATGAGGAAAAAAATCACAGCCACCGGCAACAGCATCATTAGTAGAGAAAGCAAGGATAGTTTCATCTGCTCATCAACCTGTTTCCGTATACGTTGCTTATAACTTTTATAACAATACTGAGCGAATACTATCAGTGAAGTCAATAACATTACTACCGGAAAAAAGAAAATAGCATTAGCTGCTTTAAAAATATATAGCGAGATAAAAAGTACTAAAGCTGTGTTAATCAGTAAAAAAATCAACCATAACTGCTTACTGTTGGTGTACTTTGAAATCATAAACATTGGAATAAGTTTTGAGCCAACACCAATTACTAAAAGAAGGAACCACCCGATAACGCCTGTATGTGCATGTAATGGAATTAATTCAATATGGTTTCGCTTATAAATAGGAAATGTAAAGTTATAAACCAACACCAGCCCATACAATGCTGTAACAAACAGCCAGACCGATGCCGCAAGCATAAACCAGGCATGTACATTCCTATTTTTACTTTTTTGAATGCTTTTTGCAAGATTAATCACAAATAATGAAACGGAGATAAATACCAGCCGCCCGCCCCACTTAGCTGGCCATCCCATATCAAAATTGTAAAATCCATATGCCAATAGCGGTATACCGGTAGCAGCCAGAAAAAAAGACCAGTTTGCCAACTTAATACTATAAAGCGATTTTTCAATCAATACGGGAATTAACTGATAACCGGCACCCAAAATTATCATCGTACCCCAACCCAATGCCATCATATGGGTAATAGCCAATATATGCGGGTTAAAATAATGACCAGTAAAAGAGCCGGTTGAAATAAGAAGCAGAAAACATGCAGCAAAAAGTGAGAGAGCAGCATAAGTATAAAAAGGAAGCACCACTTTATAGGTGGTATTCTGCATTGGCTGATTATTAATAACTCCGGCAAACATATCAGGGTCTGAAAATAATTATTTCCACATCACCTTCTGCCTTTTCATTGAGGCGGTATTCAAACTTTCTTTCTGCCAACTCGGGTAACAAAAATACCGGAATCCTTTTATGCTGAACAAACAATGCCTTTCCGTCAGGCAATTGCTCCAATGCTTCTAAAATTTTATGCATTGGTTGTGGCATTTCAAGGTTACGTACATCCAGCTCAATTAAATTTCCCTTGTACTTATCAGCAATATCACTCCACATATTTGCCACATCTTTTACACCTACTTTTATATCAACAGCTGCATCCTGTTTTTTATAGAAATAGGCATGAACCAATTGCAGCTCAACCTGGTCAATATAAGATTCAAACCCTTTTTTACCCAGCACTGATACCAGCGGCATTGGTGCAAACGTATTGATAATCCGAAGTACCTGCCCGTATTTCAGATTGTTTACCGAATCCATAATAATGTGGAAAGGATCGGTACCGCCAGCAAGTACTGGCCTTACATCCAAATCAATAATGCTCTCGGGTTTAACGTTCCTGATGAATTCATTTTGTTCCATAACTTTATTATTTATTTCTTCTGTTTCGGCTGTTCCTGCTAATATAAAACCAAGCGGTCTCAGTTTTACAAAAAAATCCTCTATGCTGCATCCGGCAATTTTTGATGCCATCGCAATACTGGTTCTCCCCGCCATTAATTTGCGAAGTAACGGGTTTCTCAGTTTTGCAAACTTATTATCAATGCTAACTATTGCTACCAGGGCATCCGGATGGTGCTTCAATAATGTCGCTATTTTTGTATTCCTATTAATAACCATTGCCCGAGAAACTTTTGAAGTTCATTTTAAATAAGAAAATGCCCTATTCGGTTAATCCTTATAAAAAGTTGTTCTGATAATTCAGGGCATTTTCTATATGGTTTTCCAAGAGTGAATACTGTTTAATTTTTCCTGATTTTCTTCAATTTCAATAGCCCAATTATCAAACCGTTCATCAGAATAATTATGTAAGCCAGAATTTGTCATTCCATGCAACATCTGCATCTGCATCATTGCCTGAGTGACAATTTATAAGTTCAGTCAATTCTGCCTCAGATAACAGCTCCTGCAGATGATTGAACAATACTCTCTCCTCAAAACGAATATGTTTATCAAGTGTATCTGCAAATACTAGTAACTCTTCCGTTGAACTACTTACTTTTCTCCAATTATTAATCATTGCATATATCACTTCATGCTCTTTAACTGCCTGCGTTCTTAACTCATCATCAGGAGAAAGTTTTACGAACAGTTCTTTCTCTTCTGCCTCAAAGTGTTTTTTCAAATCAGCATCAAAGAAGTACAAAACATATTCTGTAATTCGTTTCTCTGATATCTTATCCATTACACCCTGTCTAATCTTCCAGCAAAGCAATAATCCAAAATGATGTTCTTTGGAAAACTTCACCAGTGCATCGTGACGTTTAACCGGCTTTAGTGTTTTCGGAACCATGTCAGTTTTTTAAAGATTTTTCCAATTCAACCGCTTTAGGGAAAAGGATGTTATTCTCAAGATGTATGTGCAGATGCAAATCATCCTCAAATTCATCCAGCATACGATACAACAATGTATAACTGGCACACGCATCTTCGGGTAATGAGTAGTTACTGGTAATGTTCCTTATCTCTTGCATCAGTTGTCCTGCCACTTCATGTTCCATTTCCATCATATTGACAGGATTCTGTACCGAACCAAAAGGATTAGCTTGATTCAACTCTGCTTTGTTATTTATAGCGGCAAGTGTTTTAATGTATGGGAATAAAACCCTTTCTTCTTTTATCAAGTGTGCACCAAGCTCATCAGAGACCGCTTCAACCAGTTTGTTCACCCGAATCAATTCCGGATGCCTGCTTCCATGAACGTTCATCACTTTGTTTGCGTAAACTTTAATATCGGGAAGGTTCTTATTCACATAGGCGTGATGGGTATTTACAATATAATCAGCCAGAAAATCTGGCGTCCATTCGTTATATGGCAGTGACCTTGATGATTTTGCGTTCTTATCAGCAAGTTGCAGTTCCTGTTCAATTTTTGTAACATCCAATCCTTTATCGGCACATGCTTCTTTAACTGTCTTTTTACCTCCGCAACAAAAGTCAAGACCATATTTTTTGAAAATTTGTGCTTTATGAAAATCTTTAGCCACTATCTGGCCCAGTGTTTCGTCATCCTCGCCCTTTAGCCTTTTTGTTATTCTTACTTTCCACCATTCAGGTCCCTGCTCCAGGTATTCCCAGGTAAAAACATTCCCTCTCTCTCCCATCATCTGGTAATATAATGGCTTTGGATCGTGGTCATTATGAATAATCAGATTTTCTCCATCGGCTAGTTGATCAAAACGTTGAAAAATCGTCGGATGTTTCATTTTCGGTTCAAGTAATGTTACATTTAAGAAGTTTTCCTGGATTGTAAGCATAATAAGTTATTTTATACAGCAAAGATACGACATTTTTTCATATAAAAGTATTTAAATACTTTTATATGTCGCCCTTCCAAACGTTCCTGATTATTGATTCGGATAGTACATTTAAATGTATTCTACGGAACTAATCCAGCCAGTTACAAGCCTGTTTGAAAACTGTATCAAATTGTAAAGTCACACTTTTTTCATCAATAGAATTTTCGGGAAATGGGGTTTCGTGTATGAAATAATAAGGAAAGTCAAGGATGTCTACTTTTACCTTTATATTACGGTATTTCCCCTGCAATGAATTCAATACCGCCTGTGGATAAATAACCGTATCCCCGTTCAAAGCAATTGCATACAGCTTATCCGCAATTTCTTTTATCCTTTGTTCCTGAAATCAGCCATTGCGTTACAATTAAGCATTGACCGGAAATACATTCCCTCAGGATGCTGTTCACCCAAGTAATGTTTTAGCCTGTCATCCTTATTTATGTGATTTTCCAGTTGCTCAACAAGAAATGAACAGAGGTGTACATTTGCTTCACTGTCTAAAATGAATTTTGAAACAGGTGATATCCGGTTAAAAACAGGGCCGCCACAAAACATTACCAATTTTGATTCTTCAAAATAACGGTTATAGTCAGTCATTAATAAAATCTCGGAAAGAAAAGCTCCGATCGAATAAGAAAAAATATCAATAGTTGCATCAGCAGTAACGGCTGGGTTTTTTCCTGATTTTATCTGTTCAACCAGTTGTATAACATCATAATAAGTTTGTAAACCCGACCATACAAATCGCTGTGGCTTTTCATGCAGCCTGGTACTTATCGCCACATTTGACAGGGAAGAATGCAGCAAATCAGGAAATTGTTTTTTTCGTTGCTCACTTGCAGCATACATGACCCGTGAAGAGCTCCATGCAAAAGGTGTTCGATTCATATGGAAGGCAATCGGGAACAGAATTACAGCCTTGCCTGTAAGCTCAGTTATTCTTTTAGCCCATGGGTAATATTTCGTCCAGGATTTTTCATTGAAACCATGAAGCAAGAGAACATATTCATCAGTACTTTTTCTGCCTTTCGGCATGAAAATATGATAACGAAATTTTTTGTTCTCCAAAACATGAGAATCATGCACATCCAGCACTTCATTTATAGCTTCGGCAGAGGAACTAAACGGGTAACAAAAATGGCTGTTAAACTGGTGACCGGGACAGCAATAAGAATCTTCGCCGGGCAAAATTGCAAAGTTTGCTGACTCAAAACCAAAATTCAGCACATCCACACTTTCGTCAGCCTGTATTATTTCATCAGAGAAATTAATCGCAGTTTTGAATGACTGATAAGTATCTGTGTATGTCATTAAAAATGATTGCGACTATTATAAAATATATGCAAGCAAGTAGTTAAAGGTAAGATAAATGCTGAAAGAAAAAGATGAGCTGCCACTAAGAACCACTTACTATTCTTTCCCACATCAGTTTTTTGCCAAAGCCAAGGGAGTTGTCGGTAAACTTAATTCTGTATATCCGTATCGCCCATATATCACCCGGCATAACCAATGCCATCGGGTGCTTTTTGTGATAATGTGAAGAAGCGTTTTTGGTATCAGGGTATTTTGGCCCTAATACCTCTCCTTCAAACTGTATTCCTTTTATCGCCAGAAAATTCAGTTTGTCGGGAAGTATTGTTCCCGCTGCGATTTGATTCTTATACAAAATTGCAGAATGTTTTGTGTCATCAGAAGATTTGTAATACAACATCACCTCCTGCTCATCAAACGAGTAGAAGAAGCTAAAGCAATACGGATTTCCCTGTTCATCCACACAACAAAGGTTACCACAAGTCTGTTTTGAAATAAATGCTGCAATCCTTTTATCCATTATTATATATTTATTCCGGAAGATTTTCTTCCTGTTTATTGTACCCTTATTATCCGCACAGGACAGGCTTCTGCCACTTCCTGTGTTTTCTCAATCTCCGCATTTGTGATGTTGAGAATATAAACATCTTTCTTTCCAACTCCCTTTACCAATGTAGCCTTTCCGTCTTTTTTTGACATGCGCCAAAGTTCCGGTTGTTGCTCATAGCACACACCGCAGCCAATACATTTATTGCGGTAATGAATCACTTTATACATTGGCCGTCTCCACTATTTTATACAGTTTATCACTGGCAGAAACTTTTGTTGCAAACGGAAAGGTTATTTTATCTCCTTTAACAGCTTCTGGCCCATCAATACCATTCACTACCAGTTTTTCAATTTTCTCTTTATACATTCCGCATTTAGGACCCGTAACCATCAGCGTATCACCAATTTTCAAACTGCCTGACTCCAGGGTAAACTCACCAATGCCAATTTTGGGATAGTATTTACTGCCTTTACCAATGTAAACTTTCTTTTCAGTAGCAGCAGAACCGGGCTGCGGAGTCCATTCGCCTAACTTTCTGCCTAAGTAATATCCTTCCCAGAAGCCACGGTTATACACTTTCTCCATTTCTTTTTTCCAGACATTTGTTTTCTCTCTAGAAAATGTTTTATCATAGACCGAGTCCCTTGCCTGTTTGTAACATTGTGTAACCACCTGCACATATTCAGCGCCTTTTGTCCGGCCTTCAATTTTTAATACTCCCACACCACTGGCAATTACCTGGTCAAGAATATCTATCGTACACAAATCTTTCGGTGACATAATGTATTCGTTATCTATCATCAGTTGTTCTCCTGTTTCTGCATCTGTTACAATATAGGGACGTCGGCAATTCTGCACACAAGCTCCGCGGTTGGCCGAAGCATTTTGTGTATGCAGGCTCATATAGCATTTGCCAGAAACGGCCATACACAAAGCCCCGTGTACAAAAATTTCAATCTTTACCAATTCGCCTGAGGGGCCTTTTATCTGCTTTCTCTTTATCTCTTTTGTAATATGCTCCACCTGTTTCAGGGTAAGTTCACGGGCCAATACAATTACATCCGCAAAGCGGGAAAAGAATTGCACGGATTCAATATTACTCACATTGGCCTGAGTAGAAATATGCAGTGGAATACCTAACTGATGGCAATACTCAAATACTGAAAAGTCGGAAGCGATGACAGCATCAATACCATGCTTCTTTACTTCTTTCAAAATTGTTTTCAGTAATTGCATGTCGTGTTCATACATTACTGTGTTCAGGGTAATGTATGACTTCAGGCTATTTGCTTTGCAAACGTTGCTAATTTCTTTTATATCTTCAATTGTAAATGTTCCGGCAGAACGGGTACGCATATTAAGCTGTTCCACGCCGAAATAAATGGAATCTGCCCCTGCATTAATGGCGGCTTGTAAACTGTCGAAAGAACCTGCCGGAGCCAGTACTTCTGCCTGCTTTTGCTTCATCCGGCAAATTTACTTCACTCCTTCCAGTATTTTGATATAATTGGATCTTTCAAAAGCAGTTGGGTCAGAAATATTTTGCTGGCTCATAGAACCCCTGAAGGCCTCCACACTGTCGTATCCCATCATATACATCCAGTCCTGCAGTTCCTTATTCATTGTTTTTAAATAAGGTATGCCGTTTTTGTACAAGGAGGAAGCCGTCATTACGACATCGGCACCGGCTAAGAGATATTTCACTACTTCAACAGCACTTTGCACGCCTGTAGTGGCAGCCAGCGACAGTTTTACTTTCCCGTACAACAAAGCTATCCACATCAGCGGCAGACGAATTTCACTTGATTCGCTGTAATGTAAATCTGTTTTTACAACTAATTCGTTGATGTCGAAATCCGGCTGATAGAACCTGTTAAACAATACCAATCCATCCGCCCCGGAATTTTTCATCCGCAATGCCATGTTCCCCATTGTACTGAAATAAGGATTGAGTTTCACTGCCACCGGAATCTTAACCGATTGCTTTATTGCCTCAATGATATTCAGGTAGCGGTGTTCTACTTCTGAAGACGACATTCCAATATCGCCGGGAATGAAAAATATATTTACTTCCAGTGCATCGGCACCTGCCTGTTCAATCCACTTTGAATAATCAATCCAGCCTTCTGTTGTAATACCGTTCAGGCTGCCGATGATGGGGATTTTAGTTTTTTCTTTTGCCTTGCGGATATTCTCTAAGTAATCATCCACACCCACATTAAAATCATCGAGGCCGGGAAAATAGTCCAATGCCTCCGGGAATGAATAACTTGTTTCAGCTATCACACCTTTCAGCTTTTCTTCTTCCAGGCGTATCTGTTCTTCAAACAACGAAGACAGTACAACAGCACCAGCACCGTTGTCCTCCATCTTTACGATGTTTTCAACATTTTCAGATAATGAACAGGAAGAAACGATGATTGGGGAATTTAGTTTAAGCCCCATGTAAGTGGAATGCAGTTTCATGTGTTTATCTTTTAGTTATCCCGCAAAGTGGGATGATATTTTTGCCACATACCTGCCTGTCGGCAGACAGGATATCCTATTATTATCATTCCGGTTTGTAAACAAATATTGTTTTACAGGCATTTAATAATAGTATTTTTAGAAAAGAATGGCAACCGGTTCTGGTTGCCATTCCTATATTATTAACCTACAGGTACAAAGTCGCTTGCTTTTTTGGTTGCCAGCTCTTCGTAGTTTTTCCATTTCAGGTTTACCATTTCCTGCGCCAGTTTCATCAGGTGTTCAGCTCCTTCAGGATTAGTCATTGTCAGCACTTTATAGCGCAACTCATTATAAGCATAATCCTTCAACGGCATAGACGGCCTTGTGGAGTCAAGCACAAACGGATTCTGGTTTTTCTTTCTCAATACCGGATTATACCTGAGCAGAGGCCAGTGACCGCTTTGTACTGCTTTCTGCTGTTGGTCCAATCCGTCTTTCAGGTCGTAACCATGAGCAATACAATGGCTGTATGCCAATATCAGTGACGGTCCGTCGTATGCTTCTGCTTCCCGCATGGCAAGCAATGCCTGTTGCGGATTAGCGCCAAAAGCTACCCTTGCCACATATACATTACCATAAGATATTGCCTGCATAGCCAGATCCTTCTTACCTACTGTTTTACCACCAGCTGCAAATTTAGCTGTGGCAGCTGTCGGTGTTGATTTGGATGACTGACCACCCGTATTTGAATATACTTCTGTATCCAGTACCATCACATTTACGTTTCTGCCGCTGGCAAGGGCATGGTCAAGACCACCATAACCAATGTCATAAGCCCAACCGTCACCACCAATCAGCCATACACTGCGGCGAACCAACTGGTCGGCAACAGATAGAAGATGTGCCGCTGCTGAAGTATTCATGTCTTTCAGTTTCGCTTTCAGGTCTTCGACCCTGTTTCTTTGTTGTACCAGTTCTGATTCAACTTCCTGACTTGCTTCAACAATGGCTTTCACATAATCTTCGCCCAATTCGCCTTTCAATTCGTTGAGCAGGTTTACAGCCACACCCAATTGCTTATCGGCAGTTATGCGCATACCTAATCCGAATTCGGCATTATCTTCAAACAGTGAGTTACTCCAGGCTGGCCCACGGCCTTCTTTATTTACTGCCCATGGTGTAGTTGGCAAGTTACCACCGTAGATAGATGAACAACCTGTTGCATTTGCAATCAGCAGCCTGTCGCCAAACAACTGAGAAAGGAGTTTCAGGTATGGTGTTTCGCCACAACCGGCACAAGCACCTGAGAATTCAAACAACGGCTCCAGGAACTGTGCGCCGTGAACTGTAGAGAAATCAATCTTAGAACGGTCGTTCCATGGAATATTTTCAAAGAACTCAATATTCTTTTGTTCTGTTTTAAGAATGGGTTCTTTTTCACCAAGGTTTATTGCCTTTTTCTTGTTGTTCGTTACGTCTGTTACTGGGCAGGCTTCCACACAAAGATTACATCCAGTACAGTCTTCTAAGTAAACAGATAGTGTATATTTAGTTTCAGGAAACCCTCTTGCATTAATATGTGCTGATTTGAAATCGGCAGGTGCATTTTTGAGATAGCTCTCGTTATAGAATTTAGCCCTGATAACGCTATGCGGACATACATAGGCACAGTTACCGCACTGAATACACAAGTCTGGTTCCCATACAGGCACCAGGTCAGAGATATTTCTCTTTTCCCACTGTGTGGTTCCGCTTGGGTAAGTACCGTCCACCGTCATCTTACTTACAGGAATATTATCACCGTGACCGGCCATCATCATTGCTGTAACATCCTTCACAAATTCAGGTGCTTTATCTGATACAGTGAGTAAGTCAACTTCTTTTGCAGATACAGTTTTCGGATAATCTACTTCATAAAAGGTGCTCCAGTGTAGCATCAACCGCTTTAAAGTTCTGCTCGATAACTTTCGGACCTTTCTTGAAGTATGTTTTTCAATTGCCTTCTTAATCTGCTTGATAGCATCATCTTTGGGCAATACACCAGATAAAGCAAAGTAACAAGTCTGCATGATGGTGTTGATACGGCCCCTCATACCGGTGTCACGGGCAACAGTGGTAGCATCAATTACATACAACTTGATATTCTTTTCAATCAGAAGTTTTTGTACCTGACCGGGCAATTTGCCCCATACTTCATTTTTGTCGTAAGGGCTGTTGAGCAGGAAGGTGGCGCCATTGCTGGCAAATTCCAACATTTCCACTTTCTCAACGAAATTGAACTGGTGGCAGGCAACAAAATCCGCCTTTGAAATCAGGTAAGGAGCCCTGATTGGCTTAGGACCAAAACGCAGATGCGATACCGTTCTTGCGCCTGATTTTTTAGAGTCATACACGAAATAGCCTTGTGCAAACAAATCAGTGTTTTCTCCGATGATTTTGATGGTATTTTTATTTGCCCCTACGGTACCATCAGCACCCAATCCAAAGAACAAACCTTGTCTCCATTCGCTTTCATCTAATTTATATTCCGGATCGTAATCAATGCTGGTAAATGTTACGTCGTCGTTAATACCAACGGTAAAGCCATTTTTCGGCTGAGGTTTCTGAAGTTCATCATAAACAGCTTTCACCATGGCAGGGGTCCATTCCTTAGAAGATAAACCATAGCGGCCTCCTACTATCCTGGGCAGTGATTTAATTTTACCCTGTTGTAACGCTTCCACCAATGTGGCCATCACATCCTGGTACATAGGTTCTCCGGCGGCGCCAATCTCTTTTGTTCTGTCTAAAACTGCAATTGTTTTTACAGTAGCAGGCATCACATCCACAAAATGCTCAATAGAGAACGGCCTGTATAAACGTACCATTATCACACCCACTTTTCTGCCTGCAGCATTCAGTGCTTTTACTGTTTCTTCCACTGTTTCACCGCCCGAACCCATGATGACAGTAATTTCTTCTGCATCAGGTGCGCCGGTGTATTCAAACAACTGGTATTTTCTGCCAGTCAGTTTTTCAAAATCAGCCATTACTTCATTCACAATTGCTGGCATGGCATTGTAGAATGTATTCACGGTTTCTCTTCCCTGGAAATAAACATCAGGGTTTTGAGCAGTACCACGGATGAACGGATTATCTGGGCTTAAACCTCTCTTACGGTGAGCAATTACCAAATCATCAGGAACCATTGCCTTTATTTGCTCATCGGTCAGCAGTTCCAGTTTGTTTACTTCATGCGATGTGCGGAAGCCATCGAAGAAGTGTACAATTGGTATTCTTGATTTCAACGTAGCAGCCTGTGCGATTAAAGCGAAATCATGTGCCTCCTGTACACTTGCAGAACTTAACATGGCAAAGCCGGTGGTTCTTGCAGCCATCACATCCTGGTGGTCGCCAAAGATGGAAAGCCCTTGTGTAGCTAAGGAACGGGCAGCAACATGAAAAACAGCTGGTGTTAACTCACCGGCTATTTTATACATGTTGGGCAGCATGAGCATCAGGCCCTGTGAAGCAGTAAATGTGGTGGTTAATGCGCCGGTTTGAAGGGCACCGTGCACTGTACCGGCAGCACCGCCTTCACTTTGCATTTCTATTACATCGGGTACATTGCCCCAGATGTTTTTTATTCCTTTTGCGGCCCATTCATCGGCCAGTTCGGCCATATTGGATGATGGGGTAATAGGATAGATGGCACAAACTTCGTTCACCCGGTAGGCCACATAAGCGGCCGCTTCGTTTCCATCTATCGTTGCGACTAATTTATTTTTTGACATCACAGATTAATTAACAGGTTCAGGAATCATTTCAATTGCATGGCAGGGGCATTGTTCGTAACACACTGCACAACCGGTGCAGGCATCATAGTTGAACTTATACCTGTTGCCTTTGCCTAATTTAATAATGGCATTTTCGGGACATGCGCCAAAGCAACCATCACATTCAAAGCAGTTACCGCAGCTAAGGCAGCGCTGTGCTTCATATCTTGCTTCAGGTTCACCAAGGCCGGCCATTATCTCATCAAAACTTTTAACGGCCACTTCAGGAGCCAGTTTATTCTGTTCCTTTTGCGGAGCTTCCGTTTTGTACCACATGTGCAGTTTGCGATAACTGGCAGTTGCGGGCTTAGCGGGTTTTTGATAAGGCTCGGTTAAAAAGCCATTAATATATTTAGCAGCCTTTTTACCATGACCAATTGCGATGGTTGAGCTCCTGTTTTCGCCGGGCAGCATATCGCCACCAGCAAAAATTCCGGATTCGCCTGTCATACGCTGTGCATCAATTACCACAGTGCCGTCATCATTTATTTTTACGTTGGCTGCTGAACGAAGGAACCCTGTATCTGACTCCTGCTTGTAAGCATTAATCAGCACATCAGCATCAATTGTTTCAAATTCGCCAGTGCCTATTGCTTTTCCTTTCTCCACTTTCATTTTCTCCAGCGTAATCTTGTTCTTTTCAATTTTGCTGATGCTTCTGAACAATTGTACATCCACACCTTCAGCCAGTGCATCTTCTGTTTCGTAGTCGTAAGCAGGCATCATTTTCTTATCTCCGGGGTAGTAAACAGAGACCTCAGAACCAAACCGTTTAATCATTCTTGACAGGTACAGGGCCAATTTGCCACCACCATACACCACAATTTTCTTCTTTATATATGGAGAAGAATTGGATTTAACCTGGTTAAAGAAAGAAAAAGCATCTGTTATCATTACAGAGTTGTCGTGACTGAAACCTTCATCATGGATAACCTGTGCACCAACTGACAGATAAACCGCATCGAAATTGCCAGCTTTCTTTTCACTCATAACATCCTGCACTTTATAATTCAGGCGCAGTTTAATACCCATATTTAATATGCGGGCAATTTCTGCATCCAGAACTTCTTTTGGCAAACGGTATTCAGGAACACCTGTCCATAACAAACCTCCAGCATGATTTCCCGCATCATATACTTCAACGGTATGTCCCATCCGGGCAAGGTGATAAGCGGCTGACAGACCGCCAGGGCCCGCACCTATTACCAGCACTTTCTTACCTGTAGGTTTAGCTTCGTAGCGTACTTCCCATTTCTGGTTGATAGCTTCATCGCCAATGTACCTTTCAACGGCATGAATGTTAATAGTTGTGTCAATGTGATTGCGGTTGCAGCCTGTTTCGCAAGGCTTAACGCAAACCCGTCCCATAATAGCCGGGAAGGCGCAATCTTCCATAATTACCTGGAACGCATTGAAATAGTCGCCAGCTTGAGCATAAGATAACCATGCCTGAATGTTTTCACCTGCAGGGCAGGCACTGTTACAGGGTGGCATGAAATCCATATACACCGGGCGGCGGAATCTTTTGGGGCCGGTACCTTCTGCATGTGTTTGAAGGTCAACAGGTTTTGTAATGTCTGTATTCGCCATGATGATTGTTTTGCGGGCATTAAACTGCCCAAAAGAGGCTTAAAAAAATAATACGCCAAAGTAGAACTACCTGCTAAAAGCAGGGGTGACGTAATTCAAGGAAAAAAATGATTCCTGTCATGCCACAGGATAAATTTAAAATAATGTACACAAAAAAGCCCCGTGAATTCTACACAAGGCTTATGTAATTCAGAGACTTGTCTGGATTAACCAATCGCATTCATCACCAATTCCTTAATCTTTTCAATAGGAATCCTCTCTTGTTCCATCGTATCACGATAGCGGATAGTAACAGTATCATCCTGTAGTGTCTGGTGGTCAACCGTTACACAGAAGGGTGTTCCGAGAGCATCCATACGGCGGTAACGCTTGCCAATTGAGTCTTTTTCCTCATAAAAACAACGGAAATGCGGACGACAGTCACTCATTATACGTTCAGCAACTTCAGGCAGGCCATCTTTTTTGGTAAGCGGCAGCACTGCCAGTTTGATTGGCGCCAGTGAGGCAGGCAGTTTCAATACCACTCGACTGTCGGGTCTCTCAGGTGTACTTAAATCCTGCTCTTCGTAAGCCTGGCTAAGTACAGCAAGGAACATCCGGTCTAAACCGATTGAAGTTTCAATTACAAACGGAATGTAGTTGCCGTAAGGTTTGCCGGTGGCCGGGTCAATGTCGTTGTCGAAATACTGCTGTTTCTTTTTGCTGTATTCCTGGTGGCTGCGCAGGTCAAAATCTGTACGGCTGTGTATGCCTTCCAACTCCTTAAAGCCCATCGGGAAATCAAATTCGATATCACAGGCCGCATCGGCATAGTGGGCCAGTTTGATATGGTCGTGGTAGCGGTATTTTTCTGCCGGAATACCGAGGCTCCGGTGCCATTTCAGCCTTTCGGCCTTCCAGAACTCGTACCACTCTTTTTGTGTGCCAGGGCGGATGAAAAACTGCATTTCCATTTGCTCAAATTCCCGCATACGGAAAATAAACTGGCGGGCCACAATCTCATTGCGGAAGGCCTTACCAATTTGAGCAATACCAAAGGGCACTTTCATGCGTCCGGTTTTCTGTACGTTCAGAAAGTTGACAAAAATACCCTGTGCCGTTTCAGGCCGCAGATACACTTTATTGGCCCCCCCACCCCCCGCAGGGGGGATTTCGGAAGCTTCCGTTGAGCCGAACTCTGTTGAAAACATAAGATTGAACTGGCGAATGTCTGTCCAGTTGCAGGTGCCACTGATGGCGCAAACCATCTTATTGTCTTCAATAAGTTGTTTCAGTCCTGCAAAATCATCTTTCGCCAATAAAGCATCCATTGCTGCAAGTAATTCTTCCGCTTCTTTTTCTTTTCCGTCTGCCTTCAATAGTTCAGCGTGGCCTTCAATCAGATGGTCAACCCGGTAGCGTTTTTTACTGTCTTTATTATCAATCATCGGGTCGTTAAAATTGTCAACATGCCCGCTGGCTTTCCAGGTGGTGGGGTGCATAAAAATGGCCGCATCAATGCCCACGATATTGTCGTGGAGTTGCGTCATGCTTTTCCACCAGTAGTCTTTAATGTTCTTTTTCAGTTCGCTTCCCATCTGGCCATAATCATATACAGCCTGCAGCCCGTCGTAGATTTCGCTGCTGGGAAAAATAAAACCGTACTCTTTGCAATGCGATATAATCGCCTGGAACTTACCTACCTCTTGTGCGGGTTTTTTTGCTTCATTTGCCATAGTGCGGCAAAAATAAGCCCTATCGGGGATTTATCTCTTTTCATTACTTTTGTAAAACAAAAATTTACCGTATGAAGAATTCTGTACTGTTCATGGCATTCCCGGCTTTTCTTATGGCAGCCTTTTTTATTATCAACAAGCCGGCGGGTAAATCCTGTCCGATGGAAAAAGACAAAGCCGCCTGCATAAGTATGTGCATGAGCCAGTGCAGCAATCAATGCGGTGATATGAACCTTGCTCCCGACACCCTGCGGCCTGACCCTATCTGCGATATGAAAGTAGATGACAAGAAAGGAGACACCATTCACTACAAAGGCCACATTTTTGGTTTCTGCTCTAAATATTGCAGAGCTGAGTTTTTGAAAAGCCCGGATAAGTATTTGCCGAAGAAATAGGCTTATTTAATCATTAAGGAGTTAAGGCAAATTAAGTTTAGTCCGGTCATGTTTTATGGCTGACTTCTTCATTTTTATTTTAGCATCCCGGATAGCCATCCACATTTCTTCGTTTTGCTGAAGAAAGAGAAGCAGCCTCTCTTCCGGTTTTTTGGACATCCAGATTTTAAGCTGCCGCTCTTTTATATGCTGAGGTGTGTCGTTCATTTGCTTTACTCCTCTTCAGTGGTTTAGGGCTTCAACTTCTCATTATTCTGATGCCGTTCAGCATCTCTGTTCGTTTTTTTCTCAAAATTTTTTTGCAGCGCATCTGTAAGGTCAACGCCGGTTTGATTAGCAAGGCAGATAAGCACCCACAACACATCGGCCATTTCATCGGCCAACAATCTCCTCCTGGCCTCCTCCGAAGTAGAAGCAACAGAACCCTCTTTATAAGACTGCTCTCCAAATTGCCGTGACATGTGCCGGGCCAGTTCGCCTACTTCTTCAGTCAGAATAGCCATGTTGGTCAGTTCGCTGAAATAGCGGACACCTACGGTCTTTATCCATTCATCAACTTGCTGCTGGGCATTTGCAATAGTCATAACAAAACTTTTTGAATCAGTATTGCAAGATAGCATGATTCTTGTCGTTTTCTCTTCCCAATCTGCCTGCCTGCTGAGAGTATATATTTCAAAAACAAATTGTGATACAGTATGCTGAAGTTTGTAAAGACGCTGGTAATGGCTGGTTTGATACTGCTGGCGTTTACTGCCGCCTATGGCCAAAGTGCCAGTAAGGCAATCCGCCCATACAAAATATCAAACTATGGCCGGCAGTTTATAGTAAAAAGCACAAAAAATATTCAGCACATAATGATTTGGACAACCGATGGCCACCGGGTGGTGGAACAAAAAGACATTAACAGTAAAGAAGCAAAAGTAGAAATCCCTGTGTACCGGAAAGCTTACTTTATATTGATATATATGGCTGACGGGAAGTCTTACTCAGAAAAAATTGGGGTTAACACAAATTGAACTTCTATTCTCTGGTCTTCGTATCTATCACAATTGTAACCGGGCCGTCATTTATCAATTCCACTTTCATGTCTGCACCAAATATTCCCGTACCTACAAGTTTGCCCAAGTCTGAAGATAACTGGTGAATCATTTTTTCGTAAAGAGGAATGGCCACATCCGGTTTACTTGCTTTAATATATGAAGGCCGGTTCCCCTTTTTAGTAGAGGCATGCAGTGTAAACTGGCTAATCAACAGAATTTCCCCATTTTGGTCTTTTACTGAATCATTCATCACACCACCAACATCATCAAAAATGCGAAGGTTTACCATCTTGCTGCTCAACCATGCAATATCTTCATCTGTATCAGCATCTTCAATTCCCAGTAAAACCAATAAGCCTTTGTCAATTTGCGAATGGATTTTCGCCTCAATTGCTACACTTGCCTTTTTTACTCTTGCAATTAATGCCCTCATCCTGGTTACGTGTGGCTCGTTACTGGTTACTGGTAGCTGGTTTACGATAAAGATAATTTCTTTATGACAACGATGTTACCTTTGTTACCATCATAGCAGCAAACAACATGATTGACATACGCAGTGAAATATCATTTCAAACTACCCGTAGCGGAGGAAAAGGCGGCCAGAATGTAAACAAAGTGGAAACAGCCGTGATTGCTTCTTTTCATATTGAAAAATCTTTGCTGCTTTCAACAGAACAAAAAGAACTGCTTAAGGAAAAGCTAAGCAACCGCATAAATTCGGATGGTTTTTTACAGGTAAAAGCCCAAACACACCGTACTCAGCTTTCCAATAAAGAAGAGGCCGTAAAAAAGATAAACGAATTAGTTATAAAAGCCCTTAAAAAAAAGAAGCCCCGTATAGCCACGAAGGCCAGCAAGGCTTCCAAAGAAAAAAGGTTAAACTGGAAAAAAAGGAATGCCGAAATAAAATCAGGGCGGCTACGACTAAAACCGGAAAATTATTGAACCGGCACCCTTTTCGCTTTTAAAGCTTCAAGATTTTTTTTCTGATTTTCTATATCCTTTTGTGTATCATCCTGTTCTTTTCTGTTTTTCGATAGTTTCTTCTCCAGGTCAGACTCATCATCTTTGAGTCCGCGTAGTTTCTTCTCGGCCTTTGAAATTGCTTCGTCCTGTGCGATAATCTGCAGCTCAAGATCTGCTGCTTCCACATCGGGCTTCAGACTGTTGAGAAACGCCTTGGCTTTTGTTACATCTTCTATTGTCATACCAGATTTGGCATTATTACCATCTTTCAATATTATCATATAAATAATGCACTCATCGCTGGATTTTCGGCCCTTGCGTTCAACTTTAAATAGATAATCATTATTAGTGGCGCTGAGCTCTGTAATAAATGCTGACTTATAAATCAAAAAGCCTTTGTCCTTATTAAAAAGACCTTTTTCTTCTTTCGGCTTATATCCCAGTTTTTCCATTTTGGTAGTAATGGCGTTTTCAGCAGCTTGAGCAGTATAATCATAGTCAATTAAAAAAGCGTCTTGCTTTTTTTTGTCATATTCTATAGAACCCTCATAAGCTTGTGTAAAAGCCAACTGAGATAACCCTATTGCAGCGATTAAAGTAAAAAAAACTCTCTTCATACATATATAATTTGAGATTAAAGATACATTATGTGCTAAAAGCGTTGCAATTCTCTTAAATATTGATTTAAAAAAAGGCCAATTCGCATTTTGACGGGTTAAGAGCTACTTTTGTTTCGCCGAAAAAACAGGCAAATAAAAAACAAATTCATTGAGTAGTATAAAAAAGCTGGCAGGACAAACGATATGGTACGGGCTGAGCAGTATTTTCGGCCGGTTTTTGAATTATTTGCTTACCCCTCTTCTGGTTACTGTATTTGCCTCAGGAGAATATGGTAAAATCAGCACACTATTTACAATTGCTGCATTTCTTAATATTGTCTATACATACGGACTTGAAACTTCATATTTCCGTTTTTCTGCTATTCACCAGGAACCTAAAGTGTACAACACCTGTTCTACCTCAATTTTATTAACAACATTTTTTTTAACTGGTGTTTTGATGCTTTCGGCTGGCAGTTTTGCAACTTTCCTCGAGATGCCAGAGCATCCTGAATACATTACTTGGGTAATATTGATTGTAGCCCTTGACACTCTTAGCGTAATGCCTTTTGCAAAACTGAGGTATGAAGGCAGACCCAGAAAATTCGCCGCCATTAAAGTCCTTAACATACTGATTAATGTCGGTCTTGTTATTTTCTTTCTTGTAGTATGTAAAAATGCTTACGAAAAGGGAACTGAGAATTTTTTTGCTACCCTGTACAATCCCAAAATCGGTTTAGGTTATGTAATTCTATCCAATCTTGCCGCAAGTGGTGTTACACTCATACTGCTTGCAAAAGAATTTTTTCAATTCCGTTTAAGGCTTAACCCTGTTTTTTGAAAGAGATGATGAGCTATAGCTGGCCATTAATAATAGTGGGATTCGGCGGAATGATAAACGAGACAATTGACAGGATAATGTTGCTGAAATTGTATCCCGGAACTATAGAGGAGGCTTTTTCGCAGTCGGGCATCTACTCTGCCAACTATAAACTAGCCGTACTTATCGTCTTGTTTATCCAGGCCTTCCGGATGGGGGCAGAGCCTTTTTTCTTCAAACAATCAACGGCTGAAAATGCACAACGCACCTATGCACGGGTAATGAAATTCTTTGTAATTGCCTGCTGTTTCTGTTTTCTGGGAGTAACGTTATTTCTTGATATCTGGAAATATTTCATGGGTACAAAAAGACCTGAGTATTATACCGGGCTGAAAGTGGTGCCCATTTTAATGACAGCAAAAATCTTTCTTGGTATCTACTACAATCTCTCTATCTGGTATAAAATAAAGAACAAAAATCTTACCGGTGCCTGGATAACACTTGGCGGTGCGGCAATCACCATTTTGTTCAACTGGATTTTTATACCGATTTGGGGATATATGGCCTGTGCCATAGCCACCATTCTCTGTTACGGCTTTATGATGGCGGTGAGTTATACTTTAGGGCAAAAACACTATCCTGTTCCCTATGCCTGGAAGAAAATTCTGGCCTATATCGTCATTTGCCTGCTCTTATTTGGTTTGCACCAGGCCTTTATTCAACTTGACCTGAACCGCTGGATTAACAGAGGTGCAGCAATGGCATCTATCGGTCTTTTTGCGCTACTTGTTTTGAATGTAGAAAGAAAGGAGTTTGCAAAAATGCCTTTCATCAGAAAATTTATTAAAGCCGTTTAATACATCCTCACAAACGGGTTATTCTTCTTCTCAAAACCTATTGTCGTTGCTGACCCGTGGCCAGAGTAAACTTTGGTTTCATCGGGCAATGTGAAAAGTTGAGTGTGAATACTGTTAGCCAGCGTTTCAAAACTGCCACCCGGCAAATCAGTGCGTCCCACACTGCCCTGGAAAAGCACATCACCGCTAATTACAAAGCCACCTGCTTTGTGATAAAACGACACACTGCCGGGCGAATGTCCGGGAGTAAAGCGTATTTCCAGCTCATCTTCCCCAACCTTTATAGTTTTTTCTTCGTTTAAGTAAACCAACGGGCCTTCATAATTGTCAAAAGGAAGCTGCCACATCTGTCCGCTTTGGGGGGCAAAATCAAGTACCGGTTTTTCCTTCTCATGCAGGTGCAGCGGCAAACCCCATGTGTCATGCACATATTTGTTGCCAAACACATGGTCAAGATGGCAATGCGTATTGAGCAGCAAAACAGGGGTAAGACCTGCCAATTCGATTTCCGCCTTTAGCTCTTCCCTTTCTTCGGGGAAATAGCAGCCGGGATCAATAATGCAGCACTGACCTTTTTCGTTAAACAAAACATAGGCATTCTCCTGAACAGGGTTAAAAACGAATGACTTAACACTTAACATGGATTGATTTTCGTATTTTTATTTCGTACAAAAAACTGATTTCCCCCTTAACGGGGAAATAAAGATAATCGAAACTGAAAAAGTGATTATGAAGAAAGTATTCAGCCTGATAACAACCGGTATTTTTTTGTTTGCTGTAACTGCAACTGCACAGGTAAACACTGTTGAGTTTGGCAAGAACCGTATCCAGTATCAGAAGTTTAAATGGAAATATTACCAGACGGAAAACTTTAATACCTACTTCAGCCAGGATGGTTTAGGATTGGGTAAATATGCAGCACAAGTTGCCGAACTGGAACTACCCGCCATCGAGGAGTTTGTAGAGTATGGCCTGCAGCGCCGCATCAACCTGGTTGTATATAACAACTACGATGAAATGCAACAGTCCAATATTGGACTTGGCATTGACTGGCAGCAAACCGGAGGACTTACAAAGCTGGTGAACAATAAAATGGTTGTTTATTTTGATGGTAATCATGATAACCTCCGCCGGCAAATTCGTCAGGGCATTGCTAAAGTATTGGTTGAAAATTTATTATTTGGTGATGACCTTGGAGAAATAGCTGCCAATCAGGCCCTGCTCGACCTGCCCAAGTGGCTTACCGATGGATACATATCTTATGCAGCTGAAAACTGGAACACTGCTCTTGATGATGACCTGCGTGGTGTAATGCTAGCCGGCGAATACAAAAACTTTTACCAGTTTGCTTTTGATAAGCCTGCACTGGCTGGTCACTCTTTCTGGAAATACATTGCAGACAAATATGGGAAAAATAAAACAACTTACTTTCTCTACCTGGCCCGCATCTACCGAAACCTTAACAATGCATCTAATAAAATAGCTAAGAAAAAATTTAAAAAAGTATTGGCTGATTTTATGGTTGATATGCAGGATCTCTATTTTAAGGACATCCGTGGCAGGCGAAATACACCAAGAGGTCAGCTTTCTGTAAGTGAAGATATCAGTGCCAAAAAAGACTTTATCCGCTTTAATGCTAACCCGGTACCCCGCAGCTTTACCTATGCCCTGGTGGAGTTTAAGCAAGGCCGTTATGAAGTGGTCATTATGGAAAATTTTGTAAACAGGAAAGTATTACTGAAGCTTGGTGTACGCAGCCGGGACGAAATAAGGCATCCAAACTACCCTATTCTTGCATGGGATGGCAAAGGCACAAGGCTTGCCGTTTTGTATTATGAAGAAGGTAAAACCAAATTCTTTGTATATGATCTTGTAAACAGGGTAAAATTGTGGAAGCATGAAATAGACAAATTCGACCAGGTACAGGATATGAAATATATGCTGGACAATAACACCCTGTTGTTAAGTGCAGTAAGAAGCGGCCAATCGGACATCTATGTCTATAAAATAGACAAGCAGAGTTTTGAGCAAATTACAAATGATGTTTACGATGACCTAGACCCATCCTTTGTAGCTTTTCCGAACAAAACAGGTATTCTTTATTCCAGTAACAGACCATCGGCACAAGCAACCAGCAGCGATGATTCGCTACCCGGAAAACGTTTTAATATTTTCTTAATTGACAACTGGAACAAATCAGATGTTAAACAAATTTCCAAACTCTCAGATTTGAAATTTGGCAATGCCCGTTACCCATCACAATACAATACCTCACACTTCACATTTATTAGTGATGAAAACGGTATCAACAACCGGTATGCTGGTTTCTTTACAACTGAAAGAGCCGGGCTTGATACGCTGGTGTTCATTGGTGATGAAATGCTGCGCAACCCGGCCCGTAAAGATGTGGACAGTCTTTTGAAAGATTGGGGCAAAGATGATATTGATTCAGTTGGATATGTTTCCGTAACGCTTGACTCCGCATACGTATTCCTCTTACGAACTATCAGAGCAGTATGCCGGAAACAAGAACTGCCGGCGATAACCAACAAGTAAGCGAAGTGGTAAAATTAGGTGACACAAAATTGCTTTACCGCTTACGGGTAGATGAAAATACGCTGCGCCGCCGCAATGTGAATGCCAAGCCAACAGAATATTTCCGTAAGCTGATTGAAGAAGAAAAAAAAGCGTTGCGGAAAGAAGCCATGCCTCAGCTAAAGAATGATACACTTACTAAAAAGCAGGACGACTTCTTTAACAGCGAGTTTAAAAACGAAAAAAAGGAAACCAATCAGGACAGCCAAAAAGATACAGAAGAAAAGGAAACTGTTCTGAGCAAAGCAAAAGTGTTTGAGTACAGACCAATCAAATTCTTTACAGACTATGCTGTAACCGGTTTCAATAATAATGTACTAGTAACGAGATTTCAGCCCTATGCCGGAGGATCGGGCCCCATATATCTGAGCAATAACGATCCTTTTAACGGCATGATCAGAATGGGAATTTCTGATTTATTCGAAGACTGGAAAATAGCGGGAGGCATTCGTTTAAGCCCGGATCTGAATAACAATGAATATGTAATTACAGGTCAGTATCTGAAAAGAAGGTTTGATTACGGTTTTACTTACTATAGAAATGTAACAAAGTATTCTCAGCCTATTACTGACCCAAGTGGTATTCCGTTAACTGAATTATCCTCCAAGGTTTATTCAAACCTGTACCAGGCAACAGTGGCTTATCCATTTGATAAGATCAGAAGCCTTCGTCTTAATGTCGGTCTCAGAAGCGACAAAGAGGTTCTGCATGGTAATGATTGGGTGCCGGAAACACTCACTTATCCCGATTTTAAACAAACGTATGGACTTGCCCATTTAGAATTTGTACATGATGATGCCATTACCCCGCTTTAAATATATGGAATGGTTTCCGGGGAAAAGTATTCTTTGATTTGAATGCCCGCATAAAATCCAGTGCCGCACCAGGTGGCGCAGATCATCCCACTATTTTCAATGCAGGCCTGGATGTAAGGCATTATTTGCCGATTTACCGCAACATTATCTGGGCAGTACGGGCAGCTGCAGATTTTTCATGGGGAAATGAAAAAATGATTTACTATTTAGGAGGTGTTGATAACTGGCTCATGTTTGGAAATAATCAGAAAACAAACGATGACGGATCTGTTAAATACAGGTATTTCAATGAAGCAAATACTCCTGCACAGGATGTTGAATATACCTACCAGTCACTTGCCGTAAACCTTCGTGGCTTTATACAAAATGTTGCAAGCGGCAATAACGCAGCAGTAA
The DNA here is from genome assembly GCA_016719815.1 of Chitinophagaceae bacterium. GTDB lineage: Bacteria > Bacteroidota > Bacteroidia > Chitinophagales > Chitinophagaceae > JJ008. The sequence continues at coordinate 292,438 of JADJYK010000001.1, read as the reverse complement.
TAAATAGTGAAATCCGTGTTCCCGTTTTCTCTTCATTCTTCAATAAACCGATCAACAATGCCTTTTTGCGCAACCTACAGGTAGTTCAGTTCGTAGACTTGGGTACTGCCTGGAACGGAGCATATAATAAAATTGAAAGGCCGGGTGTATCGTACAGCCAGGACAATAATCCTATTTCTGTAAAAGTTAAAGCCGGAGGTATTGGCCCCTTTGCCGGCGGCTACGGTTTTGGCGCCAGGAGCATGTTGCTTGGATATTTCTTACGCTTTGACGCAGGATGGGAAATGAATGGATTCTTTAAAGGCAAACCAAAAATGTACTTGGCAATGGGGCTTGATTTTTAGAATTTACTTAAATGAAAAATGACTTCTTTCGTACGAAAGAAGTCATTTTTCATTTAGTACAAACAGAGAAGGCTTAAAAAATTGATACAAAATCGTCATAAAGACTCCATACGTAATTGTCATACCCCAAGCATACCCATGCTGAAAAGGATATAGAAAATGATCAATTAATTCTCCAAATAACTGAAACGGTTTTGTTAGCACATCCCAACTATTGAACCGAAGAAAACGTCCAATATATATTCCAAAAGCCGAGAGCCACATAATGGCAAATAGCCATAAAATGGAAATCCTTTTGCCTTTCACTAATAGTACATAACATTCAACCTTATGTATTGAGAGCATACCGGCAACTATCCCGTTTATCGAAAAAGAGAAGATAAGCAGCAAGTCAAACCACTTAGGCGCAGTGCGGACATTTATAAAGTGAAACAAATCTGTAACTATGTAAAAAGAGTTCGGTAAAAAAAGTAGCCACATGGCTATCTCAATTATGTGTATTGTCTTTTTTGAATTATTACTTATTTCGCTGTTTAACAGATTTGTTATCCAATATGGAATAAAAGCAAGCACAAGATTCCATGGCAGAAATATATACTCAATAGTGGCAGTTACAATCATCCTAACAATTAGCAGCATACAACTGAAAGACGACGACAGAACCAGCCATTGATAAATTGTTAGCCTGTTTTCACGAAGTAGATTTAGCATTGTACGCATAGTTTCAAAATTTTGGTATAAAATGATGCAGGCAACAAGTACTGCTGTTAATGCAGCAAGCAAAACAGCTCCGGCCGCCGCATCCTTTATAAATTTGACTTCTGTACTTTTTTGAGGCGAAAGAAAATTCATCGCTTTTTCGATTGCCGTATTAAGCAATTCCGTTACCCAAACCATTCCCGTAACAATGACCAGCAGCATAATTTCTTTCGGTGAAACAGGGAAAAGGAAACAGGCAACTATAACAACTACTGTTGCAACTGCATGAACAGCCGCATGGATTTCGGTTGCGAAGAAGGTAGTTATTCCTTCTGTTGCACAGCCAATGCTTTTCAATCGCTCCGAAATAAACTTCGCTGCCTGTTTCATAAACCTGTTACCAGTCTAACTTTCTTGAGAAATACATTATTACAGCCAATGCCACAAACAAACCGATACTTCCCATCAACAAAGCATAGTCCTGCAACTGAATAATACTGAAAACATAACCATACACCACCGTCAACACAAAGCTGATGAACAGGGCAATTTTTGCGGATTTTAATATACTGCCTGTGTACCATGCAACAAGACCTATGGTGGCAACGCCGGCAATAAGATATGCCAAGTTATAGCCTGTGTATTCCGATATAGAAAGCAATAAGGTGTAAAAGAGTATCAAGGCCAAACCGGCAAGTCCATATTGCACTAAGTGCAACGGTTTTTTATAAATAGATTCTACAAGGAAAAATGAAGCAAAAGTAAGCACAATACAAAGCAGCGCATACTTAACGGAACGCTCTGTTTTATCATAACTGTCAACAGGTATAAGCAGGTCGGCCCCCATCAGCGATGTAGAAAAGTTATACATTGCTCCAGCTGAAACCTGTGGCATTGCTCTGTTCATATATCTCCACACCGCAACAAAACCACTGTCTTTTACCTCCCTTGTGTCAGGTAATTTAATACCTGTAAAACTTGGATTGGGCCACGAAGATTTCATCTCAATCCTGTTTTCCCTGGCAGCAGCGGCAAACAGTAACTGGCCAGAGCCATTCACCGAAAACTTCATATTGAATCTTATGGCCTTACCTGCCGATTCTGCACTCAGGGGTACAGCAGTTACTAATGCTTCATCCATTGGCGTTTGTCCTGCCGCCTGCGGGTTAAACACCAGGAAGCTATCATTCCAGCTTACACGGATGTCTTCATTAATCCCTTTTAGCTGGTCCTGAACTTTTATTAGAGCAGCGACTCATTCCATAAAATATTTTCTGCCGGAACATTCAGTTTCTGCCATTGAACGGCGTTAAATAAACCTGTAATTCTTAAATCAGTTTTATAAACGGCCACTTCGTATATGCCTCTCTTCCTTTTTTCCGGAAAAACTACCGAGCTAATATCCAGCTTATCGGCCATAAAATAGGCGTTGTGCCGTATCCATGCTTGCTGCCCTTTCTCATCTGTTATCGGTGTACGGTAGGGTATCATCAGCAATGGGCCGGTAATCACTTGCTTTTCTGCCCACTTACTGCTGATGTCAGCAATTGCTTCCTTCTGGCGCCCTTCTCTTTCTTTAACTATGTTCATAATAAAATAAGTAGGTACCCAAAGCAGCAAGGCCATAATAAAAATGATGATTGCCTTAATAAACAGTTTGCCCTTATCCCACATGGGTGAGGACTCTTGATTGTTTCAAAAGTTTCCATCGTCTTGTGTTTTATGTATTAGATTGAAAAAATTATTTAGTCGGAAGGATACTGCTAAGAATGCGCCAGGAAATATTGGCCACATTTCAACTAAATCTTCAGGTCTTACTAGTGTGTTATCAATTAAGAATCCGTAAATAAAAATTGTGAGCAGAACCGAAATAAATACGAGCAGAAACCACAAAAAAGCCTTCTCTGTTATCGAAATATTTAAATCATTAAGAATTGTCAAGAAAAAGAAAGCTATAAGAAGTGTTGGCAGAGAACTGAATGATCCAAATATGTAAATAACAAAAGATACCCAAATTAAATCAGCGACCCCAATATGAAGAATATTAAAGTCCTCCACAACATTAGTGAAAACAAATATCATATCAGTTATCATAACTGCGATGAACCATGTCTTAAGTGTGTGTAAAAAAAAAATCATAAATTATTATATTTAAAAAGTACTTTGTTTTTCAAAGTATAAATACAAAAAAAATTATTTCATGCCCCTAATCATATTTTCCAATGCTGCCACATGGTCGGTAAAAGATTTCTCTCCCGCCTTAGTGATGGAATAGGTTGTATTGGTTTTTCTGCCAATAAACCCTTTGTGTACTTTGATAAAGCCATTTCCCTCCAGTGTAACCAGGTGTGTGGCCAGGTTACCGTCTGTAACTTCCAGCAATTGCTTTAAGTCATTAAAGCTGATTTCATCATTCACCATCAATACACTCATTACACCCAGGCGAATGCGGTTGTCAAAAATTTTATTTAAACCTGTAATCGGATTCTTCATACCCCTGTTCTCCAAAGGAGATTTTTTTACTCAATAGAATTATCTCTCGTATTTATGCCACATCAACACCCCATAAATAATATGCAGAGCGCCAAAGCCAATGGCCCAAAACCAAAGCCCATATCCTATAAACAGCATATTAAGTAAGCCCAGCAAAATTTCGCAATAACCAAGATAACGGATATCGGACAAAGTATATTTACTGGCATTAACCAGTGCCAGTCCATAAAAGACAAGACTTGCCGGCGCCACAAACATCCACACATCATAGCGCAGCATGCACAAAATAAACGCAGCACCCGTAATTAGTGGTACCATCATGTTCCAGGCAAGCCTGCGGGATGTGTGATCCCACATTGGCACACCCTGCTTTTTTGCTTTACGCCACGTAAAATAGTAAGAAGATATAAAGGCAACTGCAAATACAATGGCGGCAACACCAAGTAATTTTATTTTTAATTTGCTGAAATCATCACCCGAGAAAAAACCCTGGCTATCGTAGGTTCCATAATAACCCTTCAGCATACTGTTACCCACCACTGCTCCTGCAATGGCACACACACCTGCAGCAACGCCACTCAATCCGCTGAGTGAAAGAAAACGGCTCGACCGCTCCATAATGCGGCGTATGTCTTTTATATCCTGTAAACTTCCGGAAGGCTGGTTTTGAACATCCATAAAAAGCACTTTGAAATGCAAAGTAAAATATCATTTTCAACAATTGCAAATAAACTTTGTGGACTGAATATGTCTTAATATGATTTTAACATTATCAATACGAAGTTCTGATTGTATTTTTACGGCGTTATGCTTCCTCCTTACAGATACAAAACCTGGTTTCTTTTCCTGTTATTAATAATATCTTTCAACGCTTTGTCACAGGTTTGGGTGATTAATGGCCGTATTACAGACAAGCAAAACGAAGAACCTGTTCCTTTTGCTTCGGTCATACAGGCTAAAACAGCTTCCGGCACCTACAGCGATTCTGCCGGCATGTTTGCAATAAGGATACTTAAGATAAAATCAGGCGACACCCTGGTGATAACCTGCGCTGGTTATCGTCCATATTACATACTGCTTGATAAATTAACCGATTCACAATATGTAGAAATAAAACTGGAGCAGGCTTCTTTTATGGAGAGGGCGGTTGTAAAGGTCAAAGTCAATAAAGGCTTACTTGTATGGAAAAAAATTGTGCAACACAAAGAAGAAAACAATCCTTATCGTTTTAGTAACTTCTCCTATGAGTTATACAACAAACTTGAAATTGATTTAAAAAACCTAAACCTGAAGAGAGTTGGGAACTTTAAACCACTGAAACCCGTTAGCGACTTAATAAACAAAAACATTGATTCTTCTGAAGGAAGTAAATACCTCCCTGCATATTTAACCGAGGTTATTTCTGACTATTATTACCAGAAAAACCCAAAACGAAGAAGGGAGATAATAAAAGCCGCCAATACAAACGGAGTAAAAAATGAAAGCTTCCTGAAATTTCTTGGAGGAACCGACCAGGTGGTTAATGTGTACAATAATTTTATCCCGGTCCTGGACAAACAGTTTGTAAGCCCTGCCAGCGACAATGGCGATTATTATTATAATTACAAAATAATTGATACGCAGTTAGTATCGTCTCAGCGTTTCTTCCATCTTGTTTTTACACCAAGAAGAAAAGGTGGCGATATGTTTGAAGGTGACTGCTGGGTGCATGCCGGCACTTACGCCATTCAGAAAATGAACCTCCGCCTTAGTAAAGAAGCTGACATAAACTTTGTTGAAAGCCTGAGCCTTATTCAGGAGTACAAACCCTTTGACGACAGTACCTGGTTTTTACATAAAGATAAATTCGTCATCAATGTATCTCCGGCGGGCAAAGAAAGTCTTGGATTCATAGGCCGGAAAACAACCACCTATGCAAACATTCTGGTTAACGACAGTTCCGTAACCGCTGAACTTGGAAAGAATAAAAAGAATGAGGAAATAATAACTCTGTCCACTGCCACAGAAAAAACCAGGGAATACTGGGAAAAAGAACGGCATGAGCCTCTAAGCAAAACCGAAAGTGGTATTGTTCGCATGATAGATACGCTGACAATGGCACCGGCATTTCAGCGTTTTACCAAAACAATCACATTTATTGGCACCGGTTATAAGGATATCGGTAATTATGAGATTGGTCCCTGGATGAACTGGATTTCGTCAAACGGGTGGGAAGGGTTAAGGGTCCGGTTTGACCTTGGTACGAACAAGTATTTCAACAGAAAGTTAAAACTGCACAGCTACCTTGCTTATGGATTTGGCGATAAAAAAATAAAGGGAATGGCTGAAGCCTTTTATCTGCCTAAGAAAGATCCCCGGATGTTTTTGTATGCTTCTTATACCAACGACCTTGACTGGGGACAAAACTATTATGGGGAAGTATCACAAGACAACATATTCTCACTTGCCATTCGCAAAAAGGGTATTCCAGTTAAAAACATGAAGGTCGAAGAAAAACGGTTTGAAATATTTGGCGAAGTGTTGCCGTGGATGTCAAACAAAATAACCATTGTACATAAATCGTATGACACATTGCGAAACCTTGTTCCGGCTGATTCTTTCAGTACCGGAGGTTCGGAAGGCCGTTTACAGATTTTGAAGTATCACTTCGTATCCGCTTTGCCTGGCTGGAACGCTTCCTTGAAAATCATTTTTACAGAACAAGTCTTGGCAGCAGTTACCCGATTGGTGAGATAAACATAACCAAAGGATTTTCAGGTGTATTGAAAAGTAGTTATGACTATGTAAAGCTTTCAGCCAGTATTTCTGAATATACAAAGCTCCCGCCATTCGGCAGTTTGTCGTGGCGCATATATGGAGGCAAAACATTTGGTACTTTACCATATATGCTGCTTGATGTAGCCCCGGGCAATGAATTGTATTATTACAACACCTATGCGTTTAATATGATGAACCGATGGGAGTTTATACATGATAAATATGCGGGTGTCAATATCGAGCACAACATTGGCAGAGGTGTTTTCCGGTTTTTCCCTAAGCTTAAGCTACGACAACTGTGGACTGCAAAAGCATTATGGGGTAGCCTGACTTCCGAAAATAGAAGTTTTAATTTCAAACAGGGGCACAATTTTCAATCACTGGATGATAAAACTTATCTTGAACTAGGTACTGGTGTTGATAATATCTTCAGAGTATTTAGAATTGATCTCGTATGGAGAGTTTTACCCTCAACCCTTCTTAAAACAGGGGATAAAACATTTGGCATTTTTGGAAGCTTCCGGATAGTGTTTTAATAAGCCCTTAAAACTATCTTTTACTTACACTGCTGATGTAAGCTGTTTTCATTTTCTTTACCTTTCTCCTTAAATAAAGATTGCATGTCATACTACATTCTTGCCCTGGACCAGGGCACTACCAGCAGCCGTAGTCTTGTCTTCGATAAGCACGGAACAATAATCAGTTTGGCACAAAAAGAATTTACACAAATCTATCCTCAGCCAGGTTGGGTAGAACATAATGCGGAAGAAATCTGGGCTACACAGTTTGGCACTATGGCCGAAGCTGTGGCCAAAGCCGGGATTAATATGAAACAGATTGCAGCAATAGGCATTACCAACCAGCGGGAAACTACTGTTGTGTGGGACAGAACTACCGGCCTGCCTGTTTACAATGCTATTGTGTGGCAAGACAGACGCACCGCCACTTACTGCGATGAATTAAAAGCGGCGGGTAATGCATCTGTTGTTCAGCAAAAAACCGGGTTAATCATAGATGCATATTTCTCTGCTACCAAGCTGAAATGGATACTGGACAATGTAACCGGAGCAAGAGAAAAAGCAGAAAAAGGAGAACTGGCTTTTGGCACTATCGACTCCTGGCTCACATGGAAACTGACCAATGGTGAAGTGCATGTAACTGATGTCTCTAATGCTTCAAGAACAATGCTCTTCAACATTCACAGCCTGCAGTGGGATGAAGAATTGCTTAAGTTGTTCAATATTCCTGCTTCGGTATTACCTGAAGTTAAACCCAGCAGCAAAGTATTTGGCGTTACAGGAAATATCATTCCCGATTCCCGCATTCCTATTGCCGGCATTGCCGGTGACCAGCAATCTGCCTTGTTTGGACAAATGTGTACTCAACCCGGCATGGTGAAGAACACTTACGGCACCGGTTGCTTTATGCTGATGAATACAGGAGAAAAAGCTATACTTTCAAAAAACAACCTGCTTACTACAATTGCCTGGCAAATAGATGGCAAAACAGAATATGCCTTAGAAGGAAGTGTATTTATTGGCGGAGCTGTAGTGCAATGGCTGAGAGATGAATTAAAATTCATCCGCAGTTCTGCTGAAGTGGAAGAACTGGCTGCAACGGTAACAGATAATGGCGGAGTATATGTAGTTCCTGCATTTGCCGGATTGGGTGCCCCGCACTGGAACCAGCATGCACGGGGAAGTATTTTTGGCCTTACCCGTGGAAGCAACGCAGCACATATAGCTAAAGCTTCTTTAGAAAGCATCGCCTATCAGACATATGACGTACTTACATCTATGGAAGCAGATGCAGGTATTCAAATAAAAGAATTGCGGGTCGATGGCGGAGCAACAGTTAATAACCAGTTGATGCAGTTTCAGAGTGATATGCTGAATTGTAATGTGGTAAGACCAAAAATCACTGAAACAACAGCCTTAGGTGCCGCATACCTTGCCGGGCTGGCTGTTGGATACTGGAAGAATATTGACGAGATACAACAACAGTGGCAGGCAGAAAAGTCCTTTTCACCAGTAATGGATGCCGACAAGCAATCCGAACTATTGAAGGGCTGGCAAAGGGCAGTAAATGCGGCCATTGCATGGGCTGATAATGAATGAGAAGATTATGTCATCCAGAACCGACTTCCTGCAAACCTACCAATTCATCATTCTTATATGAACCGGTCATTATTTATAAAACAACTCATCGAAACAACTGAATTCGACATTTGTATCATTGGCGGAGGATCCACTGGTTTGGGTGTTGCCATCGATGCAGCAACAAGAGGATATAAAACAGCACTGTTTGAGAAATCTGATTTTGCCAAAGGTACTTCGTCCCGCAGCACTAAATTGGTGCATGGCGGTGTACGTTACCTGCAGCAAGGCAACATTAAACTGGTAATGGAAGCTTTGAAAGAAAGAGGATTATTACTGCAGAATGCACCGCACCTCGTTCACAATCAAAAATTCGTTGTTCCAAATTATAAATGGTGGGAGAAACCATTCTATGGTATCGGCCTTAAGATATATGACTGGATGGCCGGCAGTCTTGGTCTTGGACCTTCACAGTTATTATCAAAAGAAGAAACACTAAACCTTGCTCCTACCCTCGACCCCAAAGAATTGACCGGCGGCGTATTGTATCACGACGGTCAGTTTGATGATGCCCGGCTCGCCATCAGTATGGCACAAACTGCTGCTAAAAACGGCGCTTTGGTTTTTAATTATTTTCCGGTAACCGGTTTATTAAAAATGCAGCAGCAAGTATGTGGCGTTTGGGTAAAAGACTACTTCACCGGAAAAGACTACGAGGTAAAAAGTAAAGTGGTGATAAACGCAACCGGAGTATTCACTGATGAAGTGTTGCGGATGGACGACCCCAAACATAAAAGCATCATCAGCCCAAGCCAGGGCATACACTTAGTGGTTGATAAGGAGTTTCTGCCGGGTGATACGGCCATAATGATTCCGAAAACAGATGATGGCCGGGTGCTGTTTGCGGTTCCCTGGCACAATAAAATCGTTCTGGGAACAACTGATACGCTGGTTGATACTGTAACAGATGAACCAGTGCCGTTTCAGGAAGAAATTGATTTCATTCTGAAACATATTGGTCGCTACCTGACCAAAGACCCGCAACTGAGTGATGTAAAAAGTATGTTTGCCGGGTTGCGGCCATTAGTGAAAGGAAAATCAAAAATCACCTCTGCCCTGTCAAGAGACCACCAGCTAAGTATATCAGAGTCGGAGATGATAACAATTACCGGTGGCAAATGGACGACATACAGAAAAATGGCAGAAGACACAGTGAACCTTGCTGCGGAAAAAATGCGGTCGCAGATTACCAGCACTACCAAAGATTTGAAGCTGGAGGTTTCCGCAACTGTAATACCATCAGAAATCAGCCATCTTACAAACGATGAAATCAAGAAACTAATCAAAGAGGCGGTGCAAAAAGAAATGTGCATGACTGTTGAAGATTTTCTTTCGAGAAGAACCCGGCAATTGCTGCTTGATACCAGAATTGCTATTACCAAAGCTCCGGAAGTTGCCCAAATGATGGCGGAAATAACAGGCAAAGACGATATATGGATACAAGAACAAATTAATATCTTTAACGCTATAGCCAAAAACTATCTTCCTCAATAAAACGATTGCTTATGTCCCCTTTTGCTGGTGAATTTATCGGAATGGCCCTTTTGTTCCTGATGGGCGGCGGCGTGGTAGCCAATGTTGTATTAAATAAAACCAATGGCCAGAACAGTGGCTGGATTGTTATCACCTTTGGCTGGGCAATGGCTGTTTTTATTGGGGTGTACACCTCAGTGGCATTAGGAGGCAGCGGTCATTTAAATCCGGCAGTAACGATTGCATTGGCAGCAACAGATAAATTCAGTGCATCACTTGTACCAACTTATTTAATGGCACAATTTGGCGGAGCCATAACAGGTGCCGTTTTAGTATGGCTGGCTTATTTCAAACATTTTTCCGAAACAGATAATGCCGACTTGAAGAAAGCCATTTTTTGTACAGCACCTCCCATACGAAGTCTATTTCATAATCTTGTAACAGAAGCCATCGGTACATTTGTGCTGATGTTTGGCGCATTGTCTATTACACCTTCTGTTTCATCGTTAGGTACCTTAGATGCTTTGCCTGTTGCACTACTTGTTTTAGGTATCGGCCTTTCGCTGGGCGGGCCAACCGGTTATGCCATAAACCCGGCGAGAGATTTAGGCCCACGCATTGCGCATTTCTTTTTGCCAATACCCGGAAAGAGAGACAGTGACTGGGCTTATAGCTGGGTGCCGGTTGCGGGGCCGGTGATTGGGGCTTTGGCCGCGGCATTTCTTTTTGGGATAATTAAATAATCAATGCAAGAGTAAGCCAAAGTTTGTTGTCACTCATTTTATGAAAAAGATATTTTTCCTGCTTATCCTTTCTGGCATTGTAGTAAACTCATTTTCTCAGCTTAGGTACTATGCAGAAGCGGGCATTAATCAGTCGAGACCAGCATTTTTGGGTGGCCTCAAAACTGGCGGATATAACTACACTGCTAATACAGGCTTTATCGGTTCAGTCGGAATAATAAAAAAAACAAAATCCTCTGTACAGCTTAATGGCAAATTGAGTTTTCTGCGGAAAAGCTACAATGAATCTTCTTGGGTAGAACCAGACTACTTCGGCACAAACGATTATAAAGTTTCAGCATTTCAATTTCATTTTCTTGCAGAAAAGAATATTTCACAAAAAAGGGAACTGCAGTTCTTTCCATCATTAGGAATTTATACAACGATGCACCTGGCAGGTACTCTGGATTATGAATTATACAATTTTGGAAATACTCAAAAGGGCAAAAGAGACATTGTTTTAAATGGCAACCACTCTGATTTCAACAGATGGGACTTTGGCCTCGCCTTTGGACTTAAAACGCAGTGGAAAAAGTACTTTATTCAGTTTATAGCTGATGCAGGTATGATTAGACCAGACCTACCTGCTTATAACAGGTGGGGGTCTGTTCAGTTTACGGCGGGTTATTTCCTTAAATAGCAGAACTCATAAACGGCAAGCATCACTAACCACCCTACAAGCCTCCTCTATCTCTTCCTCCGAAATTACCAGTGGCGGCGATATTCTCAAACATTCAGAAGCAAACAGAAACCAATCTGTTAGTACGCCTGCTTCAATACAGGTATCAATCACTTTTTTGTTTGTTTCAAAAGAATCAAATTCTATCGCAAGCCATAAACCGAAAGAACGGACCGCTTTTATCTTTTTACTTTTCAATAATGATAAGAATAAAGCTTCCTTCTGCTTTACATTTTCAATATGCATTTCTTCCAGCAGGGCTTTCATGGCGGCCATGCCGGCGGCGCAGCTTACCGGGTGGCCACCAAATGTGGTGATATGTCCCAGCACCGGGTTTTCGGTAAAGGCATCCATCAGTTTCTTATCAGCAATAAATGCACCCAGTGGCATACCGCCGCCGAGTGCTTTGCCAAGCAGCAATACATCAGGCTCAATACCGAAATGCTCAAAGCCCCACAGTTTGCCGGTGCGTCCAAAGCCAGCCTGTATCTCATCCAGTATAAGCAGGGTTCCGGTTTCGGTGCATTTATTTTGCAAAGCCAGCATCCATTCAGCATCGGGTGCTTTTATTCCCGCTTCGGCTTGTATGGTTTCAGCAATCACACAAGCGGTCTGCTCTGTTATATAATCCAATGAGGCAAATGAGTTATAATCAAGATGCAGCACACCGGGCAACAACGGCCGGTAAGCATTGCGCCAATATTCATCGCCGATGATACTTAATGCTCCCTGTGTGCTTCCATGATAAGAGTTTTTAAAAGCTATGATCTGTGTTCGTCCCGTTACCCGTTTTGCCAATTTCATGGCACCTTCCACAGCTTCGGCACCTGAATTGGTGAAGTAAACCGAGTTCAATGAAGAAGGCAAATGTTCTGTCAACAGTTTGGCATATTGCACCTGCGGACTTTGCACCATTTCGCCATACACCATGATGTGCATATACTCATCAGCCTGTTTTTTTACCGCTTCCACCACTTTGGGGTGCCGGTGACCTACATTGGCTACACTGATGCCGCCTATCAGGTCGGTATATTGTTTGCCAGCAGCATCATACAATGTGCAGCCTTCGGCCTTAACAATTTCGAGGGCCAAAGGTGAGGAAGATGTCTGGGCAACATGACGTAAAAAAAGTTCCCGCTGTGTCATGTGGCAAATGTCGGAAAGAAAAAAGGATATTTGCAAGCAAGGTTATTTCTCGCAGCGACTGTAACGGAACAATTAACGCTGCGGGAGATTGCTGAGCAGCGATATACAGTAAAAGTGTGCGACGCAAGAGACGATGAGCAGAATTACTGTCGCTGGCACTAAAAAAATAAACAACAAACATAAACACTTATTATGCCTGTTATTTTACCAGTAGAAGATAAGTACCCGCAATTTGGAGATAATTGTTTTATTGCCCCTAATGCCACCATCGTTGGTAATGTGCAGGCGGGAGATAACTGCAGTTTCTGGTTCAACACGGTGGTGCGGGGCGATGTGAATTTTATTAAGCTTGGCAACAAGGTAAATGTGCAGGATGGCGCCTGCATACACTGCACTTACGAGAAATACGGGACAACCATTGGCAACAATGTTTCGATTGGACATAATGCTATTGTACACGGCTGTACCCTGCATGATAATGTGCTGGTGGGCATGGGAGCTATTGTAATGGATAATGTGGTGGTACACAGCAATACCATCATTGCCGCCGGAGCCGTGGTGCTGGAAAACACCATTTGCGAAGCAGGAAGCATTTATGCCGGTGTGCCGGCCAAAAAGGTGAAGGATATTCCGCAGGAGCTGGTTCATGGCCAGATAGACCGGATTGCCAATAACTACATCCGGTATGCGGATTGGTTCAGGGAGCAGAAGCCTGAGGAATGAAGTCGGATGTCGGAAAATTATCATTGCCCTGGTTTCCTGTATCTGACCTCTGACTTCCGAATTCGGATTTCCGCCTCACTTTCGGGCAATTAAACCTGATTATTTTCGTTATACAACTAATATTTGGCAAATGAAAAACCTGCGAATTTTAGTACTTGCATTAGGAATAATTTTTATGCTGCCTTCCTGCAGGTTGTGGCAAAGTGTATTTAAGCCAAAGTATGGTTGTCCGACCAACGGCAAGAACATTGGGGCAGAAAAACTGGCTTCAGGTGACCCAAAAGCAGAAAAACAAGCCCGCAAAGCAAAAAAATTCAGAAGTTAATGCACTGATTGTGCAGCTTTTTTAAACAATATCCTGTCTTAATTGCAGTAAAACAATCAAGACAATAAAACCAAACCCTTTTCTATGAGCCTTAACTTACGTACCTCACTCGGTTGTACCGAAGCAATCATCACCGACAGTGGTGGCTTAAAGGAGTTTTATCACATCGCCAACATCCTTACCCGGGATTTTAAAATCTCTTTCTCCAGTAAAGAAGATGATTTCGACACTATTGACTGGGAATTCCGGTTCAAGGGGCATAATCTGACCCTGCATTACAGCATTTACAACGGCATTTCTATGTTTCCTACTAAAACCCGTGATGCCCTTGGCAAAGACAATAAAGCTGTGGTTGAACTGGCCGGTGTGCTGGAAAATAAACTGCTGAACGAAGTAAAGACGAATGTAGCGTAACCCCAACAACCCCTAAAGGTGAGTAAAGAAAATTTTGTTACCAACAATAGTAATTCTACTCATCGTCTGTTGCGTCGCACTCTATATGTCTGGTAACCTGTCTGCCGACAGGCAGGTTCTATTCAACGATAATATCGCCCCGAATGGGGCTTTTTGTTACCCTTTATATTCAGTCTGTCAGAATTTCGCCCTGCCGGCCTGTTGTTAATAGCTTTTATTCTCTAACGATTCCATAATATTCAGATAACTCACAAATCTGTCTTCATGAATTTTTCCGTTGTTGACAGCCTCTTTTATCGCACAGTCCGGCTCATTAAAATGCAGACAATTATTAAACTGGCAACCGTTCAGCCTGTCCCGCATCTCCGGAAAATAGTGGAGACACTTCCTGCTTTTCAATATCCACCAGGGCCAAACTCCCTCATGCCGGGTGTATCAATTATTTTGCCGCCATCAGGAATGTCAAACATTTCGGCAAAAGTGGTGGTATGCTGCCCTTTTCCACTCCAGCCGCTTACATCCTGCGTTTTGCGGTTTTTACCGGGCATTATTACATTCAGCAATGAAGATTTACCCACACCGCTATGTCCGCTCACCAATGTTATTTTATCTTTCAGCAATTCTTTCAATTCTTCCAGTCCTTCATTCTTTTCAGCACTTACCAGCAGTACTTTGTAGCCTACCGTTTCATACATTGCTTTCCATCGCTCATACTTTTCAATATCCTTTGCTTTGTACAAGTCTGACTTGTTAAAAACAATTATCGCCGGCACATGGTACATCTCTGAGGCTACCAGGAAACGGTCAATAAAACCCTGCGAGGTTTTGGGTTCTTTCAATGTAGCCACCAGCATTGATTGGTCAAGATTTGCCGCCACAATATGATGTTGTGCTTTGTGCCGGGGACTTTGCCTGTTGATATAATTATGGCGGTGCTGTATTTTGCTGATAATGGCAGTCACATTCTCTTCACTTTCCACTTCACACTCCACTACATCACCTACGGCAATAGGATTGGTGCTGGTAATATCGTCCAGTTTAAGCACTCCTTTAGTACGGCCATTCCATATCCTGCCTTCTTCATCTTTAAGGATGTACCAGCTACCGGTTGACTTATAAACTAACGCCTTCATAAATGCAAGATACCGGATAAAAGATAATCAATACTCCAAAATTCGCTATCGCTTTATCTCAGGGAAACTTTCTGAAAACGGTAAATTTTAGCAGCATTTCAACGAACAGAAAGACAAGTGCTGCCAGCAAAAAAGGAAGAAACTTTTCCTCATAACGGGTATGATGTTTTACTTCCACCTTTGTTTTCTCCATCAGGTCAATCTGGCTATAAACAGATTTCAATCCACTTTTATCCCTTGCCCTAAAATATTGGCCTCCTGTTTCAACAGCAATTTTTCTGAGCAGTTCCTCATCCAGAAAATCTGGCTGAACTGATTTTTTATTGCCTGTATTTTCGATAACTGTCGAGGCTCCGGCACTTACTCCAATAGTGTACACTTTTACACCTTTTGTTTTTGCAATTTCCAGTGCTGTCAGCGGATCTATTAGCCTGGTTGCAGGCGGGTCTTCCTTCCCATCAGTCAGCAGAATAATGACCTTGCTTTTACTTTCGCTTCTGGAGAGCCTGTCCACCGCAGTTGCTAATCCTTCGCCTATAACAGTTCCATCAATAAGATGCTTACGGCTTTCTAATGATTGTACCTGGCTGATGAGCGACTGCTGGTCATTCGTAATGGGACATTGAGTGAAGCTCTCACCTGAAAAAACAACCAATCCTATTCTGTCAACCGGGCGGCTACGGATAAATTCTTCAGCCTTTTCTTTGGCTGCATCCATTCTTGACGGTGCCACATCTCTGGAGCCCATGCTGCCGCTTACATCCATACACAGCACAATATCTATTCCTTCACCTTCGCTGGTTTGGTTGTCAATTCGCCTTTGAGGTCTTGCCAAAGCAATAATAATACATGTCACACCTAATAGCCGAAGCAGGAAAGGCAAATATCTGAAACGATTTTTCCATGTAGTAAGCCGAAATGCATGAATAGTGGAAACTTCAATTGCCGACTGATTGGCATCACTCTTTTTAACATGCCGCCAAATCATTACAGGCAGCAACAGCAGCAAAGCAAATACGGCCGGATAAGCAAAACTGATATGTTGAAACAACTCAGGCATCAGACTTTATTTCTGTTTCCAAATCAGCTATACTTTTTGCCTGGATTGATTTTATAGCAGCCAGCACATGATTAAATGCCGTAGCCCTGTCATCTTCAGTTGCAATATATTTAGCAAATTTTACAAAGTCGGACAGCCGCAATGAAGATGATAATTTATCAAATTCATCTTTACCCAGCCCAGCGTCTTTCAGTTGCAAAACCAAATCAGTAGTTGTTCGCTGTAGCGTATGAATACCTTTTTTTCTAAAAATATACAGCCTGAAAATATCTGTCAGCCTTATAAAATAAGGTTTAACGGAAAGATGACTTCTTTGGAGTTCTTCCATACTATTCATCGCTTCCGCATAAGCATCAACCGGTTTGATGGTAATAGCAGAAACCACAGCAGGCTTCTTTTTCCTCAGAACGTAATAAAGCAAAATCGCAGCGAGGAACACACCTCCCACAAGAAACCACCACCACTGATTTTTCTTACCAGAAGGCTTCACCTCAATAATGTCTTTTATGTCATGATAATCCTGTTCGGGATTAAACACAGAAAATAGAACATCTATTCCAATCGTATCTGTCTTGAATTTCCCGGCAAGAATAAACGAAGGAATAACCCAGTGGCCGGAGTCAAAACTGGTAATTTTGTAAATACTCTTTACACGGAGACCATTGGTTCTGTCAATCGTATCGGTCACAGGCCCTCCAATAAATTCAAAATGAGGGATGCTGTCAATTTCCAGTTTATCATTGACTGATGCCGGTGACTGATATATTTCAATGTTAAGACTTACCGGTTCTCCAATCAGTATTCTGTTCTTGCTTATGGAAGCCTTAACCGAACTTTCCTGGGCCAGCGCAGCGATAGTAATCCCCAAAAACGCAACTGTAAGTATTATCCTGTTCGGCATCTTCACATTAATCTATTTATTTGTGCTCAGGAAAAATTTTTTTAGAATTTTTACGTAATCTTCTCCCGTTTTAACATGCAGCAGATCGCAGCCAGCTTTCTTAAATACCTGTGCTGCATAATCAGTGATCCGAAAAATTCATGCTCATATTTTTTGCGAACTAATGAATCTCCGCTATCCACCCACTTAGTCTTTCCACTTTCTCCATCGCTTACATACAGCAAACCTGCATCCGGTAGTTGCTGGTCCATTTTATCATATACCTTTATGCCAATTATATCATGTTTCCCTGCTGCAATACGCAATGCATCCTCATAGTTGGCGTCAATAAAATCGCTAAGTACAAAGGCAATACTTTTTTGCCGGGTTGAATTATTAAAAAACCGAAGGGCAGATTGAACCGCGGTGCCGGGATTTTTAGATTCCCTGCTCAACAGCTCTCTTACAATATACAAGGCGTGTTGTTTCCCTTTTTTAGGCGGAATATATTTCTCCACTTCACTACTGTAAAAAATTACACCCACTTTGTCTGCATTATTCACTGCAGAAAAACTCAGTACGGCACCAATTTCAGTAATAACATCTCTTTTTCTTGCATGTGTGGTGCCAAATAATGAGCTGTTGCTTATATCCACAAGCAGCATAACCGTCAATTCTCTTTCTTCCTCAAATATTTTACTAAACGGGTGCCCGAACCTTGCAGAAACATTCCAGTCAATAAAGCGTATATCATCCCCTGCTGCATATTCTCTCACTTCTTTAAACGACATGCCTTTGCCCTTAAAAGCACTGTGATACTCACCCGTGAATAAATCGCTGGTTAGCTTTTTGCTTTTTATTTCAAGCTCTCTTACTTTTTTTAATATCTCTGCAGTAGTCAACAACCCGAATAATTAAACATTTCAATTTTAAGCCATTTACCCATCACCTTCATCCCGTTAAGGCACATTTATTTTACGCAGCACATCTTCAATCACATTTTCTACTTTTATGTTTTCTGCCTCTGCTTCATATGTCAGTCCAATACGGTGGCGCAACACATCTTTGCAAATACTCCTTACATCTTCGGGTATTACAAAACCCCGCTTATTTAAAAAGGCCTGTGCTTTTGATGCTATAGCAAGATTTATACTTCCTCTTGGTGAAGCGCCATAAGAAATGAGCGGCTTCAGATTATCTAATTTGTAATCTTCCGGCTCTCGAGTGGCAAAAACAATATCAAGAATGTACTGCTCAATCTTTTCATCCATATATATCTGCTTAGTCAGTTCTTTTGCATCAATCACCTCCTGTATTGAAACAACTTGCCTTACTGATGGGAAAGTCCCCTGTACATTTTGCCGGAGAATAAGTTGTTCCTCACTCATTTTCGGGTAGTCCACAACCACTTTCATAATAAACCTGTCTACCTGTGCTTCTGGCAAAGGATATGTTCCCTCCTGTTCCAACGGATTTTGTGTGGCTAATACCAGGAATGGCTCATCCAGTTTGTAAGTTGATTCCCCGATAGTAACCTGTCGTTCCTGCATAGCCTCCAGCAAGGCGCTTTGCACTTTGGCCGGAGCCCTGTTAATTTCATCCGCCAAAATAAAATTTGCAAAAATGGGGCCTTTCCGTACTACAAATTCATTACGCTGCTGATTATAAATCATAGTGCCAATAACATCGGCAGGCAACAAATCAGGTGTAAATTGTATACGGCTGAATTTTGCCAGTATAGCCTGTGCCAATGATTTTATTGTTAATGTTTTTGCAAGGCCAGGCACACCTTCCAGCAGCACATGCCCGTTACTCAACAACCCAATCAACAACCTGTCAAGCATGTGAGACTGACCAATAATAACATGACCGACTTCCTCTCGCAGCTTATCTGTAAAATGGCCGGCAAGAGTAATTTTCTCATTTAACTGGCGTATATCTTCTGCGGTTTTAAACATAGTCTGTATAATTGTCTGGTGATGAGGTTTAAAAGTACGAAGATGCTTTCAGCAAATAAACTGCCGGACTTATAAATAGCAGGAATTAACCAAATATTTACTTCCTACAATCTTTTAATCACAAAAAAGAATTACTACATTAGCCGGATAAAACTTTTTATGAAAAAACAAATAACCCGCTTTCCAATTTACCTCACATTATTATTCTTACTGGCAGCAGGATGTAAAAAAGATAGCGAAGAAGAACCGCCAACAAAAACCGATCTGATTACGGGTGCTGGCTGGAAATTTGATAAAGCCACTGCGGGTATTTATGGAGATGTATCGGCCTATGTAGATGCCTGTTATAAAGACAATATTATAACTTTTGCATCCAACTTAACAGGCAATATAAATGAAGCGACTATTGTGTGCTCACCCTCAACTGCCGGAAGTTTTACCTGGTCTTTTTCTAATAATGAAACAACACTGAACGCTTCCTCCAGCTTTTTTGCGGCCGGTACAGGCAGTTTTAATATTGTAACCCTGAACGAAACAAATTTGGTTTTATCACAAAATATTACACTGCCAGCACCTTTTTCTGTAACTGTTCTTGCAGAATTTACTTTGAAACATTAAGCCAATAATAATACAATTAAAAGAGGCTGCCCGGTACAAGGCAGCCTCTTTCTTTTCAGCTCAAATATTTTCCTACAATTGGCACCCTTCGTCCTACACCAAATGCCTTTGGCGAGATGCGGATTATCGGGCAGAACTGGTTACGCTTATATTCATTCATATTGACAAGACGCAATACACGGTCAACCAAAACAGCATCAAATCCCATTGCTTTTATTTCCTTTGGTCCCTGTCGTCTTTCGATATACTGGTACAAAACTCTGTCGAGGATTGCATAGTCCGGCAACGAGTCTGAATCTTTCTGTCCGGGTCTCAGTTCTGCTGAAGGCGGCTTTGTAATAATGTTACCAGGAATAATTTCAGTGTTCCTGTTAATATATTTTGCCAGTGCATACACCTGCATTTTATAGCAATCGCCCAGCACACCAAGACCCCCGGCCATATCTCCATACAGTGTACCATAACCAGTTGCCAGTTCACTTTTGTTCGAAGTGTTCAGCAATATGTAACCAAATTTATTGGCGATTGCCATCAGCAGGTTGCCTCTTGAACGACTCTGAATATTTTCTTCTGCAATGCTGAAAGGTAAATCGTTAAAAACCGGTTTCAGTTCTGTTAAAAAAGAATCGTAAATATTTTTTATTGGAATAATATCATAAGGGTTACCCAGTGTTTTACTCAATTGCTCAGCATCTCTTACCGAATGACCTGTTGAATATTGCGAAGGCATCAAAACGGCCCTTACGTTTTCCTTACCTAACGCAGCGCAGGCAATTGCCAGTGTAACAGCGCTGTCAATGCCACCACTGCTGCCAAGAATTGCTTTTGAAAATCCCATCTTCTTGAAGTAATCCTGAATACCCATTACAATCGCATCATACACTTCTGCAATGCAAAGATTATAGTCCAGTTCGGCAGGATTATATTCTTCATCCGGCAAATCTGCCGCTTTTGCAATTACTGGCAGGTTGAACGTTCCGTCTTCTTTTAACTCCACCACTTCAAAAGCTTCGGCAAACAATGGCAATTGCGTAACAAGATTTGAATCTTTATCGAACACCAGCGAACCACCATCGAAAATAATCTCTGTCTGGCTGCCCACACAGTTACAATAAATCATGGGCAATTTATATTTCTGTGTATTCAGCTTAACGATTGCTTTGCGATCTTCTACATGGGTGTAATCAAATGGTGAAGCAGAAAGGTTAAGCATTACATCCGGCCGTTGTGCCATCAGTATGTCCATCGGGCAGTTACGGTAAAGTGGATTATCACCCAGGTTCCAGATATCTTCGCAAATGGTAATGGCTAATTTCTTCCCTTTAAACTCCATTACATTCCAGTTGTAAGCCGGTTCAAAATAACGATACTCGTCAAACACATCGTAGTTGGGCAAGCAGGTTTTATGTGCCACTCCTTTAACCTGTTTTTCATACAGCAGCCAAGCGGCGTTAAACAAATCCTTTCCTTCTCGCTGAGGATTTCTGACGGGAGAACCAATCAGCACTCCAATTGTATCAGCCTCTTCTTTTATTACCTCAATAGCGGCATAACATTTATTAATAAAATCATCGAATTCCAGAAAATCTCTTGGCGGATAGCCGCATACACAGAGTTCGGAAAAAACAACCAGGTCGGCCCCGGCCTGTTTTGCCTGGTGTATCCCTTCCAGTATTTTACGAGTGTTGTCTTCAAAATTGCCGATGTGATAATTCTGTTGTGCCAGTGCTATTTTCATAAGGGCAAATGTACACCCCAACCCCTAAAGGGGAGTAAAAATTCCCTTAATCATTACAATCTGCCTTCCCATTCAGCTATCTTCGCAAACAACAAAGCACCTTTTTTCCCGTTAATAAAACCATGAAAAAAATACTCCCATTAATTATTATCAGCATTCTTTTTTTTTCCTGTAAAAACAAAAAAGGCATACCCGATGTTTCAGGCATTGAAGTTTCTGTTCCCGTAGTGCGGTTTGACAAAGATCTTTTCAGCATTGATACAAATAATATACCTTCTGGGCTGCAAAAACTGCAGCAGCAACATCCAGATTTTTATCTTGATTTTATGCGGGAGATTCTTGGAGTGAGTGGAGCAGACACAAGCCTTAGTACCATTGCTGTCACAAAAGAGTTTATCCGTGGTTATAAATCCATTTTTGATTCCTTACAAAGCAGCTATAATGAAACAGGCTGGCTGCAAATAGAATTAGAGCAATCATTCCGCTTTGTAAAATACTACTTCCCAAAATACAAACCTGGTAAAGTTATTTTATTTGTCGGCCCGTTTGATGCACCGGGGTGGCACTTACACAATCAGGCCTTGCCATTGGTTTACAACAATATGCCGGCAGCAATTTTTCTGTTTACCAATCTGCCCCGGGACAAGAAATGTTTCCCCTGTATATATCAAAACGGTTTGATCCAAAATACATTACTTCTAATTGTATGAAGGCGGTGGTACAGGACTTATTTCCTGATAACAGCGGGGCCAGGCCGCTTATTGAACAAATGGTTGAAAGAGGAAAACAATGGTACCTGCTTGATAAATTGATGCCCAAAGCTCCTGACAGTATCAAAACTGGTTACACCCAGCACCAACTTGACTGGTGCAATGAATATGAAGGAATGATTTGGAGCCACCTGGTGAAAAACGAAGACCTTAATTCATTAAGTCCGGCGGTTATTCAAACTTATATTGGAGAAGGGCCTTTTACACAAGGCATGTCGCAGGACGATTCACCCGGCAACATCGGACAGTGGATTGGGTGGCAGATAGTAAAAAAATACGCCGCTAAAAACAACACCCTGAAACCGGAAGAAGTAATGATTACACCGGCAACAAAAATTATTGAAGAGGCAAAGTATAAGCCGAAATAAGCACTAGAATAATTAGGGATTATACTCGAAAAATTATACAGATAGTTTTCAAACCTAAGCAATCCTTCAGTGGTCATGGTTTAATTCTCCTTAAATGGCACAATCATTTCAAACTCGGGAATCTGCACTTCGAAGAATTGCTTACTGTTCAGGTTTTCCATTTGGTAAGTACCCCACATTTTCCCCATCTCTGAGCTAAGATTACAGCCACTTACATACTGGTACGTTTTGCCGGGTTGCACTGTAGGCTGTACGCCAATCACACCTTCACCTTCCACTTCGCGGCGTTCACAACTGCTGTCAAATATATACCAGTGGCGTCTGTGCAGCTTTATGGGAAAATTATTATAATTCTCGATGGTGATACGATAGGCAAACATATATTCTGATTCAAGCGGCTTGCTCGAATCGGCCTGGTAAAAAGTTTCCACACTTACCTGTACTCCTTCTGAAATCATGCTGGTCATGTCATAAAAATAGTCAAATTGCCAGAAAACATTTATTAACCAGTTATTTAAACCTAAAAATAACATTCCGGGCTTATTTTTGGGGCTCATTAATCAGCAGAAATCAACATGAAAATAGCAGTAGCAAAAGGCGATGGCATTGGTCCGGAAATTATGGATGCAGTACTCCGCATCTTCAATGCCAACAATGTTCCCCTTGAATATGAGTTTGTTGAAATGGGCAAGTGGGTTTTTGACAAGGGCTTCAACAACGGCATGACCCCCGAAGCAAAGCAGACAATCGAAAGTCTTGGTTTACTTTTTAAAGGCCCGATGGAAACCCCAAAAGGCAAAGGCGTAAAAAGCATCAACGTAACTGCCCGTAAAACATGGAACACATTTGCCAATAAAAGGGCATTCCAAAGCTTGCATGGAGTGGATACGGTTTTTTCAAAAGCCGGCATTCCCATTGATATTACCGTTGTAAGAGAAAATATTGAAGATACTTATGGTGGCATAGAACATATGCTTACACATGATGTGGCACTCAGCCGTCGCTTCATTACAAGGCCCGGCAGCTTGCAAGTAATCCGCTACGCCTTTGAAATGGCCCGTCAGAAAAATGCAAACCGGATTACATGCGGACACAAGGCCAATATCATGAAAATTACCGATGGCCTTTTTTTGGAGTGTTTTTACGAAGTGGCCAAAGAATATCCCGAACTGAAAGCTGATGATATTATTGTGGATGATCTCTGCATGAAATTAGTAACAAGGCCCGACCTGTTTGATGTGGTGGTGCTTACCAACCTACAAGGTGACATTGTTTCAGACCTTTGCGCCGGACTTGTTGGCGGATTAGGTTTTGCACCTTCGGCAAATATTGGCGACCACATTTCCATATTTGAAGCTGTACACGGTACCGCACCAGATATTGCCGGGAAAAATATTGCCAACCCAACGGCTTTACTGCTTAGTGGCCTCGCTATGCTGCGCCATGTGGGTCTTACGAAAAATGCAGCAGTAATAGAAAATGCCTTACTCTATACATTGGAAAACGGGGTACACACTGGTGACTTTGGTGACACAACAATTCCCACAGTTAATACCACCCAATTTGCCGATGCTATTATCAGCAACTTTGGCAAGCAGCCGGCAGTTGGTGCTAAAGAAATTATTGCCAACAAACCCGGCACTCCAGCTCCGTTAAAGTTAGAAATCAATTCTATGATGGTAAGCCATGAAGGCGAAGATGAAACTATTGTAGGTGTTGATTTATTTATCGAAAGTAACGAGCAGCCTGCTGTTATTGCAGAGAAATGCAAACGCCATGCTGGTGTAAAATTTAATCTCATCAACATCAGCAACCGCGGCACACAGGTATGGCCAACAGGTTCAGTTTATACCAACCTTGTCAACCAGTATAATGTTCGTTTTGAAAGCATTGATGATTATCCGCTGAACCAGCAGGATGTAATTGGCCTGTATGTAAGCATGAGCGGCAACTTTAAAATCTGCTCTTTTGAGCTGCTAAATAAATGGGCAGATAAGAAGGCGTACAGTTTGGCACAGGGTCAGTGAGTTACACTTTTTTCGTTTGCTTATACCCATTCTTCAGCAACCATTGAAGCACTTTTTCCCGCTGGTCGCCTTGTATGATAATTTCGCCGTCTTTGGCAGAGCCACCGGTGCCACAAAAAGATTTCAGTTTCTTGCCCAGGTCTTCCAAATCTTCGTCCATACCGATAAAACCTTTTACAACAGTGGCGGCTTTACCGGCACGGTGTTTAGTTTCAGCCAGATGCGAAGCTTTTGCTGCTCGGGTTTAAGCGTATCAACATCTTCCTTTTCTTCTTCAAAAGAAAAATTCGGGTCGGTGCTAAAAACAAATCCCCTTGCATCGGGTTTATTCTTCTTACTCATCATTATCGGTTAACGAGTTATCAACTATTAAATCATTACGGCTTTCAAACTCAAATCCAAACTCCTCGCCTGGTGAATTAAAGCCCCCACACTTACAAAATCAACGCCAGCTTTTGCATACTCTTCAATATTTTCCAAAGTAATGCCGCCACTGGCTTCAGTCTCAAAATCTTCACCTATTAAGGCAGCAGCTTCTTTTATCTGTTCCGGTTTGAAATTATCCAGCATAATGCGAAAAACTTTTCCTTTGCCCATTGCAATCACTCTTCTTATGTCATCAATACTCCTTGTCTCCACCTCAATCTTCAGTCCGGGTTTCTTTTCCTGCACATATTGTGCTGCCTTATCGATTGCCTTCTCAATGCTTCCGCAATAATCAATATGATTGTCTTTCAGCATTATCATATCATACAACCCAAACCGGTGATTTACTCCTCCGCCAATCTTTACCGCTTCTTTTTCCAGCAGTCGAAAGTTAGGAGTAGTTTTACGGGTGTCAAGCAGTTTGGTTTTGTACCCTTTCAGCTTATCGGTGTATTGTTTGGTAAGTGTGGCTATTCCGCTCATCCGCTGCATACAGTTCAGCACTAATCTTTCGCATTGCAAAATGGTATGCACCAGAGCTTCCACTTCAAAAGCCTTTTCGCCAGACTTCATTTCTTCTCCATCTTTCTTAAACGGAGTGAAGTCAATACCGGGTTCTTTGTAGCGGAATATCTTTTCGGCCACTTCCATTCCTGCCAGTATGCCCTCCTGTTTTATTTTTAAAACAGCTCTTCCCCTTGCATCAGGTGCTATGCTTGATAAAGTTGAGTGGTCGCCATCGCCAATATCTTCTTTCAGTGCTTCGTCAACTAAGTGGTATAATTTTTCATCAAATGTCATGTGGCAAAAATAATAAAGCCCCGGCTGCAATACCGGGGCTTTGTAAACTAAATTATTTTTAATCAGTCAACCGGTTGAAACCTGATTTCTTTTACCACCTCCCTTCCATTTTTCATCTTCATAAACACATTTGTCCTGAAGTTTCCGGCATTAGTTTGTAATGTGCCAATGCAGAAATGGCTGCCGCCCGGAGAATCGCCTTTATGTTTTACTTCAAAACCTTTTACACCATTGTTCACAAAAAAGTCCCTTACGATTAACTGGGCCTGAGCCTTGCTATAATTATCGCTTTTATCTGGCAAAGTAATTTCAATATTGTCATCGAAATGAGAGGCCAGCTGACTGGCATTGCCGGAACGTAATGCTCCAATTACATCATCAATCCCACTGCTTTGTGTGGTAAAAGCAGCTAGCAGCAGAGCAGGAGCAAGCAGTAGTGTTGTAAAAATGCGTTTCATAATATTTACTTTCTTACAAGTATCAATCTAAAAATATGCCATTTTGCAACACGGCAGGTTTTTCAATACTAAAGTACTAAAAATCAATAGTTTTTTTAGTTTCCAAAGGTCAAATCCCCAAATTGGGTGTAGTTTTACAGGCTGTAACCGGGTATTGGGCCGGTCAGTAAATGTATTTCTACTAATTTTTTAAATATCTGTGAGTTATGTCAGCCAAAAAAATTTTACTCGTAATTATGGACGGATGGGGCCATGGAAAAGTTGCTTCGGCCGATGCCATCCAACATGCAAATGTTCCTTTTACTAAATCATTATACTCAAAATATCCAAACACGGAATTAATAACCTGTGGTGAGGTGGTAGGTCTGCCCGATGGGCAAATGGGTAACTCCGAAGTGGGTCATCTTAACCTTGGTGCCGGCCGCATTGTGTACCAGGAACTGCAAAGGATTAACGTCGCCATCAGGGATAATTCTTTTGCTAAAAATGAAGTGCTGCTGAGTGCAATACGCCATGCAAAAACAAATAACAAACCACTGCACCTGATGGGCCTCGTAAGCGACGGAGGTGTGCACTCACACATCAACCATGTTAAGGCCATTGTTGATGTTTGCAAGGATGAGGGACTGACAAATGTTTATATCCATGCCTTTACCGATGGCCGGGATTGCGACCCTAAAAGTGGATTGGGTTTTATAACTGAACTTCAGCAGCATCTTAATAACTCGGTTGGAAAAATTGCTTCTGTAAGCGGCCGCTACTACGCTATGGACAGGGATAAAAGATGGGAAAGAGTAAAACTGGCCTATGATGCGCTGGTAAACGGAATAGGCGCTAAATCTACAGATGCCGTTACCGCAATTGAAAATTCGTATGCATTAAACATTACTGACGAGTTTATTAAACCAACGGTGATTGTTGACGAAGGCCAGCAGCCGCTCGCCACTATAAAAGAAGAGGATGTTGTTATTTGCTTCAACTTCCGTACAGACCGTTGCCGGGAAATTACGCAAGTGCTTACACAAATGGATATTCCGGAGTTTGATATGCACCGTATGAACCTGCACTACACCACCATGACGGAATATAATAAAACATATAAAAATGTAAATGTGATTTTTGAAACCGATAACCTTAACAATACCATTGGCGAAGTGCTGGAGCAGCAAGGGCTGAAACAAATCCGTGCAGCGGAAACAGAAAAATATCCGCATGTTACATTCTTTTTTAGTGGTGGCAGGGAAAAAGTATTTGAAGGTGAAAAACGCATTATGGCATCGTCGCCCAAAGTGGCTACGTATGATTTAAAGCCTGAAATGAGTGCCTACGAACTTACCGAAGCTGTATTGCCTGAAATAGAAAGCCAGTCATTTGATTTTGGCTGTCTTAATTTTGCCAATGCTGATATGGTCGGCCACACTGGTGTTTGGGAAGCTGCTATTAAAGCCGTGGAAACTGTTGACAAATGTGTCGAGAAAATTGTTACAACAGGATTAAGGTATGGCTATACCATTTTTCTGACAGCCGATCACGGCAATTCTGATTATCTTATTAATGAAGATGGAAGTCCTAACACTGCCCACTCATTAAACCCCGTACCATTTTTTATAATTGATAACGAATGGAAAGGAACGATTAAGTCCGGTAAGTTGGGAGACATCGCCCCAACAGCATTAACAATGATGGGTGTTCCTGTTCCAAAAGAGATGACAGGTGAAATTTTGGTCGATACACCATATCTTTAAAACAAAATCCAACTTATGTTTAAGAAAACTCTACTTGCCCTGTTGGTAGTGCTGGTGGCCATTCAATTTATTCACCCAAAAAGGAATATTTCTGAAGGACCGAAGCCAAATTATATTGGCAATAATTATGCAGTGCCCGATGATGTTAAAAGTATTCTTACAAAAGCCTGTAACGATTGCCATAGCAACAACACCAGGTATCCCTGGTATTCAAAACTGCAACCTATTCATTGGTGGCTGAATAAACATGTAGTGGACGGCAAAAAGCACATCAATTATGATGAATTTATTAACCGCCCACTCCGCTATCAATACCACAAGCTGGAGGAAACTATTGAAATGGTGAAGGAAGGGGAAATGCCCCTTAAATCATACACATGGACACATAAGGATGCGAAACTCACAAAAGAAGAAAAATTGAAAATTACCGATTGGGTACTGTCAGTAATGGATAATATGAAATCAAAGTATCCTATTGACAGCCTTGTTAAGTCAAATAGATAAACTGTTCTGCCGGTTGAATATCCTTAGAAAAATATCAGGTATTGTAATGCTCTTGCTTAGCATGCTACCCGTTATGCTGGTTCTTTTTTTTATTTACCGGAGAGATGTTATCCGGCATAAAATGAAAGAAGAACTGGAAAAGAAAATACTGCATACAATTGCCGTAAAATCAGATGAAATTGTATGGATGAAACCGGGAAAAGAAATATTTGTAAATGGGAAAATGTTTGACATAAAAACAGAGAAAGAAGAAAATGGCTATACAACTTTCAGCGGCCTGTACGATTATGAGGAAACAGCCTTAAACAAAACCTTAAATTCCGGATGGAATAAAAAGAATACAGAAGAAAACAGCCCTGTAATGCAATTCTTTCAGTTTCTGAAAAGCTTATACACATATCAATACGAGAGTGAAAATGACATTCTTCTCACCGCATATGAGTTTGAAGAATCCTCACCTCCAAACCTGGCTTCTTCATTTCTGACAATACTCACACCGCCTCCTAAAGTTTTATTATAAAAAACTAAAAAATATTTTTTAATAAAACTTAATAATTGATGAAAAAAGCCATACTGCTTTTATCATTGCTTATTAGCTATACCACAGTTTGGGGTCAACCTGACAGCCTCGATGAGAAAACCATGAGCGAAGTGGTATTATCTGTAAGCAAATGGGAACAGAAACTTAATGAAGTACCGAATAAAATTATCAAAGTAAATAAGTTCGATATTCTGAGGAATAATCCGCAAACCTCAGCTGACCTGCTGGCTCAAAGCGGTACAGTATTCGTTCAAAAAAGCCAGTCGGGCGGAGGTAGCCCAATGATACGTGGCTTTGCTACTAACCGTGTATTGCTGGTTGTGGACGGAGTACGGATGAATAACGCCATATACCGCAGCGGCAACCTCCAAAATGTAATAAGCATTGATGCGTTAAGTACTGAAGCTGCCGAAGTTATCTTTGGTCCCGGCTCTCCATTTATGGGAGTGATGCCATAGGTGGAGTAATGGATTTCCACACACTGAACCCCGGTTTTCAAAAGATAAAAAATGCTGGTGAAAGGAAGTGCCTTAGGCAGGTACTCCTCAGCCAACAAAGAAAAAACTGGCCATTTAGACCTGAATCTTGGCTGGAAAAAATGGTCACTGTTATCATCCTTCTCATACAGCAGTTTTGATGACCTGAAAATGGGAAAAAATGGTGGGCAGGATAGCTACCTGCGGCCAGAGTATGTTGAACGGGTAAATAATAAGGACAGCATTATAAAAAACTCA
This sequence comes from Chitinophagaceae bacterium, assembly GCA_016719815.1. Lineage (GTDB taxonomy): Bacteria > Bacteroidota > Bacteroidia > Chitinophagales > Chitinophagaceae > JJ008. Next base: position 262,686 of record JADJYK010000001.1, on the reverse strand, counting down.
GATCCGCGTACCCAGCGTTTTAGCGGTTACAACCAGGTGAATTTTTTGCAGAAGGTACGCTTCAAACCCAACCAGTATTGGGATGTGTTGTACAGTTTTACTCATGCTAAAACCGGCGATGCACCACGATACGACAGGCTGATTCAATACCGTAACGGGTCCCTTCGCTTTGCAGAATGGTACTATGGTCCGATGATATGGAACATGCATTCACTGAATGTGCTTCACTCAAAAAAGACAGGCATTTATGACGATGTAAAATTCATAATCGCATACCAGGATTATGAGGAAAGCCGTGTTGACCGTACAAGAAATAATAACAGCCGGAATAAACAAACAGAGTTAGTAGATGCTGTCAGCATAAACCTTGATGCTACAAAAGAGCCTGGTAAAGGACAGTTATTTTACGGCTTGGAATATGTACACAACAAAGTGGGCTCATCAGGCGAAAGGACAAACATCAGTACCGATGCGGTTGCATCAATGGTAAGCCGCTATCCCGATGGCAGCACCTGGAGCACAATGGGTGTATATGGCAGTTATAAGATAAACCTGCACCCCAAAGTTACACTCAGTACTGGCCTCCGTTATAGTTACAATTCACTAGATGCAACCTTCGATACAACTTTTATCAAATTCCCGTACAAAGAAGCTGAGCTCCGGGATGGAGCATTGACGGGAAATGCAGGGCTTGTATTCAGGCCTGCCGATGGATGGCAGCTAAACGGCAACATCTCAACCGGATACCGCATGCCTAACGTTGATGATATAGGCAAGCTGTTTGAAAGTGTTCCCGGAAATGTAACTGTTCCCAACCCGGAACTTACACCTGAATATGCCTGGAACTTTGAACTGGGTGTGGTGAAAAGCACTCCTAACAAATTCCGCATTGAGTTGAACGGTTTTCATACCGTCTTGAATGATGCTATTGTTCTCCGGACCGCTACATTTAATGGAGAAGACAGTATTCTTTTCAATAATGTGCTCAGTCAGGTGGAAGCTCTGCAAAATGTAGCCCAGGTAACTGTTTCCGGTATTCAGGTTAGTGCCGAAGTGTTTTTTAAACCTGGTTTTTCACTTCAGTCTCATGCCAACTGGATTAGCGGTAAAGAAACTGATGATACAAAAAACGAACAGGTCTCATTGCGCCATGCACCACCATTCTATGGCAGTTCTGCTTTAAAATACCGGGTGAAGAAAGTCACTGCTGAAATTAATGCGCAGTACAACAGCCAGATAAAAAATGAAAACCTGGCACCTTCCGAACAGGCTAAAACAGATATCTATGCTAAAGATGCCAACAACAGACCCTATTCGCCTGGTTGGTACACCCTTAACTTGAAAGGCTCTTATCAGCTTTCCAAAAACCTGCTGGTTACTGCCGCTTGGGAAAATATAACCAACCAGCGTTACCGGCCATATTCATCTGGTATAGTGGCCTCTGGTTCAAATTTCATCTTTTCGATCAGAGCTTCTTTGTAATAATAGTACATAAAGCATATACTGTAAATGGGTGGATGTCAGCAATTCACCCATTTTTTAACATGCTACTGCTATAAAATTTACATATTAGTGCAGCACATCTTCGGAAAAATTGTCTAAATTACAGGCAACCAAAAGGCATTTATGACTGAGGAAGCCATAATACAAGGTTGTTTGAAAAATGATGCTCCGGCCCAAAGGGAATTGTATAATCGTTACAGTCCCAAAATGCTGGCCGTATGTTATCGTTTCGGCCACAACCGTGAGGATGCCGAGGATATGCTGCAGGAAGGATTTATCAAGGTCTTTTTACAGATACACACTTTTGAAAACAGGGGGGCTTTCGAAGGATGGATAAGGAGGATTATCGTTCATACCTGCATTAACATCCTGAAAAAGAATAAAAAATTTAATGAAAGTGTTGACATAATTCATGCCACTGGTATTCAGGTACGGGAAGACAGCGTACCTGCTATTATTCAGGCAAAGCAGGTGGTAGAGTGTATAAGGCTATTGCCGATAGGCTATCGAACTGTACTAAACCTTTATGCAGTAGAGGGTTACAGTCACCGTGAGATTGCCAATATGCTCGACATCGAAGAAAGCACAAGCCGCAGCCAGTACACAAGGGCAAAGGCAATGCTGGAAGATATTTTAGTTAGAAAAAGAATATTGCAAAAACCAAGGCAAGATGTTGACTGGCTGGCTGCTGTCGCTCGCCGCTAACAAAACGTACCTGTCTGCAATGTATGCAGAGAAAATGTGACTGGTTATGGAGAACAGAATGAACAACAGAGATTTTGAGCAGTTTGTAAAACAAAATGCCGATCAATACAGGATGTTTCCTTCCGAAAAAGTATGGGAGGGAATACATGACAGGCTGCATAATAACCGCCGCCGCTGGTTTGGTGCCGGATTAGCACTTCTTCTGCTTACAATTAGTTCTGTTACCTGGATAATGTTTACAAATACTGATTCGAAAAAAGTAACTATTACCTCTGCTAATTTCGAATCTTATACACAACCTTCAGGCAAATCCGAAACTCAAGAAATTATAATCACCCCCATTAAGAGAAATGTTAACAGCCACGACAATAATCAGCCGGCAACTGTAAGAGATCAGCAAAAGAATCTATTTCTTGCTATTTCATCTGTACAACCTACTGCCCCTTCAGAGCTGATATATGAAGAAACTTCGATGGTAACAACAGAAAAGGTTAATACCAGGGAATTAAATGAACAATCCGAAAATATTAGTACCCGCCAGAACATACCTGCCTCCTCTCTATTGGCAAAGACCAGCACATTATCAGTAAAACAACCCACCGTATCAATTTCTCAAACAACACAAGAAGTTAAACCGGATAATAAAACAAACAATAACATTACGCCAGAAGAGGATATTCTAGTAAGCGAGAAAAAACAGTCTGAAACTACAGTGGAAGTTATGAGTATTGAAAGTGTTACAAACTCTTATGTCAGATTAAAAAAACCAAAAAAAATGTCTTGGCAGGTTTACTTTAGCCCACTTGTAACGTACCGTGCACTCAAAGAAAATAAGGGTTTTATTGAAGCGTCAAGAAACCTGACTAATACCACCGGCAACCAATTTGTTTACTATCCGGCAGATTTGGATAATATCATTTTCCACAAACCTGACATTGGCTTCAACCTTGGGGTATCGGCTGGATATCCAATTCTGAGAAATCTTAAAATCATTAGTGGTCTTCAGTTTAATGTAAATAAATACGATATCCGTGCTTACCAGTATTCAAATGAAGTTGCTGCAGTAGCGCTAAGTAATGACGCAGGCGGTACTAATACTATTTATCCAATAACAAGTTATAGGATTGTTGGAGGCTTTAAGGCAAAGTGGTTACGTAACTTCTATTTTTCTGTATCGGCTCCAATTGGCGCTGAATATGCCTTTGTAAACAAAAAAAGAACAAGTTTTGGCATAACAGGTACCGTTCAACCTTCATTTATTCTTGAAAACAAGTCTTACCTGGTTTCAACAGATTACAAGAATTATGTAGAATTACCCTCTCTAACAAGACGCTGGAATATTAATACCGGGCTTGAATTATTTGCTGGTATAAAATCAGGAAAAACAGAATGGAGAATTGGGCCACAGGTTCGTTATCAAACTTTATCAAGCTATAAAGAAACTTATCCCGTAAAAGAACATTTGTTTGATTTTGGTTTAAAACTGGGTGTTATGCTCAAATAAAACCAGCATTAACTACCCAACAAAAGATAATATCCCGATTGCTGTCAGCTTCGGGATATTTCTTTATCAACTATTAACATTATGGTAATTTTATGGCATGAAAAAAGACAATTTAGTCTCAAGAAAGTTTTGTTTCCTTTTGTACTATTTCTTAGTTCATCTTTTTTTGTATCAGGCTGTAAAACAAGCAAAAAATATTGAAAGCAAACATTTCATATCTGTCCGTTCACTAATCGAAAGGCAGGTAGCACATGTTGACACATCGTTGTTCTCAATCATTAAGATTACAGTGGCAGACAGTGTACACAGCGACACAACATACATACCAAGGGAGGGATTCAGGAAAGAGGCCAAGGATTTTCTTGAAATCCCTGATTTATCTGATCCGGCGGTGGCTAGCCGCTATACCGAAGCGAATAGTTTTGATTCTCTTATCCGGAAGGTGATTATCACATATTCACCAATTAATTCAAAGAATGATGAAATACAAAAACAAGAATTGCTGGTAAGCCCGGATATTATTGTTGACAGCAGTAATAAAGTCACAAACATTATTATTAACAGAATTAAGAAGAACAGGGACGGCTATTTTGGTCAGCAGATGCTATGGAACATAGATAAGAGCTTTGTTATAACAACCACTACGCAAAAACCAAATGAAAGAGAAAAAGTGATCATTACAAAAGTTATTTGGAATGACGGCACATTACAATAATGACTTCTGCACAGTTTCAACATATCGCCAGCACAATTCCTGTACAACCAGGCATCTATAAATATTTCGACTCAGAAAATAAACTGATATATGTTGGCAAAGCAAAACATCTCCGCAAAAGAATCAGCTCATACTTTAGCAAAACATTTACGAACTACAAGACACATGAACTTGTTCAACGTATTGCACGGATAGAGTTTACAATAGTAAACTCTGAGCAGGATGCATTTCTGCTTGAAAACACTTTAATCAAACAATTTCAACCCCGGTATAATATTAATCTGAAAGATGATAAAAGTTATCCTTTTATCATCATTAAGAATGAGCCTTTCCCCAGGGTTTTCTTAACCCGCAAGAAAACAGATGATGGTTCTGAATACCTTGGCCCTTACACTTCTGTAAAAAAGTAAGAGAATTGCTTGAATTTATAAAGCAAACAATACAACTCAGAACCTGCTCTCTCAGTCTTACGGATGTTAATATCAGAAAAGGAAAATTTAAGGTGTGCCTGGAATATCACTTAGGCAACTGCAAAGGTCCTTGTGAAGGATTGCAACCAATGGAAGATTATACAGAAAGTCTGGCTCAATTAAAAAACCTCCTCAAAGGAAATCTTTCTCCAGTAATCCGCCACTTTAAAGAAGAAATGAAAAGTCATTCATTTTCTCTTGCCTTCGAAAAAGCAGAGTCTGTAAAAAAGAAAATTGAATTCCTCGAAAACTATCAAAGCCGCTCTCTTGTTGCAAATGCAAAGACCGGTGATATGGATGTATTCTGCATTCTTAAAGAGAAAGAAATCGTTTACATAAACTTTCTGATGGTTAGAAACGGTACCATTATTCAAACACATACGAGTAAAGCTGAAACACATCTTGACGAAACATTAGAAGAAGTTCTGGTTTACCTAATTGCACAAATAAGAAGCAACTTTGAAAGTGATGCAAACGAAATTGTAGTGCCTTTTTTGATAAAGTACCCGGCAGATTCCATTTCAATTACTGTACCCAAAAGCGGCGACAAGAAAAAGCTTCTTGAGTTGTCTTACAAAAATGTTCTGCATTTTATTAATGATTTGAAACAGAAAGAAAGACTGAGGCTTAATATTAAAAATGAGTCTGTTTATACTCTGCTTGAGAATCTGCAAAAATTACTGCATTTGAAAGAAGTTCCTGTTCATATTGAGTGCTTTGACAATTCAAACTTCCAGGGTAGCTTTCCGGTGTCTGCAATGGTTTGCTATAAAAATGGTGTACCCTCCAAAAACGATTACAGACATTTTAATGTAAAAACCGTAAACGGCATAAATGATTTTGCCACAATGAAAGAAGCAGTCTATCGTCGGTATAAGCGGCTTAAAGAAGAAAATGGAGACTTCCCCCAACTAATAATAATAGATGGTGGTAAGGGACAATTAAGCGCCGCCAACGAGGCTATGCAGGAGCTTGGATTACATGGAGTAACGACCCTTACTGGTCTTGCAAAAAGCGAAGAGGAACTGTTCTTTACAGGAGACACAAATTCATTAAAATTACCATACAATAGTGAAGAGTTGAAACTTATTAGAAGAATAAGGGATGAAGTGCACCGATTTGGAATCAGTTTTCACCGCAAAAAAAGGAGTAGTGGTACTTTTAAGAATGAGCTGGAAGGTATTAACGGAATTGGCAAAGCAACAGCTGACTTGCTGCTCAAGGAATTAAGATCAGTAAATAAAATTAAACAAGCCACAAAAGAACAACTACGCAAAATTATTGGCAATGCAAAAGCAACAATTATTCTGAACTATTTTAAAAAAGATATATGACCTGCGGTTTAAAAGAAAAATCGATTGAGGGGAAAGGGATGAAAAAAAAGTGGGGCCAGAATAGAAATTCAGCCCCGTTTTTAAAATCCAATATCCTATGAAAAACCATTGCAAAAATACAACATTATTTTGGTTTTCCTATAGGACTTTTACGATTTTGAAATGTTTTTTTTACTATGCTTTTACTGAAAACAAGTAAATAAAAAGCCCCAATAAGGGGCTTTCAAAAAAATAAAACTTGCATTAATATGACCACAGATCCTGTTCAAAATTGAACATTTTCTCTTTAATATTATCTCCTTCAAGTAGTGCAAGAATAGGATCCTTTAAATAAGATTTGATTGGTTTATTTCCAGGATTATCTAATGTTGACTTAGTGATATAACTACTGAACATGCGGCTCTCAAACAACTCTTCCCAGGTCATTCTGTTTTGCCCCATATTTTTAGGATTATACACTTCATACTTTGCCAGCGTAGGTCTTAGATCGGGATAGTATATCCAGAACAAAGATGAAGTTCCTCTTTCTTTAGTTGTGTTGGGAAAATACTCAGTTTTAAGAAATCCTATTCCCAAAATACGGCAAAACATTCTGCTTGATTCACGGTCAAAAACCCATTCTTCTTTTAATCTTATCCGGCTTACAGACTTTGCATCAAAACTTCTTCTTGAAATGTTTATGCCAATGACTTTATCTATTTGCTTGATATCGTAAACATAGTTTGTATCCAGTCTGGCAGAAGTAATTTGCTGTACTTCTCCCAGTGTCATAGGAATTGTAAAACGGTCATCAGAAAAAGCAGTAACATCACCTTTGTTTACCGCATTCATTACCATGTTTACAAACATCTGGCTTCCGTTATCATCAATAGACTCATATTGAAAAACCTTGTTCATTTTTTCCCTGAAATCCAATTCCCTCCATACCTTTTCAGCATACAATGCATCATCCCAGCGCAGATGTTCATAAATCAAGGGTGTCCGATTGGTTAAGCTTGACTTATCGAATGCATTATCATTACGCAATGACTTTTTTGCACCGGCATCTGCGGTTATAGTATCATAGGTTATTGGCAGATTCCGAAAAATATTTGTATCAGCAGGAGGCAGGTTATAATTGTTTTGCTGTTGTTCGTTTCCCGGCTGAGCTGTAGGATTCGTTGGGTTAGTCCCACCAGTCCTTCTTCTGGGAGTACGTTGTGCGTCTGCATTATCTGCAGCCACAACAAACAACAGTGCAATTAAGCTGAATTTCAAAACCTTTATTTTCATAACACACATTATTTAATGTAATAAACGAGAGAAGGTGCAGGTGTAGTACGTCCATCAGGACCTTTTACACGAATATCATCAATTGTAACCATTCTGCCGGGCTGCACATGCTGGTTAACTGCGTTTCTTACTGCACCTGCAAATGCAGCACCTTGAGCAGGAACAGATACAATATCATCATCTGTATCACAAGTGAATGTATAACTTACGACATTATACTCCAGCTCAAAAGGAAAGTTCTTAATTCCTGCACCTACACCACCCTGTGCTCTGAATTCACCTGCAGAAATATTAGTACCGCTGGGTTTACCACCAACATACGCCTGGGCTTCGGGTATTGTTCTTACCCTGAAGTTAGCAGCGCCGGCCAGTTTTCCATCAACGGAAACATTAATCATTGTGTTATCATTAACTGTATTAACCCTGGCGATATATTTGCCGGGGCCAATTTTAGTTAATGATCCCTGAGTTATTGAAGCATTTACTTTATCATCGCCACCACCGCTGGCAGCAATGGTTACCGGATTATCAACACCAACGTATAAAACATTCATTTTATCCAGTGCAATTGAAGCGTTCGCAGAACCAACCACATACTCAACTGTTACTTCTTTTACTTCCTCTTTTCCAGTGGTCTGGTTAAAGAAACTGATCCTTACGGGTACACTGTGTGAACCAACTCCACCTGCCTGCGTTTTATAAAGAGCATACCCTTCTTCACCAATGGCTACACTTGCACCGCCGATTGAAATTTTAGGTAGAGAGCTTTTGCTGAATGCGCCTATCCCGGCTTTAATCTCAAGCTCTTGTCCGGGCATCAGGTAATTAGAGTTTTGGCCAACAATTGCTGCATAAGAATCAAAAATCACTTTAACTTCACCTACTTTCTGGTGACATAATGTAACAAGTTTATTCTCAGACGTTTTGATGTCATTCTGGAACTTACTCAAAATAGTAAGACCGGCAACGGTAGGAACCATATTGAAATAGGCAATCTCCCATGCCTTGGTTTTTCCATCTTGGCCTGGAGGGTTAGATACATCAATATTTATAGCACTCTTAAACGAAGCCAAAACTTCAGGATCGGTTTCAATACTAAAAATATCTGTTGAGTATTTCTTAAGAGCAGCAAGAATATCTTTACCCCTGCCCTGTTTTACCATCATACGGGTGACAATATCCAGATTATCTTCTTTAAAACCACTTAAATCACCCGGCTTACCACCAGCCTCTTTAATGATCTCATTTTTAATCCCTTCAATATAATTATTAAGATCAGTTGAATACTTTACAATTTTCTGTGCTTTTGCAAACCATATATCTGCCCGCTCTTTAGTTTCTGGTTCCCTGGTTTTATCTTCCAGAGACTTCATAATTGTAAGTGTGGACTGATTTACAGTATTATTTGTGGCTTCAAGGCTTCTCCTTACCGTTTTAAAGGCATTTAAAATCTCGGATGATACGTTCAGAGCCAAAAGTGCAGTAAGCACCAGGTACATAATATTGATCATCTTCTGCCGGGGCTCTTTAGGTAGAGACATAACTATTTATGTTTATTGGATTTAGGAATGATGACTTTTTCTTTTTAAAAACCCGGTTGCCCGTTTCGGGGGCTACCAGCATGTTATGTTTTAGCTGCGACCCTGCATGGCAGTAAGCATATTACCGTAAATATTATTCAGGCGGCCAAGATTGGTAGCCAAATGGCCAATTTGATCCTGCACTTTCTTAGCATCTTCAGCACTGTTAAGCATAGCAGTAGATGTTTCAGACAATTTGCCGTAGAATGAATTAAGGGCCTTCAAATGGTTATTACTTTCCTGCAATTCAAGTTCATAAATAGTATTTAGCGATGCAAGATTTTTAGTAAGTACCTGAATCTGCTCATGAAACACTTTTGCGCCTTCGGTAGCAGTATTAAATGCCCCAACAGATGAAGCAGCAGTTGTATAAGCATCCTTAACCTTTTCCAGTTGGCCAGTTACTTCTTTTGTTTTTGCAGCAAAATCACCCGTTGCAGAAACAGCTTCAGTAATAGTATTCATACCTGAAACGGTTGAATTTAGCTGTTTAAACCCATCACCCAAGCGTTTCATTGTGTCCGGAGTAATATCAGATTCTGCAAGCATTTTGTCCATAGCACCTAAAGTAGCTCTCGCCTTTGCACCAGCAACAGAAAACTGCTCTTCGTCATGTGAGCCATCTTTAACCGGAGGATAAACCGCATACAAAAGGCCATATGCCGCAAAAATTATTGCTTCAGTCACCAACCCAAACCATAAAAACTTATCAGCGAGGGGATGGTGAACTATTTTAAAAAGGGCTCCGAGGATAACTATTGAAGCGCCAAATGATACGCCTACGTCTACCCATTTGCTTACCTTAGATGGAATTGCTGCTGCCATAATTGGATTTTTTAAAGTGGTTTTAAAGTTTGTATTATAAAAAATGTGAAAAAGAGAGGACAGATTTTCTGTCCTCATTTTTCTTATTCAGATTTGCTATTTTTTGCGGCCTTTTGAGGGAGCTGCGGGTAAATCAATTACACAACGGAAACCAACGTAAGATTTGGTTGAATCCTGGTATTCGTAAGTGCTGGTTCCTGTCTGCAGGTAATATCCCACATCCTTCCAGCTTCCACCACGAATTATTTTACGTTTCATCAGCGGAGGATCGTCATCTTTTGCATTCCAGCGTACATCCGGATTCATATCATGCTGGAAATTGTTGCGGCCTTCATAGTATATTGTAGATGTCCATTCGGCCACATTACCACTCATGCAATACAGCCCGTAATCATTAGGCCAGTAAGAATCTGCACGAACAGTATAGAATCCGCCATCTTCAGGATAGTTTCCACGTCCGGGTTTGAAGTTTGCCATCAGGCAACCTTTTTTATTGCGAAGGTAATCATTCCCCCAAGGGAACATTGACTGTGAACGGCCACCGCGGGCTGCATATTCCCACTGTGCTTCTGTAGGAAGGCGGAAATCAGATTCCTGGGATCTTTTTTTGCTTATCAAATATGTATTTAGCAGTAAAGTTCTCCAGTTACAAAAAGCCTCCGCCTGTTTCCAGTTAACTCCCACCACCGGATAATTCCCAAAAGCCGGGTGTGAAAAATAACGCTTGGTCATCGGCTCATTGTAAGAATAAGCATAATCTCTAATCCAGCATAAAGTATCAGGATAAATAGCAACAGGGTACCTGTTGATGAATTTTGATCTTGGTTTACCGGCGTTCTCCCTTTTTGCTGCTTCCTTTAAATCAAACTGCTCAACCTTGTACACCATTTTTGCAGGGTCAAGTTCCATCCGTCCGAAAATTCTGTCATCAGGAGGCAAAGCAACTGAAGTAGACCCCAATTTTTCATTCACATCTTTAGAGCTCCAAAAGGTTTTCATTTTGGCACGGTCAATATACTCGTTGCCATCTTTGCTGGTTTTTACATAACCAAGTTCTTTACCAACAATAGAATCCCTCACCCAAAGTACAAACTGGCGGTATTCGTTATTGGTAACCTCGGTTGCGTCCATCCAAAAACCACTGATCGACACAGATCTGTTGCGGGCACTAAATGCGTAAGCCGGATCCTCATCACTGGGCCCCATATGAAATGTACCTTGCGGGATATATACCATACCCGGGGTTTGGGCAATGTATACTTGTCGCCTGGCGCAACTCCATGCACTTGTCCGTCATTAGGAAGGCTTCCGCCCTTTCCTTTAGACTTACCAAACATGCCGCAGCTGGCCAAAACTGAAAGGCCTATAACGGCATAAACTGAGTAAAGAAGGTTTTTCATTCTCATACACTTAAAGGGTATTGGGCAAATATAATGTTTTGAACTATTCTGCCGCACAAGGTTAGAATTTATTTTTATTAAACAAATAGTATTTTTCAAAGTAAATTTTCTAACGATACTTGTTGACAGTTTATTGTATTCATAAGAAAGAAATTAGCCTTTTTTTGCCTTGTTTATCAAGGAAATAAGTTCCTGAAGCGAAAATACGGGGCTATGGCAGGTATAATTACTACACAAAAAAACAGAAGTGCCTGAATCTGAATGCTTGCCGGCCAGTAGCGGATAGCTGTCTTCTCCTGTATGAGAAGCCATTATAACCTTGTTAGGTATGTGCTCTTTTATTACAGAACTAAGCATATTTTTATACTCCTTTCCAATAATTACAATTTCATTGGTTCCATATACCATCTCCACCCAAAGACAAGCCCAATAACCAAACGAGGAAGGATAATGAACAATCGTTTGCTCTACTTTTCTTACTAAGGCAGTGCTCATCTGTTTCCAGGCTGGAACGTCAAAATAAATGGACAATAGCAGCAGGTTTTCTGCCATTACTGAATTACCCGAGGGAACCGCTCCATCATATATCTCAGTTTTTCTTACTATCACATCGTGTTGATAATACGGCGTATAATAAAATAAATCTCCATCAGATTCTTGTTTTATTGAACTGTCAGCTGCAGCAGTTCTCTTTGAACTGAAATTATCAATAACATAAGTTGTTATCTCCTTGGCTTTCATAAGCCATTTCTTATCAGCAGTAATATCGTGCAATTGTATAAGTGCCTTAATCAAAAAGCATAATCATCTAAAAAGGCAGGGATTCTGGCAATACCATTTTTCCAGGTGTGAAAGAATTCACTACTGTTGCTCTTTGAAAAACGGGACAACAGGAATTGCATATTGGTCTCAGCAAGCTCTTTGTATACTTCATTACCCGTGGCTGCATAAGCCGTACTGCAGGCAGCATTCATAAGGGCATTCCAGCCAAGAATAGCTTTGTCGTCGGTCAATGGGCGATGTCGGTTTTGTCGTTGGGCAAGCATTATAGCTTTCCCCTTTTTTACAATTTCCTCTAGTTTATTTACATCGATGTTATTCTCATAAGCAAATTGCTGTGCTTTTTTTCTAACCCATAGTATATTACTGTGCTCCCAGTTTCCTGCACCGGTAATATCATAATAATTGCGAATAACCGGTGCTAATTCACCCAAAATTTCATCAGCCTCCTGTTTGCTCCATACATAATATCTTCCTTCCTCCCCTTCACTATCAGCATCCAAAGCAGCATAGAATACACCATCCGGATGCATTAATTCTCTTGTTACGAAAGTTATTGTTTCGTCTATTACCTCTTTGTATTTTTCATTTTTAGTTAATTGATACGCTTCGCAGATAACCATTATAAGCAATGCATTATCGTATAACATTTTTTCAAAATGAGGCACCAGCCATTCACTGTCGGTTGCATAACGGGCAAAACCTCCGCCTATCTGGTCGTAAATACCACCACTTATCATCTTATCCAATGACAGAATGGCCTGATCGAATGCCTCCTTTCTACTTTTTGTGCTGTTTTCGTTGTTGTGATGAAGATGGGCATATCTTAATAAAAACCTGATCGCAGAAGTTTGTGGAAACTTTGGGGGTCTTCCAAATCCTCCCCACTCTCTATCAGCCATTTTCAATATATTTTCAACCGCCTCTTCAATTCTGGCAGGAGTAAAAAAATTATCGTCTTCCGTGTTAGTTTGCCCAGTGCTGTATGATTTAAGCAAATGTGCTGTCAGGTTTTCAGCCTGCTTATCTATTTCATTTCTCCGGTTGACAAAAGCCTCCGTTACACCTGTCAACACTTCCTGCCAGGATGGACGATTGTGTGCCCTATTGGGAGGAAAATAAGTTCCGCCGTAAAAAGGTTTTGCTTCCGGCGTAAGGAAAACATTAAGTGGCCAACCGCCACTACCCGTTATTGCCTGCACCGCATCCATATAGATATGGTCAAGATCCGGTCTTTCTTCCCGGTCAATTTTAATATTAATAAAATTACTGTTCATCAATTGTGCCGTTGTATTATCCTCAAAACTTTCTCTTTCCATTACATGACACCAGTGGCATGCGGCATAACCGATGCTTATCAGTATTGGCTTATTTTCTGCTTTGGCTTTGTTAAGTGCTGTATCACCCCAAGGGTACCAATCCACAGGATTATATGCATGTTGTAAAAGATACGGACTTGTTTCGTTGATAAGGTGGTTGGCTTTTTGCATACGCTATTATTTCCCATTGAAAACGCAATGGCTGTCGCAAAGTTCTATAAAAGAAAAAAGAACACTTAGGTGTTCTTTTTCGAGATAAGTAATAAATATTTTATTTTTTTCTGGAAGTTCCAGCCAAAAAATGGTCCAGCGCAGCGACCATACTTGGCATTTGTGGTTGCGGAGCCTTAATACCCAACTCTAAACCCGCTTCTTCCACCGCTCTGAAAGTATTGGCCCCGAAAGCCCCGATTACTGTTCCGTTTTGTTTATACTTTGGAACATTATCAAACAGGCTTTTTATTCCGCTGGGGGTAAAAAAGCATATAACGTCATACTCGTTTTTTTTCAAGGTCTCTTTTACATCGCAACTTATGCTGCGATACATAAAGCCAAGAGTATAACCGCAATTGTTTGATTTCAGCCAGTTTACAATTTCATTGTCTTGTTGGTTTTCTGAACATACATACAGAAATTTTTCATTGTTTTTGTGTTTGTTAATCACATCAAACATGCTTTTATTGGTACCATCTGCACCATAAAAAACCTTTCTTTTTCTGTACAGAATAAATTTTTGAAGATATAAAGCCACCGCTTCTGTAATACAGAAATACTTGGTATCCTGCGAAATACTGATTTTCATTTCTTCGCAAATGCGGAAAAAATGGTCGATGGCATGCCGGCTGGTAAAAACAACCCCGGTATGACTCTGTATATCAATCTTTTGCTTACGGAAATCACGGGCAGGCAGGCCTTCAAGACGGATGAATGGGCAAAAGTCCATCTCAACATTGTATTTTCTAGACAGTTCAAAGTACGGAGACTTTTCACTCTCGGGCCTTGGTTGGGTAATCAGGATTTTTTTAATTATCCTTGATTGCACAACGGCCTTTTTAACCCCAGTTTTTGTCATTTTCGGTTCGGCTAAAGTTGGCTGCAAAATTAAGCAGTTTGTGCGAAATATAATAACAAGGCTTTGTACACCAATAAAACTGGTATTATTTCAAAGGCCAACAGGTAAAGAAAAAAGTGAATTGGATTTACTTTTAACTGATTACGGATAACCCCATAAGTAAGAATAATCCTGTAAAGCAGCATACCCCCAACAAGGCACCACGACAATACCAGTCCCGTCGTATACACATCACCTTCAGAAAAAGCAATTAGTAAAAGAAATGGCAGTAAAAAAATTCCCAGCATCTTATTAATAATGAATACAATGAAAACGTAGGAATCGGCAGCTTCTTTAAGATTAAACAGCCAGCCAGAAATTTTTAACCCGACAAACTTAACAAAATAGACAACCGAAAGACCCGTAACAGCATACAAAAAAGTCATCCAGAAATCACCAGTGGCGCTTAACCTGAAATGCTGTATCATGAAACTGATGTATAATCCTCCGGATAATACAAAAAAGCCATTAAGCAATATCGATGGAAGAGGCACCTGCATCAACTGATCTCTTAACTGTTTTTGTTTCAATGTTGTACGGAAAAACAATCGAAATAGATCGTCGAAAAATTTTGGAAAAAGAGTTCGCATCATACCAAATACAACAAATAAAATCAACAGCAGATAAAAAAGTAATTCTTTTCCCCTGTGCTGGTAAATGTCTGACTTTGGCTGCTCTGTTAGCCTGGAGTTAAATCCAAAATAGTGGTGATGTTTCAAAGCCTCCCATGTAAACTGTGGTGACAATATGTAAATATCTTTACTTATTGTCCAGTTTATATTGAGTCCGGGGTTTTTAGACACTGAGTCTTTTACAAGTTGCAAGGCTATTACAGAATCTTGTCGCAAAATAGATTCCTGTCGATGCAAAGTATCCGCCAACTGCCGGATAGTTGTATCCGCTAGCTGCTGTGCCGATGCTGCCAAACCGGCCATAAATAATAAACAGGTAATTATTTTTCTCAAACAAAAAATTGTGCAGCAAAAGTATTGAAGTGGCTTTCTATTTTGGCAATCTGTCAGAAATAATTCACAAACCCGAAATGCAGCTTTGACTTTCGCAGGTTAAAGTCAGTATCATTTCTTTTACCCACGGCCCAGGCAATATTAAAAATACCGGCTTTGGTTTCAAATGAAAGTCCCAAACCTGTTCCAAAATAAGTATAGTCCGGTTTAGCTATTTTACTGGCATCTCTTCCCCAACCACCATCCGCAAGAACATAAAAAAACGAATTCTGACCAACCAGGTATCTGAACTCGGTGGTGGCAATTGCAAAAGTTGACAGGTACTCACTTTCTTCATCAAATCCACGCAACAGTTTATAACCACCAACCTGGAAAAGTTCGTTACGAAAAGTATTACCGCTTTGGAACATTCCGGCGTTGATAGCAGTTTTAACAGTACCTCTTTTATTGGCAAGCGGGAAGTACCGGGCAACAGTTAAACGTATCCTGAACTGGTATGTTTTCAATTTTATAGTGTCATACAAGGTTCCAAAATCGAAAGAGGGGTCATTAGGGTCTTTAAATTCGGCTATTTCATTGTTTTTTTTCAGCTTCTTGGTTCCAGCCGATGTTATAAGCCGTAATTCATTGCCTTTTCTTGGATTGAGACGGTAATCGGTATTATTAAACTCATAATCCACGCCAAGATTCACAGAATTTATATCTGCCACTTCAGGAAGCCGGCGGCTTGCAAGCAATAACGCAGTATTAATTCCGCCCTGGCCTACTATCGTTTGGAACCGCTGTAAAAAAATTTTTCCCAACTGATTTGTGTTTAATGCATACTGTGCCCCAAACTGAAAATTTACATTCAGAAAACTGCTGTCCTTTTTAAACATATCAAATGAAAAATCAAGTCCCAGCGGCGACTGAAACAAAAAAGGGTGATTATACAAAATATTGAGCCGCGGTGACTTAACCTGTATTTGCTGCCAGTTAAGGCCAATAGTTTCACCAGAGCCAAATGCATTTTTCAGTAACACATTAGCTTCGCCTGTTATCAGCATTTTCTTTGACGAAAGCTGGTCATTGTTGGGCAAAAAACCAATCAGCACATTTATCTGGCTGCTCTTTTTTTGCTTTAGAAAAAGGTCTAATACCGAACCGGTAGCAAGCATAGTAAGTTTTGGTGGCTGGTCTTCTTCTAAATAGGTCAGTTCCCTGATTTTTGAATTTATCCTGCTTAGCTTTTCCTTGCTATATATAGTTCCGGTGGGCAAATCAAGATAACGCTGCAAAAAACCATAAGAGATGCGGGCATTGCCAAAGTTGCGGATACTGTCAATTTTATACAAGGGTCCCTTTTCTATTTTAAGCAGGGCTGAAACGTTACCGTTGGCCACTATTATACTGTCAAAAAAAACCTTAGCAAATGGGAATCCGTTATTTTCCAGGTAGATAAGCATTTTTTCTTGCCATTGCTGTACTCTGGAATAATCAATGGGCTTATCTGTATATTGATTGTCTCTCCACCCGGCCTTGTCAAGCAGTAATTGTTCGATGTCCGATGGAATTATCTTTGCCCATTTATATAATTCTCCGGTATATAATACAAGAAATGCCGAAGTAGAATCAAAACGCAGCGAATCAATTGAGGCGGCTGCATACCCTTTTGCCAAAAGGCCTGTGGTTATTACTGCCACATACTCAGTGCATGCAATTCGGGAAGCAAAGGAAGTTTGAAGCCCGGCTTTTGGAATATTAGCCGCCGATAATGAATCGGCAGGATGAATCTTGAGTTCATAACTTTTCTGTGCAAAAGCGGAAAAGCTCAGCAGCAAACAGACAAGAACCGATATTTGTACCTTACAGCAATTCATTATTCAATAACCGATATTTGGCTAAATTATTCATTAAATTACAAACAAGGTTGGCTGGTATTTATATTCATATTCCATTTTGCAAAAAAAAATGCCATTACTGCAATTTTCATTTCACCACATCACTACGTTATAAAGCAGATTTGGTGAATGCAATTGTTAAAGAAATTGAATTGCAGAAAGACTATCCCGGTACTAAGCAAATTGAAACGGTTTACTTTGGCGGCGGCACCCCTTCTATATTAGAAATTGAAGAGGTGGGGCGGATTATTGAAAAACTACATTCTTTTTTCCAGATAGCTCAGAGTGCTGAAATAACTTTAGAATCCAATCCTGATGATATTACAGAAAGAAAACTGCAGGAATGGAAAAGCGCTGGCATAAACAGGCTTAGCATTGGTATACAGAGTTTTTTTGAAGAAGACCTGAAATGGATGAACAGGGCACACAACGCCGCACAAGCAGAAGAAAGTTTACAACAGGCACAGAATTACTTTAAAAACATTACCATTGATCTTATTTACGGCACTCCCGTGCTTACCAATGAAAAATGGGAAAAAAAATATAAACAAAGCTGTTTCACTTGGCATCCCGCATCTGTCATGCTATTCGTTAACTGTGGAACCTAAAACCCCGCTCGACAAGCTCATCCGCAATAAAACATATGAAAATGTGGTGCCCGATAAACAATCTGAACAATTCTTGCTATTAATGCAACGAATGATAGAATCTGGCTATGAACATTATGAAATATCCAACTTTGCTCTTCCTGGCTTGCGCAGCCGACACAACTCATCTTACTGGCAGGGAACACACTACCTTGGCATAGGTCCCTCTGCACATTCTTACAACGGGAGTGAGCGGCAATGGAATGTATCAAACAATAACCTCTATGTGGAATCAATAAAAAAGGGCATCGTTCCTTTTGAAAAAGAAGTGCTCACACCCATACAACGGCTTAATGAGTACATTATGATTTCTTTGCGCACTATGGAAGGTCTGATCTTCGGTGAATTGAAAAACAGATTTGAAATAAACGGAGATGAAATTTGTAAGAAGGCAGAAAAATACATTCAATCAGGCCACCTGCAAAATACCAGGAAGGCTCTGAGACTGACTAATGAAGGCAAGCTGCTTGCAGACGGGATTGCTGCATATTTATTTTATTAGCTTCAATATACCGGCCGCAAATTTTAGCCCTTACTAATCCAGCCAATTATTATGTTCAATGCACAACCAACAGCTACCAGCGAAGTAAGGATGAAGCTGAACCATTTAACAGAATGCGGTTTGGTGCTGTCCTCTTTTCTTCCTTCCTGCCACTTATTAAAGTCAAGTACATTCAATACGATGAGTATTATGGAAGAAACAAGGAAAACGATTTGAAAGAAGTTTATCATCTGCTATAAATTTGCACGATAAAAATAACATATTACCTGATTAGAAAGGATAGTTATTCTTAAATCAGCCCGGGTTCCATTTCCCTGTACCCTTCTTCGGGTTTTACATTTTCCCATAAAATACGGTAAACAGTTTCTGCTATCGGCATCGGAGCCTTCACCTGCTGATTAATCAGATAAATACATTTAGAAGCATTATACCCTTCTGCAATCATGTTCATTTCAAGCTGTGCTGTCTGTACAGAATATCCCTTGCCTATCATATTTCCAAATGTTCGGTTCCGGCTATGCAATGAATAGCAGGTTACCAGCAAATCGCCCAGGTAAACAGATGCGGCATAATTAGGTGTTTTCAAATGTGTAACCGGGTCTTCTCCTTCATGTTCCCCAACGGTAATATGCTCGGCACCGAACTGTCGTAAAAAACTGGCCATTTCATCAGCAGCATTAGCAATAAACACACTTAGAAAATTATCGCCATAGTCAAGGCCGTGAGCAATGCCTGCACCCAATGCATAAATATTCTTCAGCACAGCGGCATACTGCACACCCAGTATATCATGATTAACTATCGTGTTGATAAAACTTCCATGAAAATGGCTTGCTATTTCATTTGCTGCTGCTGTATCAATACCAGAAAAAGTGAGGTAAGACAGCTTTTCTGCAGCTACCTCTTCTGCATGGCAAGGGCCAAGTACTGCGAAATAATTTTCGAGTGGTACACCAAATTTTTCCTCCAGATAATCATTCAACAATCTGTTTTTATCGGGCAGAAGACCCTTTATTGCAGAAACTACTTTTTTATTCTTCCAATCGTCGGCCGCTAACCCCGTTAAAGCATCTTTTGCAAAAGCAGACGGAACCGCCACTATCACAATGTCTGACTGGCTAACCACTTCTTTTACATCAGATGACATTTGCAAGAGGTTGATGTTTAACTCAACAGTTCGTAAATAATGCGGGTTGTGCCGGTGTTTTTTGATATGATCAATGGATTCGGTATTTCTAACCCACCAGTTAATGGTATGGTTATTTCCTGTTAGGATTTTTACAATCGCCGTTGCCCAGCTTCCGTTACCAATAATGCCAAATCTCATAAGCCACCCATTTCTGATTTTAAAAAATTCTCAGACAAAGGAAACACTTTACTCTTTTCCGTCAAACAAATTACCCAATCCACCCAGCACACTACCTTCTTCTTTGCGCTTATATGTGCCATAGGCTACTATCCGTCCAGCCAGCCTGCTTATGGGTAGTGATTGTATCCATACTTTTCCGGGTCCTTGTACTCTTGCAAAGAACAGTCCTTCCCCTCCAAACATGAAGTTCTTTATACCTTTCACAAACTCAATTTCAAAGTTTACAGACGGTGAATACGCTACCACACATCCGGTATCAATTTTCAGTACTTCGCCGGGATTAAGATTCCTTTCAACAATATAACCGCCTGCATGCAGAAATGCCATGCCATCTCCTTCCAGCTTTTGCATAATAAAACCTTCACCACCAAAAATGCCCACTCCCAGTTTACGCTGAAAATGAATGCCCACACTCACTCCTTTTGCCGCACACAAAAAGGCGTCCTTCTGAGCAATGATGGTTCCTCCCAATTCCTGTAAGTCTATTGGAATTATCTTACCTGTGTATGGAGCTGCAAAACTTACCTTTTTCTTTCCCTGCAATTCATTGGTAAAAGCGGTCATAAACAGGCTTTCACCCGTTATTACCCGTTTGCCTGCACTGATGAGTTTTCCAAGAAACCCGGTTGGTTGTTGTGCTGAGCCATCGCCAAATATTGTCTGCATTTGTATCCCATCATCCATCATCATCATTGAGCCGCTTTCGGCAATGGCTGTTTCCCCATAATCCAGCTCAATTTCCACAAACTGCATTTCTTGCCCATGGATTTTATAATCTATTTCATGGTTATTTCTTGATGTTGCCATATTCTGATTTTTTTCAAAATTATGAACTGTTCCGCTTCGGAAATAAATTATCCGGCAAAATACGGATTTGACAATGCCGCCAGTAGATTTTGAACAGTCTGTATGGAATTTTATCAAAAATGATAAAAGGCATCTGAAGTGAACAGTCGTTTTACTTACTTTGTAAAACTTAAAATTGCATTTCATTCATTTTACATCAAATATTTTTATTAAAACATATTAAATGAAACAACGACTATTCTTATTGGTGGCTGTTGTCTTATTGCTTCCTGCAATAACTTTCAGCCAGACAAAGCTTGTTGAAAAAGTAACCAAAAAAGGAAATGAACTGGTAATTCCATATGAAAAATATGTATTGCCAAACGGGCTGACGCTGATCATTCACGAAGACCATAGCGACCCGCTGGTACATGTGGACGTTACCTACCATGTAGGTTCTGCCCGTGAAGAAATTGGCAAATCCGGATTTGCCCACTTCTTCGAACATATGATGTTTCAGGGCAGCGATAATGTGGCAGATGAGCAGCATTTTAAGATTGTATCGGATGCCGGAGGCACACTAAATGGCTCTACCAACCGGGACAGAACAAACTATTTTCAAACAGTACCCAGTAACCAGCTTGAAAAAATGCTGTGGCTGGAAGCCGACCGTATGGGCTTTTTACTGGATGCAGTAACGCAGCAAAAATTTGAAATTCAAAGGTCAACTGTAAAAAATGAAAGAGGACAGAACTATGACAACCGGCCTTATGGACTGGCCTTTGAAACTGCTTCCAGGGCAATGTATCCTTACGGGCATCCTTATTCATGGCTAACTATTGGTTATGTTGAAGATCTGAACCGTGTAGATGTAAACGACCTGAAAAATTTCTTTTTGCGCTGGTATGGTCCCAACAATGCTGCACTTACCATAGGTGGTGATGTTAACCCTGCACAGGTTGTAAAATTGGTTGAAAAGTACTTCGGCAGTATCCCCCGCGGACCGGAGGTAAATCCGGTGGTGGTTCCACCTGCTGTTATTAATACCGACCGTTATGTTTCGTATGTTGACAATTACGCCAAACTTCCTTTGCTGATGATTTCATATCCCACTGTTCCAAATTATCATAAAGACATGGGAGCTTTGGCCTGCCTGGCACAGGTATTAGGTCAAGGCAAGAACTCAGTCTTGTACCAGCAGATGGTAAAAAAACAAATCGTACTGCAGGCAAACTCAAACAGCAGCCTTTCTGAACTGGCGGGAGAGTTTATGATACAACTGGTTCCCTCGCCTGGAAAGTCGCTGGTATATCTCGACTCTTTGTTCCGAAACTCACTTGATACATTTGAAGCAAGGGGGGTTACTGACGAAGATATCGCCAAATTTAAAGGAGGTATTGAATCACAACAGATAAACGGACTGCAAAGTGTTTCCGGCAAAGTATCACAACTTGCGGCATTCCAAACATTTGCCGGCAATCCTAATAAAATTGCAGACCTTATTAAGATGTATCAGGCCGTAACAAAGGAAGATGTAATGCGGGTGTACAACCAGTATATAAAGGGAAAAGGTGCTGTACACCTTAGTGTGTTGCCAAAGGGACAAGAAGCACTTGTAGCAGCAGCAAACAACTTTGTACCAGATTCATCTAGCTATGCCGCCCCTGATTATGGCTACAATGGTTTAAAATATATTAAAGCCAAAGACAGATTTGATCGAAGCAAAATGCCCGGCACAGGAGCAAACCCTTCAATAAAGGTTCCTAAATTCTGGAAAAAAGATTTGCCAAACGGCATTCATTTAATTGGCAGCGAATCAACCGAAGTGCCAACCGTAACAATAACTGTAACTATTCCGGGAGGACATATTCTACAGGCAACCGACACATCAAAAATTGGGCTGGCCAGCATGTTCAGCAGCATGATGAACGAAGACACAAAGAACTTCACTGCAGAGCAAATGGCAGTGGAACTGCAAAAGCTTGGCAGCACCATTTCTGTTGGCAGCAACTTTGATGGCATAACTTTCAGCATCCAAACACTGAAAAAGAACATTGATAAAACGATGGTGCTGGTCGAAGAAAGAATGCTGAATCCAAAATTTACCGATGCCGCTTTTGGCCGAATTCAAAAACAAAGACTTCAGGGCTTCAAGCAAATGAAGGCAGACCCCGCCGCAGTAGCTGATATTGTTTTTGCCAAAATAAACTATGGACATAGTAATATTATTGGCATGAGTGAAGACGGAACAGAATACACCATCACCAATCTGAAGTTAAGCGATATTGAGAATTATTACAATAACTATATGACTTGCAATGGAATGAAAGTGGTTGTGGTCGGCGACATCAGGCAAGCTGAAGTGTTGCCTAAACTCGCCTTCCTGAACAAGTTGCCAAATAAGAAAATTGAATTACCAAAAACAGTTGGATTTGCTTCTGTAGTTGATAAAACTAAAGTGTTCATGGTTGATGTTCCAAAAGCAGCACAATCTCAGTTCAGGGTAGGCTATGCAACAGGGTTAAAATATGATGCAACCGGCGAATATTATAAAGCAAGACTAATGAACCATATTCTGGGAGGCGATTTTAACAGCCGTCTTAATCTTAACCTTCGTGAAGATAAAGGCTGGACCTATGGTGCCCGCAGTTCATTTACTGCGGATGAATATACGGGTGACTTTGAATTCAGTTCCGGCATAAAGGCCGACGTTACCGATAGTGCCCTTGCCGAAGTAATGAAAGAAATAAAAAACTACCGGGATAATGGCATAACTGAACCAGAGTTAAAATTCATGAAAAACTCACTCGGCCAGCGGGACGCCCTGTTGTATGAAACAGGTATTCAGAAAGCAGGTTTCATCAGAAGGATACTTGACTACAACCTGCCGGCAAATTATACCGACCAGCAGAATAAAATACTGGCAGCGCTAACCAAGCAACAAGTAGATGCAACCGCTAAAAAATTGCTGGCACCGGAAAAAATGAATATTTTACTGGTAGGCGACAAAGCAAAGATCTATGAAGGAGTGAAGAAATTAGGATATGAAATTATTGAGCTGGATGCTGATGGGAAGGTTGTGGAAAAGAAAGGGTTCTAAAATGTAATTTCAACCTTAAAAGCGTTGCTAGAAAAGCAGCGCTTTTTTACATCGATTTTCTTCATAAATTAGTACAGAATATTTTTTTTGAAGAAAAATATAATCAGGATATGCTGCGTTTACTTAGTATAATATTAATACTGCTCAGCACAAATATTCAGTATTCACTGCAGGCTCAAATTCTTTATAAGGTAAACTTTCACGACAAAAATTTATCCAGGTACGAAGGGCTTTTAGTTTATTTTAATGAGAGCCGCAGTTATATGCGCATTAATTACCATGCAGAAAATAGCAAATACCAAGTGGTAAATGTTAATTATAAATCATCAACAGGAACCTTTTCGGATGGTTCAGTCTATTTTTTTATGTCTGGTTATAGCCCCAAATTTATTACTGAAGATTCTGCCGGACAGAAATACAATCCGGATCATTTTATTTGGAGAAAGGGAAAAACAGAGCAAACCTGGAATAACCCCTCTACTACTGACGATCCGAAACTTAGTTATGCAAGTGAAATTCCGGTAGATTCATTCTTCCAGATAAATCCATACTCGGTATCAGAAACTTTCTTAAGAAAGTTTTTTTGGGACAATGAACCCGACTATTTTTCTCTAAGGAGGCTTTGCGGGCTGGTGGATATAACTATTAATCCCGTAAACACTACAGGAACAAAATTACATCTGGTTGTAGTAGCCAATACGTTGATTGGTGATATTGGCCCCAGCTGCAAGGCAGACCGGGATAAACTTGACTACGAATTCAGAAGTATTGCTGAAGCATTGGGAATCTCATACCAAAAGTATTTTGCTGATGAAAACAACTTTAATAAAACGTATGTGCAAAACACTTTGAAATCAATAAAGTCCGGATCCGATGATATTGTAGTTTTTGTTTACAGGGGTCATGGATTTCGGTGGAATAACCAAACAGATGCCTATCCAATGATGGATCTTCGGACATCCAACTATGTTAATATTGACAAAACAACTTCGATGGGCCTCAGCGAAGTTTATAATACACTAAAAAATAAAAACGCCAGACTGAATATTATTCTGGGCGATTGTTGCAACAATTATGTTGGCCTGAACCAGACAACAACAACAAGTTTTTTGAATTCTCAGTCGGACAATAAACCTGACATAAAAAAATTGAGAGGTCTTTTTGTAGATGCCCGTGGCACACTAATTTGTGCTGCAGCAAGAAAAGGTGAGTATTCCTGGGCTAATCCCTTTGGTGGTTTCTTTACCCTCAGTTTTATACAGGCAATGAAAGAAAAAATCAGCTACTTCAACAACAATAATTCATCGTGGAATGATGTGATAACATATGCCACAAAACTAGCAAAAGACAAATCATCACCCCAGCTTTGCAGCAACTGTACTCTTCAAACCGGCGTTTCTTATGTTAATGTGTCTTACTAAAAAAATCCTTCGTTGCCGACATTCCTTTTCAGGATATCGATAGTTGTTTTACATCCCCTTATTAAAAAAGATAACTCCCTCCACAGATGCGCCAGCTTTTGTGCCAAAACCTTCAGCGCCGGCAGAAGCACTACCCTTAATACCCCATCCGCATTTAGAATCGTAAATCAGTTCAATTTTCTCACTTATTTTAAGTGGTCCGTCTTTTCCAAATAAACCAGCCTCCACGCCAATACCAACCGTAAACTCATAGCTGCCATCCATGTGAAACTCTGCCGAACCTGTGGCCATGCCATAATTCCACTCTCCGGAAATGTTGGTGGCCATTTCTGTTTGCGCCTGCGTTTGCCCATCGGCACCTTTGGAATAGGTAGTGGAATTTTCGATAGCAATATGGTCTCTCGGGTTGAAGGAAACTTTAGTTTTTAATAAACTCTGATGCCGGACAATCTGCAGCAGGCGGCGGTTCAATCGGTTTACAATCCGGAGTAATGGCTTCATCACTTTTTATAATCAGCCCGGTGTAATGCACTTTCTTAATCAATTTGTCATTTAATTCCAGATACTGGTCGATATAAATAAACGGTTCTTTTTTATCGCTCATTGCCAGTTTGAGATGAAACGGACCTTTCATGGCTGCCCCGGCAGCATCGGGTGGCAAAGGACTCCAGGGTGTGATTTTTTGCCATTTCCCTACATTCAGCAAATCAAGTTTTTCTGATGGCAAACCCTTTATTTCCACATCTCCATTATCATTTACTGTGCCGGTAAAACTCCAGCTTCTCACCTGGTAACCGTCTTTCAAGTTTGCTGAAAACCCGTTACCGGTAAGTACAGAAGGTGCCATGCCCACAGCCATATTGGCTGTAGTTCCCTGGTAAACATATAAAATTTCGCCACTGCCGGAAATGGAACCACCCGGCGAAATCTGCATCGAAAAACTTTTGACACAGGCAAGTGTTTGTAAATTCATTACAGTTGATGCCACACCTTCACCAAATTTTGTATTGGCCTCAGTGGCAGTTTCACCACTTCGGGCCGAAATATACTTTGCCTGGTAACTGCCTTGCCAGTCTGCTATTTTATATCCTGACGGAGGCTTATTAGCTTGCTTTGGTTTTGCTGAAGGCTTTACAGTACCTGCATTTTTATTTCCTTTAGTAGCATTATTATTGCCAGCTTTCCCGGCTGCTGTTCCTCCGGCACCTTCTCTTCCATTACCAGCATAACCCAAATCCCATGCCTGCTGCACCAGTTTTTCTGCCTCCGTTTTTCTTCCTTCTTCTTCAGCAATCTTAGAGCCGGTATAGCAATACAAACCATTTTCCGGCGCAAGTTTCATGGCTATTTTTATCGCTTTATCAGCCTCTTTTACAATACCAAGTTTTAGATAGATAAAGGCAAGGTTATTCCATCCGTAAGGCAGATTGGGAAACCTGGCAGTGATCTCTTCTGCCAGTACTTTTGCGTCATATATCCTGCCGAGTTCAAGTAACAGGTTGCAAAGGTTATTCAGGTAAAGGGCATTGCTTTGCTCAAAATTGCATGCTTTGGCATAACCATACAGTGCCTCCCACTTGTAGTTTTTGAAATAGAAGAAAGTGGCCTGTACATAATAAGATTCAGCTAAGCCGCCCCTGAGATTTTTGTTCCCCTTTATTGCCCGCTGGTCCAGGTCTGCATACAGCTTAGCTTTCTTTACCGAACCTTCGATTGCCTTTGCAATCACTTCTTTAACCGTTGTTTTGTTTACAGGTATCAATGATGCGTCCTGCCATTTGGAAGTGCCCTTCTCATTGTCAAGCATCTTGAAAGGCAAAGTAAGGATGCCGCTTTGCAGGGAATATGTCCCGCTTTTTTGACCCTGTTCCATTTCCTTAAACTTAATAGCCAATTTATTGCCGCTTATTTGATAAGTGCCATTATCAGTAACGACTTCTCCTGGCTGTTCGGCTTTAAATGTAAATGTGCTGCCGCTAAAGTTTATCATTATCACAGCTTTTGCATTTGGCTGCTTGCCATCACCGTCTTCAACGAAACGATACCTGCCTTTAAGGCCCTGGGCCTTGGCAACTGATGAAAACAATAGCAGCAAACCAATAACAAGTACAGTATTCAGTACTTTGCAGATTTTCATTTTACAAATATTTTTTAAAGAAAAGTATAGCCACAGTATAATACCACCCTGAAATTACTACGTTTACTCATATAATTGAAATTATCCGTTTTTATAAACGAACTCATTTACCTGTAAAGTCCTTTTTCTGCTCCACCATAAATATAAAAAAGCGGCCCAAAAGAGCCGCTTTTTTTCTAATTCCTGCTGACAAGCAGGTTACCAAAACCAACTAAATTATTATAACGAAAATTATACCTGTTTGGTTGTGTGTTTTTGTTGTCCCATCCATACTTTTTTGCCATGCAGCCACTTAACTAAGTACATAACACCTGCCAGAATAAAAAACAAAGGGCCAGTAAACCCTAACAAGGCAATAAACCTGGTGCCATAAAACTTATTCATTGGTCTGCGCAAACGTTCAGAAATCAAATACATACTCGGTACCATTACCAGCGTAAGGAAGAACGAGAAAATCAGACCGAATATAATGGTCCAGCTCAATGGGCCCCAGAATACCACACTATCGCCCCCAAAGAAAAGATTCGGACGCAGGTGCTGAAACATTCCTGCAAAATCAATATTCAGGCCTACAGCCAATGGAAACAGTCCCATAATAGTTGCTACAGCCGTGAGCAATACCGGAATGATACGAATCTTTCCAGCCTGTATTGCCGCCTCACGGGTACGGATACCACGGTGTCGCAATTCATCAGTAAACTCTATCAGAAGAATACCATTCTTAATTACTATACCGGCAAGGCCAATAATACCCACACCCATCATGATGGATGACACTGTCAT
Organism: Chitinophagaceae bacterium; assembly: GCA_016719815.1. GTDB lineage: Bacteria > Bacteroidota > Bacteroidia > Chitinophagales > Chitinophagaceae > JJ008. The sequence continues at coordinate 234,578 of JADJYK010000001.1, read as the reverse complement.
ACCGGTAAAGGCGTAACCCAGCAACACACCTATAATAGAGAAGAATATTTCAGTTAGTACTATAAATGGTTTACTCAGACTGTTAAATTGCAGAACAAGAATAAGAAATATCAGACCAAGAGCTATCAGCAGTGCTGTTCCAAGAAATGCTGATGTTTCTGCTTCCTGTTCACTTTGTCCGCTTTGTTTTATCGTTACATCTGATGGAATAGTATTATTCTGTTTGAACTCTTTAATCTTTTCCTGTAATTTAAGGTTGATGGGTGCCACCATTGTAGGGTCAAGCACATTACTCTGCAACTGAATAGTTCGTTTTACATTCTTCCTTTTAATGCCACCGGCACTATTAGTATAATCAATTGTGGCAACTGAACTCAATGGCAGCGATTTTATCTGCATAGTGTTCATGTCCATAAAAGTTAACCGCATATTCATGAGGTCGGTTATGTTGTTCCGCATATTTTCTTTATACCGCAACTGAATCTTATACTCATCTTCGCCATCTTTAATTTTACTCACTTCCTTACCAAAAACAGCGGTACGAAGCTCCATACCTATTTGCGCCGTACTTACGCCTTCCATCATGGCTCTTTGCCTGTCCACCTTAACTGTTATCTCCGGATTAAAGAGGTCAACATCGGGCTGGAGGTTTTCAATGCCATCGATGCGGTTGGTATCAAGATAGCGGTACAGGTCGGTAGCCACTTTTGTTACACTTTCAAGGTAATCGCCTGAAACTTCAATATTAACAGGCGGATCGGTTGGTGGTCCGTTTTCTTCTTGCGACACTTCAACGTTTGTACCCGGTAACCCCTGTACTACCTTGCGGATAGAATCAAGATACGGACCGGTTTTCTTCCCATGTCTTTTTTCGAATTCAACAAAGGAAACCTGTATTCTGCCGAGGTGCGACTGTACGCTTCTGTTATTATCCCTGGGTTATTAGCATTCACTGCAACATTTGTGATGATACTTTCCACGATAGCTTTCTTTTTCCCGGGCAAATCGTTATCAAGCACTTTCGCCACACGGTGTTCCAACACATGCAGCACACTGTCAGTATGTTTTACATCGGTACCTACTGGCATCTTCAGATACACATAAATAAAGCTGGGATCGCCACTTGGGAAGAAGGTAAACTTTGTTCTTCCGGAAAATACACTCGCCATCAACAAACCAAGCGAAATAAAAAACAGCCCAAAGAGTGATGCAAATGCCCATACAGGCCTTTTTCCCTTCAATATCCATCGCAACAGTTTTTCATACCTGTTCATCAGCCCGGGCAAAAAACTGTTCTGAAACTTATGAATAACATCATTAAGAACATAGGAATTGAACACTAATAATATTGCCAGCAACCACAGAAAATTGGCCGTACCATGAAATGATGCCAGATGAAGCAGAAGCCCGCCAATAAGAGTTGTCCAGAACCATTTACTTCTGAATACAGCTTTTTTTGGTTTTTCAAATTCTTTTCCTTCCGGCTTCATAAAACTTACAGCAAAAACCGGGTTGAAAAAGAATGCAACAATGAGTGATGCAGCCAGCGTAAGGATGAGCACTACCGGCAGATAAATCATAAACTTACCAATAATACCTTTCCATAACAACAACGGAAAAAATGGCGCCAGCGTAGTGGCTGTGCCTGCCAATACCGGAATAAATACTTCTCCGGCGGCCTCTTTGGCACTCCTGACTATTGGAATTTTTCCATTATTAAAAATTCGGTGTGTGTTCTCAATAACTACAATGGCATCGTCCACAATAATACCCAGGCCGAATAGCAAGGCAAACAAGACAATAAAGTTGAGAGTAATGTTAATCCCGGTAAGACTGCCGACAACAGGTATAAACAAAAAAGCAACAAACACACTCAACGGCACACTCAGCGCAACAAAGAATGCATTGGTTACACCCATAAAAAACATCAGAATTACCAAGACCAGTATAAACCCGATAATAATTGTATTAATGAGTTCATTAAAAGAGGTTTTTGTTTGCTTGCTGGTATCGCCGGTAAATTCGACCCGAAGATTTGAGGGCAATTCCTCAGCTTTTTGCATCCCTTCCACTTCTGCTTTAACCTTATCAGCACAATCAATCAGGTTTTCGCCTGAACGTTTTACAATATTCAGGGTAACCACATTTTTACCATCGAGACGGGCATAGCTCTCTTTCTCTTTAATAGTATCTTTTAGTTCGGCCACATCCCGCAGGTAAACAGATGCACCCTGGGAGCTGCTTCGCACAATGACATTGTATAAATCACTGACACTGGTAAATTGTCCTTTTACTTTCAGTGTCCGCTTCATATTTCCGGTCTCAATCAATCCACCGGTTATGTCATGATTCTCCCTGCTTATGGCATTTTCAATATCAGTAAAACTTATTCTTGCTGCAGTAAGCTTGTAAGGATCAACATTCACCTGTATTTCTCTTTCCGGTGCTCCTACAATTTCCGCCCTGTTTACTTCACTCAGCGATTCAATTCTATCCTGAATTTTATCGGCATATTTTTTTAATTGCATTGCATCAAAATCACCACTCAGGTTTACAAACATGATGGGAATTTCGCTGAAGGCAAACTCCTGTACATTTGGAGCCGAGGTAAGATCATTGGGTAAATCGGTTGCAGCCTTGTCAAGGGCGTCTTCTACTTTTCGTTTGGCTATATCAGTTTTCACATCTGTATCAAACTCAACAACAATCAGACTGTAATCCGCCTGCGATATACTTTGAATCTTTTTAACCTTTGCCCCGCTGATACCTTTTAATTGCTTTTCTATTGGCTGCGTAACAAGATTTTCAATATCCTTTGCAGAGTTACCTGCATGGATGGTGGTAACAGAAATTGTAGGCACCACAATATCAGGAAACTGCTCTTTGGGCAATGTTACAAATTGTATTAAACCAATGGCCGAAATGATAATTGCAAGAATATAAACTGCTACCCTGTTATCAACTGCCCAGCTTGTTGGCTTAAACTGTTTAAATGTCTTTGCCAAACTTTCTTTCAAATTCATAAAATTATTTTTCTGCTAAACATTATTTGTTTGTGCCGTTTGTTGTTACTGACTGCCCGTCGTACAAAGCCTGGAATCCTTCTGTAATAAGAATATCACCGCCGCCTAATCCGCTTTTTATCTCAATCTTAGCTTCATATACTTCACCTACATTTACAGCTTTTTTTCTTGCCACCATTTTATCACCGGCTTTCTCCATTATATACACATATTTTCCCTTTTCATCGCTCTGCACAATATTTACCGGAATAACCACAGCTCCTTTCGCTTCATAATCAAGGATTTTCATCACCGCAGTTTGGTTTGGTTTCAGAAGCGGGTCTGAAGGGAGTTTTGCTTCGGTGGTAAAAGAACGGGTATTGGCATTAATAGCTGCCCCTACCGTACTTATCGATGACTCAAACGGAGCCCTGCCTGTTTCGGGAACCGATATCAGTACTTTATCCCCTTTTTTCACTTTCGCCACATAATTATCCGGCACCGGCACTTCCACTTTAAGAGATGCTGCATTAACAATAACAATCTGCCCGCCTGTTGCAGTGGCCCCGGTAAAAAACTCTCCCACTCTTACATTCACCTGTTCAACCACACCACTTACTCCGGCATGAACATTTGTCATCGTTACCTGCTCTTGTGCCATTGCCACAGACGCCTGGGCTGCCCTAAGCTGTGCTGCCAAAGCATCTACATCAGCCTTCGCATTTATTACCTGAATTTCTGCACCAATATTCTGTTTCCACAGATTTTGATAACGTTCATAAATTGTTTGTGCCTGTGCAAGCCTCGCTTTTAACTGCCCTGTTTGCTGTTGAGCAGCATTCAACGCTTGTCTTTGCAATACATCGTCCAGTTTTACTACCAGCTGCCCCCGGACCAACTTTCTGACCGACTTTTACATAAACAGCTCTTACAAGGCCGCCTTGACCCTTAGGTGCAACATAACCTATTCCACTGCTGGAGATTTTTCCCTGCAGGTCTATATAATGGCTAAAGTCCTGTATACGGATTGTATCAACTGCCACCAGTTTCTTAACTGCGCTTGCGGCCTTTGGATCAGCCTGCAGTATTTTTTCTTCAAGGTTTTTTATTTCACCATCAAGTTTGGTTTTTTCCTTTTTTAATTTTTCTAACTTCGCTTTCAGGTCATTTAATCCGCCTTTATTTTCTTTTGTACCACTGCTGCAGGATATTAGAATAACACCCGCAAGTAATACGATTACAGCAGAAAGAATTGTCTTGTTCATACTATTTCTATTTATCTGTTTGGTCATGTAATTGGTTATCTATTATGCTCAGAGTTTTCCGGTTGCTTTCAGAAAATCAACTTTGGCAATGATTGCATCGTACAACGAGCTGATAAAGTTTGTTTGTGCAGCTTTCAGGCTTGTCTGAGCCAGTTCAATTTCAATTTGTGAACCTGTCCCGGTTTCATATTTCTTTTTTGTTTGCTGATATACTTTTTCTGAAAGCTCCATATTCTTTTTCTGAAATTCCAGTGTATTCACTGCGTTCAGGTAATTATTTTTTGCTGCGACTACTTCATTATCAATTGACAGTTTTAGTGCCGCAATCTGGTTATTTGTTTTCTGCAGGTCAATTTTTGACTGCTGAATTTTTGATTTCGTAAAATAACCATTGAAAATAGGCACTGTAATATTCAGGTTCACATTTGATATAGCAAACCAATCCCCTTTACCAAAGAAGTTCCACTTATCCCGTTGTGCATTCTTCGCATAGACCCCGCTGAGGCTTACGGTTGGTATCTGGCTCAGTTTGTACCTCTTAATATTAAACTCATTCATTTGTTTACCGGTTTGTGCCAGCTGATACTCTTTCCGGTCTTCATACGAATAGGCAACAGCATCAAGCACCCCGTCTTGTATCTGATTTTCGGTTAGACTGTCGGTAAGTATCAGTTCGTCATGAATAGGCATCCCCATCAGCAGTTTTAATCCATAGTAGCCATTTGACAACAGATTCACAATTTTTGTACGTTCTGTTTGCAAATTTGCCAGTTGCACACTTGCTTTGTCCACATCCAGTTTTGCCCTGAAAACATTTTCGCATATGATAAGTGTATCGCTAAGGTTTTTCTCGGTTAAAACAATATTTGCATCAAGTAAAGACAGTTGCGATTTGCCCTGCACCAGCTGGTAATATATTTTGTGAACATTTGCCTTTATCATCTCCTGCGTTACTTCTGAAGTTTTTCTGCCAGCTTAATAGAAGCATCTCTTGCCTGCAGACCAACAAACACCTGGCCATCAAATAATATCTGGTTCAGGCTAATGGCCGCATTGGCGCTGTTTGGTTCCAAATTGTGCAGCGATAAACCCAAAGTCTCCTGGCATTTGTATCGTATTCCCATTTCCATCCTTTACTCCTTCTGCAATAAGCACACTATAAGTGGCAGGAGAAATGAAGTTGGGTATTACCTGAGTAGCAACACTTGCATTATACGTTGTGCCCAAACTACCGTTTATATGCGGGTATGCATTGGCAGTTACCTGCCTGTTTATTTCATTTTGAATTTTAACGTCAAGCAAAGAATTTTTTACATTAACATTATTCTTTAAGGCATAATCTACAGCCTGCTGCACCGAAAATTCATGTTTAAGCAACAAGGCCGTATCACCAGCAGCCCGCAATCCAGCCTGCGCCCTTGAAAATGCCGGAACCATTGCAAATGCCAATAGCCATCCGAAAACAAACGGATTCTTAATTTTTACTCTCATCATATGATATTTTGTTTTTACGTTGTTCATGGTATTTCTGAATCAGTTTATGACCCTTCAGGGTTACCAATCCATAGATAAAATGCTCGATAATCATTTCAGAAATGGCTGCCATATTATATTTACCGGGTGGAAAAACAGTAACATTAAACGGAATAAGCATTGCCTCAATTCGGAAACGGGAAATCACATCTACATCAATTTCGTTACGGTACAGCTCATCCTTTATTCCCCACTCAATATTTTTCCGAATAACTGTATAAAGAAATTTTTCTTTATGCTCTTTAAACTTTCTGTATGCATTGAAGTGGAATTTTTCCAGGTCGTACAAAAGCATTGGATTCATATTTCCAATTTCCTGCATAATGGTATCCATTGTAATGAATATTTCATGTACGGCATCTATGGCCTTTACCTGGCAATGCGAGCAATCAGTCTGCATATCGGTAATATGCGCCTCAACCACTGCCGTTACCAGTTCATCCTTATCAGAAAAGTACTGGTATAGCGTTTTCTTGCTCATTCCCAGGTTATTCGCAATATCATCCATAGAAACGGAGCGGATACCATACTGCATAAACAACTCGCCAGATTTCAATAATATTCTCTCTTTGGGTTCCATTTTATTTATAAATAGGCGACAAAACTACGGAAACTTTTTTCGTTACCAAAGTTTCCATCATTATTTTTTACCGCCCGTCCACTTTCGTTTATTGTATTTTTGAAAGATGGAATCCCGGTTTTCAATAAGAAAATATCTTCCACATGAGCCTTTCCGGTTCAAAAAGGTGGTGCAATACTTTCTGCAGGGTCTGTTGATTATTGCACCGCTGGCTATAACAATCTATGCCATATACTGGATTGTAACCACTGTTGACAACTGGGTGCCTTTTTCTATTTTCAGAGAGCCGGTAAAAGATGTAAACGGAAATACCATTGGCTACAAAGTAACCAACTACGGGCTTGGGTTTGTTATCGTTACGGCCACTATTATTCTTATTGGTTACCTGAGTTCATTCTTTATCCAGTCACGCCTTTTCAACCTGTTCGACAGATGGCTGGAAAAAACACCCGGCATCAAGTTTATTTATACCAGTACAAGAGATTTTTTGAAGCTTTTGCCGGCAACAAGAAAAAATTCAATAAAGCGGTATTAGCCAGTGTATTTTCTGACGATGTCTGGATTGTAGGTTTCCTGACCGATGAAGAAATGCAGAAATTTAATATGGGCAGCGATAAAGTGGCCGTATATGTGCCGCAGGCCTACAACTTTGCCGGGCAATTATATATTTTACCAAGAAATAAAGTGAAGAAGATCGAACAAATAAGCTCCGGCGAGGCAATGAAGTATGCCGTTACCGGCGGTGTGGTTGATTTGGGAGCAGAGAATAAAGAAGAAAAACAAACCGAATAGAACAACCGAACTTATCATGAAAAAACTTATCCTATTCCTTTCTGTTACACTTATTGCTAAAGAATGCTACTGTTGGGGCTTTTTTGGTCACCGCAAAATAAACCACCATGCTGTTTATCTGCTGCCGCCAGAAATGATGGTGCTGTATAAGCCACATATAGATTTTCTTACAGAGCATGCTGTAGACCCCGATAAACGACGCTATGCCATTCCCGAAGAAGGACCTAGACATTACATAGATATTGACCGGTACGGTAAATACCCTTACGACTCACTACCAAGCAAATGGAATGACGCTGTTGCCAAATACAGCGAAGACACTATTAATGCTCATGGTGTTGTTCCCTGGTGGGTGCAAACGATGCTCTACCGTCTTACTGATGCATTCAAAGAGAAAAGCCAGGCGAAAATTCTGAAGCTTTCTGCTGAAATTGGTCACTACATTGCCGATGCCCATGTGCCCATTCATGCCAGCAGCAATCACAACGGGCAATACACCAACCAAAAAGGCATTCATGGTTTTGGGAAAGCCGTGTACCGGAATTACTGGCCGACAAGCAATGGGATTTCTTCATCGGTAAAGCCGAACACATAAGCAATCCCGGCGATTTTATCTGGAAAAGAGTACTGGAAAGTGCCGCTGCAGCTGATACTGTACTTAGCTATGAAAGACAATTAACCTGCCAGTTTCCCGGTGATCAGAAATATGCATTTGAAGAAAGAAATGGCCTCACTATCCGGCAATATTCCACAGCCTATACCATTGCCTATGACAATATGATGAAGGGAATGGTGGAAAGAAGAATGCGCCAATCTGTTTATGCTATCGCCTCTTTTTGGTACACTGCCTGGATAAATGCAGGTTCGCCTGATTTAAAAAAACTAACTAAAAAGGAGTTTTCTCAAAGTGAGCTGAAAGAGTTTGAGCAGCTAACTGATGCCTGGAAAAAAGGAGCTACGGCCGGAAAAGAAAACGATTGTCATTAACTAAAACATAAAACCCTTCTTATACCCATTTGCATTTTAGTAAATTTGCCGCAAATTTTACAAGAACAGGCTATACTTCAGATAAAACTGACAGTACGGTAAAAAGACAGGTGAATTTCATCCCCACAACAAAAGTCAATGGCAACAATTCAACCTTTCAGTGCATTAAGACCACCTCAGCAACTTGCATCACAGGTAGCTTCACGGCCTTATGATGTACTGAACAGCGAGGAGGCAAGAACAGAAGCAGAAGATAACCCTTTTTCATTTCTGCATGTAACAAAATCTGAAATTGACTTACCTTCTGATATCGATATATACAGCCAGCAAGTGTATGATAAAGCAAAAAGTAATCTTCACCAGTTTATTGGCAGGGGTATTTTGTATAAAGAGGAGAAACCTTGCTACTATATTTACCAGCTGGTAATGCACGGAAAAAGCCAGACAGGCCTTGTATGTGTTTCTTCAGTAGAGGATTACTTTAATAATGTTATCAAAAAGCATGAGTTCACCCGGCCGGAAAAAGAAAAAGACCGGATAGATCATATGTTAACTACAGAAGCACAAACGGGCAATGTTTTTCTTGCCTACCGGGATATTGAAGAAGTAAATATGATAGTAAGCAGCTGGAAACTACAGCACCAGCCGGTATATAATTTTACGGCTGCAGATGGAGTGCAGCATGCAGTATGGGTGATTAACGACAACGAAACCATTAATAATATCAGCGAACTGTTTGCATCAAAAGTACACTGTACTTACATTGCCGATGGTCATCACAGGGCGGCTTCTGCGGCAAGGGTAAGCAAAGCAATGTCCGAAAGTAAAGACGCAAAATATTTCCTTACCACAATCTTTCCGGCAAGCGAACTGGCCATACTGGATTATAACCGCTTGGTAAAAGATCTTAACGGATTAAGCACAGAGAAATTCCTTGCTCAATTGCAGGACGATTTCTATATCACATTAAGTACCGAAGCCTTTAAACCCTCACAACTGCATGAGTTTGGCCTTTACATAAATAAACAATGGTACATCCTTACTGCCAGAAAAGGCACCTGGAATGATGACCCGGTTGGAGTGCTGGACGTAACAATACTTTCAGAGAATATTCTGCATAAAATACTCAATATAAAAGACCAGCGTACCGATAAACGTATCGACTTTGTGGGCGGCATTCGTGGCCTGAAAGAACTGGAACGCAGAGTGAACAGCGGTGAAATGAAACTGGCCTTCAGCTTTTATCCTGTAACTATCGGACAGTTATTTGCTATTGCAGACAGCGGCAAAGTGATGCCCCCAAAAAGTACCTGGTTTGAGCCCAAGTTGAGAGACGGTTTGCTTACGCATGTTATTTAACAAAATGGCTTTAAATTATTATTGTTACTTTGCAGGAAACGTTGAAACAAACGTTTCTTTTTTTTAAATATCATAAATGAAAAAAATTGTATCCGCCGTTTTTGCGCTGACAGTTGTGCTGATAACTTCTGCCCAGCCTGGAGATACTAAATCGCTGCATGAAACTGCCCGTAACTTTATGCGTTCTGGCGATTTTGACAATGCCATTATTGTTCTAACCAGAGCCCTGCAATCAGATAATAAGAATCTTGAAATGCAGAAAGACCTAGCCATGAGCTATTACCTAAAAAGAGATTATGAAAAAGCACTGGCAGGTGCAGAAGCACTTATTGAAAGAGAAGATGCCGATGTAAACTGTTTCCAGATAGCCGGTAATGTGTATAAGGCGTTGGAAGAAGTGAAAGATTGCGAAAAAATGTACAAAAAGGGATTAAAAAGATTTCCAAAAAGTGGCCCCTTGTACAGCGAATACGGAGAACTGCTTTGGTCACGAAAAGATTTTTCTGCCATTAATCAATGGGAAGAAGGGATAAAAACTGACCCGGGGTTCAGCGGCAACTATTATAATGCGGCATTATATTATTTCTACACGAAAGACAAAACATGGAGCATTGTTTACGGAGAGATTTTTGTAAACATGGAAAGCCTTGGCGAAAGAGGTGCCGCGATGAAACAACTACTGCTGAAGGGCTACAAAGAAAAACTGTTTACCGAAGCCGACCTGATGAAAGACGAAGAAAATAATAAAAATGAATTTTCTAAAGCCTTTTTGCAAACAATGGCAAAGCAAACTTCAATGGCAGCAAAAGGACTAAACACTGAAGTCCTTACCATGATAAGAACTCAGTTTATCCTGGACTGGTTTGAAACAAATGCTGCAAGATTTCCGCACAAATTATTCGATTATCAGCGGCAACTTATTACTGAAGGCATGTTTGATTCGTATAATCAATGGCTTTTTGGCCCGGTTGAAAACCTGGCTGCATATGACAACTGGACAAAAACACATGCAGAAGAATATGCCCAGTTTACCGGCTTTCAAAAAAGCAGGGTATTCAGAATGCCGCAAGGCCAATATTATCAGTAAAAAAGGAATCAATTTAAAATTATTACGCCCCGGTTATTCCAGGGCTTTTTTATATTTTAGTTTTTTCCTAATTTGTTATTGATTCAACCACGTAAATACTTTCATAATAAATTGCTGCCAAATGGAACCCAAACGCCTTTTCGATGCCATTGCCTTACAATTGGAAAAAAAGCCTTTACCAGATATGCTGGTAGGCAAGTCTGGTGGTCAATGGAAGAAATACAGCACTGCAGAAATTGCAGAAACAGTTAATCAGCTAAGTGCAGGACTATTAAGTCTCGGTATTGGCCCGAATGATATGACGACAGAAGGAAGGGATAAGGTAGCTATCATCTCCAAAAACAGGCCCGAATGGGTAATCCTGGATTTGGCCGTTCAACAAATAGGAGCTTTGCTCACACCCATCTATCCCACCATTAATGTAAACGAACTGGAATTTGTATTAAACGATGCCCAGGCAAAAGTCATTTTTGTAAATGATGAGGATACTTTTCACAAAGTGCTGAGTATAAAAAGCCGTGTTCCTTCTTGAAAACACATCTATACATGCGAACATGTCGTCAACGGGCACCATTGGAAAGAAGTATTGGACATGGGCGATGCAGAGCACCAACAGCAGATAAAACCTATTGCAGACAAGATTAAACCCGAAGATGCTGTAACTATTATTTACACATCGGGAACAACCGGTATCCCAAAAGGTGTTGTATTAAGTCATCGTAATGTTCTTTCTAATGTTATTGCATCCAGCCCTTGTTTTCCGCCGGGCGAAAATATGCGATCGCTTAGTTTTCTGCCGCTCAACCACATCTTTGAAAGAATGGTTACCTACCTGTACCTGTTCAATTTTACATCTATTTACTACGCTGAAAGCCTGGAGACCATTGGAGAAAATCTGAAAGAAGTACAACCAGATATGTTTACAACAGTACCAAGGCTGCTCGAAAAAGTATATGATAAAATAATGGAAAAGGGAAATGAGCAGACAGGAATGAAAAGAAAACTTTTCTTCTGGGCTCACAGTCTTGCTGAAAAGTTTGAACTTAACAAATCGCAGGGGGCATGGTACGATTTTCAATTAAGCCTTGCCAACAAAATAGTCTTCAGTAAATGGCGTGAGGGGCTTGGCGGCAATCTGAAGTGCATTGTCACCGGCGGTGCAGCCTGCCAGGTACGGCTTATCCGCATTTTTACAGCAGCCAAAATACCCATTATGGAAGGCTATGGTCTTACTGAAACCTCTCCGGTTATTTCTGTAAATGAATATGATGAAAATGGAAGATATTTTGGAACAGTTGGCCCGGTAATCAGAGATGTAGAGGTCAAGATTGCAGAAGACGGTGAAATCCTCTGTAAGGGTCCCAATATAATGATGGGCTACTATAAGCGACCCGACCTAACTGCCGAAGTAATTGACAAGGATGGCTGGTTTGCCACAGGCGATATCGGGATGATGGTGGATGATAAATTCTTAAAAATAACAGACCGTAAAAAAGATCTGTTCAAAACAAGCGGAGGAAAATATGTGGCTCCACTGCCTATTGAAAACAGGCTGAAGGAGTCCCTTTTTATTGAACAGGCTATGCTTGTAGGGGCAGAAAGAAAATTTGTAGGGGCATTAATAATTCCCTCTTTCCCTAATCTGCGGGAATGGTGTTATAAGAATCATGTTCCTGAAGGCACAAATGAAGAACTGATATTAAACGAACAGGTAATTGCTTTGTATAAAGACCTGGTGGAAAGCTTTAATAAATTTTTTAACCATGTAGAGCAGGTAAAAAAATTTGAACTGCTGCCAGATGACTGGACAGTTGAAACTGGCGAGCTGACACCCAAACTGTCATTAAAGCGAAAAGTAATTATGGAAAAATTCAGGGATGCGATTGAACGAATTTACGCCTAAGGTTTTTTATCAGTTTTACCCTGGTCACTTCTTTTGCTTCTTGTCATCATTTTCTTGACCAGTGTATCAAACTTGGGTTGCTGCTCAGGGGTAAGCATTGCTCTTACTTTTTTGAAATGTGCAAAAGTGGCTTTATCAATTCTTATCTGCAGGTCTGTAATAGTATGACCATAAGCATTCAGCAGACTGTCGCTTAACTCTTGTTCTTTGGTTAGCATATAAAAAGCCGATTTTACTTCACGAAGTGAATCAAATAAAGGCTTCATTGTTTTCATGTGCTCCTCTTTCAGCAATTTATGCGATGCCTTTTGCTGTTCATTGAGGCCAAGCTCTTTTGCCATCATTTCTGCAGGATCAATTCTCTTATTTTGTGATTTGTGGCCAAAGCCATTTCCGGTTACCAGCATTACAACCAGAGCAATATTTGCCAGCAAAAGAAGAACAACCGTAATAGAGAGTATCTTATTAGAATTTTTCATTTTAGCAAGTTTCAGATACAGGTACTATTTATTTTCCTGGTTTATTTCATAAAAACTACCGTTATCGGCCAGGTTGTAGTCGGCGGCAATCGTCTGAAACCTGTCACTGTCATTGGTAAGGGTATTCTGTGTATCAGTTTTTATTAAAACAACAGCGAGGTTTACTACAATCACCGTGGCAATCAATGCTATTGCGTAAACCGGCTTTAATATCCACCATCCTGACCGCACAGCACTACCTTGCTCTTTTTCCATTCTTGCCAGCAGGCGGGTATAAAAAAATCGGGGGGAGCAGCCCTTTTTATGCCATCAAGGCTGTTTAACAGATCATTGATGCTTTTGTCGTTGTTCATATCATTTTTTTTGACGGTAACTGTAAAAGAAACCTTCGAAAACCTTTTCTCAGGTGCCTTCCTTTTCTAATATTTTTTTAAGATTTTGCTTTGCCCGGTGCAACAGCGACTCTACAGCCGGCACTGATGTTTTCATTACATCACTTACTTCCTGGTAACTCAAATCTTCCAGCTTACTGAGCGTAAAGGCTACCTTCTGATTTTCAGGCAATTGAGCAATAGCCTTAAAAAGTTTGGTCGCATTTTCCTTTTTATCAAGCGCCACACCCGGATGATGAAAATCAGGAATTTCATACACCGGCTCATTCCCTTCTCCAAAAAGCCGCTGTATAAATGCCGCTCTTTTTTTGCTTTTTCTGCTGCGCAACAGGTCAAGGGCACGGGTGGTGGCTATACGATACAGCCAGGTAGAAAGTTTTGCCTCCCCTTTAAAATTGCCGATGCCTCTGTAAACCTGTATGAAAACTTCCTGGGCTACATCTTCGGCATCTTCAGCATTCTGTACTATACCCAAAGCGGTATTGAATACCTTATCCTGATAGGTGTCTACCACGTATTTAAAAGCAGCCTCATCGCCTGTTTTCTGACTTTCTATCAATTCGGTTTCAATCAATCCGGATGGTTTCTTTGACGCTATTACATAAAAGATTGTGCCCACCTTTTGGCCCCCAGCACCCCGAACCCCCCGACCTCACTTCCGGACCAACATAGAATGCCCATCTATTGACCCGATAATCATTCGGCCCCCGTGACGTAGGCCTTTCACCCTCCGGCGCCAAGCGCGCCTTGGTGCGACCGGCACCAGCCCCTCCTAATTAATTGTCTATAAAAGAACAAAGTTGGGCAGAATGATTTGAGAAACACAGTAAAAAAAATGAAGCATTAACTTCGCTTAGTAGCTCCAGCCGACCCTAAGTCAAACCAGAAAGAGATGATAGGATAACCCAAACCCAAAATGAAAAGTTCGATTTTCTGTTAGGATTTACCAAGACAGCTGAAATTATTACTTAAAAAAACGAAGGCTGTATTGGTAAAAAAGCAACAGGCAGTTTGGTTGAAAACTAATAGCAGACTGCATTTTATCAAAAAAACCCTTACATAAAGGACCTTTTGGACGAAATGCGACATGTAGTCCCGACAGGAATCGAACCTGTATCTAAAGTTTAGGAAACTTCTATTCTATCCATTGAACTACGGGACCAAAGGGTTGCAAAAATAGTCATTCTGGTCTTTAAAAATTCAAACCTTTTCAAACCTTATCTTTGCATCCCCCCAAAGGGTACTTTGGACTAAAAGATTACGAATGAAAGCATATAACCTGCTTATTAAATACCGCCTCTGGATTGGCCTTGTGCTGATAGCTCTTGGCGTTTATGTAAACTATGCTGCCAGTTTCTGGCCGGCATTTCCGCTCTACTTTGTTGGAGTTATCCTGATTGCCGGTCATTTTTTCTTTGGGCCACTGCGTCTCATCCAGGAATATATGGAAGAAGGTGACATGGATGGTGCAGAGAAAGTACTGAGTTCCATTCAGTTTCCGAATCTTTTATACAGGCCTATCCGTTCTGTGTATTATACACTGAAAGGCAATATAGCCATGATGAAACAGGACTTTGAAACGGCTGAAAAAGATATTAAAAAGGGTACCGCCCTGATGGGTAAAAGCAGCCTGATGCAGGGGCAGATGAAAACGGCCGAAGGTGCTAACAAACTGCAACTGGGTATGCTGGCCATGCAGAAAAATGACCTGAAAGGTGCCGAAGGTTATATCCGTGCTGCTATCCGCTCCGGTTTGCCTGATAAAGAAAGTGAAGCGGCTGCTTACCTGCAGATGTGCAGCATCATGATGAACAAAAGGGAGTTCAGGGCTGCCAAAGACTTCTTCAGAAAAGCAAAAGCCCTGAAGCCCACCACATCACAGCTTGTGAGCCAGATAAAGGAAATTGAAAAATACATTTCGAGGATACCAGGATAAAGAGTAAAAAACATTATAAAAGGCTGACAAGATTATTGTCAGCCTTTTAGTTCTTGTATCTTAATCAAGTAACTTGTGCCGTTAAATACAAGCTGTATGAAAAAGACACTTCCATTCGTTTTGTTCCTCGTCCTTATCATTGCAAACTCCTACGGACAGCAGATAGAAAAAAACAAACCTATGCTCATTCCTCAACCCGTTTCCATCATTCAAAACAACAGTACTCCTGCATATATTTTGCCCAAAATCATCAATATCATCATTCCTAAAAATGATGAATTAAAAAAGAGTGCGGAGCAACTGGCAAATTACATTAATACATCAACTGGTTTTAAATCGGTTATTATAGAAGGGAATTCCCCTTTACCCAAATCCATTTATTTATCTATCTCTACAGATAAATCAATCCCGGACGAAGGATACAAATTACAGGTGAACAGTTCCGGAATTTCGCTTAAAGCAAAAAAGCCTGCCGGAATTTTCTATGGCGTTCAAACATTACTGCAATTAATGCCATCCGGCATTACAAGCAAAACAAAATTGAAAGAAGATAAATGGAATATTCCAGCAGTTACCATTGAAGACTATCCCCGATTTGGCTGGCGGGGGCTTATGCTCGATGTAAGCCGCCACTTTTTTACTGTTGCACAGGTGAAAGACTATATTGACCAGATGGTGAAGTATAAATTCAATCTGCTGCACCTGCACTTTTCCGATGATCAGGGCTGGCGGCTGCAAATCAAAAGTCTGCCCAAACTTACAGAAGTGGGTGCATGGCGGGTGGAAAGAACCGGAACCTTCGGAACGTTTCCCAAACCACAACCCGGAGAAAAAGCCACTTATGGCGGTTTTTATACCCACGAAGACATTAACGAACTCGTAAAATATGCGGCAGACCGATATGTAAACATTCTGCCCGAAATTGATGTACCCGGTCATAGCCTGGCAGCTATCGCATCTTATCCTGAGTTATCCTGCACAACCGGAGAGTATTATGTAAGTCCCGGCGACCGCTTTATGATATGGCCCGGAGGTGGCCAGCACTTTTACGGTACACTGGATAATACCATTTGTCCGGCACTGGAAACCTCTTTCCAATTTCTGGACAAGGTGTTTACTGAAGTGGCAGAACTCTTTCCATTTGAATATATACACATGGGCGGTGATGAAACGGCCCGCAACTTCTGGGAAAAAAGTGAACAGATAAAAAACCTGATGCAGGAAAAGGGGTTGAAAAACCTTGACGAAGTACAAAGCTATTTTGTAAAACGGGTGGAAAAGATAATAAATAGCAAAGGCAAAAAAATGATTGGCTGGGATGAAATCCTTGATGGTGGCCTGGCACCCAACGCCGCAGTAATGAGCTGGCGGGGAATGAAAGGCGGCATAGAAGCAGCGAAAATGGGGCATGAAGTAGTGATGAGCCCTACCGACTTTGCCTACATTGACTACATGCAGGGCGATGCAAGTATTGAGCCTCCGGTTTATTCTACATTACGATTGAAAAAGCCTACCTGTTTGACCCACTGCCCGAAGGTGTAAACTCATCATTAATAAAAGGTGGCCAGGCAAACCTGTGGACAGAGCAGGTGTACAACATGCGGCATGCACAATACATGACATGGCCCCGTGCCTTTGCTATAGCTGAATGTCTCTGGACTCCTAAAGAGAAAAAAGACTGGAATGATTTTTCAAAAAGAGCGGAAAAACACTTAGACAGACTTGATATGGCCGGGGTAAAATATGCACCCAGCATTTACGACCCCATCATCACGGCTACTAAAAAAGACACAGCAACAGTTGTTGTAAAACTGGAAACAGAAATCGAAGGATTGTCTATTCATTACAGTTTCGACAATTCATTTCCTGATAATTTCTATCCATCGTATAAGGAATCATTAACAGTACCAAAAGAAGCCGCTAATCTGAAATTGATTACTTATCGTTATGGTAAACCCATTGGCCGTTTAATGGTCATCCCGGTAAGCGATTTAAGAAAGAGAGCAGGAATAAAGTAGTAAACCCATAGGATTTTATTTGACAATTGGAAAACGGATAATGCAGACGAAACAGATGATCACAGAAGATTTTGATTTATCAAAATCCCGGATTTTTGAGCAGCAGAAATTATCCGTGTTTACCCCTGGCTGCCGTCAGGAAGGCATTAAACCAGTACAATCCTTGTTCTATTATCGTATTTCTAAACGGTTTTATTATTTCAACATGAATTTTGCTGACCTCCCGGCCATTGGCCAAACAGCTCCTCAACTTTTGTTATCCGGTAGTTGAAAATGGCTTTCAGCTTCTTTTTTACAAAGAGGAAATTGGCCAGTTTACCCAGACATCCAAGAGGATTCTTGTAATGCACAATATCAGTCATTTCCACGCCGCCGGGTATTTCCCTGAAATGGTGCTGGTGATGCCACAATTTGTACGGACCAAACCGTTGTTCATCCACGAAGTACCGGCCTTCTTCCACATGGGTTATTTCTGTCATCCAGTAAATGTGAATTCCCAAAGCCGTCCTCATTTTATATTCAATAACCTGTCCTGCATACATTTTTTCGCCATGATGTTGTGAAATAACCCGGAAGCCCATGTCTTTTGGCGTAATAGCCTGTAAATTGCCGGGATTAGAGAAAAAATCCCATGCCTTATCCAATGAAACCGGTATTTTCTGTACTGTTTTTATAGAATGTGCTGCCATGCAGATTATTTAGCCCCCTATCCACACAAGGGAGACATTTTAAATTTTGAAATTGCAAAACCGGGTTCTCAATCCAGTTGCATTGCTTTATCATCTAAATTCGTATATATAACCAAGTACACTCAAAAAGGTTTGAGATACCATGTCAATTAACAAAGAAAAATTAGAAAGAAAGTTTTCGGAAGAATTTGAGAAACTGAATGAGAAGCAGCGGCTTGCCGTAAATACGATTGAAGGACCGGTAATGGTTATCGCCGGGCCCGGCACCGGCAAAACTCAGATTCTTGCCAGCCGTATTGGTAAAATATTATTGGAAACAGATGCCTACCCGGAAAATATTCTTTGCCTCACTTATACTGATGCCGGCGTGGTAGCCATGCGTAAAAGGTTGTTACAGTTTATTGGCCCGGATGCGTACAAAGTAAATATTTACACCTTCCACGCCTTTTGCAACGATGTAATTCAGGAAAACCTTTCGTTGTTTGAAAAGACCGCCCTTGATCCAATTTCAGACCTGGAGAAAATTGAACTGTACAAAGAATTGATTGATGGCTTTGCCAAAAATCACCCACTAAAAAGATACCGGGGGGATGTTTATTTTGAAGTAAACAACCTGCAGTCCCTATTCAGTGCTATGAAGCGGGAAGGTTGGACACCTGCCTTCATAAATCAGAAAACTGATGAGTACATTGCCAGTCTCCCCACCCGTGATGAATTCATCTACAAAAGAAAATACAAAGGGTTTAATGCCGGAGACCTGAAAAGAGACAAAATAGAAGAAGAAAAAGAAAAGATGGAAAAACTCAGGGCTGCCGTGGGTGAGTTTGACCACTTTCAGCAACTGATGCGCAGAAGAAACAGGTACGACTTTGACGACATGATTAACTGGGTGATAAAAGCATTTGAAGAAAATAAGAATCTGCTGGCCAATTACCAGGAAAAATTTCAGTACATACTGGTGGATGAATACCAGGATACAAGTGGCACCCAAAACCGTATTGTGGAACTGCTTATCAGCTACTGGGAAAACCCAAATGTATTTGTAGTGGGTGATGATGACCAAAGCATTTACCGTTTCCAGGGGGCCAACGTTGAGAACATGCTCCAGTTTGCCAATGCTTATAAAAACGATTTGCTTACAGTAGTGCTTACTAACAATTACCGCTCCACCCAACCCATACTCGATGTTTCTAAAACGCTTATAAACCGGAATGAAGAACGGCTGGTAAAACAAATTGAAGGCCTGAGCAAAGAGTTGCTTTCTTCAAACGAAAGAATAAAACAACTGTTTCATCATCCGCACATTCATGAATATGAAACCATGCGGCAGGAAATGATTGGCATCACTAAAAAAGTACAGCAATTGCTGGCACAGGGAGCACTACCCGGCAATATTGGAATTATTTACAAAGAGAATAAATACGGCCTTGAAATGGCCGAGTATTTCAAACTGCTGAACATACCCGTTTACAGCAAACGCAACCTTAACCTGCTGGAGTTACCACTCGTTCAAAAAATTACATTACTGCTCAGGTATCTTGCATCAGAACATGATGTGGCTTACAGTGGCAACGAGATGCTTTTTGAGATATTGCATTTCGACTGGTTCGGCATTCCACCAGTCGAAATTGCCAAACTTTCCATGGAAGCTGCCGAAAAAGATATAGCGATGGAAAAACATCCATGCGCCAGTTATTGGTTGAGAAATCCAATACACCGGCAAAAGACCTGTTCAGCAACTGTATCCACCAGGGACTTAAAACCGTCTCATTTGCTATTGAAGAACTGATTGCTGATGTGTCAAATATCACCCTAAGAAACCTATTTGAAAACATTATCCGCAAAGCCGGTGTGCTGAAACACATCATGAACAGCACCGATAAACACTGGCACTTGCAGGTGCTTTCTGGCCTTTTTGATTTTGTAAAAGACGAAACACACCGCTCACCCCTGCTCACCTTACAGCAATTGGTTAACCTGATTGACCTGATGGAAAAAGAAGATATCGCTTTGCCATTGGTACAAGTAAGCGGCAGCGATAAAGGTGTTAACCTGATGACTGCCCACGGCTCAAAAGGTCTTGAATTTGAACATGTATTTTTTGCCGGTTGCAATGCTTCCTTTTGGGAAAAGAAACGAAAACCCGGTGGCGGATACAAACTGCCTGATACAATGTTCGCCTCCCAGCCGGAGGGGAGCGACGAAGAAGAGCTCCGCCGCTTGTTCTATGTTGCTTTAACAAGGGCTGAACAATACCTGTACATTTCTTACAGCAAGTATAAAAACGATGGAAAGAACTGGAGCCGTCCATGTTTATTGCTGAAATACAGGAAGAACAAAGCCTGGCCGTTGAACAAATTATCTTTGATACAGAAGTGCTGAGTGAGTTTTCAGCCCTTCATTTTGATGAACCACAAGCACCTGAAATTGAGAAACTGGAAGAAGAATACATCGGCCGGATTCTTGACAAGTTTGTGATGAATGTAACCGCCCTGAATCACTTCTTAAAATGTCCGCTGGAATTTTATTTTAAAAACATTGTAAAAATTCCTTCGCAAAAAAATGAGGCCACTGAGTTTGGCTCTGCTGTTCACTATGCCCTGGAAAAACTGTTTCGCAAAATGCAGGACAGCGGCAAAGACAAGTTCCCTCCACAAGAAGAATTTATCTCCGACTTTGAATGGTACATGCTCCGCCACCGGGAAAGTTTTACTAAAGAACAGTTTGCACGCCGGTTAGAGTATGGCCAGGAATTGCTGAAAAACTATTACGAAAAATACGTCAGTACTTTTAATAAGATTGTTGCCATCGAAAGAAACATCCGCAACGTATTAGTAAAAGATGTGCCCGTTAAAGGAAAGATTGACAAGCTTGAATTTGACGGCAAATCGGTAAACGTAGTTGATTATAAAACCGGTGACCCGGAGAAGGCAATTCCCAAAACCAAGGGTCCCTCAGAAAAAGAGCCTAATGGCGGCGATTACTGGCGGCAGGCAGTCTTTTATAAAATACTTATTGATAACTATGAACAAAAAGACTGGAAAGTCATCAGCACAGAGTTCGACTTTATTGAACCGGACAAAAAGAAAAACTACCGGAAAGAGAAAGTGGTGATTACCCCTGCGGATATAACTACCGTTACGCATCAAATTACAAGTACATGGGGAAAAATTCAAAACAGGGAATTTTATACCGGCTGCGGAAAAGAAGACTGCCACTGGTGCAATTTTGTAAAAACCAATAACCTCGCCATCGAATTACATGATATAGAAGAACAGGAACCATGATTAACAGGATTTTATTGATTATTAGGAAATTCATAAAGAGTTATAATGTGTAAACAAGTTATGTTTGCATGAAGTGAAATACACAGCAATGAAGCGTTTTTTCTTTTTTTTCATTTTAATCCTGTTCTCAATCCAGAAAATTGTTGTTCTGTCTGGCTGCGCAAATATCGTTCCACCGCAAGGCGGTCCAAAAGATTCATTACCTCCAGTTTTGTTAAAAGCCGACCCGGTTGATTCTTCCCGAAACTTTTCCGAAACTAAAATCACCTTCTCCTTTGATGAATATATTGATGTACAGGATATTTTTAACAACCTGCTTGTTTCTCCATTACCTAAAACCTCACCGGCAGTCGATTACAAACTACGTACGGTAACAGTTAAGCTTAAAGACACCCTGGAAGACAATACCACTTATACCCTCAACTTCGGAGAGTCTATCAAAGACGTAAATGAGGGAAATATTTATAAAAATTTCACCTATACATTTTCAACCGGCAGCTATTTAGATTCGCTTGAGCTAACCGGAAAAGTTGTACTTGCAGAAAATGGGAAAACAGATACCACTCTTATTGTAATGCTGCATACCAGTGCTGACGATTCAGTGGTAGTAAAAGAAAAACCCCGCTACGTTGCCCGTCTTGATGGAAAGGGAAATTTTCATTTCAAAAATCTGCCTCCTAAAACCTTTTACATCTATGCATTGAAAGACGAAGGGAGTACCAGGAGATATTTAGCTGGCAAGCAATTATTCGGGTTTGCCGATAAACCCGTAGATATGCAGGCCAAAAACGATTCAGTTAGCCTGTATGCCTATATAGCCAAAAGAGATAAACAAACAGTAAGCAGTCAGCCTTCGGCTACAATACCCAAACCAAGAGGTGGAGCAGCAGGCGATAACAGGCTAAAGTTTTCAAACAATCTTTCAAATGGCCAGCAGGACTTGCTTGGTTCTTTGAAATGGTTAGCGACAAGCCGCTAACGGTTTTCGATACAAGCAAAATAAAACTATACACCGATTCAGCTTTCAACCCTGCTAAAGAGTATTCGTTCAGTAAAGACAGTACCGGCAGAAAAATCCTGCTCAATATTACCTGGCAGGAAGGCACACAGTATCATATTGTAATGGATAAGGACTTTGCAGAAGATTCTTCAGAAAAAAAACTGTTCCGAACCGATACACTCAGTTTTACCACTAAAAAGAAATCAGATTACGGCTCGCTAAAACTAAAATTCCGTAATCTTAACCTTACAAAGAATCCGGTTTTACAAATCATGAATGGTGAGAATATTTTCAAATCCGTCACCATGACAAGTGCCGAGTTCACCTCGCCCATGTTTTCACCCGGAGAATACGAATTGCGTATTTTGTTCGATGAAAATAAAAATGGCACTTGGGATCCTGGCGACTTTTTTGGTAAACACATACAACCTGAACTGGTACTGCCCATCAACCGGAAGATAACCGTAAAAGCTAACTGGCAAAATGAAGTGGAGATAGCGTTAGACTAAGAGGTGAAAGGAGAAAAAAGAGATAAGGAGTTTTTCCCTTTCTTAAGTTTGAAGTTTATGTTTTCTCATGCACCTTTCTCATTTTCTCCTTTTCTCATTTATTTCTCTTAGCTTAACTTTGTCACCCATGCAATTCTCCTCCTCACTTCTCGAAAATGCGGTAAACGAATTTTCCAAACTCCCTGGCATTGGCAAAAAAACAGCCCTGCGGCTGGCATTGCATCTTCTAAAACAGGACACAAAAGAAGTTACGCATTTCAGCGAAGTAATTGCCAAAATGAGGAGTGAGATAAAATTCTGCCAGCGCTGTTTCAATGTGGCCGATGGCGATATCTGTTCAATTTGTTCCAATTCGATGCGCAAGCATGATGTTATATGCGTGGTGGAGAGTATTCGTGATGTAATTGCAATTGAAAGCACCCAACAGTTCAATGGCACTTACCATGTACTTAATGGCATCATTTCACCATTAGATGGCGTTGGCCCCGACCAGTTGAATATAGAATCCCTCATCCAAAGGGTACAAAAAGAAAAGACAGAAGAACTCATTTTTGCATTGAATCCCAATATACAAGGCGACACAACCATTTATTACATACAGAAAAAGCTACAGCCGCTTCTCATACGCATTACAACAATTGCAAGAGGCATTGCCTTTGGTGGGGAACTGGAGTATGCCGATGAAATGACCCTGGCCCGCAGCCTTCAAAACCGCCTTCCGGTTGAGAAATATGTCAGCCATTAATCACTCATTACACTTGCAAATAAGGCAGATAAGACTTACCTTCGTTGCCAATTCTCAGGCGGATTTGTTTATTGTTCGGCCTGCAAAAACAAGAACTAATAAACGAACAGAAACTCCTCAGCCGGTTTTCCATCGTTTTTAGTTCAGAATTTATTAACCTAGCAGCAGAATCACGGATGAACGTCCCTTGCGACACTCCGTTCATTTTACCGTAATTCTGTGCGCCAAAGCCCGAAGCTGACAGCTAATAGCTTATAGCTAAATTGTATGGAAATCAGAGAAGAACTTAAAAAAAGAATACTGGTTATTGATGGCGCCATGGGCACTATGATTCAGCGGCATAAACTCACTGAAGCAGATTATCGTGGAGAACGGTTCAAAGACTGGCACTGCGATGTTAAAGGGAATAACGACCTGCTCAATATTACAAAGCCAGAAGTTATCATCGGCATCCACAAGCAGTATCTTGAGGCCGGTGCCGATATTATTGAAACCAATACCTTCAGCAGCACAGCCATTGCCATGGCCGATTATGGAATGGAATCGCTGGCTTACGAACTGAATGTTGCCGCCGCACAATGTGCCAGGAAAGCAATTGAAGAATATCACGCAGCCACCTCCCCTTCTCTGCAAAGTGAAGAAGGGAAAGGGTTGAGGTGGGTTGCCGGCGCAATCGGTCCCCTCAATAAAACACTCTCACTTTCTCCCGATGTAAACAATCCAGGATACAGGGCTGTTACTTTTGATGAGGTGGTGAATGCCTACTATGACCAGGTTAAAGGCTTAGTTGACGGAGGAGTTGACATTTTGCTGGTTGAAACCATTTTCGATACACTCAATGCGAAAGCCGCCATTTTTGCTATTAAAAAGTACTTCAGAGATACAAAAAAGCCGGAGCTGCCTGTTTCAATTTCCGGAACCATTACCGATGCTTCGGGCCGGACATTAAGCGGACAAACGTTAGAGGCGTTTTATACTTCTGTAATGCATGCAAAACCTCTCAGCATTGGATTAAACTGTGCATTAGGTGCTAAAGAGATGCGTCCGCATATTGAAGAATTATCGCAACTGGCTTCTTGTTTTGTATCTGCCTATCCCAATGCCGGACTTCCTAATGCGATGGGTGAATATGATGAACACCCCGAAGAAACAGCCCATTATCTCGAAGAATGGTCGAAAGAAGGGTTTGTAAATATCGTTGGCGGTTGCTGCGGCACCACTCCCGACCATATCCGGCACATAGCACAAGAAGTTAAAAATATTAATCCGAGAATTTTACCCATAACTGAAACTACATTAGCATGACCACACCCCAACTGCTGATATTAATCTCTATTCTCATCCTCGTAGTGAACAACTACACATGGATTAAGAATTTATTTGTAAAAAAGAAGACTGTCTAAATGCAGGAACCCGTCACAATAAAGCCATACATGAGGCTTTCAGGCCTCGAACCTTTAGTTATTCGTCCCGAAACAAATTTTGTAAATGTGGGCGAACGGACAAACGTTACCGGCTCAAAAAAATTTGCCCGTTTAATTAGAGATAACAAATACGAAGAAGCATTAAGTGTTGCCCGTCAGCAGGTGGAAAACGGTGCACAGGTTCTTGATATAAACATGGACGACGCACTGCTTGATGGTATACAGGCTATGACCACCTTCGTAAATTTACTGCAAAGCGAGCCGGATATTGCCCGTATTCCCATCATGCTCGATTCGTCAAAGTTTGAGATAATCCAGGCCGGACTTAAATGTATACAGGGAAAATGTATTGTGAACTCAATTTCGATGAAGGAAGGTGAGGGAAAGTTTATTGAACAGGCATTTCTCTGTCAGGCATTTGGGGCAGCTGTTATAGTAATGGCTTTCGATGAAAAAGGCCAGGCCGATACCAAAGAAAGAAAAGTTGAAATCTGCGAAAGAGCTTATAAAATACTTACAGAACAGGTTGGCTTTGACCCCCAAGATATTATTTTCGATCCCAACATTTTTGCAGTAGCCACGGGGCTTGAAGAACACAATAATTACGGTGTTGACTTTATTGAAGCAACGAAAGAAATAAAAAGGCTGATGCCTTTGAGTAAAATTAGCGGAGGCGTAAGCAATCTTTCTTTTTCTTTCCGTGGAAACGATCATGTTAGAGAGGCCATGCATTCAGTGTTTCTCTATCATGCCATACAAGCAGGTATGGACATGGGAATTGTAAACGCCGGACAATTAGTAGTGTATGATGAAATAGAACCACAGCTAAGAGAGCTGTGCGAAGATGTAATCCTGAACAGAAATAATAATAACAACGAGGCAACCGAAAAACTGATCGCCTTTGCCGAAACAGTAAAAGCAAAAGGAAAGGTTGACGTAAAAGACGAAGCCTGGAGAAATAATTCTGTTGAAGAAAGACTAAAACATGCACTGGTAAACGGCATAACCGAATATATCGATATTGATACAGAAGAAGCAAGAATTAAATATCCACGACCGCTGGATGTTATCGAAGGTCCGCTAATGGCGGGTATGAACGTCGTTGGCGATTTGTTTGGCGCTGGAAAAATGTTTTTACCTCAGGTTGTAAAAAGTGCCCGGGTGATGAAGAAAAGTGTGGCATGGCTTACACCTTTCATTGAAGAAGAAAAAAGGAACAATCCCAATGCCACGTCCGGTAATGTACCCAAAGTGTTGCTGGCCACAGTAAAAGGTGATGTGCACGATATTGGAAAAAACATTGTGGGTGTGGTACTGGGTTGCAATGGATATGATATTATTGATTTGGGAGTGATGGTTCCTGCCGATAAAATTTTAGATACTGCTGAAATAGAAAAAGCAGACATAATTGGGCTCAGTGGCCTTATCACCCCTTCGCTGGACGAAATGGTGCATGTGGCGCATGAGATGCAGCGCAGGAAAATGAAACAGCCATTGCTGATTGGTGGCGCCACCACATCAAGAATGCACACTGCAGTAAAATTGCTCCGCAGTATGATGGTGGCGTACTGCATATTCTTGATGCGTCAAGAAGTGTTACTGCGGTAAGTACCTTGTTAAGCAAAGAAAAGAATACACTGGTGTCTAAAACAAGAGAAGAATATGAAGCACTGCGCAACCAGTTCTTAAATAAAAACAAAAAAGACCTGATTCCATACAGCGAAGCGGTAATTACAAAACAGTATTTCGACTGGAAAAGCTATCAGCCCGTTCAACCTGCTGTTGAAGGGGTAAAAGTGCTGAAGAACTATGACCTCGCCGCCATTGCAAAATATATTGATTGGGGGCCGTTCTTTATTGCCTGGGAAATGCCCGGACATTTTCCTGAGGTTTTATCTGATAAAATATTCGGAGCAGAAGCTCATCGACTCTACAACGATGCACAGAAAGTACTGGAACAGATTGTTACCGAAAAATGGTTTTCAGCTGATGGGGTTATTGGATTCTGGCCTGCCGCAACCAATAATGCTGATACGATAACCCTGCAAACAAAACAGGGCGAAGTAAACCTGGAAATGCTCCGGCAGCAATTGAAAAAAGCCATCGGGCAACCAAGCTTTTCCTTAAGTGACTTTATTTGTCCCTAGGAACAGGGGCCGACTACATGGGTGCCTTTGCAGTAACTATAAAAGGGCCAAACAACATATTGACAGGTTTGCAGCCGACCATGATGAATATAATAAAATATTAGTACAGGTACTGGCCGATCGTTTTGTGGAGGCATTTGCAGAATGCCTGCATGAAAAAACCAGAAAAGAGTATTGGGGTTATGCACAAGAAGAGAGTCTATCTAATCAGGAGCTGATAGAGGAAGAATACAAAGGTATCCGACCGGCACCCGGTTATCCCGCCTGCCCAGATCATACGGAAAAGCTGAAACTGTTTTCATTACTTAACGTAACAGAAAACATCGGTATAGAATTAACGGAAAGTCTTGCCATGAATCCGCCGGCTTCCGTTTGTGGCTGGTATATTGCCCATCCTGAAAGCCATTATTTTGGGCTTGGCAAAATAAGTAATGACCAGTTGCAGGATTATGCAAAAAGAAAAGGGATGAGTTTAGAAGAGGCTGAGAAATGGTTAAGGCCGGTACTGGAATAAACACTATTCCTTTCCCCACAACCTGTCATTGAGTTTTAGTTCGTCAATAATATCAAAAACAATGTGAACAGTATTGTAGTATTCCTTAATTGTCGGATAATCATTTGGGCTATAGACATTAGGCTCAAATAATTTATCTTTAATCGGTACTGCTACATAAATATTTGTATTGATAAAAGAAAACGAAGTGCCTGTTCCCATCATTTGTTCAAGTTTCACCAGTCTCTCCATAAGCGAGGGGGTTAGGATGAAACGGGCCTCAACCTGGTCAGTGCTATACACTATAAATTTTCTTTCAAATTCCACACTTTCCAGGCTAACCTTCTCCATGTTCCAGGCAAAGGAGGAAAAAATCTTAGTAAAGAAGTTCAGTTGGGGATTCTTCTCACTCCACACATAAGTACGGCCATGAAAGTTCTTATTAAAATCTGCAATAAAAAACATTCCTTTAAATATCGTAACCCAGCTGGTGCTTTTCCCATTACTTACCCGCTTTTCAGTATGTAATTCAGAAAAAGCAAAATGAGTTTTATCTCTTGTTCCTTCTAAAATAATCATCGCCTTTATACCTGTCGGGGCGTTGCAAAAACAATCCGCTGTTATCATAATCCTTCCTGCTAACAGCAGTTGCCGGACTATATTGAAATGCAGGATCAATAAATGACACAACCCTTCTCACAATATTTTCTTTAAATGATCTCACATACACTTTCTTTTTATTATAAGAAATAATAAAAAAAACAACTGCCGTGATAAGTGCAAAAACAGCCAGTAACGAAACTAATCCGCTACTGTCCGCAGAAGATGCTAAAAAAGAAAAATTGATGTGGCTGCCAATATGAATCCGGCAATACCGGTTCGGGCAACTTTTTTCCGATGTATTTCCAGGGGAAACAAATGCTCCTTAAGTTCACTGGTAAAAAATTCATCAAATGATTTCCTGGATGGCATTGAGTACCTTAATTAACATTAACTACCGGAACTACTTTTTCTTCACCTGTAATATTGAAAAATGTCCTTCGTTTTAAGCTCATCATTGAAGCCATTAGGCTTGAAGGGAACATTTCAATCGCATTATGATAATTATTTACTGCTGCATTAAAAAACCGGCGGGATGCAGCCAATTGCTCTTCTGCCTCATTGATAGAACCCTGCAGGCGGAGAAAATTTTCACTGGCTTTCAACTCAGGATAATTTTCAAAGCTGACAAATATTTTTTGTAATACCGAATTTATCTCATTATCTAAACCGACTTTTTCATTTGTACTAAGGTGATTTTTCAATGTTTGCTGTCGCAACTCAGTTAATTGAGTCAGTACCTCCCTTTCATGGTACATATATCCCTTAACTGTTTCAACCAGTTGCGGAATAAGGTCATACCGTTTTTTAAGCATTACATCCATTGAGAAAAAAGCATTATCAATAGCATTTTTCTTCCTGATAAGGTTATTATAAACAAGAACAACCGTAATTATCAGAATGGCTATTATAACAATAATAAAAGGCATAATATTTCTAACGGGATTTAATCACTGTAGTATTTGTCCATGTATCATGCCAGGGTGCATCTCCCAATCCGCTAAAAGCTTCAAAAGGAACAAACCTGGAAAGGCTCCGTAACAACGCATCTTTCAGGGTCAATTCCTGTCCATCTGTTCCTATTGATCTTGTGCCGGTAATAAGCTTACCTAGTGTATATCCTTTAAAAGCTTTCTCACAAATTGTATAGTAGAAAATATAATGGAACCCTACAATAATATATGAAACAAGGTAGGACTCAAATGACTGCTCACTAAAAACCCTGACAGTATACTCAGGTGCAATATTGAACAGAAATTGAACGGCAACCTCTCCGGTAAGATAAGTGATAATAAGACGTAAAAGAATATTATCAATCAGCCAGTTCAGAAATCTTTGACCTTGTGAGGCCTCCGTGTACTGAAAGTGATCATCAAATAATCCCGATTGTTCCTCTGCAGGGTTAAGATTAATGCTGTCCATATTCTTTTTTCTAAATTAGAAAATTTCCGCCAAATCCGCATTCAATTTTTCAGAAGTAGTATACAGTATCGTCTTCAATCCGAATTCTTTAGCGGCATTAATATTCCGAAGGTTATCATCAATAAACAAGGCCTGAGCAGGGTTAACGGAATAACGACTAAACAATAGTTCATAAAAGTCAGGAAAAGGTTTCCTTGTCTTTTCTTCTCCACTTACCAGTATCCCATCAAACCATTGCAAAAAATAATAGCGTTGGCGGGCAACCGGAAACAATTCTGCACTCCAGTTGGTAAGAGCATAAAACTTCACTCCTCCCTTTTGTTTAAGTTGCCTGAAAATTTCAACATTACTTTCTATCTGTCCGCCGAGCATTTCTTCCCACCGGCCATAAAAATCACGGATAGCACTTTCCCATTCCGGAAATTTGGCCACCAGTTCTTCCGTAGCTTTTGATAAGGGATAACCCGCATCCTGGTTTTCGTTCCAGTCGTGGGTACATACATTTTCAAAGAAAAATTTCTTTTTCTCCGCAGAGCCAAAATAACCATCGGTAAAAACATAACCGGGATTCCAGTCAATAAGCACACCTCCCAAATCCCATACAATTGTATCAATCTGCATTACTGGTGATTGTATTTCCGTTTCAGCATTATCATTATCCCCGACATTATCAGCATAACGGCATTGGTAGATATTATTACCCAGTTATTAAGCATAATGCCATATACCAGCCACATTATTTCATTGACAAATGCGATGATGAACATGTTCAGCGAAATCTTTGCTGACTTTGACTGCCATGTTTTAATAACCTGTGGCAGAAATGTAAACGCTGTAACGGCGCCAGCTGCATAACCCAGTATATCGGCTCCTGTCATTATTTTTTCTTTTTAGTTTTGGGAAGTGCTTTTATTTCCTTCTTCATCTGCAACTGCTGTTCGGCTGTAATGGGCATAAGGCTGATAGCTGTACCGCCGCCGGAGGCAAGTTTTAATCCAAGCACAGAATTTTTATTCACTAATTTCTTTTCTATTGTATATGCCTCAGGGTTATTCTTCCAGTCGGCATTATCAGCATCTCTGTAAATAATTGCCTGGTACACTTTGCCTTCATCAAGAAAAGATAAATCTGCCGAAAGGCTTCTTGCATTTTCATCTGTGATAGCGCCAACAAACCAGTTGTCAGTTCCTTTTCCTTTTCTTGCCGTAAGAATATAATCGCCAGGTTCGGCATCTAATACTTTTGTGTCATCCCAATCCACTGCAACATCTTTTATAAACTGGAATGCATCCATCTTTGCTTCATAATTCTCCGGCAGATCGGCTGCCATTTGTAATGGACTGTACATTGTTATATACAAGGCCATTTGCTTGGCGAGTGTGGTGTGAACCTGTTCTTTCTTATCGGGATTGTAATAATTCATTTTTATTTTAAAAATACCCGGCGTGTAATCCATAGGGCCACCCATTATCCGGGTAAAAGGAAGAATTGTCTCGTGGTCGGGGTCATTGCCATGGCTCCATGCGTTAAACTCATTTCCTCTTGCAGCTTCGCAGGCCAGCCAGTTAGGATAAGTACGGTGCAATCCTGTTGGACGAACTGGTTCATGTGCATTGAGCATTATCTTGTAGCCAGCCGTTTTTGCAGCAACTCTTTCATAGTGCTTTATCATCCATTGTCCATCGTGGTGTTCACCCCGTGGAATGATTCTGCCTACATAACCGGTTTTTACTGCATCATAACCAAATTGTTTCATAAAACGATAAGCCGTATCCATCCACCTTTCGTAGTTAGTTACCGATGCAGATGTTTCATGGTGCATTATCAGTTTTACACCTTTTTGTGCTGCATACTGTTGCAACCCTTTCACATCGAAATCAGGGTAGGGTGTTACAAAATCAAAAACATCTTCCTTCCACTGTCCAAACCAATCTTCCCATCCGGTGTTCCATCCTTCAACCAATATACCACTGAAGCCATGCTGCGCAGCAAAATCAATATACCTTTTTTACGTTAGCTGTATTGGCACCATGCGGCACTTTTGTTGCTTGCTGACTTCCTACTTGTCCGCCGCTGTAATCCCAACTGCTTCTGCCCACATGCATTTCCCACCACACACCTACATATTTAATTGGTTTTATCCAAGATGGATTAACAATTTTTGATGGCTCATTCAGGTTCAGTATCATTTTCGACATCAGAATTTCCGGAGCCTTATCGCTTACAATAATTGTACGCCAGGGAGTTTTTGCAGGTGTCTGCAAATAGGCTTTATTACCCACAGCATCCGAAACCAGGTGAGAATTGAAGGTCATTGTTTCCTTATTCAGCGCAAGGTTCATCGCAGGATAGTTTACCAGCGCCGCTTCATGCAGGTTTATATATAAGCCATCCGCCGATTTCATCATCAACGGTGTTTGTACAGCATTTTTGTCAAATGATGTTTTTGCATGTATTTCCTGGGCAAATCCACCACCTGTTGCATCCACTTTACTCAGACTGCTAGTATAATAACCATATTCGTTAGTATCATAATCACCAGGAATCCAGAAAGCCTTATGATCGCCGCTCATACCAAACTGTGTCAGCTCTTCTGCAATAACAAAGTGGTTCAGTTTGGCTTGCTGAGGAAATGAATACCGGAACCCAACGCCGTCATCAAATACACGGAAAGTTACCACCATTTCAATCCCGGATTTTCCTTTGTCGGAAAGTCTTAGCACAAACTGTTTGTAATTGTTACGAATAGTATTTGTTTCTCCCCAAACAGGTTTCCATGTTTCATCGTTAGCAGAAGAATCAACTCCAAGTATAGTAAACTGTGTTAAGGTGACTTCCGGCGCCTTAAACCGCAAACCAAGCCCGGAGGGGGTAACGATAGCTTTCCCTTTGTAAAAAACACGGTACATCACATCACCGGCAGTGCGGTGCAAAATATCAAGCTGAATATTTCCGTTTGGAGAAAGAGTCGTGTATGTTACCTCTGCATAAGAATTAACAGAAATAAATAATACAAATACCGACAGTAGCAATCTTTTAAATAACATGGCAAAAAATTTATGTGAAGGTATAACTTTTGTGTAAAAAGTACACATTCTGTCAGCTCTTTTCAAATAACCACCAAAACCGTTTTTTGTATTTTACCTTGTAATTTGAACTGATATAACTGCTTATATGTTCCATGGCCTCATCTATATCATCAGTCACCAACACTAGTTTTAAATCTTCTTTTGATATTGTACCCTGTTCTGCCATATGGTCAATATACGCAAGTAACGGTTGATGAAATTCTTTCCCAAAAAGAACTATCGGGAATTCAGTTATAGTATCCGTTTGTACCAGGGTTAGCGTTTCAAAAAATTCGTCCAATGTGCCAAAGCCACCCGGCATTATAACGAACGCATAAGAGTATTTGACCAATAATACTTTACGTACAAAAAAGTGTTCAAACGTAATTGATGTATGCAGGTATGGGTTTTCTTTTTGTTCAAAGGGAAGCTGAATATTGAGACCAACGGAATGACCGCCATTTTCAAATGCGCCCCTGTTTGCTGCCTCCATTATACCCGGGCCTCCACCCGTCATAGTGGTTAACCCTAATTGTGCGATTCTTTTTCCAAATTCCTTTGCAGCGATATAATACTTATGGTCATCCTTAAACCGGGCTGAACCAAAAACCGTTATACAAGGCCGCATAAAATGCAATTTGCGGAAACCCCTGATAAACTGTCTTAATACCCGCCAGGCAAAAAACAACTCATATCCCCTGCTTTTTGGTCCTTCCAGATACAAATGTTGCTTGGGAGGAATAATAGCCTTCATTTTTTTGGAGGTTTTTACTTCAGCTTTTCTTAAATGCTTCCTCCTGAATTTTCCTGTTGACATAGATAATGTAAATTGCCGATAAATCAACCATAAAAGTAATGCGAATTATTTCATATAACGTAAATGGAATCAGGGCTGCGATTAAAAAGGGCTTTATCGAATGGCTCAAGTCTAATCCCGCAGATGTTATTTGTGTGCAGGAAACCAAAGCGGTACAAGGCGATGTGGATATTAAACAGTTTGAGGCATTGGGCTATCACCACTATTGGTATAGTGCCCAAAAAAAGGGATATAGCGGTGTGGCTATTTTCAGTAAAGTAAAAGCTGACCATGTGGAGTATGGCTGCGGTTTTCCAGGAACGGATGATGAGGGCCGTGTGGTGCAGGTTGATTTTGGTGATGTGCGGCTGATCAATGCCTATTTTCCCAGCGGCACCAGCGGCGATGAGAGACAGCAATTTAAATATGTGTGGCTTGATGATTTCTTTGCTTACCTGAATAAACTGAAAAAAAAACACCCTAAACTCATCCTTTGCGGCGACTATAATATTGCCCACAAGGAAATTGATATACACGACCCGAGAGGAAATAAAAATTCATCTGGTTTTTTACCTGAAGAAAGAGAATGGATGACAAAATTCCTTGAAAGTGGCTGGACAGATACTTTCCGGGAATTTCATCCTGAACCGCACCGCTACAGCTGGTGGAGCCAGCGTTTCCCCAGTGTGCGGCTGAACAATAAGGGGTGGCGCATTGATTACATTACTGTAACAGAACCGCTACGGAAGCAATTAATAGAGGCAGAAATTTATCCTGATGTAAAACATAGTGATCACTGCCCGGTGTATGTGGAAATAAAACGATAATTAAATGATACTGTATAATGTAACAACAAAAGTTGATCACAGCATTGCCTTGGCATGGCTGCAATGGATAAAAAAAGAACATCTACCCGAGGTTACTGCCACCGGATGCTTTTTACATGCCCGTATACTAAAACTAACAGAAGTGGATGAAACTGATGGCCTCACCTACGCTGTGCAATACGAGGCAGAAAGCAAGGCCTTATATAACCGTTACATCGAAAAATATGCTGACGAACTCCGGCGAAAAGCAATTGAAAAATGGGGAAATAAAACTATCTCTTTCCGCACAGTAATGCAGGTGATAGAGTGAAAATCAGGCGTTTCCCGCAAAGGCTGAAATGCTTATCCACAGCAGCTTTGCAGAGGTTGATAATATTTGCTGCAAGTAAGAAAATTATTTTTCCGGAAGGAAAAAGCCTCTAAATTTGTCGCCTCATACAAAACACCAAAACAAACTGAAATGAACAAAGCAGATTTGATTGAGAAAATTGCAGAAGATGCCGGCATTACAAAAACACAGGCTAATGCAGCACTCGACTCTTTTACTGATGCAGTGACAAAAACACTTAAATCTGGCGGCAAAGTAACGCTTGTAGGCTTTGGTACTTTTCTGCTCTCATACCGTGAAGGAAGAAAAGGTCACAACCCACAAACAAAGGCTACTATCAACATTAAAGAAAAAATTGTTGCCAGATTTAAAAGTGGCAAAGACCTGTCTGCTAAGCTAAAAGTTTCATTAAAAGAACTTAAGCCTTTACTTACAAAAAAGAAAAAGAAAAGTAATCTAATTATTCACTATAAATTAAAACAAAAATTATGGGAAGAGGTGATAAAAAAACGGCAAAAGGAAAACGCTTCAAGGGCTCATTTGGGAAAAGCCGTCCTGCTAAAAAACTGCTGTTAAAAAAGCTGCTAAAAAAAGCAGTTAATATATGCTGATTGGCAGGTTGTAAAACCTGCCAATTTTTTAAGACCTATCCTCTTTTATTGGGGGCTGCGCCAGGTGGTTCTTTTCCTCAGAGAGAAGATCGAGTTGACTTTCCAGTTCGCCAATCCGCTTAAGCTGGTTCTCGAGGCTTTTATTTGTTTCGGCCATGTCTTGCATATCCTTACTTAGCTCTTCTAGATAAGTTACACGTTTTTGTAATTGCTGCCTTTGAAAATTAGCCTCCTTCAATTTATCTTCCGTTTCAAAAAGTATTTCTTTTAAATCCTGATATTCATTACCAAGATTATTATTTTTTCTTTTTAACTCTTCATAATCCAGGCTAATCCTGTAATGACTTTCCTTTAAATCTTCAAACTCAATATTAATTCGTTTTGATACAGAAATCTGGCTTTCCAGTCTCTGCATTTTTTCCTGTAATACACTAAACTCGCTATAAGCATTATCCAGCATGGATGACATTTCTTTTGTCAGATTCTCTTTTTGCCTAATACCGCTTATTTCCTTTTCTTTTTGTGATAATTTAAATCTCAGTTCATTAACCTGCTTGTTCAACTCTTCATTATAACGCAGTATTTCTTTTTTCTTTTCCTCAGTTTCTTTAACCAGATCTATTTGTCCAAGCAACTGGTTGATTTTTTCATTATGTTCCAGTAAACTGCTTTGCGCCATTTTAAGCTGATCCATATAATTTGGCACAGTAGCTGTATTGGCAGGGATGGCAGATGGTAACAAGTCCAGCTGCTCTTTCAGTTTTCTGTTAAGCTTTCTGGTTTCATCTGCTTCAATTTCAAGAATGTTATTATTCTCCTTTAATTCTTCAATCTGCTTTTTAAAGGATAGCAATTCGGCATCACGTCTTTCTGTTGCATTGAAATACTTCGATTTCCATTCATTCAGTTCTTTGCCGGTTTTGCCCGACATTTCATCTTTTACTTCTTTAAGAGATTTACGGCTTGTGACAAAAAAATGAATAGTGACTCCAAGTGTTATTGCACCCAGCATGAGTACAATAATTTCTAACAGCGAAAGGGTTAGCTGAGGACCCATAATAAGATACATCTTGTTTGGAAACTATTAAAAATGTGGCAAATAGCCATTAATAGTTTTTCACAGGTGTGCTCTGGGTTAAGTGTGCAAGATAGTAGTTACTGTAAATTAAAAAATAGGAAAACTACCTCGTAATTATCCTCTTACCAGTGTCCCTACCTTTTCACCTGTAACCACCCGGCGAAGATTCCCTTCTTTATTCATGTTAAAAACAATAATCGGCAAATTATTTTCCTGGCATAGTGTGAAAGCGGTCATATCC
Organism: Chitinophagaceae bacterium; assembly: GCA_016719815.1. GTDB lineage: Bacteria > Bacteroidota > Bacteroidia > Chitinophagales > Chitinophagaceae > JJ008. Next base: position 197,980 of record JADJYK010000001.1, on the reverse strand, counting down.
ATTACCCGCAGGTTATTGGTCAGGCACTCCTGGAAAGTAATAACGTTGAACTTAGTTGCATTGGGGTTTTTCTCTGGGTCAGAATCATAAATGCCATCCACTCTGGTACCTTTCAGAATAACATCGGCGTTAATTTCTATTGCCCTCAAAGAACCGGCAGTATCTGTAGTAAAATATGGATTACCGGTTCCGGCACCAAAAATTACCACCCTTCCCTTTTCAAGATGACGGATTGCCCGTCTGCGGATATATGGTTCAGCTATTTGCTCCATTTTGATTGCACTCTGCAATCGTGTATAAATCCCGACTCTTTCCAACCCTGCCTGTACCGCCATTCCGTTTATGACTGTGGCCAGCATCCCCATATAATCACCATGAGCCCTTTCAATTCCGGTTTCTGCCTCATTTAATCCCCGGTATATATTGCCACCTCCAATAACAATGGCCACCTGCACACCTAAATCAATTATTGATTTTATGTCTTGCGCATACTGGGAAATAACATCAGTATCAAAACCAAATGTTTTGTCGCCCATTAATGCTTCGCCGGAAAGTTTAAGAAGAATGCGTTTATATTTTGGTAACATAGTGCAGGGGTTTCGCCACGAAGATAGGAAAAATGACTTTTGTGAAAAGATGAATCATCCCTCGGCTTATGATTGCTTCTATTCCAACTGCCCAATAAGAATAGCTGCTGCGTAAGACTCCCCAATTTTGATTATCTGCACCACAATTTTAAAGGGAAAATATTTTGTGTCTAAATCAGTTCGTTTTGTATCAAAACTCCACTTTCTGCTATACATTGTAAACTTATCACATGGCGATGGGCAAGAAACTCCTGTCATCTTCACACCATTAAAATCAATTTGGTCAATAAGTCCTGTCCATTTTTGAAACAAAGTTTTGGCGTCTTCGGCAGATTTAGGCAGAGGCAAAGAAGATGATATGTATACCTGGCTGCCGGAACCCATAATAATACCATTATTAGTAGTACCGCTAATGCTGAACTTAAGTGTAAATGGGTTCGCGGGATCCTCCAGACTTTTGAATTTATTTGGATAATCAATGAGTATCTGCAGTAAATGCTTTTTCAGAAGTGTTTTATCCTGTGCAAAAATTGACTGAATTAATAAAATGGAAAAAAAAGTAAGTATAACCCGCATTGTTGAAATTTATTTAATCCCAATATACAAAAATCCGTTCTGCCTTTTGCAGAACGGATTTCAACGATATGATGCATAGTGAGAAATTTTTATCCCAGTGCCACCCTTTTAAACCCAAGCACTTTCACATCTCCGCTTTCCTTCAGGTATTCAGCAACAGTTTTACTGCCATCTTTAACGAAAGCCTGGGCTGTAAGAGTTTGCTCTTTGAAGAAAGCACCCATCTTACCTTCAGCAATTTTAGCCAGCATTTCATCTGGTTTACCAGCCATTTTAGGATCCTGCTTCATTACTTCCATGATGATATCCTTTTCGCGGACAATAACATCAGCAGGAACAGATGCCGCATCTACTGCAACAGGATTCAATGCAGCAATTTGCATTGCTATATCTTTCCCAGCCACTTCGGCTTCTTTATCAACACCAACCAAAACGCCAATTCTGTATGCGCCATGAATATAAGATGCCACATAAGGAGCATCTACTCTTTCAAACTTGGTGATGCCGATTTTTTCGCCAATAGTCGCAAGTTTTTCATCCACCATTTCTTTTACAGACAAATCGCCAATTTTAACGTCCATCAATTGCTCAAGATTGATTACATTATTGGAAATAGCCGCATCAGCAATTGTTTGACCGAAAGCTACGAAATCAACATTTTTAGAAACGAAATCTGTTTCGCAGCTTATACAAACAACTATACCGGATTTATTATCAGCAGTTGTTTTTGCAATTACCACCCTTCTTTTGCTTCACGTTCGCTTCTCTTAGCAGCTACTTTCTGACCTTGTTTCCGCAGCCAGTCGATAGCTGCTTCGAAATCACCGTTTGTTTCAGTCAAAGCTTTGCGGCAATCCATCATGCCGGCGCCAGTAGCCTGGCGAAGCTTATTAATATCTTGTGCACTTATAGTTACAGTACTCATAGTTTGAAGTTTGATGTCAGAAGTCTGAGGTCTGAAGCCTGCTAATTTCTCAGCCCCTGACAGCATGATTGTGAAACACTAGTTATTTTCCAGTAACCCGCCTTCAGACATCGGATTTCCGGCAACTTCCATTATCTTCTTCCGCCGCCAGGTCCACGGCCACCGCCTGCTGGTGTACGACGTCTTTGTCCACCACCTGCACCGCCACGGCCTCTGCCGCCACGGCCACCTTCAGCTTCAGCTTCTGCAAGCAGTTTCGCTGCTTTTCTTTCTTTTTCGTCATCAGTCATTTCATCTACCTCTTCATCTTTTGCAGCTTGTCTTTCAGCAAGACCTTCTGCAATAGCAGCAGTGATATAATTTACAATGATGGCGATTGATTTTGTAGCATCGTCGTTTGCAGGAATTGCAAAGTCTACTTTGTTAGGATCGCAGTTGGTATCAACCACACCAAATGTGGCAATACCCAGGCGTTTTGCTTCGGCTAATGCAATGTGTTCATGTCCAATATCAACTATGAACAAAGCAGCAGGAACACGGCCCAACTGGGCAATACCGCCTAATACCTTTTCCATTTTGTCTTTGTCACGGCTGAGGGTAAGTCGCTCTTTTTTTGTGATGCTGTCGAAAGAACCATCGCCGAGCATTTTTTCAATACTCTGCATTTTCTTCACACTCTTACGAACAGTGTTAAAATTTGTAAGCATCCCGCCCAGCCACCTTTCGGTAACAAATGGCATGTTAACTTTCTTAGCACTTTCGTTTACGATATCTTTTGCCTGCTTTTTAGTACCTACAAACAAAATCTTTTTACCGCTACGGGCAATTTGTTTCATAGCAACAGCGGTTTCCTGCAAACACTCAACAGTTTTGTTCAGGTCAATGATGTGGATACCTTTCTTTTCAGCAAAGATGTAAGGTAACATCTTGGGATTCCACTTCTTTTTAAGGTGACCAAAGTGAACACCTGCTTCAAGAAGTTGCTGCTGTAAGGATGTATTATTTTCCATTGTTTATAAATAATCTTTTTTTTAAATAGTTTGCTGCGATTAACGTTTAGAGAACTGGTAGCTTCTTCTTGCTTTCTTATGACCAAATTTCTTACGCTCAACTGACCTTGGATCTCTTTTCAGCAATCCGGCCGCTTTCAAAGCAGGGCGAAATTCAGGATTAATTTCAACCAGTACACGGCTGATGCCGAGCATGGCGGCTTCGGCCTGACCTTTCAGTCCACCGCCAGCAGCGTTAATTTTCACATCAAATTTTCCGGTAGCGTCAATTGTTTTCATCGGACGCTCTACCTGGTTTTGCAGGTATACCAGCGGAAAATATACTTTATAGTCTTTGTCGTTAACAGTTATGTTGCCCTCACCTTTGGCGATAAACACCCTGGTAACAGCTTCTTTACGACGACCAACTCCGTTTTTTTGCTTTTCCATTTATTATTTTTTTACTCTCTGCCGGTAGGCGGAGATGGGGGTTTAGAATTTAAGTTCTTTTGGTTGTTGTGCCTTATGCGGATGTTCAGCGCCAACGTACACAAATAATTTTTTGTACATCTTGCGGCCAAGTCGGTTCTTGGGGAGCATCCCTTTAACAGCCCTTTCGATAATAACCTCTGGACGACGTTTCTGCAAATTAGCAGCTGTTTCTTCTTTACGGCCACCAGGATAACCTGTGAAATGGTCGTAAATCTTCTGATCCATTTTGTTGCCAGTCAGTACTGTTTTTTCGGCATTAATTACAACGATGTAATCGCCGGTGTCAACATGGGGGGTGTAGCATGCCTTGTTTTTACCACGAAGTATCGCAGCAATTCTGGCACACATACGACCTACGGTTTGATTAGTACCGTCCACAACGTACCAGTTGCGCTTAACGGTAGCCTCATTCGCATGTTTGGTAGTGAAATGTAGTTTACTCATTTTGATTTGTTTTATCGGTCTCCGCTATCCCGGAAACCTGTTTTAAAAATGGAGTGCGAAGGTAGGGCTGAGCAACTTTCTAACCTAGGAATCTGGAAAGTAATTTTATAGACACCTTTGTAACTGATTGATTTATAATAAAATTTTTGACTCAATAAATCCATGACTAAAAATTCAGCCACAGAAACATCTTGAATTATTAGTCAGCTTATGAAGAAACGTATTATGGAATCAGGAAAACAATTAAAAAAGCTTACTGCGACACCCTTTTAACTACAATCCGGATATTAGTTAAATGCGTTATGAGTACAGTTATTATATCGCCGGGTTTGACCATGCTATCCGTTTCAGCATCAAAAGGCAGTTTAGCCTGAACCTTTTCATCAAATAAATTCAGGTAAATGCCATATGGCGAAATCCTGTTTACAATAGCATCAACTGCAATCTCATTCTTGAAATGCTGAACTGCCTTTTTATATTCGGGTAGATAGTTGTGAGAGAAAAGCTCTGCCACAAGTTTGTTGGGCTTCTCCGGGCTGATGAACCTGAAACTAATCGCTTCATTTTCTGCTGTTTCAACGGGAGGCATTTCCCAAAGTGATAACTGAAGCGGAAAAAAAATATAACTGTTCAATTCCTTTACAAAGTATTTATTATCTACTTTTTTTAAAAAGCCTGAAAACCGGTTTTCGATAGTGGCTTTTTGCACTAGAAGACTAATTTGTGTGTTGTGCAGGTACTTAACATTATAAGCCGTCATCTTATCACCCCGGTCAGACAGTTTTAGCTGGAAGCTAACAGTATCACCTGCCGTAAAATGATGCGTTCTTTTTCCCGATGTTTCAGGATTGGTTTTACAATTAACCGATTTTTTCTTTAGGCCCTGTTCGTACTCAATAGTGGCAAAATTTTTATCGTAATTGACGAATGAAATAGTTCCCTTTAGTATCTTTTCTTCCATAAATAATCTTTTCTAAACGGTAAAGTTAACTAAGTAGTATTGCCGGAAAGTTTAAATATCAATTAAAAATGTCAACCCGCAATCTTGGCCGCTCTGTTTTTGGCAACCCCGCCAACACCGGTAACCTGCTCACCCCAGAAGAGGCAAATTGTTTATTAGAGGACTGGGTACCCAATGATCGTCTTCGTCTGCACATGAGGCAGGTGGCCGCTAATATGAAAGCCTGGGCTCTTGAAAAAGAGGGAACTGATGAACTTACTGCACGGAAGTGGGAACAAGCAGGTTTGCTTCACGATGCCGACTGGGAAAGATATCCTGATGACCACTGCCGCATTATAATAGAAGAACTGGAAAGAAGAAATATTGACCCGCATATTATTCATTGTATTGCATCCCACGGACCATCTGTATTTGGTATCGAACCGGTAACCAAGATGGATAAAATGATCTATGCTATTGACGAGCTATCTGGATTTATACATGCCGCAGCATTAATAAGACCAACACTTTATGAAGGACTGGAAGTTAAAAGTGTATTAAAAAGACTAAAGAACCCTTCGTTTGCAGCACAGGTAAGCAGGAACGATATCAACGATGCTATTTCCAGAATTGAGGTTTCCCTGGATGAGCTGATTCAATTCATTATTGACCATCAAAAGATGGTATCGTAAATTTCCTATTAAAAAAAACTCAGTTTCTGTTAAACGCAGTCGGGTAACTTAAGTCACAAAGGCATCAGACCTGTATCAAAACATTGTGCTTATTTTTAATTCTGCTTAAATATTGCGTTTATGAGAAAATTATACTCCTTAGTTGCAAGTTTAATCTTCGCTCTTACAGCCCTTAATGCAACCCCGGATATTGCGTACTTCACATTTGTAGTAAATAATACCACAAACGAGGTTGTCTTTACTAACAACTCCGTAATTGGCTCAGAACCGGGAGCCCGCAAAGCATATTGGATTTTTGGTGATGGCACATTTGCGCAAACTCCGCCACTGGCCGGAACACAGCACCATTATCTGCAAACAGGAGTGTATAATGTGTGCCTTAAAATTTTCAGGTATTTTTCCAATACCAATGACTCGGTACTGTCAGCACAAGTTTGCAAAACAGTAGTTTTAGAATCACAGTGCGGCGCCAATTTTGAATACCGGGACTCACTTATCACAAACTCTTCACCTCTGAGTCATCTTGTAAAATTTTGGGCAATTCCATTACACAACTCCCAAAAACCAGTAACACAGGTTTGCTGGAACTTCGGTGACGGGACAGACACTTGTATTAATATCACTGCCACAACCCCCTCAACCAATCTTCTGTCTGTAATCCATAATTATTACCAGCAAGGGCCGTATAATGTATGTGTACGAATTAAATATCAGGATGGTTGTGTTGCCGAAAAATGTAAACAGGTGGTTTTACTTTCACCCCCACCGCCCCCTGCAGACAGTTGCAAAGCTGATTTTGAAAGAATTCAGCTAACCGGCACTATCATTAATCCTTTACAAGTTACTCTCAAAGCTCTGCCATGGCATAGCAGCAATAAGAAGCCACAAACAATCTGCTGGACTTTTGGAGACGGCACCAATACATGCATTAATTATCAAAATAATTACACCGGGCAATACAACATTACACACACATATCAGCAACCCGGCAACTACGAAGTATGCGTAAAGATCACATACGCAGGCGGATGCTTTTCCATGAAGTGTAAAATGATCCAGGCAGGGCCTGCAGCCACCTGCAGTGCGAACTATGAAAAATTGGCATCCACCAGCAATAATCCATTATCTGCCGTTTTCAAAGCTATCCCACAAAACAGCCAAAACAGAAAGCCATCACAGGTTTGCTGGTCCTTTGGCGATGGAAGAGATACTTGTATCAATTATGCTGAAAATTATACTGGCCTCTATTACGTTTCGCATAATTATGTGCACCCAGGCAATTATTCTGTTTGTGTTAAAATTCGTTATTATGGTGGTTGCGAGGCGTACCTGTGCAAACCAACACAAATTGGACCACTTGACAGTTGTAAGGCAGATTATGAAACAATCGCCACAACATCCAATACACCCTTAACAGTTGCCTTCAAGGCATTGCCCTGGCATAATAACAATAAGAAACCAATAAAAATCTGCTGGTATTTCGGTGACGGAACAGACACCTGCATTTATTATCCTGCATTGTATAACGGGTTATACAATGTTATACACCGCTACAACCAACCTGGCCAGTATAATGTATGTATGAAAATATTATATGACGGCGGATGTATTTCAGACAAATGCAGACCGCTTGTTCTACCTCCGCCTCCACCGCCTTCCTGTTCCGTTGGTTTATTTGAAATTTCACCATCCATATCATCACTTGAAAGATATTTCCAGGCAACTCCCGTGTCAAATCCACCATCACAGCCGGTTCGTATATGCTGGAACTTCGGCGATGGAACAGATACATGTATTATGATTGCAGCTACTCAACCACCACAAACCGTTTATAACATACACCACAGGTATCCGGCTCCCGGAACATATAATGTTTGCGTAAAGTATTATTCCAGAACGGCTGCATCACATTCAAATGCCAGCAGATTATCATCCGGCCCAAAACAAACCAATGTGGAGGATTTATGATTGACTCTTTAACTGCACCCAGAACATTCCTGTTCAAAGGAACAAGCATACATGCTCCCAATGATGAACCTCTTTATTTCAACTGGACTTTTGGCGATGGCACTTCCGCTTCAGGGAGAGAGGTTATACACAGTTTTGCGCAAGGTGGAAATTATAACGTATGCCTGCATATTAAAACAAGGCTTGGATGCGAAACAAAAATCTGTAAACCGCTTATGGTTCCCGGAAACAACCAGGCAATACTGACCCTATCGCCCAACCCGGTTATAAATACACTGCATGTGCAATTCCTGTCAGCATTTACTGAGCCCGTTACAATAAAAGTATTTAATAACACAGGCGTTGCGGTTTCAACCTTTACAAAAAATGCAGTATTAGGTGCAAATGTTTGGGATTTTAACCTGAGCAACCTGCTACCGGGAATGTACTCACTGGTAGTGCAGTCGCCAAAACAACTGGCAAGTGCAGTGTTCATAAAACAATAAAAAAGAACAAACTATTAACTATAAAAAAGCCGCTTTACAACTGAAGCGGCTTTTCTTTAATAGTGCGGTATGCTACAATTGCAAGTCATCGTTTAAGACGACCGTAATTGAGAAACCAACCAATAAAAAATTTATACTTTTTTCTTCTTTACTGTTAGCAGCATTACCACACCAAATACCAGCATCAGCAAACCTGACCAAAGGTTTACATTATATTGGAATGATTTAGCATAAAGCTCCGTATTTGAATTGGTAAGCAACCCATAGGCTGTAACCAATACACCCAAAACAGTAAATAACAAACCGATTGGAATTCTTATATCTAACATAATTTTTTGTTTTAATTTTTTACCAGAATAAGATTGATAATACCACCATCATCACCAATACAAAAATGGCCAGGGTATTGGTACGTTTATACCACGTCACATGTGCCTCTTGTGTTTTGGGTGTAAGTGAATAAACCAGGCCACGTAACTCATCATCTGTTTTTTGTTGCTTAGTGGCAACAGATATACCAACGGTAATTAATGCTGATGCAGCACAGGCAAAAATAGCTGTCCAGAAGTTTTGTGCCATCTCAACCGGGTAAGTGTGTACAACACTTATCCAACCACCTTTTACTAACGTTGTTGCGCCGGCCGGAACTGTAAGCCCATGGTGCAACAATGCCACGAGAAACCCTCCTAATAAACCGATAAATGCCCCATGTCCTGTAGTTCTTTTCCAGAACATACCGAGAAAGATTACAGCGAACAACGGTGCATTAATCATGGAGAAAATGGTTTGTAAAAAATCCATTATGTTTCCAAATAAACCGGCCAGATATGCGGCTGCAATACTAACGAGTACACCAAAAACGGTAGCCAATCGTCCAACCTTCAGGTAGTGTTTTGCATCAGCTGCTTTATCATTAGTAGCGGGTCTGATGTAGCTTTGATAAATATCATAGGTCCACACTGTATTGAATGCAGAAACGTTACCCGCCATGCCCGACATAAACGAAGCCAGCAACGCCGTGATACCTAAGCCAAGCACACCTGTTGGCAAATAATATTCAAGCAACTTAATAATAGTAAGGTCGTAATTGGCTTTCCCGTTTTCCATAATTGTAAATCCGGAACCTGTTTTATTCATCAGCACCAGGGCAACAATACCAGGAACGATGATCAAAAAGGGAATGAGCATTTTCGGAATTGCACCAATCAAAGGAGTGTTACGGGCAGCTGTTGTTGATTTAGCAGCCATTGCCCGTTGTACAATAAGGAAGTTAGTGCACCAGTAGCCAAATGAAAGTACAAAGCCTAATCCGAACAAAATGCCATACCATTCAACACCCATCGGGTTACCCGCTGCTGTGCCGGTATATTTCCATGTTGTGGTGAATGTATCCCCGGCAAAACCTTTTTCCGCCACAATTGGCGCCAGACTTTCCTTTAATCCACTCCATCCACCCACATCATGAAGGCTTAATACCACAATTGGCAGCAGACCTATCACAATAATAAAGAACTGAAGTACTTCATTATAAATGGCGGACGATAAACCCCCGAGATAAGTATAGGCTAACACAATGGCGGCTGAAAGCCACAAACTAAGGTTAAAATCCCATCCCAGTACTTTTTCCATTAGCAGTGCCAGCGCATACATTGAAATACCAGAAGCCAGCACTGTCATCACTGCAAACAGGATAGCATTAAGTCCTCTCGTTTTTTCGTCAAAACGAAGTTTCAGATATTCCGGTACCGAACGGGCCTTGGATCCATAATAGAAAGGCATCATAAAAATGGCCAGGAACACCATTGCAGGAATTGCACCGATCCAGTAGAAGTGAGTGGTAAGCATTCCGTACTTGGCGCCGGAGCCAGTCATGCCCATTACTTCCAGCGCACCAAGATTAGTTGAAATAAAAGCCAGACCTGCCACCCAGGCCGGCATTGACCTTCCCGCTTCCAGAAAAGCGTTTGCATCTTTCATGTATCTCTTCAGCATCCAGCCGATTCCCAGCACAAACATGAAATAAATAATCATTATGGCGTAGTCAATCCATTGCAGATGAAAAATTGCATTTCCCATTTGTATGTTTTTAAATTATGAAGTTTTGATATTTTCCTATAATTAAATTACCGATGTCCCATCCTCAATATTCACCAGGTAATGCTTCAATTCTTTACCCAAGTCCTTTGCATATGCATCACTAAGGCTGGTTACAATCTCATTCACGGCATCTTTATGTATGATGTTAATGGTGCATCCGCCAAAACCGCCCCCCATCATTCTGGCACCAATTACTGCCGGGTTGTCTCTTACATACTCAACAAGATAATCCAATTCTTTACAACTCACTTCGTATTCTTTGCTTAAGCCATCGTGAGTGGCAAACATTTCTTTTCCAAAAGCCCTTACATCGCCTTTCACCAAATCTTGACAGGCTGTTTGCAGGCGGGCAATTTCTTCAACAACATATTTACAACGGTTATACGAAGCATCCTCCTTGCTGATACACTCGTTAACCATAAGTATGGTAGCGTCTCTTAAACTTTTTACTTCAGGATATTTTTGCTGAATTAACGACACACCGGCTTCACACTGTGCTCTTCTTACATTATACTCGGAAGAAGCAAGTGAATGTTTCACTTGTGTATCGAAAAGAACAACTGTAAATTCATTCAGCTCCAACGGGAAATATTCGTACTCAAGTGAACGGCAATCAAGCCGTATTACATTATTCTTTTTACCAAACAAACTGGCAAACTGGTCCATTATTCCACACTTCACACCGGCATATTCATGTTCTGCATGTTGGGCCAATAATGACAGTTCTCGTCTGTCAAAACCAAAGCTAAATAGCTCATTCATCGCAAAAGCAACAGCACACTCAATAGCTGCAGAAGAAGATAAACCTGCACCCAGCGGCACATCACCATAAACAGTGAGTTTGAAACCAGGAAGCATCACTCCTTTTTTAATAACCTGTGCTGCAACACCCAGAATATATGTTGACCAATGGCCAAAAGCCGGTTTTATATCTGCAACAGTCGTTTCAATAGTCTCGTTAAAGTCAACCGAACGAAGAAAAATTGCGTCAGTTTCATTTTTTTCAATTACCACATATACTGCCTTATCTATAGCCGCTGGTAATACAAATCCGTTATTATAATCTGTATGTTCACCAATCAGATTAATTCTGCCGGGTGAACGCACCACGATTGTCCCCGGATTAACAAATTTCTCTAACTGTATCGGTATTCTATATAGTCCCATTATTAATAATTTAATATTTCTGATAAGTAAAAGCCCGGCAAATTAGAACCGGGACTTGATAAAATCACTGATAAAAATCAATTCAAACGACTGTTTGTGCAAAGCAGCAGACTGAATAATCAACCAAAAAGCTCCCGGATCAATCAGTTCATATATTTTCTGCTTATTTCATCATACATTTTCAGGTAATCATTAGATTTCCCTTTATCGTCGAAAAACTTCTCCCAGGTGCTGAGTGGCTCCCAAATGCAAGTGCCTTTCCCTTTACCACCTTCTACTTCAAAAGCAATCTTATTTACCTCATCTTTACGGGCCGAATATTCTACCACAATCACATCTTTGTTATACCTTTTTGCCAGATCGTTAAGATTTGTTTCAAGGTCTTCCAGTGTGCCGTGCCATTTGGGATAGTACGACTCCCCTATCACATCAAAATGTACGCCACGGGCAATCATATTATCAATAAAGAAAACCGATTCATCATTTTGCCCGCCCAATGCCACATGCAGCATCATGATTACAGCTGGGTCAACTGATTTTCACGGCGGCCGTTCCGGCATTTATCAATTGAGCCAAACCATCGAAGTTGCTCACATTACCTTCAGGCCAGATGATACCGTGGTTGATTTCATTACCCACCTGCACCATATCGGGAGTTGTTCCCTGGGCTTTTAATTGCAGCATTACATCTTTTGTAAAATTATACACTGCCTTCTTTAAATCGTCAAACGAAAGGTTCTTCCATGCTGCCGGCTTGTATTGTTTACCAGGGTCAGCCCAGTAATCGCTGTAATGAAAATCGAGCAGCAACTTCATACCGGCAGCTTTCACTCTTTTCGCCATCTTTAATGTATTGCTCAAATCACAAAAGCCTTTACCAGGAGAATATCCGCTGTCTCTTGCAGGGTCATTAAAAATTCTCAGCCTTACATAATTAAGACCATGATCTTTTAGAATTTGTATTGCATCTTTCTCCACGCCATTGTCAGAGAACTTCATTCCTCTTGTTTCTAATTCTGGTAAGAAAGAAATATCAGCACCAAGCATTTTTCCCACTTCTCTCGGCTTAGCCTGTTCAACTGTCAGCTTATAACTATTATCAACCGAAACCTTCGAAACACTTTCTGTAGTTATTGTCTGTATATCCGTTCCGCCAGACCACAGGCCGGTTGCTTTTACATTAAACTTAATGATTCCAGCCGACGTTCCTGCCTGAACAATAACCTAGCATTTACCATTGAACAATACTCTTTGCCAGGCACCATCCGTACATATATCCGGTTCGTGACTGCTGGGATCGCCATTGCCCACACCAATAATTTTCCCAGGGCCTTCAATTTCAAACTTAACCAGGTTGTCTGCATCGGGCACTTCCCTGCCTTCCCTATCAAGTACGGTAATGTTTAATACAGACACATCTTTCCCATCTGCAAGTATGGTCGTTTTGTAAGGTGTGACCACTACCTCAACCGGAGCACCTGTCGTTTCAACTTTTTTGTAAAGCCGCCTGCCGTTTTTATACGCTATAGCTTCTAATTTTCCGGGTTCATAATTCGCAGCCCACTTCAGATGACTGTTACGGAGCATATCTTTTTGCCCAGGCTTTTACCATTCAGAAACAGCTCCACATTATCTGCATTGCTGTTTACCCAAACATCCATCAGGTCTCCTTTGGGCTTATTCCAGCCGGGACCTTTGTCCCTGAAATTCCAGTGCGGAGAAATGTGCAGCACATCTTTATCCGTCCACCAGCTTTTGTAGTAGTAATAAATATTTTTGGGGAAACCGCACATATCCATGATGCCAAAATGCGAATTGATATTGGGCCATTGATATGGTGTTGGCTCACCTTTGTAATCGAAACCTGTCCAAACAAATCCACCCAACCAATAATTGTTTGGACCTGCTAATGTCCACCAGTCTTCTGCCTTGCTTGCCCACCACGGCGCTGTAATATCCTGATCGGGCACATAACCACGAATGGTATCTTTTTCATAAACACCTCTTGTGGTTACCGTGCTTCCCATTTCTGTACCAATAATTGGCTGATTGGGATGGTCACGATGATAATCAGCCACAGCAAAATGACGATAGTTAAAAGAACGGATGGGTATTACTTCATTCACTCCTTTATAAACATTAGCAAGGTCAGCGGCATAAGTGCAGGTTCTTGTCGGATCCAGTTCTTTTTGTTTGGCAATTAATGTTTGTGCAATTCTTTTTCCAAAACTATTGGTGTGAATCCAGCCTTCTTCATTTCCAATTGACCACACAAAAACGGATGCCCTGCTGCGGTCCCGTTTTATTAATCGCTCAAACTGGTCTATATACTCCGGACTACTATTGAGTAAACGCTGTTCATCCATTACCAGCATACCGAGGCTGTCGCAAGCATCCAGCAACTCAGGCGTTGGTGCATTGTGGCTGGTGCGATAAGCATTTACTCCCATTCGCCTCAGCAGGCTAACACGATAGTATTGCAGATAATCTGGCAATGCGCTGCCCACACCTGCATGGTCCTGGTGATTATTTACACCTTTTAGTTTTATATATTTTCCATTTAAGAAGACTCCATTTGGTTTTATATCAATGGTGCGAATACCAAAGCGGCACTTCATGCTGTCAACAACTTTTCCATTTTGCTTCACGACCGAAACAACCCTGTATAAATAAGGGTCATCAAGCGACCAAAGTCTTGCACCTCCAATAGCCATGCTTTGTTTAACAACAGATGTCCCATTCAATGATAATGAAACTGATTGCTCTTTGGATTGTACCAACTTCTTTCCACTTCGGTCGGTCACGTAAGTGTAAACAGTACAACCAGCCGGATTTAATTCCTGATTTTGTACAGTTGTTTCAATGTTTACCGTTGCCACATTTCCTTTTACAGAAGACCAGGCAAATACTCCATCGTTTGCAATATTAATGTTGCTGAATTTGTTCAGCCATACATGGCGGTAAATGCCGGCACCCTCATAAAACCAGCCTTCGTATTGTGATGCATCTGACCGTACCACCAATACATTGTTTTTACCAAAATTGATATAGTCTGTTACATCATAAGCAACACCCACATAGCCGCTTTTGTTATTGCCAAGGTAAAAACCATTCAGCCAGATATTGGCATCACGAAAAATGCCGTCAAACTGAATCTGAAACCGCTGACCGGAATCTGCAGCAGCAACTGTAAAATGTTTTCGATACCAGCCGATGCTAGTTTCAGGAAACAAACCTCCAACCGGCTTATACCCATGGGCCATTACATCAAAATTATCTTTGTAAACAAATGGCAATTCCACCGCCCAGTCATGAGGCAAATTCAGTGTCCTCCATTTGCCATCATTGAACTTAGGGTCAATTGCCGTGTTGGCAGCACCGCCTGATTTTGAGAAAATAGTGGCTATTGAATAATTAAAGTCCTTCTCAGCATTGGCAGCATGGCCAAAATGAAATTTCCAGTCGTTGTCAAAGTTTATCTTTTGTCTTTGAGCATCGCTGCTAATTGTCAGCAACATTGCAATAACTACTAACCCGGCCTGTTTCATAAACAAGTATTAATATTATTGAGAAAAACAGAACTAATTAAAAGCATTCAGCGCAACAGTAGGTTTACCTGAATTGTCAAAAGCGCCTTTGGTATATCCTTTCCATCCATTGTATGACTGCGGCTCCCAGTAAAACACACCAAGTCCTTTATTATTAGCAACTGTTTTAACCTTGTTGATAAGATCCGTAATAAATGACTGGCAGGCAGCGGCCTGATCCCAGCTCATCCCCACTTCTGTTATCATCACCGGCTTATCGTATCGGGCAATCATATCGTTGATATTGGAAAGACACTGCGTATTCATTGCAGACCATGTGGATACTTCAGGATACAACGACATGCCGATAATATCCCACTTGCCACTATTGTTTTTTAAGCCATCAAATATCCAGCGGAATAAACTATTATCATGGCCGTTAGAAATATGTACAATGACTTTTATACTGGCATCAACAGCTTTTATTGCATCATAGCCTTTATTAACTAATGCGGCAAAGTTTGCCATGTTGGTTGACGCTTTCCCTTCGGGCCACAACATACCATCATTTGTTTCATTACCCACCTGCACCCATTCGGGTGTTACACCATTGCTCTTTAAGGCAGTGAGTACATCGTATGTATGATTGTAAACAGCGTTTTTAAGTGTGGTAAAATCCTGCGCAGCCCAAGCTGCCGGTTTTGTTTGTTGTCCGGGGTCGGCCCATGAGTCACTGTAATGAAAATCGATCATGATCCGCATACCGAGGTTTTTTGCACGAACAGCTTTTACCACCACATCGGCGCTGCCATTCCATCCGCCTGAAGGATTAACCCATACACGAAGGCGGATGCTATTCATTCCAAGATTTTTCAAAATCTGAATGCAATCCTGTTCGGTACCTGAACTATTATAAAACTTTCTTCCTGCCGATTCCATTTCAGTCAGCCAACCAATATCTGCACCTTTAGCAAATGTGGGATTACCTGGAGTCGGAGGTAACGGATCCGGAGTGTCTGATTTAGTACAAGAAGTTGCCGATAAAACTGAGATTAAAAAAATAAAAGCAAATATGCTTAATGACTGCTTCCAAATAGAATCTTTCATATTGCCATCATTGAGCATTAAAGGTATTAAAAAAGCTGCTCCATTATCTGAAGCAGCTTTCTATTGTTATTTTATAATCACAACTATTGTATTCTTACTGTCTGAGCTTTTTCATCCAAGGTAATAGTATAGCTTCCTGAAGTTGCAGGAGTGGCAAAATTGCTTCCGCCTTCCCATTTAATTTTACGGGTATTAGCGACACCAGCATCGCCATTATCTTCGTAGTCAAATGCTCCCCAGGCATTGCCCGCAAGGAATTTTATCTCTCTAGAGCCTACAAGGTTGACTGTGAGTGTCCACACTCCATTACCAGCATAAGTCATTTGAGGGCTTGAAGCCGGATCCCAGTCAGGAACACCCTGAACACCATTACCTACCACTCTCATTTCCGTAGCCGGACTCATTTCGTATTTTATATTATCAACATTACGGCCATCCCATATTACCCTGTAGCGGCCAGCGGTTGCGATGTCAGGCATGTTAGCGTCATTTACAAGCATTGAACTGCCACTACCTCCAGCTGAACCATAGCTTCTCGCATTTGTAACCGTAATGTCGCCGTTATTCCAATCATTGTGGTCAATTAATTTCCAGCCCCTGTTGCAAAGTCGGTTAACCCTACAAACAAGTTAGTAGCAGAATTTCCCATTGCATAAGTTGGGAAAACATTCGCAGGCGTCCAACCGGCACCGGTTGCACCACCTACAAAGCCCATTCTTCCTTCCCTGATGTCGTATTTCATATTAACCCGGTCAATAGAAATACGGTAAAATCCGGCAGTTGCCACAGTAAGATTGGCTCCACCAGATGCTAAATTCCCGCCTGAGCCACCATAATTAATATCCCATGAACGGCCCTGTGTAACTTTAAATTCAGCATTGGCCGGTAAATAGATATACATATAATACAACTTATTTAATGCAGCTGGTCTTAAATCCCTGACAAATTCAGGAGCGGTTCCCGGATCCCAGTTACCTCCATTGCCTGTGGCAGCCTGGTAACCTCCGGGCATATAGAAGCGAAGTAAGGGTATATAGCTTGCAATGGTCACACTAACCGTATTGGAATAGGAAATTGCACCTTGAGCTGTTGTAGCTTTAATTCTGTATTCAATTTTTCCGGTATTTCCTCCGGGCACTCCTTCATCCAGGGCTGTTTCATTCATTTCGCCCTGCGTTAATGCCTTTGTATAAAGGCTAACGCCTACAGGAATTTCGTGGGGAGTTGCGAAATTTTTGCAATCTTTGTTGCTTCTTTAGCAAAATTTCTGCCGGTAGAATCCATTTCCAGTATGTATTTGTATAACCCGGTATCCTGTTTATATTCCGGATTAGTCCAGGAAAATGTAATAACATTTGTTATTGAATCGGCAGGTGTTGGCGCAATTGCTGTTTTATCTGCAGATAATTCTACAGATTTGCCTTCTTCGTAATAAGGCAGATCTTCTACTTTACGGCAGGCTGTCACAACCAGCACTAGTACAGCAGTGATTGATAGAAATTTCTTAATATTTTTCATTTTCTGTGTTTTATTTGTACTGATTAT
Organism: Chitinophagaceae bacterium; assembly: GCA_016719815.1. GTDB lineage: Bacteria > Bacteroidota > Bacteroidia > Chitinophagales > Chitinophagaceae > JJ008. Next base: position 180,439 of record JADJYK010000001.1, on the reverse strand, counting down.
TGTGCAGTTAATTTGTACTTACCGGTCTGGAAGTTTACCTCAATCTTATACCTTCCTGCACCTGGTGATGCAAACTGTGGGTCAGCATCTCTTTTTTCAAACTCGCCGGATAAAGCGGCACCTGCCGTCATTGCATGATATTGTGTTCCCCACACCCCCTGTGTCTGAATCATCTTGTAACCACCGCCGGAAGCGAAATTAATTGTCAGCTCATAGTGCAACACGTCAATTTTGGTAAACTTATGGTTCACATCTTGTGGAGAAGGCAGCGGATTGGTCCAATTGGGTGCACCAAAGCAATCCCCTATCACCCAAAGATTTCCATCATTATAGTTGTTGCCAGCAGTTCCGGGAGGTTCAACAGCAAAATCAAGGTAAGGAGTTATTTTTATCTGAAGTACATTAGAGTACAGTGGAACTGTACCACCTGCCAGTGTCGCTTTAATCCTCATCTCAACATTATATTGACGTCCGGCTACCAACTCCATTTTTGACAAAAAGTATTCAACTCTTTAACGGTTGGAACAAAAGACAAATCATTGGCAATTGATTTTTCCTGAATATTTCCACTGGTAAAATTTTTTACCCGCAGTGTCAATCTGGAGTATGTAAGTAACATCTTGTGAGCTAACCCCTGTATTAAACCTGTAGTTGGGATTTGTCCAGTTTAGCACAAGTGCCACATTGTCTTTATTATCTTTTAATAGCACCAGCGGAGATGTGGACGAAGAAGTAAATACAGGCGCTGTTCCTCCTTCAAAAATCACCTGGTTCTCATCCTTCTTACAGGCAGAGAAAACAACTGCCATGAGAAATGTTCCAGTTAGAAGTTTTAATATATTTTTCATATGCAATGTTTTATAAGATTAATAGCCTGGGTTTTGAATAAGATTCAGGTTAGAGTTTATGTCCCTTGAAGGAATTGGAAATATTTTCCTGAAAGCCGAAACACCGGTACCAGAACTAACACCACCTTTCCATGGCCACAAGTAAGTACCTTCTGTGAACTTATTATAACGAACTAAGTCCGTACGGCGAAATCCTTCCCAATAAAGCTCTCTTGCTCTTTCCTCTAAAATAAAGTCGAGAGTAAGAGTTCCAGAATTTATATTTCCGGTTGTGCTGTTAGGATCATTAGCATAAGCCCTGCCGCGAAGTTTATTAATATATCCAAGTGCAGTTGTTGCATCGCCACCGGTACCACCACGTAAAACTGCTTCTGCATAAATCAGGTACATTTCTGCCAGACGGAACAGCGGCATGTCAACATCCGAGAAGTCCTGGCTTTGTCCGTTACTGCCATCTCTTTTTACGTTGTTGAACTTTGTAACAGCCAGGCCATCAACGAAACTTGTAACATTTGCAATTTCAATATTCTGGCCAGACGTATAAAACTGTGATCTTTTATCGGCAGTTCCAGTCAGGTCAGGGAATAACAACGGAAGATTTTTAGTAGTACGGGTACCACTCCATCCGCCACCTACTCCAAATGCAGAGGCTGGCATAGAACCACCAACACAGGCGTGAGTAAGGAAAGTCGTTCCGCCATAACCTTGTGTATGCAGGCCATCATAATTAATAGTGAAGATGAATTCACTTGTATTTAAATGATTATCTGCACGCATTAACCATGTGTAGTTATTTACAAGTGTATAACCGGCATCTATTACCTTCTTAGAGTAAGTAATAGCATCCGTAAACCTTGGTGCACCCAATACATGTGTAACCGGATCCTGTGTATATACCTGTGCATTCAGGTAAAGTCGGGCCAGTAATGCCCACACCGCACCTTTATCTGCACGGCCATATTCATTTGAACGGGCTGCTGGCATATTGGCTTCAATATCCTTCAGTTCGGTTTCAATATAATTGAATATTTCTATACGGGTAGCCCTTGGTGGAGGCGCACCGCCGATAATTGTTGCCTCTGTAGCAAATGGAGGATTTCCGTACAAATCCATCAATACCCAGTATTGAAAAGCACGGAGAAAACGGGCTTCCCTTGCATACTGACGGATATTATCTGCGTCAGCACCAGAAATACCCCGGGCAGCAAGTTTATCATCAGCAGATTCCCTTATGAAATCATTACACAATGTAATCTGATATAAACTGCGATAATACAATCCGGTAAGGAAACTGTTATTTGATGTCCAGTTCATGTTATGAAAATCCTGGATTCCCACATCACCCCAGCTGATAACAGCTTCATCAGTGCTTAATTCCTGCGCTTTCCAGAACAAACGATAAAAATCAGAAAAACCCTCATCAATACCTTGTACGTCACCATTTCCTGCCGGTCCCTGGTTACCAGTCAACGCAAAACTTCCATAAACTTTACCAAGTACCTGCTTATAGCCTGCTGGTGTGGAATAAACAATTTCCGATGTCACGTCATTGGTTGGCGTCAGATCCAGCTTTTTACTGCAAGACTGTGCGATCACCAGGAACAACACCGCAAGCACACAATTCGTAATTAAAATATTTTTTTTCATATGCATAATTTTATACAGGTCGTTAATTAAAAATCAAGATTCAGGTTCAATACAAAATTTCTTGGCCTGGGGTAAAAATTGTTATCAATACCGCCTGACACTTCAGGATCAAGACCTTTGTATTTTGTAATGGTGAATACATTCTGCACATTAAACCCGATTCTCAGATTTGTATTTTTACTGATAATGCTGCCTGCATTGTAGCCAACATTAATATTATCCATACGCATGAAAGAGGCATTCTCTACATAGTAGTCAGACAAAAGGTATTTATCCCCGTTACCTGTAAAGTTTGTCTCTAATAAATTGCGTGAGCCATTCGCAAGGAACCCAAGCGGATCAATGATGTTTCTCATTACACCCGTATTAGAGAACCTGTTATTATACATATAGTTTCCGAGATTTGCTCTCAACAAAAATCCTGCACTCCAATTTTTCCAGCTTACGCTTGATGATGCTCCGAGGAACACATCCGGATCCGGTGCTTTATAACGGTACAAATCGTTTACGTTAATTAATCCGTCACGGTTGAGGTCTTCAAAAAGATTCTCAATAGGCTTACCTGCTGCATCATACACTTGCTTATAAACGTAGAATGATGATTTAGGATAACCAACTGAGTGTATCTGAATAGTACTACCCACACCACCAGCAATACCGCCTATCAGGTTACCAGGGAATGTTGGATCGTTAGTGAAGGTAAGTTTTGTGATTTCGTTTTTATTAAATGTTGCATTGATACCAAAATCCCAGACAAGGTCATTATTTTTAACCGGCTGTGTGTTTAATGTAATTTCAATACCACGGTTCTCCATGTTACCAATGTTGGCAAGAATTTTATTGGAGAAATTGGTGCCGGCCGGCTGATCGACAACACTTAATAAATCGGTGGTTTTCTTTAAATAAACATCAACAGCACCGGTAATGCGGCCATTGAAAAATCCAAAATCAAGCCCTAGGTTTGTAGTAGCTGTTTGCTCCCATTTCAGGTTAGGATTGTAACCATCAGGCCTGTACAGATCGTAGAAAGTAGTACCAAACTGGTATTGTGCCTGGCTGTTGGCAACGTTGTAAACTGGTAAATATGTATAATTACCAATTCCGTCTTGCTGACCTGTTTCACCATAACCAAATCTTAGTTTGAGTTCGCTTAATACATCTATATTTTTAAAGAAAGTCTCCTCTTTCATTCTCCATGCAATAGCACCGGAGGAACCAGCCCCACCTGTTATCTTCTGAAAAACGGGAAGAACCATCACGACGTAATGTTCCTGTCAGCAAATATTTTCCTTTGTAAGAATAGTTAAACCTTCCAAAATAAGACATCAGCCTGTTTTGAGGTTTATCAAACCTGAAACTTTGAGAGCTGATCAAATATCCATCAGTGGTGTAATCAGAATAAGGAGTCCATTTGTTTCCGTCTTTATCAATTAAGATACCATTAGGATCTAATTCTCCATTATAGTTGGTTGCAGAAAAATCCTGGTAAGAATAACCCACCATTACATCAAACCGGCTGTTAATAGATTTGACATCTTTAACATAATTCAAATAAGTTTCAAGAATTGTATTTGATTTTTTCTGAAGGTATCTATTGTCTACGCCACCATGCTGGGCATCAGGAGAACGTTTGTAAGAAGAGGCTGCACTGTCCGGAATATAGACGGTGCCTTCACCTTTAGCAATATCATATCCAAGATTAAGATTAACTCTTAAATCAGGAAAGAAATGCAGTTTATAATCAAATTGAATATTGCCTATACTCCTTTGCACTTCACTTTTATCAGTTCTTTGTTCAAGCAAACCAACAGGGTTGAGTGGTGAAAGATCTCTTAAACCAGTTGTTGACGAAGGATCAAGCCACTCAAAATAACCACCATACCTGGCTGAAGAAGTCTTCACTGGCTTGGTGGGATCAAAACGAACGGCATTTCCTATTGAACCTTCATCTGCAAATCTTGATTTGTTAATAGATCCCTTCAGGTTAATGTCAATTTTAAATGATCATTAAAAGTTTGGGGCTTAAATTTATTGACGCAGACTTTCTGTTCAGATTTCCGGTATTTAAAATACCATCCTGACTCATAAAGCCAAGCGACACCCTGTATGGAATTTTCTTATAAGAACCAGAAACACTCAGGTTATTATCGGTAGAACTTGCATTGCTGTATATCTCATCCTGCCAGTTGGTATTTGCAGTTCCCATCAAAGCTATCTGTGCAGGTGTGCCATGTGCGTTTACATAAGTCCTGAACTCATCAGGGGTAAGCACATCTGCCTGCTTGGGTAGTGTTGACAAAGAATATTGAGTACTGAAATTGAACTTAGGTTTTCCACTTTTCCCTTTTTTGGTAGTAATGATAATTACACCGTTGGATGCTCTTGACCCATAAATGGCAGTAGCAGAGGCATCTTTCAGAATGTTGAAAGACTCAATATCGTTAGGATTAATTAATGCCAGCGCATTGGCTGCACCAGATATGCCCTCATTATCAACCGGCACTCCATCAATAACAATCAAAGGATTGTTACTTGCATTTAAAGAAGCACCGCCACGGATACGAATAGTGCTTCCTGAGCCAGGAGCACCACCATTTGATGTAATTTGAACACCAGCTACTTTACCAGCAATCAGTTGTTCAGGTGTGGTGATATTTCCTTTCTGGAAATCTTTTGCGCTAACAGAAGTAACAGAACCGGTTAAATCTTTTTTCCTGGCAGTACCATAACCAATTACCACTACTTCGCCCAGTTGTGTATTATTAGCTGCCAGAATAACATCAGCTGAAGCTTTACCTTCAATTGCAATCTCTTGCGGAGTAAATCCTACTGATGAAAAAACGAGGGTGTTAGACCCGTCAGGTACTGTAATCTTATAAAGACCATCAGAACCTGTTGTTACAGCTGTTTTGGTACCTTTTACTGAAACTGTAACGCCCTGCATAGCAGAACCATCTTTTGAATCAGTAACCTTACCCGTTACTACCCTGTTTTGTGCGAAAGAAATTTGTGTAATAAGCGCCAGCAATAAGACGCCGGCGGCCTTCATGAATTTTGAGGAGAACATAAGCAATCATTAAATGTTATGCAATCGGATTTGCAAATACACAATGTGTATTTAAGACACAATGTTAAAACAAATTTAAACCTAAAAAAAATTTATTTTAATTTTTTTTAACAATGTGTACTTGGTACAAGACAAAAAAAGAAGGCATTTTGTTGCCTCCTGTGTCAAAATTTTTATAACTATTTTACTACCATGCATTTATACAGGGTTTAGTACCCCCTGTTTGCTTACAGCTATTTTTTTGTATTCACTCTTTAGTTTGTGTAATTTACCTGGTCTGTGTGGCACATTCTCTTCCATCTCTTCTGTATCTATCAGCCAGTCTTTTAATGCAATTTTCTTCCTGAAGTTGCGCCTATCCAGTTCCAGTCCAAGAATAGCTTCATATAACTCCTGCAGCTCCCTTAGTGAAAACTTTTCCGGCAACAGATTGAAAATAACCGGGTAATCCATAACTTGCTCCTGCAAGCGGGCAGAGCAAGTGTCAAGAATAAGTTTATGGTCGAAAGCAAGGTTTTTAATTGTTTGTATGGAATGCCAATGCAGTTCGTTACTGTCCACCCGCAACCTGTGGTTTTTTATATCAACAAGAGAATAATAGGCAACAGTAATTACCCTTCCTGACGGGTGACGATCCAAACTTCCAAATGAATGTACCTGCTCCAGATAAACATCATCCAGACCCGTACGTTCCTTTAGTATGCGGTACGACGCTGTATCCAGATCTTCATCAGGCCGTACAAGATCTCCCAACAAAGAATAAAGACCTTCAAATTCCTCAAGGTCAGATTTTATCAGCAGTACTTTTAAATCCTTGTCGTCGTAGCCAAAAATCACACAGTCAACCGATATACCAATATTGAAATAATCAAGATGGCTGATTTTTTCTATCTCCGCCGTTTTCAATCGCAGGTCATTTTCTGTCATAACGATGGCTTTAAGGTTTACTTGATTATTATCCGGGTAACCGCCTTTTTGCCTGCCGCCTCAATATTCAGCAAATAAACCCCTGATGACAGATTCTCAATCTTTCCCACAAGTGGCAGTTGGTGGTTTCCTTTTTGCAGCCGTTGCGAAAATAAGGTACTAAGCTGCTGTCCCGACGCATTTATCAGTTCAACTTTCAAATTTCCTGTTTCCGGCATATTCAGGTCAAGTACAGAAGAAGACCTTGCCGGGTTAGGAAATACAGATGCAGCCAAAACGTTACCTGCTGCTGTCGCTCCCCGGTTGAAGTAACCACTGCATTCACCAGGGTTTCTGTTCAGATAAACATGATATTCGCCAGGTTGCAAATTGAAAATTTGTGAAGAACCAGTAGCGGGTGATTGTTCCACCACGCAGATAATCGTACCACGTACCCGCCACTGGAAACGTAACAGAACCCGATTGTGCATTTACATCAAAGTTTCCAATCATCACCACACAGGAGCTGTCGTTAGCACTGCGCAAACGCAAGTATTTAAATGCTCCGCCAAGGCTTCGGTCAATTGTTGTATTGTTTGCAATAAACACATCCTTATACCATGAATGAAAACGCAATTTGTTCATAGCGCTAAAATATCATATACTCTTTTGCGATTCACCACAGATGCATAATCCCATTTGATAGGCTTCTTATCAAGCCTGCAATTATTGCTGATTGTACCGTCTTCGCAACGGTTGATGGAATAGTCGTATCCCAGTTCACCAAACTCCCAAATCATTTTAGGCCGGGTGCGGAAGAAACTGCCGCACAATTCAATACGTTTTAAAGCTGTATTCAGGTCTTTTACATTATGTGCCACATTTGAAGTATTTCCAAATTGGAGGTTTTTATACATCAGCCGCTCCTCATCATGGCTTTCCATATAACTAACCAGGTGCGGCTTGCTCCAGTTTCTTGCAGAATACAGATAGTTTTCAAAATTGGATGTACTTTGTCCAGCCCATTGAAGCTTCCTGGAAATTGAAGGTGTTATTACCCCATAACATCATGCCATAATTCGACAATTCAATTTCTTCATTGTTATCTGCAAAATGCTCAAGAATACAATAAGAGCCAGGTGATTTTAGCTGCATAGTATCATAATATCTTTTCCAAATAGCCACCCTGTCAGCATGATATTGGTAAATACAGCTTTCATCAGTGGTGCTGCCACCACATTGAGTGTTTTGTGTAAACCCTTTTGCCAGGTCCCAACGGAAACCATCCAGCTTATACTCCTGCAGCCAATGCTCAATTACACGGCTGGTAAAATATCTCGTTTGCAAACTTTCGTGGTTAAAGTCGTTAAATACATTGTAAGGATGTTTAGCTGTTACATTTAACCAGGGATTATCAGCAGCCGGTTGATTAGTGGTAGAATTCAAGTATTATCGGGTCTTGAAAAATTGGGCATCGCCCAGTTATAAGCCGGAGCATTAGTCTGCAGTATACTTACGATACCAGTGGGTAACCCGGTCGGATAAGCCTTAAGATTTGGATAGGTTGCTGTTGTAATAAAAGAGTCATTCCATGGATCGAGTACTTTGTCAGAATAGGGATCACCTACCTTCAATGAGCCATCAACCAGGTATTGAAAGGCATACTCTGTACCAGCTGTAAGTCCGGTTATGCGTAGCCACCAATAGTTTCCATCGGGTGTTTTGTTCATTACATAGTTTGTTTGCTCCTTGCCCAGTTGCTTCGGGAAATTCATCAATAACATACACGGGTTTTACCCGGCGCATATAATACCAGCACTACCGATGTATTACCTGGTTCATAATTAATACCAGCCCGAACACCGGCCGGCAGCGGAGCTACATTAGGAGCACTTGCCACAAAAAACTGGAAACTTTCCGACTTGGTAGTGGCACCAACAGTGGCATCCACCCTTATTGTTTGGTTGCCTGCTGTGGTGAGTGTGGGTGTTGCTGAAATGGTGGTAACACTGGAAGCTGATTGTATTTCTGTACCGTTCAAAAACAGTTTCATAGTGGAAGATTGGTTGGCAATAGCAGTAAGACTGATATTGTCCCCGACTTGTTTTGATATGGGCTCCGGAATCCTGTTGTATGTTGGCTGAAATAAAGGAACAGTAAACCTTGCTGCGATAGTGTTGTCATATACCGGAATAAACATATCGCTTCCGTCTGCATTGCGTTGAACTGTTGCTCCGGTGCCGTTTCGAAACAGCATAGCAATTTTTAAAATAGTTTCACCAGCGGGCACTCCAAAAAATGTTCTGATGCCATTAGTAATGGGATATTGCCATTTATTGTTGCCTAAAGATGTGGCCTGGGCTGCTGTGGGTGTTGTAGCCCATGTAAATTTCGAATATCTCCAGTCTGTATTACTTGTACTCAAATTTGTAATTACACCAATATGCACATATACATCTGACACGGGAGTATAATTATTTCATGCCTGATTGCCTTTTTGTGGCATCAAGGTAATTGTTATGTTATCATTGTCCTTGGGAAAGTCAGCAGTCCAGGTTAATAGCTGAGTAAAACCCGACATAGAAAGAATACAGAATCCTGCAACCAGAGCAGCAACTTTTTTATTCATAGCAAGCTAATTTATTTGCTGAAATTTTTTTCCATATACAAAAATCAGAGCTTTTGCATAATTTGGTTTTTCGAAGATACATAAATATGTACTTACAACACATTAGATTTTTACAGTTATCTGCTCACTAAGCATTTTTCGACACTTAACTTTACTATTCAACCCGTTGGCATGTATTCAAAGGAAAGAACTGTTTTTTTGCAAAATATTACTAATGAGCTGGTTAAAAAAGAATCAACTGGTTCAATTTTCCAAAATGATATTGTGCAGCTAAGAGAAGTTCTTCACTTTCATGAATATCGCTATTACATACTTAATGACCCCTTACTGTCTGATTATGAATACGATCAACTTTATAAAGCATTAGAAAAACTCGAAAAAAGTAATCCTGAGCTTATCAGCCCGGATTCTCCCACACAACGTGTGGCTAAAGGCCTTACAAAGGATTTTCCAACAGTTCAGCACCTGGTTCCAATGCTTTCACTTGATAATTCCTATAATGCTGAAGACCTCATTGATTTTGACAGAAAGGCAAGAGAACTATCCGGTCTGGATATGATTGAGTATTGTGTTGAACCAAAATTTGATGGTGGCAGTATATCATTGATTTACGAAAATAATATACTTGTTCGTGGTGCCACCCGTGGTGATGGGGCTGAAGGCGATAATGTAACCAATAACATTAAACAGATTCGTACGATTCCTCTTTCTGCAAAATTTTCTGACTTTGGCATACAACAGGCAGAAATAAGGGGTGAGGTACTAATTAATAAATCCAATTTTGTCCGTTATAACGAACAGCTTGTTGAGCAAGGTTTATCGCCACTGGCAAATCCCCGCAATGCTGCAGCAGGTACATTACGTATAAAAGACGCTGCCGAAGTTGCCAAAAGAAACCTGGAAGCATTTGTCTATCATGTCAGCTATTTTACATTGGAAGAAGGGAAACAAATACCTGCCGGACTAACCTCGCATGACGCATCGCTGAAACTATTGTGGGAACTTGGTTTTCGCAGCCCGGAAAAAGAGAAAAAAGTATTTACAGGCATTGAAAGAGTGATTGAGTACTGTAATGAATTTGAACAAATCCGTGACACACTGCCGTATGAAATTGACGGGATGGTTATCAAAGTGAACAGCTTTGCCCTGCAGGAAAAACTGGGTATGACATCACACCATCCCCGTTGGGCTATTGCCTATAAATTTAAGGCGAGGCAGGCTACAACAAAATTATTGGATGTTGAATTTCAGGTTGGACGAACAGGAGCCGTTACACCAGTTGCAAAACTGGAGCCTGTTGCCGTTGGTGGAGTAACCGTAAGCAGCATATCGGTTCACAATGAAGAATACATAAGAGAAAAAGATTTGCGCATTGGCGATACGGTGCTGATAGAAAGAGCCGGTGATGTTATTCCGCAAATTGTAAAATCGTTGCCGGATGCCAGAAAAGGAGACGAGAAGGTCCTTGTATTTCCAAAGACTTGTCCAGTTTGCCAAAATCAGCTTTTTAAAGAAGAGGAAGAGGCCGTGTGGCGCTGTATCAATATTGAATGTCCGGCACAGGTGGTGGAAAGGATTATTCACTTTGTAAGTAAAGATGCCATGGACATTCGTGGTTTTGGTGAAGCCAATGTCTGCAAGTTTTACGACATGGGTTTTCTAAAAGACATTCCCGGCATTTATACACTTGATTTTTCAAAAATCAACAGCCTGGAAGGTTTTGGACAAAAATCCATAGACAATCTCCAGTTGGCCATCAACAATTCAAAAAAGCAGCCGCTCAACCGGTTGATTTATGCGCTGGGTATCCGTTTCGTTGGTGAAACAACTGCCAAAACACTGGCACAGGCAGTAAATCACCTGCTTGATTTCAAAAACTTTAGCGTAGAGCAGCTACAAAGTCTCGAAGATGTGGGACCAAAAGTTGGAGGTAGCATCCATCATTTTTCAGCAATGAAGAAAATATTCACATGCTTGAAGTGCTTGAACGTTTAGGCTTGCAATTAAAAAATGAAAAGAAAGAACTGGCCACTGGTGGCAACTTACAAGGACTTACTTTTCTTTTCACCGGCACATTGCCCGCATTGAAAAGAAGCGAAGCTGAAGCAATGGTGGAAGCAAATGGTGGTAAAATTGTAAGTGGCGTAAGCGCCAAATTAAATTACCTGGTTACCGGAGAAGAAGCAGGCAGTAAACTGGAAAAAGCAAAGAAAATTAATACAGTCAGAATTATTTCAGAAGCCGAGTTTCTACAAATGATTGCTGATAAAAATTAGGAAAATTACGGAAAATCACATTACTTTTAAGTGAACAAAAACCGGACATTAATAACTTTCCATCATAAGTTATTAATCTTATCCGAATCGGATTACTTTAAAACCAGAATCATGATTAAGAAAATTCCCGGCGAAAGCTGGAAGCCACTCCTGTTTCCCGGATGGAAAGAAATGCGGAACCGTTATGCAGTTTCAACAGCAGGCAGAATTGCCAGTTACAAAAAAGACGTCCTGAAGGATGGAAAAATTCTTTCCGGTTCCATAACTACCGGTTACAAATCACTTAACCTGCACCGGCCTGACAAGAAAGGAACGCTGTACATACACAGAGAAATTGCAAAACTGTTTTTAAAGAAACCATCTCCCTACTGTAAGTATGTTATTCATGTCAATCATAACAAAACTGACAATAACATAAGAAATTTGCGATGGACCAATCTTGAGCAAATGATGGCACACCAGCAAAACAGCCCGGCAAAAAAAGCCTATAAGGTTGTACAGGCGAACCGCACCGTCGGCTTAAAACTTACAGCCAGTCAGGTTAAGAGAATCAAATCTGTTCTTGCCAGCAAAAACAGAAAAATGACTATTAAGAAATTAGCTGAAAGCTACAACGTAAGCGAAATGACGATGTACCGCATTAAGAATGGAGAAAACTGGGGAAGGATTTAGAACCAGGCTTTTTCGGAATATTATGGATTAGGAGGATAGCTTCGCTAATTTTACTGTTCAACTAATTGTAGTTTTTATGCTTCAACTATCAACAATTAAGTTTCTTAAAGATCTTAAGAAGAATAACAACAAGCCCTGGTTTGATAAGAACAGAAAAATATATGAAGAGGCCAAGGCTGACTTTGCTGACTTTATCCAGCAGGTAATCACTGTCCATGGCAAGAAAGATGCTGCCATAAAAAATATTACTGCCAAAGATTGCATGTTCCGTATTAACAGAGATGTAAGGTTCTCCAAAGACAAGTCGCCGTACAAAACAAACTTTGGGGCCTTTATTAACCCCGGAGGGAAAAAATCTGTACTTGCAGGATACTATTTTCACTGCGAACCGGGGCAGGGTTTTGTTGGTGGCGGCTTGTGGATGCCGATGCCACCAGAACTGAATAAAGTAAGACAGGAAATTGACTACAATCTTGCTGCATTTAAAAAAATCATTGGCTCAAAAAAATTCAAATCAGTTTACGGCGACCTGTCCCGTGATGCAGAATATACACTTACAAGAGTGCCTAAGGGTTACGAACCCGACAATCCTGCTGCTGAATACCTGAAACTGAAAAGCCTTGTGGCAATGACAACCGTGAAAGACGCTGACTTTACTTCAAAAGACCTTGCAAAAAAAACGGTTGCAGCATTTGAAGCACTGCAACCGCTGATTGAATTTATTAATGATACCTTGCGAACCCCGGAGTAACTCTTCGTTTAAAATAGTATCAGGCAGGGCGAAGCAAACTCCCGTTATTTGGAGAACTGTTTTATTCTTATGCTCCAGCACCCTTCTGTATAAATCATTAGTTGCCCCACATTACAATACTGTATGATGAGCATTAGTCATAATTAGAAGTACCCGGGTTTATACATAATTACTTCAGCTCAGGGAGCTTGCTTCAAAATTTATTGGGACACACTCATTTTTAAATTTCCTTAACTATCCCAATAAATTTTTCGCAAGCAGATACTCTGCAATCTGTACAGCATTGGTTGCTGCTCCTTTACGCAGGTTGTCACTTACTATCCACATGTTAAGTGTTTTGGGCTGTGTTTCATCACGGCGAAGCCTGCCCACAAACACCTCATCTTTCTCATGTGCCCACAAAGGCATCGGATAATACTGTGTGGCATCATCATTCTGTACTATAATGCCGGGAGCCGCTTCCAACAACGCTTTCACTTCAGCCATGTCAAATTCATTCTCAAATTCCACATTCACACTTTCACTGTGGCCACCCACAACCGGAATGCGGACAGTGGTAGCTGTAACCTTTATTGAATCATCCTGCATAATCTTTCCCGTTTCTTTAATCATCTTCACTTCTTCTTTAGTATAACCATTCTCCAGAAAGACATCAATCTGTGGAATAACGTTCAGGTCAATCTGGTATTTATAAGCCATTTCACCCTGCACGCCTTTACGTTCGTTGAATAACTGGTCAACTGCTTTTTACCGGTACCTGTTACACTTTGGTAAGTTGACACTACCACCCTCTTAATCTTATACTTTTTATGCAGCGGCTGCAATGCCACTACCATCTGAATAGTGGAGCAGTTGGGATTAGCAATGATTTTGTCTTCTTTAGTCAGCACTTCAGCATTTACTTCTGGCACAACCAGTTTCTTGGTTGGGTCCATACGCCATGCCGAGGAGTTATCAATTACAGTTATTCCGGCTTCAGCAAACTTTGGCGCCCACTCCAGCGATGTGCCGCCACCAGCAGAAAAAATAGCTACAGCCGGTTTGGCAGCAATACCATCTGCCATACTTACCACCTTATACTTAGCTCCCTTAAACTCTACTTCCTTACCAACTGATTTTTCAGAAGCAACCGGAACCAATTCAGTAACCGGAAAATTTCTTTCTGCCAAAACCTGTAACATTTTTGAGCCAACTAAACCAGTGGCACCAACAACTGCAACTTTCATGTTTTTTATTTTTATTGTTTCAAATTAATTTGTCAGATGGTAACCATCAGACAAAAAATAAGGCCTTCTTTTGGAAGGCCTGCTAATCTTTTTATGTAGAACACACATAACGCTGCAAACCTTCCTCAGAAGCGTTTCTTAATGCGTTTTGTATGTTTCAATGTTATCATGCTGGGTGCAAAAATAACCGTGCAGATTTTTTCAGCCAAAAAAACAATTTATTTATTTCCGGCTTTGACACATAAGATTCATTTTATATCTTTCTGTCATGAAAACACTTATCCTTTTGAGCTTCCTGCTTACACCTGTTTGTATGCTTTCGCAAAACAGGTACGACATAGTGATTGATGAGATAATGGCCGACCCCACACCCCAAGTTGGACTACCCGCTAACGAATGGATTGAATTAAAGAACTCGTCTTCTGTAGCAATTAATTTACAAAATTGGCGTATTGGCGATGCTACCGGCCAAAGCGGCCCGATGCCTAATTTTACTTTACAGCCAGATAGTTTTGTAATTGTTTGTACCGGAAGTGCTGCTGCGGCTATGTCTGCATACGGAACAACAATAGCTGTTACCAGTTTTCCATCACTTGACAACGATGGCGACCAGCTTTTTCTGAAAACGGCCGCCGGAAGAACTATCCATGCCGTAGCTTATACTTCCGGTTGGTATAATAACGAGGTAAAAAGATGGTGGCTGGACATTGGAAATGATTGATACCAAAAACCCTTGTTCAGGCAGTAGTAACTGGACTGCAAGCACAAATACATCCGGTGGCACTCCTGGCAAGAAAAACACAGTTGATGGTGTTAATAATGATGCGGCGGAGCCGCAACTAAAAAGAGCTTATACAACAGATAGCTCAACTATAATTCTTGCTTTTAACGAACCTGTTGATAGCACACTTGGCGCCACACTTTCGAACTATATAATTGACGGCGGCGTAGCCCTCACCAGCGCTGCGACAATTCCACCGCTGTTTAATTTGGTACAACTAAAAACAAGTTCCCCATTAGCGCCAACCACCGTTTATACAGTTACCGCATCAAATGTAAAAGACTGTAAAGGCAACAGTATTGGCGCAGCCAATAAAGTAAGGGTTGGCTTACCCTTTGATGCGGCAGCCGGAGAATGGATCATCAATGAAATATTATTCAACCCAAGAAGTAATAGTTACGACTTTGTGGAATTTTACAATAACGGCAATAAAGTACTTGATGCTTCGAAATTATATATTGCAAACAGAAACAGTTCCGGTACCGTAAGTTCTGTAAAGGCATTAACTGCAGTTCCATTTTATATCTTCCCTGGTGATTATATTGTGGCAACAGAAGATGGGGACAATCTTGCAATGCAATATTTAGTGAAAACCCCCGATAATGTACTTATCGTTTCTTCACCACCATCATTTCCCGATGATGAAGGAACAGTAGTGGCTTTAAACTTTCAGGGCAATGTGATTGATGAAGTAAGATATAAAGATGACTGGCATTTTAAACTTATTGATAATGCCGAAGGCGTTTCGCTGGAAAGAATTGATCCGGCTGGCACCTCACAAGATGCGGCAAACTGGCACAGTGCTGCCTCAACAGCAGGATATGGCACTCCGACCTATAAAAACTCGCAGTACAAGCTGGTAAACAGCATTAACGCAACTATTGAGGTAACACCCAAAGTTTTTTCTCCTGATAATGATGGCCGGGATGATATTGCTACCATCCAATATGCTGTAACCGAACCGGGATATGTAGCCAATGTAACCATCTTTAATGCAGCAGGAAACCCAATCAGGAACTTAGTACGAAACGGAACGCTTGGATTAACCGGCTACTGGAACTGGGACGGGCTGGATGATAAAGGATTGAAACTGCCAGTGGGTACTTATATTATTTTTACAGAGATATTTAATCTTCAAGGGAAGAAACAGCAGTTTAAAAATGTGGTGGTGCTGGCGAGGAAATTGAATTAAAAAGCCGCCTTATCAATGGCGGCTCTGTTTCTTAAAAGCACTTTTAAATATTATCTGATTTACACCAGTTCAATATCAAAGCTCACCAAATCTTTAAACTGCTGCACTCTTGCATCTATGTCTTCCTTAGTAATTTCTTTCAGCCGGGTAGGCCCGAATTTTTCCACACAAAAACTGGCCATTGCCGAGCCAACTATAATAGCCCGTTTCATATTATCGAAGCTGATGTCGTTTGTTTTAGCTAAGTAACCGATAAAGCCGCCAGCAAAAGTATCGCCGGCTCCTGTCGGGTCAAAAACTTCTTCAATCGGCAGCGCCGGTGCATAAAACACTTCATCATCATGGAACAGCAACGCACCGTGTTCGCCCTTCTTTATAATTACATATCTGGGGCCCATCTCCATAATTACTTTTGCAGCCTTTACCAAAGAAAAATGACCAGTAAGCTGTCTTGCTTCTGCATCATTTACCAGCAGCATGTCCACATATTTCAGCACTATCCTCAATTCAGACATGGCAGACTCCATCCAGAAATTCATGGTATCCATCACTATCAGCTTGGGGCGATGTTTCAGCTCCTGTATCACATTCATCTGAATTTTTGGTGCAAGATTACCCAGCATCAAAAACTCAGCGCCCTGGTAACTGTCCGGCACTTTTGGGTCAAAATCAGCAAGCACATTCAGGTCGGTTACCAGTGTATCCCTGCTGTTCATATCCTCATGGTAGCGGCCGCTCCAGAAGAAACAACGCTTATCCTTCACTATTTCCACACCATCCATCTGCACACCACGGGAACGCAGTTCATCCATTTCCTCTTCCGGAAAATCATACCCGATAATAGAAATTTGCTGAACAGGTTTTACAAAATTGCTGGCAGCATATGCAACATATGTTGCGGAACCCCCGACTATTTTATCAGTCTTACCAAACGGAGTTTCAATTGCATCAAAGGCCATAGTGCCCACTGTAATTAACGACATGATTCAGTGTGTTTTGAATAAGAAATTTCTTTTTGCGGTCATTCAGCCGCAGCCATAATGAAGGCGTGCAATATTACACCATATAAGGGAAACAGAAGGTGATATTCGGCCGCCACTTCAAATTAATCCCAGTCTATTAAGAAATTCGTATTTATAGTATCTTTGGATATGGCAAAAAATCAACGTAAAAAAGCCTCTAAGAAGGGGCTTATATTGAAAAAGGCAGCAATAATGTTCAGGGAAAAAGGCTTTGCCGCCACTTCTATGAGAGATTTGGCAGAGGCTGTAGGCATAGAAGCAGCCAGTCTTTATAATCATATCCGCTCTAAAAACGAAATACTGGAAGCTATCTGCTTCGATATGGCAAATGTCTATAACACTACAATAGAATCGGTTGAGGCCAGTAAGCAAAACTCTATTCAGAAAATAGAACAGTTGCTTCGTTTTCATATTGCACAAATGACAGAAAACTATGAAGACGTATATGTGGCAGACCGAGAATGGAAGCACCTTGATGAGCCATACTTGTCAAATTTTAAAACACAACGCAGCAATTACAGAAAAAAATTTGCGGCCATAATTGAAGATGGAATCCATAAAAACGAAATTAAAAAGATAGACGCCCCTACTGCCGTCCTGATTCTTTTGCATGCCGTTAGCGGTATTGAAAGCTGGCATCGCAGCAAAGCCAAGATAAGTGCAAAGGAATTGGAAGATAATATGGTAATGATAATGATTGATGGCCTGAGAAAATAAGCTGCATGTCATTACATTTTCACCCACTCACCGTAAAAGAAGTCAGGACAGAAACACCAGATTGCGTTTCTGTTGTTTTTGATGTGCCCGAAAACCTGCAAAGGGAATTTGCATATAAAGCCGGACAGAATCTTGCCATTAAAGCCGTCATCAACGGAAAAGAAGTGCGTCGTTCCTATTCACTTTGCACAGCTCCTTTTGAGAACACCTGGAAAGTTGCCATCAAAAAGGTGGAAGGAGGTTTGTTCTCTGTATATGCAAACGGGAAAATAAAAAAAGGCGATGTACTGGATGTAATGCCCCCTGCCGGAAATTTTAATACTCCATTACATGCCGGGAATAAAAAGAATTACGCAGCTATTGCCGCAGGCAGTGGCATCACCCCGGTTTTATCGCTTATTAAAACCATACTGAAGGCGGAACAGCAAAGTTTTGTCACCCTTGTTTTTGGTAACAGAAACAGAAGTTCTGTACTTTTTTTTGAAGAACTGGAGGCTATCAAAAACAAGTACATGGACAGGTTCAGCCTGGTGCATATTTTCAGCAGAGAGAAAACGGAGGCAGCATAAACCACGGAAGAATTACAAAGACAAGCTGAAAGAATTAAGCGGCATCGTAAACTATACTACAATTGACGAGTACTTCCTGTGCGGCCCGGGGCAAATGATTTTTACGGCGAAAGATTTTCTTGAGTTGCTGGGCATTGATAAAAAGAAAATTCATTTTGAGCTGTTCAGTTCATCAGAAAACAACAACCCGGCACAGCTCTCAAAAGAAGAGGTTTCGTCACCCGGCAGTAACATAACTGTGACAGTTGACGGAAGAAGTTTCAGTTTCGATATGCCGGCTGGCAGCACAACAAATATCCTCGATGCTGCACTTAAACAAGGCGCTGATCTTCCTTATGCCTGCAAAGGCGGAATGTGCTGTACCTGCAAAGCAAAACTGATTGAAGGCAAAGTAAAAATGGATGTGCACTGGGGACTTGAAGATGATGAAATTGAAAAAGGCTTCATCCTCACCTGCCAGAGCCATCCGCTTACAGAAAAGGTGGTGGTGGATTTTGATGAGAAGTAAGCAACCATGTTTCAAACAAAATATCAGCTACTCACATTTATATACTATAAACTTTTCTTCAGTATTATTATTTTGTACGTATTTTACTTTAAGCCTGATATAGTTACCCATTGCAGCATATTTATAGTCAGAATATTCTTTAAACTTATAACTACCAATATCGGGTGGAAGTACCTGTTCTGCCTTATTATTGACAAAGTCCAATTTATATAATGCCCTTTTATCGTTTGTCTTTTCAAAACATAATTAAACTTGTTTGTTTTCGCCCATATATTATAAGCATCTTCTGCAGCTTTTATATCAGGGTTCGTATTCAGCACATCAGTAAGCGGCACTGCCTTACCGGTTTTCCAATCAAACAATATCTTTTCTATATTCCCCAGGGATTCAATGTAAATTTTTCAAAAATAAAGAGGCCATTATGTGTGTGATAAAAATCTGTCCGGATAATTGTATTGGAGTTATAGGTTACCACTTCTTTTAAAAAATTCAGTGAAACGGTGTACCGGTACAAAGACGAAAATGATTTTATATACAGGTCATCACCAGAAATAAAATACCCCAAATAATCGTTGTCAGGGCCACTTCCCAAATTCCCGATTGCAGTTAATTGTCCGGTTTCTTTCAGTCTGAACAAACGCCGCTTTTTTATTTTAGAAGCCGGGTCGTCCCAAAAACTAACAACAGCAAATGCTTCCCCGCCAGCTTCAATTATTTCATCCACTACCATTGTTTCGGGTGTAAGCGGCTATGTTTTTATACTATCATAAGCGGCTTTATTGGGGTTGTACACACCGGTGCCGAGTTTTTGATACTTCCCGTCATTGTCTTTGTAAAGATTTAACAAAACTCTTTCGCTGTTAAACCCGGCTGAGGAAACTAAACCTGTATAACTGAACGGAAATTTCGTTAAATCCGGGCTCATTACTTGACGGGAATTTATTAATCTGACAGCAGGATCTTTATCAAAAATGGTATAATATTTTACTTTGGTAGAGCTGAATCCCGAAGTAAGATTTGTTTTACTTACAGAATGATATAGCTGCACCCTGTTTGCAAAGCCATTAATGGTGATAGCAAATTTTTCTCCTGTACTGGCGTTCGCAATGTATTTCAACTCAGCAGTCTGTATGTTTGACAATCCTTTGATTTCATTTGTAGCCGGATCAAAACGGTAGATTGAAAAAAGCTCTTTATTGGTAGTGGCAAAATAAATATAATTTTCTGTGGCGGCAGCGGTTACTATCCTTTCACTCATATCCAGCTGAACTACGGCTTTTGCCAACCCTGTTTCAAAATCAATTTCTTCAATCCGGTTATCGGCAATATTAGTATGGTACACTTTCTTTTTTAGTGTGAATAAATCATCATTATAAATTGACGCATCCTTGAATTCAAAAAAACCATTCCCTATGTTTTGCAAACCAATGTTCCGACTTACAAGTGCCGGGGTTTGCGGCACCGCTTTAACAGTCTTTACATAGTACGTTTGGTTATCAGCAGTTTTTACAGACCCTGAATACGTTTCGAAATCGCTGTTTATTTTCAGCCCGCCCGATTGGAGTATAGCTCCTTCCTGTTTCCTTAGTTTTTTATAGTCAGTTTCTGCTTTTGTTATTCCTGATACCTGTATAAGTTTTCCCTCTTTTATTTCCCATAATAAATCCGGTGATTTCATTTTATCAAACTTCGCCGCATAGGTTAATCCTTCGGGTTTAATATTATTTTCGGCTTTCCATGCGTCAATAATATTTCCAAAAAGCCGGTAAAATTTTTCGGAACCTTCCTGTCGTAATTCAAGAAAGTAATAGGTTTCGCTGCACTCGAATGCTTCATAACAATAACAGTAACCTGTTTTATTGGAAACGAATTTTATGAAAGGTTCATTTTTTCCAAAATTTTCGAAAGTCATATTACCTATCCGGTCGAGCAGGAGCTGTGGTCTTTTTTTTCAAAAAATCTATTGTAACAACATTTCTCTTTTCGTTTAAAACTATTTTTGGATGTATTCACTGTTTCCATAAGGATAATCTTTAAATACCAGGTTAAATTCTGCTACGGCTTTATCCAGGGATTTTTTGCATTTTTTATAGCATCTTCTTCGGCAGTTGTGGTTTTGGTATAAACAGTTTCATCATAAACAAGAGCTGCCGGTATGGGTTGCTTTTTCAGGGCAAACAAAAACCGGTTCATGAGGTTGGCCATTATTGAATAGTTAAAAGGCCGTCTGCCTTTATCAATATAGGCATTGAGCCTGTCGCCACCATCATTACTGCCATAGTTGTGCATGATGCAATGAATAGTAGCCTCTGCACACATAATACTTACACATTTATTATTCGCATCTACTTTAGCTCCATAAATATCAGCAGGTCTGAAACGGTACCAGTAGTAACCTCCTTTTAAACGGTTATATACAGAATCCTTTTCCACACTAAAAGTTCCATAATAACCATCATTAAATGATTGCAGGTACTGGTTTAGTTTGTCCAGTTCGGCCTGATAACCCCTGGCGGCAGTTGGTTGTGTGACAACTTTTGCGGGGGAGGTAATTTTCTTATCCTCTTCCGGGCAACCTTTATTGGCTTTAGTGCCTTTAGTTTTGGACATAAATCTTCACTGTTGGGTACCATCGCCATCATCATCAGGTGGGCCCTGGGAAAAAAGGGGGTTGCGGATAATAAAACATAACATATAATGGCAAATAAATTTTTCATAACCCTCTTTTAATAGTAACTATTATTATTTCTTTTTCTTAAAAATAGTACTTCCAATAGGAATAGCTTAGGAAATAGTCCAGCTAAGCATCTTCCTGGTGGTTCCTTTTTGTTGTCTTCTGAAAGTCATATCTTTCCAATATAAACATAAGAAGTTAAATGTCCAATTGGAAAAAAAGAATTTCCTCACTTGCCAGAGCCATCCCCTTACAGAAAAGGTGGTGGTGGATTTTGATGAGAAGTAGATTGATAACAAAACTTTAATGGATAAATCTGCCGGTATGAAAAAATTAGCGCTGCTGATCGTTGTACTCAGCCCCATTTGTAGTATAGCCCAAACCGAACAGCAAATAAGAACACATTACCAAGAGATTAATAAAAAAATAGCTGAATCAAAAGAACAGGGCTATGAAGGATCTTTGTATTGTAACGAATTAGTGGTAAACAAAAATGGCAAAAGCTGGCCTGCAACGGGTAATTACTCCGAAACTGCTGACTTCTGGTACAACGAAGACCCCAACCACCCCGGAAGCGTTAAAAACAAATTACAGGTCTTGCAGAAAATTAATGTTGTACGAAAAGCGGCTGCAATAACCACTACGGAAGAATACCTCTACCTGAAAGGCAAACTTGTATTTTACTTTACACAGGAAGTTAAAGGCGGTGTAACCATGGAAGCCCGTCTTTACTTTAATGCAAAGAACTTATTTAAAAGCAGTGTGAAACCTAACGGCAAAGAACTTACAGCAAAAGAATTGCGGTCTGACGAATATGTTTACTTTAACCCGAATCCGGTGGGTGTGTTGGCTAGCAGCAAAAATTACCAGGAGTTGTTTGCAAAAAGTATGTAGCTATTGAAATAATCAGAACTTACTCGAAAAAAGTCGTTGACCCGGCTTTAAGATTTCAATGCTTATTAAAAAGACTCTTGTCTGAATACACTTACCGTAGTCTTCTTTTCAGCTTCATTGTATAAAATCTGTATAATGATTACTCCGTCTCCCAAGGCCAGGATACCATCCTGGTAATCTTCCTTCACCTTCATATTGTACCTGAGTGATTTCGCTTTGATTAATAACCGCAGTTCCGCTTTAATACGGGGGAAAGTGGTTGTTTTTGGAGTGGATATATTGATAAAGAAAGACAAGGGAAAAGGCTGCATTGGAGATTCCGATATATTAATCGGGGATCCCCCCATATTTGGCAACGTAGATACATTATAGATTCCACCATACTCATCCTTCTTTTGTTCTCCCTTGAAATAAGAAACAGAATCATGCATTACGAGATCCATCATTTTATTCAACGAAGAAGCTTTTAATAAAGAGTTTTGTGAAAACCCGGAAAAACAAATTATTGATCCTGCAAAAAAAAAGTAATACAATTTTTCTTCATAGTGCTGCAAAATAAATGGCTTAAAAAATTATTTGGTTAGCAATCCTGCTTCACTTTAACGGATAGCTTCTATTCCGGCCGAAGCTTCTTTCATAATAGTTTTTATATCACTAATATGACTGGCGGGAGTATACTTTTCATATTCTTTAAGATAGGTGTAGCACTTGTCATTTAATTCTTTAATATACTTCTCAGCCCTTTGGCAATGACCACTCATCCTGGCAATAGATGCTCCGTAACCTCTATCTTTTCTGCATTGAATAATGTCGGCTTCCCTTGCACTGTGGTTGGCCTTTAACCAGTCGTATAGTTTAATTCTGGCAGCAGTGGCATCCTCGGTCATTCTAGCATTTTGCTGCGAACTGTTATTTTGCTGGTTATTACTTCCAGCATTGCTGTTGCTATTGTTTTTATTTATTGCCACGCCATCCTGGGCAACCAATACTCCATTTTCCCATGTGCCCTTAATCACTTTCCAATCTCCAGGCACCGACCGGTCATAATATTTGCCATCACCATGTTTCTTTCCATCCTTGAACTTACAAAAATACTGATTCCCATTAGCTTCTTTATATGCACCATCACCATTTAAATTATCATTACTAAAATCGCCGGTATACTTATCACCACCGGGCCAGATAAATTCTCCTTTGCCCTGTTTTTTTCCATCAACAAAATCGCCGGTATAAAACCGTCCATCTTTAAACGAATACTCTCCCTGACCCGTAATCTTATCCTTGGAGAAATCGCCGGAATATTTATCTCCGCTGGTCCAAATCATTGTACCTCTTCCATTTCTCAGGTCATTAGAAAAATCGCCTGAATAGTGATTGCCATTTTTATACCAGTATTCGCCTTCCCCGGTTCTTTTTCTATTTTCTATATTGCCAAAATACCGGTTACCATTGCTGTAGTTCAGCATACCGCTACCCTTTACCGGCACTGTGTCAAATGTTCCGGTAAATGAACTGCCATCCGGAGTACTTAATACCCCTTCGCCAAAATAATAATCGTTCTTAAATCCCCCTTTATACTTTCCTCCATCATTCAAAAGGAGTATCCCTTTGCCATTTTTTAAGCTATTCTTAAAAGCCCCTTCGTAATAATCAAAATTACTGTACACAAAAGACCCTTGTCCATTTTTGCAATCCCCACTTAAACACTTTTGGGTGAAAGATGAAATATCAGCCTTTTTATTTTCAATGTTTTTACTTCTTTACCTCTTTTAACTTCAAATACATGCTCCTTATCATCCAGGTTCCTTACAAAACCTAAAAACTCCTTATCAGCAGGTACAGCAGCACTATTAATTTTTACCACGTCATCCCCGGTTTTAAAGCCTGCTTTATCAGCTGGCCCTCCTTTTGCCACTATAAGAATTCTATTGGTTGGCATTGTATCAAAAATTACACCGATGCTTTTCCTAATTATGTTATTATTATTAGCAGGAGTGCCTGAAATTCCAGCTTTTGAGAAGTTTCCGTTTAAAAATTCTTCAGAGTTACTATATCCTTCTTTTTTACCTGTTCCATTTTGAGAAGGGTCAACTTTTTGTTTTACAATGCTCAGCATTACTATCTTTTTTCCCGGTGCTGAAATATGTTTATAAAGCACCATTTGCCAGTTTGTTTCTTTGTCCATTACTGCAACAACAGCAAAAGCGGTGTCTTTCGTTCTGTTGATATTGAATGTAAATCCATAAAAACTAAGGAAAGGATTTATACTTTTTTCAGAAAGCGCCGATACCTGTTTCAGTACAGCATTAAAATCCGCTTCTTTTTCTGACAAAGGCAGGAAAACCTGGTAACCACCATTGCCATTTGTTTTATAATAAACATCCAGGTTTTTTGCAAGGCCGTTTTTAGGTAAGGTTGTTAATATTGCCTCCCCGGGATTATTTTTAAAGCCCGGATATCTAAAATTCTCCAGTTTATCATTGTATAATTGATCAATAACCTGGTTCAGGTTTTCTGAAGTGAGGTAGTATGTTGATGCTGAAGGACAGCCCATATTCGCTTTTGAACCTTTTTCCCGGGGACAAGCATCTTCACTGTCAATAACGCCATCGCCGTCACTATCGGGAAGCTGTGCATAAGTGATATAACAACCAAATAAAACCAAAAAAAGAAAATAATATTTTTCATTACTGCGATTTATAAATAACTGAGAGTGGCAAAATAAACCAAATAATTTTTTCTTTAATACCCAGAAAAGGGTATAAAATCAGATGGCACAATATCATGCTTTTATAAAACAATTAACAATAACAATTATACAAAAAGTTATAAACATATCAGAGGGGGGGTACGTTCTGATGAATATATTTACTTTTACCACCAATCCGGTGGGTGTGCTGGTCAGCAGCAAAAAAACCACAGGAACTCTTTCTGAAAACTATGTTAAAGTATAAGTAAAGCAAATATCAGGTACTGGTGTTACCACCTTACAACAGTAAATACCCTGTACCGGGTATTGGAATCACAGTTTAATTCGCTTGCTTTATATCATTATTAATCAAAAAAAATATTATGTCAAACGTATCAAAATGGATGAGCTGGGAAGGCGGTATGGATTTAGTAGCCGTTCTTTCTCCAGATTCTCAAATGCCCAACGTAATTATACATCTTGGCCGTATGGTAAATACACCGGTTGGTAATGCACCCAGCGGCATGATTTTCTGGCAACCCGACCCCAATGCCTTACCTGTAGCAATGGGTTTTGTAAGCACTAATCCCGAAGTAGGAAAATATTTTGGGCCTAATATTTTTGCCGGCACTCCATTTGAACAGGCGCCGGTACTGGATGCTACTATAGAAATTCAAATTGATGCTGATAAAGCATTCGCAAAATGTGTGACAGGCGGTTATACTTTTGAGGTAGAAATGAGCGATTTCAGCGACCCATACCTGATTGACCGTAAACCATCGGCGATGCCTCCTTTCTATCAGCAAGGTGTGGAAATACATGCCAGGAAAGTATCGCTGAAAGTAAATGGTGAAACCATTAACATCATCATCCCACCTGTGGGCATCAGCGGCGGACCTGCCAGTGTGATAAGCCCGAACGGGGTGTATGCAAGATGATTAAACCCAGCCACCGGACAATCGTTTATCATCTTAAGCTAACATTAACTCATCCAGCATATTTAACAAATCATGAAACAATTCCTTTTTTTAATTACACTACTCAGTATTAATTTTTTTGTAACGGGCCAGCAAACAGATTTGACCCTTACCAAAGGCACAAAACTTACTTACGAAGTAGAGCAGGGAACAAAAGCGTACCAGTTTATTATGAAAATAACAGAACTGGGCAAAACTGTTTCGTTTGACTGGGAAATGACAGCTCCCATAAATAAATCCGGTTCTGTAAAAATGACTGCAGAGGCCATGAAAAGTGCCACAGCTTTATTCAATTATTTTAACGACGGCCAAACCGTATTAGCTGAAGAAACCAGTGCTTTCATCAGCAGGGATGCCTATAAGAGCATTGAGGACAACAAAAGCGTCACTCTTTCTGCCAATGGCAAAAACGGAGCTGCCGAACTTTTTGAAGTATTGAACAGCAGCACATCAGAAAAAAGCGGAAGCTTTTACATCGATTATATTAAACCGGTAAACGGAAAGGATCTTACTTTCGAAACCCACATACTGGAAAACGCAGATGGTAAAAAGGCAATCCGGGTTTGGAAAAATGCTGAGTTCCCCCTGATTATTTTTATGGAAACTGATTTCAAGATTTACCTCACAAGTATTGAGCAATAAAGGCGGATAGGTCATTTTAAAAGTAATGAGTGTTTATCTCCCAAAAAAAATCATCTAAAGAATTGAAATGAAAAGAATACTACTGCTGGTTTTTTTTCTGATGCTTCTAAAAACAGGTAATTCCCAAAACACATTTGATACAAAAACGTTTCACGAGGCATTTAAAAAGATTTATACAGACGGGCAGAAGGGTTTTCCAGAAACCAAAGGCGTTTATAACGGATACCTCAGCAGTTTCTATACTTTTTACAGAGCTAAAATCTTGTTGCCCGGAGCAGACTCCGGCCAGGTATCAGAACCGGTAATTGTTGGTTACCCCTTTGTCAAATATAGTTTCAAACCATCCAAAACACTTGCAGAAGCCAGGGCAAAAGAAGCAAAGCTTCGCAGTGCACTGAGAAATGCATGGGGAAGCCCTCTCACTCAAGTAAAAAGAAACGATACAGTTAAACAATTTGTATTCTACAAAACCATTTTTTATAAAACCGCTGAGGCAGCAAGACTTTTTTATGCCGAATTTGACACTTACATAGTGTATGAAAAAGGTATCTGGCTTCTTGAGCTAACTATTAACGGAGTGAGGGCCGATAATGTTAAATCAGTAATAACTGAAGTTCCGGCAGAACCGCAGCTGGAGAAAAAAATTCTGGACTTGCTTGTCAGTATGGATAATTTCTTTACCAGCGAACAGAAAAAACAAATTAATACAACCCAGTATTATACGGAATACGAAAGCCAGTCTTCATTTTTTGGGAAGCATGGAAAAGTAAAAGTGCGGCCATTTGAAACAAGTTTTTCTTATAATGCAGGTTCAGAAATAATTGGCACCCCCGCAAATGCAAAAACTGTGTATGAGAAATTACTCTCATTTTTTAAAAATTCAGGCCGCTTTGCTTTTAACCAGGAAATAAAAGAAGGGAACCGTACTTATATTTTCGCAACGGCCAGTAACCGTAAGAATATTGTGCCCCCCTATACATTAATTCTGGAATATTACGCTACCGAAGGGCTCCCCTCTGTTGGCTTTTTGATTACCAGGAAAAAGGATTAATTCCCTCTGCGTTAGTTTAAGTAATAAGCCAATGATAAAGTAAGCTAAGATATGCCTCCCTCAAAAAGAAAATCGATGAACTGGAAGCCGGTAATTGACTATTGCCGGTTTTTATTTTAAACTTAGCCTGTCTTCAAACCAACCGTTTACAATGTCACTTGTGGTATCTCTGAATGCCTTATGATGATACTCATTCGTATCCGCATCATACACATAATCGTTCTTCCACTCTTTATAATGCAGAGCCACCTGTTCTATTGCAGCAATGATGAAATGAACTTCCTCATCAGTCATTACAGGATGTATGGACATACGTATCCATCCGGGTTTACAGGAAAGGTCACCTTTGTGTAGCTCATCCAGTATTTCGTAAGAATGTAACTGGTCTACATGCAGAAGCATATGTCCATAAGTTCCTGCACAGGCACAGCCGCCGCGGGTCTGAATACCAAATTTGTCATTCAGCAATTTTACTGCAAGGTTAAAGTGGGCTCCAAAAATGATAAACGAAACAACCCCAAGCCTGTGAGTGGTTTGACTTTCTAAAATTTCTATACCGGGAATATATGGCAGCCTGCCAAAAATTATTTTTAGCAGTTCTTCTTCTCTCTTCAGCATATTCTCTGTACCCATTTCTTCTTTCAGTTTCACGGCCAGTGCCGCTTTTATTCCCTGCAAAAAAGGAGGTGTACCCCCATCTTCCCGGTGTTCTATATCGGTAATATATTCATGATATTTCCACGGGTTCGTGTAGGTAACTGTGCCCCCACCCGGCTGGTCAGGTATTATATTAGTATAAAGTTTCCTGTTAAAAATTAACACACCTGGTGTACCCTGACCTCCCAGAAATTTATGTGGCGAAAAAAAGATAGCATCAAGATACGCCCCTTCTTCAGCCGGATGCATATCAATGGCAACATAGGGTGCAGAACAGGCAAAATCAACAAAACATAATCCTCCGTAATGGTGAACGATTGTTGCTACTTTGTGATAAGGGGTTTGAATACCCGTTACGTTTGAACAGCCTGTTATTGCAGCAATTTTGTTCTTTCGGTTTTTGTGTTTCATCATCAGTTCCTCCAACGATGCCAGGTTAATATTTCCTGTTTCATCGTTGGGAATAATTTCCACATCAGCAATAGTTTCCAGCCAGGATGTTTGGTTGGAATGGTGCTCCATGTGCGAAACAAAAATCACGGGCTTTAATGTTTCATCTATGTCCAGATAATTACTAAACAAAGAGTGAATCCGGACAGTTGAATTTTTTAGTTCGTCATGCGAAGGAAGCTTTCCGGGTTTTACATAATCCATAATCCTCTCCGGAATGCGAAGTCCCAGCAACCGTTGCAATTTGTTTACAGCTCCGGTCATTCCGCTGCCGGCAAAAATCAGCACATCATCCGCACCTGCATTAACATGCCGTTTAATAATATGCTTGGCCTGATCGTAGGCCCGGGTCATGGCCGTACCGGTTACAGTAGTTTCTGTATGGGTATTGGCCAGTAAGGGCATTATATCTTTCTGAATCCTAACTTCAATTGGCCCATATGCCCGGCCACTGGCAGTCCAGTCGGCATAAATCATACGCTGCGTTCCATATGGCGACTCAAAAGTGGCATCACTACCAATAATATTCTTTCTGAAAGACTGAAAGTATTCCTGAAGCATAAAGTGATTATTCTTCAACAAAGTACAGGTTTTTTCCTGAAGCCTCAAGGCTGCTGGTTACATTTACTGTTTGGGATGATAAACAGCCCCGGATCTGGTACGAAATCTATACACCTTTAAAATGAATGGTTTATTTACTTTGGAAAGACTTAACCGCCTGTGAATGGATTACCGGTTCACAAAGAGTTCTAACAGGCGTTAGTTTCCTTACATTTGATATAAATTACAGAAACATGGTTTTTCAGGACTTTGAGAACAAATTCCAGGATAAAATTGATAACGAAATTAAAATTGAACCCAAAGACTGGATGCCGGAATCTTACCGCAAAACCAATCTGCGCCAGATAAGCCAGCATGCACACAGCGAAGTGGTAGGAATGCTGCCTGAAGGCAACTGGATTGGAAGGGCTCCATCACTAAAAAGAAAAGCCATTCTGCTTGCCAAAGTACAAGACGAGGCAGGGCATGGTCTATACTTATACTCTGCAGCAGAAACGCTGGGCATGAGCCGTGAAGAAATGACAGATGATCTTCACAGTGGCAAAGCAAAATATTCCTCCATTTTTAATTACCCAACATTAACATGGGCCGACATAGGTGCCATTGGCTGGCTGGTGGATGGTGCTGCAATTATGAACCAGGTGATGCTGACAAGAACTTCTTATGGTCCGTATGCAAGAGCTATGGTACGCATTTGTAAAGAAGAAAGCTTTCACCAGCGGCAAGGGTTTGAATCCCTGTTGGTTTTATCAAAAGGTACAAAGGAACAAAGGACAATGTGCCAGGATGCCATCAACCGTTGGTGGTGGCCGGCTTTGATGATGTTTGGGCCCCAGGATAGCGAATCGCAGCACAGCGAACAAAGCATGAAGTGGAAAATTAAACGCAAAAGTAATGATGAGTTGCGGCAAAATTTTATAGACATGATTGCCGAACAGATAAAAACTCTGGGTATGAAACTGCCCGACCCCGACTTAAAATGGAATGAAGAGAGAAAGCACTATGATTTTGGAGAAATAAACTGGGATGCATTCTGGCAGGTAGTTAAGGGCAATGGCCCCTGCAATAAACAACGGCTTGATGCAAGGAGAAAGGCGCATGAAGAAGGGCAGTGGATAAGAGAAGCTGCAATGGCCTACGCAGAAAAGAAAATGAAACAAAATAATTATTAAACTATGTACAGAATAATAATCAGTCTTTTTCTGATTGTTACTTTGATTGTTTGTAATTCAACAAAACAGTCTGATAATTTCAGAAACAAACGCATCGACCTGCGTACAGACACTATTAACGTAGTAAAACTGACGGACACCTTGCAGATATGGCAATCTGTATGCAGAGGTTGTGCTGATGAGTTTATTCCAAGATTTGGCATCAGTGACAGCCTGAACATGATTGAAGTGCTAAGAACAGAAACTGTAGATGACAATCCGCCGGATGTGGATGGAGGCAGCATGAGCAAATTCATAGTAATGATGCCCAGAACAACCGGAACAACAACAATTAAGTTTTACCAGTTTATGGGCCATATTAATGCAGCCCAAGATTCTTCTAATTATACATTGTACCAAATAACGGTTATAAAATAGACAGAAATGAATACAATACTTATCAGAAAATTTTTCTACGGTGACATTCCGGACGAAACCGGCGGTGGTGAGCTCCCCCAAACCCCCTCCAAAGAAGCTGGCAAGGAATGGCCATTGTGGGAAGTGTTGATTCGCAGTAAACAGGGTCTCGACCATAAACACGCCGGCAGCCTGCATGCAGCCGATGCAAAAATGGCAATAGAAAATGCACGGGATGTTTACACCCGCCGTATGGAAGGCGTAAGCATTTGGGTGGTGGAATCAAAATATATTCACGCAACAAATCCTGATGAGTCTGGTGAGTTATTTGAACCAGCCGAGGATAAAATTTACAGGCATCCTACTTTCTACGAATTACCCGATGAGGTAAACAAGATGTAAAAACCACCTAACTGGTGACGATTATGAGTAAACATTTAACCGATTTTATACTTCATTTAGCTGATAGCACTTTAATTCTCGGTCAGAGAAATGGTGAATGGTGCGGGCATGGTCCGGTATTAGAACAGGATATTGCAATCACCAATATCACTCTCGATTTAATCGGGCAAGCAAGAAGTCTGTATCAATACGCAGCAAAATTAATAAATGAGGTTTCAAAATTATCGGAGTCTGAAGTCCCTCCTGCGGAGGGATTTAAGGCGGCCTCAGAAGACACATTAGCCTATCTTAGAACCGAACGGGAGTTTAAGAATTTCCTGCTTGTTGAACAACCCAATAGCGACTGGGGACAAACGATTCTCCGTCAATTTTTGTTCAGCACATGGCAGTATTATTTGTATCAGCAATTAAAAGAAAAGGGAAGCGATACAACTCTTGCAGCTATAGCAGAAAAGTCCTTGAAAGAAATCAGTTATCATGTACGCTGGAGCGGCGAATGGGTAATACGATTAGGGGATGGCACAGCAGAAAGTAAAAAAAGAATGGCACATGCAATCCAGGAGCTGTGGCCATATACCGGAGAGTTATTCCTGCCAGCCCCTTATGAGAAAGTAGCAGAAGTCGATTTTGATAAATTAAAACCCGCATGGTTTAAAAAGGTAAGTGATGTATTCAACGAAGCAACATTACTTGTTCCGCAGCATGTGTATATGCATACCGGCGGTAAAACCGGTACACATACAGAGCACCTGGGTTACATGCTTGCTGAACTTCAATATATGCAAAGATCTTTTCCCGGATGTGAGTGGTAATTCTTCCATTATATAAAATGATAAAAAGAGAGACTGAAACAGGAGCGGAGGCTAAAATCTGGTCGGCATTAGAAACAATCCCCGACCCGGAAATACCCGTATTGTCCATCGTTGACTTAGGAATTGTCAGAAAAGTTTCTATCACAGAAAACGGCGAGCCGGCAATAACCATAACGGCCACCTATACCGGCTGTCCTGCTATGGATATGATTGCTATTGAAATAAGAATGAAATTGGCGGCAACAGGGTACAAACAGGTTACGTTAATTAATGCTATCTCTCCCGCCTGGACAACAGACTGGATGAGTGAAGAAGGAAAACAGAAACTGAAAGAATACGGTATTGCCCCGCCCAACTCGAAACAACAGGTATGTGATCAGAATTTATTTGCAGAGGCAGATGCAGTTCAATGTCCGCAATGTAATTCATACAACACTTACCGCATAAGTGAATTTGGCAGCACTGCCTGTAAAGCACTATATCAGTGCAATAACTGCAAAGAACCATTTGACTATTTTAAATGTCATTAAAAAAATTACTCAACTAAAACAAAATTTAATGCCTTCTGTTCTTTTTGAAATCAAAGATCATCTTGCTTTCATCACTCTCAACCGCCCTGATAAGTTCAATTCATTTAACCGGGAAATGGCGTTGCTATTGCAGGAAAAGCTGGATGATTGCAAAAACGAAGACGTAAGGTGTGTTTACATCAGCGGTTCCGGAAAAGCGTTTAGCGCAGGCCAGGATATAAGCGAACTGGTGGGCGATACAAGGATTGAGATTAAACAGATTTTATCCGAACATTACAATCCCATTGTAAACCGTATACGTAAATTAGATAAGCCTGTGGTGGCGGCGGTGAATGGAGTGGCGGCCGGAGCCGGTGCCAATATTGCCCTTTGCTGCGATGTGGTGGTATCAGCGCAATCGGCATCATTCATTCAGGCCTTTTCTAAAATTGGGCTTATACCCGACAGCGGTGGAACATTTTTTCTTCCCAGGTTAGTGGGTTGGCAAAGAGCTTCTGCCCTTTCCATGTTGGGCGATAGAGTTTCTGCAGGCGATGCTGAAAAGATGGGTATGATATATAAGGTGTTCACTGATGAAAGTTTTAAAAAAGAAAGCATGGCCATTGCCGAAACATTATCAAAAATGCCCACAGTAGGAATTGCATACACCAAGAAACTGTTAAATATGTCATTTCATTCTACTTTGGAAGAACAGCTTATGGAAGAAGATGTTTTTCAGCAGCGGGCTGCTCAAACTGAAGATCACCAGGAAGGCATTAATGCTTTCCTTGAAAAAAGACAACCCGTCTTTATGGGAAAATAAAAAGCATTGCTATGCAAATTGAAAAAAATAAAATGGCACTTGATGTGGTTAACCACATGGTGGAAAATGATGCCTTCAGTAAATGGCTGGGTATTGAAGTTTTAGAAATAAAAGAAGGATACAGCCGTATAAAAATGACCGTGCGTAAAGAAATGGCAAATGGCTTTGGGATTGTTCATGGTGGTATTCCCTTTAGTTTGGCAGACAGCGCCTTCGCCTTTGCCTGTAATAACCGAAATGTGTTATCTGTTGCCCTGGATACTTCTATCAACTTCATAAAACCAGTACACATTGGTGATGAATTAGTTGCAGAATCGAAAGAAATGCACAATGGCATATCAACCGGTCTTTATCAGATTGAAATAAAAAATCAGAAAAATCATGTAGTTGCCATCTTTAAAGGCTTGTGTTATCGCACCGATAAATCACTTTTACCGGAATAACCCGGATTAATCGCTAAATCAGGTTCTATGTTTTATGAGTATAAAGGAATCAGGCCGGTAGTACATCCTACATCGTTTGTTCATCCACAGGCAGCTGTTACCGGCAATGTAATTATTGGCAGAGATTGTTACATCGGTCCTTTTGCAGCACTTCGTGGCGACTGGGGACAGATTATAATTGAAGACGGCTGTAATATACAGGAAAACTGCACTATCCATATGTTTCCCGGAACCACCGTTCTGCTCAAAGAAGGTGCACATATTGGCCACGGGGCCATCGTTCATGGAGGCACAATCGGTAAAAACTGCCTGGTTGGAATGAATGCTGTTATTATGGATAATGTTGAATTGGGCGATGAATGCATTGTGGGTGCATTAACTTTTGTAAAAGAAAATGAAGTAATACCTCCCCGCAGTATTATAGTTGGAAATCCGGGAAAGATAATAAAACAGGTGAGCGATGAAATGCTTGCCTGGAAAACAGAAGGAACAAAGCTCTACCAGCAATTACCAAAAGAAATGAAAAATGATTGGAAACAATGTAATGCGGATACAAATGGTAACGATAATAAAATGAATACTGAAAAAAAGAAATATACTTCGTGGAAAGGGAATTAAATACAAACAGAAATATATTCTTTTAAAATAAATATGAAGAAACTATTGCAAATACTGAAATGGCTTTCTATTTTTGTTTTCCCGTCAAAATCTATATCTCTCTGAATTGATCACTTCTGATTAGTAACTTTATCCAAAGTTCCTCTTAAAAGACCTCAAAGTAAAAATCCTCAGGAATACTGACCGTATTGCCATGCCTCTGAATGCCAGTTTATAAAACTGAGTAATCGTTATTTTTTATATATCAAAAACCTAAGAGCATGAAAAAGTTTACTTCCCTGAAAGGATTCCTTTCTTTATTGTTTTTTACCATTTTTACGGCAAAACAATTATCTGCACAAACGGCATCTATTACTCCCAAATCTTCAATTGCTATCGGTAGCTTCTCAAACATTAACTGTTGTTACCTACAGGCTGGCTTTGGAGGAGATAATAACAACCGAACATTTGTCTATACAATTACCGGTCCTGGTGCTACAGTACCCGCCTCCCCTTATAGTGTTAACTGTACTTCAGGCTGTAACAGTGAATCGGTTTCTTTTCAGTTTCCAACTGCCGGTACATATTCCGTAAGTGTAACTGTCACTCAAACTCAGGGCGGATCAGCTGTTGCTACAACATCTACAAATGTTTATGTAGTAGCACCACCGGCATCTCCTAACTTATGGGCCACTTCTTCTGATGGGAATCAGGTTCCAAGCTTTAGTGTCACCAACGGTTTTTATTTTGCCGTCCGACAAATTTACTCGATCCTTTCCCTTCAACTGCACGTAACAACTGCATCGTATTAGGAGAAATGATAACTGCCAAGAATGCAGATTAGGTTATTTTTATTG
This sequence comes from Chitinophagaceae bacterium, assembly GCA_016719815.1. Classification (GTDB taxonomy): domain Bacteria; phylum Bacteroidota; class Bacteroidia; order Chitinophagales; family Chitinophagaceae; genus JJ008. Next base: position 145,022 of record JADJYK010000001.1, on the reverse strand, counting down.
GTTGCCCAATAATGGCACTAACGGTGTGGTAAGTCATGTACTATGGTGCAGGCCACATCAACCGGTAGTAGCAGAACACTTGTTGGAACGATGGATGTAAATGGTGCAAGGTAATAATACTCTTCAATGGATTTGTTCCGTCTCGATATGGTGCCCCGACGTGAACCGGTGGATCCTGGCTGGAGATGGAAGTAACACTATACCTGCTTTTATTCCTGCCAATACTGATGGTATTAACCGGGTTATAGATATTTATGGAAGACGCCAGTGTTGCTTTTAACAGGGTCAACAGCAGCTACATTTCAAAATGGGGATATTTGCGAACAGGCTGGATCTTGCAATGGCACAATGTTTACCTGCCCTTGATTCCAAATGACGGAAGTAAGGTTGTCAGATACAAATTTTTACTCGATCTCGCTGGGGAAATCTTTGGTGAGCGGAACAAATCTTACTAAAAAATGGGATTTGCGTGATAATACAAACTCCACCGCTTTTACAAAAAGGGCTGAAATGGCGTAGCTTTTGGCAGGTAAGTTGTGGCTCGTTTTATATATCTACTGATAATGGTCTTTATTTTATTGACCAAAATACAGTAAACGGACCAGCAGGAACAGTTGGATGCTTCCTGGTAAGGGCAGTTACCGGCTTACAAGACCTTGCCTCTAATGTATTCCCTTCACAAACAACACTTCCGGTTAAGCTTTCATCATTCTCTGTTACAAAACAAGGTAATAATGCACTGTTAAACTGGGTAACTGCAAGCGAAATAAATGTAAGCCGTTTTGAAATTGAAAGAAGCTACGATGGAATTAATTTCACTTCTGTTGGCGCCAGACAAGCCAATGGCAACTCTACATCCGACATTAGCTACAATTATACTGACCCAATTACTATTTCATCTGGTATCATCTATTACAGACTTAAAACCCTGGATATTGACGGAAAGACAAATCTTAGCAATGTAGTGGCATTAAGGATCAATGGTGGCCTGATTAGCAATTTCTCTGTTTATCCTAATCCGTTTACTTCTGATTTGAAAATTGAACTTAATACGGAAAAGGATGCTAAAGCAACGCTCAGGATAAGCAATGCTTCCGGACAAATTGTGGTTAACCGCAATACCCAGCTTCAAAAAGGTAATAACGTAATCGTATTATCCGCTGAGCTATCATCGCTGAACAGGGGCATGTACATTTTGGACATTATTACAGAGCAAGGAAAAATGACGCAAAAAATTATAAAGAGATAATGCTCAGGGTTTTTATAATCCTAAACCCCTCCAGTCTTCGTGACAGAGGGGTTTTTTTATGCCCCCGGTCATAAAAAATTTTACCTTTTTTAGGAAATTCAGTAATTTACTCCATCTCTTTTCTGATTGTAAATACTTAAACCCTTTGTGTATGAGAAAAAGTTTACTTTCTTTTTCCCTGTTGGCCGGTACAGTAATTTTCTCTTTTTATAGTTCAGCACAGGTTGCTGATAAATTTGCATATGCCGTTACTGATATGCAACAGGGCTATAACTGGAATTATTTGCGTAAACTGAACCTGCAAAACGGAACATTTAGTGATGTTATTCTGAACGGAGCTGATTTGAAACAGGTGGCCTATGATGCAGCCACCAAACAGGAAATCACTTCTTATGTCAATCCGAAAGGTATGGGATTCAACACACAGCCTGCCTTTAGCAGTGGCGTGGCAGCAATGGCACTGGATATAAAAAATAACCGCCTCTATTTTACTCCCATGTTTATAGACCAGTTGCGGTATGTCGATCTTAAAACAATGAAGGCTTATTACGTTACTGACCAGGATTTTTCTGGCAGACCGCAAAAATCTCCTGACCAGGGAAATATCATAACCCGTATGGTAATTGCGTCTGATGGTTACGGATATGCCGTTACCAATGATGGCACACAGCTGCTGCGTTTCGGTACTGGGAAAAAACTACTGATTGAAGATTTAGGCTCATTGGTTGATGACCAGGCGAATAACGGCGTTTCCATTCACAACTCTTGCAGCAGCTATGGTGGTGATGTGATAGCTGATGATGATGGCAGCATTTACATATTTACCGCCCGCAATTACGTTTTCAAAATAAATACAGAGTCAAAAGTGGCAAAATACCTTGGTACAATAAATGGTTTGCCGGTAACTTTTACCACAAATGGTGCAGCCGTTACTGCTGACAATAAAATAATTGTTTCCAGTGCGATGGCCTCCGGTTCCTATTTTACGGTCGACCTGAAATCACTTACCGCAACACCATATATTATTAGCGGAACAGTTTGGCAAAGTTCAGACCTGGCAAACAGCAACTTGTATCTCTCTGGCAATAAAACAAGCGTTACACCTGTGGAATTAATGAAGGGAGCTACAGTGACCAATGTTGGTGATGGTAAGGCAAGCCTTTACCCCAATCCTGTAATCAACAACCAGTTTGCGATTCAGTTCAATTCGCTTGAAGCGGGCAGCTATACAGTGTATGTAACAGATGTAATGGGCCGTCAGTTGGTTCAGCAAGCTGTAAACCTGAGTGGCGACAACCAGATACAGGTAATAAAACTTGACCCTTCTGCCTCAAAAGGCATTTACCTGGTAAGTGTAACAGATGAAAAGAGAAAATCGGTATTTAGTACGAAACTGGTAGTACAGTAAAGAATTTTATTTCACAATTTTTTTAGCGGTGGATATCAGCCATCGCTTTTTTATTACCGGTTATCTTTCCAAACCAGCCTTACAAAAGTAGCAGTGGAATAAAAGTCGGCACATTGCCCATCGCCATGCCCGGTAATGCCGCCCGATGGTGCACAGATATAATTACAGTTTTCGTCGTATAGCTGGATATACTGATCGCAGCAATCGCTGGTGAACAAGAAGATTCTTTTACCATTATAAAGGTATTCTGCAACCTCTGCCGGAGGGTTCCATCTGGGCTGCGCTTTAATGTCTGAAATTTTTGCCTGTACACAGGCCGGGACACTCGCCATCTTCTGTTTTTTTTCCGCATTGCAGAAATAATAAACCGCTCAAAAAGATGGCTAACAAAATCCGGCTCATACAAATTGTTTACACTTTGACAAGGTATATTTGCTTATTGTTGCACAAAGATTATGGAAAAAAGCAATTTTGTAGACCAGATACGGATTTTTTGCCGCAGCGGACATGGTGGAGCCGGCAACAAACACTTCATGCGCAATAAGTTTACGGCACTGGGCGGCCCCGATGGCGGCGATGGGGGACGTGGCGCCCATATCATTCTGAAAGGCAATAGTAACTTATGGACATTGCTCCATTTACGCTACTATAAAAATGTACTCGCCGAAGACGGCGAAAGAGGCGGAGCTAATAACTGTACAGGCCGGGATGGAAAAGATATTATCATTGATGTACCACTGGGTACTGTTGCCAGAGATGAAGAAACCGGAAACCAAGAAGTTGAAATACTCGAAGATGGCCAGGAAATAGTATGGATGCCCGGAGGTAAGGGCGGGCTGGGCAATTCTCACTTTGCCACACCCACCAATCAGGCACCTGAGTATGCACAACCAGGCTTACCAGGGCTTGAAGGCTGGAAAATTCTGGAACTGAAAGTATTGGCTGATGTGGGCCTCGTTGGTTTTCCCAATGCAGGTAAATCAACATTACTGTCTGTTATTACTGCAGCCAAACCTAAGATAGCCGACTACGCATTCACCACTCTCACACCCAATCTGGGTATGGTGGAATACCGTGATGGTAAAAGCTTTTGCATTGCCGACTTACCCGGTATTATCGAAGGGGCTGCCGAAGGCAAAGGATTGGGTCATCGTTTTTTGCGGCATATTGAAAGAAATTCCGTATTGTTGTTTCTTATTCCTGCCGATAGTAACGACCACAAAAAAGAATTTGAGATACTGGTAAATGAGTTAGAGCAATATAATCCTGAGTTGATGCAAAAACAATTTATCATCGCCATCAGCAAAAGCGACATGCTCGACAATGAATTAAAAGAAGCCATCATAAAAGAACTACCCCCACATATTCCGTATCTTTTTTTCTCGTCCATTACCAATAAAGGACTGGTAGAGCTGAAAGATTTATTATGGAAAGTGCTGAACGAGCCTGTTAAATAATGTAACTTAGTATTAAATCTAAACATCGTATGTCCCGCTTACACAAAGGACATGGTTCATCGTTTTATACCCGTTCATATTACAAGCCGGCAATCATAAAGTTATTTCCCTTTAAAGATATATGGTGTTTGATGCATTTATGTACCATTAAAACGCAAGTCATGAAAAAGCTGTTACTCCTCGCCGCTGCCAGTTTGCTGTTTTCTATTAATCAGAGTTTCTCACAAACAGGATCAAGAACATTAAAAAAAATACTGGAACTGAAAATTCCCCGTGAGGGCGGCGCCAATGGAGCTTCTGTTGTATGGCATCCTGTTCAGAAAAAATATTATGCCGCCATGGCAGGCAATGTTGACTTTTCAATAAGTGTATTTGATGTGAAAGGCACAAGGTTGTCACCGGTATCTCAAAAAGCTATGTTTGACATCCGGGGTCTTTGGTATAACCCCGCCACTAAGACCATCCAGATGAACGGATATGATACTTTTGGCTGGAGCGAATATAAACTGGACTTAAAAGGATTGCCCGTCTCCGTAAAAAATTTGCATGAAGGGATGAACCAGCCTGATGCGCAATCGGCCGGAGCCTTTAACCCACTAAAGAATGAAGTATACTTTTTGGGGACTGAAGGCGAAATAGATGTTTATGGTTACAAATGGGCCGAACACAACGAATACATCACCATACATCTTGGGGTTATGGCTGGCAATCCTGATGATGTTGACCTGGAAACAAATAACAGTGAAGTAATAGAAGACTACAATACCACTACTGTTATTTATACCGGCATTAAAGGTGCAGAAATCGGCCTGCTAAACTACATTAACAAAGAAGTAGAGCTCTATAACAAAGCAACCGGATTTCTAACTAAAAAACTGCAATTGCCAGAAGATGCTCCGGCAACAGACTGGCTCAATTTTGCTTATACCAATGGCACATACTGGCTGTTTGATACTGAAGTAAGAATCTGGAAAGGATATAAATGAGAACAATAATTATAAGAAAAACACCGGCAAAGAGCCGGTGTTTTTCCTGCACTCTGTACAATAAGATATTTAAAAGAATGTCTTAATAACCCCCGCTTAGTAACTCCTTCCCACCGTATCACAGGCTGCCTTTATCAATGAGTTGCCATCATGTGCATCCTGGTACTTTTCCCAGAACATAACGCCATTGGCAATATCTTTGGCTAGTTTTGCTTTTCTTTTTACAGTGTATTGCCCGTTGTAGTAAATAGTATAGTTAGTAAACGACCCGGCACTTACTACAGCCGAATCTAATTGTGGATTTCCTCCCTGCGACAAAATGCCACTGTATGTAAGAATGGTTCCGCTTTGAGTTATTCCTGATGGTCTTCCATAACAAGGTATCCCCAGCACACATTTTGCGGCAGGCATGCTTCTCGTGGTGAGCCAGTAGTTAAGACAGGTTTGTGCCAGCGTATAATCGCTGTGATGCTTATAGGGCACCGATGTACTGAAATCGTCATAGGCCATTATATTGAAAAAGTCAACATAGGGGAAAAGTTCGCTGCGGATGGCATCCCTGTATCCGCCGGCATATTTACCTGCTGTAATTGCACAGGATAAATAGTAACGTCCATCCCGGTGAAGAGAGTCACTTAGCTCCTTCATTAATAATGTAAATGTTGCATCAGTGCCATTACTGGTTGAAGGAAATTCCCAGTCCACATCCACTCCATCGAGGTTATTCTGACGAACAGAAGTCATGACAGATTTTACGAAGTTATTTCTGCCTGCGGCGCTTGCTGCCATATTTTTAAAATTGGTGGTCCCATCACCTGTACCATCATTAATCCCTAAAAAAATCTTCGAACTATTGGTTCTGGCTTTGTTGGCAACATCAGTAAGTGTGGCTGATGGAGATGAGGGAGCCGACAAAGTGCCCGATGCATTTACCTGGTAGAAAGCATATACTACCACATTCGTCATTTTAAATTTCACATCAGGAACGGCTGCCAGGCTTCTGTATGATGGGAAATAGCCCACCACATAATAACCAAAAGCGGGGGGTGTTTGAATTACAGTATATGTAAATGAAGTAACGGTGCTTACACAACCACTGGCACCACCGCTGGTGTTTTTGGGCTGCACATACCAGTAATACGTGGTGCTGGTGGCTGTAGTGGGTATTGTATAGGCATAGCTTGTTCCGCTAACATTGGAGGCCACCACCGTGGATGGAGAACTGCTGGTACCCACATATACATCATATCCTGTGGCACCACTTACTGAAGACCAGTTAAGTGTTACAGAATTTCCCGAAATATATGTACCATTCGACGGAGATGTATTAGAAGCACAACCGGGAACAGATGGCGGAGTGGGATTAGGATTACTGTCTTTTTTACTACAAGAATTTATCGCTATTATAAACAAAAAAACACAATGGCAAGCAACCGAAAACTCATAAGCAGTTATTTAAACAGCCAAATTAACCATTCGTAACAAGTTCAGCAAATTAGTAGCTGTTTTTGCGTAGGTTTGTTCCCAAATTTCCATTTATGAAAAAATTCTTTATAACGATTGCTTTATTAGCTGGTATTATCACCAGGTCATTTGCCGATGAGGGCATGTGGCTTTCTTTGTTCCTTGGTCAGAAGACATACGACGATATGGTAAAGAAGGGTTGCAAACTTACCAAAGAACAGATTTTTAGCCTCAACAAAAATTCAATAAAAGATGCTATTATCATTTTTGGCGGTGGCTGCACCGGAGAAATTGTAAGTGAAAAAGGGCTGATCTTTACCAATCACCACTGTGGCTATGGTGCTATCAACAGCCTGAGCACTGTAGAACACAATTATCTGAAGGATGGTTTTTATGCCTCCAGCACCAGCCAGGAACTGCCGGTAGAAGGTCTCTCTGTTCAGTTCTTAAAAAATATTGTCGATGTAACTAAAGAAGTTACTGATGCGCTGGGTAATCTTACCGGCGGCGACCGCATGAAAAAATATGGTGAAGTCTCAGCTTCAATTGTTGCAAAATATGCCGACAAATCAAAATTTCTTGATGCCCGCATCGGCAGTTTCTTCAAAGGAAATCAATACCTGCTCTTTGTTTATGAACGCTACAGCGATATTCGCTTTGTAGGTTGTCCTCCCGAGGCGATAGGTAAATATGGTGGCGATACCGACAACTGGGAGTGGCCACGTCATACCGGCGACTTTTCTGTTTTCAGGGTGTATTCTTCAAAAACTGGAGGACCTGCCGCATTCAGCACCGAAAACGTACCACTAAAGCCTAAACACTATCTGCCTGTTTCCATGAAAGGAATTAAAGAAGGTGACTTCAACATGATTCTCGGCTATCCTGGCCGTACCAACCGGTACGATGCCAGCTACAATATCGAATTACAAAGAGATTACTTCGATCCCAATTTCGTTAAGTGCCGCGACATCCGCCTCAAGGCCATGAAAGTTGAAATGGACAAGAGCATGGAAACCCGCCTGAAAATGGCCTCTGAATATGCTGGTCTTGCCAACTACTGGAAATTCTATGACCTTGAGGGTAAACAACTGAAACAAAAAAACATTGTTGAAAACAGAAGAGAAGAAGAGAAAAAGTTCCAGGCATGGGCAAACGGCAAACCAGAGTATGAAAATCTGCTGAGCGAATTTAAAGCAAATGTGGACGCCTGGAAAGGCTATGAAAAACATCGCCAGTTCTTTGGACAAGGTATCATGGGCATCAACCTTGTTGGCTGGAGCTCACAATTATCACAGATCGAAACCGAACTGAAAAAAGAAGCGCCGGATAAAGCTAAAATTGAAAAAGGACTGAAGTCAATTGACGATATGCTGAAAGAAGCTTCTAAACGCTTTGTAATTGAGGCCGACCGCAATATTCTTGCTTCCATTACAAAATTATTCTACAGTGAAGTTGATAAAGACCAGCAACCTGCCGGCTTCTTTGAAAAAATACAGGAAAAATTCGGTGATCTTAAAGACGAAGACACCTGGAAAAAATTTGCAAATGACCTATATGCAAATGCATTGCTTCTTAATAGCACAAAATGGGCTGCGTTTATGAGCAATCCAACTGTTGCTGAACTGGAAAACGATCCGGCTTTCCAGTACACAAAGGCATTCCTGAACAACTGGATGACTAACTACTCACCCAAGCTGGTAGCTTACAATAATAAAAACGCCGACCTTGGCCGCATCTACATGAAAGGCCAGATGGAAATGAACAAAGGCAAAAAAGAATACTACCCCGACGCCAACAGCACCATGCGTTTCACTTACGGAAAAGTGGCTCCTTATATTCCAAGAGATGGTGTTCGCTACGACTGGTACACAACTGCCAGCGGTGTTTTGCAGAAATACAAAGCAGGTGACGATGAGTTTGATCTGCCAGCCAACGTACTGGAACTGCTGCGCAAAAAAGATTTCGGACAGTATGCGGATCCTGTTAAGAAAGATTTGATTACCTGCTTTCTCAATACCTGCGATATTACCGGTGGCAACTCCGGCTCACCTGTGCTGAATGCTAAAGGTGAACTGGTGGGGCTTGCTTTCGACGGCAACTCAGAAGACATCAAGAGTCAGATTGCTTATGATGTGACGGTAAACCGCTGTATCAACGTTGATATCCGTTATGTGTTATGGTGTATTGATGTGGTGGGTGGAGCAAAAAACATCATCAACGAACTGAAATTGGTGAAATAAATATTTATCTTTTACTATCACAAAGCCATCCGCCTGAAGCGGATGGCTTTGTTGCTTTACAGCATTACATAATTGCTTAACATTGCAATAATATTTTTTCGTTGTATAAGAAACTCTACATACAGGCTATCCTTTGCATTTTCATTACCATACAGGCATGGGCACAGCCCCGTTTCAGCATTGCCACCCACCCGGAGGTATTGCGCAGCCTGCGAAAAGAACAACAGTTTTGGGCATTTGGTCATAACACTCAGGCACAGTTTCACCTTACTCCAAAGGATGGCATTTATGTTTCATTTGGTTATTACTCTGCCGGAAAATTTGAAAACCAATTAGAAGCTAAGGCAAAAGATATAATTTATGCACCTCAGCAAATTGCCTTCACCAATCAGGCCGGTTTAAATACGAAACATTTTGCAGCTGGCTGGAAAAAATTTCTGAAAGGTAATGCAGAAGCAGAAGAAAGCTGGAACCTATATAGCATCGCCGGATTTGGTTTATTATTTGGCAAAATCAGCAATGTACACTCTTCATCAGTCGATACAACAAAATATGTTGTGCCGGTACTGGAGGGCGCAGCCAAGTTAACAAGACTTACATACGATATTGGCCTTGGTGTGGATGTGCCCACAAAAGGGGATATTTATTTCTACAGCGAGGCGAAACTTTGTGTTCCTGCATGGGGCTATCCCAGTAATTATCTTCTTGTAAACGATAAAGCACCATTTATGGCAACATTTGGTGCTGGCATCAGGATCCTTTTCTGATGACTATTATTTGTCACTGTTACCGGTCAAGACTGAACCATCAGGGTATCTGCTATTTTATCACTTCCTCTAAAAAAGCAGCTATCGCCTTATTAATTTCACTATTCTTTTCTTTATCAAATTTGCCATGCAGACCACCTTGCACCGTTATAAACTCAGTTTTCAATCCATTTGCCACTAACTTTTTATGTAAGTCAACTGACTGCTGATAAGGAACTGTAGGATCTGCATCCCCGTGAACAATAAAAACAGGCGGGCTGTTTTTTGTAACATAATGAATCGGAGAAACTGATTGGGCGAAGTTTTCATCTGTTGCCTTATCGCCCAGCCATCTTGTTGCCGATTTGCTGGTAATGTTTTTTCCATATCCCCAGTCCCACACATCAGTTATGCCGTATTTATCAATAATTGCTGCAACTTTTACATCCTTTACCCCTTTACAATTACTATCAAACCGGTTATCGTTACCCAGTAATCCTGTCATCAAGGCAAGATGACCGCCGGAACTCCCTCCCATTACCACAATCTTATTAATATCGATATTCAATTCTTTTGCATTTTTTATAAGGTAGATCAGGGCACATCTTGTGTCTTCAACTGCGGCAGGCGCCGTAGCCTGACCTGTTAACCTGTATTCGATATTGGCCACTGCATATCCCATTTTAAAAAAAGTGCTGAACCCCGTTTGTGATTCCTTAACCCCATGGTTCCATCCACCGCCATGTATATTGATGACAACCGGCGAAGGTCCATCCTTGACAGGAGGCAAGTACATATCCATTTTACCTTCCCAGTCTTTAACAGTTGTGTAAACTACATTCAGCTTCGCTGTAAATCCTTCCGGGCACTCAACAGGTTTATATGTTGTTGTGTCAGTTTGTTGTCCGGCACATATCATTGAAAAGAATAAAAACCCGCCTAAAAAAAAACTCTTCATCTCTATAAGTTTAGTATCCGGTATTTTGTTCAATTACCAATTGTGTGTTTGTATCAATTTCCCGTTGCGGTATTGGCAGCAGTAACCTGTTATTAACCGAAACATTTGCATGAAGCTCAGCCAGTGTCGGTGCTGGAGCAACATACAACCGATAATGGTTGTAGTACTCAATTGTATAGTGATCTTTCATTGCCTGTACTGCTGTAATGGTGGTCATTGTGGTGTTGAACCGCACCAAATCAAACCAACGCTGGTTTTCAAAAGCAAACCAATCCGCCTTTCATGAGACAACGCTTTTTCAAACTGTGCCAGAGTTGTAATTGTTGCCATCGTATGACTGGGTAATCCGGCCCTTGTTCTTACGGCATTAATGAGATCCAGGCTTGGCTGCGTATAGCCCTGTGCCTCAGCCAGCAACAATAAAATATCAGCATATCGTAATACCGGCCAATCGCTTTCTCCATCGTCTACTAATGTTACAGGCGAAAGAAATTTTTTCACATACAGTTTTGCCGAAGTGCCAGAACCATAAACACCAATCAGTGTCGCCTTCCTGGAATCTCCAATTGTGGCAGTGTCTAAATCATTAGTAGGATAATTCAAGCCATCGCCATCGCCGTTAATAATTGCCGAACCGCTGCCTAAGGGAGCAAACGTATTTCCAAAATGTGATCCCAGCCCTATTCCACCAGCTTTATATCTTACTGCAAAAGAATTTCTGAATTCACCTCATTGGTTATGGAAAATAAATTTGCATAACTCGCCTGCAATGAATAGCCACTGTTAGTAATAACATCCTGTAATAAAGTTATAGCCTCTGCTTTCTTTCCCACTGTTAAATACACTTTTGCCAGCATTCCTTTTGCAGCCCAGCGGGTTGCCCTGCCAAGTTCAGCAGCTGGAATCTGGTTGAATTTAAGTGCATTCATTGAGGCAGCCGCAGTAGTAAGGTCTGCTTCAATCAATTTGTAAATATCGGCAATATTGGCACGGTTCATTTCTTTGGCCTGTGCCGGTGTAATGGGTTCATATACCAGGAAAACACCTCCAAAAAGACGAACCAGGTTGAAATAATGGTAGGCCCTTATAAACATTGCTTCTCCGGCCAGTTGTTTTCTGTCTACATCAGTAAGCGGAAGATCGACTGTATTGAAAGTTAATGTACCAGAAGCAGGGTTGTATGTAACACCCAGTTTCTGTAAAACAATATTTATATTCCTGATATTGTTATACGTTGCCAGCCAGTAAGTATAGATAGCCTGGTGTGAAGTACTGGGGCTAAACATGTCCAGGTCGCTCAGGTCTCTGTTAGTAGAGGCTGTACTGCCCGGTTGTCCTTGTTTTGAGTTATCACTTCTTAGCTCAGTAAATTGCCACTCGTTTGACAAAGAACGTTGCATGCCGTTGTAACACCCCGTTAATGCAGCTTTCACCTCTTCAAGATTAGAATAATAAGTACCTGTATTCAGGTTTGATTGGGGATACAGGTCAATTACCTTTTTACAGGAAAGTAATCCCAAACATCCGATTATTATAACATATTGTATGTATTTCATAAAATGCTTTTTTGTGGTTAGAAGTTAATGTCCAGTCCAAATAAGATAGTTTTTGGTGTTGGGAAACTTCCCCGCTGATAACCATCAACCAATGGTGTATTATACGGCCCGGTAATAAATCTTGCTTCAGAATTAATTCCCCTGTACCCTTCTGCATTATGGAAAAACAGGTTCTGCCCGGAAAAATATATACGAAGCGAATTAAGGTGCAGCTTCTTAATAAGATTGGCTGGAAGCGTATATCCTATGATAACTTCCCGCAGGGCATAGTATGATGCATCTTCCACAACATAATCAGTAAGCATCCAGTTAAATCCGAGTGTTGAGTACGGCGTGTTACCATCACCAGGGAACATTGGACTGAGCCAGCGGTTTTTATTATAATTCTTATTATATCTTTTGTTTCATTGTAGTTAGGGTCTCCGTTCACCAGATCGCCACCTTGCACACCCTGGAACATGAAACTCAGATCAAATGCTTTATAGGAAAAAGTATTTGACAGTCCCCATGTAAAATCAGGATAAGGACTGCCGGTAACCACCCTGTCATTTGCATCAATAACATTGTTGCCATCCACATCTACCAGTTTTAGTCCACCAGGTACAAACACATTGCTTAAAGCACTGTTTAGACCAGCTGCCCTGGCCGCATCAATTTCTGCCTGTGATAGCCATACACCATTTGTCTTATATCCGAAGTATTGAATAAGCGGGTCGCCAACACGGTTCATATACACTTCTGTTCTTTCGCCCTGGTTTAGCAAAAATGCTTCGGCGCCCAGCTCAATAATTTTATTTCTATTATGTGAAACATTCAGAGATGTTGTCCACTTGAAATCCTTTCTTTTAAAATTATTTGTAGTTATTTCAAGTTCTAACCCCCTGTTACGAAGGCTTCCGATATTGTTCCAGGCAAGCGGCACACCTGCAAAAGCCATAGCCGATTGTTTCAGCAGCAATTGGTCCGTTTTTGATTGGTAAACATCGGCCGATATAGAAACAGTATTTTTGAACAACCCGATATCAATACCGCCGTTATACTGAAATGTTCTTTCCCATGTAATATCAGGATTGGAAAGAATATCCCTTGATGGCACCTGACCCATGGTGCTGGTACCTGTACCAGAACCAATCGGATAATTAGCTGCATATAGCAAATCAACAAAGGCAAAATCAATAATCCTGTTATTACCTGTAGCACCATAGCTGGCCCGCAGCTTCAGGTTGTTGAGCCAGTTTACTTTGTCCATAAACTTTTCCTGCGTAATCACCCAACCAACAGATACAGATGGAAATGAACCCCACTTTTTACCCGGAGCAAAATAAGAGCTTCCGTCTGTTCTGTAACTGGCCGATAGCATGTACCTGTTATCATAACTATAAGTTATCCTTCCAAGGTAAGACAGCAGGCCAATCTGATTTTTTGTGTTGAAGGTTGACTCTTTGGCTAAATCTATTAACGCTGCCGTATTCAACGTTGTAATGTTATCACTCGGATAGTCCAGCCCGGTTATTTGTTCATCATCAATTTTTGTTTTTTGCGCCGTAAACCCAGCCAGTACATTCAGCGAATGATTCTTAATCTGTTTAGAATAATTGAGTGTGTTTTCTGTAAGCATGTCAATGAACAACCGCTTATTATATACACCTTTATTTACATCCCCTTCCCTGTTTGAATTGCGTTTTGCAAAATCCAGGCCCTGGGTATAGTTAACATATACACTTCCGGTTGTTTTAAAGTCAAGGCCGGGAATAATGTTTACTGTCAGATCGCCTGAACTTAATACCCTGTAATCATTAGAAGTTATGGTTCTTGTTTCCATCACCGATTTGGGAGTATTGTTTGATGTGGAGAACGGATCTGTTGGCGATGAGGTTACCCACATGCTTCCGTCAGGCATCATTCCTGAATATACTCTTCCATTAAAATGTCTTGCCTGTGCAAAATCACCCGGTTTCACATTAGCCCATTGTGTCACCTGGTTTACAAAAGCCGCGGTTGTGGTGGTATGATAAACTGGGAGGAAAGACTGGAAGCGTACAAAATCAATATAACCTACTGACGGTCTTTCTCTCTTATTGTAAGAAGGGTTGACATTAAATGTCAGTTTGATTCTCTTGCTTAGTTGCACATCCAGTTTTGTGCGCAAATTGAAACGGTCATATTCACTGTGATACATCATGCCCTGGTCTCTTTGATAAGCACCGGATATAAAATACTTCACCTGCCTGGTGCCGCCCGACATGTTTATCATCAGGTTACGGACAGTTGCACTGCGTATGGCCTGCTCCTGCCAGTTAGTTGCTTTTCCTCCCATCAGCTGGCTTTCCACTATATAGGCTGCTCTTTCATTATTGGCAATAATACCCGTGCCGGTTGGCGGTGTAATACTTGGGTCTTTGGCCTTTAGCGACGCTTCATAAAACAACAAATTGGTATACTCGGTAGTTGTCATCATCGGGTAAAGTTCATATGCCGTTTTTGCACCCGTTGAAAATTTTACCGAATACTTAGTCTTTTCAGCCTTACCACTTTTTGTGGTAACGATAATTACGCCGCTTGCTGCCCTTGAACCATAAATAGCAGCTGAAGCAGCATCCTTCAATACTTCAACAGATTCGACATCACTCATGTTTATAAAGGAAAGTCCGTCTGGCACAGGGTGTCCATCAATTACCACCAAAGGGTTTGCGCCAGCATTAATTGAGCTTATTCCTCTTACTCTTATTTTAGGATCTGAACCTGCTTCTGAAGAAAGGTTCTGTATCTGCACTCCGGCGATTTTACCTTGCAACGCCTGATCAAGCCGGGTAACTGGTGATTCATCCAGCTTTTCGTTTTTATACTTAGACACAGCACCTGTCAGGTGAGATTTCTTCTGCGTACCATATCCAATAACCACAACCTCTGCATTGTCTGTTATGGCAGGTGACAGTACAATATCAATTTTTGTTCTGTCTTCAATAACAACCGTCTGCATTATAAACCCAACATAAGAAAAAACAAGCGTTGTGGTATTTTTTTCCACAGTAACAGTATAAACGCCTTCTGCATTAGTAGTGAATCCGCCTTTTTGCTTATCAACGAGGATACTTACCCCTTGTAAGGCCTCGCCATTAACCTGGCTTGTTACTTTACCTGTAATTGTTCTTTTTTGTGCTGTGGCAACAGTTCCTGCCAGCAGGAATAACATAATGAACAAGCAGTGTATTTTTTTCATAATAGCAGTTTAAAAAAATTATTATTTCATTATTAGTATAGTAAATTGAAGCGAAGCTTCTGAAATTCTTCAGCCGCAAGCTGTCTGAGCGATTCGGTACAATTACCGCATTTCAATTTTTTTGCGCCAACAGCCAGCAAATAGTATCCTTCTTCAAAATCGAATGTCTTAATCTGTTGTCCTGTCCATTCTTTTTCACCGGCCAGGTATGGCTTTAATACATCAAATCCTTTTTGCAGTGATTTTCCGGAAGTGGTTTTTAATGTCCAGAAATCAATACCTGCCTTGGGAGCCATGTTGGCTATATTGAAAAAAGCATCCATGACAAACGCAGTGTAATGCAGCGAGTTCGTACGGGCCATTTCTTTTGGGAAATTCCCTGACTCATCCATTTGCTTATCCAGCCTGTCGGCAGCGTTGATTACAATTTTCCGGGCATGTTCACTATCTCCGATATACAAAGCCAGGGCAAGTCTTTGTGCATCGTACCATACACCATGGTTGTTATCCGCATCCAGTTCATCTTTGCCGTTTTCACTGGTTTGCATCCAGTTTAAAAACCCGGCAACCCATTTTTTCATCTCTTCCTGACTCTGTTTAGTCCAGCATTTTGACGGCCGGATTAAGCCTATCGCATCCATCACTTTTACAAAATGGCGGGAATCTATCATGCCAGCACCCCGTCCGGTATTCACACCTTTTACTGCCTGTGCATAGTTGAAATTGGGATTCATTCTTGTTGCAGAATCAAGAAACCAAACCTGCAATAGTTTTGCTGCATGGTCAGCATATTTTTTTTCTCCGCTGAAATAATAAGCCAGCCCAAGTGTTTGTACATTGGCACAAAGTTGCGGCAGGTATTCCTTATCCTTATACTCTTTTACTTCCGGATTTGTTTCACCGTCTTTCCGTATATAAGGCAGTCCGTCTGGCTTGGCCGGATCCGGCCAATGATAAGGTGCTAAACTCATGTAATCATGCTTATTTCCGCTTGGCGGCTGATTTTTCTTTTCCATAACACTCACCGGGCCAAACTTCATTGCTTTCTCTGCATCATTAATCAATTTGTTATAGGCAGGTAATATCTGCGCATCCTTCGCATTGATTCGCCCGAGGCTTTTTTCAAGGATCTTAATATCCATTGAATAAACCTCTGGTTTTATTTTTTGACCTGTTGCAACAATGACAGAACATATTAAAACAGCGGCAATCAATTCTCTTCTCTTTATCATAGAAATCATTTTAGTTAATTATTGGTATTGTTTTTCTCAGATCCACACCTTCTCCTTTTACTGTAACAATATATATACCTGAAGGAACTGTAGGAATAAACAGATCAGCATTAATAAATCCTGGCGGCATAAACAGGTTCCGTTTAGCCAATGGTTTTCCGGACATATCATACAGTACAATGTCGCCAATTGTCGGCAATACAGAGAATACCCTTACCGTGAGTACACCCCTCGAAGGAACAAAAGCATGCAGGTATTGCTTATCTGTACCACTTGCCGGATAAATTGTAAGCCTTCCATTAGTATAAGTAAAACTATAATTGTTGGACACAGCTCCTTGCGGTGTTAGGGTATAGTAACCTGCCGTAGTATTAGTTGTAGCAATGGTTGATACCTGTGGTTGTGTGATAAGATTATCCTCCGTTTCTCCCAATACAAATCCTGTGTAAGTTATTGTAAAAGCCGGATTGGGTTCACCCTGAACCTTTGTGGTATCTCTGACTTTAATAGCTAATGCTGCTTTATTCACTATCATTGCCCTTGTAACATCAGCAGCAGGAAAATAACCATCATTACCTGCCTGCGATGCGGTAATGTTTGCCGTACCAGCACCAACAATATGAATATTACTGCCGGCTATTGTAGCAACCGCAGTATTACTGCTTACATAAGTAACCGGGATAGTATTATTTGTACTTGAAGCTCCGGCGGCAAAGTCTGCATTACCATAAGTTTTTGCAGCAAGTGTATTGAATGTGATAACCTGGTTTTGTTTGGGCTGTACAGTAAGAGTACCATTCACAAATGTGATTGTATAGTTTGCAGCTGTGGCTCCTGAAACTGTAATGGGATATGTTCCCGGCGCTGAGTTTAACACTGCTGTTGTGGATAGTGTTGCCTGAGTTAAAAATGCGGAAGTGTTTTCTCCCAGTACAAATCCGGTATAGGTTGCTGTTAAGGCGGGGTTAGGTGTTAGCTCAAACTTTATCTTGTTATCAGCTCTTATTGTCAAGGCCGCTTTATCAACTGTCAGCGTCTGCGTTGCACTGGCTGCCGGATAGAATCCGTCACTGGCCTGTGTGGCAGTTATTACAGATGTACCTGTACCAACAATATGAATATTGCCGGCAACAATAGTTGCCACAGCTGTATTGCTGCTTGTGTATACAATAGGCTGTGTAGTATTCAGGCTTGTTGCCCCCGGATTAAAATCAGCATCTCCATAAATCTTCACAGGAAGCGGGTTAAAAACAAAGGGCTGCGACGGAGGAACTGCCCCGGCTCCAAATGAACCAAAACTGCTGACTGTTGCAGTTACCGTATTAGCAGTATTGTTGCCTGTACCAATTGGCAGTGCCCATGATGTGCCTGTGTTAGCGATAAGACCAATATCTGTATTTGGCAAGGTGGTAAATGTTGAGCCTTCCAGTGTTGCATTCCATCCCAGGGTTACATCGGCATTGCCGGTACCGCTGGTCCGGTTAATATTCCACACGGCATTTACTACCAGTTGCTTTTGTGCAGCCGACAGTTGTGTACCGTTTACAGCACCATCAGTGGTAATACCCTCAAACACCGCTACGGAGAAATTAGAAACAGATACCGGGGTAACAGTTGCAGGTAAATAATAGTTTACTGTACCTACCGGTAATAAAGTTGTAGTACCGGCTCCTTCATACTGTAAAAAACTCTGGTTACCATTTGAACTGTTGTAATCAGTAGCAATATAGTTGGTGGCACCGGGTGTGCCATTGATCACTGCACCTGCACTTATGCGAACATTGTCTAATGGACGAAGTGTTATTTTCCCATTTACAGCTAAATGATTTGTAACAGTAAATGCCCTGTTAATGGTAACAGGAGCATTAATCTCAATAAACTCTGCCGTAACAGGAGTGGGAGAACCGGAAGTTGATACACCAAATGGCCAGGCAGTAGCTGCATCAATAACATAATTGATATTGTCATCATAGGTTTTATTACCGATAGCAGCAACAGAACCAGCGACCGGATCAAAACCATTGGTATTAGCTGTTTGCAAAGTGGCTCCGTTTGCAGCTACTGAAAGAGATACACCAGTGCCTGCTGTAACAACCGGGTTAGAAATATAGACGGAATCTCCGGCTGAATTAAAGGCTACAATATGCGTATTGGGAGCTATACCTGAACCAGCAATGCTTTGCCCTCTTAAAGTAGTTGCGATACCGGTATTCGATGTAATAATGTATGACCCTGCCGCCATGTTTCCTAGTCCTGTAACAGGAGCCACAATACCGATTGCGGTAAATGTTGCTGTGCCTGTTAACAGATTATTACTGAAATTGAGTTTGCCATAAACAGTAACCGAACTTTCAACAGCTACAGACTTAGCCAGGGACACAGAGGCTTTATTGGCCACGATCATACTGTTAACACCAATTGTTCCGCTTCCGGAAATTGTTTGCAATGCATTACCGGCCAATACCAGTTCATTTGTTCCGGCTACCGGTGCAGAGATAGTACCATTAACGATGATGTCACCCATCACAGCTGTTTGCCCTGAACTGTGACTAGTAAATGTACTTCCGGAATTTACCGTAAGATTATTTATTCTGTACACCGGACCTTCAGCTGTCATGGTAGCGTTATTCTCAACAATCACATTTCCAAAACTTTTTCTGTTGCAGAATACACCGAGTCCGTTATTGGCCCTGTGGTGCCAGGTGCTGCCGGGCCTCAAATCAAGTGGCGAAAAAGCAGAACTGCTGCCAAATGGGCTATAACCCCCGTCATAATATAAATGAGCCCCATCTTCAAATATCACCCATTTTTCAGATGATTGAGAACTACTGCCAAATGCATAAGAGGAAGAGGAAGAAGTAATATTTGTTGTTAAGCTTGCCCCGTTTGTAAAAATAAATGAACCAGGTGAACCGGCAGTAGTATTATCGAACCTTGCCTGTAAGGCTGTAATCATTGTTATTGCTCCGCTTACCCGTCCGGTGGTTGTTGCAAGCATTGCCATCCTGATACTGCCCACAGTAGAAACAAATTTAAGGTCTGTACCAGCTTCCATAAAAAAGTCATCGCCAGCTTCACCATTAATCGTTACAGTACTCGTACCGCTGGTTGGTCTCACAAAAGAAATATTGGCAGCATTTATCAACCTGACTTGCGCACATGAAATACTGCTGTTAACCAGGATAGTTGCTGGCCCTGTGGCCGGAGCGGCACCGCCCAAGTTTGAACCGTCAAACACCAGTATATCTGTAGTACCGGTTGATGATGGCCGGGGCGTACCGGTTCCATTTAACGCAGTATTCCAGTTAGTAGAAGTGGTAACACCTGTTGTGGCTGCTGTGCCGCCTACCCAGTAGTAAGTCGTTTGTCCGTAAATAAATCCGGCGGTTAAAAGAATCAGCAAAGTGGTTATACTTTTTTTCATATAGCAGTATTTAGAAGATAAACAGAGTTTGTTATTATTACGGGTTAAGTATTTTCTTTTTAGATGAAATAAAGGCTATACACATCCAGGCAACCGGCACCAGCAGCGCTGCCACAATAAATAAAGTGGTATATCCAGTTTTTGTAATCGAGGGAACCAGCAGTGTCAGTATTATTGTTCCTGCCACAGCAGCAGTTCCTCCCATGCCAGCCACTGTCCCTACATTCTTACCATTAAAATAATCGGATGGAAGTGTTTGAAGATTGTTAATCAAAAATTGAAATCCAAATAATGCGGCACTGATCAGCGCAATTGCAAAACCGATATGGTCTTTCAGCTGGTTCATATAAAATGCAATAGCACCCAACGAAATGAGCATGATTACAGAACCAATTGTAATGGCACTCTTCCTTGCCCATGATGCTTCTTTTCCCTTTTTTACAAGAGATGAAGAATAGAATCCGCCAGCGATACCGCCAATGGCAGCAAACAAATAAGGAACCCATGCAAAAGCACCTACCTGTTTAATATCGAACGCAAATTGTTCTTTAAAGAAAGTGGGAAGCCATGTCACAAACATCCACCATACAGGATCAATAAAAAAACGGGAGGAGATAATGCTCCAGGTATTATTAAACCGTAACAGTTCTTTCCAGGTATGAACTTTTACTTCCCGTAGCGGGTTGTTTTCTTTTTCAGTTTTAGAATGTATATGGTCATATTCATCCTCAGTAATCCAGGGGTGTTTATCAGGTGTATTTTTATTTACGATGAGCCATGGAATAATCCACAGAAAACCGAGAACAGCAATGCCTGCAAAAGTGGCCCGCCATCCAAATGCAAGATATAATCCAGCAATAACCGGGGCTGCCACTACCGAACCAAGCGAAGCACCTGCACCAAAAATTCCCTGTGCAATGGCCCTCTCTTTGGCCGGAAACCATTCGGCATTACTCTTAGTGGCTCCTGGCCAGTTTCCCGCTTCACTTAGCCCAAGAAATGCCCTGAAAATGCTAAATGATAATAAGGTTCTCGCTACCGCATGCAGGGCGATGGAAATACTCCATCCTACAATAGAAACAACCATTCCCAGCCTTGTACCGATTGCATCCATCATTTTACCGGTAACAGTCTGCCCCACTGCATAAGCCATCATAAAAAATGTGGTTATTACAGCCAGTGCATTTTTACTGTCTGATTCCGCTATACCAAACTCTTTGTGTATATAGGGCCACATAATATTGATGGCACTCCTGTCAATATAATTGATAATAGTTGAAAGCCCTATGAGCCCGATAATCCACCAACGAAGTCCTTTTACTTTCATAATCGCTAGTTACTAAGCGGAATGTTAGCCACCCCGCTTACCGCTCCTGTTACAATATTGTTTGTATATACTTTATTGCCGGTTGAAGTGCCATTGCTGCCACTTAACTGAATACTAAACCCAAAACCTGAAGCATTTACTTCACAGTTATTATTTTTAAACTCATTATAATTGCCCCAGCCCGACACGGCCACATGTACCTGATAACCATCCTTAAAAATTATTCCGCCGGGATTAGTCCCGTTGTTATTCTCTATCAGGTATCCATTACCCTTTACATCAATCCAGCTGTCGCCACCGTTTGCCCCGGTGATGCCGGTTGCATCAAATGTGTTTCCCGGGATTAAACCGCCGGTCGTACCTTCCTTTATATCAATACACTCCGCGGTTAATCCCGGACCAATTTTATTCTTCAACACTTTATTGGAATCGCACAAGTCCGGATTACCATTAGTATACACACTCCAGTTATTTTTTGCCGAGCCTATGTAGATACCTTCACCATAATCAGCAGTTTTTAACCCAGTATTGGTAATTTCTGCATATTGTATAGTATTATATGAACTATGCCTGCGAAGATGTATGGCCTCTTCACCGATGTTCTGCACTTTGATGCCGTCAATAACATTATACATGGCACCATCTGTCATCAATCCCTTCAGCCCATTACGCAGCGTAAACCCCTTAATGATCCAGTAATTCGCCTGCAGGTGCAGCACATATCCTGTCTGGATACTTCCCGCATCTAAAACAGCATTCCTGCCACCCCGCATAACAATAGGATGTGCTGCTGTTCCGTCAGCAGCATCCGCTATAACAAACTTTCCACTATACACTCCATCTGACAAAACAATCTCATCTCCAGGGTGGGCATCTTCCAGTGCATTTGTCAATTGGGCAGCTGTCGAAACATTTACAGTCCTCAGCGGTTGATTACCTGCTGGTGGTTGTACAGCAGGATTGCTTTTTTTGCTGCAGGCGACAACCGCTAAAAAAACAATGACTGATATATGTATGAATAGCTTCATCATTACTAAACAAAATCTTCCCGCATAGGGCTGAATACATCAATAAGAATTCCCGGCTCAAGACAAACAGCACCATGCATTACGTTTGGGGGGATGAAAAAGGCATCGCCACCTTTCAAAATTTTTCTATCTCCATTTATCTCCACTTCAAACAGGCCTGAATCAATATGAGTTATTTGTGTGTGATGATGCTGATGCACCACACCAACAGCTCCTTTTTCGAACTCTACTTTAACAACCATGAGTCTTTCATCATATGCCAGAATTTTTCTTTTCACTCCTTGTCCCAAATCTTCCCATGGAATACTGCTGTTTTCAATAAAAACTTTCAGATTTTCGGTCGTTTCCATATCGTATCATTTATTTATTTAGAATAGCACCATCGTATCTCACGGAAAATACTCCTTTCCAGCTAAGATTACCGGCTGAGTGTGTTTTATGGTTTTCAAAAACAGCATTACATTGTGAGATAAGTAATTCTTTGCTTCCCAGTATTATTTTAAGTACTGTGTAATTATCATCATTTTGAATAGTCTCCATTTCCTGAACTGCAGAGTAAGCCCCTATTGAAAATTCATTTTTGGGATCAAAATTTCCATGAATTTCAAGCACACTAATAAATGACTGACCTGTTCCGTTTTTACGAATAATAAAGGCCGGCTCATGCCTGAGATTGAAAGAAGGATCACTGGCTCCGCTTCTGGTAAGAAAAAGCTTTGCAGGCCCTTGTATCAGCGAAGAAATGGTATAATAGGTTCTGTCATTCAGCAATGTAAGTTGTGCGATGGTGTCTTTTATATCAGCATTTGCCTCCTTCCATAAAAACTGGTAACCGTTTTTATTACCCAATGCCTCCTGTTGTTTTGTATTGGCGTTGTATTTAAATGAAGTACTGATGAGATGACCATTATAATGAAATGGCAAATCAAACTGATGGGTGCTGTCTGCCTTTACATTAAAAAAATATCAACCAGCAACTTCCTGGTATCGGGCAGTTGCAGCAAGTAAACCGTACGCTGCATCTTTATACCCGCATATGCATTTTCTTCTTTTGTTGCAACTACCTGTACAGCATCGTTATTAATATTGCTGAACAGCTTTTCAGCATGAAATTTTTCGGCCACAGACTCCATTCCGTTGTAATGACTTTTTTCATCTACCACTATTGTATTATGCGCAATAGTCTGTACAGCATATCCTTTATTCTCCGGCAGATATCGGCCGCCATATTTTTGCTCCACTCCAATGAACCGGACAGCACCGTAGTCAGTTAATATCTCATTTCCTTTATCATAAAGGTTAATATTCAGTTTGTCATAATGACCATGCGAAAGGCCGTGTGACGTGTATTTGCTTATCAGCGTAGTAAGATCGTTGCCTTTTCTATTTCTCAAATAACTTACACCACCTTCATCCCCTTTTACACCGTCTGTATATTCAACAGAACGATAAGGGAAAGAAGCCATCAGTTTTTTTTCCGGAGAAAGTGCTGCTGCAATTCCCATCCCGCCTTTATTGAGTAACACCCTGTCCTGTTTTGCTGCCACAAAAAGCAGCGCATCGTCCTTGCCAAAAACATCCCAGGCAATATCAACCGCCGTTACCAATTCATTAGTAGTGTAATCTTTCTCTTTGAGTGCATCATTCAGGGCAAAAAATGTTCCATCGAGATTAGTTTGCTGCAAACCAGCCATCAATGCTTTTTGCAACACTTTGTTGCGATAGTTAAAAATATCCAGTTGCGGACGGGCATTTTTCAATGCATTGGCAAATAAATAATAGGGAAGAATTGCGTACCTCACATAATAAGGCCCTTCTGTATAAAATCCATCGAGTGAAAATAACCCGTTTATTTGTGCAAGAAAACCACTCTTCCCCTCTTTATTTGTTCCATACAAAGCCATATCCACATAATGACTGTTACCGGTTGCGATACCCACAATACCAACTCCGGCGCAGGCCCATACACCATGATTGTGTATAAGATCAAACCAAGATCTAAGATCATTGGTCAGAAAATCAACTTCTGGTTTAAATGCGCCATCCTCAATTGTTTTTCTCTCTTCTTTTGAAAGAGAGTTATAAATAAGATCGTAAGCCATTCCGGCATATACCAGCCAGTTGGCATCATTCAATGCCTGCCAGAAGATTCTTCCTGGTGAACTGCTGGTAGCCTGCGGATGATTTTTCAATGTGGGATTCAGCACCGCATATTTTAGGAATATTTTTTTTGCAAATACGGCATATTTCAATTCGCCGGTAAGGTTGTATAGCACACCACTGTTAAACAGCAGCATATAATTAGCCTTATGTCTGTCATGTGTATATCCACCGGCGGGGTCTTTGGGAAAAGGCACATCCACTTCTTTTCAAGCCATACATCTACCTCCTTTTTTACAGCAGTATACGAACGGGTCAATACTGGATACCGGTTCAGGTTGTTTTTCACCAACGTCGCCTCAGCTTTATTAAAAAAGTTGACGGGTGCTGCGCTTTGAGCAAAACCGGCAACACAAGCAGGCATATAGTTATAAGCAATCGCATAGTTATTATTTGCAGCTAAAACTGCTTGTTCTCTTATACGAAATAAGTTCCCCCGTTTATTTCCACACTTTCTCCGTTAATAAACGAAGAGGAACCGCTGGCCAGGTAAAGAACAAGGTCACCCACTTCGCTTGCCTCACCTTCCCTTCTCAGCGGTGTAGCGGCGGCAACATTCTTCCTTACTTCCGGCTTTGTAAATGTGTTGTGGAAGGTGGTGTTAATCATGCCGGGAGAAACACAGTTCACCCTGATACCTGAGGGTCCGAGTTCTTTTGCGAGACCTCTCGTTAATGTAAGCACTCCACCTTTAGCTGCAGAATAGGCCAAGGCGCCAAAGCCACCGCCATCCCTTGCAGCCTGTGACGAAAAGTTAACAATAGTGCCACCTTCCGTCATGTAAGGAACGACAGTTTTTGTAACCAGGTAAACAGATTTCAGATTTACGTTCATAACAGCATCCCAAAATTCCTCATCAAGGTCGGCCAGCAGTTTTCTTCCCATCAGCCCGCCGGCAACGTTTACCAGTACATGTACTACATTTCCAAAAGCAGCAGTACAGGCTTCCAGCACTTTTTTAACCTCATCTGCCCTTGTCATATCACCCGGTACAATGATAGCTTCGCCACCCGCTTCTTTTATCATCTTCAATGTCTCTTCTGCCTGCTCCTGATTGCCAAAATAATTAATACACACTTTGGCACCGCCTGCTGCCAATTTCAGTGATACCTGGCGACCAATATCCCTGGCTCCGCCTGTAACAATAGCTACTTTACCGTTAAATGAATACATATGTTTTATTTAATTAAGTGAGTGAATAATACAGCACAAC
Organism: Chitinophagaceae bacterium; assembly: GCA_016719815.1. Classification (GTDB taxonomy): domain Bacteria; phylum Bacteroidota; class Bacteroidia; order Chitinophagales; family Chitinophagaceae; genus JJ008. The sequence goes on along the minus strand of JADJYK010000001.1, from coordinate 119,354 downwards.
TTTTCCATTCTTTCACTTGCCGCTGTAATATTAGCGGGGATTTTCTTCCCTGTGCATTTTTCACACATTAGATATTATAAAAAAATTTGAATATTATATTAGAGCCCATCTAACACTTTTAGTATTCAAAAAGATATTATCTAATTTTTTTTACTGAAAACGTTACCGGTAACGCTGCCGGTATTTCCGTAAATATCTTATCCATAGCTTTACCTTCAATAAAAAATTTTGTATGGAAAAGCCAGCCACTATTAAAGACATTGCCAAGCGGCTGAATATATCCATTTCAACCGTATCCAGGGCGATGAGAAATGCACCCGATGTGAATGCCGAAACAAAAAGAGCCGTGATGGCCCTGTCTGAAGAGTTGAACTACCAGCCCAACCGGCTGGCACTAAGCCTTAAACAAAAACAAACGCATACTATTGGCGTAATCATCCCAAACCTGGATTATATGCTTTCCACCATGGTGAAAGGCATAGATGAAGTGGCGCTTGAAGCCGGCTACACCGTAATGGTATGCCAAAGCAACGAGTCTTTCGGCAGGGAAATAGTCAACACAAGAAGACTGCTCGACAGCCTCGTAGATGGCCTTATCATTTCTGTTTCCAGCGAAACAAAAGTTTTTGACCACATCAAAAAGATTCAGGACAAAAATGCCGATTGTGCTTTTCGATCGGGTAATCCCTTCTATTAAAGCACCCAGTGTACGCATTGACAATGAAGACGGAGGATTCCAGGCTACAGAACACCTGATTGAACAGGGATATAAACATATTGCCGTACTGGCAGGCCCAAAAATCTCGGTATCAGCAACCAGCGGCTTGACGGATACTTTAAAGCACTGAAAAAGCATAAGATTAAGGCAGATAAAGAAATCATTGTAAACTGTGAGTTTAACCAGGATTATGCCTATATCGCCACTAAAGAACTACTGGCCATGAAAAAAAGGCCGGATGCCATTTTCACCATCAGCGACAGAATGGCCATTGGAGCTATGCTTGCCATTAAAGAAAAAGGATTACGTATGCCGTATGATATTGGTCTTGTCAGTTTTAATAACGAGCCCATAACCAGCCTGGTTACTCCGGGCATTTCCAGTGTTGAACAGCCGGCCTTTGAATTAGGTAAGGTAGCCGCTAAATTGTTTATCGAAACAATTCACAACGAAAACGACATGAGTCATGTGGAAGAGGTGTTAAAAACAAAACTCATTATCCGTGAATCTTCACTCAGAATAATGCCAAAACTTTCCCGTTCTAAATAGTTTTTTATGTTACGACTATTACTTATTCCCGTATTTCTGTTTACTTCCTTTGCAAACTATGCATCAACAATAATTGTAAAAAACATCACCGAACTGAATACGGCAAACCAGCAGGCAAAGCCGGGAGATATTATCGTGTTAAAAAATGGCAACTGGGAAAATGTGACTATAAAACTAACCTGCAACGGCAGCAGGGAAAACCCTGTTTACGTAAAGGCCGAAACAGCGGGGAAAGTTGTGATAACAGGGAACAGTAAACTTGGTATTGGCGGCGAATATATTGTTGTGGAAGGATTGCTCTTTACTAAAGGATATGCAGGCAGTGATGCTGTCATAACATTCAGAACAGGTAAAGACAAACTTGCCAATAATTGCCAGGTAACCAATTGCGCCATTGATGATTTTAATAATTCCAGGCGTACAGACGAAAACTACTGGGTAGCCTTTTATGGTAAAAACAACCGGCTTGACCACAGCAGCTTCAGGAACAAAAAGAACCTGGGGGTATTGCTGGCTGTAATTCTTGACGACGAAAGAAGCAGGGAGAACCATCATTCCATCGACCATAATTATTTTGGCCGCAGAGTTCCGCTGGCCTCCAACGGAGGGGAAATAATCCGTGTGGGAGTTTCGCAACACTGCCAGTTTAACTCCAACACAAGGGTTGCCAACAACTATTTTGACAATTGTGATGGCGAAACAGAAATAGTTTCCATTAAGTCGTGCAGCAACGAAGTGGAAGAAAATATCTTTAAAGAATGCCAGGGTTCAGTAGTGCTGAGGCATGGCGACAATAATACCGTTGCCGGAAATTTCTTTATTGGGAATACTAAACCGGGAACAGGAGGTGTACGGGTTATTAACAAAGGACAAAACGTTATCAGTAATATTTTCTTCCGCTGCCGGGGTGTTGATTTTCGTTCGCCGCTTGCTGTTATGAATGGCATCCCCAATTCACCGGCACACCGGTATGTGCAGGTAGCAGATGCTGAAATTGCATACAACAGTTTTTACGAGTGCAGCCCGGTTACGTTTTGCGAAGGAAGCGACACCGAAAGAACGCTGCCGCCGGATAAAGTACGCTTTCATGATAATGTTTTCTACAACAAAAAAGACAGCAGTGTTTATAGGGCATATGATGATATAAGCGGCATTCAATTTGACAACAACAGCGTAAGCAAAGAAACGAAACAGGAGTTGTTAGCCGGGTTTGTTAAAGCGAATATTCCTGCACAAAAACCCGTTTTGTACAGGAATGGAAAAGAACCCGAGTACCCGCATGTTGATATTATTCCTTTGGCTGATAAAGAAGCATATGGGGCATCGGGTGCAAAATGGTTTGCAAAAACTATGGCAGACATTACCAGTAAAAGAGTTGCAGTAAAATGCATAACAGCAGGGCAGCTTTATGCACAGCTTGAAAGAAACGAGCCTGTAGCTATAACACTTACCGGCACAACATACCTGCTGAATAAGCCACTTACTATTACCAAACAGGTATCACTGAACAGCAACCCGGGAAAAACAATAAAATTCGTAACAGAGAAAATGCAGAGTGTATTTGTGCTTGAAGGAAACGGGAGCCTGCACCTGAACGGCCTGAAAATGGATGGTTCTTTAATAAATGCAGAGAACTTAATTGCCAGCAGCAACGCAGGAAGTTCGGGGCATTATAGTGTGATTGTAAATAATTGCAGGTTTTACAATTTCGGCCAGACCACCGAACTGAAACATATTTTTTATGCGTACAAAAGCATGGTGGCCGACAGTATCAGCTTCAGCAAAAACACTATTGAAAATAATAAAGCCGGTATTATCAGTATGAACGAAGAGAAAGACGATAAAGGCTATTATAACGCTGAAAAAATTGTTTTCAATAATAATACAGTCTCCAACCTGCTGGGCGGCGTAATCAATATTTACCGGGGAGGGAATGATGAAAGCACCATGGGTCCGTTTTTGCAGGTTGCCGGCAACACATTCACTAATTGCAGCACCCCGGGTCAGGAGCCGCTTGTTACTCTATATGGAGTACAGCGGACTATTATCGAAAAAAATGGGTTTGGCAACTGTAACCGGGATAAAACCCTTATTCAATACAAAGATGCGGTGCGGGCCGTTCACCTGCTGCGGCACAATAAAATCATAGGCTCTGGTGTCGTAGAAAAAAACAAATTTGTGCAGGATACAAATAGCCTGGAAAAGTAGGAGGGTGATCACTCTCCTTTCAAATCAAATCTTCCTTCTGTAACAGAAATATTCGGAGCAGAACCATAAATGGTTTTCCCGGTAAAATGGAATGTACCGGAAATGATGAGATTGGCTTTGTCAATTCTTGTCACCACCACTTCTCCTGTTTCAGTGGCAGATGTTATCCATTCATCAGTTGGCGTCATTGTCCTCTTTACATAATACGCATAGCTGGCATCAGCCGATGGATGCGATACGGTTGTGTTCAGTTGGTATATTCCCGGGGTTGTAATGTTTTTCAGATGTATATAAAACTCAGTTTCATTGGGCGAAGAAGAAAAATTTCTTGCACTTATCCGGGCATCATCACCAATCAGCAACACTTCAAGTATATCATTGGCGGAAACGGGCCAAAGCCCTGCGGTACCCAGAACGAACCGTTCACTTTTGCCCCAAATGTATGGACTCCGGCTTGTGTGGCCGGAGGCAACTCGTTTACTTCTTTCTTACAGGAAACAAAAAACGAAGAGGCAAGTATAACAAACAACAGATTCTTCATACTAGCGGATTGATGATACTAACGAATGAACAGTAAAAAAAGTATTAGGCTATGAACAGATGCAAAAACAAAGCCAGACTCAACACTCCTGAATTCGGACTCCCGTCAATCCCTTTACCTTTACAACAATTTTAACCGCTATGAACCAGCCGCTTACCATACTCCGCACCGAGATATTCAAACTGTCTGTGCCTCTCAGGCAGCCCTTTACCACTTCGCTGGGTACTGATTATGCTGCCAATAATGTGCTGATAAAAATAATTACCGATGGCGGCATTACCGGTTTTGGCGAATGCAGCCCTTATATGCCGATTAACGGCGAAAGCCAGGACACCTGTTTTATCGTTGGCCAGTATTTTGCCAAAGCACTCAAAGGAAAAAACCCGTTTGATATTGCCTCCTGCATACAATTAATGGACAGCATCATTTATGGGAATACCAGTATCAAAAGCGCTTTTGATATGGCCCTGTATGATATTGCAGCGCAACATGCCGGTATGCCGCTCTATTCCTTTCTCGGTGGCAACAACAATAAAACCATAACCACCGACTACACTGTGAGTGTAGGTGAAATTGATGCGATGGTAACAGAAGCCCTCAGCATACAGGCACAAGGTTATCCTGCCATAAAAGTAAAATTGGGCAAAAATGGCAAAACCGATGTGGAACGAATAAAAGCCATCCGTGCTGCGGTAGGTGGAGACATTCCTCTGCGCATTGATGCCAACCAGGGCTGGCAGGTGGAGGAAGCAATTGAAACATTACAGGCATTGGCTGTTTATAATATTCAGCATTGCGAAGAACCGATTGCCAAATGGAATTACCTCAGTCTGCCGAAAGTAAAGCAAACCAGTCCGATCCCCATTATGGCCGATGAAAGCTGCGGCACACATCATGATGCGGAGCGGCTGATACAACTGCAGGCATGCGATTACTTCAACATTAAACTTTGCAAGTCTGGCGGCATTTATGACGCATTGCAGACTGTGCAGATAGCTGAGGTTGCCGGTATACATATGCAGGTGGGTGCTATGCTGGAAAGCAGGCTGGGTATGACAGCCTTTGCACATTTTGCCTTGTGCAGTCCGCTTATTGAACACTATGATTTCGATACGGCACTTATGTTTAGTGATGACCCCGTAACCGGCGGCATTATTTATGGCACTAACGGCATTATCACCGTGCCTGATACTCCCGCCTTGGGTGCTATCGTAGATGAAGAGACATTGAACAGGATGGAGAAAGCCGTGGTGTGATGCCTTCCTCAGGGTAAATTTTGAAAACTTAACCGCCACAGCTCAGGCGGACAAATCACAACACATAAAAACTGGCCTATATCTTTTAGAAAGATTTTGGCTATTTTATATTTTTGATTTAAACCCAGTTAATATCTTTTTCACTAAATGCCCACTATGAGATTAGCATTTTTTCTTTTTCCTGTTTTCTTGTCCCTTATTATTTCCTGTAGCCAGGACATACCACCACCGCAAAATGAAATGGTAAGCATAAAGTACAAAATAAATGGCGTACAGGTAACGTATACCGATTCTGTTCCGGGATACAATGCCAACGCCACTAAACTTACAACCATGTGGCCTGAAACAAGATATTTATTTGAAGGACACAGCGGTTCATCTGAATTATTCCAGGCCATGATTATTACCGACAGCCTTAAACCACTACAGTATCGTTATGACAGTACCAATTTTTCACTGATTAACATTGACCACAATGCCGGAGCATTGCAATCTTCTCTTTACTTTAATGGAGATTATTTTAATATCACAATCACTTCTTATGCAAATGAAAAAATATCCGGTTTATTTACAGGCAGGCTAAGCCCCTATACAATATTTTATGATTACAACCAACGGGGCAGTGTAATGATTACAGAAGGAGCTTTTACGAATTTGAAAATTACATATCAATAACCCATCCATGCGGTCAGTTTTTTAAAATTCAAACTTTGGCAGACACATACATACAGGATAAGACCTTCAATAAAAAAGACTTTACTCAACAGCCTTTTGCAAAAGGCGAATATGAGAATTGTATTTTCAATAACTGCAATTTTGCAGGCAGCGATATGTCGGGCAGCCTGTTTGCCGATTGTATATTTAATAATTGCAACCTCAGCCTGATAAAAACAGGCAAAACAGTTTTTCGTGATATTAAATTTACCGGCTGTAAGCTGCAGGGTGTACGTTTCGAAACCTGCAGCCCCTTTGGCCTTTCCTTTACATTCGACAACTGCCAGCTTACTTATTCATCATTTTATCAAACCAGCATTAAACAAACGGTATTCAAAAATTCGCAACTATTGGAAACTGATTTTACCGAATGTGACCTTACCGCTGCCGTATTCAATCAATGCGATTGTACCGGTGCTATTTTTGAAAACACTGTTTTAGAGAAAGCCGATCTCCGCACGGCATATAACTACACCATTAATCCTGAAATAAATAAGCTGAAGAAAGCCTGGTTTTCCTTTCCAGCCGTAGCGGCGCTGCTTGATAAATATGGGATTGAAATAGAGACCAGGTAGCCAGCGGTAAACTTTTGCAATTGCCTGCCGTTGGCAGGTATAAATTGCGAATTACAATATCCTGATTTTGAGCCAGTGGCTATGTTAATGCAGAATCGTAGAGTTATTGCTGATAACATTTGGCTTTCCCCCGCCCGGCTTCTCCTTTTCCTGGCTACCGCTGGTTAACATCATATGCCCGCTTCTGTTTCTGCACTACCTTAGCCCGGTAAATCCACCAGCATGAAACTTCCTTTTACTGCTGAACAGTTTTTTGAGATCTTCAGAAAATACAATCTTGCAGTATGGCCAGCCCAGCTCCTGTTTTACCTGCTTGCATTGCTTGTCATTTATTTTATCTTTAGAAAAAAAAAAGTATTCACAGCAACTAATTGCATTTATAGCCAGTTTCATCTGGCTATGGATGGGCATTGTTTATCACCTAATTTTTTTACTGCTATCAATAACGCGGCATATCTTTTGGCGTGCTGTTCATCACTCAGGGACTTTTGTTTCTTTGGGCGGGTATCACAGGAAAACTGGTCTTTCAATTTAAGATGACGGCACAGGGCATAGCCTGTATATTACTGGTATTCTTTGCACTGGTGGTGTACCCGCTACTGGGTGTTTTGCAGTCACATCGTTATCCGGATGCCCCGGGATTTGGACTACCCTGCCCAAGTACCATTTTCACTTTTGGCCTCTTTTTATGGACGGTCAGAAAACCTCCTGTAATGTTGCTTATTATCCCCTTTTTATGGTCTGTGGTTGGTTTTTCCGCTTCATTTTCACTGGGCGTTAAAGAGGATATTGGCTTGCTTGCTGCCGGGCTTGTCACCGCAGCATTTATGTTTACCTCCAAAAAAATTAGCAAAACAGTAGTATAAGTTTACTGTTTATTAGGTTTCTACGGGATATAAGCATGGTGCCTTTCAAAAGATAATTAATTGCAGGTACTACATAACAAACACATTCATTTACAGTTGTCACATGAACAAAATGATAAAAATCATGTTTTCAAAACAATAATCATCGTTTATTTGCGATGAACAAACAAGTTTATGCAAAGAACTGCAGCCGACATAGGCTATTCTGCCAGAGAAGAAACACTTGCCAGGTATGCAAAGGCATTATCACACCCGGTACGTATCCGCATTTTGAACTTTTGGAAAAACAGACCTGTTGCTTTACCGGAGAATTAACAGAGGAAATTCCAATGGCGCAGTCCACCATTTCGCAGCATCTTAAAGAACTCAAAGATGCGGGATTAATACAGGGAGATGTTATGCCTCCACGGATAAAGTATTGTATAAACCAAAAAGCATGGGCAGAAGCCAAAAAAATGTTTGCTGCCTTTTTCGAGTAAAAAAGCCTTTTAAAATGAAACAAATACTGGTAATAGGCTCCGGTTGTGCCAAATGTAAAACAACCTATAACAATGCCCTTGAGGCAGTAAAGCAAACAGGTGTGGAAGCCAGCGTTCAAAAGGTTGAGGATATTGAGGAAATGATAAAATACAATGTGCTTACCACCCCGGTATTGATGATAGATGGCGAAGCAGTTGTTAAAGGCCGGGTGGCCGATATTAACGAAATAAAAAACTTACTAACTCAAAATTAATTGTATGACGCAGGTTTATGTAAATGAGATATGTCCCAGCACCACACAAGCTTGGATAAAAAAAGGAGCACTGCTTGCAGATGTGAGAGAAAATGATGAAGTGCAGGAAATACAATTCGATGTTCCGCAGATTATTCATATACCACTATCGCAATTTGAAGAACGTTATACGGAGCTTCCGACAGACAAAAACCTTGTTATTGTTTGTCATGACGGAACAAGAAGTATAAGAGCGGCCGCCTGGCTTGTTCACAAAGGATATGATCCTGAAAAAGTGGTGAATATGCGGCATGGCCTGGTACGATGGGTACATAAAGGATTTCCCGTAGTGGGTGATGCTTCAGTGGTTGAACCCAGCGGCCATACAGGTTGTTGCGGCGGACACACACACCACGATCACAGTCATGAACAGGAACATGGACATGATCATAACCACGGCTCTTGTTGCGGTGGACATTAAAATGCATATATAACAGATTTAAGAAGTCTCTATGTTTGACTGGTTACAGTCACTGGCCAACTGGCTGATATATTCAGTGTTTGCATTTGCCGGACAAAGCAAATGGGGGCAGGCGCTGAATTTTTTCATTTACGATACAATAAAATCCTCATCCTGCTTTTCATTATCACTACGGTAATGGGAGCAGTTAATTCGTACTTCCCGGTAGAACGCATCCGTAATTATCTGTCCCGAAATAAGCTGTATGGCCTGGAGTATGTTTTGGCATCAGTGTTTGGTGCTATCACTCCTTTTTGCTCCTGTTCATCTGTACCACTGTTTATTGGTTTTGTAAAAGGTGGTATTCCGCTGGGCGTAACATTTGCCTTTCTCATCACATCTCCGCTGGTAAACGAAGTAGCCCTTGCTATGTTTATCGGAATGTTTGGCCTCAGGGCTACCATAATATATGCAGCAAGCGGCATATTGCTGGGCATAGCCGGAGGTACAGTGTTAGGAAGGCTGAACCTGGAAAAGCACCTTACTCCATGGGTTCAAAACATTCTTGCCAATGCCAAAACCGAAGAACAACTGCAGGCAGAAAGGTTAACCCTGTTACAGCGAATGCCTTCGATTCTTAAAGAAGCAACTGGCATCATTAAAAGTGTTTTCTGGTACATCATTATTGGTATTGGCATAGGAGCTGCCATGCATGGCTTTATACCAACGGGCTTTTTTGAGCAGTATATCAGCAAAGACAATCCTTTTGCTGTTCCATTGGCTGTTCTTGTGGGTGTGCCTCTGTACAGCAACGCTGCGGGAGTACTGCCCGTCATCCAGGTTTTTGTGGCAAAAGGGATACCCATTGGTACCGCTATTGCATTTATGATGGCGGTAGTCGGCTTATCTGTTCCCGAAGCAACGTTGTTAAAAAAAGTAATGACCTGGAAGCTGATAGTGATCTTTTTTGCTGTTATTACATTTTTTATAATTATTTCAGGCTATTTATTCAACATCATTTTATAAATCACTGATATGAAAAAGTACAATACATTGTTTTTTGTTTTGTCCGCTTTGTTATTATTCAGTTGCAACGGAAATACTCAAACTACTGCTGTTTTACAAAATGGCAGTGTGGAAGTCATACAGTTCCACAATGAACACCGATGTTATTCCTGTCTGCAAATTGAAAAGCTCACTAAGGCAACACTGGCAAAAAATTTTCCTGCTATACCTTTTAAACTTGTTAACCTGGACGATAAAAACAATACTCCGGTAGCAAAACAATTTGAGGCGGCCGGCACGGCTTTGTTCCTGTATAATGCGAAAACCGGAAAGAAAAAAAACCTTACCGCTTTCGCTTTTATGAAAGTGGGCAACGAAGCAGCTTATACCGAAGAGCTGATGAAGTATATTGATGATTTTTTAAAAGGATGATATGGACTGGCTCACCAATCTTGCACAAAACCGTGATGCGCCCTTGCTGGCGGCATTTGCCCTTGGTTTATTAACTGCAATAAGCCCCTGCCCGCTTGCAACGAATATTACCGCTACAGCCTATATTGCAAAAACCATCACCAGCAAAAAGAAGGTATTGTTAAGCGGGTTACTGTATACGGCGGGCCGCATGTTTTCGTACACGGTTTTAGGGTCATTAATCTATTATGGCGTAAGCCAGTTTGAAATTGCGACACTATTTCAGAGAAATGGCGAAAAGTACATAGGCCCGCTGATGATTACCATCGGTCTTATTATGCTAGATGTTATTAAACTTAGTTTTCTTGCAAAAGGAACCATTACAGAAAAGTTATCTGAAAAATTTAAAAACAAGGGTTTATTAGGCTCTTTTTTGCTCGGACTTGTTTTTGCACTGGCCTTTTGCCCGTATAGCGGTGCATTGTTTTTTGCCATCCTTATGCCAATGACTTTGTCTGCATCTGAAGGGCTGGCACTGCCTGTTATTTTTTCGGTTGGCACCGGGTTGCCGGTCATGCTCTTTTCATTTGTTATAGCATTCAGCCTGCATAAGTTGGGGGTTTATTTCAAGGCTGTAAAAAAGTCGAAAAAAATTATGCGGATAGCAGCGGGGTTATTTTTATATTAACGGGGCTTTACTATATAAATATCTACCTGAAGCTTATATAATCCGTTATATCTTGCATAAGCAAAACCAATACAATGAGTGTAAATAACTGTGCTCCTGCACACGAAAGAAAGAAACTTGGTTTTTTAGACAGGTATCTTACCCTTTGGATTTTTTTAGCGATGGCCGCAGGTGTGGCCATTGGTTATTTTTTTCCATCCTCTTCTGACTTAATCAATTCCTTTTCATCAGGCACAACTAATATTCCGCTTGCAGCCGGGCTAATCCTTATGATGTACCCGCCCTTTACCAAAGTGAGATATGATAAGCTGAAAGAAGTTTTTAAAAACACCAGGATATTAGGAGTTTCTTTACTACTGAATTGGGTAATCGGTCCTGTTTTAATGTTCATACTGGCAATCGTTTTTTTACACGGTTATCCTGAGTATATGGTGGGCTTAATTTTAATTGGCCTTGCCCGCTGCATAGCAATGGTTATTGTATGGAATGAATTAGCAGAAGGCAGCCGGGAATATGCGGCCGGCCTCGTAGCCCTTAACAGTATCTTCCAGGTGCTTTTGTATAGTGTTTATGCTTATGTATTCGTAACGCTGTTGCCACCCCTGTTTGGCGTTGCCGGTACTGCAGTAGATGTTACAATTGGTGAGATTGCCAGAAGTGTGGCTATTTACCTGGGTGTTCCTTTTGCGGCCGGTTTTCTGACAAGGTTTCTTTTATTGCGGTTAAAAGGAGAAGAATGGTACCAGTCAAAATTTATACCCTTCATTTCCCCCATCACACTTATTGCATTGCTTTTTACAATTGTTATTATGTTCAGCTTTAAAGGAAAGCTTATAGTTGAGATTCCGCTTGATGTACTGAGAATTGCTATTCCGCTAATCATCTATTTTGCAATAATGTTTCTCGTCAGTTTTTTAATAGCAAGAAAAATGGGGGCTGATTATTCAACCAATGCGGCTATTGCCTTTACGGCGGCAGGCAACAATTTTGAATTGGCGATTGCTGTAGCGATCGGAGTATTTACAATCAACAGCGGGCAGGCCTTTGCCGGGGTTATTGGTCCGCTGGTGGAAGTGCCGGCTTTAATTGCGCTGGTAAATGTGGCTTTCTGGCTTCGCAACAAGTATTATAAACCAGCTCAAACTCCATAACCGGCAGGTATAATTATATCACCTGGTTGTAATTTTCGAAAAACTATACCAGCCTGAACAAAAATCATAGGAATCGCTTTGCCCGTAACCGAACTTTATGAAAACTGATATTTCATTACTCAAAAAGCAAATGATGAAAAAGCTATTCCTTATACTTATACCGGCATTGCTGCTCAGCAGCACTGTTTCTGCCCAAAATATTCCTGCAGCGCCAGATAATAAGGCTGTGGTGTATTTTGCAAGAACATCCTCAATGGGGTTCGCCATCAATTTTACCTACTTCGACAGTACCTCCGTAATTGGCCGGACCAACGGTGCAAATTATATCCGCTACGAATGTGAACCGGGCAAACATTTGTTCTGGGGCAGATCAGAAAACCGTGACTTTGTGGAAGCAGATATTGAGGCAGGAAAAATATACTTTATTGAAGTAGTGCCGCTATTGGGTGCGATCAAAGCAGGTGTGGCACTTAATCCTGCCGACCCGGCCAATGAAAAAATAATGAAGCGTATTTTTAAATTGCTGGCTAAAGAACCTGCCCAAACATTTAGCCCGGAGCAACTGCAGGCAGAAAAAGAAAAGTTCAAAGAAGTGATAGAACGGGGAATGGAAAAATATGCGGAAGAAAAAGCAGCAGGGAAAGAGATCAAACAACTTACCAGCGATATGTATTACAAGGAATAATGCACCAGATGAGAGAATATTTTTAATTATTTACTGATTAAATCACTTTTACATTTTGACCATCCCCGTTAATTTGTAATTATACTTTTTCAATTTTTTGCGACCTTTGCCCTTATGCAGTTCTCAAAAAGAAAATTTCGCTTTTTCTTTCTCAGTTTTCTGCGCCACGATTTTAAAGCAAGCATTACAGTGTTTTTTGTGGCGCTTCCATTGTGCCTGGGTGTGGCACAGGCATCTAATACTCCAATGTATGCCGGTTTAATAGCAGGTATCATCGGTGGTATGCTAATCTCATTAATCAGCAAGTCGGAGTTAAGTGTCAGCGGGCCTGCGGCTGGCCTTACCACTATTTGTGCTGCTGCTATTGCCACACTGGGTGGCCCGGAAAAAGGGATGCCACTGTTTTTTATGGCTGTTTTCATTGGCGGTTTTTTACAGATTCTGTTAGGTGTTTTTAAACTGGGCGGTTTTACCCATTTTATTCCTTCAGCCGTTATCAAAGGCATGCTGGCAGCTATTGGCATCATCCTTATCTCAAAGCAGGTGCCATTGTTAATTGGTTATAACAAACCCGATTTCTGGAGGAATGAGCTTTTCAATATCCTTACATTAAAACACGGCTTCAGCGAAATAAAAGCCTGTACCAGACTATTTCCAAAGGTGCTATTCTTGTGGCCTTTCTTTCACTCGTATTGCTGATTGTATGGAAAAGAACACTGTCGAAGAAAATCAATTTTCTACCCACTTCATTTATTACCGTATTCTTTGGTGTAATGCTGGCATGGCTGCTCGAAAGAAGCGGTTCATCGCTGGCGCTGATGCCCACACAGTACATCGGTCTTCCTGATAATGTGTTTGCCGATGTTAAGATGCCCGACATCAATCACATCTTCAGCAATACGGAAATATGGAGAACGGCGGTGGTTATCTGTTTTGTTGCTTCGCAGGAAACACTGCTGAGTGTGGAAGCTATTGACAAATTGGACCCATACAACCGTATCACTCCGCAAAACAGGGAACTAGTGGCACAGGGAACCGGTAATTTTTTCAGCGGACTTTTAGGCGGTTTACCTATTACTGCTGTAATCGTAAGAAGTTCTGCCAATGCCGAGGCTGGTGCCCGCACTAAACTTTCGGGTTTGCCCACGGTGTGTGGCTGTTGCTGGCAGTACTGTTTGCCGTGAGTATTCTCAATATGATACCCTACTGTGTGCTGGCTGTTATACTTATCCGTACCGGATACAACCTTGCCAAACCCAAAATGATCTGGTCTATTTATAAACAGGGAAGAGAGCAGTTTATTCCTTTCATATTTACTGTAGGAGCCATCCTGTTTACCGACCTTTTAATTGGTGTGGCTATCGGCGTTATTTATTCCATCTACTTTATTATCAAACATACTTACCAGGCAGGCTTTGTTGTTGAAGAAAAAAGTGAAGGTCATCACAAACATTACATTCTCGAACTGGCCATGAATGTAAGCTATATGAACAAAAAGAAACTGCTGGAGTTTCTTGACAAGGTGCCGGAGTACTCAGTCGTGGAGATTAACGGCAACCACAGTAATTATATAGACAACGATGTGCTGGAAATTATCCAGAACTATAAATCAAAAGCACACCGCAAGCATGTACAACTGATTCTTCACTCCATTCCTGAAGTAGAGGTGATGAGTGTGCATTGATAAGATTACTTCCCCGGCGAATTATCTTTCCACTGCCACAAGTGCAGGCAGGCATAAGTGCGGTAAGGGATCCATTTGTTTGAAATCTTCAGCAATTTTTCCCTGAACTGTTTCTTATCGCTGTTATCTAATTTGTATAGTTTTATCATGGCGTTCTGTATGCCCAGGTCATCCACTGCGAATACATCCTCCCTGCCAAGGGCAAACATCAGGAGCATCTCCACCGTCCAGCGGCCCACTCCTTTTATTTGGGTAAGGTATTCAATCACCTCATCGTTGTTCATTTTGTTCAGCTTTGCGGCACTCATGCCAAAGTCAATTTCAAACTGTGCTACATTTTTTACATAGTTTGTTTTAGCATTACTGAGTCCGATGCCGCGAAGAGTCTCAAACGGTGTATCAATAATCTGCTGTGGTGAAGGCTCTGTACCATTGTACAGGTCAAGAAAACGCCGATAGATTACATCCGCCACTTTGGTGCTAAGCTGCTGGCTCATAATAGAGGCGCAGAGATAAGTACAGATATTCTTTCTTTTCTTCAGCAGGTGTGGCGGATGAGTGTTCAGCAACTTCATCATTTTTTTGTCCTTGGCAAGATGAGATACATATTCCATTTTCTTTTCCGGTTTGATAATTAGAAATAGAATAGTCTATGGCCCATAATTCGCTTTCACCATTTGACCATTCACGACTCCACACTCCAGTTCGTTCCGCCGCCTTTCTCATCTTTTAGAAGAATACCGAGGGCTGCCAGCTGATTTCTTATTTTATCTGAAGTGACAAAATCCTTCCGGTTTTTTGCTTCCTTGCGGATGTCAACCAGCAGCTCCATTACTCCTTTCAGCTTTTCATTGTCTGCTTCCGATACTGATTGTAATCCTAATATATCTTCCACATACAATTTCATCTGGCTTTTAAACAGTTCAAATGTTTCTTTACTAAGTACCGAAACCGGGATGATATTATCCTTCATCGAATTGATTACCGGCACCAGTTCAAACATATTGGCCAGCACCTTAGCCGTACTAAAGTCATCGTTCATAAACTCAGGAAGCTCAGCCAAGAGCTTCAAGCATTTGGCTTCGAGTTCTGCATCAAGTTCCGGCTTCTGACTTCCGGCTTCCGGATTGTAGCTCATAGCTAAAAGCTTTTCATACGCATCCCACAATCTTTTCAACCCCTTCTCTGATGCCTGCAACGCTTCGTTGCTAAAGTCGAGTGTGCTGCGGTAGTGTGTTTGCAGAATGAAGAAACGGATTGTCATCGGGTGATAGGCTTTCTCCAGCACCGGGTGATTACCACTGAACAGTTCGGTAAGTTTAATAACATTGTTGTAGCTCTTGCCCATCTTTTTACCGTTGATGGTAATCATGTTATTATGCACCCAATATCGAACCGGTGCCGAGTGGTTGCAAATAGTACTTTGTGCTATCTCACTTTCGTGGTGCGGGAAGAGCAAGTCCATACCACCGCCATGTATATCAAACTGTGCGCCGAGGTATTTTGTTGCCATTGCTGAGCACTCAATATGCCAACCGGGATAGCCTACACCCCAGGGACTTTGCCAGCGCATAATATGTTCGGGTGATGCATTTTTCCACAGGGCAAAGTCGGCTGTATCTCTTTTTTCGTCCTGCCCTTCCAGTTCACGGGTGGTTTCGAGCAGGTCGTCAATCACACGGCCACTCAGTTTGCCATAATCGTATGATGCTGCATATTTCTTTACATCAAAATATACTGAGCCGTTGTTTTCATAAGCATAGCCTTCAGCAATCAGCTTCTTAATCATTTCTATCTGCTCTACAATATGCCCGGTTGCCGTTGGTTCAATAGAGGGTCGCAGCGTATTAAACTGCTCCATCGCCCAGTGAAACAGGTTGGTGTATTTCTGCACCAGTTCCATCGGTTCCAGTTTTTCCAGCACGGCCTTTGATGCAATTTTATCAACGGCTTCACGGCCTTCTTCTTCAAAGTGGCCGGCATCGGTAATGTTGCGAACATACCTTGCTTTATAGCCCAGGTGCTGCAGGTAACGAAACACCACATCAAAAGTGATGTATGGCCTTGCATGACCCAGGTGGCTTTCGCCGCTAACCGTAGGCCCACACACATGCAAAGATGAATAATAAGATTGAAAATTGTTCTGAGAATGCCTGAACAAGGCAATAATTACTTCGTCCCGGAGGGACAGCAAAAACGATATTGTAATTTGAAAGTCATAAGGCGAAGATAGCTAAAACCCCGCAATAGCAGCAAATACTCCTCTTCAGGGGTTGGGGGATTTCAATTCTACATCAGCCACCAGCATATAATGGTCTGAGAGGCGCTTGGCAATACGATTAAACTGAATAATCTTAAACTGTTTGTCTGTAAATATATAATCAATGCGCAGCGTTGGCGAAATGGATGCAAAAGTGCGGCCAATACCAGCTCCTTTCTTGAGAAAAGCATCCTGCAGGTTGCCTTTGGCAGTAAAGTAAGTATAAGAATTAGGTATATCATTAAGGTCGGCACAGAGCAAAAAGGGATAGGGCGACACGCCAAGTATATCACTGATGATAGTTGCCTGTATTCCCCTGTTTACAGAACCTCTTTTTAGTTTGGCAAGAATATTCTTTGAATTGGACACAATGCTGTCCTCACCACTTTTTATTTTATTCAGCCGCTCGTAGTCTTTTTTATCCAACAGGTTCGACTGCAAGTGTGTTGTATAAACCCTGATAGTATCCTTGTTATATTTAATATCGGTAAAAAGCAATACATCGGGTAATGTGGGCCGCGGATACCGCACCAGGCCGCTATCAATAATCGGGAACTTTGAAAAAATGATAGAACTATAATAATGGCGGTCACCATCTTCATCAAATGAAAAATAGAAATACGGATACCCCAGTTCTTTTTGTATAGGTGTGATATTATCGTAGTAATCAGGGTTAGTGGAAGTGTGGAATTCCTGCAAGCAGAGAATATCGGCATCTTGTTGTTTAATCTGTTCAAACATATTCAGCCTTTTCATGCTGGCTTCATTATTATTTCGTTTCAATTCAAGAAACCGGGCCACATTCCATGATGCCACCCGTAAATTGCCGGCCTGCTTTTTATAGTTAAACGTCTTAGGGCTATGAAAAGCCAAAAAAGCGGTTATGCTTTTATAGCCCAGCAGAAGGGCAACTGCCGAAATCAGTGCCAGCTTTGGTTTTAAAACTATGAGCCACCAGATCAGGAACGCAAGTACAATAAACAGTAAAAAAGGGAAGGCTAGTCCCAAAAAAGATATAAACCACCATGTTTTAGGATTGAGGTATGGGATAAGGCATGCCAGCAAAAACACCGCCACTACGATGATATTGATGATAATAAAAAACCGCTTGGTGAACAGACGGAACTTTGAAGACATGTATGCAAATTACTGAAAAGTGAAGGAATCACTTGTCATCTTCTTCTGCGACTTTTTTTAGTAATTCTTTTTCTTCTTTTGAGAGAAACTGGAAACCTTTTTCATTTATTTTATCCAGTATGCGGTCAACTTCTTCCTGTTGTGATGAGAAGTTTCCGTTTTTGTGTGCAGCGGCAAACCGGGTTACAAAGTCGTCTTCATCAACTTCGCCTTTCTGTTTATTCGGATTGAACAGATTGGCTACCCAGTAAAAAAAATTACTCATCCAGCGGCTCCAATCGTAGCCCATTTTTAAAAACAATACATATATTGAGCCAGTGGTTGCCCCTGCCAGCAAAGTGATAATGGCTGCAGTATCGCTGACAGGTGTATTGATAATGTGTGAAAAAAGAAAAAGCAGCGTAAGAACCCAAAGCGGAGCGCCACCGTTAATCATTGGAAACAGCCGGTATGATGGGGCAACCAATGTGGTAGCGACTACGAGTGCCATTACCCCGGCACCGCCGCCGGCAAGGTATGCAGATTGCTGCAACGGTAACAAAGCGGTTATTGACTGGTAAGAAAGGAAAAAGGCAGTCGCACCGGCAAGTGATCCGTATATGAATACCGGTGCCACCTTTTTGTTTCCACCCAGTTCCTGCATGATGGAGCCAAAGGCCCAAAGCCAGAGCATGTTAGCCAATACACTAAAAAAGCGAATATCGGCAAACATATGTGTGAGTACTGTCCACGGTTTGTTGAGCAGTTTTGCTTTATCGGCCGGCAGTACAAACTGACTTAAAATATTATTGGTAAATAATACGTTGGCTTCTTCTTTGTCATACAATATGTACCAGACAGCTTTCATAAACCCAAGCCCTGCAAAAAGAACCAGGCTCACAACAACAAGCATGGTTACAGCATTGCCGCTTTGTCCCAATGTCATCCGTTTATTTTTTATGCTGTAGGCCATGTAGTGAAATATAAGAGTATTAATACAACGTCTTTCGGTTTGTTTTGTTCCAGTACAGCACCAGCAAAAAGCCGGTAAGTGCCCCGCCAAGGTGTGCAAAGTGGGCAATATTATCGCCGCTTATTTGAGCAACACCACCGAACAAATCAAGGGCTGCAAAACCAATAATTGCCCACTTTGCCTTAATAGGGAAAGGGATAAGCATAATGTACAATTTGGTATTGGGAAACAAATAAGCAAATGCTGCCATTACACCCATTATTGCCCCTGATGCGCCAAGTGCCGGAGCTGCGGCACCAATATTTTTTCAACTGCGGCAATATCATTTGCATTAAAGGCCTGTAACAGCTCCTGGCACCTGAAATACTGAATGCCGAGGTGTAAGGCGGCAGCACCAAGACCACTAACGAAGTAGAAAAATAAGAATCTCTTTGCACCCCACACATTTTCCAAAATTCTGCCAAACATCCACAATGTAAACATATTGAAAAGGATATGATAAAAAGACGGTGGCGGCGCATGTGAAAACATATGCGTGGCAATCTGATAAGGCTGAAACTTGTCGGCATTATCCAATGCGCCGGAGTCTACCAAAAGCTTGTGTAACTTATCAGGCATAACTGGCCACATCATCAATTTTCGTGTCAGTTCATATTGACTTTCCAAAATAATCTGGGCGAAATACACCAGCCCATTTATGATAATCAGGTTTTTAATAATTGGCGGAAATCGGTCAGGCCTTGTATACTGGAAATTACTCATTGGGCAAAAATAGGATTTCTCAAAAAAGAGATTTGAAGATTAACAATTCTCGAATGGAAGTATTCCTTACTTCTTCAGCTTCAGCTGCACCACATTTTCAATATGATGTGTTTGCGGAAACATATCTACCGGCTGTACTTTGGTTACCTCGTATTTTTCGCCCAGCAGGTTCAGGTCACGGCCCTGTGTGGCAGGGTTGCAGCTTACGTACACAATAACCGGAGCAGCCATTTCGAGCAGTTTTTCCACCAGTTTGGGGTGCATGCCTGCCCGTGGCGGGTCGGTAATCAGCACGTCGGGGCGGCCATGTTCCACAAAAAAATCGTCGTTACAGATTTTTATCACATCCCCCGCAAAAAATTCGGATGACTGCAGGTTGTTGAGCTGTGCATTCTCTTTGGCATCATCAATGGCTTCAGCAATTACTTCAACACCAATAATCTTTTTCGCCTTGGCACTAACAAATATGCCAATGCTGCCGGTGCCGCAGTACAGGTCATATACTGTTTCGCTGCCTGTCAGCTCAGCAAAATCTCTTGTTACCTGGTATAGCTTTTCGGCCTGCCTGGTATTAGTCTGGAAGAATGATTTCGGCCCAATTTTAAACTGGAAATCTTCCAGTTTTTCAATCACATATCCTTTTCCGAAATAAGCTATCGGTTCAAGGTCGTACAGGCTGTCGTTTTTCTTTGTATTAACCGTGTAAAGCAGAGTGGTTATTTCAGGCACCTGCCGCAACAGGTATTGGAGCAATGGTTCTGTTTTGGCAAAATCATCTTCGCCCACTATCACATTCACCATTACTTCGCCAGTATTGCAAATGCGCAACTGGAGGTTTCTTAAAAACCCGTTGTGATGCCTTACGTCGTAAAAGGAGAGGTCGTTTTCCAGGGCATATTGCCTGACGGTTTCTCTAACCTTGTTGGATGGCTCCGGTTGCAGGTGACATTCGCTGATGTCCACAATCTTGTCAAAAAGTCCTTTGGCGTGAAAGCCAACAGCCCCCCTGCCCCCCGAAAGGGGGTTCTTGGACTCCGACAATTTGAGTTTTCTCATTTTTTGGGAGTCTTCAAATTGCTGGCCTTGTGTGTCTGCAAGCCCCTCCTGCGGAGGGGTTGGGGGAGGCAGTTCGCTTTCGGGCACATAGCGGTAAGTACCAAATGTATATTCCAGTTTGTTGCGATAGTGGCGGTCTTCCTCACAACCCAAAATGGGCATAAACTCCGGCACAGGCACTTTGCCAATCCGTTTCAGCGCATCCTGCACCTGCTGAAACTTGAAGCTCAACTGCTCCACATAAGGCACCGACTGCCACTGGCAACCTCCGCAGTCGCCATAATGCCGGCAAAACGGGGTGGCTCTTTTAGGTGAAAGCTCATGAAAGACAAGAGGATAGCCTTCGGCCCAGTCTTTCTTATTCTTAAAAAGGAACACATCCACCACATCGCCGGGAACAGTACGCTCCACAAACACCACTTTTCCCTCCCAACGGGCCAGCGATTTGCCTTCGGCTGCATAATTTTCAATCAACAGCTTTTCCAACACGGTATTTCTCTTCTTTTTTCTTGGCATGGGGCAAAACTAATGGATTAAGGATTGAAAGTTGACTGGTTGAAAGGTTGCTCAGGTTCTGCTTATCATAATTTGTGATTAATAAGGCAGGTTTACAACCTTTTAAATGGTAAATCTGTCTAAAATTCGTTAAGACCCGTTAGCCATTAAACCTTCCCTTTTTAGCCTTATTTTTACAGGATTCATTACAGCTCATGAAGAAGACTTTTACCGCAATTTTACTGCTCACCTCATTCCTTGCTTTTGGCCAGGATTCTTATGAAATAAAGGTGACTTTTAAGCCTTTTAAGAACCAGTACATCTACCTGGGTCATTATTTTGGCAAAACATATCCCATTATTGATTCAGCAAAGCTGAATGATAAAAGCGAGGCCGTATTTAAGGGGAATAAGAAGTTACAAGGCGGCATTTACCTTATAGGTTATCCCAATAAAGCAGGTTTTTTTGAAATAATGATAGACAAGCAACAAAAGTTTGGGATAATTGCCGATACGGCAACAATAAAAGAAGGAATTACTTTTGCCAATTCGCAAGATAACGACCTCTTCAGCGCTTATCAAAAAGAAATGAATGCAAGAGGCAAGAGGATTAATACAGCAAGAGAGCAACTAAAGTTGGCATCAAGTGCTGCAGACTCTGCCCAACTGAATGGCATTATTACAAAAGAAGACAAAGCCATTACTGCCTACAGGGAAAATATTATTAAAACCAAACCTGATAATATACTGGCTGTGTTGCTTAATTGTATGAAAGAACCCATTCTTACCGGCAATCTGAAAGAACCCAAAAACAATACAGACTCTGTTGCAGCATACAGGTATTACAAAGACCATTTTTGGGATGGCGTTTATTTTTGGGATGGACGCCTGGCATATACCACCTTTTTTGAAGAAAAATTAGATAAGTATTTTAACCAGTTAGTGCCCCTTCATCCCGACTCTACAATTATCGAAATTGACCGGATGCTGGGTAATGCCTCGGTAAATGAAGAAATGAGCCGCTTCTTGCTGGTAAAATTCGTTAACCGCTATCTTAATCAAAAGTATATGTGGGAGGATGCTGTGTTTGTTCATCTTTTTGAAAAATATTTTTCCAACAAAGAATACAAGTGGCTGACAGTACAAGGGAAAAAAATTATTACCGACAGGGCCTACAGCCTGATGGCAAATATAACAGGTACTCCTGCATCAGATATTTTGCTGCCTGATTCAACCGGCAAAATGTGGGGACTTTATGAAGTAAACGCTCCTTATCTCATTGTTACGTTTTGGGATCCCACCTGCGGACACTGTAAAGAAGTGCTTCCTAAGCTGGATTCGTTTTACCATGCTAAGTGGAAAGCCAATGGACTGAAATTATATGCAGTTGCCAAAGAAACGGAGGGAACCCGGCAAGATTGGCTCAATTTTGTTAATGAAAACAACCTGGCAGAATGGATTAATGTATATTACTCGAAAGCCGATGATAAAGCCAGGACCGATAATGGTATACCCGGCTATTCACAGTTGTTTGATGTACAGTCGTTCCCAACTTTATACTTGCTGGACAAAGACAAAAGAATTATTGCCAAGAAACTAACTTACCAGCAAATTGATGAAATACTTGATATTAAAATAAAAGGGAAATAAAGCCTGATATTATATCCCGGCTTAGTTCCGAATTTTACTACCAGAAAACCGGCATTTATATGAACAAACAAATTCGTCTTGCATTGGTTGCAGGCTTTTTTGCCATCGGCGCATCTGCGCAAACACTTTTCACTTACGGAAAACATAAGGTTGCATCTGCAGATTTTTTACGGGCCTACAATAAAAACAATTTAAAGCCTGGTCCGGACAAGGCAAAAGCTATCAGCGAATATCTTGACCTCTATATAAAATCAAGACTTAAAGTTGCCGAAGCATATGAAAAAAAATTCGACACTCTGCCGCAAATAAAAACAGATGTAAAAAATCTTCGCACACAAATTGCAGAAAATTACATGACCGATCCGGGCATGATGCAGCATCTTACCAAAGAGGCATTTGACCGCAGCCAAAAGGATGTTCACTTTGCCCACATTTATATTTCTTTTCGTAATGCTGCAGGATTCGTGGACACGGTTGCTGCCAATAAGAAGAGAGATGAGGTACGGCAGCGCCTTGGAAAGGGAGAAGATTTTTTACTGGTCGCACAAGAACTGTCTGATGACCCGCTGGTAAAAACCAATAAAGGCGACGCTGGTTTTATAACTGTGTTTACTTTGCCGTATGAATTTGAAAGTGCAGTATACAACACCCCCGTTGGTCAATACTCAGATCCGGTACGTTCAAAAACCGGTTTTCATATTTTTAAAAAGATAGAAGAAAGAAAAGCAGCCGGAAAGATGAAAGCACAGCAGATATTGCTGGCCACACCTCCCGGAGCCAGTGACCCGGTAAAAAAACAGCTGGCAGCAAAAGCCGATTCGCTTTATAAATTATTGCAAAAAGGCGAAAACTTTAATAAGCTGGCCGCCACATTCAGCAACGATTACATCAGTGCAGCCAACAATGGCGTAATGCCAGACATATCAGTGGGACAATACGATGCTGCTTTTGAAAAACAATTGTGGTCGCTCAAAAAAGATGGCGATATGAGTAAGCCATTTCAGACTTCGCATGGCTGGCATATACTTAAAAGAAATGCTGTAAAATCAGTAATAAGCAAAGCAGATGATAAAGAATACCAGCGGGAGCTTCAGCAAAAAATTGTAACAGATGGCCGGTGGAAATCTTCCAAAGATTTCATTTATGCAAAAGTGACAAAAATGGCGGGGCCAAAAAAGTACACTTATGATGATGAGGCTCTTTGGGCCATAAGCGATAGTGTTCTTGACCAAAAACCCATGAAAGATATTGGTAAAAAAATTATAGCTTCCACCCCCTGTTTTCCATTGGCGATTCAGTATACGATGCAACCGTTTGGGTAAACTATGCCAACGCTAACCGGTACAAACAAGATGGCAGCGGCATAAAACCCTACGACCAGGTGCGGGAAGAATGGGTAAAATATGAAATGTACAATTACTACAAGGATCACCTTGAAGACTTTAATGAGGAGTTTAAAGCCCAGATGAGCGAATTTAAAGACGGTAATCTTTTCTTTGAAATTATGCAGCAGGAAATATGGAACAAGGCACAGAGTGATACAGCCGCCCTGATTGACCTTTATAATAAGAACAAGGCTACTTACCTGTGGAAACAAAGTGCTGATGCAGTGGTCTTTTTCTGTTCTGATTCCATCACTGCCAATGCATTGTATAAATCAGTTAAAGTGACGCCGGCCGAGTGGAAAAAGTATTCCGACCTTTATGCTGAAAAAGTAATTGCTGACTCCTCCCGTTATGAGTGGGATCAGATTCCTTTCCTGGGTAAAACAACACCTGCTGCAGGTTTGATATCTCCGCCGATAGTAAATACAAATGATAATACAGCTTCTTTTGCCTACATCATACGTACTTATCCGCAGCCCACACAGCGCAGCTTCAACGAAGCGAAAGGATTAGTGATAAACGACTACCAGGAAATATTAGAGAAAAACTGGGACGAAACACTGAAGAAGAAATACCCGGTGGTGATTGATAAGAAGGTGCTGGCAGAAATTTCAAAATAACAATAATAAAAGAACTCTCAGATTGCAGAGTGTTTTTTATTATAATCCATCAAATCCATTTTAATCCCTTTAATCGTGGTTCTGCCCTACAGCTCCCTCACCACATCTGCCACCATCTTAGGCCGGCCAAGTGTGTAATAGTGCAGCACCGGCACACCTGCTTTTTTTAATTTCCTCGATTGCTCCAGCAGCCAGCGTTCACCAATTTTTAGTACATCATCATCGGTTTTGCATTTCAGTATCTCGTTCGAGAGGTCGGTAGGTATATCAATATGAAATGTCTTGGGCAATATGGTCAACTGCTTTTTGGTATAAATAGGTTTCAACCCCGGAATGATGGGAACAGTAATGCCTATAGCCCTGCAGGCATCCACAAAGGCAAAGTATTTGGCATTGTCGAAGAACATTTGTGTAATAATGTAGTCCGCACCCGCATCCACTTTTTCTGTTAGGTATTGCAGGTCGGTTTCCATGTTGGGTGCTTCAAAATGTTTTTCGGGGTAACCCGCCACACCAATGCTGAAATTGGTTTTATTCGTTCCCTTCAACTCATCTTCAAGATAAATGCCATTGTTAAGATTTACCACCTGCGTCAGCAAATCGCTGGCATATTTGTGTCCGCCCGGTTCTGGTTCAAACGCCGCTTCGTTCTTAGCCGCATCGCCCCGCAGCACCAGCACATTGTCAATGCCCAGGTAACTGAGTGTAAGCAGCGCATCTTCTGTATCCTGCAATGAGAACCCGCCACAGATAAGGTGCGGTACGGTGTCCACATTGTATTTGTTCATAATGGCGGCGCAAATAGCTTCGGTACCCGGTCTTTTACGAACGATTACTTTTTCAAAGCTGCCATCGCTGCGTTTTTTAAACACATGTTCGCTGCGGTGATAAGTAACATTAATGAACGAAGGCTTAAACTCCATCAGCGGGTCGAGGTGTTTATACAACGCATCAATACCCTTGCCTTTGAGTGGAGGCAGCACTTCAAAGGAAATCAGGGTGTCTTTTGCCTGTGCTATATGGTCGGTTACTTTCATTTGCTTGTATTAAAGGGCTTATTGCCCGCAAATCTAAGATACAGGCCTCAGAATAATAAGTAAATCATAAAAATCAAACGAACAGGTGTTATCAATACGGCAAGCCTTATTTTTGCCGGGTATGTCAGTAACTATCCGCACACAGGATTTGGTAAAGAAATATGGTCAGCGTACCGTGGTGGATCATGTTTCTTTTGAAGTAAACCAGGGTGAAATTGTTGGTCTGCTGGGACCCAATGGCGCCGGTAAAACCACTTCGTTCTACCAGGTGGTTGGGTTAATAAGACCGAACGAAGGAAGGGTTTTCCTGAACGATGAAGACATTACCGGGCTGCCGATGTATAAAAGGGCCAAGATGGGCATCGGCTATCTGCCGCAGGAAGCCTCAGTATTTCGCAAACTGAGTGTGGAAGATAATATTGCTGCAGTGCTTGAAATGACAAGCCTGACCCGCCACCAGCAAAAAGAAAGGCTGGAATCATTGCTGGATGAGTTTCGCCTGGGGCATGTGCGCAAAAGCAACGGCGATGTACTGAGCGGCGGCGAAAGAAGAAGGACTGAAATTGCCCGTGCCCTTGCGGTTGACCCCAAATTTATCCTGCTGGATGAACCCTTTGCCGGTATTGACCCCATTGCGGTGGAAGATATACAGGCCATTGTTGCCAAACTGAAATACAAAAACATCGGCATCCTGATTACCGACCATAATGTAACAGAAACACTCAGCATTTGCGACCGGGCTTATTTGCTTATTGAAGGCAAAATTTACAAACATGGCACTGCGGAAGAATTGGCCGGTGATGATGAAGTAAAACGCCTTTACCTCGGAAGAAACTTTGAACTGAAAAGGAAAGATTGGCTGCATGAGGAGGCGAGAGGGGAAAAGAAAATCACACTTGACTCACTTATTCATTCCGTAAAAAGTGCTATCAACTGGATCGAAAATATTGAAGAATCACAAAATACAATCAAAAAGAGCAACCTTAACGGATACGCTGCGTATGGCAGGGATGCACAACGAATTTGAAGTTTCCTGCTTAGGATTAGACGACTATTCAAAATTTATCAAGGAACTTAGATACTCACTTCTTAATTTTTCAAAAGAAAATAACGACTCAGAAATTGCAGAAAAGGCATTAACACTGTCAGTTTCTGAGAATAGCGATTATAGTATTCTTAATACTATTCTGCTTTTTCTGGAAGCAAAGAAGAACAATGAATAACCATTTCTATGCCCATCAAAACCATAGCCTTCGATGCCGATGACACCCTTTGGGTAAATGAACCTTACTTCCTGGCTACAGAAAAAAAGTTCTGCCAGTTACTGGCTGATTATGTACCGGAGCATACTGTTTCGCAAGAGTTGTTCAAAACAGAAATGCAAAACATGGCTATTTATGGCTACGGGGTAAAAGCTTTCATCTTAAGCATAATTGAAACCGCCCTGCGTATTTCAAACAACACTGTTCCCCAGGTAATCGTTGAAAAAATTATTGAATACGGAAAAGAACAGCTTAACCAGCCGGTTGATTTGCTCGATGGTGTGGCTGAAGTGTTGCCGGTCTTAAAAGAAAAATACAAACTGGTAGTTGCCACCAAAGGCGACCTGCTCGACCAGGAACGGAAACTTAAGAAATCAGGCATCGAACATTACTTTCACCACATTGAAATAATGAGTGACAAACAGGAAGCCGATTACCTGAAGCTGATAAAACATCTCGACATACAGCCTGCAGAGTTTATTATGATTGGCAACTCACTTAAATCGGATGTACTGCCGGTACTTGCGATTGGTGGCCATGCCATTCATATTCCCTATCACACCACCTGGGCCCACGAAGTGGTGGAAGAATCGGTGCAACACCCGCAGTTCAGGCATTTTGAAAAGTTAAAAGATATTCTGCCTGAATTAATATAAGCCACAGAAGTTTTACATTTGCCATCTTTTCCTAACTGATGAATTGTGTATTATGGACTATCAGAAACTTCCAAAAGTTGAACTGCACCTGCATCTCGATTGCAGTCTGAGTTATGATGTGGTACAAAAAATAAATCCTTCTATTTCCTACGAAGAGTATCACGACTCTTTTGTAGCCCCGCCTAAATGCACCGACCTGCTTGATTATATCAGCCGTTCTGTAAAAAGGATTTGAACTGATGCAAACCAAAGAACAATTACGGTTAGTTACCCTCGATTTGTTTGAACAACTAAAAGCTGATAATGTTATTTATGCCGAAATCAGGTTTGCGCCGCTGTTGCATATTGCCCAGGGATTAACTCCTGCTGAGGTAGTACAAACAGTTGTGGACGCTGCTAAAGAAGGAATCAGTAATACCGGAGTGCAGGCAGGTCTGATAGTTTGCACCCTGCGCAACTATACCGAAACACAAAGTATGGAAACAGTGAAGCTGGCTGAACAGTTTAAGGGTACATTAGTTTGCGGCTTTGATATTGCAGGCGATGAAGCAGGTTATCCTGTAGATGCACATATAAAAGCCTTTGAGTATGCCAATGCAAACGACATCAAGTGTACATCACATGCCGGGGAAGCAAGAGGAGCTGATAGTGTGTGGGAAGTGCTGAAGGGTTTTCACCCCAGCCGTATAGGCCATGGTGTAACCGATAGTCGAACTATTACTCCCACTACACTAACAAAAGAATATGAAATACTTGAACAAACGTTTGGCTGGGATAAAGCACATTTCTATAAATGTAATATGGAAGCAGTAAGGCATTGTTTTGCACCCGATAAGGTGAAATCAATGATAAAAGAGAAAATAATCAGCACCTGGAAAGAAGATTTTAATCAGTCATTTTAAGGAAAAGGACTAACACAAATCAATCAGGTAACATGCCGTAAAAGCTACCTTTGCGAGCATGAATTACAAAGCAGGTATCCATGTATTACTGACTGGTATTTTAGTTCTTTTTCTGAGTATTACTGTCATTGCGCAAACTACTAAACAGATTAACAGGCAAACCCAAAGCTGGTTTTCAGTTAATAGCAGCATTAAGCTTAATAGTCACTGGGCAATTCTGGCCGATTTACATACCCGGCGAAATAACTTTTTGGCAAAATCCAATTTCAATTTCATACGAGGTGGCATACAATATTCATTTGACAAAAACCTGTCGGTAGCTGCAGGATACGGCCACATGTGGTTATATCCAACGAAAGAAGGCTGGAAAACAATATCCAACGAGAACAGGATATACCAGCAAATCATTTACACCTCAAGATTCCATAAAGCAAGTATACTGCAACGTTTCAGAAACGAACAGCGCTGGCAACAAACGATCGAAAATGATAAACGAACCGGTGCAAATAAATTTACTAACCGTTTCCGCTACCTGCTTAGCATAAATATACCTGTTTCAAAGAATCCTAAAGTTCCTTCTTTGGTACTTGCAGAGGAAATATTGCTGCATGCAGGAAAAGAAGTGATAAATAACACATTTGAGCAAAACAGGCTCTTTTTCGGAATAAAGGAACAATTATCACCTTCTTTAAGCTTTGATACCGGGTATATGGTAGTTTACCAGCAGAAAAGCACAGGTTACCAGTATGATTTAAACAACACCTTCCGCCTTTTCTTTTATTATAGCCCACAGCTTTACAAAACCAACAAAAGCAAGTGAGATTAGCACAAATAATTTTATCTTTCAGGCGCAATGAAACTGCTCAGTCCTGCCATATCATCTCTTGCCCGCACAAGACTCTGGCGCATTGAAGCATGGAAGAAAAATCCATCGGATGCGCAGCGGGAGGTACTGCAGGAAATTGTAACAGCAGCCCAGTACACTGAAATTGGCAGAAGGTATAACTTCAGCGAACTCTTTAACGTAAAAGCGTTCAAAGAAGCTGTACCCATCCACGAATACAATGATATTAAACCTTAACTTGAACGCATCATGCAAGGTGAACAACATGTACTATGGAATACTCCAATTTTTTGGTTTGCCAAGAGCAGCGGTACCACCAGCGATAAAAGCAAGTTTATTCCTATCAGCAAAGAGAGCCTCGAAGACTGCCATTATAAAGCATCAAAAGATATTTTATCGCTGTATTATATGTATCAGCCCGATTCGAATCTCCTCACAGGAAAAGGACTCGTAATCGGCGGCAGCCATAATATAAATCCAATGAATGAAGAAGCACAATATGGCGACCTGAGTGCTGTATTGTTGCAAAACTCACCTTTCTGGGCTCATTGGATTCGCACCCCCGACATCAGCATAGCACTAATGGACGAGTGGGAAAGTAAGATAGAAAAACTGGCACAGGCAACTATAAAAGAAAATGTTACTTCAATTTCTGGCGTACCCACCTGGACACTGGTTCTGTTTAAACGAATACTCGAACTTACCGGCAAACAGAATATGGCAGAAGTATGGCCCCAGCTTGAATTATATATGCATGGTGGCGTTTCTTTTACCCCTTACAGGGAACAATTCAAAAAGATAATAGGCAAAGACATAAACTACCTTGAGACTTACAATGCCAGTGAAGGTTTTTTTGCGGCGCAGGAGAGACCAGGAGATAATGGAATGCTACTCTTTACCGATCATGGTATTTTTTATGAATTTATGCCGGTAAGTGAATATGGAAAGGAAAATCCGCAAACAGTTGGGCTTAAAGAAGTGGAGGTGGGGAAAAATTATGCCCTGATCATCAGCACCAACGGAGGTTTATGGCGGTATCTCATCGGGGATACTATTCAATTTGTATCCATTAAGCCCTATAAAATTATTGTCTCGGGCAGAATTAAACATTATATCAACGCATTTGGCGAAGAAGTAATAATAGAAAACAGCGACCGGGCTATTGCCATTGCCTGCGAAAAAACAGGTGCCGTTGTGAATGATTATACCGCAGCACCTGTTTACTTTTCCGATTCACATAATGGAGCCCATGAGTGGCTTATTGAATTTGAAAAAGATCCTGCTGACCTTTCTGTTTTTATTGAAGAACTTGATAATGCTTTGAAAAGCATTAATAGCGATTACGAAGCAAAGCGCCATAAAAGCATAGCGCTGCATCTTCCCGAAGTGCATGCCCTGAAAAAAGGCAGTTTTGCAGAATGGCTGCAAAGCAAAGGAAGACTTGGGGGCCAGCACAAAGTGCCAAGGTTGAGTAATGAACGAACCCTGATTGATGAAATTAAAAACCTGAATTTGATTATTAAATAATTAAAGACTAATAAAATGAAACTACTTGAAGGAAAAACAGCGATTGTTACAGGTGCCGCCCGTGGTATTGGCGAGGGAATTGCTATAAAATTTGCTGAAAATGGTGCAAATGTTGCTTTTACCTATGTTAGCGACAGCAGTGCAGAAAAGGCCGCAGTACTTGAAGCCAAACTAACCACCATGGGAGTAAAAGCAAAAGCATACAAAAGCAACGCAGGCGATTTTGCCCAATGCGAAGCATTCGTAAATGATGTATTGAAAGAATTTGGTAATGTCGACATACTTGTAAACAATGCAGGCATCTCTAAAGACAATCTGCTGATGCGAATGAGCCCTGAGCAATGGAATGATGTAATACAGGTAAACCTGAACAGTGTTTTTTATATGACCAAACAGGTTATCCGACCAATGATGAAAGCAAGAAACGGGTCTATTATTAACATGAGTTCTATTATTGGAGAAATTGGCAACGCCGGACAGAGCAGCTATGCTGCCAGCAAGGCTGGCATTATTGGTTTCACCAAGTCAGTTGCTAAGGAGTTAGGCAGCCGCAATATTCGTTGCAATGCTATTGCTCCGGGATTTGTAGAAACGGATATGACCAGCTATCTGAAAGATGGAGAAGGGGCTGAAAAATACAAAGCAGGAATTCCTTTGGGAAAATTTGCTTCGCCTGAAGATATTGCTAATGCCACTTTGTTCCTGGCATCAGATTTATCGTCGTATATAACTGGGCAGACACTGAGTGTGTGCGGAGGGTTGAATATATAACTAAGAGAAGATGAATGAGTAAATTCATAAATCCCTTACTGTTTGCATGTTTTTTAATGGCATATGAATATTAATAAGCTTACGGGAATTGTAGTTGACCTCTGCATCAAAATTCACTCCCGAATAGGGCCAGGTTGTTTTGAAAGAGTATATGAATAAATTCTGTATTTCGAATCAGCCAAATTAGGACTCAACGTTCAACGACAACTCTTGCTACCTATTCAATATGATGAGCTACACATAAGAGATGCATATAAAATAGATTTATTGGTTGAAAACAAATTAGTGTTGGAGTTAAAATCTGTTCACCCTTTGCCTCCTGTCTATTTTAACCAAATCCGCACACAGTTATCTCTTCTTAACCTGAAAAATGGAATGCTGATAAATTTAAAGTTGAATTAATGAAAGATGGAATTCACCGTATTTTTAACAACTTTGGCAGAGAAGAGATTGCATAAACTGTGCTTGCATTCTCTTTTTCTCATTTTCTCTTTCTTCCTCTATTAGCCCTGTAGTTTGATTTCCCTCTTTTTAATATAGCTATGCCACAAAATCATACTGGCAATTGTTCTGTAAGGCCGCCAGGGTTCTGCTATCTTTAGCATGTCTTCATTAGTGATATGCGGATGCAATCGCTTTACTTCTTTCAAGCTATTAATCAAGGCAATATCACCCAGCGGAAATAAATCTGTTCGCTGTAATACATGCATCAGGTAAACATCTGCTGTCCAGTCGCCGATGCCTTTTATCTTTTTTAACTCATGCCGAACTTCTTCATCCGTGAGGTGCTCCAGCTTTTTAAGCTGAAGCTGTTTTGATAGGATGGCATTTGCCAATTCCCGTACATAGACTATTTTCTGGCGGCTGAAATAACAGGCCCGTAGTTCTTCATCCTTTAGTGCCAGAATTTTCTGAGGTGTGATATACCCGACTCTTTCTTTTATTTTTTTAAAGGCCGCATATGCAGAGGCCAGCGAAACCTGCTGTTCAAGAATAGTCAGCACCAGTGTTTGAAATGTGTTGGGCCTTGTCCACATAGGCGGATGACCATGTTCATTGATGATGGAACGGAGGTGTTTATCTTTTTTGCTCAGCACATTGCATAAGTAAGTAAAATTGCCTTTATGGAACTGTAGCATATTTTTGAACAAAATTACCGGACGATGAAGTGTAAGTATTTTTTATTCTGCCAATGGCAGAAGAAAAAATCCCAACCCAATAGGGTTACAACAGGCGATGGTAGCAGCAATGCAGTTGATTAAATAATTATTTATTGGCTTTTACTCTTTCTATTGCATGCTTTGCAAAATCAGTCGTAACTAATTTTCCGCTGATGGCTGCCCGTTCAAACAAAAGTTTATCCCAGTGTTCAGTACCTTTCCAAAACACTTTCTTCAATTCGGCCATGGCTTCCGGACTTGAGTGCATCAGTGTATCGGCCAGCCGGCGTACAGCCTCTTCCATATCTTCTTTTTCTGCATATACTTCGGCAAACAATCCTCTCTTTCTTGCCCACTCTGCGCTGCGCCACATAGAGGCATCAACAGCCAGTTGTGAAAAAGCAGACACTCCTATTTTTCGTTCAACGGCAGGCCCTACCACAAACGGGCCAATGGCAATGGCCAGTTCGCTAAGTTTTACTTGGCAGCCGAAGATGCGATGGCATAATCAACGGCGGCAGCCAATCCTACGCCACCACCTACGCAGCGCCCATGAATGCGGCCAATTACAAACTTGGGGCACAGGCGAATGGCATTTATCACCCTTGCAAAACCGCTAAAAAATTCAAGGCCTTCTTTTTCTGTTTTTATAGCTGCCAGTTCATCAAAGCTTGCCCCGGCACAAAATGCCCGGTCTCCGGCAGAGCGAAGAACAATGACCTTTGTTTCCGGGTCTTCACCGGCGTGGGTGATTTTAGAAGCCAGTTCGTTTAAAATTTTAGCAGGAAGGGAATTACTTTGAGGGTGAAAAAATCAATCGTATTTATGTGGCGATGTACTTCGGATCTAACATACGGTTCCATAATAAAATTTTTAAACTGTTATTTTCATTAGAAAGTTAATCAATAGAAACTGCTTTTCCTATGATAAAATTCAGGAGAATTGAATACGATTAATCCGGAATTACATTTTCTGCTTCCTGGCAACCATCGTAAGAATAGTGGCAATGCCGGTTATCTCAGCAGTTTCGTCAATCATTTCCACCAACCATTTTACAATGCCCTTTTCTATGTCATCGCCACGACGAAAGTCTTCCGGGTTCCCCACTATCCGTTTATCGTTAGGCAGTTTTTCTTTGCAGGTAAACCGGATATGAATTTCGGCGCCGGGATAAACCGGCTTGGTAAACCGCAGCTCATCTATTCCATAGTTGAGCAGCACCGGGTTTTTCTCATAGCTGTCCACAAACAGGCCAGCAGCAATACTCATAATAAAATAGCCATGTGCCACCTGCTGTTCAAACATGGTACCTTCAAAGTTTGTGGCTTTTATGTGTGCATAGAAATGGTCGCCGCTCAGGTCAGCAAAGCGGTCAATATCATCAGCAGTAATCGTTCTCTTTCCTGTAATAAGCTGTTCTCCTATTTCCAGTTCCTCAAAGAATTTTTTAAAGGGATGTTTATCAGTTGTTTTACCTGCTGCATATTGCTGATAAATATTGGTAATGGCAGTAATGGTTGTTGGCGAGCCCTGCAACGCCGTACGCTGCATGTAATGCTTAACACCTCTTACCCCGCCCATTTCTTCACCGCCACCTGCCCTGCCGGGACCACCATGCACCAACAATGGTAAAGGGGACCCATGACCGGTTGATTCTTTCGCAGAATCCCTGTTCAGCACCAGTATCCTTCCATGATGTGATGCTGCGCCAATAACATACTGTCTTGCCTCCTTATCATCAGCCGTTACTATTGTACTTACAAGACTTCCTTTGCCAAGCTTGCTTAATGCGATAGCATCGTTAATATCATTATAAGGCATAATAGTACTTACCGGGCCGAAAGCTTCGATAGTGTGTGGCTCTGCGGAAGAATGCGGAGTGTTGTTCATTAGCAATACCGGTGATAGAAATGCTCCTCTCACTGCATCAGCATCAACAGCTTCTACAAAATCTGGTGAGCCATAAACTACCTGCGAAGATGCAAGTAACTTCTGAATCTGACCTCTGACTTCTGACCTCTGACTTTCTCCCGCCAGGCTGCCCATCCGCACTTTTTCGTTCAACGGATTGCCAATAACCGTTTGCGATAATGCAGCAGTAAGTGATTTAATGACATCTTCCACCTTTTCTTCCGGTACAAAAATGCGGCGAACACCCGTACATCTTTGTCCGGCTTTTAGTGTCATCTCTCTCCTGATTTCTTTGATGAAAATATCCCACTCGGGCATTGCAGGTGTTACATTTCTGCCCAGCACAATACAATTCAGGCTGTCGGCCTCCATGTTGAATAGAACATTATTTTCAACAATCGCCGGTGTTTTCTTTAACAGTAATCCAGTAGTTGCACTGCCTGTAAATGTTACCACATCCTGTGAAGAAACATAGTCGAGAATATCTCCCGCACTGCCGCAAAGTAATTGTAAACTGCCTTCGGGCAAGATGCCAGAAGCGATAATGTCTTTTACCACAGCTTCGGTAAGATAAGAGGTAACGGTTGCCGGTTTTACAATAGCGGGTACACCGGCAAGCAGGTTCACGGCAATTTTTTCAAGCATTCCCCAAACCGGAAAATTAAAGGCGTTGATATGTACGGCCACTCCTTCCTTGGGAACAAGAATGTGAGTGCCCATGAAGGTGTTGTTTTTACCCAGGTTGTGACTTTCTCCGTCAATACAAATAACATCATCCGGGAATTTTCGCCGAAGAGATGCATTTGCGAAAAGATTTCCGATGCCCCCTTCAATATCCACCCAACTGTCGGCTTTGGTAGCGCCGGTTTTGTAACTTATTTCATAGTACTGGGCAAGATGAAGCCGCAGGTAAATCGCCAGTGCTTTCAGCATATTTCCCCGCTGGTGAAATGTAAGTCTGCGAAGATGCTGTCCGCCAACGGTGCGGCCATATTCAACAACCGATTTAAAATCAATTCCTTTCGTGGTGGCCACAGCCACAGGTTCGCCGGTTACAGCATTGAACAAAATTTGCCCGTCGCCATCACCCGTAATCCAATTTCCGGTAATGTAGTTTTCAAGTTTCTGCATGGTTAATCGTTAGAATAGAAAACGAAAATAGAGAAGATTTGGCTAAATAGCCCCGGTACATTAATTTGATGTTAGCACACTGAATATTAGTAGCTTAAATCATGTTTGTCTCCAAAAACAAAGATTACATTTGCAGACATTAAAATTTCTCATATGAAAAAATTATTCTTATTCGCATTGCTTTTTGCAGGTATTGCTGTCAGTAAATCATCTCAGGCACAAACACAGGAAAAACCCAAATGGAACGAAATGTCGGAGTTTCATAAAATAATGAGCCAGACGTTCCACCCTGTAGAAGAAGGTAAATTTGAACCGATTAAAACCCGCATCGGCGAAATGGTAGAAAAAGCCGTTGCCTGGAAAAAATCAACCGCACCGGAAGGATATGATAAAAAGAAAGTAAACGGTGAATTAAAAAATCTGGTAAAAGGAGCTAAGGGATTACAAAAAGCTATCACTAAAAATGCTACGGATGCCCAGATAAAAGAAAAACTTACAGCGCTTCACGACGTATTCCATACTATTGTAGGAAAATGCACAGATGAAGGACAACATTAATAAATTACAAAAATGAAAAGACTGATTTTCCCGTTTATTATTTTATTCATTCTCGCCGCTTGTAATAACGATAAAAATCATGACGGCCATTCACATGGAAGTAAAGAAGTACCAAAAACACAGGCTGACAGTCTTATGACCGAAGTAATGGATGGCCATGATGTAGGTATGGCTAAATATGGACGGCTTAAGGAAGTTGAAAAACAAATAAAGGCCGCTATAGATTCAGTTACTAAATTACCGTCAAAGGCACAGGCAGCAGCGGCTCCTTATAAAGTGCAGCTTGATAGCGTTGGAAAAGATATCAGGAGTGCCATTGTAGCAATGGATACCTGGATGCAGGAGTTTAATATGGACTCAGCTGTTGATAACATGGAGCAGCGTATCAAATACCTGACTGATGAAAAGCTGAAAGTCGGAAAGGTAAAAGAAGCAATCCTGGGCAGCCTGCAGAAAGCAGACTCATTATTCAAAGCGAAGCTTTAATGCATTGCTGGTTCTGCACCAAACTGCCGCAGATGATGAAGGGCATGCTTGTACAACAATTGTACATTTTGCTCAAAAGTTAAATCGCCGAAGAAAGGATTCCTGGTAATAAGTGATGGATTCTTTTCGAACACTTCAAAGAAATAGATTAACTCCTCCTGCAGGGCACCGATGGCGCCCTGCAGTGTTTTGTACCTGCAAGGCAGCGGCTCATCAGCCATTAACGGATTCTTTGTATTTTCATTAAAAGGCTTTTCACTCATCATAAAATCACGAAGCTTTTCCAGATGCTCAGGCGGTGTAATAATTTTCTCAAAATGTACCCTGCCGCTGGCGCACGGAACAGCATCTCCTGAAAAATGTTCAATCATTTGCTGCACATTCATTTTCCCCCAACGAGGCGGAGATAACGGATCTAACCTTTGTAAACAGGTAATCAGCTTTGTACGAAGAAAATTTTCTTTTGCCAAACTCATGCGGAAAAGTTTGAGAAGCAGCAAATTAATCAATCATCGTAAAATAAAAAAGCCCGGTTTGCCCGGGCCTGAGAGTTATTAAAATTAATTATTTCTTTTTTGTATCAATTGCAGAGCACAGTAATCCAAATATACCATCAATTGTTCCGTCACCTTTTACCCGTTGCAATTTATTAAGGTTACTGTAATGCTCAGCTACTGGTGTGGTTTCTTTGCTGTATACTGCAAATCTTTTTCTTATAACCTCTTCGTTTGTGTCATCGCTGCGGCCAGAAGTTTGTCCCCGGTGCAGCAATCTTTTCACTAATTCATCTTCACCTACTTCCAATGCCAGTAAAGCGGCTATTTCTGTTTTCTTTAATTCCAGCAATTTGTCAAGTGCTACAGCCTGTGCAACTGTACGGGGAAATCCATCGAATAAAAATCCAGTTGCTTCTTTGTTTTTATCAAAAAAAGAACCCACCATTCCAATCACTACTTCATCTGGCACCAGTTGTCCTTTATCTATAAAACTTTTTGCTTCTGTTCCCAATGGCGTTTGTCTTGAAATTTCGTCTCGTAATAAATTACCCGTTGAAAGATGTACAAATCCGTACTTCTCTACTAATTTTTCAGATTGGGTTCCTTTACCGCTACCCGGAGGGCCGAAGAGAATAATATTAAACATAGTTTTCTGTTAGCTTCATGTATCCACAAATATAACATAGAGTCGTTGTATTACCTTAAGAAGAGAAGGAAACCTGAAAGGTAAAAAACCATGTTAAAAAAAGACCTGTTTATCCGTTTGCTCAACCATTCTTTGATACATTTGTTTTCTATACAGAAATGAATAC
This sequence comes from Chitinophagaceae bacterium, assembly GCA_016719815.1. Lineage (GTDB taxonomy): Bacteria > Bacteroidota > Bacteroidia > Chitinophagales > Chitinophagaceae > JJ008. The sequence continues at coordinate 81,261 of JADJYK010000001.1, read as the reverse complement.
TTTCTATATCATACTTCTTGTGTTTCTTTCCGGAAGCCTGCAACAATGCGGCTATTCTCAAAATAGTAATCCTGCCTCAAAAAATGTAATTATGGATACAGCTAAAAAGAATAATCCCGTTTATTCCCATAAAGACAGTTCATCAATAAGCTTAAGCGATGAGGAATGGAAAAAGATTTTACCTGCCGATGTTTATTATATAGCCCGTGAAAGAGGTACAGAAAGGCCCTGGAGCAGCAAATTTGAGGCATATAAAGAACCGGGTACCTATTATTGTGCAGCATGCGGTAATCCACTATTTATAAGTGAGGCCAAATTTGACAGCGGATGCGGCTGGCCCAGTTTTTATGAACCTATTTCCAAAACAAGCATTATATACCTGACCGACAGTTCGCATGGTATGCAACGGGTGGAAACGCAATGTGGCCGGTGTAAGGCCCATCTGGGTCATGTGTTTGAAGACGGCCCGCCTCCTACCGGACTACGCTATTGTATTAATGGTGTAATTCTCGATTTCAAAAAAGCAGAGGAAGCCGAAAAGCAATTTAAGGAAAAGCAACAGGGCGATAAATAGAAGAATCTGGTATAAACTCATATTACCTTTGCGGTATGAGCGAATTGACAAAAGAAGTGAAGTTTATGCTGCGGGCCATACAACTTTCCATCGAAAATGTGGAGAGTGGCAAAGGTGGCCCTTTTGCTGCCGTTATTGTAAAAAACGGAGAAATAATATCCACCGGAGTTAACGAGGTGACCAGCAATAATGACCCAACCGCACATGCTGAAGTGGTGGCCATCAGGAAAGCCTGCGAAAAGTTAAACACACACCAGCTTGAAGGTTGTGAAATTTATTGCAGTTGTGAACCCTGCCCTATGTGTCTTGGTGCTATTTACTGGGCAAGACCTTCAAAAATATATTACGCCAATACAAAAGAAGATGCAGCGGCTATCGGGTTTGACGACCATTTTATTTATACAGAAATGGCAATGCCGGTACAAAAACGAAAACTTCCAACATTTCAACTGCTGAGAGATGAAGCGTTGGAAGCTTTTGAAAAATGGGGAAAGAGTACTATTAAAATTAAGTATTGATGATTTTTATAAATCGGTAATGGGTTTATATTTTGGCACCATTGCTTTCATTATCAGCCAGGCTCCTAAATAGGCAACACCGCAGATAATAAACATGATAAAATATCCGGTTTTTATTTGTCCGATGCTCTCATAATATACAAACATTCTTTTCTGCACAAGCAGAGTGAGTAATACACCTCCTAAGCCACCAGCTAAACCCCCAATACCAGTTACAGAAGCTGTGGCCTTTTTGGGGAACATATCACTTACTGTAGTAAAGATATTTGCACTCCAGGCCCGGTGGCAAGCGGCAGCAACCCCAATTACTAAAACCGCCAACCACATGTTGATACCTCCAACCCATTGTACCACGAAAATAGGAGCTACACACAGCGCATAAACAAGCATAGAAAAACGACGGGCTTTGAATACCGGCCAGTTATTATTAATCAGCTTTAACGGCAACCAGCCACCTCCAATACTACCTACACTGGAAATAATATAAACAATAGCAACAGGCCACATAATTTCTGTCTTCGTAAGCCCATACTCCTTACGCAGAAAATCAGGTAACCAGAAGAGATAAAACCACCATATGGGATCAGTCAGAAATTTTCCTATCGCAAAAGCCCAAGTTTGACGATAGGTGAGTAAACGACCCCAAGACATCTTTTTGCCGTTATTTTCATTCGCCATAGCATTAGCTGCTTCGTCTTTATCACTTTCAATATATGCCAGTTCTTCAGCTGACAATCTATTTTGCATTCTCGGAACTTCATAAAAAATGAACCACAAAACAAGCCACAACAATCCTGTTAACCCTGTAAGGATGAATGCCCATTGCCATCCCCATGATTCAGCAATGATTGGTACCGATAACGGTGCAACAATGGCTCCAATATTTGCACCAGAATTGAAAATTCCCGTAGCCAGTGCCCTTTCCTTTTTAGGAAACCATTCAGCAGTAGCCTTAATTGCGGCTGGGAAGTTACCAGATTCTGTTATTCCAAGAAATACTCTTGCCATTCCCAATCCAAAGCCTCCTTTTGCAAAGGCATGTGCAATAGCTGCAATACTCCACAAACCGGTTGCAAGGGCATACCCAATTTTTGTTCCCAACTTGTCAATCAGACGGCCTGCGAACAACATACCTATCGCATAAGACAGTTTAAATGCCATTTCAATATCGGCATATATCGCTGTTTCTTCTACTGCAGACCACTTGAATGATTCAGCCAAATAAGGCTTGAGTAAACTTATAACTGCCCTATCAAGATAGTTAACTGTAGTGGCAAAGAAAACCAAACCACAAATCGTCCATCTATATTTTCCTATTGTCTTATTCATATTATAACTGTTATTTGTGATCTGTATTTGAATTCCGGGATTACTTATTTTTTACTACAGAAATTACTTCTAACACTTTCCTTGTTTCAGCTTCTATTGTTGCATAATCTTTTGCTTCCATCAACGGCTTGCTGATTAATTTGCTTCCCATACCTACGGCACAAACTCCTGCCTTATACCAGCTTTCAACACTTTCCTTTGTTGTATCTACTCCACCTGTTGGCATAAAGAGCAATTTAGGGAAGATATCCTTAATTGTTGAAAGGAATTTAGGGCCTAACATGTCGCCGGGGAACAACTTGATGAATTGAATGCCTGCATTCTCTGCTGCAATAATTTCAGTAGGTGTCATACAACCGGGAGCATAAAACACATCATTGGCCACACAATATGCTGCCACATCAGGAACAAAACCGGGGCTAACCAGGAAATCAGCACCGGCAGCTAAGTAATCGGTGGCATGCTGCATGTTTTTGATTGTACCAACGCCGAGCAACAAACCGGGCATTGAGGCATTACGCAGCTCCACCATTTTCTTAAAGTTGCTTAAAGCAGCATCGCCACGGTTGGTATATTCAACTGCTTTAATACCTGCACGGTAAATTGCTTTTAATACATCAAGACTTATTTCTTCACTTGGATTGAAGTATAATGGCAGTATGCCCTGGGCAATTATTGATTCCGTTATTTTTTGTGTTTTATTCATGACTTATTTTTTGCCACGAATGCATAATAAAATTCCTATTAGTGCATTTGTGGCTTTTACAATTAAATTTTTACTTTTATCACCAATTTTTTAATCTCTCCTTCACCAATCATCGGGGCATGCACATCTTCGGGAAAGAAAATGACAAATTGCCCATTGGTCAATTGAAAAAAACATATCCGGTGCATCATTGAAAAACAGCACATCTTTTTCTTCGTTGTAATCCCCATTAGGAATAACGCAATTTTCCCTGGGTTTCCAACCCATTGTTTCCACACCGTTAATACAAAGCTGTATGTCAATATTCTTATTATGACATTCAAACTTCTGCAAGCTTATTTCCTTGGTTTTGCCCAATGCGTTGCTAATAATAGCCTTTAGCCCTTCAGCAATATCATTCTTACCATCAGCTGTATTTATCAAATCATTCTGGCTGATATATTCGAATGCCCTTTCAAAAAGAGGATGAACCGAAAAATACTTTGGTGCATTTTGTAATGTATCGATAATCATATATACGTTTTTAACGTTGAACTCTTCCGCTTCCGTCACCTTTCATCAAATCTTTTACCTCGCCGAGGGTTGCATGGTTTAAGTCACCGGGAATAGTGTGTTTCAATGCACTTGCCGCTACACCAAATTCTGCTGAATCGGCCATACTCATACCTGTTACCAACCCGTAAATCAACCCGCTTGCAAATGAATCACCACTGCCCACACGGTCAACTATCCGCACATTGTATTTTTTAGTATGATAGAAATCTGTCCCATCATACACCAATGCACTCCAGCCATTATCACTGGCACTGTAGCTTTCACGCAGTGAAGAAGCAATGAATTTGAAGCCGAACTTCTCTTTCATTTGCTTAAACACATCTTTGTAACCATCAAGGTTCAGCTCACCTTTTGTAATATCTGTATGTGCAGCTTTAAATCCTAAAGTTGTATCAGCATCCTCCTCGTTACCGATGCATACATCAACGTATTGACAAAGTTTTGTCATCACTTCTCTTGCTTTTTCTTTGCTCCACAATTTTTTGCGGTAGTTGAGATCAATACTTGTTGTGATTCCTTTTGCTTTTGCCGCTTTTAAAGCAGCCTCAGTTAAAGCAGCTGCTTTATCGCTCAATGCAGGAGTAATACCTGTTGTATGGAACCAGTCAGCACCTTCAAAAATCTTGTCCCAGTCAAACTCTTCAGCATTTACATCGGCGATTGATGCGCCAGCCCTATCATACACTACCTGAGATGCCCGCATTGAAGCACCGGTTTCCAAGAAGTATATACCGAGTCTTTCTCCGCCTCGTACAATATACTGTGTATCTACTCCATAACGGCGCAAATGATTAATGGCAGACTGACCAATAGGATTATTAGGAACTTTGTTACAAACGTTCCATTCAACCCGTAATATAATGCGGCTGAAACATTTGCTTCACCGCCGCCATAAGTGATATCAATGTATCGGCCTGTACAAAACGTTTAAAATCGGGAGTTGACAAACGCAGCATAATCTCTCCCAGTGTTACTATTTTTTTTGACATATCTCTTGATTTTTCTATTTATAATCGGGTGTTACTTTAAAGTTGAAACCGGAGCCGGATCCATATCTGTATAAACCAAATTTTCACCAGCCATTCCCCAAATAAAACCATAGTTTGTTGTACCACAGCCATAGTGTGTACTCCATGGTGGAGAAATCACTGCTTCATTATTCGACATAACCATGTGCCTTGTTTCCACCGGATTTGAAATGGAACAAACGTTGTTCTGCAGGTAAATCAAAATAGAAATACATTTCCATCCTGCGGGTATGTGTGTGTGGCGGAATGGAATTCCATACACTACCCGAAGCAAGTGTTGTAAGACCCATTACCAACTGGCAGCTCTTGATGCCATCGAGGTGAATGTATTTGTATATGGTTCTTTTGTTTGCTGTTTCCGGTGCACCTAATTCAACAGGAGAGGCCTGTTCTTTGTAAGAACTGTTGCCGGATACACTGCATGTGCCGGTGATGAAAGAATATAAAATATTGCGGGTGATTTTTTAGATACAGAAGCAAAAGTTACCTTCTTTGTTCCTTTGCCAAGATACAGGCAGGATAACTTTTCCAGTTCAAATTTCTTACCATCAGCAGTAACTATTCCTTTGCCACCCACATTAATGATACCCATTTCTCTTCTTTCCAAAAATAATCAGCTCTTAATTCAGGATGATTGGGCAAGATGAGGGTTTTGTTTACAGGAACAGCACCACCAACAATTACTCGGTCATAATGAGTGTACACCAATTTCAACTGGTCGCTCACCATCAGGTTCTTAACAAGAAAATTATCAATAAGTTTTTGTGTGTCAAATTGCTTTGTTTCTTCCGGGCCAACTGCAAAGCGGATTTCCATATTACCATCCATGAAGGTGTTGGTTTTGTAATCCTTTAATTGCACAGCCGGAGCTTTTACTTTCTTGGTTGCCATTGTTATAGTTATTTCTCTTTTACTTCAAATTTTATCGTGCCATCCATCCGCCATCTACAAACAGAACGGTTCCATTTACATAATCAGATGCTGACGATGCAAGAAACACAACAGGACCTTTAAAGTCATCAGGTACGCCCCAGCGGCCAACTGGGATACGGTCAAGAATTGACTTACTCCTTTCGGGATCTTCTCTTAACGCCTGGGTGTTGTTGGTAGCAATATAACCGGGTGCAATCCCATTTACACAAACCCCTTTATTTCCCCACTCATTACCAAATGCCCTTACTAAGCCGGCTACTGCTGATTTGCTTGCCGTGTACCCAGGTACATTAATGCCACCCTGGAAACTTAATAGCGAACAGGTAAAGATGATTTTGCCACCCCCGTTTTCAATCATGTGTTTTCCAAATTCACGGCCCAGAATAAACTGTGCGTCGAGGTTGATGGAAATAACTTTATCCCAGTATTCATCAGGATGCTCAGCAGCAGGTTTTCTCATAATGATACCGGCATTGTTTACGAGGATATCAATCTTTTTATTGTCCGCCTTAACTTTATTGATGAAAGCATAAAGTTGTTCCCTGTCAGATATATCTACCTTGTGATAAGAAAATTGTTGTCCTGTGGCTTCAACTGCTTTTTGCGTAGCAGAATAGTCTTCTACAACTGATGCCCCAACAATATCAGCTCCGGCTTCGGCTAATGCGACAGCCATACCCTGACCCAGTCCCGTATCGCAACCTGTAACCAATGCAGTCTTTCCTTTTAAACTAAATAATTGCAGTGTGTTCATTTTAAAAAAGGTTTACTTGTGATTAATACTTTCCAGATCCGAAAGGTAAGTCAGGCACCAGTTAAATACAAATAACCAAATGTTCTTTTATTTATTTTTTACCGGCAACGTTACCAATTCAATTATGGGAACGTTGCCGGTATTTTTCAATTACCCTGTTGCGGTTTTCTGGCTATTGTTTCAGCAACAGCCTAAACTTGTTTTTTTCCTTCCGCTTAAGCCGTTGCAGCACTTGCAGCAGTTCTCTCGCCCAGATATTGCCAGTTAAAATAGTTTTTTGCATTGTTATAGCAAATGTCCTGAATTACCTGACCAATCCATCCTGTATCATTCGGCAATTCTCCGTTTTCCACTTCTTCACCGAACATATTGCACAACAACCTTCTGAAATATTCATGCCGCGGGAAGGAAAGGAAACTACGGCTGTCAGTAAGCATACCTACAAACTTGCTGAGTAAGCCCATATTGCTGAGGGCATTTATCTGCCTGGTCATGCCATCTTTCTGGTCGAGGAACCACCAACCTGAGCCCCACTGAATCTTTCCGGCCGCCGAACCATCATTAAAGTTACCAATCATGGTAGCGAACAGTTCATTATCTGCCGGGTTGAGGTTATAAATAATTGTTTTAGCCAGCGTATTATTAGTATCTAACCGGTTCAGGAATTTTGCCAGTGCTTTAGCCTGCGAAAAGTCGCCGATACTGTCCCAGCCGGTGTCAGGTCCCAGTTGTTTCAGCATACGGCTATTATTATTGCGCAAAGCACCAAGGTGGTATTGCTGTACAAAACCTTTTTCCCAATCCCACTCAGCAAAAGTTACCAGCATGGCCGATTTAAATTTCCTGTTTTCTTCCAAAGACAGGGCACCGCCAGAACGTATTTTGGCAAAAATGCCAGCAATTTCCGTAGTGGTATAATCCTCTGCATACACTTCTTCCAGGCCATGGTCGCTGATGCTGCATTGGTTTGTTACAAAAAAGTCGTGACGCTTTTTCAATGCTGCCAGGTAATCATTATAGGTGCTGATAGAAACATCAGCAGCCTTTTCAAGATTTGTAAGATAATTATTGAAGGAGGCCATATCATCCACATTCATCGCCTTATCAGGACGGAATGCCGGTAACACTTTCACCTTCCAGCCACTTTCTTTTATTTGCTGATGATATTGAAGATTATCAACCGGATCATCGGTAGTACATACCATTCTAACATTCATTTTTTCCAGCAAACCTCTGACACTGTATTCTTTTGTCTGCAGCAAAGCAGAAGCTTCATCATATACTTTTCTGGCTGAGTCTGCATTCAGAATGTCGGTGATTCCAAAGTAACGCTGCAACTCCAGGTGTGTCCAATGATACAATGGGTTTCTTAAAGTGTAAGGAACCGTAGCAGCCCATTTTTCAAATTTCTCCCAATCCGACTTGTCACCGGTAATATAACTCTCGTCCACCCCATTGGTACGCATGGCCCTCCACTTGTAGTGGTCGCCGTTCAGCCAAACCTTTGTAAGGTTTCCAAAGTTTTTATCTTCAGCAATTTCATTGGGCAAAAGGTGATTATGATAATCTATAATGGGCATGTCTTTGGCATACTCATGATATAACTTCTGCGCTGTTGCTGTTGACAACAGGAAATTTTCGTCAAGAAATTTTTTCATTTTACTTCAATTTTAATTCTTTGCATTACTGCTCAATACTAAATGTCTTATACTCCGCTGAATACGGTAAATCCGCCATCAACAGTGATAGTAGTACCGGTTATAAAAGATGCTGCGTCACTCATCAGGTAAATCAATGCCCCGCCTAAGTCTTTTGGCTCTCCAAATTTTTTGAATGGAGTATGGCCAATAATCAGGTTCCCCCTTTCAGAAAGGTTGCCTTTACCATCTGTAAGCAACAGCCTGTTTTGTTCTGTCAGGAAAAACCCGGGCACAATCGCATTCATCCGGATTCTATCGCCGTAGCGGTTAGCCAGTTCTACCGCAAACCATTTGTTAAACATTTCAATAGCGGCCTTACCCATGCTGTAGCCCATTACTTTGGTTAAGGTGCGGTCAACACTGACAGAGGAAATATTTACAATGCTGCCACCCCCACTTTCGGCCATCGCCTTCCCAAATATCAGCGTAGGTATAACAGAACCCCAAACATTAATATCCAATGCCTTCTTCATTCCATCTGCACGAATTGAAAAAATATCATCTCCCGGTTGCAGAATTCCTTCCGGTACATTGCCTCCGGCGCCATTTACCAGGCCGTCTATCCGTCCATATTTTTCTATGACCTTATTTCTGCACTCAATTAACTGCTGTTCATCCTGTACATCGGCAAGCAAAGCAATTGCTTCACCACCGGCGTCAGTAATTTCTTTTACCCTTTCATTCGCCTTTGCTTCATTTCTTCCTAATACACCCACAATGGCCCCTGCACCAGACAATGCATTAACAAAAGCATGACCCAGCACTCCGGTGCCGCCTGTCACGATAATTACTTTCCCTTTGAGTGAAAACATATTTTCCATACTATTTATTTTTAAGTTACAGCGACACTCCTCTTTTCCATGGAATAAAATCATCCTGATTCAATAGCACGGCCTTGGGAATTACTTCACCGCTGGCTGCTTTGATGCAATAATCAAGAATATCTTCACCCATTTGCTCCAATGTTTTCTCGCCATCAATCACCGAACCACAATCAATATCAATGATATCATTCATCCGCTTGGTCAAATTGCTATTGGTCGAAACTTTATGGTAGGGCAAACCGGGTTGCCTGTCGGTGTTCCTAATCCTGTTGTAAATAATATCAACGTTGCTCCGCTTGCAGCTTTACCTGTTGTGGCTTCTACATCGTTTCCCGGAGTACACACCAAACTCAAACCTGGTTTTTTAACCACTTCAGTGTAATCAAGTACATCTTCCACAGGTGATGTGCCGCCTTTTAATGCAGCTCCATTACTTTTAATAGCATCGGTAATCAACCCGTCTTTAATGTTTCCGGGTGAGGGGTTCATGTGGAAACCACTGCCGGCTTTTTCAGCAGAATCGCTGTAGGCTGACATCAGCTTAATAAACTTCCTGGCAGCATCTTCATCTTTAGTTCTGTCAATAAGGTTTTGCTCAGCCCCGCACAGTTCAGGGAATTCAGCTAATAAAATCTTTCCTCCCAGAGCTACCACAAGGTCTGATGCATAGCCAACTGCAGGATTAGCAGATATACCGCTGAAACCATCACTTCCGCCACACTTTACACCAATGCAAAGTTTATCCAGCGGGGCAGGATTTCTTTCCTGCTTATTAATTTCAGCCATTCCTTCAAAAGTTTTGCGGATAGCTTCTGAAATTAATTGTTCTTCACTCTGCGATTGCTGTTGTTCAAATATGTACAGGGGTTTGCCGAAGTTAGGATTGAGTGTTTTTAAATCATTAAGAAAATCCTGCGTCTGTAAATTTTGACACCCCAGGCTCATTACCGTTACACCACCAACATTCGGATGGTCGGCATAAGCAGCGAGCAACTTGCTTAACACTGCGGCATCCTGGCGAATGCCGCCACAACCACCCTGGTGATTGAGGAATTTAATTCCATCCACATTTTTAAAAGGACGGTTAGCATTTATCTCCAAAGTAGAAGCCGGGGCAAGACTAACTGATGAAACATCTTCGCCCCTATTATATGCCTCTAGGAGGCTCTTTGTGTACTGTTTATATTTATCAGTAACTGCATAACCCAATTCGTTGTGCATGGCTTCACGTATCACATCCATATTCCTGTTTTCACAGAAAACTGTTGGGATGAAAAGCCAGTAATTGGCTGTCCCCACTCTTCCATCCGGGCGGTGATAACCGTTGAAAGTTCTTCCTTTAAACTTTGATACATCCGGAGCCTGCCATACATAATCAACTTTGCGGTATGTATATGGTTCAGCCGCATGTTTAGTATTTTCGGTTGACATCCGGGAGCCCTCTTCAATATCCATCTGTGCCTTACCTACCAACACTCCATACATTATTATCTCTTCACCCTGTTTCATATCATGCATAAAAAATTTATGCTTTGCGGGAATGTCTTCCTGCATTATATATTCCGCACCATCGTAACTGATGGCTTGCCCTTTTGTTAAATCCTTCAAGGCAACAATTACATTATCTTTTGGGTGAACTTTTAAGACAATCTGAGACATATCTGTTGGTTTTATCTGTTTATTAATGCTGTTAACGCTACTTTCATTCCCTTGTTCAAAATTGCGACGGCACTGGCAGCTACTTCCTCAACAAAGAATGGTGAAGCAGAAAAATCTTCTTTCCATATCTTCTTATTGTTAACTACAGCATCAACCCAACCTTTCACATTATTTGCATCGAATGATGATTTGATGAAGTCAACAAATTCAGGTGTGTCGTTTGGCGTAAATACCACTTCGGCTTTTCCACTGTATAAAACAAGCAATGCCGCAAAAGAGAACGTTGCCAGTCGGGCATTCTTATTCAGTTTCGTGAAGTTGTCTTTTACTGTCGGGAAATTCCTGGTTTCCCACTTGGAAAGTGAATTAAGAGAAATGTCTTTTAAATAATGCTTGAGATAAGGATTGTAGAAACGTTCCAGAATTTTACCTGCAAACTTTTTCAGTTCTTCTGGGTCTTCATCAATCACGGGCAGCACTTCTTCTGCCACCATTTTATTGATGAATTTTTCCACTTCAGGAGTATTGAAAGCATCCATCACCGTTTCACATCCCAATTGTAATGCAACCGGCACCATCGCTGTATGTGAACCATTGAGAATACGAACTTTCTTTGCTCTGAAATCCCGGATATCATCCATGAACAGGACATTAAGTCCGGCCTCGTCAAGCGGCAGCTTTTGTTTGATGCTGCTGTCGCCGCCTATTGCCCACACATGAAAGTACTCGCCTTTCACCACCAGGTTATCATCAAAGCCAATCTCTTCTTTTATTTCATTGATAGTTTCCTTAGGGAAACCCGGAACGATACGGTCAACCAGTGTATCATAAAAATGGCAATGAGTGCTTACCCAGTTTTCAAAATCATCTCCTAAGTTATTGGCTGCAGCATGTTTCAACACATATTGCCGTAAAGTAGAACCGTTGTCTTCAATCAGTTCGCAGCAAATAATAGAAAGGCCTTTTGAGGCATCACCACTGAATTTTTTAAACCGCTTATACAACAGTGCTGTCATCTTTGCCGGGAACGATGCTGGTGGTTCTGCATTAATATCATCACCTTCTTCATAACGGATACCGGCCTCGGTGGTGTTGGAAACAATCATCTCCAGCTCTTCGCTTAAAAATAGCGATTCGTAAGTCTGATAATCTGAATAAGGATTGTTTACCCCTGTTATGCATCTCACCAGCGACACTTCCTTAACCGGTTGTTTGTCTTTTATTCCTTCCAGGTAAACATGATACAGGTTATCCTGTTTGCTGAACAAATCCCGAACAAATTCACCACCGGCAATCGGCTGAACAATGGCAACACCATGATTCATCTTTCCTCCATCATTTGCTTTGTCAATCATCCAGTCAACAAAGGCCCGCAGAAAATTGCCTTCACCAAATTGTAAAATTTTAACCGGCAGTACCGGTTTCTCCACTGTAGTTGCATTTAATGCTTTCATCTTCCTTATTATTTATTATTCATTTCAGTTTCAAAGTTTCCAGCGGTTACCAAAAACCCAGTTTACGGTAATTTCATTTACCTGTAATCCGAGAGGTAAATTATTGCTGTACCATTTATATTCTTTACCACCTTCGCGGCGGCAGTTATAATAATATATTCTCTCGCCCCATTTAATAATGTTGCCGGTTGGCACAAGATAAATGGGAGCATCTTTCATGTTTTTTGGCAAAACACAATTCACTAAGTAGAACTGTGCATCACGATGGTAGCGGCCCAGCGAAAAACCATCAAACCCTTTAAAACTGCAATTCACCAGCACAGTTTTAGAATCCGGATTGACAGAGCCATCATGCCAGATAGCGGCTGTACCAGTGTGTGTAATGAATTCACAATTCTCGGCCCATGCCCAGCCGCGGGGACAATAAAAATCCACACCGCCCTCCATCACACAATCTTTAAAATACCACATACCATTTTCTGTTTCCCATGGACTAACCGTATCACCGCCAAAAGCTTTAAAATGACAATTCATTGCTTTTAACCGGGTACAAGACATCGTTCTCAATGCCATCTGGTGGCTGCGGATGTTGATTGTTTTTTTCTTTGAACTGTCGCTGGCGCAGTCAACTGTATATTCATTCTTATAATCAAAGCCGAAACTGTTTATTACCGTTAAGTTTTTCAGAGTGATATCATTTGCGCCAACATTCAAAGTGGCTACACCCCAGTCATCTGCATGGTCGCACCGCCACTCATCTCTTGCAATTGAAAAGGTGATAACAGTCTTCTCACGGCTTTCGCCTTCAAAAACAATATTTGATTTCTTTACAAAGAGCTTCTCTTTATATATTCCATTCTTAATAGAAATCGTACTTGGTATTGTTGCTGAATCGGGCAAACTGTTTATCGCCTCCTGGATTGTTTTATAACAACCATTTCCATCAGCAGAAACAATAATATTAATCTGTGCCGGTAAGTTTGTTATAAGCAATAAAGCAGATAATATGGTTAGTATCTTTTTCATTTATTTACTTCCGGCAGGAACCCTGGAACTCAACAACCACTTTACCAAATCCTCGGCTGCCTTGAAATTTTCATATTCAGCCGGGAGTTTTCTTCCATCTACATACTCATTATATAACCAAGGGTCGCCAACGGCCAGCACTTTGCCTTTTCCCAATTTTCTAACGGCAATTACAATATCCTCATTCTTGAAAACATATGGCTGCACTGGCATTTTTACTTCCAAAGTGCTTATTTCTTTCAGGAACATTTTTGCCGGAGACGGGAATATGACATTTTCTTTTCCGGGAAAAACAACGCCTTGTTCGTAGGTATCGTTCTTCACCATATTAATACTCTTGTCGGTAAACCTGATGCCAAACTCACCTGCAAGCATATTGAAGTTTTTCAACTCACAATTATTACTGTCGTTTGCCATCAGCAACAATGTGCCACCGGCGTTTACCCAATTTTTGATGGCAACAATATCTTTTGCACTTACGTAATTGGGGTTGGGATTGTCTTTCTTATGATCGGGGTCAACAATAATATAAACAGAGGCTCCTTTCAGGTTGGCCGCAGTGGGTACCACATCCAGCGACTTCAGTTTTGCTCCGTTCTTTTCAAATATATGTCCAAGCGTATAAAAACCAGGATGACTCCTTTCATTCCATACATAATGCCAATATACATCTGCTCCGGTAACATCTTTTCTTTTTTCGCTATTGAAAAACCTGTCAAGCAAAACCGTTTTACCTTTTCCGGTTGAAAGTGTTGACAACATTTCCATTTCATTACTTGCCAGTAAAAATGCACCCACGCCTTTCGGGTCATTTACAATTACCGGTTCACTCATGTAGTATTCAAAGCTGCCATCACGGTATGGTTTACCTCCAAGTCCGGATACTTTTACTGTTCCGTGCAGGTTTGTTTGACCGCTATCCTCTTTAATGAACTGCTTTACAATACCATCATATGCTTTTTTCGCTATTGAAATTTTTGCAGCTGGCAAATACCCCTTTCTTACACCTTTTGCAATAGCATATACAAACTGGCAACTTGCTGATGCTTCAAAATAATTTTTTTCTTTTCCGGGGCCGTTGTAGTTCATAACATCGTACCACAGTCCGGTCATTTTGTCCTGTTGCTTTTCCAAAGCAATCACCAGGCGGTTCAGAATATCAATCAGGGCCTTTCTTTTGGGATGATTAGCCGGAAAATAATCCAGTGCATCTACAATGGCATCGCTGTACCAGCCCATTGCCCTGCCCCAGAAGTGCGGCGACTTTCCCGTTGTTTTATCAGCCCACTGCTGCTGTTTGCTTTCATCCCAAGCATGATGCAATAAACCTGTTTTAGCATCTCTTGCATGCTTCTCCATCCAGATGAATTGATTCGCTATATCATTAAAAGCTGTGTCTTCATGAAAAAGCATGGCATACTCTGCATAGAAGGGGGCACCCATATACAAGCCATCGAGCCACATTTGATTTGTATAAATTTTCTTGTGCCAGAAACCACCTTCATTTGTCCGGGGATGTGTTTTCAACTGACTGCGCAGTAAGTCGGCAGCTTTTTTATATTTTTCTTTGCCGGTAACACGATATAGCAGCAGTACCAGCTTGCCATTGTTCACATGGTCAATATTGTATTCATCCAGTTCGTATCCTTTTATTGTTCCATCGTTTTGCACAAACCAATCCATCTTGGATTGTATGGCATTGAAGTACTTCACATCGCCGGTGTTCATCCAAATTCCTTCAAAGCCTTTTAGCACCACACCCATATCATAACTCCACTTTGTCTGGCTGCCTACAGGAATGGAATCTTTCCAGATGTTCATCACTGTAGCTGCCATTTTCTGGCTTAGTGGTTGAGCTGTAGCCGTCAAAGATGATATCACCAGCAGAATAATTAGAATTTTTTTCATCAGGCAATTATTATTTTAAATGCTTATGATTTCATTAATTGTTGTTCATCACTTTTGCTTCTGCACCCAATTCAAAGGATGCTTTCTCTTTTGCCTTTGAAGCGTCGGTATTCTTAACTTTAATATCTTTTGTTCTGTCGCCGCTTATGCGGAACAACAATTCTGCTCCCTCCTTGTACGTTATATTATCAAACACCAATCCGTCACTCTGAATCACATCCACTACAGGATTGGTTTCTTTACTTATAACTTTAATGTTTCTGAATGTAATGTTGCTGGCTTCCTGCACATCAATTCCCTTATCGGCCTGCAGCACCATATTTTCCAGAACGATATTTTTTACATGCATTTCGGGAACACCACGAACGAAGATTCCCTTCTCAGCACCATTGCAATACACATTGCTGATATAAAAATTTCTGAAAACAGGAGTGGTTTCATCAACCGGTTTGGCTTCTACTTTTGGCAACTCTCTTTTCTCGCCAACCAGCGCCACCGGGTCTTTGGCCATATAGTACATATCAAACAGAATAGCTTCGGCAGGAATATTTTTCATGTAAATATCTTTTATGAAAATATTCTCCACCACACCACCGCGGCCCCTTGTTGTTTTAAAACGAAGCCCGATATCTGCACCTATAAATGTGCAATTACTCACATAAATATTTCTGGCGCCACCGCTCATTTCGCTGCCGATAACAAATCCCCCATGCGATGAATAAACTGTACAACCCCTGATAATTACATTCTCTGTCGGCATTCCTCTTTTTCTTCCTTCTGCATCACGGCCGCTTTTCATACAAAGGGCATCATCACCCACATCAAACACTGAATTTTCAATCAGCACATTTTTACAGCTTTCCACATCAATGCCATCGCCATTTTGTGCATACCAGGGATTCTTTACAAAAATATTTTTTACGGTAAGATTTTCACACATCAGCGGATGCAGGCACCATGCCGGAGAATTTTGAAAAATTACTCCTTCGAGTAAAACATTCTTACACTTTGTAAACAGCACCATGTTGGGGCGAAGAAAATCCTTTATGCTTTCGTAGAAGGCTGCATCCCTGTCGGGAGTTATCATGCCGGGGTTAGCAGGCATTTTTGAACCTTTCAGAAAACTTTCTGATGGGTACCAGGTCTTTTTATCTTCACTAAGTACACCACCCGATGCAACTAATTTTTTCCATTGGCTGGCAGTTAGTTTATCACTCTTTACTGCTCTCCATGGGTCGCCGTTACCATCAATAATACCTTTGCCGGTAATAGCAATATTAACAGCATTTGTTGCCGATACCGGAGATTGATTTCGCATTTGTGGCAAGCCCTCCCAATTGGCGGTGATTAATGGATACTGTGATTTATCCGCAGTAAACAGCAATGTTGCACCCTGTGCAAGATGTAAGTTTACATTGCTTTTTATTACTACTGGTCCGGTAAGCCACAAGCCAGCCGGTACCAGTACAACACCACCCCCTTTTTTATTTACAGTATTAATGGCATCGTTTATACTTTTTGTATTGAGAGTATAGCCATCAGGCACTGCTCCAAACTTTGCAATACTTATAGTGTCCTTTCTGAATTTTGGGCTGATGACTACCGGAAGTTTATTCCATTGGGATAAAACCGGTATAGCAATTGTACAAATTGCGACGAGTAAAAATATCTTCTTCATGGGCAAGCCTTTTTTTAGTTTACCAGCACACAATTTTAGCCACAATAAGTGGCTTAATTAATGATTTTCAAATCTTTCTTTACGCAATCGTTACCGGGAACGGAGTCGTTATTAAAGGATGGATTATTTTGTTTTTATTAGGAAAATTTTACTGCCTGCCGGGCCAGCAGTTTCCATTTTCCAACCTGTTTTTGCCATACCAGAATGATGCGCAGGTTTACTTCTCCCGGGGCCTTTCCCCTGTCATTTGTTTTGGCCGAAAGTATGTGGCGTACAATTGCTGTTTTGCCCGAAACAGTTATTGTTTGTTCTTTGAAATCAGCGGATATAAAATCAGAGCTACCGTTGGCAATATTCTCTACAAATGATACTTTATCTTCGACCTTACCACCGCTATGGCCATAGCTTAGTTTTTCGGCTGCGATATTTTCAAGGGCAGCCCTGTCGCCATCCACCATTGCTTTTTTCAATTGCTCTGTGGCGACGGCCACTTGTTTTTCGCTTTTTGATTGAGCGAAAACGACTACGCTGAAAACTGTAATTAGAAGTAATAAACCAATTTTTTTCATATCATTTTTTTTTGCCACAAATGCACTAATACATTCTTGTATTTGAAAATCATTAGTGTTTTCATGGCATTGTTATTAAAATCGCTTTGCCATCGGTTTCAGGTCTGTTAACTCTGAAATTTTTACCGGTCGTTTTAACTGAATGCTCTTTCTGGCGGCAACCCCAATCAAAATACTCATGGCACCTTCTCTTGTTCCGGCCATTACATGATGGGGATTATCGTTGGTATCAGTAAAAATTCTTCTTTGCATTCGGATATCTCCTCCTCCATGACCACCTTTTATTTTTGGTGTTGTATAAATTTCATAGTTCTTCGAAAAGTTATCCATTGCGATAATTTCCCTTACTTCACCTGCAATAGCATCGTCGGCGTTGCTCATTTCCACCGCATGTCGCTTTGCCTGGTCATCCAGCGTCTTTTGCATGTAAGGAATATCTTCCCAGGTTTCTATTCTTCCTTTCATACCGTTAAAAGCAATCTGCCATCCTTCGTAAGGCGAATAGGTGGTGAGGGAATAATTTGCAGTTACACCATTTGCATAAATAATTTGGGCACTCATCTTGTCGTAAATATCTATTTCGTTACTCCACACACAACCATCCCGTATATAACCATCATGCTGCTCATTCTTAACATATAAATCAACAAGCCGTTGGTCCTTTGTAATATCCCAGAAGAATTTACATTTCTCTTTATGCTCGCAGCCGCGGCATTTTGTGCCACGGAATGCATTGTTTTTTCCATAATGCTCTAATGAACCATAAGCGGTTACTTCCACCGGTTCGCTATTCAGCCACCAGTTTAATAAATCGAAATGGTGAGTGGCTTTGTGCACCCAAAGTGAACCACTTTTATTCATCCTTCCATGCCACCTTCTGAAATAATCTGCCCCATGAAAAACATTCAGGTACCAGTTAAAGTCCACGGAAGTTATTTTCCCAACCCTTTCTGCCGCCAGCAGTTCCTTCAACTGCATGGCATGAACGCTGTGGCGGTAATTGAAGGCAACTATAACTTTCTTTCCTGTTTTCTTTTCGGCATCCAGAATTTTTTTGCACTTCGTTTCATCAGTCGTCATCGGCTTTTCTGTAATTACATTGAAGCCTTTATTCAGTGCTTTTACAATCAGTTCATCATGTGTGGAATCTACTGTTGTTACGATGATATAGTCTGCTTTTACCGTTGCAAGCATTTCATCATAAGAGTTAAAAACAGGCACATTTCCGCCATAGGCTTTTTGTGCATAGGCTGCCCGGCCGGGATTAATATCATGAATACCGACGAACTCGGTTATGTCGCTAAAGTTTTTGATAATGCTGGTTCCCCAAAAACCAGTGCCCCGGTGCCCAACACCCACCTGTGCCAGCCTGATTTTTCCTGCTGCGGGCCGGCCGAAAATTTCAAACGGATGCAGCATTAACGAAGCCCCGACTGCGGCTGTGTATTTCACAAAAGTTTTTCTTTCCATATAGCTTTATTTTTAATTTATTCAACGTTCAATTCTGAACCAGTCCACATTTACATAACCGGCATCGTTCGTTTTATTTTTCCGGGTAAAGAACATACCCACTTTTGCTCCAACCCAGCGGCCTGGTTTTGCAACAAAGTTTTCTCCAAGCGGGATAAAGGTTTTTTCATCTTCGCTGTAACTAAATGTACATACCGCTCCTTTACTTACCTTAACCCTGAAATAAATATCCCGACTGTTTATCTGACTCCCATCCTGCACTGTTTCCTCCTTCCCTTTATCTGCCTCCTTACAGGATGCTAATGATATATAGTTACCATCAGTTCTTTTTTCCACTGATAGAAAAGCATAATCTGCCCCATGCACCATCAGTGCAAATTTTTCTCCTTCCCAACGGGGCAAAAAGGAAAATTTAGCCGTTGCAGTAAACTCTTCAGCAGGAAATTTTTGCGCTAATAAATTAGGATAATCCCATGCAGATTTTACCGAATTGGTAAGCAGCGCCGAAAACATCCTCAAAAAACCGTCGGGAGTTGTAAAAGCCCAGCCGCCTTCTGGGTTGGCCTGCCATTGCCATTGCAGTCCCAATTTTGAAGTGCTGAACTCGTCACTATCTGCAATAGTAGTTACCGGAAATACTTTACCCACATTGGGTTTTTTATACACTAACACTGGCTCGCCTTTACCATCGCCATCTTTGTCTTCTCCAATTACCGGCCAGTTGTTTATCCACTTCATCGGCTGCAGATGAACAATTCTGCCATAGGCATCCTTATCCTGAAAATGCAGAAACCAATCTTCACCGGTTTTTGTATCAACCCATGCTCCCTGGTGCGGGCCATTAACGGGACTGCTGCCCTGATGTAAAACCACCTTTCTTTCATAAGGGCCATAGACATTTTTGCTACGCAAAACAGTTTGCCAACCCGGAGTAACGCCACCGGCAGGAGCAAAAATGTAATACCATCCGTTGCGTTTATAAAACTTAGGTCCTTCAATCGTGGGGTCATCCTCATGTCCGTCATATACCATTACGGCATCACCAATTGTTCTGGTCCCTTCCTTATTCATTTCCCTTACAACAATTATTGATTTGATGCCAGCACGGCTTCCTGCATAAGCATGAACGAGATAGGTTTTTCCGTTATCGTCCCATAAAGGGCAAGGGTCAATTAATCCTTTCCCTGTAGCAACTAAGGTTGATTCACTCCAAGGACCAAGAATATTTTTTGCTTTGGTAAGATAAATTCCAAAATCCGGGTCGGGATAATAGATATAGAATTCATTATTATGATAACGGATACTTGGGGCCCATACACCGCCGCCATGCTGCACTTTGCTGAAATGGTCAAAAGGAGACTGCTGTTTCAGCACATGGCCAACCAGTGTCCAGTTCACCAAATCCCTTGAATGTAAAATGGGTAATCCCGGTGCATGATTAAAACTGGATGAAATCATGTAGTAATCATCCCCCACCCGTATGGCATCCGGGTCGCTGTAATCTGCATGAATGACAGGATTCTTATAAGTGCCGTCGCCATTATCAGCCTGCCACACTGCAGACTTTGTTGGTTGAGCATTTACAATGCCAGCACAAATCATCAAAAACGTAACAAATATTTTCCTCATAATTCTATTACCTTTTTTTCTTTATTACTTTTTATGGCCGTCTCGATAATAACAATCACATCTCTTACTTCTTCAGCAGTTACGGGCAGTTTTCCCTTTAGACGGATAGCCTTATAGATTCCGTCGTAGTAATCACCATAATTTCCCCGCTCGGATGTAATGTATTCCTTTATCACTTCTTCATTCCTTACAATGTGCAACAAACCCTGCTGCTGTTCCGGCTCAAGTCCCCAATCGTTACCGCCGGGCACTTTATGCAATTGCAAATCGATTTCCTGTACATCGGTTTTGTGTTTTATAAAGGAACCGAGTTTACCATGAAACTGATATCCCGGCAAAGCCTCTCTAACGTAGTAACTCGACTTCAACGAAACACGATGAGAAGGATAGAAGAGTTTAATATCGAAATAATCGTCCACTTTAGAACCAGGCCGGTTAATTGCCATATCGGCAAACAACGCCACAGGCATACCAAACAATTGCAATGCCTGGTCAATAAGGTGCGAGCCTAAATCGTATAGACTCCCAACCGCCGGAGTCGGGGTTTCTTTATGTGCTTTATAGCTGAGTTCAGGCACATACCTGTCATAGCGGATTTCTGCATCAACAATCTCCCCCAACAGATTTGCGTCCAAAACCTTTTTTACAGTTTTATAGTCACTATCATATCGCCTGTTCTGATAAACCGATAATAAAACACCTTTCTTAGTTGCCAAAGCAATTAATTCAACAGCCTGCGCAACGGTAGCAGTAAACGGCTTTTCAACAATTACATGTTTGCCTGCCTGTATGGCTTTCTTGGCGTATTCATAATGGGTAATACTTGGAGTATTAACGACAACCAATTCCACATTCGTATCTGTCAGTATTTCTTCCAGCGAACGAAATGTTTTAATCCATGGATATTTTTCTTGTGCAAGATTCTTTGTCCTTTCCCAAACACCGTATAGCTTAAAATTGGAATTGGCGGAAATGAACGGCGCATGAAAAACCCATCCGCTCATTCCAAAAGAACATAAGGTCACATTTACAGGCTGCATAAAACTATTTTATTAAGTTTAACCAGTTCCTCAGTCTTTCCATCCAATTGTCATCCGTTGTTTTATTGTTCATGCCAAAACCATGTCCGCCCTTGGGATACAGATGTAGCTCAACAGGCACTTTATTTTTTACACATGCTTCATAGTAGCGCAAACTATTCTGAACCGGTACAGCCCCGTCATCACCAGCATGAACTAAAAACGATGGTGGCGTTTGTGCGGTAACCTGCAATTCATTTGAAAAGAAATTTACCTTCTCTGCTGCTGCATTTGCTCCAATTAAATTATTGCGGGAGCCTTTGTGTGTTATTGTACTGTCAAAACTGATTACAGGATAAATGAGAATAGCAAAATCAGGACGCACAGATATCGTATCTGTATTTGTTTTGTCAGCCGTAAAGCCAAAATGGGTGGTTGCTGTAGATGCTAAGTGTCCGCCTGCCGAAAAGCCCATAATTCCAATTTGATTTTTGTTTACTCCAACCTCTCTTGCATGACTCCGAATATAACGAATAGCCTGCTGTGCGTCCTGTAAAGGGGGCAAGACTCTTATCAATATTGATAGAATCATCAGGCAAACGATTCTTTAAAACAAAAGCAGTAACTCCCCACCGGTTCAGTTCTTCAGCTACCCGAGTGCCTTCTTTATCAAAAGCCAGTATTGCATATCCACCGCCGGGACAAATAATCACCGCTTTTCCATTTGGTTTTTGCGGACGGAAAACGGTAAGCGTTGGGTTACTGATTTTTGAAACACGGGTAACATTATCCTTTGTAACAACAGTTTCTTTATCAATAACAGGTTTGTTGTTGGGAACGGTTGTGTACAAAGGGATTATTTCCCGCTTATTTTCTTTGAATACTGTGTAGTCGAAGGGTTTTGACCTGTTGCTAAACCATAAGAATCCATCTGCTTCAGGCTGCTCAACAGTACGGAGAATTATTTCAGGAATATATTGATTCGCTTCCTTTTTGCTCAACTGCTTCGACCATTTTACTCTTTTATCAATAGCAGCCCCTTCACCGGTATTCTTATACTCAGCATAAAAAGCCTTTTTTTCGTTTTCCGGATTACTCCAGTTATTCCAGCCTTCCGGAGAAATTACTTTTGGCAAATCACAGTTTAAAAAAACAGTTTTAGCATAAGCTCTCCATGGCCTGCCAAGAAAAAGTTTCGTAACACCTGAGTCTGCCACAACCTTACAGTCTTTGAAAACAAAACCATATGTTCTGTTCTGCGGTGTGCTGGCTGCTGTGATAAATGAGTTACTCTTACAAAAAATTGTACATGATTGAAAAACAGCTGTTGCCGGGCCAAAAATAAAATCAGTTGTGCCCTCAATATAACAGTTGGTGAAGTACTGCCTTGAGGTTTCTCCGCTGGTGAAAATCGTATCCTGGTTTCCCAGAAACTTACAATTCTTAAATACTGCCTTGTCGGCATCAACATATAATGCTAACGCCTGCCCAACTTGTCCGGCAGTGTTTGCAAATGTGATATTCTCTGCCCGGAAGCGATTGCCGGATATTTTGGCCGTATAAGAAGTAAAGGTTGTATGTTTCCCCTTGCCAGAATAATCATTCCATGTAATAATGGTACTGTCCATATTTTCTCCAATAAATGTTACATCGGTATTATTGGCAGGCAAATCAATCTTTTCGTTGTACACTCCGTTTTTAATGTACAACGTAATTGGCGCCAGCGGATACACCCGCATGGCATCAATAGCATCCTGAATAGTTGTGTATTCGCCGGTGCCATCCTTAGCAACTGTAAATACATATTTATACTGCTGCGGGTTGCCCGTCTGGGAGAAACACTGGCTATCAAATAAGAGGCTACATAAAATTAGCAGAAACAGTTTTTTCATTTTTGTTGAAGGGTTTTGATATTCGCTGCAAGTTCCGGAAGCCGCTCTCTGATTTCTTTTAATACTAACTGTGCCACCAACCTTGCTCCCATCTCAGAAAAATGGGTATTATCTTCTTTCCCATCCGGATAGTTAGGATGCTCGCCGGGTTTTAATTGAAGAAACAAACATTTTGATTGCTCCGCTCCAAACTGCTGATATAATTTCTGTGTCAACTTGTCCATATCAAACAGCGCCACTTTTTCCTCTGTAGCAACATCTCGGGTAATTTGTGCATACACATCATGAGTACCCACGATAGTGCCTGTACTGTCAAATTTTCTTCTGGCCATTGGTGTCAGTAATATCGGATGCATTTTTTTCTGTTTTGCTTCCTCCACATATTGCTTCAGGTTATTTTTAAACTCAACTTCAGTTGTGTACGTTTTCTTAGTAGGCACTTCATCGTTGTGGCCAAACTGAATAAAAACATAATCCCCTTCCAAACTTTCATCCATAATCTGCTGCCACAAACCTTCTTTACGGAAAGAGCTGGTGCTTCTTCCGTTTTTTGCCTTATTGACAACCGTAACAGTACTGTCCCAAAAATAAACAAAGGGCATTCCCCATCCTGTTTCGGGAAAAGCCTTTGTCTCTTTTATGCTGGCTGTGCTGTCGCCAGCAAGAAATATTTTCATCTTTTTCTTTTCAGGCAGAAAAAAGCTGCTATTAGAAAACAATTGGAAATACTGCTGATTTTCTCATTTCAAAAGACCGTTTATGTAAACTTCAATATTTGTATAATGCTTATGCAAGGTGTGTAATGACGCATCTGCAGGACCGGATGGATTCAATCCACTCAACTGCTCCCACTCATCAGGCATACCGTCTTTGTCTGTATCAACCAAGGCGGGTGCTGATCGTAGTGCCGGCCACGCATTTACTGTCAACTCATAAGTTGTGCCATGCGGATAGCCGCCTTGCACATCAATAAACCGTCCTGTTCTATTTCTTACATCATTGATGATGCGTTCATCCAATGTGTCACGCCTGAAACTGGCGCCGGCATAATTAAGCACATCATTGTAAGCATCTTTTGCAGACTGATCCGGTATCCTTTCAGCAGGAAATGGTTTGTTCATAATTGCTTCTTTTTTATCGGCCTCTGTTCCGCCATTACCCATGTCTATTCCCAGCCAATTATTTTTAGAAATATCTTTTGCTTCATCTACATAATTTCCGTCAACATACCATTTACCGAAAGGCAATGTTTCCGTTTTTGATGGGTTTACTATCCGGTATCTTACATTTTATTGGTAGATGGTCCGTACCTGAAGCAGTTATTTACAATATTATAATTGCCCGCTTCACCGCCGTAAATATTATTATGCCCCCAGTTATAAATTACGTTGTTTCTGAAATCAGCAAATTCTTGTGAAGCACCAAGCCTTGTTCCGTTAAATCTTGGATTGCGGCTAAGACAGTGGGCAAATAAATTATGATGAGCAGACAAATGGCTGCCACCCCAGATACCACCATAGCCATGATGCTCCCAGTCTTTATCGCCAGTTTCAAAATGATAAGAATAGTTGAGTGGCTCAGTAATAATATTCCATTGTACTGTTGTGCTGTCGCCCCCATACACTGAAAAACTTCATCGGTACTCCAGCTTAAACTGCAATGGTCAACAATGATATGTTTTCTTCTGCCTATTGACAGCGCATCATCACCGCCGCTGCCATCTACCATTCCACTTTGACTTTGATACCTGTCGCCCATACGAAAACGTAAGTAACGGATGATACTATTATCACCACCAAGACTTACTGAATTGTCGGCGAGGCAAATTCCATCGCCGGGGGCAGACTGGCCCGCAACAGTAACATCACCTTTAATAACAAGCTTTGATTTTAAATGAATGGTGCCCGATACGGAAACAAAACAATACGCCCCTTTACCTTTTGCTTCTGCAGCTTCCCTGAAGCTTCCTGCGCCACTATCGTTTAGGTTTGATACCATATACACTTTGCCGCCACGGCCTCCGGTAGTATATTTTCCAAAGCCTTCAGCTCCAGGGAAAGCTATAGCCAGTTCTTCTGGCGGGGCGGTTAATCCTGCACCTATTTTTTGCGCACAAGCACCGATTCCCAGCAAATAAAACCCAGCAGCAATGATTATTCTTCTGTTCATATACTTAATAAGACGGAATGAAAAAATAAGGCTGCATCCCTTATTATCACCCGGGATTGCAGCCTTAATAAAAAAACGAGTATGAGAAAAAATTAATATCCGGATTCTGTGGTCTCAAATTTGGATTGGCATCAATAGCGGGTTGTGGCAATGGCAACAATTCACCCTTACCGGTCACATACCCTGTAGCATACCTTGCCGCACATGTTGTGTTAATTGCAGACCCAAGCCATGTTACTTTAGTTGTTCCTGATGGTGTGGCCGTTGGGGCTGTTTTATAAAGTGAATTATACCACAAGCCTCCGATATTTTTATTATCCGAAGTGGTGCAGAATAATAATACATTGACAATGGTAAAGAAGTTGACAAACAATATGAAGGATAACCTGCCATATATGTAGGGTTCACCATTGTTGTACTTGTTGACATCCGCACCATATTGGCTTTGCTTTCTGAGGGCAGCAGCCAGCAAATTCCATCTGATTAAATCATATTTACGGATACCTTCTCCACCCAATTCAAGAGCTCTTTCCTGACCAAATATTTGAAGAAATCTGCTTTTGACAAACCAGAAGGTATATCAACTGTTGCATCAGGTGTTGAAATTGTTTTGCCATACCCTCTTCTTCTAACCATATTGATTGCATCATATGCAGCAGTCGTTGCTCCGCTCAATTCGTTTTCGGCTTCGGCAAACATGAGTAATACATCTGCATACCTGATGATTTGCCATTTCAAACTAAAATATTGAATAGCATCTGCTGGCGCAACAACAGGATTGGTGATCCAATCCCGCCTGTATTTACCATCTACCAGGTTGGTAGATTGCTGCCCCCTGGCGGTTGCCGTTAAGTAAAGTAAAATAAAAAGCCATTGTTACATCTCTTCTCTGGTCTGTTGAATCGAAAAGATATAAGTATGATGGCAGCGGGGTTAGACACTGCTGTTGCCAAATTGTTTACCCTTGGGCCATTATAATAACCAAGTTTTGTGTCTTCTGCAGCATTAAAGCCTATAGCACTGGCCTGAAACATCAATTCCCCGTTTGGATCATTTGCGACCCGGGCATTTACCTGGTCCTTCCATAAAGCTCTGAAACTTGGATTAAGTGAATGCTGACCCGAACTCATAATTTCACTGCACTCCTGCTTTGCTATTTGGTAGTATGTAAGATAGTCTGCTGGTCTTTGCATAGTTCCGTTATTACGCAACGCATATCCGCCCCTGTATAGTGCAATTCTTGCCCGAGCGCTTTAACAGCACCTTTTGTAATTCTTTCATCGAGCACATCACCGATAGATGTTATTTCATTTTTCCAGGGCACCAAAGTATGGCCAGTGCCAATCAACAACAGGCGGCTATAAATCGTATCCCTGCCTGTTCTTGTTGGAAAAGGGATCTGTTAAAGACATTGTGGCAGCCGGCTCAAAATGTGCGGGAAGGTCTCCCCAGTTGCGAATGGCTTCAAGATAGTATTGTGCTCTCAATGTCAACGCCTCACCATACATTCTTTTTGTTGCTTTTTTCCTGCTCAGTACCACTTGCTACATCTCCATTTTGGGGATATTTTCTATGCAAATATTCGCAAATTCAATCCCCTGAAATAACTGATTAAAAGGGTTTGTTATTTGTGCATTGCCGGTTGTAGCTGCATAGCGGGCTATATCTCTTCTGTCATTATCGGATGTACCAGTAGGCCCCTGCATTTCATCATTATCTAGCGGATAATATAAACTTAACCTGATACCATAACCAGCATCTCCAACAAGACGGCTGTACACACCAGCAATAGCCCTTTAAGCACTGGGAACATCTGAGAATACTTTTGAAGCATCCACATCAGTTATCGGCTGTTGATCGAGATATTTTTTACATCCCGTAGCAGCAACTAATGAAACAACAACGGCAAGTGCTGTCAGCCTGTTTAAAAATTTAGAATTCATATTATAAGTTTTTGCTTGTTTTTAATTAGAATGTGGCGTTAACACCAAAATGAAACTTCTGCTTTTGGATATGCTGAATAATCCAGTCCCGGTGTAAGCGGATTGCTTCTCACACTTACCTCAGGATCATACCGGAATAATTTGTTATGACAGCAAGATTGTTTGCTGTAAGATAAAAACGCAGTTTACTCATCTTCAATCCAACAAGCGAACGAACAGGAACAGAATAGCCAATAGAAAGATTGTTAATCCGAAGGAAGGATCCATCTTCTATTGCCCATGAGTGCGGATAAAAGCACCTGAACCCCGAAGCGGTTGCCAGATAGTAACATTTTTATTTAAATCGCTCAACACATCCGGAGCCACGCCAAAACCTGATTCGAGGAATTTACCCACTGCACTGTTTGTCCGTTAGAATTTATTGTCATCCATCTGCCATTATTTATGGTAAGCATATTTGAGTTTACTGTATAGCCGTTAGTCAATTCTATTTTATTGGCATTGTATTATCGTTACCAATTGAGAAGTTCATAAACAGGCTTAGATCCCATTGCTTATATGTAAACTGCTGGTTCAACCCACCTGTACATTTGGGAGTAGGGTCGCCGATAATCTTCCTGTCATTGGTAATATCCACCACGCCATCATTGTTCAGGTCAACAAATTTGATAGATCCTGGCTGTACAGCACCAATAATGGAAGTGTTGGAAGGCCACTCCTGGCTTAAGGGTATAAGCACCTGTGGCCGGGTTATAATTAAAATCATCAGTTGTTAGAAGCCTGCTGTTACTAACCCGTAGATTGACCTCCCCGGATACCCGATCTTTTGTATATAGTCAGTTGGCTGACCGGATACACCCCAACTGGCAGCCGGAAGAAATTATCCTGCCCAATGCCCAATGCTTCAATTTTATTTTGTTGAATGAGATATTGAATTTGCTGTCCAGTTCAGATTGTTCTTCTTTCTCAGCAGTACGGTGTTGAGTTGCACTTCACACCCTTATTTTCTTTTTTCCAATATTCTGAAGTTGTGTTGAGTATCCAAATGTTGCAGGAATGGGAACATTCAGCAACAGATCTTTTGAGGAGTTTCTATACAAATCCACTGTTAAGTCGAACCGTCCCAGAAAAGACTAAATCAAACCCTATATTCCTGTTAACTGTTGATTCCCATTTTAATGCCTCGTTTACTATTGAATTGGAATAATAGGCCGTTATTGCCTGGTTGTTAATTCCATAATAATAGCGGCTATCATTAGAAATGTTGTCATAAACAGGTAATCGTTAATCCTGTTGTTTCTAAGTACCAAAACCAGCCCTGAATTTCAGATCGCTGATTACGTTTGAGTTTTTTTCAGGAACTTTTCATTCTTAATTCTCCATGCCACTGAGCCAGCAGGGAAATAGCCCCATTGCTTGCCGGGGGCAAACTTAGAAGCACCATCGGCTCTTACGTTAAATGAAAGAAGGTATTTACCTATTAATGAATAATTCATCCTGCCAAAAAGACAGGTTGGTGTAGCGGGTCTTACCAAGCTTAGGATAACCTGTAAACGAAACACCCAATGAAGGCGCCTTAAATGCAGCATCGTATGATGTGTTCAGCGGAAAATCACGGTAAAGACTGGAACGGCTTTCTGTTCTCAAATCATACGTTTCTTCACCTATAAGTAAATCCAGGTCATGCATTTTTTTTACCCTTTTCCTGAATAGGAAAGCACATTTGAATTTGTGTACGTCCTTCTGAAAGATGTATCCATTCCTGCTATCGGCTTTCTGCCTCCCTGAATTATTGCATAAGGAGTTATTGAGTCATTGAACTGCAAATCAATAAGTCTGTTAAAGTCGTATATGAGGCTGTTGACTTAAATGTCAGGTTTCTTAACTAATGTAATGGTTAGGTGAGGCATTAACATTATACGCACTTGTAGATTTCGTTCTGTACTCCTGGTTAGCCATCGCAACCGGGTTGTATAAATTAAGCCATTACCAACGTTAGGATCGGCCATCGGATCAGAATCGTCAATATCCTGAGCATTGGAAAGGAACGGACGGTATTTCACTGCATTACGCAACCTGTTGTAAAGGTGCCTTTTGAGATCAGACACACCAGAACCATATACATCCTGTAATGTATAACAGCCACCAAGACCAATTTTAATTCTGTTATTGATTTTATATTCTCCTTTCAGATTAAACAGGTGCCGTTTATAACTAGAGTTGATTACAATAGCTTTGTCGTTATTATAAGTATAGCCCGCAATATATGTGAGGCCTTTATTTCCTCGGAAGCTGTTATTATGGAGTGGTGGTAACTCCTGTGCGGCCAAACACCTCACTTTGCCAGTCAATAGGATCTACACTTCTATAATTCTTAAGTGTATCCCATGTTGTTCCAAGTTTGCAAAGCTTGTACTATCAGTTGAACTGCCCCTTGATCTTTCATATTGATAAATCACATAATCATAGGATTAAGTACATCTAATTTTTTGCCAGTTGCTTAATTCCAACAAATCCGTTGTATCCAACTATTAGCTTTCCGGGCTTACCGCTTTTGTTGTAATCACAATTACTCCATTTGCACCCCTTGCACCATAAATAGCAGTAGCAGCAGCATCTTCAAAACGTCAATCGTCTGAATATCCTGCGGCGAAATGTATTCAACGCATTTTCTACCTGCACTCCATCAACAATATACAATGGGAGTTATCGCCGGTAATAGACATACCTCCACGCACCCTTTTCTTACATCTGCATCAGGTGAGCCCTTCAAAGTTGTGGCTGTAACACCTGCAAGTCTTCCGTTTAGTGCCTCGGCGGCAGAATTAATAGGAATATCTTTTAAGTCTTTGCCCCAACAGAAGACACAGAAGCAGCAAATCCTTTCTTCTTATTGTCTGATAACCTATCACTACAACATCTTCCATTGCTTTTGCCTCGGCAGTACTGCATTTACTACTGTTTTGTCGCCAACCGTTACTTCAAATGTTTGAAATGAAACGTTGGTAAATACCAAACCGCCGACTTGTTATCAACTGAAATTTTAAACTTACCATTTGCATCGGTGGAAGTGGCAATTTGTGAGCCTTTTACTGAAACAGTAACGCCTTGCAGAGGTTGCCTGTTTTCTGAAGAAATTACAGTACCTATTATTTGCCTGGTCTGACCAAAAATCAAATTAACGGAACCAAAGCAATTAAAAAACAGGCAAAGTCCAACACTTTCAAATGTCTCATCGCTGTATAGTTTATTTTCAAAAAAAAGAATGAAGAAAATTGCTGCAGCCAATTTGAAAAAGAAACAATATGAAGTCGTATAAAGTCTGATTGGAAGAGTTGTTCTCAACGAAATAATTTTTCATACCAGCAAGCAGTTTCTTTAGCTGACAAAAGTGAATTGAATGCTTAATTTGCCGTACAAGACTACACAGAAGTTTTTTATAACACATTGATTTATAAATATTTTTTGCGCAATCGTTCCCAAAAAAAACAGAAGATTTGTTTCCCCATTACTAGAAAAAATTTACCCCTTTATTTTTAGTGTTCTTTCCATGCAGCATTTTCACTAAAAAGGTAGTCTTGAGTCCTTCTGACTGCTAAGACTGAATAATGATAATCAATGTTTAATCAATACCTTTATTCTCTTTAAAACACCTTTTCGTAAATGAAATTTGAAGCTGCTACCATAAAGGATATTGCCAAGGCGGTGGGGCTTTCTACTTCCACCGTTTCCAGGGCTTTGAGGGACAGCTACGAGATTAGTCCCGAAACCAAGAAACTGGTGCTGGAGTATGCCGGAAAATAAATTATCACCCCAACCCAATTGCCCTAAGCCTAAAGGAACGAAGAAGCCGTACTATCGGCGTAATGTTTGTGAAATTGCCAACAGTTTTTTCCCAGGCCATTAATGGCATTGAATCAATCGCTTACAAAAATGGTTACAACGTAATTATTGCTCAAAGCAGGGAGTCGTACGACAGAGAGATGCTCAATTTGCAATATCTGACTTCAAGATCAATTGATGGGTTAATTGTTTCCGTATCTACTGAAACAACCGACATCAGCTACCTGAAAGATTTGAGTAAAAAAGGCATGCCCATTGTTTTTTTTGACAGGATTGTAAGTGATATTGACACTCATAAGGTTATTGTTGATAATTGTACCGGAGTATACAACGCAACCACACGCCTGACTAAAAGTCGTTATAAAAGAATTGCCGCTATTTCCAATCCCGAAATGCTGTCCATATCGAAAGAAAGGCTGGCGGGTTACAGAAAAGCTTTGGCAGATAGTGGTATTGAAGCAGATGAATCGCTGATTAAATACTGCAAACATGGCGGTATGATTAGCGATGAAGTGAATTCTGTTTTGCGGAATTGCTTAGCGCAGAAAATAAACCTGATGCTATTTTTACAACGGCAGATAAGTTAACTACGGATGCCTTCGCCTGTTGAAAGAAAATGGCCTCTCTGTTCCGGGTGATATTGGCCTGCTGGGATTTTCTAATAACGACTTGACCGAGTTGTTTGATCCTGCCTTATCCGTAATTAAACAACCCGCATTTGAAATGGGAGAAATTGCAACGGGATATTTACTGCAACTTATAGAAAGCAAACATCCGGTAACAGATTTGAAACAAAAGTGCTGACAACAGAACTTTTTATCAGGAACTCCACCTAAGTAATATTTCCTCAATCACTTTTTGTAGGCTTCGTCGTTGCTCCTGCTTTCAAAACCAGTTGAACATCGCAGCATTTTCTGATTGTTTTCCTGTTGTTGTGCCGTACATGGCATACATACAACCTACAAAACCACCTGCCTCCTTTTGTGCTGAGAAACTTTGCATCAGCATGAAGCAGCAGCGGTTTCCATTTATTTTTTCACGGCATAGAAAAAGAGTATGTATTTCCATTTGCTTCTGCCTTCAGGAACAGGTCTTTACTTCATTTGCTTTTATAGCTTGCGAAGCCAGTAACTCTGGTGCAGCCCTGCCTTTTTATTTCCCGGGCCTTTGTACAACTGCACCACTTCTTTGCCTTCCTGTATTGACTTGCATAGGAAGTAAAAGTGATTTTCGTTTGCAAAAACAAGCAACCCGGCTTTCTCGTTTTCTGCTTTCGGATAAAACTGCATTGCTGTAGCAGCATGCCCTTTAAGGTGTGATTGCCTGAAACCAACAAAAGAAGGGTTCTCCTTTCCTGAATGGTCTGAGGTCGCAAGTTAACCGGAAAGTGTCTAATATGAAAGTCGGTTCCACCTTCCTTAAAGTTCGGAGAAAAGCATATCGCATGTTAAGGTTTTATTTTCAAATTCATCCCTGAAAAAAAATTGCCGTTAATCTTTTCAGCATTCTTATCAGCTACTGCATTTAAAGAATAAGAGTATTTTACTTCATCCCCTCCAAGGCTGACAACCGGCCAGCCGTCTTTCCATTCAACCGGGGCCATAAAGGTTTCCCTGCCTGTATTATAATAACTCCTTCGTACGGCCTGCATCCCAAAAATACTGCCCACCAGTTGCCACTTTTATCTTCCACAAAATCAGCATGGCCTGTTGAGGTCACGGATTTGTCCTTTCTGGGTTGAGATTGCGCTGTGTAAGTATTGGATTCTTTTCGCAAGAAACATAAGGCCCTTCAACCTGCCTGCTTCTGAACACCACTTCGGAATGGTTATACTCGGTGCCGCCTTCGGCAGCAATCAGATAGTACCATCCTTCCTTTTTAAACAGATGCGGCCCTTCTATCCAGATGGGTTTTTTTAAATATCAGTTCCTCCATTAACCAAAATTTTCTGTTCGCCTTTAACCTTCAGTTCTTTAATATCAAACTCATATAAACGAATGGTGCAATGCCCTTCGTACAATGGAATATTTTTTGGCGGCTTACTGTTATAAACGAGGTATACTTTCCCATCAGTATCAAAAAAAGAGAGGGGTCAATTCCATCCACTTCTGGTAACCACAGGGTTGCTCCACTGCCCTCGGGATTTTTTGGCAGTTACCATAAAATTTCCAATCTTGCCAATGTTGGTACACACCACATAAAAAGACCATTATAATACCTGATGGTTGGTGCATACATTCCGGTATTTGTTAGGGATAGTCCGTTAAGGTCAAGCTGTTCCGGCCTGTTTAAAGCATAACCTATCTGCTTCCAGTTAAGCAAATCCCTGCTATGGAAAATGGGCAGGCCCGGGGTAATAAGCAAAGGTTGAGTTAATAAGATAATAACCGTCCTCAGCCCTGCATATGGAAGGATCGGGATAAAAGCCGGAAAGAACAGGGTTGGTAAATGATTGCGCCGAAAGTGATGTATTGGCAGTGGACAGTAAAAAGCTGACAAAATCAGCTTCTTAATCTTTATCATAATAATTTGTATTTCTAAATACTTCTGCTTAGGGCATATTCCACGCCACGCAGTTCAGCAAGACCTCTCAACCTACCTATTGCTGAATAGCCAGGGTATGTTTTCTTCTTTAAGTCATCCAGCATCTGGTGGCCATGGTCTGGCCGCATGGGGATTGAAATATTTCTTCTTCGTTGCAGCAGCACTATCTCTTTTATCACTTCATACATATCGGTATCGCCGCAAGATGGTCTGCTTCAAAGAAATTACCTTCTTCGTCCCGTTTTGTATTTCGCAGGTGAAGAAAATGTACATTTTCCCCAAACCGTCTCAACATCTGCACAATATCATTATCGGCCCTGGCACCATAAGAACCGGTACAAAACACAACCCGTTTGCAGGAGAAGGAACTGCACTGAGCAAGTCTGCAGCATCTTGTTCTGTACTCACAATTCTTGGCAGCCCAAGAACCGGATAAGGCGGGTCATCCGGGTGTATGGCCATTTAACTCCGCACTCTTCGGCCACAGGTACTACTTGCTGTAAGAAGGAATACAATGCTCTTTCAATTTAGCGGTATCAATGCCTTCATATTTTTTAATTCGCCCAATACTATTTCAGGAGTAAACGCATCATCGCTGCCGGGCAGCCCCAGCATCATGTTCGAAAAAAGATATTTCCTTTTTCTTCCGGCATTTGCCCGTAATGCTGCTTTGCCTTTGCCAATTCTTTGGCTGTATATTCCTTTTCTGCACCAGGTCGCCCCAGCAGGTATAAATCAAAAACGAGATAATCGAGCCGGTTAAAATACAGCGCCGTGCTTCCATCAGGCATTTCGTACGAAATATCGGTACGCAGCCAGTCAAGCACCGGCATAAAATTATAGGTAACCACTTTCAGGCCGCAGGCAGCCACATTGCGAAGGCTTTCTTTGTAGTTCTCAATATGCTGCAGATAGTTGCCGGTCTGCCGTTTAATATCATCGCTTACCGGAAGGCTTTCAATCACCGTCCATGTCATGCCGGCAGCTTCAATCATTGCTTTCCGCTTGTTGATTTCATCAACCGGCCACACATCGCCTACGGCGATATGATGGAGGGCTGTAACCACTCCGTCACATCCGGCCTGGCGTATATCCGATAAACTTACCACATCATGCGGGCCATACCACCTCATTGTCTGGTGCATCAGCATAGTCTGTATGTATTTCTTTTAAACAATTCTGAGAGTCTTTAATTTTACTTACGGCCTTCTCCTCCAATGGAGAGAGGAGCCGGTAAAGATTTTTACTATTAACCGGTGAAATAAGAATAGATAGCAACGATTAACAGAAGTAATAATACTGAAAGTGCCACATCTTTCCAGTTCCAGGAAGCCCTGTTCTCCAGTCTGTCCTGTTCAGACAAAGTAGAGAAGGTAAGTCCTGCTGATTCTTTCATAAGCCGGTGCCTTGGTAGCATAGCTTACACCAATAAACACAATGATACAGACAATGGTTATGAGCAAACTGTAGTACTGGAAGAAAATATTATTTACCACCCAAAGAAAAGAGCCTTCTGCATAAGCAGCGCCACCCAATTTAACAGGTGTATCCACAATAAGGCGGAATATACCCATAGCAAACCCAGTTAATAATGTTGCCAGACAACCCGGACCGTTAAGCCGTTTCATAACTACCCCAAAGAAGAAAACAACAAAAATAGGCGGTGCCAGGTAAGCCTGTATTCCCTGCAGGTAATCATACAATCCTTTAGCACCTTGTATAACCGGTATCCAAAGCAAACCTATAACTACCATTACAACAGTAGCTATTCTTCCCACCCGAACTAATTTAGCCTGCGATGCCTTAGGCCTGAACCTTGAATAAAAATCCATTGTAAACAATGACGATGAGGCGTTAAACACTCCCGCCAATGCACTCATTAATGCGGCGAGAAGACCTGCCACCACTATACCTCTTACACCAACCGGCAATACATGCGTCACCAGCATGGCAAATGAACCTTGTGCCGCTTCCCGGTTCACAGTTCCATCTCCATTTAACAAACGTTGTTGTATATCGGCATTGAGTCCGCTTTTTGCCAATGCAAAACATATCATACCCGGAATGATAAACAGAAAAACAGGAGTAAGTTTTAAGAAACCCGCGAAGATTGTACCCCGTCTTGCCTGCTTATCATCACGGGCACCCAAAATACGCTGTACAATATACTGGTCGGTACACCAATACCACAAACCAATTATCGGTGCACAAAACAACATAGCGGGCCATGGATATTTGTCGTTAAAATACCAAGCCTGCCTGCCTGCTTCTTTTACCGGAGCCCAGGTACTTTCTACTCCTTCGGGCACAACCGGTTTCCATAAATTAAACATATCGGTGCCGCATATCTCTCTCAATTTATCCCAGCCACCTAATGCTTTTAAGCCAAAATAGGTTACCAGTAATGCGCCAATGATTTTTACAAAAGTTTGCAGTGTCTCTGTATAAACAACGGCTCTTAATCCGCCGGTAATAGTATATACACCGGTTAAAATAATAAGCAGGATAGAGCCAATCCAGAACGAATCCATTCCCATGATGTTTACATCCGGCAATAATGCACGGAATACAACACCACCGGCAAAAATACCAACGGCAATTTTAGTAACGATATAGGCAAACAGTGAAATAAGTGACAGTACTGTTCTTGCCTGTGGGGTAAATCTTTTCTCTAAAAACTCGGGCATGGTAAACACTTTCGAACGCATAAAGAAAGGACCCATTACCCAGCCTAACACAAGCAGACACCATGCATGCAATTCATAATGCGCCAATGCCACCCCATCCGTGGCACCAGAACCAGCCAAACCCACCAAATGTTCAGAACCGATATTAGATGCGAAAAATGGATGCCCCTACAACGAACCAGCCTAAGTGGCGGCCAGCCAGAAAATAATCGTCAGGAGAATCTTTGTCTTTCTTTTTTTATTGCCCACCATGAAATACCTGCAATAATTGCAAAATAAAATAGGATGATAATCCAGTCAATCCATGTAAGCATAGCAATCTGTTTTGGTTTAAAAGATAATTTTAGATATACCTGTTAATAATATTCTCGAGGTATTCCTGCTTACCACTTCTTACAGCTGGTTCACCGTTTTCAATGGCAAATGACCTCAAGTCTTCCAAAGATAATTGCCCTGTTTCAAAGGCCCTTCCTGTACTGTCAGTAAAGGAAGAATACCTGTCTGCCCTTATTTTTTTGTAATCCGATTTCTGTAAAATATCATCAGCAATAATCAATGCCCTTGCAAAAACATCCATTCCGCCAACATGTGCATGGAATAAATCTTCTGCATCGGTGCTGTTGCGGCGGATTTTGCATCGAAATTTATTCCACCGCCTTTAAATCCTCCGGCCTCAAGAATAATCAACATGGCTTCTGCCAGTTCATTAATATTATTAGGAAACTGGTCTGTATCCCATCCATTTTGATAATCGCCGCGGTTGGCATCCATGCTGCCCAGCAGACCTGCATCAGCAGCTACCTGCAGTTCATGTGTAAATGTGTGGCCGGCCAGTGTGGCATGGTTTACTTCTATGTTCAGGCTGAAATCATCGAGCAAATCATACTGACGTAAGAAGCCGATTACGGTTTCGCAGTCGTAATCGTATTGGTGCTTGCTGGGTTCACAAGGCTTGGGTTCAATAAAGAACTTTCCTTTAAAGCCATTCTTTCTGGCATAGTCTCTTGCCATTTGCAGGAAGCGGGCAAGGTGTTCTTTCTCCCGTTTCATATCAGTATTCAACGACTCATATAGCCCTCACGGCCTCCCCAGAAAACATAGTTTTCACCGCCAAGTGCAATCGTAGCATCTAACGCTGCCTTTACCTGGGCACCTGCATGTGCCACCACATGGAAGTCGGGGTTGGTAGAGGCGCCATACATATATCGCGTATTAGAAAACAGGTTGGCTGTGCCCCATAACAGTTTTACACCACTGTCGGCCTGTTTACCGGCAAGGTACTCTGTCATAGATTTCAGTCGCCTGTCGTTCTCCTTCACATCATTGGTATAATCAATCACATCCACATCATGAAAACAATAGTACGGCAATCCCATTTTTGTAATAAACTCAAAGGCTGCATCGGCTTTATCCTTTGCCCGTTCGATGGGGTCTGATTTTTCATCCCAGGGAAAGATATGTGTAGCGTCTCCAAAAGGGTCGGCACCGCTTCCGTTAAAGCTGTGCCAGTATGCACAGGCAAACCTGAAATGTTCTTTCATGCTTTTACCTGCTATCATTTCGTTTTCATTATACCAGCGAAAGGCTAATGGGTTATGTGACTGATGACCTTCAAATTGAATTTTCCCAATACCCTTTAAAATACTCCCTGCTTCCTAATACGATTGACATAATTGTATATTTAAAATTCCAAAATCAGTTTAGTAGTTTTTCAAATGCTGCAACCAGCTTTGATAGTGTTCTTCATAGTTTACTTTTCCCGGCTCAATCAATTCCAGCGGGGCGAAGTTTTTAAACGCCTCTTTTGCTGAACTAAAATTCCAGAACCAATCCCGGCTCCCATTGCCGCCCCAACACTTCCGTCGCAGTTGTATAATTCGACAGGAATGCCCAGTGTATTTACAAAACAGGAGGCGAAAACATTGCTCAAAAACATATTGGCCTTACCGGCACGGATTACCTGCGGGTGCATACCGTTCTCTTTCATAATATCCAGTCCGTAGCGAAATGCAAAAGCAATACCTTCCTGTGCCGCACGGAAAATGTGAGCTTCCGTATGCTTATTTAAATCAACTCCTGTAATATGTGCACCAATATTTTTGTTGTTCAGCATTCGTTCAGCACCATTACCAAACGGCATTACGGTCAACCCGTCACTTCCCGGCGCTATGGTTGCCGCCGCTTCGTTTATCTGCCGATAGCTATATTTATTGCCGGTAATATTTTTACCCAGCGGTTTAAAATACCAGTACCATTAATGCAAAGCAAAACGCCCAGTCTTTTTCTTTCTTCTGTATAGTTAACATGGGCAAAAGTGTTAATTCTTGATTCGTTGTCGTAAGTAAGCTGGTCGCTTACTCCATAAATTACTCCTGATGTGCCGGCTGTTGCGGCCACTTCTCCCGGTTCAAGTACATTTAACGACAGCGCATTGTTAGGCTGATCGCCTGCTTTATATGTAACAGGAATTCCGGCCTTTAGTGAAAGAGCTGAAGCTACAGCAGCCGACACTTTCCATGTTCGGCAAACACTTCTTTTATTTCAGGAATAAAAGAAGTACTGATGCCGTAATAATCAAAAACATCTTTTGACAATTCATTTTGCTGAAAATCCCAAAAACACCTTCAGACAATGCAGATATACTTGTAGTGATTTCACCAGTGAGTTTCATACTAATAAAATCGCCGGGCAGCATTATTTTATAAATCTTATTGTACAGCTCCGGTTCATTTTCTTTACCCATGCCAGTTTAGAAGCGGTAAAATTGCCGGGTGAATTAAGCAGGTGCAGCAAACACTTTTCTCCACCAATGGCTTCAAATGCTTTGTCGCCAATTTCTACAGCACGGCTGTCGCACCAGATAATGCTATTACGAAGAACCTGCAGTTGCTTATCAACCACCACTAACCCATGCATCTGGTAGGCGATGCCTATGGCAGCAATATTATCCGGGTTGTATTTTTTGTGCATGAAGTTTCAGAATGGCAAGTTGCGTATGTTCCCACCATTTTCCGGAGACTGCTCGGCCCAGCCTGATTGCAATGCAATTATTTCTGCTTCCGTTTCGGGGTACTGTGCCGAAGCAATACACTGAAGACTGTTTGCATCAACTACGGAGGCTTTAATTGAAGAGGTGCCTATATCTAATCCAAGTAATAACATTCTGGTTCGTTCAAAGTTACTGATTAAAAAATGGAGGGATGAAAGAATTCACCCCTCCTGACGATTGCTATGTAAGAACTGCTCTGCTTATTGCCTTGTTAAAACAATTCTGATTACCGCTTTCAGGGATTTCCTTATTTGCTTTTCAATTTTTTCTTTCTTCCTTTAGTTTTTATATAACAGCCGGACTTCTGTATAGCTTCACCTTTTGAATTCCCCACTCTCCAACAGGAAACCTTATATGTCTTCCCTGGTGGTCTTCATCACCGTTCATTCTTCGTCCTTTTATTTCTTTCCTCATTGTATGAAACTTCATCTGCAGCAGCTATATTGGTTACAAAATTTGTATCGTCTTCAAATGTTACTACCAACCCTGTTCCTGCCACAATAAATTCATCCGGCGAAGTTTGCATTACTATACCGCCGGTTGTTGTCCATACAGAATCTTTTGCTTCGCTGGCCCAGCTCATTGTATTGTAGTGTGATACTGAGACCTTGTACTTTCCCATGAGTGACTGAGAATATTTATTTACCTTATCAAGCAAATAACCATCCATGCTATTCCACTTCTTCTCCGCAATAACCGGCGAAAGCTGCTGCAGCACATCGTAGCTTTTTTGTAAAGGAATTGATGCCTTATGTTCTTCTTCAATTGAAAACGGAGAGAATCCAATTGCTTTATAATGACCGATAATAAAGAATGCTTTTTGCCCCACAGGTTTCATCAAACCGCATTTCGGGCACAAATAATCTGTTGTTGTTTCCATAGTATAAATCACACCAGTATTTTGTATCCGGATTATAAAAATCGGGGCTTAGCATATCAATTGATGGTGCGGCAGCCTGCCAAATATCCATTAGGTGCGGCAGGGGCCCTGCACTTGGATATTGTCCCGGTAATTTCCCCGGCCGGGGCAAGGCCGCATTTACAAACATGGGTAAATCGTATTCTTTCTTTCCTGCTGCAGCCACTTCATTTGCATACTTTGCATAATACCATGCCTGAAAAATTTCATCGGTAGCCAACCCTTCACCAAAGATATTTTTCCATGTATCATTCGTTTTAAACCCCTGCTGTTCCCACTTCGCTTTAAGTTCCGGCACCAGCCCATTCTTATTCTTCTGCAGATAGCCTGATAACTCTGCCGGAATTTTTGCATTGAAGTAACTGTCGGCTGTTTTAGAAAATTCTCTTGATGTTGGCAGCATCCCAATTTCATTCTCCACCTGCACCATTATTACTGTTTTGGCAACATCTGTTTCTTTAATGTGTCTCAAAAGTGAAGCGAAAGCTTTTTTATCCGCCTCAAGGGTTTCTTTTCCAAAAACAGAAAATATTTCCTGGCTACGGCTTAATGTATCATTAGTTCGGGGGAAACGTTTTGAATTTGTTTTCATCCACAACGGAGCGTAACAACTCATGCTGTTTTTCCAAGTACCAAACCAGAGCAACACAAGTTTTAAGTCATGGCGTTTCGCTGAAATTATCATACTGTCCACCAGTGAAAAATCAAACTTTCCTTCTTCCGGCTCCATCAGTTCCCAATAAACCGGCAGCAGAACCGTATTCAGGTCCATTTCTTTTAAATGCTTCCAGTATGGCTTCATGTAGTTCACACTGGAGGCAGTTGAATTGCCCAGTTCACCTCTAAAATAAGGAAGGGCTTTCCCTTCAATAGTAACCGTGTATGGTCCGGTAATTTTTTAATTGAATGATTCAAGGTTGTTTTGCGCCTGCATAAAACAGGTGCAAAACAAGCCAATTAGCATTACCGAAGCCTTACTTTTATTCATTGGTTCTTCGAAGTATTATCAATTCCCTTTTAAGGCGCTTATTATTCCCGCATAAGCTGCTTTCTTTCCATAGTTGTTGTTATAAATAAGCGGAAAATCCTTTCCGTTATTATATAGCCAGCTTGTGTTATCGGTTACGCCCCAAATAGTGATACCAAATTGTTGTGCCTTAGGAACATTTCTGAGGTAAGAAGCTACCACGTAATTATACATCTGTGCCTGGTAATTTTCTTCCATAGCGGTAATGCTATAGGTGGTTACGCTATTGGGGTTCATATGAACATCAAATTCGGATACATGTATCTTCAACCCGGTGGCAGCCAGTTTTTTTGAACATATTATCTATTCCAACATTGGTAGTAAATCTTGTAACATGCATTTGAGTCCCAATACCATCAATTTTAGCGCCCCGGCCTTTCAGTTCATTTACCATTTTAATAAGCGAATCCAGTTTAACAGAACTATATTCCAGGTTGTACTCATTAATGAATAACAAAGCGGTGGGGTCAGCTGCTGCTGCATAATTAAACGCTTTCAGTGCATAGTCCCTGCCCAGGTAATTGCTCCATACAAACCAATCGTTTCTTCCGGCAGGTGCAGGGCTGTTGGCGTTATTACGCAGGTTGCCATCATCAGCCAGCAACTCATTCACCACATCCCATGCTTTTACTTTTGATTTATACCTTGTTACCATTGGAGTAATGTATTTGCCCAGCAGTTCATCTAATTTGGCAGCAACGGCTGCACCTGTTGGAACATCTATTACTTCTTTCACACTTACATCATCAATAAAATAAGTGTTGGCCACCAGTCCCATATCAAATAAGAAAGTAGTAGAAGAAAGCGTAGCGGTAATTTGCCAGCTCACCTGTTGCCAAGTTGTACCGATTGTTTGGTCACCCTGGTATTGAGCAGCAGAAGGACCGGTAGATAAACGGATAGAACCATTGGGGCTTGCTGCTTTTACCCAATATGAAATAATATATTTTTTTCCTGAAACAGTAGGGAATGCTGTGCTCGAAACCTGCACCCTCCACTGACCGCCTGACCATGCTGTTGGGTTTATAACTTTCATTGCTGATGTACCGGATCTGAATTCCCCGGCAGTAGTGGCAGCAATAGTGGCGCCATTGAGTTAAATATAGACCAACCTTGACATGCCGCTTTCAAAGCCAGGGTTTGTGGCCAGTTCAGCAGCAGCCGGATAACGGTAAGACCGGAGCTGTCTTTAAGGTAGGTGGCATTTTGCTGTGAGTGCCAGCCCAGGGTGTGCCCATATACATCCATACTGCCTACTGAAGCCAGCAAGGCATCTGTATTGGTAAAATTCATAATGCCTGTA
Source organism: Chitinophagaceae bacterium (assembly GCA_016719815.1). GTDB lineage: Bacteria > Bacteroidota > Bacteroidia > Chitinophagales > Chitinophagaceae > JJ008. Next base: position 38,552 of record JADJYK010000001.1, on the reverse strand, counting down.
TTAGCCTACAATAGATGAATGCTTCATCATGTTGCCAAAAGTTACACGGTCAAAATCCCGTTTTACAATACCGGAATAGGATGCATTGGTTACCATTTCCGAAAAACCAACAGCAACACCCATGGTCACATCCGTAGCATCTTTTAAAACAGAGGCAGTATCAGTATAACCGGCGGTATCAAGGATACCAGTATCCTTTCTGCTTGGTGCAGGCACTTACTACAAGCAGCAAAGTTGCCACCGGAATGATTGCGTTAATAAATATCTTTTTCATTGTAATTAATTTGAGCTTGTTAACATTAATTAATACCCGGGGTTTTGATATTGTGCCGGATTGGTTATCGCCACTGAAGCATCTAACTGGCTTTGTGGTATTGGCCGCAGGATATGATGTGCCTGAAGGTTCGGTGCTGCAATTAAATTTCTGTTCCTGTTCTTTACATATTCCACCAGCAGGTTTCTACAGGCCAAATCGGCCCAGCGTAGGTTTTCACCACAGCTCCCGGCTGCGTTCTGTCATAATATAATCAAGCGTCATATCTGTAGCTGTAAAGGTGTTAGCACCGGAGCATTGGGTGTGCCAGTATTCTTATTGGTCATTATGGCAACCCTTTCCGCCAGTATTGACGGCGTAAGGCTTGCACGGTAAGCTGCTCTTGTACGAAGGGCCAGTATTAAAGGCAGTGCATCGGCTGGGCGGCCATCCATTATGGCTGCTTCTGCTGCTTCTAAATAGACTTCTGACAGCTTAGCCACTGCAATAGGACGGCCAGAGCCATCATTAACTGCAGCTCTTTTGTTATCGTCAAATTTTTTAATTGCAGGATATAATTGAAACCCTGTACGGGATGGCAGATAAAATTGTGTAGGGTCCAAAATTCTATACTTTTTGGTTCCCAATGCCTAATGAATCTGCATACACCTTACTTGGTGCCAGGAAATAAGCCGTATCACCGGTTACTATACCCGAAGAAGCACAGTTATTATTAGTAGCAAGCCATACGGTTCTGAATGTGTTATCATACCTGCTATCATTTTTCTTATCTGCAAAAGCTGAATCATATAACCATTGGTTAGGAGCCAACTGACGTAATGGCCGCATATATTGCAATACCCTGTCGCAAGGGGAATGCACCGCTTCCGATTGATAGTTACATTATTTTGATAATTTGCATTGAAGAAGTTGCACATTTGGTTTCCTTTACCCGCAAACTCACTGCTTACATCATTTGTTTCATTATCGAAAGGATTGCCGGGAATACGTTCCACTGCATACAAAATTTCTTTATTGTAGTCGTTGCCCTCTTTATGAACATCAGCATAGTCTGGTAATAGCCCTGTACCCAATGTTGCCTGGTTATCTATAATATATTTAGATGCATCCCATGAAGACTTAAAATCTGTAGCCAGTTTAACCGAACTGTACGCTCTGAACAAATAAGCCTTTGCTAAAAAATGATAGGCCGCTGCTTTATAGATGTAGAATCCGCCGTTAGCAGGACGTGTTGCAGGCAAATTCTGTGTTGCATATGTAAAATCATCAATAATCAATTGATAATTCTTTTTAAGCAAATCGGCATCCAAACGATTAAAACCCTGAAATGGATTTTGGTTAAATTGGTAATCCCCACTTCCAAAATCAACAGGCACTTTACCAAACTGCTGTACCAATGTAAAATAGTAGAGAGCTCTGAAAAAATGAGCCTCGGCTACTATGGTTTTTTTAGAGGTGGCATCCATTGTAATATCAGGTGCAAACTGAATAATGCCATTGGCAAAATTAATATTATTGAAACTACGGTTCCATGGGGTTAAGATATCACCATGGGTGGAGTTGAGTGTATAAGCACCAAAACCTTGACCGCTGTTTACACCCTGGTCACCCAAAGTCCATTCATCGGTGCCAGAGTTGGCTGTTAAAATAGCGCCTTGCGGACCATATAAATAACGCATACCTGAGTATAAGGCATAAACACCTGACTGAAGTCCCGCTGCTGTTTTTAAATACTCTATGGTAAAAACAGTTTTAGGGCTTTCCTCCAGTCTTTTTTGACAGCCAATGCCGGCCAATAAGACCATACAGGCAAGTGCTGTTGCAGATTTATTAATTATTTTTTTCATCGTACTAAATATTAATAAGATTATAAAGTTAAATTGAGTCCAAAGTTTACCGACCGGGTTGGCGGGGTGTTTAAACCAATTGTTAAAGCCCTGCCCGATAAGTTACCCGGATCTTGAATCCCCTGGTTACCTCTACCAGTAGCTTCAGGATCTACTCCGCCTGCTTTACGCATATAAGGAGAATAGAGTACAAATGGATTTTGAACAGAGACATAAGCCCTTACCGATTGTAATTTCAGTTTACTTAATATTTTAGAGCTGATTGTATATCCCAAATTAATACTCCGCATTTTAATAAAACTTGCATCATAATAACCATGGTTGATGCACCAAGTGGCGACGAAGTACCTGCAATTCTTGTACGATCCGTATAGGCTGCCGTAGGAAATTCATTGGATGGATTAGTGGGTGTCCAGTAATCCGTTTTAATGGTGTTTCTTAAACCGTCGGATAAGTTTACATAAGCTGCATAAGGCTGGTGAATTTGGCTGACTACTAAGCCACCAAAACGGGCATACATTACAAAAGACAAATCGAAGCCCTTATAGCTAAGCCGGTTGGTTAACCCTCCCTGAATTTTTGGCTCACTGCTGCCGATTATTTTTCTGTCATTATTAGCATCAATTTTACCATCTCCATTTAAATCTTCAAATTTAATCTCCCGGGCAGGTAACCAAAGCTGGCTGCCTGTGCCGCTTCGCTGGTTTGCCAGATTCCTATTTTGTTATAATCGTAAATAGCACTCAACGGTTCACCAATGAATAGCTGGCTTGCAATGTTCTTAGTAAATCCATCCGTTAATTTGAGCAACTTATTACGGTTTGCAAACAAGTTCAAATCTGTTGACCAGGTAAACCCGTTATTCAATCTTACATTTACTGTACTTAGGGTAAACTCAAATCCCTTGTTCTCCATTTCCCCAATATTTGTAACAAATGAGCCGGTGACACCTGATGTTGCCGGCAAAGCAATTCCAAACAGTATTTTATTTGTATTGGTTGTGTACCATTCTATACTACCTGAAATTCGATTGTTTAAGAAACCAAAATCTAACCCAATATTCGTAGCCTTGGTATATTCCCAGTCCAGGTTTGGATTGGGCAGGTTAACCAGATTATACCCGGTAACTATTGTTGTTGGGCCAAATTATAACGTATAGTACCTCCCGGAGCAGAGGGGCTTGAATAACCATTGTAGTTATAGGGCGATACCAGCCCAAGTGAAGCATAAGGATTGATTGACTGATTAGAAGTTTGTCCGTAACCAATGCGCAGCTTCAGCAGGTCAACAAATTTAAACTGTTGCATAAATTTTTCTTTGGTAAATATCCAACCCAAATTTGCTGCAGGATATTGCTTGTATTTATTTCCCGGAGCCAATCTTGATGAACCATCTATTCTGTAAGTAAGTGTAGCTAGAAACCTGTCGTCAAAGCTATAATTCACCCTTCCCATATATGATTCCAATGCATAAGTGGTTTCTGAGCCACTTACAATTGGTTTTACATTATTAGAAGCATTTTCTTGTCCTAAATTATAGAACTGAATAAAATCCTCATCAATAGAATCTTTGCTTACAGAAGTGCTGTCGCTCCGATCTTCATGGAAACTATATAAACCGGTAACCGTAAATTTATGTTTGCCTATTGTTTTATCATAAGTCAAAATATTCTCAAGGGTATAGCCATAACCTTCGCCATTGTTCACACTTGCCGTATTCCCTTTCTTTGCTCTGAAATAGCTTGGTGAAGTGGCCTTATCAGACTTTTGAAACTGGTCGTTTTCCTGTTGTCTGTAATCTAGTCCTACATTTAACCGGAACTTTAACCCTTTCATCAACTGTGCTTCGCCATAAAGGGTATTAAAAGTTCTTAAGCGGCGTACTTTATCAATATATTGGTTCTTATCTCCATTTTTAACAGGAGCGGATTATACTGGCTTACCCTGTCGGTAGTATTACCGGTGGGTGATAAAACCAGGCCACCAGCAGAATCATAAGCCGGCATTAACGGGCTTAGGGTAAGAAGGGGAAACATGGGATTGTTGAACTGAGAACCATTGGTAAGCCCCAGTGTATTCATTGTATTTAAACCCACTTTAAACCTTGTGCCAATTTTAGCATCAATCGTTGCTTTCAGAGAATAACGGCTAAAATCCTGTCCCGGTAAAACAGTAGTTTCTTTATAATAACCACCACCCAGGGAGTAGGTACTGCCACCAGCCGTACCGCCAGATATAGCTAAATTATGATCCGTTACATACCCGTTTTGATACATTAAATCCTGCCAGTTGGTTTCTGTTCCATTCGCTTTTGAAGTTATTTCTTCCGCCATATATGGATTGATGTTGGTCATATCCCTCATAGCTATATATTCTTGTGCATTCAGTACACTATATTTGGTTCTAACTGAAGTGACACCATAATAACCATTATATGTGAGGCGGGACTCACCGGGTTTGCCCTTCTTGGTTGTTATCAGGATTACACCATTAGAACCCCTTGATCCATATACAGCAGTTGCAGATGCGTCTTTTAATATATCCACTGATGCCACATCGTCGGGGTTTATATCATTCAGACTGCCCCCTTCAAACGGGATACCATCCAGGATAATCAGTGGATCATTGGAACCATTAATGGTTCTTTCGCCCCTGATACGTATCACCGCACCAGATCCGGGCTTTGTACCCACTCTTTGCACCTCCAGACCTGCAGCCCTTCCCTGTAAAGCCTGCTGAAGATTTGCTACCGGTACTTCACGCAAGGCTTTTTCACCCACAGAAGCAACAGAACCCGTTACATCCCTTCTGCGTTGTGTACCATAACCAACTACCACAACACCTTCAAGACTTTTGTCAGCGGCCAGTAACCTGATACTCAAGTTTGTTCTGTTATTTATTTTTACATCCTGAGACACAAAATCTACAGCCGAAATCACCAAAGTCCGTTTCCCGGCGCAGAAACGGTTAAAATCACCGTTATCATCTGTTGTTGTACCATTGCTTGTGCCTTTAACAAGCACCGAAGCTTTTTGAACCGGCTGTCCGTCGTCTTTAAGCACCCGGCCCTTTACAGTAATGTTTTGCGCCATGGTATGGCCAGCCAGTAGTAAAAACTGGACAACAACCAAAAGCCGTAGCAATCGTTTCGTCATGTTTGCAGTTTGTTTCATATGTCTTTTTTTTGAAGTGACAGAATGATAGCCGCAGATGAACCTGAATGGAAAAATGAAACCGAAAGGACGGTTAAAGATGAAAATAAAAATCGATTCCATTTCTTCATACAGCAGCAAGTTTGTTTGTGGTCAGATGCTTGTTTTTTTTGAACATCCTGAGCGAAAATAGAAATTTTATTTAAAATTGCAACCGATTGCATAAAATTTTTATTTTTACTTCTTTAAACGGCTCCGCTGGCCACCTCTTTTTCCATATTTGCTAAGCCGGGCCTTAACTAAAACAACAATAATACTTACATTTATATAGTGAAAAATGAAAATAGTTTTAAGGAATTGTTTTCAATTCAGGCGATTTAAGTATTTTTTATATTATTCGAGTTAGCTATAAAACGTTGCAACCGATTACATTATGAAAATCAAAAAAAGACATAACTATATACGATATTGCCCATAAACTGGAGGTTTCATCGGCCTGTAAGCCGGGCATTACAAGACCATCCTGCCATCAGTAAAACACAAGGAAAAAGATTCAGGAAGCCGCAAAGAACTGGGCTACAGGCATAACAATTTTGCCAGCAACCTGCGCAGGCAAAAATCACATACAATTGGAGTCCTGCTTCACGAACTGAACAGCAATTTTATTACCTCCGTTCTGTCAGGAATAGAAGCCGTAACCACCGAAGCCGGCTATGATATCCTCATTGCCCACTCAGGCGAAAGCTACGAAAAGGAAGTGGCCAATGCCACAAACCTGTTTCATAAAAGAGTAGACGGTGTTATTGCTTCCCTTTCGTTTACAACAAAAAATCTCGACCACTTCAACCAGTTTTTTGAAAAAAACATCCCGGTGGTTTTTGTTGACCGTGTAGACGAAAACAGTGAAAAAACCCACGTTATTATAGATAATTATAAATGCGGCTATATAGCCACCAGGCATTTAATTGAGCAAGGTAGTAAACGCATCGTCATGCTTACAGCCAATTTAAAGCGAAATGTATATGCCCAGCGCCACCGCGGATATACGGATGCGTTATTCGATGCCGGCATTGAATACAACAAAAAATTAGTGCTGGTAAAAGATTTATCTGAGAAAAGCGCCTTAGACGCTGCCCACGAAATCCTGAAAATGACCCCTCTGCCAGATGGCCTGTTTGTAACCAACGACTTTAAAGCTGCCGTGTGTATGCAGGAACTAAAAAGACATGGGATAAAAGTGCCTGAAGACATTGCTGTTGTTGGATTTAACAATGATGCGATTAGTAAAATTGTTGACCCACAGCTAACTACTATTAATTATCCAGGTAAGGATATGGGTGAAATATCGGCCCGGAACCTGATAAATCACCTGAATGGTGTAGGCGACATTGCCACCACCAACAGGATTATTGTAAAAACTGAACTGATTGTTAGAGAATCGTCAGTAAGAAAGAACACAGCGGCTGAAAATTGAAAGTCTGCTGATATATCATTTTAGCCGGAGATAGTGAATAAGGAAGATAGTCTGCTATAATGCTTACATCTGCCAGTAAAAAGTTATAATGAATGAAAAAAACGATTGTATTAATACTGACTGTATTGATTACGGTTTGTGGTAATGCAGAAAACGGATATGATTTATGGCTGCGGTACAAGCCAGTGGCTAATAAAACGTTACTTGCATCTTATCGTTCTCTTTTACAACAAATAAACCTGAAAGGCAATTCGGCCACTATGCAGGTAATAAAAGATGAACTGACAAGGGCATCACAGGGGATGTTGAACCTGACTCCTTCTTTCAACAGCCGACCAAAAAGCAGTCCCGGGTTATTAATAGGTGTGGCAACCAACATATATGGTAATGGAAACAATTCATTTGTAATTGATAGTATTGGTAAAGAAGGCTACACTATCAGCACATCAATTGCAAAAGCAAACAGCAAACAATTATCTCCGCTAATTCTGACATTGGCTTATTGTATGGCGTTTTTCATTTGCTGCGGCTCATGCAAACTGAGCAAAATATCAGCAATCTTAATATTGTTTCCAGCCCCAAACTGAAATTACGTCTTCTTAACCATTGGGATAATCTGAACCGCACGGTTGAAAGAGGTTACGCCGGCTTTAGCCTGTGGGACTGGCATAAACTGCCCGGCTACATTGATAAAAGATATATTGACTATGCCAGGGCTAATGCGTCTATAGGAATAAACGGTACTGTATTAACGAATGTAAATGCTAACGCCACCGTCCTTACGGCACCTTATCTGCTAAAAGTAAAAGTACTTGCTGATGTTTTTCGGCCTTATGGAATAAAAATTTTTCTAACGGCACGGTTCAGTGCTCCAATTGAAATTGGCGGATTAAAAACAGCCGATCCGAAAGATGAAACCGTACAAATCTGGTGGAAAGAGAAAGCGAAAGAAATCTATTCATTAATTCCTGACTTTGGCGGTTTTTTGGTAAAGGCAAACAGTGAAGGACAACCCGGCCCGCAGGATTACAAAAGAACGCATGCCGATGGTGCAAACATGCTCGCAGATGCAGTAGCGCCTTATAAAGGCATTGTAATATGGAGGGCTTTTGTTTATGCCGCAGAAAATCCTGTGGACAGGCATAAGCAGGCTTACGATGACTTTGTACCCCTGGATGGCAAATTCAGAAACAATGTGATGGTGCAGGTAAAAAATGGCGCTATAGATTTTATGCCCCGGGAACCTTTTCACCCACTTTTTGGTGCAATGCCCAAAACTCCATTGATGATGGAGTTCCAGGTAACACAAGAATATACGGGCCAGGGCACAAGTCTTGTTTACCTGGCACCAATGTATAAAGAGGTATTGGAAAGTGATACTTATTGTAACGGTAAAGGCAGCACCGTAGCCAAAGTAATTGATGGCAAACTGGATAATCATGCACTGAATGGAATGGCAGGCGTATCCAATATTGGCAATGATGTTAACTGGTGCGGTCACCCTTTTGCGCAGGCCAACTGGTATGCATACGGAAGGCTTTGCTGGGATTACAGTTTAAGCAGCGATGCTATTGCTGAAGAGTGGCTAAGGATAACCTTTAGTAACAATAACGGCTTTGTACGTACTGCAAAAAACCTGATGATGCAAAGCAGGGAAACAATGGTTGATTATATGAATCCACTTGGTCTGCATCATATTATGGGAACCGGTCATCATTACGGGCCGGCCCCATGGGTAAGTGAGTTGAGCAGACCAGAATGGAACCCGGTATATTATCACAAAGCAGACAGTGCAGGAATTGGTTTTAACAGAACAGCTACCGGAAGCAATGCGCTTAGTCAGTATTTTCCAGAACCCAGAAAACAATGGGAGGATGTAACTACCATTAATGAAAAATATTTGCTGTGGTTTCATCATGTGCCATGGAATCACATAACAAAAAGCGGCCGTACATTATGGGATGAACTCTGTTACAGATATTATCGCGGGACAGAAAACGTTGAACAAATGCAAAAGACCTGGAATTACCTCAAACAATTTGTAGATGCAGAAAGGCACCACCAGGTAAAACAGTTGTTGGACATACAATACGATGAAGCGGTTTGGTGGCGGAATGCCTGCCTGCTTTACTTTCAGACATTCAGCAAGAAGCCGATACCCGCAACATATAAGCAGCCTGATAAAACACTGGATTATTACAAAAGTTTGAAATTCCCATTTGCGCCAGGTAATTAGGATGTACAGGGATCATATGATAAACAAAAAAACAGTGATAGAAAAGATAAATAACAAAAGAGTAGCGATAGTTACCGGAGGTGGCGGCGGTCTTGGCTTTGCTATTGCAAAAAAATTTACTGAGAACGGCATAACCACCATCATTGCAGGCAGAGACCTTGAAAAACTCAATAAAGCAAAAGAACAGTTAGGGGATTTATGTGTTGCTACGCAATGCGACGTAAGTGATCTGAAAAGCATTCCCGGGTATGTACAAAACATAGTTACGCTGTTTGGCCAAGTTGATATCCTGGTGAACAATGCAGGCATCAACATGAAAAAGGAATTTACAGAAGTATCAGATGAAGAATTTCAAAATATATTAACCACCAACGTTTCTGCAGTTTTTTCCTTGAGCCGTGAAGTGGTAAAGCACATGCTAGCCAGGAATACAGGTTGTATCATCAACATCAGTTCGATGGCCGCACAATATGGCATTCCAAAAGTTATTGCTTATAGCGCAAGTAAAACAGCTATTGATGGTATGACAAGAGCGATGGCGGTTGAGTTGTCGCCGAAAGGCATCCGTGTAAATGCAATTGCGCCTGGCTTTATATACAGCGACATGACAGCCAAAGCACTGGATAGTGATCCCGAAAGAAAAGCAAAGGTTTTTGGACGAACCCCAATGGGACATATGGGCCAGCCGGAGGATATAGGCAATGCTGCATTGTACCTGGCAAGCGATGCAGCCAAATATGTAACTGGGGTGGTACTTCCGTAGACGGAGGAAACAGTATTGGCTTCTGAGGTTGCCCCTGCTTTGTGCCGTTTATAAACTTGATTTATGAAAAAAAGTTGTTGCTTGTCGGAATTCTTTGTATTTGCTTTATCGAAAGCAAAACTCAAATCATTTCTACTGCAAAAACAAATTTTCCACTGTCTGCCGCGTCAATTCTCATTGATGAAAATGATTTTACACTTGTTAAGAAATCTGCTGAACTTTTACAACAAGATATAGAACTTGTAACGGGCAAAAAAATTCCGGTAATTTATCAAGCTCCTGCCGGCACAAACAAGTTTTTAATTGTAATTGGAAGTAATCTTAAGTCAACCCATATCAATAAACTGAATATTAAGAACCCAGGCAGTGGGTGGGAGTCGTATCATATAAAAACACTCGGTAAAAAACTGATTATTGCCGGCAGCGATAGAAGAGGAACAGCGTATGGTGTATTTGAGTTGTCGAAACAAATTGGTGTTTCACCCTGGCATTGGTGGGCTGATGTGCCAGTAAAAAAAAGAACCGAATTATATGTATGCCCGGAAATATCCATAAGGGATGCGCCAAAAGTGAAATACCGTGGCATCTTTATTAATGACGAAGCTCCCTGCCTGAGTAACTGGAGCAAAGAAAAGTTCGGCGGATTCAATCATAAATTCTACGAGAAAGTATTTGAACTGATGCTTCGGTTAAAAGCTAATTATTTATGGCCGGCCATGTGGGGTAATGCATTTTATGATGATGACAGTCTGAATATTAAAATTGCTGATGACTATGGAATTGTAATCGGCACCTCGCATCATGAACCGCTGATGCGGGCACATGATGAATGGAGAAGGTGTGGAAATGGCAAATGGAATTACGACAGTAATGAGATACGCCTAAAGGAATTCTGGAAGACCGGGATGCGGCGGGCCTGCAATGAAAAATAGTGAGTGTGGGAATGCGGGGCGATGGTGATGAGCCGATGAGCCGTGAAACGGCTACTGCTTTACTGGAAAGAATTGTAAAAGACCAAAGGGAAATTATTACCGAAGTAACTGGCAAACCCGCATCAGAAACACCACAACTTTGGGCCTTGTACAAAGAAGTGCAGGATTATTATGATAAGGGTATGAGTGTGCCGGAAGATGTTACGTTGCTTTTGTGCGACGACAACTGGGGTAATATCCGCAAACTACCAAGATTAGATGAAAAGCCACGCAAAGGGGGCTACGGCATATATTATCATTTCGATTATGTGGGTGGCCCCCGCAATTACAAGTGGATTAATACAAACCCCATTCCAAGAGTGTGGGAGCAAATGCATCTTGCTTATGAATACAATGTAAAGAATATCTGGATTGTAAATGTGGGTGATATAAAGCCAATGGAATTTCCTATCTCTTTCTTTTTGGATTATGCCTGGAATCCGGAAAGGATAGGTACTGATGATTTGCAGAAATATACGGAACAATGGAGCGCCGCACAGTTCGGAAAACAATATGCAAAAGAAGTTGCCGAAATTATCTCGAAGTATACAAAGTATAATGGAAGAAGAAAACCGGAGATGCTGGATGCAAACACATACAGTCTCACTAATTATAATGAATTTGTAACTGTTGTTACTGACTACAACAATCTTCTTTCAAAAGCGAAAAAAATAAACAGCGAGTTGCCAGCCGAATACAGAGATGCATTTTTCCAGTTGGTTCTGTATCCTGTAAAAGCCTGTGCAAACCTTAATGAAATGTATTACAATGCAGCGTTAAACAATGAAGCCTATATAAACAAATGGAATGAAGCAAACCAATATGCAGACAATGTAAAAGGCCTGTATAAAAATGATTCTTTACTCACTTTAGAATATCACCGTCTTAACAATGGCAAATGGAATTTTATGATGAGCCAGAATCATATCGGTTATGTTTCATGGCAGGAACCCCGCCAGCAAAGAATGCCACAGATGAAGTATGTTTCGGCCGACTCGGTGTTAACGACAGTTGATACAACGGAATCAATACAAATAGCACAATACCCATTAAACAGTAAATACTATTTGTTTTATGAGAAAGACCAATCTGTTTCTATTGAAGCCAATCATTACACAAAAGCAGTAAATACGAATGGAATAACCTGGACTGTATTGCCCGACCATGGCAGAACCGGTTCAGCATTAACAACATTCCCGGTTATAGCATCTGAACAGAAGCCCCGTTTTAAATCCCCGTATGTTGAATATGAATTTTATACTTACAGCAATGGCGACTTTACAGTTAACGCTTACTTTTCTCCAACATTAAATTTTCACAATACTCCCGAAGGATTGCAATATGCAATTTCTGTTGATGATGAAGCTCCGCAAATCATCAGCATCAATAAAGACAATAAAGTTACTGAAGGGGGATAAACTATAATTGGGTGGCTGACAACATTATTATAAAACAGTCAAATCATAAAATATTAAAACCCGGCAAGCACACAATTAAATACTGGATGGTAAACAGTGGTGCGGTTATACAAAAAATAGTTCTTGATTTTGGCGGAGTAAAGCAAAGTTATCTTGGTCCACCAGAAACAGTTTATAAACCTGCAAAAAACTAAGTACATGATAAAAAAGAATTCATTTAACCTCGCAGTTGTTTCTTTCGGCCTCATACTTACAGGTTGTACCGGAGAAAAAAACAACGGCCGGTACTGAAATGCCTTCATTAAAGAAACGTTCAAAAAGGAATTTACAGTTGGCGCAGCTTTAAATGCGGCTCAGATTGAAGAAAAAGAGCCCAATGCAGCAGCACTGGTGCCAAAACAATTCAACACAATTACTTCCGAAAATATTATGAAATGTGAAGTCATACATCCGGAATGGGACAAATACAATTTCACTTTAGCAGATAAATTCGTGGAGTATGGAAAAAAGAATGACATGTTTGTTATTGGTCATACTTTAATCTGGCATAGCCAGCTTTCCCCATTTGTTCACAAAATTAAAAGCAGTGATTCTTTGTTACAATTCTTTACCAATCATATTAATACTGTTGCAGGCAGGTATGCAGGAAAAGTAAACGGTTGGGATGTTGTGAATGAAGCGTTAAACGAAGACGGTACAATGCGAAAATCCATTTTCCTGGAAAAGCTCGGTGAAGATTATATAGTTAAGGCGTTTCAACTGGCACAAAAAGCCGCACCCAATACTGAATTGTATTATAACGACTACAATATTGAACAACCCAAGAAAAGAGCCGGTGTCATTGCAATTATAAAGAAGTTACAAGCTGCCGGTGTTCGTATTGATGGTGTGGGCATTCAGGGCCACTGGCGGGCCGGCAAGGTGCCTTTAAAAGATATTGAGGAGAGTATAATAGAATACGCAGCACTGGGCATGAAAGTTATGATTACAGAACTGGACTTAGGAGTTTTGCCGAATCCATGGGATGGTGATGCTGCCGATGTAAATTTGATAGCAGAGTATACCGCAAAAATGAATCCCTATCCAAGTGGATTGCCTGATTCGATGCAGGTGAAACTCACAAAAAGTTATGAAGACCTTTTTAGTCTTTTTCTGAAATACAAAGACAAAATAAGCCGTATAACTTTTTGGGGAGTGAATGACGGACAAAGTTGGCTGAATGGCTGGCCCATAAGGGGGAGAACAAACTATCCGTTGTTATTTGACAGGGAGTTTAAACCCAAACCGGCATTTTTCAAAGTAATTGAAACCAAAACAAAGCCTGAAGTAAAAAAAGCTTTTTAATTTTTTAAACAATCACAATGAACAGTCATTCACAAAAATTATCCGTACTCGAAAAAGTTGGTTATAGTTTAGGAGACCTTGCTGCCAACCTAATATTTCAGACATTGGTAACTTATCTGGCTTATTATTATACCGATATTTTTAAGTTGGAAGCAAAAGATGCCTCAGCAATAATATTTACCGTTGGCATGATAGCCGCATTTGCATTTAATCCAATTATTGGGGCGTTGGCAGACAGAACGAATACCAGATGGGGAAAATTCAGGCCATGGGTTTTATGGACTGCAGTTCCTTTAGGCGTGGTAGCCTTCTTTGCCTTTACTACACCATCCATTTCATACAATGGAAAAATAATTTACGCTGTTATTACTTATAGCCTATTATTATTATTATATGCAGCAAATAATTTGCCCTATGGCGCATTAAGCGGTGTTATAACGGGTAACATGAAAGAGAGGAATAGTTTGTCATCATACAGATTTGTTGCTGTAATGTTTGCTCAATTTTTTGTACAAGTATTCATGCTACCATTAATTGAATCTGTAGGCGGTGGCGATAAAGCAGTTGGCATTAGTAAGTTAATGATTTGGTTGGCACTGACCGGTACAATAATGCTACTCATAACTTTTTTTACAACTAAAGAGAGAATTGTGCCAACAGTAGCACAACGATCAAGTTTAAAAAGTGATTTAAAAGATCTTGTCAAAAACAAGCCATGGTTTATTATGCTGATATTAACGATATTGGTATTTATAACATTAGCGATGAAAGGCGGCAGTTATGTTTATTATTTTAAAAACTATGTCGATAAGGAAAGCCTTGCCACATTTATTACACCTGCTACCGAAGCTTTATCAAAAATAGGCATGAATTTTTTTGGTAAAGACCCTCAATCTGCAGGCTTTGGGTTATTTAACGCCGGGGGAATTGTTTTTATGATTTTTGGCATTATGCTTTCAAAAATGCTTGCTGATAAATATGGTAAAAGAGATGTGTTCATGTTCTTTCTCTTTGTTTCAACATTATTTATTTTAATCTTTTTCTTTTTTAAGCCTACATCAATTCCACTAATGTTTGCCTCACAAATACTGCATGGCTTTTTTTATGGCATCACCATTCCATTGCTTTGGGCTATGATTGCTGATGTGGCAGATTATAGTGAATGGAAAAATAATCGACGGGCAACCGCAATCATTTTCTCTGCAATGATGGTCGGACTAAAGGGGGCTTACATTGGGTAGCACAATACTAACTTGGATGTTAGGAATATTAATTACATTCAACCAACCCCAGAAATAGAAAACCCAGTGCAATCTGCTTCTACTGTCGAAGGGATAAAAAATCTGGTAAGCATCTATCCGGCTATTCCATTTCTAATCGGTGCTGCACTTCTTTTTCTATGAAATAAATAAGAAAATGGAAACAAGAATTGAAGCCGACTTAAAACAAAGACGTTTAAACAATTAACCAGATTCAACTAAAACATTTGATATGCCTGAAGACCCAACTAACCATATTGATTTTGATGACCTGCACAGCAGAACAATCTCTCAGCCAGTTGTAAAACATATTTACACCGCCGACCCGTCGGCACATGTGTTTGATGGTAAGATTTATATCTATCCGTCTCATGATATAGATGCCGGTGATGCTTTCGATGACCTGGGAAGTCACTTCGCCATGGAAGATTACCATGTATTGTCAATGCATTCACCGGATGACACCGAAGCAACAGATCACGGAATGGCCCTGCATGTAAACGATGTTCCCTGGGCTGAAAAGCAAATGTGGGCTCCCGATGCAGCAGAAAAAGATGGGAAATATTTTTTGTTTTTTCCGGCAAAAGGATATGATGGAATTTTTCGTATTGGTGTGGCAATATGTGATTCGCCAACCGGCCCGTTTATTCCACTTCCCGAAGCAATCAAAGATAGTTTTTCAATTGACCCAGCTGTCTTTAAAGATGATGACAGGACTCACTATATGTACTTCGGAGGTATCTGGGGTGGGCAACTGCAACGCTGGAGAACCGGAACATTCATTGCCGATCAACCGGAGAGCCCTGTTGCTTTTTACCAACTGATAATGAACCTGCTTTATGTGCTAAAGTTGCAAGGCTTTCTGATGATTTACTGGAATTTGCAGAAATACCAAAGATGTTGTGATTTTAGATGAAACCGGACAGCCGTTGTTACAAGGAGATAATGACAGAAGGTTTTTGAAGCTTCATGGATGCACAAGTACAATGGCAAATATTATTTCTCCTATTCGACTGGCGACACACACTATTTATGCTATGCTGTTGGCGATAACCCCTACGGACCTTTTGTTTATGGTGGCAGAATTTTAGAACCCGTTGTTGGGTGGACATCTCATCACTCCATTTGTAAATTTGAAGGAAAATGGTTCCTGTTTTACCACGACAGCAGTTTGAGTAAAGGGATTACTCATTTGCGAAGTGTAAAAGTTACAGAACTGGAACATGATGCAGATGGAAAAATTGTAACAATCAATCCTTATAAATAAACCTCTCAACTTACACAATACCTTATCGGGTTTAAACACTTCAATGAATATGAAAAAGATTTTTTGCATCGTTGTGCTGTTTGCATATTTCACAGGTATTGCCCAGGATTACAAATCATTCCCTATGTGGAATTACAATCTGCCACTAGAACAAAGGGTGATTGATGTGGTAAGCCGGTTAACACTGGAAGAAAAAGTAAATCAAATGCTGAATGCCACCCCTGCCATACCACGGCTCGGCATTCCCGCTTATGACTGGTGGAACGAAGTGCTGCATGGCGTGGCAAGAACTCCGTATAAAGTAACATCATACCCGCAGGCTATTGGCATGGCTGCTACATGGGACACTTGTTCATTAAAACTGATGGCACAGTATTCTGCAACTGAAGGAAGAGCTATCCACAACCTGGCCATTGAAAAAAACAAAACAGGCGACCGTTATGTAGGGCTCACCTATTGGACACCTAACATCAACATCTTCCGTGACCCCCGCTGGGGACGGGGCCAGGAAACGTATGGTGAAGACCCGCATCTTACTGCCAAATTAGGTGTTGCGTTTGTAAGAGGCCTTCAGGGTAATGACAAAAAATATTTACAAGCCGCAGCCTGCGCCAAGCATTTTGCGGTACACAGCGGGCCGGAACCATCAAGGCATTCAGACAACTTTAATCCATCTGCTTATGACCTGTGGGATACTTATTTGCCCGCATTTAAAGAACTGGTAACAAAAGCAGATGTGGCTGGTGTGATGTGTGCTTACAACGCCGTAAACACCCAACCCTGCTGCGCAAATGATGAACTGATGAATGATATTCTGCGCAGGCAGTGGAACTTTACCGGCTATGTTACCAGCGACTGCTGGGCTATTGATGATTTTTTCCGTTACCATAAAACACATAAAGACTCCACAAGTTCAGCAATTGATGCAGTAATACATGGCACCGATGTTGAATGTGGCCGCACTGTTTACCTGGCATTGATAGATGCGGTTAAAAAAGGATTGATAAAAGAATCGCAGTTAGACATTTCATTAAAACGGCTGTTCACCATCCGCTATCGCCTGGGTATGTTCGACCCGCCAGCAATGGTAAAGTATGCGCTAACACCTGCTTCTGTTTTAGAAAGTAATGCACATAAAGCACATGCACTAAAGATGGCGCAGCAAAGTATTGTACTGTTAAAAAACGACAACAATACTTTGCCCCTTAGCAAGAAAATTAAAAAGATTGCTGTTGTAGGGCCAAATGCAGATAATACCATTGCAGTACTGGGAAATTATAATGGCATACCATCTAAAGTAGTATCCGTGCTGCAAGGGCTTAAAGAAAAACTGGGAGATGGTGTGGAGGTTGTGTACGAAAAGGCAATCAACTTCACCAACGACACTTTACTGGTGCATAAAAACATCAGTTCATTGTATCAATACGAAGGTAAGCCCGGTGTTAAAGCTGAATACTTTGACAATGAAAAACTCGAAGGCCCTCCTGTACTTACCAAAATAGAGCAGGAAGTCGATCACCATTGGCCCGAAGGTGAAATGCCTTATCCTGGTTTAAAATCCACACACTATTCTGCGAGATACACCACTTACATTACAGCGGACAAAGACGAAGTGATGAATTTTGAAAGTGAGGCCAATGATGGTTATAAAGTAATGGTAAACGATAGTCTTGTTGTGGATGTATGGGAACGAAACCGCTGGGGCAGCAAACAATTTAACCTTACGGTAAAAAAAGGAGTTACCTATAAAATAGAAATGAGTTTCCGTCAAAGCGAAGGTGACGCTACTGTAAAACTGTTTGCAGGCAACTACATGAAAACAGATTTTACTGCATTAGCTAACCGGCTGAAGAATGCAGACGCTATCATATTCGCCGGCGGTATTTCCCCCCAGCTTGAAGGTGAAGAAATGCCGGTTACCGTGCCGGGCTTTAAAGGCGGCGACAGAACAAGCATCATGCTGCCGGCAGTTCAAACAGAACTGATGAAAGTACTAAACACTACAGGTAAACCCGTTGTGTTTGTTATGCTTACTGGCAGCGCTTTAGCCATTCCGTGGGAAAATGAAAACATTCCTTCAATTATAAATGCCTGGTATGGCGGACAGGCAGCCGGAACGGCAATTGCAGATGTACTGTTCGGAGATTATAATCCGGCAGGCCGTTTACCTGTTACTTTTTACAAAAGCGATACCGACCTTCCTCATTTTAGTGAGTACAGCATGAACAACCGCACTTACCGCTACTTCACAGGCGAGCCTTTATTTCCTTTCGGCTATGGATTAAGCTATACAAACTTTACTTACAGTACCGTAACTGCTCCGGCAATAGTTACGAATGGAAAAAATATCACTGTATCTGTACTATTGAAAAACAGTGGCAAAAGAGACGGAGAAGAAGTAGTACAATTATACACTGCATATAATAATTTGAAAGGGCTGAACCCCATTAAGGCACTAAAAGGTTTTAAGCGCATTGCTTTAAAAGCCGGAGAAAGCAAACAAGTAAGTTTTACATTAACTCCCGAACAGTTATCGTTAATTAATGAATCCGGCAAAGCATGGCAGCCAAAAGGAAAACTAACAATAAGTATTGGTGGCGGACAGCCCGGCATAAAAAACAAAACCACGAGTAATGTGGTAAACAAAACAATTACAGTTCAATAAATGAGACTATGAAAAAAATATTTCTTTCTTCCTTATTTGTTTTTACAGCGGCTTGCCTGGCAGCACAAATAAAACTTCCCCGCCTTATCAGCAACAGCATGATATTGCAAAGAGATATTCCCCTGAAAATATGGGGCTGGTCTGCAGCAAATGAAAGCGTTACCGTTTCTTTTTTGAACAAAGAGTATTCAACCCAGGCTGATGCAAAAGGCAACTGGATGATTACGCTGCCAAAACAGAAAGCCGGCGGACCATACACTATGAAACTAAAAGCCAGTAATGAAATTAACCTTGCCGATATATTAATTGGCGATGTTTGGATATGCAGCGGCCAAAGCAATATGGAATTATGGATGGATCGCCTCAAATATAAATATGCCAGCGAAATTGCGAATGCTAATAATGCTGCTATCCGTCAGTTTTAGTGCCGGATAAATATAATTTTCAATCACCACAGATTGATGTAGAGGCTGGCTCATGGCTGCCTGTTACACCAAAGAATATTGGTGAATTTTCTGGTGTGGCCTATTTCTTTGCCAAAGAAATAAATACGAAGTACAAAATCCCTATCGGGCTGATTAATGCAGCACTGGGAGGCTCTCCGGCTGAAGCATGGATAAGCGAAGAAGCCCTGAAAAAATTTCCAGCCTATCATAACGAAACACAAAAGTTTAAAGATAATAGCCTTATCAAACAGATTGAAACCCGTGATCAGCAAATAAGTAATACCTGGTACAGCTATATTAATGAGTTTGATGAAGGCCATAGAAAAAAATGGCAACTGCCCGAAACGGATGACAAGGATTGGAAAACAATGAACATCCCCGGCTATTGGGCCGATGCTGGCGCAGGAAATAGTAATGGTGTAGTATGGTTTCGCAAAGAAACTTCTGTTCCCGCATCAATGATAAACAAACCGGTAAAATTAGAATTGGGAAGAATTGTGGATGCTGATTCTGTTTTTGTGAATGGAAAATTCGTGGGCTGGACCAGTTATCAATATCCGCCAAGAAGATATGAATTACCGGCAGGTTTGTTAAAAGAAGGAAAGAATGCGATTACCATCCGTGTGGTAAGCAATAGTGGCAACGGTGGTTTTGTACCAGAAAAAAGATATGAATTGACCACAGAAACTGATACTATTAATTTAACCGGTGCATGGAAATACAAAACAGGTATTACAGCCGCACCCTTACCGGGGCAAACATTCATCCGCTGGAAGCCTGTTGGATTGTACAACTGCATGATTGCACCACTGTTAAACTATAATATTAAAGGTGCTATCTGGTACCAGGGAGAAAGTAATGCCGGCAGGCCTGCCGATTATAAAGACCTGATGCAGACATTAATTGAAGACTGGCGCAATAAATGGAGCCTAGGCAGTTTTCCTTTTTATTATGTGCAATTGGCAAATTTTATGGAAGCAAACGCCACGCCGCAGGAAAGCAACTGGGCTGTACTTCGTCAGCAACAATTAAATACACTGAGTGTGGCTAACACAGGGATGGCAGTAATTATTGATGCAGGCGATTGGAATGATGTTCATCCGGAAGACAAAGAAACTGTTGGTCACCGGTTAGCATTGCTGGCACGAAAACACACATACGGCGAAAAGAAACTGGTGGCTTCCGGACCATTATACGAATCAATGAAAACAGAAGGAAATAAAATCACTTTATCCTTCACCCACACAGGAAGTGGTTTGGTCGTAAAAGGAGATGACAAGCTGAAACATTTTGCCATAGCCGGACCTGACAAAAAATTTATCTGGGCCAATGCCGTTATTAAAGGCAATACAGTAATTGTGTGGCATGATGCTATTTCCAATCCGGTTTCTGTGCGTTATGCCTGGGCCGATAACCCGGAAGGATGTAATCTGTATAACAAAGAAGGGTTGCCTGCTTCTCCGTTTACAACCGATAAGTATAACCAATGAGTAGTGATAAAAAGTTTGGCGTTGCATTGGTTGGACTTGGATATTATTCAACCCACCAACTTGCACATGCCTTACTGCAAACAGAACACTGTTATCTAGCAGGTGTTGTTACGGGAAGTCCGAAAAAAATTCCTGTATGGAAAGAAAAGTACAGCATTCCCGAAAACAATATCTATAACTATAACAATTTCGATGAAATAATTAGCAACCCCACAATAGATATTGTCTATATCGTTTTGCCAAATCATCTCCATGCAGCATATACCATCCGTGGCTTTGAAGCAGGCAAACATGTTATTTGCGAAAAACCTATGGCTTTATCGGTTGCAGAATGCGATGCGATGATAGCCGCATCGGAAAAAGCAGATAAAAATTTATCAGTTGGCTACCGTTTGCACTTTGACCCGTATAACCGGGAAATGATTCGGTTCGCAAAAGAAAAAGTGTACGGTCAAATAAAATCCATAGACACAGCTTTCTGTATCACACCACAAAAAGGAGAATGGCGGCTTGATAAAAACTTTGCCGGTGGTGGTCCCTTAATGGATGTAGGCATTTATTGCCTGCAAGCTGTTTGTTATGTTACAGGGCAGAACCCGGTGGCTGTAACAGCGCAGTCTTTCCCGGCTAGTGACAAAGAAAAGTTTAAAGACATTGAAGAAACAATAACCTGGCAAATGGAAATGCCGGGCGGACTGGTTGCCTCTTGCAGAACAAGCTATTCAGAACAGACGGGATACATAAAAATTATAGCCGAAAACGGCTGGTTCGAACTAAACCCGGCTTTCAATTATGACGGCCTGAAAATAAATACTTCTGAGGGGAGGTCATTTAATATTCGTGCTTTTTCTCAACAGGTCAAACAGTTAGATGGCATCGCCTTGTCGGTCAAAAACAATCAGCAATCTAGTGTGCCAGGAACAATGGGTCGAAGGGATATGAAAATTATTGCTGCTGTCTATGAGGCAATGCAAACTGTAAAAAGAATAGAAATTAAATATTGAGAAATGAAAAGTACTCTTCTGTTTTCTGTACTACTGACTTTTACGTTATCGTTAGTAAAGGCCCAGGCAGTTTTCAAAAACTGGCCCGAAGGCTCCTCCCCCCAGGAAATTGGCAAAAGAGTAACAGAACGATTTATCCTCTCACCGCATGGAAAATATGGCAGCGGAGCCACTCCGCATATCCCTTATTTCGAAGTATGTACCTGGTATGGGGCTTTACAGTTTGCTGAAAAAACAGATAACAAAGGGATGATCAATAAACTTACAGAAAGGTTTATGCCTTTGTTTGATACGGAAGCAACCTTATTGCCAGTGCCAGACCATGTTGACTACAACGTTTTTGGAAGCATCCCGTTTGAATTATATAAGCACACGAAAGATGAAAGGCTATTTAATATGGGAAAAATGTACGCCGACACACAATGGGGACAACCTGCCGGGCCCCGTATTACTCCCAACTCTTACGAATGGCAACATAAAGGATATAGCTGGCAAACAAGGTTGTGGATTGATGATATGTACATGATAACACTGGTACAGGCACAGGCTTACAGGGCTACTGGCGATACAACATATATTAACCGGGCAGCAAGAGAAATGGTATTATACTTAGACTCTCTGCAAAAACCAAACGGGCTGTTTTTTCACGCACCGGCATCACCGTTTTATTGGGGAAGGGGGAATGGCTGGATGGCCGCAGGCATGGCAGAATTGCTAAAGGCGTTGCCCAAGAACAATCCTGACAGGCCCCGGATAATGAATGGCTACAAAACCATGATGGCCTCATTAATAAAATTCCAAACCGGCGATGGAATGTGGCGGCAACTGATTGATGACACTGAATCATGGAAAGAAACATCATGCACCGGAATGTTTGCCTTTGCGATGATAACTGGTGTCAAAAATGGATGGCTCGATAAAAAAAAGTACAGCACTGCCGCCCGGAAAGCATGGCTGGCATTAATAAAATATATCAACAGCGAATCTGAGATTACAGATGTATGTGAAGGAACCGGTGCTGGCAATAACAGGCAATACTATCTTGACCGCAAACGCAACACCGGCGACTTTCATGGTCAGGCTCCGGTACTATGGTGTGCGGCAGCTTTGCTTCAATAAAAACCTGTGCAGTGGTTTAAAAATTTTACCCTGGCCAGACAACTGGCCAGGGTAAAACTAAAAGCTATAATCCCTTTATTATTTTTTCTGCACTTTCTTTACCTCTGTCTCTCCGTTTTGACCAGCTATCCGTAAATAGTATAGTCCCGCAGGCAAATGATCAATTTTAATTGTTTCTATCTGACTGGCCCGCTGTACCGAAACAGATTGTATTACCTGGCCTAACGGGCTGATTACTTCTATCTGAACTGCTCTGCCCTGCCAGTTATCGGGAAGCTGGATGTTTACTTTATCACTTGCCGGGTTAGGAAACACAGTTACTATCCCTTTCGCTTCAAACTTCACAATCTTTACTTCACTATAACTAATGCTGCCATCTGTATTTTCTATCCGGACACGGTAGTAATTAATGCCGCTCAGTGGTTTTGCATCCACCTTGCTGTAATTGGTCCTGCCATCTGCCGTATAACTAACTAAATCAGTGAACAGTGTGCCATTACCAGAGCGTTGTAATGTATAGCTTCTTACATCCCTTTCGGCACTTACCGTCCAATTTAGTATTGCAGTGTTGCCCGATTTTACTGCTGCTAATTCAATAGCGGCGGGCAGTGTAACAAAACCAACGATACCTGCATCAAAGCTCAGGTTTGTTGTCGTGGTTGTAACAAAAATACCGGTTATTGTGGCTGTGGCCACATTTACATCACTGTCTGTGTTATCATCTCCTACATCGGCAGTAGTAAAAATGGTACCTGTTGGAAGGTTTGTAAAACTAATACTGTATGTGCCCGGTGCCACATTAGGGAATAAATATCCACCGCTGCCATCAGTAACAGCTACTGCAACTACATTACCACCGCCATCAATCAGTGAAACAAGAATACCAGATGCGGCTGGCTCTGTTGCTTGTTGCACGCCATCATTATTGCTATCCACCCAAACATAATTACCGATGACAGCCCTTGGCCTGAACAATCCGGCATCAACTGTCAGATCTGCCTCCCCGGCACTTAATGCAATTGTTGCTGTGCGTCCTGTTGATGTATTGCCTGTCTGCGGTACGGCATCACTATTGGTATTGTCACCATTATCTCCCGGTGTATTTCTTTGTGTGAATGTTGTACCGCCAGGAATAGTGCTAAACTCAACCTGGTAATTGCCTGGCATAAGATTCGTAAACAGGTATCCGCCATTCTGATCGGTAATCATACTGGCAACCGGCTGGTCTTCGCCTGCATCGGCATAGTCGCCATCGCCATTCGCATCGAAGTATAAACTAACTGTTACCCCGGCCACTCCTGGTTCACCACTGTCTTGTACACCGTCACCATCATCATCCATCCAAACATAATTACCCAGTGATGCCCTGGTGCTGGTGATACCACCGTCAAGTGTTGTATTTAATGTATTGGCCACTATTGTAACAGCAGGAGTTAATCCGTTTACAATATCTGCATCATTCCTGTTATCATCTCCGCTTCCGGTTCCGGCTTTTGTTGTAAAATCAAACCCTGTTGGCAAATTGCTGAACTTAATGGCAAAAGAAGCTCCGGCTGTAAGGTCAGCAAATACATAATAGCCGTTGGCATCAGTAGTAGTTACAACGGGTGTGGTGGTTATGTTGCCATTTCTGTCAACTAACTGGCCAGCTGCATTTACAAGTGTTACCATTACTCCGGCTACGCCAATCTCGCTGCCATTCTGAATACCGTCATTGGCGATTCCTCCACCGGTTCCATTGTCATACCATACACGGTTGCCAAGGGCACCTTTTGCGGTATTGATTATTCCCAAATCCACTGTCAGGTTTTCTTCACCGGTAGCAAGCGTATATAATCCTGTGGTTGAAGTGCTGCCGCTTGTTGCATTTGTAACTGCACTTCCGTCGCTGTCAACCGCATCATTTGAACCACTGTTTTGTGTAACGGTGTTGCTTCCTGTTGGCAGATTGGTAAATCCAACCTGGTAAGTACCGGCTGCCAACCCGGTAAACATATATTCTCCTAGTGCATTTGTAACAGTAGTGGCAACCGGAGTAGTTGCTTCAGCGCCGTTTATCAGTCCGTCACCATTAGCATCTTTGTACAAATTTACTGTTACACCAGCCACTCCCGGCTCGCCTGCATCTTGCGTATTATTTGCTGTTACTACATCCCACCACACTTTATTTCCAAGGCTGGCCAATCCACTGGGTACACCCGCCACTAATCCTGCATCCACATCCAGTTCCTGCTCTCCGGCACTTAATGTAATGGTGCCTGTTCTTCCTGTTGCCGGGTTAGCATCACTATTGGCAGCGTTCGCATCATTACTGCTCCATACAGGAGTAAGGCTGTACCCTTGTGGTAAATTGCTGAAACCAACACTGTAATCGCCTGCTGCAAGATTGGCAAAAAGGTAATTGCCATTTGCATCTGTTGTAGTTGTGGCAATAGCTGTACCTGCATTATTGTATAATGTTACCGTTACACCTGCTATGCCTGTTTCTCCTGCATCCTGCACACCATCAGCATCTGCATCATACCACACTTTGTCACCAAGGCTGGCTGTTCCGGCAGGAGCAGTTTGAACTAGTCCTGCATCCACACTCATATTTCGTTGGCCTTGCTTCAGGAAGTACAATCCCGTATAACCTCCTGCAAAAGTGTTGGCATCGCTGTCTTTAAAATCATCGCTGCCTGTATTAGGCGCTACAAAAGAATATCCTGATGGCAGTACAAATCCCACCTGGTAGGCCGTACCGCTGGCGGTTGCCGGAAGATTATTGAAAATATAGTTTCCGAATGCATCGGTTATAGTTGTAGCGTAAGGAGTTGACGCTTCTGCACCATTTATTAAACCATCGGCATTTGCATCACGGTACAAATTAACGGTTACTCCGGCGACACCCGGTTCGCCTGCATCCTGAATGTTGTTTGCGTTCAGGTCAAGCCAAACTTTATCGCCAAGGCTGGCCACATTATTAGCCTGCATTACAAGGCCTGCATCAATACCGGTTATCTGCGTTCCGGCAGCACCGGTATTTACAGTGGTTGTTTTTAATGTTGTTTGGTTAAAATCACTGTTCGTTGTTGTGTTGCCGCTGGTGGTTCCACTGGTGCTTGTCAGTAACATGCCTGCAGGAGGCGTTACTCCCACAATGTAATTAGTGCTGGCAGGCAATCCGGTAAAGATATAGTTACCGTTTGCATCAGTAACGGTTGTTGCTACCACAGTTACGCCGTCAGAAGCATAAAGGGTTACTGTTACACCGCTTACACCTGCCTCATTACTGTCCTGCACACCATCGCCATCTGTGTCAAACCACACTTTATCACCTATACTGTTTGTTGCTGGTTGGGCAAACATTAATCCTGCATCAACAGTGAGCTCCTTCTCGCCAGCCGTTAACCAGAAACTTCCTGTGCGACCGGTCGTTGCACTTGCATCACTACCGTTGGCAGATGTGCTTCCTCCTGTTGTATTGGTTAGGTTGGTTGTATTGTCCGTTCCCGTAGTTTGAGTATTTGTTTGTACGGTGAACTGGTAGTTGGCAGGAGGCGTAAACCCAACACTGTATTGTGTAGCATTGTTGGTACTTGATGCCAGGTTATCAAAAAGGTAATTACCGTACGCATCAGTAACTGTTGTTCCAATAACAATATCGTCACTCGTACCGGGCAATCCGTCCGTACCGTTTTGATATAATGTTACCGTTACACCGGCAACACCTGGTTCGCCGGTATCCTGTATTCCGTCTTTATCATCATCCCGCCATACTTTGTCGCCAAGGGTGGCTAATTGCTTAAACCCAAAATCGAGGTTATGATTATTTTGACCATACTCACCGGTTGTAAACCGTATCTGCGGAACGATGGTGACTCCGCTGGAAAGAGCTGCATCATTATCACTTAAGTCAACAGCTCCATTACCGGCTTTATCAGTTTTTGTAAGCTGATAACCGGCCAGGTCGCCAGTTCCAACTCCCGTTGCACTGTTCCAGTCAGCCGAGGCGACCCTGATAATGTAGTTTTGATTGGCTTGAATATTTACATTATAGTCAATGCCTGTTGCATCTGTACCCGTTGCACTTGTAAAGAAAAACGTTCCAGTTGCGCTGGTTGTGACGGTTCCTATTGCGGCGCCATCCGGTACACCATCATTATTTGCATCGAGGAATAACTCAAGGGTTACGTTAGCTAATACTGCTTCACCTGCATCCTGTATTCCATTTCCATTAGCATCATTCCAAACCCTGTTTCCTATTTCAAGATCGCCATAACTTAATAGTTCAATGTCTCCTAAACCACAGCCCTTACCGGCGTAGCCAGTTGTGTTGTCGTTAGCATTCGCTACTTCAATCATGTGGTCCCGGGTATTTGCTCCTGTATTGCTGTTAAACCAGTCAACACCCTGCGACCAAGTGGCATTTGGATCCATTCCCGTAACTGTTATCTCTTCTTTGCCAGGCAAAACAGCTAGAGAGCCCTGTGTAATGTTCATATGAAACGTACCTATTAAAGTACCCGTATTTCCATTATAAACATGATCCTGGTAATAAAACTCACCTCCACCCGGACCCTGCCCGTTACCGGCTCCGGCAGTAGCTGCTTTGGAACTGCTTGGACCTTCTTTTCCGTTTGATTCCAGTTCATAGCTGCAAGAAGATGTGCGGTAAGCCCGCAAAACCTCACCTACTGCAGTTGCCACTTCCAGATCACCTGCCGCATTATTAAATCTGCGCTGAAAGTGACCGACCTGATCACCAATACGGTCACGAAGACCGATGATCATTGAACCATCAGCTGGATCAAATTCAATATCGGTAAACATTGCCTGCGAATAAAACAAACGAGCCTCTGTATTCCATGTAAACGATGCTGTCGCACTGGTATTTCTCCACAATTCAAAAGTTTCATCATAACCATCCCCATTGGTTCCCCTGTTAAAATTGAGAGGGAATTGTAATGTTGGTGATGCCGCCCAAGAGCCGGTAGCAGGATCAAATTCAAAAATATAAGCCCACAAATCAGTGTATTCGGGGTTGCCCGAGTTATTATCCGTAGTTGAAACAGCTCCGGCACCTTCGCCTGTAGTTACTGCGCCTACATACAGCTTGCCTCTGTAATATTTCAAAGCAAAGGGACGGAGCCGGCCTTTTGTACCATCATAAAACTGCGAATTATCGCCTGCATAGGTGGTTGCATAACCTCCACCCAGCGAACTGCGTAATGGCGGATTCGGCAAAGTATAAGAAGTGGTTGCTGTAACTGAGGTAGGGTTAGTAATGCTGTTTAAAGTATGCCGGTAAACCTTTCTATCGTATAAATTCACCACATACAAATAGCGACCATCTTCTGAAGCCTCTATATCACCAAGGCCTGCAATACCTACCTGACCATAAGCTGATGGGTCAGCATTTTCTGCATTTGCTGCACCCGTAAGTCCTCTTGCAGCATTAGTTCCAACCACACATTGACCCAATGGTAAGCCGGTAACGGCATCTGTCGACCCAAGGTAACTCATCGAAGTTGCCGAAGCCACACTATAAGAAGCACCGGAACCAAAAGCAGGGGCTCCGCTGGCACTGTTTGAACGGGTAGCATAGCCATTGGCATCCATATTAAAAAAATTAACCACTGTGCCTGTAGCCAATGACGTGTCAACCATATAAATACCGCCACTGCCCAAAGTACCCAGGCCGGCGTGTCTCTTAATAAAAGCAGCGGTAAAAAGTTTTCCGGATTGCTTACTATACGCTAACCCATAACAATTTCCAATATAACTGGCTGCCAAAGTTCTTTGTGCCGGAGTGGTTGCACCAACAGAAGTTCTGTTTGCATTGTACGGAGTACCTTCCAAAGCTGGTCTTGTTGTGGATGTTCCGCTTCCGGCTAATGGATCCCCGTTAACATGCCGTACTGTATAGAAATAAGGATTGGTAGCTTTAAAATAATGAGCCGGATCATTAATTGCATAGTTATTACCGGTTGATCCGCCATTTACAAACCGAACGGAGGTGCCATAAACGTTTCCGCTTCTTGAACTGTAGTCAACATTAGGGTTCAGCCCGCAGGCCGGCGTAATAATCACCACAAGCCGCCCGGCTGTACCACTGGCCACAGAACCTGTATTAGAACCAGGTGTTCCATTATATGTACCTGTTATTGGAATGCTAAAGGTACCAGCAGCGGTTGTGGTATATGAAGCTCCCCTGACATCGCTGCTGTTATAAGCATTAACAATAATTCCGGCGACAACTGGTTCTACAAAAGTACCGGCCGTGTTTTGGCGGGTTCCGTCACCGTTAAAGTCACGGAAAACCGTACCTGTAGTCTGCGACTTTGCAAGGAGAGACAGGCATACCGCCAAAACAGGCAGTATGATAAACTGTATAATTTTTTTCATGCTCAGTTTCTGTTATATGATTTGGATAATCGGCCTGCCGGATTATGGCATAGGCAAAATTTGTTAAACTAATCTGCTGGTTTTCTATGATATCCGATTTTTTGCCCGCGAATGTACGCATAATAACCAAAACATCAGTAGAACTAATTCTACAAATACTCTGCCAGGCTTGAAAAAGTACCACCATTCAAACTACACAAACAGTTATTACATTTCACTTTTCCCTGTTGCAAAAAAATCGTAGCAATATAGTTGGCATTGCATTCAGATTTATAATGATTCGGTAAAACAGTCGTGCAAACTGTTAAAACTGGATAAACAGGGGACGAAATTGGGAGCAGGATTGGAGACCGGCACCTGATATTAATCAAACAGGCATAAGCGCAAGGTCATTGGATTGGCCAGGCAGATGAATTAACCTTTAACAGGAAAAATGGAAAGTGAGGAAAGCTATTATCATTACCAGCCATAAACTTTTAGGTATGAAAAAAAAGAACACAGAAAACCCTGTTGCAAGATTATTTAAGTTCGGGTGCCCGGCAATTGCAGCAGTATTACTAGTATTACTCTCCCTTCCCTTGTATGCCGGGTACAGTATATCGCCCAATGCTTCTATAAACGATACAATACCTCCCGTAAAGAACAAAATCCAGAAAATAGCAGGGCAGGTACAGCTGCTCGGCGATTCTCTGCCGAAGCCCCCGGTTTTTAAGATTCAAAATATTGGAGAGCTAAAAAAACAAACGGCTAATCTCAGACTGATGAAACCGTTGCCCGTTACTGTTCAACCGGTGGCACTGCCTAATACCGGGAATGCCGCTTACAAATCTGGTACCGGCGTAACACTGAACCCACTGGGCATGCGGCACATGGTGACAAAATCCGTACTATTTCTTTACAATGTAGCTTACTCTAGTACAATCGCAGTCCATATTAAAAACAATACACCTTTTTCGATATGGCAAACCTATAATGTACCTGCCGGGGCTTCCGTTCTAAACAGGCCTCTCCTCTTTGCTACGGCCAGCTTCAATGATCTGCCCACCAACCCGCACACTTATCTGCTTACTTTGGGCACCAGTGCAGCATCGTCAATTACCAGAATCAGCATCTTCAACAACGATTATACCTCTTCAATAGTGTTTGAAGGTGATGACCTCATTAAAAATGAAGCCAGTTCTGAAATCAGGCTGTTGTTTGGATATGATAAAATAGTGAAGGGCACCTACGGAACTTATGGTATGACCATCCGGATAGAATATAAATCCCCAAACCCTGGTGGTTACAGTACATGGTTTAATCACATCCAGCTGCTGCAACTTGACTAAGCAATGTATTAATTATACTGCCAACTGAAGTATTCCAAGAGCTTTTTAAGCAAAAAATAAGCCCCGGACAAGACTGAACGGGGCTTAACTTTAGCCTTATTACTACTAATTGCTTACACGGCTAATATCTGAGTTTACACAGGGTATGTAAAAAATCTTCATAGCGGATTTGTTTTTACATAGGAATTTTATTACTTGTTATGACCTTGTTTGCTGCAAGGGCAGTTCCACTAACACATGACAACCTTTTCCGGGTGCCGTATTAATATTTACACGACCGGAAAACAGCTTGGCCCTTCGGTTCATATTTTCAAGACCAATACCCTTCTTCACTGTTGCCGGATCAAATCCCACTCCGTCATCAATAATTTGCAGTGTTATTTTATCGTCGTACTTAATCAAATGAACGTCCACTTTTTTAGCATTGGCATACTTAATTATGTTGTTCATCTGTTCCTGCAGGATACGGTACAGGTTCACTTGTATCTCATTCTTCAGCCCGTTATTTTCAAGCCCGGTAAGGTGAAGTTCCACATCTATTTCCCTGGCTGTCCTTACGCTGTTAAGCAATGATTCAAAAACATCTTTCATCGAAGTATTATTAAACGAGGCCGGTGCCAGCTGATGAGAAACACGGCGTATTTCTGAAATAGCCTCGTTAATATGCTGCTTGCTCTGTATAATTATATCATTCGCCTGACTGTCCTTAACAACAGACAGGTACATCAGGGAGGCCGACAATAACTGGTTCACATTATCGTGCAATTCCATACCTATCTGTTTACGCTCCTCTTCCTGTGCATGAATAACCGCTCTGTCAATACGCATATCTTCCTCTTTCTGGTAGGTAACATCCTGCATCGCACCCAGCATACGGCGGGGTTTGCCCCCTTCGCCATATACAATCACAGCACGGTCAAGCACATACTTATACGAACCGTTTGCACACTGATACCTGTACTCCATATTCAGTACAGTCTGGCAGCCGGAAAAGGCTATATCTAATTGCTCATAAATACGCAGTTTATCGTCAGGATGAATATTCTTTTTCCACCAGTTAGTGGTATTATGCACCTGCGGAAATTTGTAACCAAATGTGTTAACAATACCTTCATTATACTGAATACTGTCGGTACCCATATCCCAATCCCAGATAGTATCACTGGTAGCCTTTGAGAGTGTATCATAACGCTCCAGTGCTTTCTCCAGTTGCTGTGAGGCCAGTTTCAACTCTGTTATATTAGTATGTTTTACGACCACCTTGCTGGAGTCATCGGTAAAGCGGGTGGCACTTAATACAAACCAGCGCTGTTCTTCGGCTGAGTGGCATGGGTATTCAAGCTCAAATTCAATTAATTCATTTGAAAACACCTTTCTTATTCCTTCAAGAGCTTGTTTGGCGGTTTCTTCGCCCTTCTCTGCAGCCTCTTTAGTTACCAAAAATAATTGCTGCCCACACAGGTACGCTGCAGGTTGGTTTCTCCGTTAGCCAGTGAAAAGTCATTCCATGCTTTGTTAACAGTAACAATAGTACCATCTTCATCCAACACAGCAATATGTGCGGATATCGCAGTAAGTATGCTCCGGTTAAACAACTCGCTTTGCTTCAGCAATGCTTCCGCTTTAGCCGCTCTGTAATATCTATTGCCATTACGAGTCTCACCCCTTCTCCGTTATATTCTGTATCATGACTGGTTATTTCAACATGAATCAGTTTTCCGTCCTTTTTGATATGCCGCCAGATTCCCGAATTTCTTACATTTTTATTTTCAATTTTAACAGATGCCAATAACCGTTCTATATCCTCTGAAGGCCGGATATCTTTTGTGGTCATTTGCAAAAACTCTTCACGGGTATAGCCATATTTCTTTATTGCGGAATCGTTTACGGCAATAAAACGCAGGTCCTTTAACGACATCAGCCACATGGGCACAGGATTGTCTTCAAACAAAGTCCGGTATTTACTTTCTGAGAGACGCAGATCTTCTTCCGCCTGCTTCCGTTGTGTAATATCAGCCCTGAAAGCCAAAAATCTGCAGACGTTTCCATGTGTATCTAACAGGGGAACAACAGTTGAAGTCGACCAAAAGTAAGAACCGCTCTTTGTTTTACTTTTTATATCACCCCTGAAAACTTTACCCGATTTTATTGTCTCCCAAAATTCGCCCCAAAACTCCTGTGAATGTAAACCTGAATTAATGATCCTGTGATTTTTACCTATTAGTTCTTCCGCCCTGTACCCTGTAACTTCACAAACCGGTCATTAACGTACTCGATTATTCCATTCTGATCAGTAATAGATAAAATGGCAGACTGATCCAGGGCATACTTATAATCACTCAGGGTTTTTTCGTATGTTTTTCTTTCTGTGATATCTATTGCAATTCCGATTGCTGCCTGCTTATTTTCGTATTTAATCGGGTTCCCCGAAAATTCAATCCAGCGTACCTCCCCGCTATTTGTGATTATTCTGAACTCATAATTCGAGTGAGCTTTTTTTCCTTTTAGTCTGTCGGCAGCCCTTTGTTCTACCAAATCCCTGTCATCCGGGTGTATAAGCTGACTAAATTTTTTATGCGGTACATCTTCCTTAGTGAAGCCTGATAATTTTAACGCCGCAGGATTTGCATACAGGAAATGGTCCTGTGTATATACAAAAATGGCTACCGGCGACATTTCTGTAACCATGCTGAATTTTTCCTCTGCTTCTTTTTTGTCTGTTATATCAATCAGCATGTTTAATGCACCTGTCAGATTTCCATCCTCATTAAACAACGGTGTGGGATTGGGTAGTACGTGGCGAAGACTTCCATCAGGCCGCTGCACCAGTATTTGTTCACCATATACCGGACGGCCATTCCGGATAGCTGTAGCGATAGAAAAATTCTCTGCAGGAATTTCTTTCCCATTATGCGGGTCAAAAATTTTCCAGGAGCCACACCACTGGTCCTTACCCGGAACAGGTTCCCGGCCCCATAGCTCCACACCAGCCTTGTTGAACATCTGTATGTATCCATTGGCATCAGTAGTATAAACCGGCTCTGGTATGTTCTCAATAATATCCCGCAGGTGTTTTCACTCTGCTGCAGTTTTTTTCGGCCAGTTTTTTAGCCGTATTATCTGAAAACACAACCATAGCACCCGTAATGCTTCCATTCACATCATAAAGCGGCGTACCGCTGTTTTCGATAATAATCTCACCATTAAATTTTGTTTTAAAATTGTATTGTTCTCCAGTTCAAACCCTCTGCCTTCACGAAGTATACGATTCACAATATTTTCAATTGGCTTACCTGTGGTTTCAGTTTTTACATGATATATTTGATGCAGCGGCCTATTTCTTGCTTCTTGCTTACTCCAGCCCGTTATTTTTTGAGCAGCAGTATTTATATATAAAATCCGCCCCTCTTTATCAGTAGTTATCAGGCCTTCTGTCATATTGGCAAGAGTGGTTCTGAAATGTTCTTTTTGATGGTGCAATTCGCTACCCATTTTTTTGATTACCACTATTTCCTGTAAAAGCAAGTAAAAAAGCAGGCTGATCAGCAATACCGAAACGGCTATTCCACTATAAGAAATTGTACTGTTATGGGCTACTGCACGCCAAAACCCTGAATCAGACTGCCTGATTTGCTTTTCAAACCCTGTCATCATCCGCTGACTGATGCGGGAAATAGAATCGGTGAGCCCTACTCCATCTGGCCCGGATACCAGGTGAGCAGCCTGTTTGGGATCGCTGGCCGCAAGGTTTTTTACCCGCTGCATAAATACTGTTTTCAGCAACACCAGGCTGTCCAGGCGTTTCATCATACCTATATTACCGGAATACCCTTTTTTTTACGGTTTAAGGCTAACAGCTCATTTGTGGCAAGGCTGACAGCAGCAGTAAGGCTGTCAAAATTATTTATGAATATGCTGTTGCCGGTTAAGGCATAACCACGAACAGATGATTCGGCTGTACGGATATTAAGATTGATTTTTCCAAGCAGTTCCCGTTCAAGAATATATTCTTCCTTAAGGCTATATTCCTCCCTGATGCTTGTATCCTTTCTTATTACCAGGAAGATTGCAGCCACCAGCATTGCCGATGCAAAAAACAGCACAAGGAATATCCCCCATTTCTGTTTAATTATACCTACTATTTGTTTCGTCAACTTGTGCATGTTATGTAGCTTTCGGTTATCAGGATATTGAAAAAAGAACCGGGTTAGTGTTTTACTTTTTTATTGTATTTAATTCGCTGATAATACCTGGAATATTTTCAAATTCGAGATACAGATCAATAAAATAATCGGCCCCATGGGTTTTGTACAATTCTTTTGTTCGACTGCCAATAACATGATAAAGGATAATCAGCGATGTATTGCATTGCTTTGTTGTTTAATCTGGCCAAGCAGTTCCTCAAACCGGGAACCAGAAAACCGAACATCCATTAATATAACATCGGGAGTCGGGCCTTGTAAAATAAATACGGCCTCATCATTGTTAGTAGCACATTCAAATATTACCTCCTGATTTGTTTCGCCTATCAGGTCTATCAGTCTTTTAGTGATATGCTCAGAGCTTTCGAATATGGCAACTTTCATATAAAAGTTTGAAGCACAAAGCACCTATTCGAAACGCATTATTACAATAGCCTTACAATGCATATTAATGTAGAATCAAAGCTGCCCTTAGCATAGAATAAATTCTATCCCCCACTATGAAGAAGTTAACTATGTAGTGTTATTAAAGTTTTATATCCTGGATAAGCTGATGAGCAAGTGCATAGCGGGTAAGTTCGGCATTAGTATTCATTCCCATCTTTTCCAGTATATGACTCCGGTGGGTGCTGACAGTTGTCATGGCAAGCGATAATGCTTCTGCAATTTGGGTAATTGTTTTCCCCGTTGCCAGCAGTTTAAAAATTTCCAGCTCCCTGTTGCTCAATCGCTCATGTGGATTTCTGGTATCCTGCTGGTTAAGCAGTTTTTCTGCAATTTCTGGTGTGATGTATTTTTTTCCGATAGCAATTCTTTCAACAGCTTTTATCAATTCATAAGGAGCTGCATTTTTATTTAGGTATCCGGCAGCGCCGGCCTTCAAAGCACGGACGGCATAGAGGTCTTCTGAATAAATACTCAGAATCAGTACAGGTAGATCAGGGTTGATAAGT
Organism: Chitinophagaceae bacterium; assembly: GCA_016719815.1. GTDB lineage: Bacteria > Bacteroidota > Bacteroidia > Chitinophagales > Chitinophagaceae > JJ008. The sequence continues at coordinate 2,954 of JADJYK010000001.1, read as the reverse complement.
TTAATTTGCATCAGTGCTTCCAAACCGCTGCGGCCCGGCATATCCAGATCGGATATAACCAGGTCCCATTGGTGCTGCATAACTTCCTTCACCAGCGATTCTCCGTCACCTACTTCTTTTATCTCTGCAGTGGGATATTCATCTTTTAATATTTGTATCAGCCCTAACCGGATAAAGCTGTGATCGTCAGCAACAATAATGCGTTTTATGTTCATGTTGATAAGGTTTTATGGGGAAGGCTGATAGTTACTTGTGTTCCCTTACCTGGTGCTGTTTCCAGTGCAAAACTTCCATGTAATGACGCCACCCTTTCTTTCATACCCAAAATTCCGAAAGATTTGATGTTTTTCAAAACAGTTTCGTCAAATCCCTTGCCGTCATCAGTCACCTGTAAATAAACTGCATGTTCATCCTGCCACAATTTGGTGATTACTTTTTTGGTATACCCTGTAAAGACAGGTAGCCGTTAATTCATCGGCCTGAAGTTCGGCCTCCGGAGCATCAAATTCCAGCTTTATTCCTGTGTTATCAGAAAATTGCTGGCCTTGTACCCGTAATGCTTCAACTGCATTGTAGTGATCCAATATGCCCATCCTTAATTCATTCAAAATCTTCCGGATAGAAAGATTGCTGCTGTCCAGCAGACCTATGATATTATTTAGTTTCTGTTTCACCGGACTGCAGCATCTGCCATTTTTTATCAATCCACACCACATCCATTTTAACAGCAGTAAGTTGTTGTCCCAATTCATCATGTATCTCCCTTGCAATGCGTTTTCTTCCTCTCTTATTTCCTGAAGGTGGGCGGTTAGCTGCCGCAGTTGTTCTGTGGTATATTTAATTTCTTCCTGTGCCTTTACCCGGTCAGAAATATCAATGCCCACACCCATCAGACAGGTCTGTCCCTCATACTCTATGCTGCGGCCTGTAAAATAATAGGAATCTGTTTACCGGATTTTAACAGAAATGCGGCTTCTACTGCATCTTCACCCGTCACAAACACATTGCTTATTTTTCCGGCTAGCAGTTGTTTGTCCGGACCTGCAAAGAAATCAAGCGGGTGCATTTGCAAAAGTTCATCATTACTATAACCAGTTACAATTGTGAAGTTTTTATTCCACCGGATAAAATGGCCCTCCTGGTTATATAAGTAAAAAACACCGGGTAAACTTTTGATGAGAGAGTCTGAAAGATTTTTTTCTTTGATAACGATCTTCTGCCTTTTTACGTTCAGTTATAACTTCAGTAAATAAAATAATGCCCCCCACATCGCCAGAAGCCTTATACCAGGGATGGGATTCCCATCGCAACCATTCTGTTTCGCCATCCGGCCTCAGAAACATATCATTCTCATTTTTCTCAACAGCACCGGCCAGGCAACGCCTGTGTACAGCTTTCCATTCCTCTGGCAGCTCAGGAAAAACATCATAATGGCTTTTACCTGTTATTTGTGTAATGTTAAGGCGATAGTCCTGCAGCCATCTTTTGCTGGTAACCAGGTATCGCATTTCGGTATCAAACATGGCAATGGCAGCAGGGCTGTATTCAACAAACAACCGCAATTGGTGTTCCTTTTCTTGCCAGCAAAGCCTCTTTGTTTTTCCGATCTGTAATATCAACTGTTATTCCAAAAATTGTTTGGGTGTTCCATCGGGACTTCTCAAAAACAGACTCTTTACAATACAACCAATGCCAGTTGCCGTGCTTGTCCCGCATCCGGCATTCATGCGTGAGCAATTTTTATCTGCAAGGCCTTTATATTGCGGATAAGTATGCTGCGGATAATACACACAAATCATCCGGGTGCATCAATCGCGATATTAAGTGTTGCCCATTTCTTTTATCTCCCTGTCGGTAAAGCCCAGGTTTTTTGCAAGCCATCGTTGATATAAATATTCTTTCTTTCAACAATGTCATATATATAAATAATATCCGGAGAGGCATTGATGAGACTCTCAATAAAAACCCGGTTCTCTTCCAGTTGCTGTTCTGCTTTCTTTTTTTCCGTAATATCTCTGAAAAAAATTGACAGCCCGTCTGCCGAAGGATAAATATGATTTTCAAACCACAAATCATACGGCGGGTAATATTCCTGCATGTACACATACTGCTGCTCATACATGGCTTTTTCATATGCTTTATGAAAGAGCCGCCCCTCACCTTCGGGAAACTCCGTCCAGATATGTTTGCCAATCATATGCCGTGGGTCTCTGTTAAATATCTCTCCCCCTTTTTATTCATATGTATAACACCAGTCTTTGTCCAGTGCCACAAAAAGCATCGGTATTACGTTCAAAAAACAAGAAACCGCTCTTTTATCTGTCTGTCTACCTCTTCCTGTAGCCTGGTATTAAAGTCCTGTAATATTACCTGTGTTTTTTTTCTTACGATCAGCTCCCGCCATGTCCTGGCAAGCACTACTGAGACAAACACCAGTATGAGCAGCATAATAACCAGCAGCAGCTTGTTCAGTAGTTCAATAAAACTTTGCCGTTTCTCATTAAGCTGGCGTAAAACACCCCTTTCAGTCGTTTCAAGCCTGATTACAAGCTGACGTATATTTTCAGGTATTGTTCCTAGTCCTGAAGCCACAATGCCTGCCGAGGCATTAAGTCCGTGCGCCTTTCTTTCGGCAATCATCCTGTCAGAAAAATCAATCCTGATTTTTGCATACCGTTCCAACGAATCTGTCAAGGCAAGTTTTACCGGATCTGCTTTGTATTTATTTTTTAGGGCCGCCAGACTGGCAATAATGAATCGGCCTCTGGCTGCAAAGAAATAAGCTCATCGTTGCCGCTTAAACATATCCCTTGCGTTAGTGGCATTATCTATTGAATAAAGCAGTACGGTCTCAAGTAACCGCAGTTTTTCATTTGTCCCGGTTATATTTCCGGTAATACTCCGCACCTGTCTTGTTGAATAAATGGATCCTATAATCAGCCCGGCGATTGAAG